>NZ_JAKEUQ010000092.1 GCF_022397955.1 Vibrio sp. Isolate32 | reverse complement strand
ACATACAATAGCCCGTATTTTGCGTTCAGTTGTTGCAGAATCTTTGCTAGAGGCATTAGCCCTCTGGATTAACGAACAACGCACGAGTCAAAACAAGCCGATTATCGCATTCGATGGAAAAGCTTCGTGGCTCATACCGAAATGACAAAAAAACAGCGTTACAATTGGTCACTGCCTACGGTACTGAACGTGGTCTTGTACTGAGTCAAAATCTGACTGAGAACAAGAATGGCGAGATCAACGTTGTACGGCAAATGCTTGATGTTATAAATGTAAAGGGTAGTGTTGTTACAGTTGATGCACTGCATTGTCAGCGTGAAACACTAGAAAAAATCAAAGAAAAACAAGCGCATGTTGTTGTTCAGGTTAAGAATAATCAGCCTAAGCTTAGAGCGGCTGTTGTGGCGCAGTTCAAAGCAGTTTTTGATGCTGGTAAAGAGAAAATAGTCACCGAGGTCAAAGAGAAACAACATGGTCGTAGTGAAGAGCGATACGTGTTTCAGC
>NZ_JAKEUQ010000091.1 GCF_022397955.1 Vibrio sp. Isolate32 | reverse complement strand
TCGCTGACGCAAAGACTCACCAAGTCATTTGGATAGGATTAGGTCGTAGCCGCAAAGACATACGGCCGTTCTTCGAGCAGCTAGGTGAGCATGGGATAAATATCGAAGCCGTCGCGATGGACATGAATACGGCTTTCGATCTTGAAGTTCAAGCGCACTGCCCGAACGCAAAAATCGTTTACGACTTGTTCCATGTTGTCGCTAAGTTCGGCCGTGAGGTGATGGATAGAGTCATATTCTACCAAGCCAACAAACTCATGCAAGTTAAAAAAGTGAGGCAATGGGTGAAGCGTTCACGCTGGGTGTTGTTGAAAAATAGAGGTAACTTAAATAGACGACAAGATAGCTATCTTACAGAAATATTGAATATCAATAAGGACTTAATGACCACTTATATACTCGGAGCCCAACTCAAAGAGCTTTGGTATTGTGAATCAGAAGTACATGCAAAAGGGCTCTGGGAGGTGTGGTGGGCACAAGTACAGGAGAGTGGAATTAAGCCATTGCAAGAGTT
>NZ_JAKEUQ010000090.1 GCF_022397955.1 Vibrio sp. Isolate32 | reverse complement strand
TAACTGACAGCTACTTGAACATGTTGTGTATCTATAAGTAGATTCGAGAAGAATTGTGAAGGGTTGACCTAATGGGTCAGCCCTTTTTTATTTTTATGTACTCGCTCTTCGTATCTCGGAGCGCAGCGTACTCTTATCTCGAAGTGAAACGTTACTGGTCTTTACTTCAGAATCGAGTAGGAGGAGGCCTCGCAGCCTCCGTCCTCTCACACCACCGTACAAGCGTGGGTCGCATACGGCGGTTCCGAACAAACTTTTCATGACTCCTGACCAATTCTTAATGAGTGAAGCCCACCCCCTCGAACCATTTTATTGGCATGGCGTGATTAACCTGTGGCGTTGAAGATAGATGCCACCAACCCTTATCTGACATCGCTAGCTTCCACGCATTACGCTCCGTTACACCTTGTCGCTGTAACCATATCGCTATGCTGTGTCTGCGTTTGCGCTGCTTTAGTCGGTAGCACCTTAATCTACGCCGTATCCATTCATCTAAGCGCTGCATTGCACTTTTACGAACAGTAAGCTTGAAGTAGT
>NZ_JAKEUQ010000009.1 GCF_022397955.1 Vibrio sp. Isolate32 | reverse complement strand
GCAAAAGGGCTCTGGGAGGTGTGGTGGGCACAAGTACAGGAGAGTGGAATTAAGCCATTGCAAGAGTTCGCACGAAAACTGAGTCCTTATCTTCACGGCATTATCGCATCGGCAAGTTATCCGCTTAACACCTGCACATTGGAAGGGATAAACAACAAGATAAAACTAATCAAGCGAATGGGATATGGGTATCGAGATACAGACTACTTCTTCTTGAAGATAAAAGCGGCTTTCCCCGGAAAGCCGCGACAGCCCTTTTTTATTACCTTAATGCACTATAACTAAATAACTTGTACAACAGTATATTACCCCACCAATCACAACCTTAATACCATTCTAAAATACATACCTCTACAGCCCGATAATCATCATATATTCAACAGCTTACCTCGGAGTGATCTACTTTTTGGGATGCCTTTTCTTTTGTTTTGTAATTAAATTACAAAACAAGATGAAAGTTAAACGTTCTGGGTTTTGGGTGTCAGTATTTATGTCGCCAGTCGTAAGTTGTTCAATATTTGAGCTTTTTAACGTTCATGACGCTGTGACTTCAATTATTAGCGAATTGATTCATCTAATTCTCAATGAGTAAGGCTTTATGGTTTGAGTGTTGGAGTGTTCGTGACAAGCAGCGTTATTGAGATACTCAGCGACAGAATTGTTCATCTAACGCTGTTTAGACTCGGGTTCGCATACTTCAACCGCAGCAGAAAGCATTAGCTGAGGGGGACTTTAGTGCGGCAAATACGAGGTCTGTATTGGTTTACTTAAGTGTGTAGCTTTGGCTTGAAGGAAGTTAATTCATGGTCGCTCGAATGAGATACTAGATTAGGAGACTTGCCCTCCAAAAGCCTCGAGCATTAATGGGCTTAGCAAGCTGAACAGCTATCTTAAAGGGACTTAGAGACGCGCAGGTGAAAAGCGATGAGATGGACTTAAAACGTTACGAATTGGTTTCGTCCGCTGTTTTTTGCTTCATACAGTGCTTTGTCTGCTCGCTTGATTGCAGAACGTATCGACTCGTTCTGCTTTAGCTGTGTGACACCAGTAGAAGCTGTGACAGTCAGCGCGTTCGGCCATGCTTTTGTGTCCATTGCAAGGTACAAGTTATCGATTGATTCGTGACACTGTAGCGTCGTTTGTTCTAGGCAAACGAGTAGGAACTCCTCACCACCCCAGCGATAAAGCAAATAATGCTCGCCAAGTGTTTCATTTGCGGTAGTAACAAATTGGATGAGGACCTTATCACCAACTTCATGGCCATGCTGGTCGTTAATCAGTTTGAAATGGTCTAAATCAAACAACGCGACATGAATCATTTTTCCTTGTTGTGCTAACCATTCGAAATCATAGAAGCTATCTAGCGCTTCGGTTCTGTTTCTGCAGCCAGTCAACGGATCTGTTGTGGCCTTAACTTTTAACTCTTCAATTTCTTGGGTCAAATAACGTTGTTGTTGTGCAGAACGAGCTTTATTTCGTCGAGCGATATGCAGAGCACAGCAGACATAGTAGACGGCATATATTACCCATAACCCAACCAAAAGCTCACCTAGTAAAGCCTTGCTGATGATTTTACCGTGGAAAACAATACTCGAGATCTTAAGTGAATGATGCCCGGCAAGCGTGCTCGCACCAAGCCCAAGTTCAACAGATACTGCGTTCGTGATGTCTACCGCGCTGTCAGAAACAGGGTGGTTATAATGATCAATCCACCAGAATGGGACATTGAAGTAGTCCAAGTCGATGTGGCTTATATCTGGTAGCGAAAAGTCTAAGCGATTGAACTTATTTGACATTGCATCACCTTTCACACTGTAACCCTTGTCGTAGTTACGAATGTAAAAGCGGAACCTTGGGTTCTCTTGTCCTTCGTAATCCATGTTAATGGATACCGAATCGAACGTGGAGAGATCTAACCCTTTACCTTCTTTTGATATGACGAATTCAACCTCACAAAAAGGCTTGCTGTAGGTTCGCTGGAAGTAACACTGTAACTCAATGCCACTATTTGACTTGTGTAATGAGCCTACCGTGCCACCATTATGGTCTCTGTCAGTATTAGCGAGTGTATGGTATTTGTCTGGGGAAATGACGTAGCTCTTGTTCATAAGCTTGTCAAAAGAGAATAGCGACAGTAGGGTGATTGCCAGGCAAAAAATCGAGAGGAATATGTTGAGTTTGCGGAATGCTTTGTCGCTCATTATATTTAACCTATACATGTAACTCGAACCTAATACACAATGCCGTAGAGTTGGTGCAATCTCAGATTAGAGTATTAGCGTTGGCTGAATTGCTATTCCCAAAAACTGATCCAAAATTGACTTTTATACAGGAAAGTGCACCATAAGAGCAAGTTGAAGTTTAAAAATTAAACGCAGAGTATTGATTTTGATTGTAAATTACTCTAAATGTGCCGCTTTTATAGGAGTTAAAATTTAACTGTTTACTTATACAGTTAAATTTCAGGCGGGTTAATTTATTGTAATAGAAAGGATGTTGGATTACGTACGTATGGCTTAATTGTCTCGTAATTCCATCCCAACGATGATGTGAGGGCAAGTAGCTGTGAGCGTGTGTATTTATGAGTGATGCTACTTGGAGGATTTAAGGATGAGATTACGAAAGAAAACTCAACTGGCTAACTAAGTCGATAACCCAAAACAGAATTCAACGAGTGCAACCACCAAGGAAAAAAGTGGCGTGTGTGAAATCTGAAAATAAACGACAGCAATATCCACAAAGTTTACAAACATCGCTGTGAATACTAGTAAAAGTAGATATGAGTTATGACTAACGGAACAAGTTCTCATCGATAAGCTTTGTGTAAAGAGCTTATGTAGATGTAGACCACATATGTAATGATTAGGTAAAAAGAGTTTAAGACAATAGCTATGAGACCAAGTAACTAAAGGGATATTTTTATTTTGGTAAATAGTGACATTACTAAATTGCCTCAACAATTTACTGCGTATTATCATTGTTATGTTAAATTAGATTTAATAATCATAAGGCAGTGCTCGATATCTGATGCCCTGCCTTCGTTTCTTCTCAACTGATACTGTGTATTTAACGATATTGGTTATTTACCATAAAATACCTAATATCCAGCGATAATAATCTTCGATTTTACCCCTGGTATTAGTTAGAGATTAACCGCCGGCAAATTTAACTTTGTAGCCTTTCTTTTCAAGGTGCGCTTTGATCTTATCGCGCGCGTCACCTTGAATTTCGATGTTGCCATCTTTTACTGAGCCACCACAGCCGCATACTTTCTTAAGCTCTGCAGCCATTAATTTTAATGGTGCATCATCTAGATCTAAGCCGGTTACGACAGAAACGCCTTTGCCTTTACGGCCTTTGGTTTCTTTTTGGATTCGAACGATACCATCGCCTTTAGGACGTTGGACTTTCTCTTCTTCAGGTTTAATACGACCTGTTTCTGTTGAATATACTAGGCTCATAATTTACTTCTTTTGTTGCTCGACTTTTTGTTTAGCGATTAAGTAAGCTTCGATATGACGCTGTATTGCCGTTTTCCCGCCTTTGATAAGACGTCCGTTAAACATGCAATACCATGCGTTTGGCTCACCAGTGTCATTTTTGATTTGGTAACCATTGAAATTTTCAGTTTGGCCACCAGTCCCTCTAGACTTACTTAACGCTGTGAACTCTTTGGGGTCAATAATAGATGCAGTATCAATCCACCAATCGATACTCTTTTTCACGGCAGCTAATCTACCTTGAATAACGTTGTTTTTTAACTTAGCACGCCAAACTGTGTTATTTGCATCTATCGATTGAAGATGAACGTTTCGGTAAATTGAATTAGCCATATCTATTAATCATCTTTTTGTTTTCACTATATTAATCATAAGTATACTTATCATGATATCAAGCATAATATGGGAAACAACCTGTCGAGGTACGTTAATTTGAGAAAAAAAGTCCCTATTTTAACCGACTCCGTGAGAATTAATCTGTTTGTTGAAAAATTAAACAGGAACGCAACCGTCGAAATTATCGATGAGTTAACAGGTTACAATTATTCTCATAATTCACTGTTGGGTATCTACAGTGATTGGTCTCGCTACCACACGTTCTGCACCAAACATCGAATCAATACACTCCCTGCTTCCATCACGGCAGTTCGTCGCTTTCTCGAAACGGAGTCTAATGATAGAAAGTACGCATCGTTAAAACGTTACACTGCAACTTTAAGTTTGTTGCACACCGTACTTAACTTCGCAAACCCTGTTAAGCATAGGCAAATTCGCTTCACTCTGCTCCACTTACGAGCTCGAATGGCTGGTGACGCAAAGCAGACATACGCTATGACGTCTTCGCACCTTACTCAATTGAACACGCTGCTTTCACATGACAAAGTAACGTTAAAAGAGATCCGCGACATCGCGATTTATAACGTGATGTTCGAATGTGCTTTGAAGCGCTCTGAACTTAAGTCCTTATCGACGAACGATGTGGAGAGTATCGATGGTAAGTACCAAATTACAATTAAAGACTCGGTCTACAAGCTTTCATCAGTTGCGAGTTCTGTACTCGAACGTTGGCTAAGGTTTACTGGGCTAGTAGAGGAATTGCCTGTATTTCGTGCCATCGATAAGCACGAAAACGTTGGCCTTCGTCCATTAGATGATTCGTCAATCTATCGGATTTTAAGACGTGCAAGTGACTTACTCGGTTTAGCCGAGAACCACCATTTCTCAGGCAATTCGATTCGAGTCGGTGCGGCGCAAGAGCTCTCTAAACAAGGGCTTAAGATAAGAGAGATTCAGGATTTTGGACGTTGGCTTAGTCCTGCTATGCCTGCCCAGTATGTTGGTTATTCGAATACGGCCGAAAGCGAAAAAATGAAGTTTAAGGCACTAACACCGTGGCGATAAGCAATTGCAGCCCTGTGGTAGACTAAAAAACACCGCTAACACAAAAAAGCGGCTTGGAGATAATCCAAACCGCTTTTTTACGAAGCCTTAGAAGCTGCTTTAAGAAAGGCTGGTTCTAACGCAGTTTTCTAGGAACTTAGCGAACTTATGTCCGTCGTGTTCAACCATTTTTGGGAACATCGAAATTGGTGTCATGCCAGGGAAGGTATTAACTTCGTTTAGGTAGATCTCGTTATCTTGCGTTAAGAAGAAGTCAATACGAGATAAATGGCGAAGCTTCATTTGCGTAAACACTTTACGAGCACTGTCTGCAATCAGTTGACGTTGCTCATCAGTAAGGTTGCCGGCTTCTACTTCTGTGATTGAGTGGCTGTCTGCACTGTATTTTTCTTCGTAAGAGTAGAATGCGCCGTTTGGTGCAATGACCTCGCCTGGCTTACTGATGTGTAGCTCTCCATCGATTTCATAAGCCGCAACTTCCAACTCTCTTGGCACCACTGACTTTTCAACAAGCACTTGATCTGAATAAGTAAATGCTTTGTTGATTGCCTCGCTCAGGTCTTCAATTTGGTTGACTTGATAACAGCCAACAGAAGAGCCTTGGCGTGCTGCTTTCACGAATACTTTGCCCCACTTTTCAAAAGCTTGAGTTGCTAGTGAATGAGCTTCGTCTGTATTGTCAGATAGGAATAGGTATGGTGTGTTTGGAATGCTAAGTGCGTCATACCAAAGCTTTGAAGTGATCTTGTTAAAACTGTTGTTGCTCGCTTCAGAACCACAGCCTAAATACGGAATCTTAGCCATTTCAAACAGTGACTGGATGTCACCTGTTTCACCCGGGAAACCGTGGATACAAGGTACAATGAAATCGACTTTCGATGCTAAATGTTTACCGCGTAAGGTTTGATCGTTAATATCAAGATAAACCAATTCACCTGAATCAAGACACCAGCCTTCGTTTTTAATTTCAACTCTTACAACATCAAAGTCTTTAACGCTCTTAAGCTGGTCAAAAAGGTAATTGGCTGAAACTAACGACACTTCGTGCTCTGAAGAACCACCGCCGCATAGCAGAAGAATGTTTGTGGTGTTCATGGGTAAATTTGGTCCTTGAAACTAGGAATACTGACTTCAATGATAAACAAAAGTCGAAATAGGTACAGTGTTTTGATTGTTAAAATTGCGTTCGAAAGATCGAGCGATTAACTATTAGACAAAACGGTTCGTCATAAAACAAAAGAAGGAGCATTTGCTCCTTCCTTATGATTCAAAACTTAGTTTAACTTGTTAAGCGTTGGGTATTCAGAGTTTTTGATGTCATCAATACTCTTCACGAATGGCTTCAAGTTCTTAAGTGAACTAGGCAGTGTTGAGATAGCTTTTTTCGCTTCTAAACGTGTTGCGTAGTCACCGTAAAGTACTGTGAACCACTTAGTGCCATTTACCATCTTGTAGTTTTCCCAAACTGGTTGAGAAGTCGTTGGTAGCATTTTCACGAAAGAGTCGACTTTACTTTGGCTGCCAACCGCAACAACTTGAACTGTGTAACCAAAACGCTGGTTCATGTCTTGTTGTTTCTTAGTTGGACCTTTCACTGCCGCAACTGGCTTAGCCTGAGTTGTTTGAGTGACTTTCTGCTCAACAGGTTCTGTTCTGATAACGTTCACAACATTCTCTTCAACAACGCCTGATTGCTGTGATTGAGACACAACTGGAGCTTCAACTTTGGCAGTTTTGTACTCTTCTTGATAACTATCTGAAGTCACATCCGTGATGTAGTTTTCAGATACACATGCAGCCAAGAGCAGTGGCAAAGTCGCAATTGCAATTTTTTTCATGGAAAGCTCTATATCCTTAATAATAATTACTATAAATCATGCCGATACGTCGGTTTAGAATCAAGTTAACTTTGAAATTATACACCATTAGTGGGTGACCTATTTCACAAACTTTATGCAGTGTTTGCTTATTCATCTGAATTCGGTGAATTTGCCATCAACCTGTCATCGAAAAGTAAGTTACGATGAACTTACGTTCATTGCTAGGATATGTCTATGAATCATCTTGATCCCCTACTCAAACCCCGTTCGATAGCTGTTGTTGGTGCTTCTCAACGTGAGAATCGAGCGGGATACATTGTTATGAATAATCTGTTGCACGGGGATTTTAAAGGGGCGGTAATGCCAGTTACGCCCAAATACGATTCTGTGGCGGGTGTACTTTCCTACAAAAACATTTCGTCGCTACCAATTGTTCCCGACCTTGCGATTCTTTGTACCAACGCGACTCGCAATATAGCTATCTTTGAGGAGTTAGCGGAGAAAGGCATTGCGTCTGTCATTGTTCTTTCTTCAGATATGCAACAACCGAGTGATAACAGTGAAACGTACGACTCAAGATGCCTAGCGATTGCGAAAAAGCACAATATAAGAATGCTTGGTTCAAACAGCTTAGGGGTGATAATCCCTTGGCTAAATCTTAATGCCTCTTTTTCTCCTGTGACCGCACTACCCGGCAAGATTGGCTTTGTTTCTCAATCTGCGGCGGTTTGTACGACGATACTTGATTGGGCGAATGATAAAGAGATCGGCTTCTCTGCATTTATCTCAATCGGTAACGGCACGGATATCGAGTTCTCTGAACTGTTGGATTATCTGAGTACCGACTCTCACACTGAAGCAGTATTGCTTTATATAGATAGTATTAAAGATGCAAGACGTTTCATTTCGGCTGCCCGAGCAGCTTCACGTAATCGGAGAATACTCGTATTGAAAGGTGGCCGAACCGCTAAAGGCCGAGCAGCAGCAATAGCACATACTGGTGGTGCGGATACGCTCGATATTATTTACGACTCGGCTATTCGTCGTAGTGGCATGTTGCGAGTTAAAAACTTGCATGAACTGTTTGCTGCGGTAGAAACCCTAACTCACTCGGTCCCTTTACGTGGAGAGAGACTGGCGATTGTCACGAATGGTGGCGGGCCTGCGATTATGGCTGTTGATACGCTCTTCGAACGTGGCGGTAAACTCGCCGAGTTATCGAAAGAGACGCTCGAAAAGCTCAATAGGGTGTTACCTTCAAGTTGGTCGCATAGCAATCCTATCGATATTGTTGGTGATGCGGGTGATCAGCGTTATATCGATACTATCAACACATTACTCGATGGTGATGAAGCGGATGCCATTCTCATCATGCATAGCCCTTCAGCCATCGCGCATTCTGCTCAAACCGCTGAGCGAATCATCGACGCGATTAAAAAGCACCCCCGCCATAAGCGATTCAATATTCTTACCAATTGGTCCGGTGAGCTCACGGCAAGGCCTGCGAGAAAGCTGTTCACAGAGGCTGGTATTCCAACCTATCGAACGCCAGAAAGTTCAGTAGTCGCATTCATGCACTTGGTTGAGTACCGACGCAACCAACGTCAGCTTATGGAGACGCCAACTACGGCTGAGAAAGTCCATATTGAAGACTTAGCCGATGCGAAGAATTGGATAGAATGCCAACTACTGGATAAAGATACAGTTAGCCTTGATACCCATCAAAACAGTCAGTTTTTCAAACACTTCAATTTGGATGTGTTACCTACTTGGATCGCTTCTGACCCCAGTGAAGCGGTGCATATTGCCGAAACCATTGGATACCCTGTCGCAGTCAAACTCCGTTCACCAGACATTGCGCACAAGTCTGACGTTCAAGGTGTGATGCTCAATCTAAGAAACAGTAGCGAGGTCGCGAATGCGGCACAAGCGATTTTGGATCGCTCTCAGTTATCGTTTCCTACTGCGCATATTCACGGTTTGTTGGTTCAAGGCATGGCGAAACTTGCTGGCGGACAAGAGCTTCGCGTTAAGGTGACAACTGACGAAACATTCGGCCCTATTATTCTACTCGGTCAAGGCGGTTCCGAATGGGATGAGTCGATTGACGCGGCAGCTGCTTTCCCTCCGCTTAACATGACACTGGCTCGTTACTTGATCATTCGAGCCATAAAGAGTGGCAAGATTCGCCTACAAAAGCTCCCTAACCCTATCGACATAGAAGGCTTGTCGGAGTTGCTGGTTCGTATTTCTCAAATGGTGGTTGATTGCCCTGAAATACATGACCTGGATATACATCCAGTTCTTGCGAATGGCGATAAGTTCACGATATTGGACGCCGATATCATATTGAAAGCTTACGAAGGGGACCCACAAGAAAGGCTGGCGATTCGCCCTTACCCTGTGGAGCTTGAAGAACGTATCCAGTTAAAAGATGGCACAGAAGTGCTGCTACGCCCTATTCTGCCTGAAGATGAACCACTTCATGCCGATTTCATTAATCGAGTGTCTAAAGAGGATCTCTATAAACGTTTCTTTAGTGATGTGGGTGAATTCAATCATGAAGCGTTAGCTAATTTCACTCAGATTGATTTCGATAGAGAGATTGCTTTTGTTGTGGTGCGTGAAGAACAAGGCGTACCTGCAATCATTGGCGTGTCTCGGGCTCTGATTAACCCAGAGAATACGGATGCAGAATTCGCGATATTGATTCGCTCTGATCTTAAAGGCGTTGGTTTAGGAAGAATCTTGATGACTAAGGTTATTGATTACTGCCGAGCCAAGCAGACTAAACAGATGTCGGGAATGACGATGCCAACCAACAGAGGGATGCTGACACTAGCTCAAAAACTGGGTTTCAAGCTAGATATCTGTTTTGAAGACGGTACAGCAGATATGGTGCTTCCGTTACTTGAGTGACCATGTTTTTTTAAGGTGTTGGATGCACCATGATTTGGCGTCGCCCATTTTGTTGCGTCGCCAAGCCATAACGATGTCAATTGGCTGGGGCTCAGTACCTGCGATTTGCTTTAAAACACCAGATTCAATTAATGGATTAGCAACACTACAAGGTAATGTGCCAATACCTAACCCGCTCGTTAATGCTTCTACTTTTGCCGGAAAGCTCGTCACCGTTAAACGTGGCTGCTTCTCTAATATATTGATGCTTAATGCTGGCTGATCGCGTGCCGTATCCGCGATTGCAATCACCCTGTAACTTTCTCTAGCCTTTTGGTGAAAATCGCCAGAACGCTTGTGAACGTAATGATTGGATGCTGCTACCCAAACCATTTCCATTTTACCAATCATGTCACTTTTTAGGTCATTAGGAATGGTATTGACTTTCGGGCAAACAAGAAGGTCGGCGCGGCCATCTGACAGTGATTCCCAACACCCTGCTAAGATCTCCTCTTGTAAACGAACACGCGTTTTACTGATTTTTCCTAGTTCATCAACAAGTGGGAAGAAATTAGCAATTGGGATAATGCCATCAAAAGCGATGGTTAAATCCAACTCCCATCCATTAGCTAGAATGCTGGCTTCGTTGACGAGCCTTTCTGTCGCACCAAGGATCACCCTACCTTGTTCAAGTATCAACTGACCTGCCTCTGTAAAGTTTGCGCGATGGCCAGAACGGTCAAAAATCATGATATCTAAGTCTTGTTCAAGTTTTTGAATTTGATAGCTGAGTGATGAAGGTGCGCGGTCCATCTCATTGGCCGCAGCAGCGAAACTTCCACGCCTGTCGATGGCGTCTAGGATGTGTAACGCTTCAAGTGTTATTGGGCTCTGCATAGCTTTCCTATTTTATAAATGGGACTGAATCACAAAAAAAGCAAGCATTCAAACCATAAGTGGAACTGTGACTGAAAGTTATTTAAATGCAAATAATAGCAATTATTATTTAGGATCAGTGTTATCTTTCGAAAATCAAGATAACACTATGTAATTGAGCTAACAATCGAAAGTATGAGCAATCCCTACTCTCTGCTTCAATCGTTTTAGCGCTTTCATCAACATCTGCCTTTGCTGAAGATTATGTCCTATTTGACGAGGTTGCTGTATCGGCAACTCGTACTGAACAAAACATAGAGGATGTATTGAGTTCGATTGAATTAGTATCTTCGGAAGACATTGATAATCAAATGTCTAATGATATTAAGCAAGTTCTTCTATATACTCCAGATAGTAAGGGGATCCTTGACGCAAAAACCATGTAATGGGGTGTATTTGCTCAAGACCAAGCATTTTTCGTGGAAGATAAGTTGATTGTAACTCTGATGGTAATGTCGATTTATCTGGATACACAGTTGTTGATTTGACGGCTTATTTCCTGCCCTATGGTAGATTTAACTCTGCGAGCAGGTCTATTTAACGCTCTAGATAAGAAGTATTGGTTGTACAGCGACATGTCTTGTAGCGCACGATTATCAATTCAGTACAGAGATTAAGTCTCAACCTGATCTTAACTGGTGCTTATCTACAAACCAAGTATTTTAATTCGTTACAAGTCTGAACTGCAGAAACTAAAAAGCCAGCTAAATGCTGGCTTTTATCTATTTCACTAAAAATTATATCAAAAAGGAATAAGTGAAATTACTTCTCTGCCATTTCTTTCTTAACCATTACTGCTGCAGCAACGATGAAAGTGATGATCAGGCCTAGTTCCATGATTAACTCCAAAAAAATAACATTAAATATATAATTCGCGTGAATAGTAACACAATGAATACAGGATGATACTTTTTAACCACTAATTTACTTTTTATTCGATTTAGATCAAAAAAGATGCCCTAAAGCATCTTTTTATAAGTTAATCATTCAATAAATCACTAGGTCAGCCCGGAAACCCATTAGGGTTTGTAGACTGCCAGCGCCATGTATCTTCGGTCATTTCAGTTAGTGTGCGTGTTGCGCTCCAACCAAGTTCTTTCTGAGCTTTCGCCGGATCGGCCCAACATTCTGCGATGTCGCCTGCGCGTCGTTCAACAAGCTTAAAAGGGATTTCTTTACCGCTTGCTTGCTCAAACGCCTTAACCATGTCTAAAACACTAGACCCATTACCTGTACCGAGGTTGTAGATATGAAGACCATCTTTGCGGCCTACTTTCTCAAGTGCAGCAATGTGTCCATCAGACAGATCCATTACGTGGATGTAATCACGAACACCAGTGCCATCTTTAGTTGGATAATCACTACCAAATACTGATAAGAACTCGCGTCTGCCAACCGCCACTTGAGACACAAACGGCATTAAATTGTTTGGAATGCCTTGTGGATCTTCACCTAGCTCACCACTTGGGTGTGAACCTACAGGGTTAAAGTAACGAAGTAGCGTGATGCTCCAATCTGGATTCGCTTTTTGGAAGTCGGTAAGACACTCTTCGACCATCAATTTACTGCGGCCATAAGGGTTGGTCGCACTCGTTGGGAAATCTTCTGTAATAGGTACACTTGCAGGGTCGCCATATACTGTTGCTGATGAACTGAACACTAACGTTTTAACATTAGCTTCACGCATTGCATCAACGAGGACCAAAGTGCCGTTTACATTGTTATCGTAGTACTCAAGGGGCTTTTCAACCGACTCACCAACCGCTTTCAATCCGGCAAAGTGGATAACGGCTTTGATATTGTGCTGCTTCATGGTTTCCGTCAACAGCGCTTTATTTCGAATGTCACCTTCAACGAACACTGGGCGAACGCCAGATACCTTTCCGATGCGCTCTAAAACGCTCGGTTTACTGTTGTATAAGTTATCAAAAAGGACAGGTGTCATACCTGCCTTAAGCATCTGGATACTTGCATGACTGCCGATGTAGCCCATGCCACCGGTTACTAAAACATTCATGTTTAAACCTTTTATTATGAATACTCAATCTATCACTTATGATACAACAACGTAGTGTAATGTCACAGCCCAATGGTGTAATCAAACGTCACTTGAGAACACAAACTGCCCCTCCCCTTTGCATTATGCTTGATATATCACTTCACTAGCAGTGTTCACTATCACATCGATCTCTTGTTTCTAACCATCGACTAATTGAATTCCTAGACTTACGCTAATATTGAATTAGCGCTGTTTGAGCTCTTAAGCTTGTTTGATAAGTACCATCAAACGTTCAGCTAACTTAGTTCTCGTGACTTAAATAGGCTGAATAACGACCCAAGTAGTATGTAGAGTTTGAACTCTTATAAGAGAGTACCAAACCGCACGACTTTAACCCTACTCAACTATAATGACATCGATTAAACGCACTTAAGCCAACATTTTAATATGGGTATTTTATTGAATCATTAAGTATGAATTACCCCACGCTTGTTTCCATATCCATTTAAAAATCTTACACAGACAATGCTTTCAGGAACATAAACTTGAGTTGGAATAGCGAGTTTCCCTGAGCAAATAAAAAGTAGGCGTTGTTCATGTTAGTTCTAAGCCAATCTGGAGGGATATCAATAAATATTAATTCTATGATCAATAATTTAAACCAATAAAAATGGTATACTGCAGAATTTTCCAGTGCCGAAATTTGGACTTAGGTCACGGTTTATTTATGGTATTTGTAAGACCGTCAGTAGTTACTGGAACGTAAAGGATTAGTGCCAAGTGACAATGAAGATTTTGCTTAATTGCGACATGGGAGAAAGTTTCGGCAACTGGAAGATGGGCGATGATGAATCGGTCATGGAATGGGTCGATATGGCTAACATAGCCTGTGGCTTTCACGCGTCTGACCCCCACGTGATGTCAAAGACTATTAAACTAGCCCAGCATTATCATACTCAAATCGGTGCTCACCCAGGTTATCAAGATCTTGTCGGGTTTGGCCGCAGGTCTATCCCCCATAATATGCACGAAATCAGTGAGTTGGTTTGCTACCAAGTAGGTGCGCTGCAAGCCCTTTGCCGTTATCACCATACTTCTGTCGGTTACGTAAAACCTCATGGTGCGCTTTATAACGATATGATGGCAAATACAGATGTTTTTAATGCCGTTGCACAAGCAGTAGCTGAATTTAATATCCCTCTCATGATCCTCTCTTCTTCTGACAATCAACAATATTTAGATATAGCTGATGATCACGACTTACCCCTATTATTCGAAGCATTTGCAGACCGTGCATACCTAAATAACGGTCATCTTGCACCGCGCGCACAAAAAGGTTCGGTGTACGTGAATCAGGACGATATTTATAACCAAGTGATGCAAATCGTCAATTTCGGCTCGGTAACGACCATCGAAGGTGAAAGGTTACCTATTGAAGCCGATACTATTTGCGTTCATGGTGATAACCCCCAATCCATCGCATTAATAAGAAAAATTCGACAAGATCTTAACGGTTTTAATTAATATCAGTGTGACATGGTTGTTTTTCTACTCGTTGACTGAGACAAGCCCATAACTTCATACTTCGCTAAACATGGAAGCTAGAATAGAACGATTGGTTTTGTAGAGAGAATCTACTTGCCATGTTTAGCGCGAGCAAAGCCTGGGCATCAGATTTCATTTAGTAAGGGTGAATTCTTGGGCTTGCAAGATGTGTGGTGTCAGTGAGCACGATTTTTCGGTAATTGAAAATTTTTTCAATTAGCCTGAGAATTAGATCTGTTAGTGCATAAAAAATAGGTTCACTCAGGTAAGCCTATTTGGGTTTTAGTGTTGCTCTTGGCCTGAAACTTTCGCCAGGGAATTCGGGTATCCACGCTCTTGTGTTAGCCCTATTGCTTTGTTTTCAATATCACTCAACAAAAGTGACATTGTCACTTGGTGTGTATCTTCAATCGAAACAGCCTCCGTAATATCAAACCAATGTTCAGCAACTTTTTGCGCCGCCTCTAACGTTGAAGACGCTTTCACTACTTCAAGTCGAGCGTAGCGTTCACCACAGAATGAAACGTCTGAAGTTCTCAAGCTAGGATCAGTTCCTGGTATTTGCTGTGCACCAAACAAAGGCTTGCCACCTACTTGAGCAGATCGAAAGCTTGGAATGAACTGAGACATATGCGTTATAGCCGCGCGAGTTCTTAATTCAAGCTGATCTTCACTCCAACCCGATACGATTTTCTTAAGAAGCTTCGAAGGCAACTGTGGCTGTGACGAATCTGTTGATGAAGAAACAAGCCCCCCCTCAAACAGAGTTATCCCTTCTGTCATACCATGAAGTTGGAAGACACCATCAGCATATGGCGTTAATTGTGCCATACCTTGTGGTGTGCCCCTTGGGCCATGGAAGATAACCTCTGGCCACTCTTCCTTACATTCTTGCGAATACGGCCACTCTGTAACGTACGCGGCTTTAAACTCAACGAGCCTTTGCTGCTTAGAGCCCACAAAGTCGTCCACGATACCCGTTTCAAATCCACTCGCATTAATTAAGTAGTCAGTTGTTAATTGGCGGCTTTGGTTATCGAAATCTGTATAAGTCAAAGACCAACCTTGGCCTGTCGATTTAACAGATTGTAAGCGGCTGTTGGTTAACACGGTACAGTTAGCCTGTTGTCCCAAAGAGAGTTGAGCAGTTGCAGAAAGTCTGAATACGCTCCAACCATATTCTTGAACCATGGCAACAGGATACTTAAGGGTTTCTAGATCCGTATGTTTCGCAAAAGGAATACACCAATCATCAAGAGATGTTGGCTTCAGGGGCTGTGTTTTTTCAGAAAGAGATAATAAATCTTTTTTGCTGTACAGCTTGTAATATTCTTGCGGATCACCAAGCACTTTGTTGCTTTTATCTTGCTTAACAAGATCGGCATAAGCGTTTTTAATTATCTTAAGGCGAGGAAGCAGATCCAACGGCTCTCCACCATCACTGTGCGGAACGGCGATGATTGTCGGACGAATATTGATCGTGTGAGGAAATAAGCGAACGGTATCAATTGACTGTTTAAGTAACTGCAGACACTGCTCTACAGAAATATCTCGATACAAATTGCCTCCAGCGTGCAGGTGGCAAATTGGTGGACCATTAACCAAACTCGGCCCTTTTTCCAAGATAGTGACCTTAAAACCCAACTCACTAAAGTGAATAGCGCTCGTTGTTCCGGCAATACCACCACCAACAATGGCAATAGAAGGTTGATTTGAATCCGTTTTGTTGTGGTTCATCGTGTTCTGTAGAATAAGATTAACTGCCGCTATTCTACTTTTGTTCCGCGATGAATTAAATCACATTTTTATCAAGGTCTTAGATAGGCGGGATTTCATATCTATGTAAAAAACATAAATAATCTCTTGACTCAATAACTCCAGATAGAGCTTTAAAGGTTATTCTAACAGTTAAATTTGTCCTAAGTGACGCCACATAAAGGCTGCCTCAATACTCTTAAATCATAGATGTTAACTTATCCCTAAAGTTATCCACCGTTTTTGTGGATAACTGTTGATAACATTCTTGCTAAGTTGCGCAAACCCTTTATTTACAGGGGTTAACCGTTGATCATTAAATCGGCATTCTTGCGCAATTAGTTTTGATAAATGCTAAAAAGAGTCGAATTTAAGGTGCGATATTTTTTACTTGTGCTTTGGGTTGGTTAAATGAAAACGGTTTAAAGCGACATCTTGTAAATAATGCATGATTAGGTATAAATCATTTTGCCTTAAGACCGTTTTAAGTGCGAGGTTAGATTTTTCTAGCTACTAGCCAAAATCCTTGTTTATTGGAGCTAACATACGTTTGATTAAGCTATTCACTACTGCGGCCAATGTGATGAACGTAAGCACGGGTAGCGCGATCCAAAGAATCAGGTGAAGTGAAGGTTGCAACTCAAAGCCAAAGTTTATTACCCCCGCCACACTCAGTTCAGAACCAAGTGCCGCAATCGAGCCTGCCACTAACGCCATTAATCCATATTCACACCATATGGTGTTGAGGATACGTTTCTTGCTTGCGCCTAGAGTACGATACAAACGTATCTCTTGTTGTCTTTGAGATAAGCTAAGACGTAACAGCGTAAAAATAAGTAATAGCCCAGCGACAACACCAAGCGCAGCCAGAACGGTAATAGACCAAACAATCTGTTTGAGTAGCTCTTGGATCTTGCTGCCCATCACTCTGATATCCATCAAACTTACGGTTGGGTGGTTCCGAGAGAGTTCGTTGAGCATGGAATTGTGTTGATCTTCTAGCCTAAAGCTAACCAGCCAAGTAGAAGGAATTGAGCTCAGTACGTCTGGGGTGAAAATGAAGTAAAAGTTTGGCTTCATTTCACGCCATTCCACTTTTCGGATGCTATTGACCTTAGCTGATACATTTTGACTGTTGATAGTAAATACAAGCTCGTCGCCAATGTTCAAACCTAACTGGTCTGCAACATCAGATTCAACCGATACGCCCTGCTCTTGCGTCCAACTGCCTTCAAGTATTTCATTATATTCTGGTAGAGATTCGCCCCAAGTGAAGTTGATTTCACGGCTTAGGGCGTCTGTACGCTCTGAAGTATCACTGTATTCAGATGCTTCGACACCATTGATCGTCGTCAGCCGTCCACGAATGATTGGGAATGCTTGAGTGCGTTCAACTTGGTTTTCATCGATGGTTGCAAGGTAACTGTCTTTCTCATAACCGGCTATGTTAAGCGCAAATGCATTCGGCGCATCCTCGGGCAAGGTTTGTTGCCAATCTGACAACAGATCACTTCTTACCAACCAGATGATAGACAACAGCATCAATGATAGTGCCAGAGAGCCAAATTGAATGCCCGTCGCAATCGGTGTGCGATTGATGCGGCTTATAGCCAAACGCATCGAGGTCGATGTTGGCAACTTACCAAATAGTCGCAAGACCACAGTGCTCACCAAAGCGAGTATCAAAAACAAGCCAACGATTCCAGCAAGAACAATCCACACCAACAGATTATTACCATACACCAACATCATTGGGATGATAGGCACTAACAATAACGCGAACTTCTTATAGCTATCTTGTGCCTTGGGATTTGATTGAATGACACTAATCGCCGAGGTATTGACCAATCCAAGCAATGGAATTCCAAGTGCTGGTACACCGATTAGAATGCTCGATACAATGGCAAGAATGGCAGGCTCGATACCATAGCTAGGAAGCGGTGAAGGCAATAAATCACCAAGCGGGATACGAAGAAGAAACTCTAGTCCGATCCCAATCGCGATACCGAGAACGGCACCAATAACGACAAGTAGTGAAACTTGTACCGATAGCCACTTAATGATCCATGGTTTGCTAGCGCCCAAGCTTTTTAACATGGCGATGGTCTTTCGGCGGCTCGCTACATAATGTTGGCACGTCAATACCAAGGTAGTTGCCGCCATAATTACGACAATAGCGACCGTTAGTGATAAGTATTGAGTGGTGCTTTTAAACATATCATTAGTGCGGCTCGCTGAATCTTGTGTACGCCAACGATCACTCGGAGTTAATTCGATACTGTCTTGAGCTGCTTTAAGTTTTGCATCATCACCGTTTAAAAACAGTCTGAAACTTACACGGCTTCCCGGTTGAATGGCACCTGTCGCGTCAATGTCATCATTATGTATCAGTACCGCGGGCATCTGTTGGAATGGATTGAAGCTTAATCCCGGTTCTTGAGTGATTCGCCCTGTTATGGCTAGGTCAGCATCACCGATGGTGATGTTGTCACCTATTTCGACTTCCAACTGCGCGAAAATACGTTCGTCGAGCCACAGCTCACCGGGCTTAACGTGATTGGTCGATGCATTGTCTGCACTCTCTAGAAGCATCTCACCGCGTAATGGGTAGTTACTCTCCACCGCTTTAACCGTCACCAACTGCATCGCGTTGTCGCTAAATGCCATGGTTGAGAAACGCGTTAACTGAGAAGTTTCTAGTTGCTCTAATTGAGCAATGTCGAGTAGTGGTTGTGGGATTGGGTTTGCTGAGATGAACACGCTGTCAGCGGTGAGTGCATCTTTCCCCTGTTTTACGATGACCTGCTCCATACGCTCAGCCAATGCTGATAACGCGAAAACACAGGCAATGATCAGTGTTAAAGCGATTGAGACTGGCCATAATTGACCATGTCGAACCTCTTCAATGCTCCATGAAAACAGGCGTTTGTTCAATCCGTTTGATGAGTTCAATTTAGACTTCCTCAATCTGTCCGACATGCATCTTAAGCGTTCGTTGGCAGCGTTGTGCTAGCTTAGGATCATGTGTCACCAATACCAGTGTGGTGCCGTGAGAAGAGTTCAGCTCGAATAGTAGCTCGACGATTTTGGCCGCGGTTTGTTGGTCTAAGTTCCCCGTTGGTTCATCAGCAAACAGGATCTTTGGCTTAATCATAAATGCACGAGCTAAAGCCACACGTTGTTGCTCACCGCCCGATAGTTGAGATGGCAAGTGATCGAGTCTGTCTTTTAGGCCAACCGATTCGAGTAAGGCTGTTGCGCGTTCTATGTCTTCATCTTCGCCTTTCAGCAAACATGGAAGCGTTACGTTTTGCAGTGCAGACAAGCTAGGGATCAAAAGAAAGCTCTGAAAAACAAACCCAACCGATTCGCTTCGGATTTTCGCTCTCGCTTCATCATCAAGCTGTGATAGCGGTTGCCCTAGCAGATGAATTTCGCCTTTTGTAGGAACATCAAGCCCTGCAAGTAATGTCATCAAGGTCGATTTACCGGCTCCGGACGTGCCGACAATCGCGACTGTTTCACCTTCACGAATATCAATATCGACATGCTCTAGGATTGTTAATTGTTCTTGATTAGTAGACACTGTCTTGGAAACAGCTTCTGCTTTAATGATGGATGTATGCATGACTCGACTAATTTCCTTTTTGTTCTTTGTATTATTTTCTACCGCTTCTCTTGCTCAAGACTCAGCGCCAAACCAAGAGTCTAAGTTACTCATACTTGGCGATAGCTTGAGTGCTGGCTACAACATGGATATCAAACAGAGTTGGCCAAGTTTGTTACCAGATGCTTTAGCGAAACACGCCAAAGCGGTGATCGTGGTCAATGGCAGCATTTCTGGTGATACAACGGGTAACGGTTTAGCTCGTTTGCCACAACTGCTTGAAGACCATGCTCCAGATACGGTTCTCATCGAACTGGGTGCGAACGACGGTCTTCGAGGTTTCCCACCTAAGCTGATGTCTTCAAACTTGGACCAAATCATCAAACAAGTTAAAGCCGCTGGTGCCAAACCAATCATGATGCAAATTAAAATTCCGCCTAATTACGGCAAGCGTTATAACCAACAGTTTGAATACGTATTTGCAGCGTTGGCTGATCAACAAAATGTGCCGCTACTGCCGTTTTTCCTAGAGCACATCATTTTAAAACCTGAGTGGATGATGAACGATGGACTACACCCAAAACCAGAAGCTCAACCTTGGATTGCTGAATTTGTCGCCGAAGAATTATATCAGTATCTTTAAGTTTTAATGGTCTAGCTCAATAAATTTTACACAGCTTTACGTTAGCCTGAGTACATATCACTGTTAACTGTAAGGTTATTTATGCTGATCGAACCTGTTATCAAGGGTGTGGTAGCCAAAAGCGCTCACCCTCTTGGCTGTAAAGAAGCCGTTAAGCAACAAATTAAATTCGTAAAGAGTGCGCCGCAAATCAAAGATGGCCCAAAACGAGTCTTAATCATCGGCGCTTCCTCAGGCTTCGGCCTTGCTGCTCGTATCGCCCTAACCTTTGGCGGTGCACAAGCCGACACCATTGGCGTCTCATTTGAACGTGGTCCCAACGAGAAATCCCTTGGCAGTGCTGGTTGGTACAACAACATCTACTTCAAAAAACAAGCGGAACGCGAACAGCGTACAGCCATTAATATCGTTGGTGATGCCTTCTCTAAAGAAACACGTGCTCAAGTTGTTGAAGCGATAGAAACTTACTTCGAAGGTGAAGTTGATCTCGTTATTTATAGCTTGGCTGCTGGCCTTCGCCCTAAACCTGATTCTGATGATTTTTGGCATTCTGCTATCAAACCTATTGGCGAAAGCGTTACTGGCGCGACCATCTCGCTTGAAAATGATAGCTGGGTTACTAACACCCTTGAAGCCGCAACTGCTGAGGAAGAACACAGTACTCTCAAAGTCATGGGCGGCGAAGACTGGGAAAGCTGGATAGATGAACTCATCAATGCCGAATCTATCGCACCTGGTTGTAAAACTATGGCCTTTTCTTACGTTGGCCCTGAAGTCACACACCCTATCTATCTCGATGGTACACTAGGTCGTGCAAAAATCGATCTTCATCAAACCAGTCATGCGCTTAACCTTGAATTAGCTAACTTTGACGGCAACGCTTATGCGACCGTATGTAAGGCGTTGGTTACCAAAGCAAGTGTATTCATCCCAGGCTTCAGCCCCTACTTGCTGGCGTTGTACAAAGTGATGAAAGAGAAACAGACGCATGAAGGCTGCATCGAACAAATGCAGCGCCTGTTTAGCACTAAGCTGTACGGTCAAACTAAAGTACCGCTTGATGGTGAGCGATTGATACGAATGGACGACTGGGAACTAGATCCAGAGACACAAGCTCATGTGACAGAATTGCTTAATAATATGGATGAAAATAACTTCCAAACCTTGGGAGATTACCAAGGATTTAAAGATGAATTCTTGCAGCTAAACGGCTTTGCACAACCATCGGTCGATTACACTAAGAAGCTGAATAGTGAAGACTTTATAAAATTAAAGCCTTAGTCGAAATTTATCTCATTACTGAGACCTATATTCACATTTGAAAACCTCTGCAAAATTGCCGAGGTTTTTTTGTGCAACATTTCTTATACTTAATTAATGTAGGATTCACAGTTTTATTTGGTTCATCATAATTAACACAGGATGTGTTGATGCATAAAGCATAATTGACTCGGAGTCATATGAAGAAAATAAAAACACTCGATTTAGATATCCCAGACGATATGGAGCACGGTTGGCAAAATATTGTCGATCTCTTAGCTCAAATTACTCAAGTGCCAGCTGCGCTAATTATGCGTGTTCACTCCAACTACATTGAAGTCTTCTCCACCAGTGATAGCAAGAAAAACCCTTACAATAAAGGTGACTCAGAAAAGTTAGGCAATGGCCTTTATTGTGAAACAGTAATGGAATCGCAACAACGCCTACTCGTACCGAATGCGCTCAAAGATCCATCATGGGAAAATAACCCCGACATTGAACTGGGCTTGGTCTCTTATTGTGGCATTCCCCTTCTTTGGCCAAATGGCGAGGTTTTCGGAACCATTTGCATCTTAGATTCTAAGGAAAATCACTATACGCCCACTTATATCAAACTACTTGAGAGCTTTCGTACCTCCATAGAATCTCAGCTTAAAACTCTCTTCCAACATGCAAAGTTAGCTCAAATGAATCGCGACCTAAAAAATCGTGTATATACACGAACTAAAGATCTCGCCAGTCTGAATTATTCTTTGAATCAAGAAATTGATAAGCGCAAAGCGGCTGAACAAAAAATCAATTTTCAAAAGAATCACGACCTCGGGACCGGCTTCTTGAACCGCAATGCGTTTGAGTCGCGTCTTAATCACAAACTATCATCACAACGTAGACTCACTGATTGTTCGTTCGCCGTCATTCATATTGGTTTTACTAATGGCAGGCGTATACAAGCGCGATACGGCTACAACGCGTTAGACAAAGTTTTGGTGGAGTACCGAAAACGTATCGACAGCATTTCTGATATCGACGTATTAACAGCACGCCCTACTTCTATTGACTTGGTGTTGGCGTTCAGCGTTAAGGATTTGCACCATCGTCTCGAAGAGCTCTGTCAAACACTGGTAAAGGTTGGTCACTCCGAATTTGACCTTGATAAGGATAAAGTTCACCTGCACGCGTTTATCGGCATTGCGACAACTAATAGCGAAGATGACGCCGAGAGTATTCTCCAGAAGTCTTCTGAAGCTATGCTCGCATGTAAAGATTCCGGACAAAAGTTTGCCTATTACTCTCAGTCTCATGCTGACGAGCAAAGCCATATCAACAAGATCGAAGGTTATTTGCTGCAAGCGGTACGTAACGATGATTTGATGCTCTATTTCCAACCCAAAGTGTGCCCATTAACTCACCGCTGGGTGGGTGCCGAAGCTCTACTTCGTTGGCGACACCCTGTTTTAGGCGACATTTCTAACGAAACGTTAATTCACATGGCTGAGCAGAACGGCTTGATTTTCGAAGTCGGTAGCTTCGTGCTACACAATGCGATTGAGAAAGCCAAAGAGTGGTCACAATACGTTGAAGATTTTAAGATGGCGATTAATGTGTCTGCGGTGCAGCTCAAGAACGCGCACTTTGCTGAGCAAGTCGTCCATTTACTAGAAACCTACCACCTTGAACCTCACTTCTTAGAGCTCGAAGTGACAGAGAGCGGATTAATTGCAGATGAAGTGGTGGCAAAGAACACGCTTGAGTCACTACATGACATAGGCGTTACATTGTCACTAGATGATTTCGGTACCGGCTACGCGTCATTCAGTTACCTCAAGAAGTTCCCATTTGATGCAATAAAGATTGATAAGAGTTTCATCGACCAGGTGCTCGACTCGAGTGAAGATTCTGAGATTGTCCGTTCCATCGTCCAGATAGCGAAAAAGCTGGATATGAAAGTTATGATTGAAGGGATTGAATCAGAAGTTCAGGAGCAATTTATTATTGATGAGGGCTGTGACGTTGGCCAGGGTTACCTTTATGGCAGGCCGATGCCAAGCCAAGAATTTGAGCACAGCTTAGTCAATCAAAACTATTTAGGTACAACTCGTTACGCTTAAAGTAGAAAAGCACAGTTAGTTTTGGATTTAGGCCTAGTTTCTCTTTACTCTATAGGTGGTGATTTTTATAATCGCCGCCTTTCTGTTTTTATCTTCCCCTTTATATAGGCATTCCTCGTTATGGATCAGTTGACTGCAAAGCTTAAAAAGCTCGAAAAACAAAACTACCGTGCATATCAACAAATTAAAGGTCAATACGACTTTGCTGATTTCGAATTACACATCGACCACATTCAAGGTGACCCATACGCTTCAGCTTCTCGTTTTCGTGCAACGCGCGCGTGGTCCTTAACAGGGTTAGATTGGCTGAAAGAAAAGTCTTATGAATACCAAGTAGCGGCTCGTGACTTTATTGCACGTAGCTTTGCTGAGTTCGCAAAACAAGAAGCGACCGTTTCTATTGCATTAACGGGTCAAACAGTACTCGATAGCACTGCCGTCGTGTTTACTGAGCACGGTATCGAAATTCGTTTCCGTATTAACCTACCTGCTGATGGCCGTAGCATTCTTGCGAAGAAAGCGAACAATATCATCACCTTCTACCTGCCGAAGTTTATCCGCCGTGCAACGCTAGAGCGTGAACTGAACATCGATGCAATGATTAAGCACTGTGAAACGATCGAAGACCAAGAAGCGCTACGTGCACAGCTAGATGAGCACAACCTAGCGGCATTTGCTGCAAATGGCAGTGTATTACCACGTATCGCGGGTAACTGTGACCTTCCAATGAAAGATGCGGTTCCTTTCACAGCACCAGAATCACTGAGCGTTACGTTAAATACGCCAAACCAAGGCGACGTAACAGGCTTGGGCATTCCTAAAGGGATTACATTGATCGTTGGTGGCGGCTTCCACGGTAAATCGACACTATTGAATGCGGTTGAGCGTTCTATCTACAATCATATTCCTGGTGATGGTCGTGAAGGCATCGTGACTGCCATTGATACCATGAAGATTCGCGCTGAAGATGGCCGATGTGTGCACAGCTTAAATCTGTCAAACTACATTAATCATCTTCCAATGAAGAAAGATACGTCTGATTTCAGTACGCAAGACGCTTCGGGCTCTACCTCTCAAGCGGCTTGGCTACAAGAGTCGATTGAAGCCGGTGTTCAAACGTTATTGATTGATGAAGATACATCAGCGACCAACTTCATGATCCGTGATGAGCGTATGCAGGCATTGGTTTCAAAAGGTGATGAGCCAATTACTCCTCTTGTTGACCGTATTGGCCAGCTACGTGATGAAATGGAAATCTCTACCATCGTCGTTATGGGCGGTTCTGGTGATTACCTTGACGTAGCAGACACTGTGCTTCAAATGCATGATTACCAAGCAGTAGATGTTACAGATAAAGCAAAAGACGTTATTGCCCAGCACCCTACTCAGCGTACTAACGAGTGTGAAACGCCATTGGAGATGTTTGTTCCTCGTTCACTGAACCGTGCATCACTGATGAACATTCTTACTGATGGTAAGTTCCGAGTAAGTGCTAAAGGCAAAGAGTCTCTGCGTTTTGGTAAAGAGTTCGCTGACCTGTCTGCACTAGAGCAACTTGAATCAACTTCTGAAGTCAACGCGATTGGTTGGGCGTGGTTCCAGTTTGCACAAACACCAGGCTGGTCGAATAGCCCAGCAAAAGAGTTTAATGCGATTTTAGGTAACGATTGGCACCAAAACATGCCTAATTATGGTGATTTAGCGAAACCAAGAACGTTGGATGTGATGGCGGCTCTTAACCGTATGCGTAAATCTCAGTTTAAGCGTTCGAACTAAGTTCTATTCAATAACAAATAACGGCTCCCACAAATGGGGGCCGTTTGTATTTCTACTCGTCTTGAAACCACTCTATCGAACCACAAATGTTAAGTAACGAATTTTGTGCACGATAAATAAGCTGGTTATCGCTCAACGCTTCCTTCCCCATAATTTATATAACTCAGGTTATCTTTGAGAAGCTCATAAAACATGACATTGTTTTTACGAAGCTATGGTAAAGTCCGCCTAAACAAGTGTAACTAAATATAACAGGCTAAGATTTGATGTACCACAAACGCGTAAAAATGCGTGATCATAAATGTGAAGTAAACCTGTTTAGAAACCGTGTTATTGTCGCATTCATAGGTATTCTGCTTTTCACTCTCGTCTTAATCGGTAACCTATACCGACTCCAAGTTCAAAACTTTGATAGCTACCAAACCCGCGCTGACGGGAACCGAATTAAAGTGCTCCCGATCGCCCCTACGCGAGGGCTAATTTACGACAGAAACGGTGTTTTACTGGCTGAAAACAAACTGGTGTTTTCACTCACCATGATCCCTGAGCAAACAAAAGATGTGGATGAGATGCTGATCAAGCTCAACGAGTACATCCCGCTGAGTAAAGAGCAAATTACGCGTTTTAAAAAGCGCTATCGCAATACCCGCCGCTTTAAATCCGTTACGATATTAGAGAACCTGACGGAAAAAGAGATCGCAAAATTTTCTGTTCACCAATACCAGTTTCCGGGACTGACAATCGATACCAGCTTAAAGCGCTTCTACCCCAACGGTGAAGTACTGACCCATGTATTAGGCTACGTTGCACACATCAATGACAACGACTTAATAAAACTGGAAGAACAAGGAAAAGAAGCGAATTATCAAGCGACAACTATCATCGGTAAACTTGGTGTAGAGCGATACTACGAAGATATACTTCACGGTCAAAAAGGCTATCAAGAGGTTGAGGTAAATAGCCGAGGCCGTATTGTCAGAACCATAAAATATGTTCCACCAGTAGCCGGGAAAGACATAGTGCTCAACATTGATCTTGATCTGCAAAAGTATGCGTTTGAGCAGCTTGACCATCGCACTGGTAGCGCGGTTATTCTAGACCCGAAAGACAACAGTGTTTTGGCAATGGCATCAAGCCCGAGTTACGACCCTAACCTTTTCGTTGATGGCATTTCTAGTAAGAATTACCAAACATTACTCAATGACCCAGCCCATCCATTGGTAAACAGAGCAACGCTAGGTGTTTATCCGCCTGCTTCTACTGTTAAGCCGTTCATGGCTGTTGCAGGCTTGGAAGAGCATGTAATTTCAGAAAATACCATTCGCAATGATCACGGTGTTTGGCGTATCCCGGGTTCTAAGTCTAACTCCAAAGCGTGGCGTGACTGGAAGCGTTGGGGACATGGTTCGGTTGATGTGACACAAGCGATCGAAGAGTCGGTGGATTCATTTTTCTATCAAGTGGCATTTGACCTCGGTATCGATCGGATCAGTACGTGGATGAACCGTTTTGGTTTTGGTAAGCCATCGGGCATCGACATATACGAAGAAAGTAACGCCAACATGCCGACTCGAGATTGGAAGATGATGCGCTACCGCACACCTTGGTATCAAGGCGACACGGTACCGATCGGCATTGGACAAGGGTACTGGACTTCGACCCCGCTGCAACTTGCGAAAGCAACCTCTGTGTTAGTCAATCACGGTAAGGTCATGCCACCCCATATATTGCGTGCAACATTGGGTCACGGTGAAGACTTTGACACGCAACAGCTAGTCGAATCAAAGCAAATGCCATCTATTGACGAAGTTCCAGACAAGATCTGGGATGTGTCGATTAATGCGATGCGACTAGTGAACCATGGCAGCCGTGGCAGTGGTAGAAGAGCGTTTAAAGGAACCAAGTACACAAGTGGTGGTAAGTCGGGCACATCGCAAGTATTCGGCTTGGCAAAAGATCAGGTGTATAACTCTAAAAAGCTCGAAAGGCATCTACTAGACCATGCGCTCTACACCGCCTTTGCGCCTTATGAACATCCAGATTATGTTGCCACTGTCGTTATTGAGCATGGTAATGGTGGCTCTAAGGTCGGTGCGCCTTACATCCGCAAAGTGCTTGATTATGCATTCGAACACAAAAGCGGTGTGAGTAAAGATCACTCATAACTGACCAAATGTACGAAGCCCCACTCGTTTAAAGTGGGGCTTTGTTGTTCATAAACCACAACACATCCAGCGGCGCAATTTAGCTTCGCAAGACGTGCCACGCTTCGCACAATCTTTGAAACTGAGCCGTGTTACCTTCATCTCTATCTGGATGCCATCGAAGCGCTAGTCTTCTCCATTGTTTACGTATTTCTTCCGGTGAAGCGTCGAGCGGTAATTCAAACAGACTCAATGCTCGACTTCGATCCATGTCTGTTTCGACACTACCGACATACTTTTTATATCGAGTCCAAAACTCATTCAATAGCCTTTTAACTTCACCCTCTTCCGCCTCATAGTTCAACCAGTCAATATAGTACTCACGCAACGGGTCTTGGTGGTCAATAGCGTGTGTGCTTCCATGATATCGGCCGCACATTAGTTCTATGTCCATCGCCTGAACTTGAAGCCAATTATCTGGGTAGAGTGTCTCTTGTAGTTGGTAGAGCGCGTTCATGATTAAGAAGTTCTTCTTGAATAATTCCTTCTCTGGAACTGGGTCTAACACGGGAACGAAACCGAGTTCATTAAGATGTGCGGCCAAGGTATGCACCTTCCACCCACTTGGCTTTTGTTTGAGGACTTCCATTATTGGCCAGAGTAACGGGTTTTCCATATGAGCATAAAAATGACGACTTATGTCTTGGTGGCTCGATGATTCTGGGTTGTCTAACATAATTAATTGGGCCCGTTACCATATGCATTTGTGTGTATTATTAATTGAAAGCGATCTGCCGCGATTTGTCGAGTTTCAAACTGAATAAATTTCAATTAGTTAATTGTTCAAACAACAAAAAGGCCAGCATATTGCTGGCCTTTAGAGTATGAAGTCTTACTAATTAGATAACGCCTAGCTCTCTTAAGCGCTCCATTAGGTATTCATTTGCTGTGTACTTTTCAGATAGCACCACTTCTGGTTTAGGGTGCAGGAAAAGAGGCAGTGAGATGCGTGATTTTTCTTGGCGTGCGCCAGTTGGGTTAATTACACGGTGAGTCGTTGATGGGAAGTAGCCACCAGATGCTTCTTGCAGCATATCACCAATGTTGATGATCATGTTGCCGAAGTCACAAGGTACATCAAGCCACTCGTTGTTTTGAGATTTAACTTGTAGGCCTGGCTCGTTCGCTGCAGGTAGCACAGTAAGAAGGTTAATGTCTTCGTGTGCTGCAGCGCGGATAGCACCAGGTTCTTCATCACCTTGCATTGGTGGGTAGTGAAGTACGCGAAGCAGAGTTTGTTCGCTGCCGTTGATCATTTCTGATAGAGCGATAGAGAACTTTTCTTGTACTTCTTGAGGTGCGTGCGCTTCAACCCAACCTAATAGCTCTTGAGCAAAAGCATTAGCGCGTTGATAGTAATCTAGAATTTGCTCTTTAAGCTGCTCAGGAATTTGACCCCAAGGGTACACGTGGAAGTATTCTTTAATGTCTTTTACCGTGTGGCCCTTTGCAACTTCAGACACTGAAGGTGGAAAATATCCATCTTGTGTTTCAACATTGAAGTGGAAGTTCGCTTTCTCCTCAGAGATAAAGAATTGGTACCAGTTCTCGTAAATTGACTCAACAAGCTCTTTCGGGATTGGGTGGTTTTTCAGTACGCCAAATCCAGTTTCACGTAAAGAGCGAACAAATTGTTCTGCTGCGTCGTCAGCAAGATAATCGACAGTTTCCAGTTTCATGACTTTCTTTCTTGTTATGTAGTGATACGGAGATTTTATGGATCGCCTTGTTGTAAATCAAACTTTAGTGAAACTCTCGCAACCGTTTGTCTAGATACTGGGCGATAACGCTACTTTTCAACAATTTTGGTAATTAAAACCCAATTGAACAGTGTTCATTATTGTGTAACTATACATAAAACTTATATAGGATCTGATGATGACAATTACGCCACTTGCTCAAAATAGACCTCTACTCTCGCTCACTGCGTTGTATCTCGTTGTTTTTCTATTCTCAGCGTTTGCGCCGTCTTCAAGAGCGGTTTGGATTGCAGAAATCTTACCCGCCCTATTGATTCTTGTCGGGATATGGTGGTTATCGACAAAATTAACGTTTTCAAAAACGGCTTATGTTTTGATGTTCATTTGGTTGGCACTGCACACGATTGGCGCTAAGTACACTTTTGCAGAAGTACCGTTCAATTGGTTTAATCAGTTAATTGGCTCTGAGCGCAACAATTTTGATAGAGTCGCACACTTCTCTATTGGACTTTATGCCTACCCACTCTCTGAGTATCTTATTCGGAAGAAGCTGACTCAGCCCGTGATTGCGTGCTTCTTTGCACTGTTTGCCATCATGAGTGTTGCGGCAGGCTATGAAATTATTGAGTGGTGGTATGCTGAAATCGCAGGTGGTGATGAAGGTATCGCTTTCCTTGGGTCACAAGGTGATATTTGGGATGCGCAAAAAGACATGCTATGTGATACGACCGGAGCTATCGTCTCACTGCTGCTTCTCAAGCTTCAAGGACGTACCAAAGTGTAGCCAAGCATTTCGTTAACTCAGCTTGTTCAAGACTTACTTTCAAATGCCACACGTGCTACACGTTGTGGCATTTTTGTGTTTTAGCTTCAAGGCTATTTCATCGTGACCTTACCACCCACGAACTTAAATGCGGGTGTGCCTCGTACTAAGGTATCTCGAGCAAACTCAATTCCACATTCAGGGCAAATGCAGGGCTCTGTCGTAAAGTCTTCAACAATCCTTTCCTTAAAACATTTTACGAGCGCACCCTTTCCGCCTTTTCGATATTTGAATAACTGTGTTTTGCATTTCGCGCAAAATATTTGAACGGTTTTCGTAGGTTGCTTCTTGTTTGGTTTCGCCATAAAGGTAACGTGTTGATTCTTATTGTTTAAGTTTAGGCGCTACAAGCACTAAGCTTATGCCGCCTAATATGATGGTTGATGAAATAACAAATTGCATGGTGACAGGCTCCGAGAGCAACAGTACGCCACCGAGCGTTGCAATAACCGGAACCGAAAGCTGTGCGATGGATGCCACAACAGTATTGAGCTTTTTTACTACGTAGTACCACAAACTGTAACCCACCGCTGAAGCGACAGAGCCAGACAAAACCGCATAAATGATTCCTTGTTCAGACATTGAAATATCAAGAGCTGAACTTGGTACTACGAGCCACGGTGATACAAACACCAAGACAATCAAAGAACAGAACCCAAAGTTAGCCGTTGTTGACAGCAGAGCATTTGAAGATCGCTTGCCGGCCAAGGTATAAATACCCCATCCGATACCTGCCAATGACATTAGCGCAATTGAAACAAAATCTGGTGTGCTGGTTGATCTGGTCGGCATTAGCAAATAGACAAGCCCTGATACAGAGAGCAAACAGCCTGCCCACTCAATCAAGGACATCTTATTACCGGAGATAAGATGAGCCGCGATCATGGTAAATTGCACCGCAACAAACAGTACTAACGCTCCTAGCCCTGCTCCCAGTTCTAAATATGCAAACGAGAACCCGAACATATAAACGATCAATGACACTATGGAGACTAGACTGAATTGAGATTTGAGCTTAGAAAACAGCGATGTGGGATTAGGTTCAGCTGTGTTATTGCTATTCTGGGACGCGATACCTAGCAAAATCAATAGAGTAAACGCGCCAGATAAAATGCGTATTACGGAAAACTCAAAGGATCGATCGTTTGATCCATCAATGCCCATCGACATAGCACAGAATTTGCAGCAAAGCCCACCAGCGTAATAAATGTCACTAAGACGGTTTGCATTATTATTCCCTTGCCCTTGCTGACGCTATCCGCTGATTAATCAACGTCTGGTTTAACCCAAACTTGGCTAAAATCGAACCAACCAAGCGCATTACACTTCGCGTTTTGTAAGGTACCACACTGGTCTTTGTTTACGCCTAACCAACAGTGAAACATAGGAATCAATTGGTTGCTTTGTACCAGTTGCTTACCAAGCTGCCTTGCTGGGAATTGTTCAAATTCACCAGAGCGCCAGCGATCGATCATATGGCACCATTGATCAAAGTCTTCTGCCGGGCTCGATTCATCAAGAAAACTGTAATCCATAAGCCAGCATGCCAACGCATCGTCCCTGTTATTGGCAATACCCATAGGGTTTATCCAAATGTCCACGTCATCCGCATGAGGAGGATCGGTTTCATAGCCATAAAGCTCAACATCGACGTTATATTGCTTGAGTACCGTAACAATGGCCTTGGCAAGCGTAGGAAACATAGGGTGCTGGCATTGATATGCTAATTTTATCGAAGGCTTAGTATCGGCTGGTGGACATACTGGGACTTTTAACTTGATATCGTACCAACCTGGTTTAATGCCGTAAGCATGTAATACGCCCAAATCAATTACTGTCTCTTTGGGGATATGCACAAACAGGTCGGCAGCATTTAGAGCGTTAGACAAAAACTCAGCCCATGCTGGGTCCTTCGCAATGCCTTTCTTTCTATTGAGCAGTAGATAGGTACATCCCGGGTCAAGTTCTACCTCATCACTATCACCGCGATCAGCCATCACTGGTTTCGAAAGGCTCGGATAAACCATCGATGAATAGGCTTCATCTACAACCCAAACTTCTACACGATCGATCAGAGGCCTAAACCCAAAGTATCCATTGAAAGCGGTTAATACGAGTTGTTTTTCGTCATTCTTCTCAATGCGATACGGCCCAGTACCAATAGGACGAATATCGTAGTCCTCTCCTCGCAAAATCATCGGCAACGTTACTTTTGCGACAGATTCTGTGAGCGCAAGTGGGAAGTATTTATCTGGGCGCGTTAGAAAGACATCAACCACGCAATTGGCTGGAGATGATACGTCTTTGATATGAGAGAACATGTTGAGTGGCTCAAGGGCTAGCAGCGTATCAACAACATGATTTGTCATAAGTGGTTCGCCGTTATGGAAGCGAACCCCTGGCCTCAAGAAAAACCGCCATTGATAGTCACTGATTTTTTGCCAAGAGTGTGCAAGGTCAGGCTGTAACTGGTCATTTTCATCCAAGCGAGTCAAACCACTGAATACTTGGCAGGCGATATGTTGCTCGGAGCGACGCATCGACTTAGTCGGGTTAAGCATGGAGAGAGGACGATAATAAGGCAAACGGATAACCTGTTCACCCTCTTGGTACTGAACTCCCAAGTAGTTTTGGATGACTTGAGTCAGCTTCGCGGCATTTTGATCAAGAACAGACAATGCCTGTCCAATCTTACCTTCTTCTAAATAGCGCCTTGCCAAGTTTTCGCTAACGTCACAACGGTTCTGCTTGAAGATGAGTTGGGACAACTTACCTCGACCAGCTGCAGGTAGCCACTCTACCCAGCCCTCTTCTTCGAGTTTGTTGAGAACCATTCTAGCATTTCGACGGGTACAACAGAGCACATCTGTTATGTCATCAAGCTGAACATCAGAGTCTTTACCATCGAAGTATTCAAATAGGGTTTCGAATTGAACGCGAAGTCTTGGGCTACTCATAAAGAGGAAAACTTAATCAAGGGATATTAAATTCAGTTTCCTCATTTTATTAGCGAAAATCAATCTAACTGATAATGTTTTTACACAGAATTATCGAATTTAGGCAGGCCTACTCAAACATAGAGAGGTGACAAGCACCAAAAGTGCTTAGACGCTCTAGAGTTACATGACATCACAGCCAATTTCATTGGCAATGTCTCGAAGTTGTTGCTCATCATCGAGTTTTATTGACCACTTACACTCAGAGCCATTTGCGGAGATGACATTTGCCCCTTTTCCGATTAGTTGAATGGAATCAACCTGTGCTTGTAGCGTGACTCTATGTTCACCATCTAAACGCACAACGAGCTCATGGGCTGTTGCAATGACTTTTCCACTTTTAAAGGTTATGACCATGGATTTCTCATACTAGGATTATGATTGGATGATGGAGTTCAAACCAGTGGTCACGATGGGCCTACCAGTCTGGCGAGTTATCGCTTGTGTTTTTTTACCGCAATGGTTAGACGACTTGTGCAAACTAAGCGTTGACGCTCGTCAGTGATGTTTATCTGCCATACTTGTGTTGATACGCCAAGGTGAATAGGCTCAGCGGTACCGATTACATGCCCTTCACGCATCGACCTTACATGATTCGCGTTGATATCGAGTCCGACACAATAGTAGCCTTCTGGCACACAAAAATTTGCTGCTAATGAGCCTAGCGTTTCTGCAAGCACAACTGAAGCGCCACCGTGAAGCATACCAAGTGGTTGGTGAGTGAAGTGACAAACTGGCATCGTCGCCACTAATGAATTGTCGTTTACTTCGATATAAACAATGTTGAGGTGCTCAATTAAGGTATTCTGTGAGGTTGCGTTGAAGGTATCTAGGTCAACAGGCTTTTTCCAAATGGTCATTCAGGGTCCTTAATTATTGATATCGTTATCGCTTGAGCAGATTTCGCTATTGGTGTCTGTTCGTGTCTTACATCTAGTAAGTTATCTTATAGCTATTAGCCATTACGCAGTTGATGTTAACATGCATAAAAACCGAATACACAGAGGATATTGTATGATGTCATGGATGAAGTTTGCCTCGCTTCTCACACTCGCAGGCTTAACCGCGTGCAGCGCTTCCCCAACGGGAAGAAATCAATTGCTGCTCTTTTCAGACAAAGATATGTCTCAGCTTGGTGCGCAATCTTTCGAACAGATGAAGAAAGAGCAACCTATCAGTAAAGATGCAAAGACCAACGCTTATGTACAATGTGTAGCGAATAGCATTACTCAACATATCCCTAAGCAAGGTTTCAGCGAATGGGAAGTGGTTGTTTTTGATAGTGACCAAGTCAACGCGTTTGCCTTACCTGGTGGTAAAATCGGTGTATACACTGGGCTACTTAACGTAGCTGTAAATCAAGATCAACTAGCGACCGTTATAGGACACGAAGTCGCCCACGTTTTAGCTGATCACAGTAATGAACGTTTGTCCCAATCACAGATCGCCAATACAGGTTTATCGATTACGAGTGTTGCTTTGGGTTCATCTGAATACAAGCAATATCAAGGTGTAACCATGGCGGCGTTAGGTTTAGGTGTCCAATACGGCGTGATTTTACCCTATGGTCGTACACAAGAGTCTGAGGCCGATATTGTAGGTTTAGAATACATGGCACAAGCCGGCTTCGACCCAAGGCAGAGTGTCAACTTATGGCAGAACATGGCGAAAGCATCTGGCGGAAGCCAACCACCAGAATTACTATCGACACACCCTTCTCACAGTACTCGAATCAAAGATCTACAGACCAAGATAACGACATTGCCAAAATCAAACGTCGCAAGGCCAAACTGCAAAGCCTAGTATCAATGCGAAGAGAACTTTTATAGCAGAGCTCGACTAACACACGATACGAAAACGCCCTATCCAATTGGTTAGGGCGTTTTTAGTTTAGCTAGATTTTCGTACTGATCTTTACTCTATAGCGAAAGTATTAAGTACCAAGGATCTGTAACGGCAGGCTTAATAGCTGGTCGCCAGTAGAAGCGAAATACCATATAACGCCGATCAAACTAGACACTAGACCTACGTACCAAAGGAAAGAAACAACTTGTCCATATCTATCTAGTGGTAATAAATGGCTATGGTGGCGCCCTCTCCATTCAAACACGATTTCAACACTACCCATAATCAATAAGAAGCCAAACAGCGTTAGATTCAACTGATAACTTAGAATAACGCCGCCTACAGCCGCTGCGACACACAGAACGATACCGAGCACGCTGTTCATTGAAAAGCTGATACTTTTTAGAACATGACCACCATCGAGAGGCAAAATTGGCAGCAAGTTGAACAAGTTTAGTAAGGCATTAAATACCGCAAGGCCAGCAAAGAACATCTCGCCTGTCACCCAATACAAAACGGTAAATACAAGCGACAATATCAGTCCAAACAAAGGCCCCATGATTGAGATAACCACATCTTGCCATCGTGTATTAATCTTTTCATCGGAGAGTGCTAAGCCACCAAGGAACGGGATAAGATAAATACCTTTCGTTTTCATACCGAAGTATTTCATGGCTCTGATATGACCATATTCATGGAACATCAAGCAAGCGATCAAAGCGAGAGCGAACTGGATAGAAAATAGCCACGAATATGCCGCTAAACTTGCAGATGCAAGCACCACTTTAATCAACTTAGCACTCTTAAGCGCTTTCATTCCAAGCGATACTAACCCAATCAGGCTAAAACGCTTTTCCGGTTTAGGCGCGACAACCGGAGTTTGCTGTTCGATGTCTTTAGTATTACGGCTTCCTTCGGTGATGACTTGTCCGTTAACCAGCGCCTTATAAGCCATCTCAAAAGGTTGCCACTGAACCGTAGATTCGACGTGACACTGCAACGTTTCTTCGCCAGACCGAAGCATAAATGTGTGTGTTCGCACATCAACATCTTCCGAAGTCGCATCTAATTGAGACACTAATGTGTTGTCCCAAAATAGCTGCTGCCACCCTGTCATCGATCCTTCTAAACGAAGCGGTTTACCAAGAAACTCTATCGCGAGTAATTCCAAACTATAAATTCCAATTAAATGACCATCAAAATGAGCCGATATTATGCCGATTTAGGGAATGTCGGTAAACAGAAACAAAATCGTTACATATTGAGCTATTGAACACTATTTATACTGCAGCGGTGCATAAATGCTCTGGTCACACCTCCAACCACAAATAAATCATTGATTGTATATATAATATTGATGTTAAAGTGCCGCCCCTCAAAAATATAAGTTCACAAAATAGCAACTCTTTCTTTGACTTTATATGAAACACCAACCTAACATATTGTTAACATTAGAGCTTCAACGCTAAAAATGCTCAGTGTGTTTTCAAACAAGAATAATGAAATTTGATGCCCTAGGAGGGTCAAGGATGAAAACAATACAACGCTCTCTCGTTTCACTGTCAGTACTATTTGCATGTAATTCACTTGCCGCTGGCTTCCAAGTTGCTGAGCATTCAGCCTCAGGTCTTGGTCGCTCGTTCTCAGGTGAAGGTGCAGTAGCTGACAACGCAAGTGTACTAGCAAGAAACCCCGCTGCAATGACCCTATTTGATACAGCCCAGTTTTCAGGCGCGGTTTCTATTGTTGATCCAGAGGTTAACGTTTATGACGTAGATGCAAAAGAACATTCAAAAGACGTTGCCCCGTTACAAGTGGCACCTGCAGCTTATTATATTAGTCCGATCAATGAGAAGTGGGCTTGGGGTATTGGTATGTTTACCAACTATGGTGTAGCTACAGATTACCCGAATGATATAGCAGCTGGAGATATGGCTGGTGATACGTCATTACTATCTGTCAATTTAAACCCAAATATCGCTTACCGAATCAACAACTCATTCAGTATCGGTGGCGGCCTGAATCTGGTGTATGCGGAAGCAGAGCTCACGCGTCACAAAGGAGCACTTGCTCCGTGGATTGGAGGAAATGCATCTGACAACCTTATTGGTATGACAGGCGAAACTTTTGGCTACGGCTGGAACGTTGCAGCGATGTATGAGCTAAACGAAAATAACCGTTTTAGTATTGGTTACCGCTCTAAAGTTGACCTTGATTTTGATGACGGGGAATTCACAAGTTATGACTCAAATAGAGCAACTGCCCCGAAAGTTGACGGACGCTTGCAAATTGAGCTGCCTGCAATTATTGAACTATCCGCATTCCACCAACTTAATGAACATTGGGCTATCCATTACGGTTGGCAACAAACGGACTGGAGCACTTTTAAAGAGCTAAAAGCGACAAGCCCTCAATGTAATGATGGAATAGCTGGTCAATGTTTCTATAAACCAGAAAAATATGACGACAACAATCGATATTCAGTAGGTGCAACTTATCAGTTAAACGCTCAGTGGGCATTGAGAGCTGGTTACGCATATGACGAACAAGCTGGTGAAGCAACTCTGAGTATCCCCGACAGTGATCGTATGTGGTATAGCGCTGGTTTCACTTACGCTTGGAGTGAAAACATGACCTTAGATGCTGGTTTTGCGTTGGTAGTGAGTGACGACGGTGAATTCACGGAAACAAATGGCAGCCAACAAGAAAGAACGTTCGAAGCTGAAGGCACAGCCTACCTTTCTTCAGTTCAGCTTAACTACACATTTAACTAATTCGGGATTTACTATGAAACGTAACTTTAAGATTTCTCTATTATGTTCCGCGATTCTGTTGGCAGGTTGTGGTGACAACACTGAGAGTTCAGGCACAAGTAATCAACAACTTGAAGCTTACCTAGAAACATCTTTAGCAAGAGCAACAACACAAAAAATGTTATTGCAAGGTAGCAATGCGTCTGTACCTTTAAACAATAACCTGTTGTTTGACTCCACAGATGGTACTTTAGCTATTCCAACTGGTGGGGATGATAGCATTTCGAACCCGAAAGCTGCACTCAATTATGCTGACGGCTTTTCGACAAGTATGCCTATTTATATCGAGTTTGAAGGTGATGGCTTCGGTGATGCTACTGGTATCGTTACTTCCGGTGTAACACTACTAAAGCTTTCTAAAAAGTTAACCGATACATCTTCAACTGCTCCAATACCAACACCCGTACCTACTTCGGATTACACAGTTTACAAAGCGGGTTCAAACTTAGCTATCACACCGAATACTCCGTTCGACGAAAAGTCTGAGTACTTACTTGTTATTACTGATGAAGTGACAGATATAAATGGAAACCCAGTAGGTACGTCCCAAAGCTATGCAGCGCTAAAAACTGATACAAAAACGTACTCAACAGGTGATTTAGCCAGTGCTCAAACCCTGATCAAAGGCCAAGAAGCTATAGCTGCTACCGTTGGGGTAGATGCTAAGAAAATCGTCTATTCAGCTTGGTTCACCACTACCTCAGTAGGTGATGTACTTGCCTCTACTGCGTCATTAATTGGTGGAATGGTAGATGCAGGCGCGCCACTTTCCACATACTGGAATGGTAGTGCTAATCCAAATAATGTTGATTTAACGGCCGCTTATAGTCTTGTTTTTGATTCGTCATCAACGCAATTATTTGACACAGCAATTGCTGCTGATGCCAATTTTAAAAAATATCTCGGAAATAATGATGCTACGGAAACTGCGACTTTAATCGGTGGGATCAACCTACTTTACTCAAATGGCGGTATCAGTACTTCATCAGTAAATGTGACTAAAGGTACAGTCCAACTCCCATATTTCCTTGAAACAAATCCGGCTAAATTTTCTACCACACCATTTGCATCAGCATTGGACAGTTTAGCGATCATAAAAAGTGCATTAACAGACAGCTCTATAAGCTCTTTTGTGGGTGCAGAATTGGTTAAACTAGGTCTAGATCCAACCAATCTTAGTGCCGCTGATGTGACTACATTGATGGGGAAAACCCTTACCAAGGACGCAAGCGGCACTCCACTAGATAGTGAGCGCATCGTTACTCAGTATTCACCAATACCACAAATTAAATCACTCGAAGCTGTTGACGTTATTTTGTTTACACCGACAACTGGCACACCTTCAGGTGTCGTCATTTATCAGCATGGTATTACCACTGTAAAAGAAAATGCATATGCCTTCGCTGCTAATTTAACAGCACAGGGGCTTGCAGTTATAGCCATTGATCACCCTATTCACGGCTCGCGCTCACTTTCTGGCGGTGCGATATCAACTAACGATAATGCTCTTTACTATCTGAATCTAAGTGCTTTACCTGTTGCCCGGGACAATATCCGTCAAAGTGCACTGGATGTAATTGGCCTTCGAATGGCGCTTGAAAAAGTGAGTAATGACTTTACGGGTACACCATTAGCAAACGTAAGTGCGTCTGATGCGAATGTTAAATTCATGGGGCATTCTTTAGGCGGGATTACCGGCTTTACTTCGGTCGCGACCGCCGAGTTTGGTGGTACACATAAGTTTAGCTCTGCGGTATATGCTAATTCAGGTGGTCACATAGCTGAATTATTGTTTGCTTCTGAAACGTTTGGCCCTGAAATTAAACATAATTTAGCTAAGCAGCTGAATACGGCTTACAGGGATTCAGTCGCTACAGCTTGCGCGACCAACAACATTGAAGATGGTGACTGTTACACCGCTTTTGCTACTGGAAATCCAACTAGCGCTGCAGCAATTGAAACTGAATTAGTTGCATTTAAAGTCGCTGCTCAAACCCTTATTGACACGGTCGATCCACATTCACTTGCAAACACAGAGGATCTGTCATCATTTAGCTCTAACTATCCAACGTTGTTGATACAGTCGCAAAATGATGAAACGGTGCCAAACAATGGTAGTGATGATAACGATGAACCATTGTCTTACACGGCTTCGTTTGTTGGTTCAGAAGGATTAGATGCAACTTTAGGGTTGGATGACTCTACAAAAGCTACCCCCTTAACTGGAAACCGCGTGTTTGTTCAATACAATGCTACAGCTAAGCATTCCACGATAATTGGACCGCAAGCAGACCTTTCTGATGCCGCTCATACCCTATCGATGAGAGCTCAAGTAGCTGATTTCTTAGAATCGGATATCCTTGATGCAGCAGCACCAGATGCTCTATTGGAATAAGTAAAACTTAAGTTTTTTCACTGAAACCAAATGCCAGCCTAGCCGCTGGCATTTTTGTATCCGCAATCTTTACCTACGCCTAGTTAACCGTTTGCATAAAACTTTAAAACACAAATGGTTGATCTCGGCTAAAATTAATCAAGACAGAATACCGTACGACCTCTTTCTTTATTTTAAATAAAGTGGATAATAGCCCCGTAAATTAATACCTAATAAATGTGAGTCCATTATGTCTTCTGAAGCTACTATGCTAGAACGCTGCCAATCTAAATGTGAACTATGTGGTTCTGATTCTTCTCTTACTGCATACGCAGTACCGCCACACAGCCACGTAACAGTGGATCACGGCATCATGGTATGTGACAAATGTCTTGGTGAGATTGACGAGCCTAAAGATATTAACCACTGGCGCTGCCTAACTGACAGCATGTGGAGCCAAGAAGCCCCTGTTCAAGTAACAGCATGGCGCCAACTAACTCGTCTTAACTCAGAGAGCTGGGCTCAAGACGCGCTAGACATGATGTACATGGAAGAAGAAACATCTGTTTGGGCTCAAATCGGCATGTCTGCTGATGACAAACCGCTTGATGTAAACGGCGTTGAACTTAAGAAAGGTGACGACGTAACAGTAATCAAAGACCTGCCAATCAAAGGTACTAACCAAGTGATTAAGCAAGGTACTGTTATCCGTGGTATCAGCGTTGGTGACGATCCTAAGCTTGTTTCTGGTAAAACAAACGGCGGTCAATCAATGTACGTAATCGCTGAGTTCTGCCGCAAGAAGTAATTCTTCTTTAAGCTGAACAAAATCTAAAAAGGCGCTAATGAATAATTAGCGCCTTTTTAATATCTCAAATTTTCACGGCTTAAGACTATCAATAAGTTGCTCACGGTACTCCTTAATGACAGACACCAAAGAGCCTTTGATACCACTGACTTGTTTTGAGTGCGGGCACCACAACGCAAATCCAAATTTGAATCCTTCCACCATTTGCGCAGAGTGAATGGGCTCTATTGAATGTTTTGAAAATTCAGAGGCGGTAAAAAATGCCTTAGGAAGAAGTGCCCACCCAAAACCCTCTTCAAGCATTTTGATCATTAACGAAAGCTGATCGAGCTCTTCATAGTCAGAGCTCACGATAATCTTTTCAGACATACCTTCGTCAATAAGAGACTTCAATACGAATTGTTTAGAGTTCCTTAGTGCCACTAATACTTCGTCTTTATCGATATGTGAGAGTTCTCCCCCTTTCTGTCCGAATGGGTAGAACTCAAAATGCCCAAGGAAAGTAGAATCAAAACTATGCATCGCCCGGCTATTGTGAGCATTCACAAGTCCAAAGTGATATTCCCCACTTTGTATTCCTTGTTTAATTTCGTTCTTATTCCTAACCAGAAAGTTCACTCGCATCATTGGGTAATCGTGCTTAAGTCGTTTACGTATATCGACCAACACACGTTGAGGAACGAAACTAGAATACGCGATTGTTATTTTCTCTAACCCACCATAAGAAAGGCTCAACGCCACCTTATCAAAAGTACGTGCTTGCTCAATCGTCTGTTTTGCGTAGTGATAAAGGAGGTGCCCGTCCTCTGTTGGTTCAACAGAGCGCCCGACTCTTTCAAAAAGATTCACCGCCAGATGATCTTCCAAGTTTGTAATCACCTGACCCACGGTCGTTCTGTGTTTATTGAGCTTTATCGCGGCTTTACTGAACGAAAGCTGTTCATAGACAGTCACAAACGCGAGAAGTTGTTCAATACTAAAATTCATGTTGATGTGCTTCGTTTCTTAATAATTCATTGAATTCAGAGTAAGAGATAGCGATTGCTCTTTTACCCGTTTACAACCTTACTCTCTAGTATATACCCAAATTTACTTACTTTTGATGGATCTGGTCCTCTATATACGATTATTAACATTGCACTACTTCCGTTATCGTTACCTTCTCAAAACGATAGAGACAAACCCATGAACACAATGCCGCATGAACTCGTGTGGGGTGAAATCTATTTCCCTCCTTTACTATTGGTTATCGCGTTAGCGTATGTATTGACGATACTGACTGGCTCAATCGCAACAAAACTTGGGCTACATAAATATGTCGCTTTTCCTGCAATTGCCGAATTAAGCCTAATCGTGATTTTCGTCGGCGTTATCGGCCAATTCATTACCATTTTCTGAGGCACTAACCTTGATTAAACGTTATCTCATCACGCTACTACTGGTCGTTGCTGCAAGCTCTGTGGTTTATAGCTATTACCAATCTTATTCGAGTACCCCCTGGACTAGAGATGGTCAAGTCAGCGCTTACATAGTTTCAATTACTCCCCGAGTTACAGGGCAAGTGACTAAAGTCCATATTGAGGACAACTCACAGGTGGCTAAAGGCGACTTACTGTTTGAGATCGACCCAAGCATTTATCAAGCGGCCTACAATAAAGCGTTGGCGGCACAGAAACAGGCTCGCGCGCTCTTAGCAAAAGCTAAAAACGAAGAGCAACGCGCGTTGAACTTAGAAAAGAGAACGCCTGGCGCAATGCCAGTGCTGACGTTGAATAACCTGAATAACGCAGTTGAGACAAACGCAGCTAACGTTGCACTAGCAAAAGCCAACGTTGAAGAAGCGCATTTAAATCTTGAATACACCAAAGTGTACGCGCCAACAAACGGTTACATCACGAACTTAAACCTACGAGAAGGCTCTCAAGTGATCGCCAATACACCGGTAGTTGCGTTGATCGATGAAGACAGTTTCTGGATCGAAGGTTATTTCAAAGAAACTGATCTGGTTAATGTTGGCCCAAACGACAAAGCTGTTGTCACTCTCATGATGCATAACGATATTCAATTAGAGGGTCATATCAAAAGCATTGGGTTTGGTATTGCAACACAAGACGGCAGCACTGGTAATGACCTTCTTCCTAACGTGAACCCAAACTTTCAATGGATTCGCCTTGCTCAACGCATACCAATCAAAGTAGAGCTCGATAACCTGCCTGAAGACTTACAACTTCGTGTTGGCATGACAGCTTCGCTCAAAATAATCAAATAGTTGGATGTCTTTATGTTCAGTGCATCAACCAAAGAAGCCATTAAAGCGGCTCTCGCTATTGTCATATCTATCTGTGTTGCGTTGTGGTTTCAATGGGAGAAACCCTATTGGGCGGCGATTGCGGTTGCGGTCATGGCACTGAACGAGAGCTTTGCTCATTCAATAAACAAAGGCCATAACCGATTAATGGGCACCTTGTTAGGAACTGGCTACGCCTTTTTCTTGATTGCGATGTTTTCGCAAGACCGTTTTCTATTCCTGATGTTTTTCACCTTATTTCTAGGTACATGCATCTTTATGTCGAGTGATGAAAAATACGGTTATGTCTTTTCTATAGGCTTTGCAGTTTGCTCAATCATCTCTTGCATGGGGGGGTTCGATAACCAAATTACATTCTATTTTGCGGTGCTACGAATACAAGAAACTCTATTAGGTGTTATCACCTTCTCGATTGTTTATCGTCTAATCTGGCCCGTAAACACTGAACAAAACTTCGTACAACGATTTGAAACGAGCAGAGAAACACTGATCGCAGCAATGCGCGATACCAACAACCTTGATATAGAAGCTTTAGAGTCCAATACCGCCAATATTGAAAAGCTCTATCAACTGTTGGATTTACCGCTCACTGGCAGTTATCACCTAAAAGAAAATATTCACGCATGGCGTTTACGAATCAATGAAATGGCGCATATTCAAGATCGTCTGCTTGAACTTGCCTCAGATGAAATGAGTCAAACTCTTGATTGGGCGGCTCTCACCAAAAAAATGGAAAAACTGGAGTTAATGGCGCCAAACTCTTCATTGATTGATGACGTGCCATTTGTGATGACTGAAAAAAAAAACGTTTCTTGGCGCCATGAGCACCGTACGTTTGTTCAACACCTTAATGAAGATGGTAGAAAAGTCTTACAAGGTGTCTCGATGTTCGTCACGTCGTTATTGGTTTGGATATACCTGCCTGTGCCGGGTGGTTTTATCTTCCCGATGATTGCAGGCATATTTTCTTCAATGCTTCCAACTATGCCGCCAAGTGTTATTAAGGACGCGTTTTTTGGTGTTATTAGTACGGGCACAGTTATCTTGCTTCAATATATCTTTATCATGCCGATGATGACTGAATTGTGGCAATTGGCGCTGTTCTATTTCATCAACAGCATAGTGATATGGAAAGTGTTCGCGACACCTAAACTTATGGTGCACCGAATACTTGGGATAAACCTGCTGGTCGTACTTACATCTGGTGCACTTAATCTAACACCGGTTTATCAGATTCAAACACCATTGCTGATGTTAACCACACTGCTCATTATTTTGATGATAGGCAAATTATTTACTGACCTCTTTAGAGTCAAGAGTATCGCTTAATCTCGTTACGTGGATTAGCTTAACTTGGGATAAGAAAAACAAGAAAGGCGCTGATTAGCGCCTTTGGATACTCTATTGTTTACTGATTCTGGATCAGTTGTTGTTTAGCCACACATCTTGGTTTTGTGGAGCTTTCTTCTTCTTTTTCTTCTTGCCTGTACCAGCCGGTGGCGCAACAGGTTTTAGTGCTGCGATCAGTTCAGCTGTCGCTTCTTCATCCACTTCAAAGCCCTCAATTTGCTCACGTTCAAGACGAATCTTGTTCTTCTTCTCGATGATTTTGAAGTGATGGTAATCTTCGTGATCGATCAGAGATAACGCTAGACCAACCTCACCCGCACGACCACTTCGGCCAATACGGTGCATGTAGTCTGATGGGCTACGCGGTAAATCAAAGTTAATAACGACTGGAAGCTTTTCGATATCCAGACCACGTGCTGCGATGTCTGTCGCGATCAGAACATCAATCTCGCCAGATTTGAAATCTTCAAGGATACGAGTACGTGAACCCTGCCCTTTATCGCCGTGGAAGACTTCTGCAATAATACCGCGCTTATAAAGCTTGTCTGCTAGGTGTTCACAGCTGTTCTTCGCGTTTACGAAGATCAGTGCTTGGCGCCATTCGTGTTGTTGAATCAGGTGCGCTAACAATGCAGTCTTACGGCCTTTTTCTACTTCGAATACACGTTGAACTAGAGTGCTCGCGTTGGCGCTTTGAAGTTGAACTTCAATTGGGTCAGTAAGTAGTTCGTGAGTAAGCGTTTGAACTTGCTCTGGGAACGTCGCAGAGAACAATAGAGTTTGCTTCTTGCTTGGCAGAAGCTTCAAGATAGCGTCTAGTTCTTCTGTGAAGCCAAGGCTCAACATACGGTCAGCTTCATCAAGCACTAACGTTTTAACTTTGTCTAGCTTGATTGCGTTGCTTGAAATAAGGTCAAGTAAACGACCTGGCGTTGCCACCAAGATATCAGTGCCGCCACGTAGCGCCTGCATCTGAGTATTTACTGATACACCACCAAACACACAAACTGTTTTAATCGTGCCATTGAAATGCACAGCGTAAGATTTAACGCTGTCTGCTACTTGCTTCGCAAGTTCACGAGTAGGCACTAATATTAGGCCAGAAACGAAATTACCTTTGCCCGAACGACGATCTAAAGGTGCATCTTCATGAATCTTTTGTAACAGTGGAAGTGCAAATGCTGCGGTTTTACCTGAACCGGTATTTGCGCCTGCAATTAAATCGCGTCCTGCTAACACACTTGGAATAACTTGCGCTTGGATAGGCGTTGGCTGTTGATATTCAAGCTCAGATAAACGAGCCATCAAAGGTGAGATTAAGCCAAGATCAGAGAAGTTGGTTGGTGTTGTGGTGTTAGTCATTAATTGCAGGAACTCAAAGCTAAAATAATAGCGCGCTATATTAACGTATTTCAGCAGTATTACGTAACTAAATCGCCCCTTTCTCACCAGTTACAGCAAATTAAACCAAGTCAAACTCTATGGAGAACGACAGCGCGAAAAGCTTTATCGCCTCCATAGGTTGTTTGCAGTGTTTTTGCTTTACGCAGACCTAGTTTAACCACCCTGCTACCGTTTGCTCGGGCACATACGACTTGGGCTCAGTTAGCCATACAGCAATGGCATCGGGTTTGGCGACTAACGGAGTGAAATCGACATTGAATTGCCATTTCGATTCACCACGCTGGTAACCATCGTAAACTACGATAAAATCGTGCTCTAACTTCTTACCTCTGTTTTCCCCTGCTCTAACGCTTGTGACTTCGTTCATCGCCAATAAAGCGATATGAGCCACATAGTCACCTTTACCTTCATAACTCACGCTGAAGGTGTCACCTTTGTAATTGACCGTAAGTTTGGGGTTATTTTGTTGTTGGAGTGAAGGTGACGTCCGGTCAAGCCAGTTGAAGTAGCCACGCCACTCCTTACCGTCAACAACAAAACCCGGTGTATAGACCCCACTTGTCACCCCGTATGCCTTATATATTCGTTGTTTCTGACTGAAGGCCTTACTCGCGAATTTATCTCCCCACCCTAAGTAATCCCAATAGTCGACATGATAAGCGAGAGGAATGACTTGCGTCCAAAGTGCTGGGTCGTCTTCAAATGTACTTAGATACGCATCAGCGGGAGGACAACTAGAACAACCTTCTGACGTGAATAGTTCAATAACCTGTGCTGGCTGCCCTTCGTGGCTCCAGGTTTGCGCAGCCGACACTGAAGAGTAAAAGCCGATCGGTAAGGCAAATAAGCAGAGTTTAATCAATCGTGAGTTGTATTTGGCGTGTGACATACCGTGATCCTCATAGAAGCTACTTATCTAAAGACCGCGGTACATAACTCTTTCTTTCAGAAACTAAGTTATTTAGATACAAAAACGCCAGCTTAAGAAGCTGGCGTTTTTTAGATTCTTTATTTCTTCTATTCTATGCGTTTACGCTTAGACTAACGGTTGATACCGATATCGCGCTGCATGTGACCAGATAGTTCGCTTGCGTAGTAACTACGTGGAGAGTTGTCTACGAAAAGAATATCAAAAATGTGTGCAATCAATCCTTTGAAGTTAACCGAGTAGGTCTTCTTATCCATAGAGTTAGGAACAGCGATAGTATTCATTTGTACTGCTTGAGCCATGATTGCCTCTCTATAAATTTGTTTGTATGTTTCGTTCTGATGACAAGAATAATAAGTGATCTTTTTCAGGTTAAAAAATGACTAAAATTAGTTTTTGGGATTAGTTTTTCTAATAAAACAAGCCATTAACAATGCCTGGGAGTACCTATTCATAAAATTTGAATGACAATTCACTTTGATGCTTAAATCATGCATTTAGTCTAAAAAGACCACAAACAAAAGTGGCCAATGTCACATAAAATTTACATAAATAAATTTCTTGCTTCATCGACCACGTGTTACTTATCGAGTTTTCGATAAGTTATATTTGTTTTAATTTACTTGTTCAATAGCTGGCTTCTTTGCAAAAATCGACGCTATAACCGCAATCGTCATGGTAGAAACCAATACCGCTAGAGACCAGTATGTCGGGATAGCCCACTCGCTATCAACCAGTAGCATTTTCACACCAATGAACACCATGATGAATGAAAGTGCAGGCTTCAAATAGATGAACTTGTCCATCATGCCTTGCAGTACAAAATACAAAGAACGTAGGCCAAGCAGCGCAAACACGTTAGCTGCCAGTACCAAGAATGGTTCTTGTGTTACCGCGAAGATTGCTGGGATAGAGTCCAAAGCGAACATTACGTCCATTACTGCTATCGCACCTATCACCAACATCATTGGTGTAAGCACCCATTTCGCGCCTTGTTTGATCATCAATGCCGGGCCGTGGAAATCTTCTGTCACAGGCATAACTTTACGAAGTAGCTTTTCAGGTAGTGTATTCACACTCTCCTCTTCGCCCTTGTCTAATGCTAGCTTAATACCTGTACCAATTAGGAACGCAGCAAACACATAAAGTACCCAGTGGTATTCAGCAAGCAATTGCGCGCCTAACGCGATCATTATTGCACGTAACACCAACGCGCCAATAACACCCCAAAGAAGTGCACGAGGTCTTAGGTGCTCAGGAACCTGGTATTGCGCGAAGATCATCGCAAACACGAATAAGTTATCGACACTAAGTGATTTTTCCAACAAGTAACCAGTGATAAATGACACGGTCGCTTTCTGCGCCGTGTAATCACTGTTTGGCGCGTAAATATCCCAAAACAGGTAGATAGAACCTGCAAACAAGAATGCCAGCAAGAACCAGAAAACACTCCAGATTGCCGCTTTTCTGATTGTGACGTTGCCACCACGAGTCTGGTATATATCGATAGAAACGAGAATGACCGTCAATAGGAGAAAGCCCACATACGTCGTCATGATTGGCGATGAAAAAAAGGATTCACTATTGGTAGATAATAGAGATTGAGTTGAGTTCATTATTCCTCCGGGCGGAAGAACTGTTCAAAGACCTTCCGCAAACAAAACATATCAAGCTCCACGACGGATATTGATTGTGATTGCGTTGGTCTCGTTGAAGTGAAATATGGGATTTCACCTTTACGCACCGGATAGACACTTGGCCTAACGAGATGACGATACGTAAACTTGCGCTAACTACTCCCCAAACGCGTGGATAATATTCCGCAAACTTTGTTTCGTCTAGATAAATTTTCAGAAATTAATAAAAAAGGAGCAAAACGCTCCTTTTTTATTTGTGCCCGTCTTCAATAAGATACTCCTATTGATTCCGACAATACCACTCATGGTGATAGCTTGCTCTGAAGCCTGCTAACAACACGTTAAGAGCCATTCGTTCAATTATTGAGTCACGTTAAGATACTTAGCCTAGGTATGCTATATGCCCGCCATTGGAGCGAGATAAACTAATGCAGACCAAACGGAAACCCAGCCAACAACAGCGGCTGCATCCAACCAATCTTTCCTATTCATGCTTTGCCTCCACAGGAACTTGCCCTAGAAATCTAGCATAAACAGTGCCAATTTTATAAATGGCTCACTTTGGGAGTGTTTACCTAAAACACTCCATGCAATTTAGTGGCTTGTTGTATTTCAGAGACTCTGGATTGTCTTGTAAGAACGCAATAAAACAGTCGGCCATCGAGTAAGTCGTTACGATGCCGTCACCAATCATATCCAACACAGCGTTGTAACCCTCTTTCCCTTTCATTGTGTAAGCCGAAGATGCACCTCGGTAAATACGTTCACGGGAAACTGGCTGCCAACCAGACTCTTCTGAATGAATTTCTAAATGATGGATACGATGTCCGAGTGTCGCTTCTTTGTGATAACAAAACCTTAAATTATGTGTATAAGGAAAGCTTCCTGATCCAGTCCCCACCACACCGTTATCTAACGCATTATTAATGGCACCTTCTAGCATAGCGGCAATGGTCTCGCCTTTTATCTCATAAACCCCAATAGGTACGGCAAACGGTAGTAGCTTTCCGGCAATATCGGCAACGGATACATCACCGCTATTGAGTGAGTTTCTTACCCCACCAGAGTTATGGATGGCGAAGTCTACCCGATGACCTTTTTGGTTCATTAAATAGTGGAATGATTGTGCGACAAGCGGTGCAAGTTGGCTCGGTCCGTTTTCGTCAGGGATTCGAACATGGCGAAGTTTTGTGTCTGCATGAGCAATCACTTGTTGCTGCAGTTTACGAACCCTAGGTTGATACTTATCCGTAAGAATGCTTTGTAGCTCAGGATCTTTCTTACACACCGAGATGTTCGGGTGATTATTAAGATACTCACACGCCATATCATGAGCATCGTCCTGCCCAACCTCGCTCAACTTAGCATCTATAAATAGTCGACGCCCTAACAGCAGTTCATTTCTACCGTTGAACTGAATCACTTTACCTTGTGAATCAAACTCTATTTCGCAATGGCCTAGGCTCATTGCGTGGAAACCCGCTTGCACGATGTAGGTGTCGCACACTTTAACGCCGTAGTCATCGTCCTTAACTAGGCCGATATCCGAGAAATCACCTTGTAATCGGTGACTATGCCCGCCAACAATCACACCAATACCAGATACATTAGCCGCAAGTTCTAAATCTGCTTCGTAACCGAGGTGGCTGAGTAAAACAGTTTTATTGACACCGGCTTTATGAATCTGTTCTATGGTCGCTTTCGCTGTTTCTAGGGCATTTTCAAATGGTGTATCAATATCAGGGTTTGCAATACTGGCCATCTTGTCGATGCTCAATCCGAAAATAGCGACTTTTTCGCCATCGAATTCCTTCGTTATAAAAGAAGCACTTCGTGTTTCAGTTAAGTAAGGCTTAACAATTTTGTTGTCCGCTAACGTATGAGTTTTATTGATATCCTCATTCGACAAATTCCAGTTACCAGCTAAAAGTGGAAATTGGATCTTCTTTGCGAACATAGCAACAGGTTCATTACCCATGTCCAACTCGTGATTGCCAAGGGTCATTGCGTCTATATTCAGCGCATTCAGTAAATCGGCATTGGCTTTGCCTTTGAAAAGTGAAAAGTACAAAGTACCTTGAAAGCAGTCCCCAGCATGAAGAAAAAGGGTTCCAACCTTTTGTCTCTGAGCGTCTTGTTCAATCTGTTTAAAGCGTGTTGCAATTCGAGCGAAACCACCTGCGCTGACATAAGGTTCAATGATGTGGTTGTTCATTTTAAGTGATAGCTGTAATGACGTTGGTTCAAAGTATGAGTGGGTGTCGTTGATGTGTGCCAACACAATCTTTGTCGGCTTGTTCTTTTTAGTCATATTTTCTTCTCTCTTAGTCCCTTCATACTAGGTCGGGAATCATGACAGAATCGTGAATTTTATGAAACTGCACTGAAAAAAAATACTCGATATAGATCAACGACCTCATATTTCGGCGTATAAATAAAGAGTGGGTTTTGTGACAGATGAGCATACCGATTATCCATTTTTCGATTATGCTTAAAGATATCTGTTAGCTTTCAAATAATTAGCAGAGCCTTCCGTTAGGAGTAAGCCTATGCAACTAGAAAGAATCGAGATTTCTGGCTTTCGAGGTATCAAGCGCATGTCATTGGCGTTTGACGAGCTAACCACGCTTATTGGTGAAAATACTTGGGGTAAGTCTTCATTACTAGATGCCCTTTCCGTCGTTCTTCCTTCAGACGGTGTGCCATACCACTTTGAAATGACCGATTTTCATGTCGATTACTCAGTTTCACACCCGCAGTCTCAACACCTACAAATTGTCCTGTCGCTCAAAGCCAACGATAAGAGCGAACTTAATGCAGGCCGTTATCGTAAGCTCAAACCCATCTGGGTCCAAGATGAATTCGGTGTACATCGCATTTATTACCGAATCAGTGCAACTTTAGAGCAGTACGAAACCACCACCCACTATGCATTCTTAGGGCTCGATGGTAATCCTCTCAAGCTACACCATTCAGAAAAGCTCGCACAAGAATTGATGACCTTGCACCCGGTAATTCGCTTACGCGATGCAAGGCATTTTGATCGCCCTTTCAATGCTAAGTCGGTCACCCCAAACGGGAACGGGACTTCAAACAATGGCAATGGCAATGGCAATGGCAATGGCAATAATGGTAACGCACGCCAAGCTCGAATTGAAAAACGAATCGATAATACATGCCGCCGTCTAATGGCGATCCCTGGTCATGTAAACAAAGGTGAGATCCGCAGTAGCTTACAGTCTATGCAGAGCTTGGTTGAACACTACTTCTCTTTCAAAAGTAATTCTCGTCGTAACCCAAGAAAACAAAGGGATGGATTGCTCTATTCTGCTGGTTCTAACGACCAGAGTATCCATCAGCTCGTAGAAGAAACCAATAATAAACAAACACGCCTGTTGTTCATGGGTTTATTAAACGCTTATCTGCAAGCCAAAGGGCCAAACGACTTGAGGCGTTGCGCACGTCCACTTTTGATCCTTGAAGATCCCGAAGGTCGATTGCACCCTACTCATTTAGGGAGAGCTTGGAGCCTAATGCAAAAGCTGCCGATGCAGAAAATCCTCACTACCAACAGTGGTGAGTTACTTGCCGCGGTGCCTTTACAGTCTATTCGTCGTTTGGTTCGTCAATCAGACAAAACCATCGCTAATCAACTGAACATGAATCACTTTAGTAAAGATGAACTAAGGCGAATTGGTTTCCATATTCGATTCCACCGCTCTGGTGCACTGTTCGCTCGATGTTGGTTGTTAGTCGAAGGGGAAACAGAAGTTTGGTTGTTTAACGAATTGGCCAACCAATGCGGATATAACCTTGCTGCCGAAGGTGTACAGATCATTGAGTTTGCTCAGTCTGGACTAAAAGCGCTAATTAAAGTCGCACAAGAGTTTGGTATCGATTGGCATGTCGTTACTGATGGTGATGCGGCAGGTAAAAAGTACGCCGCAACAGTTCACTCTAAGCTCGGTAACGACCAAGAGCGTCATCGTTTAACCGAGCTACCTGATAAAGACATCGAACACTATTTGTATATGAATGGATTTGAGAGCTTTTTCAGGGACATGGTTAAGATCCCATATGACCACCCTATTCCACCGAAAAAAGTCGTGGCTAAAGTATTGAAGAAACATGCAAAACCTGACCTCGCTTTGGCGATAGTTTCTCATTGCGAAGATCGCGGCCAAGAATGTATCCCACTACTGTTGAGGTGGACGTTAAAACGAGTGATCACCATGGCAAACGGGAATACCTAAGCCTTTAGCTTTTCTGATAGACGGTATAAGTCCTTCTGCGAAAAAGCTTATTGAATTCTTACAGCTACCAAAAACAAAAAAGGCACATCAAATGGTGTGCCTGTATAAATTGATATACAAATTAATTGGGGGGTTATCTTGCAAGAGTTCACAGTAACTAGAGCATCGTTGCTTAACGTATTCGTTACGCTTTTACTTGCTTAGCGTGTTGTTCAACCACTTCCGAAGATTGAGTCGATTTTGCGTGAAGCCATAAGCCCGTTGCTTTCATTAAGTATCCAAACACGCCACCAAGCAGCAAAGAAGGCACGACCAATTGCCAATCACCACCTGCAGCAAACGTCGCGCAACAGCCAATGAAGGTTCCTGGGATATATCCTAACCACGCTTGTTTAGCTTGAATACACATAAAGAAAGCGACAATAGCAGTAATTACATAGCCAAGAATCTCTAACCCAGCGAAGGTTGAGCTTTCTATAATTACCATTGCCCAGAATACGCCTGTCATGTTGGTTAATAAGCTACCAGCCAATCCTTTTACACCACCGGTTGGCGAAGCAAAGTAACTGGTGCAACCTAAGAAACCCGCCCATGACAATAAGCCAAAAGAGATAGCTATCCATCCCCAAAGACCTGACAAAATACCTGTTGTTATTGAAATCGCGACTAATGTACTCATACTATTTCTAAAGCCTAATTACGTAATTCAACGCAACCGGATTTAGCCTCACCTAAAATCAAGTAAGCATACTATGGTAAGAACGCCTCCTTTTGGGTGATCGTGATCACATTAATAATGTACGCGAATGTGCATTTATCACCAGATAAAGACCGGAATCGCTTATTCAACATAAATGGTTATAAGCATTAGTGTTGAGTTGCCACTAAAGAACGGACGGTTTGCCCTTCATCATTCGTTTACCTTCGCGCTTAATACATTCAGCAAGCGGGTTTTCTGCCATGTCTGCACGCCAAATGAATGAAAGCGTACGCTCCATCTCAAGTTCTGGAACATTTAAGGTAACTAATTGGCCAGATTCAACAAACTGCTCAACATCGAGATAAGGTAAGCACGTTAAATACGGACCGTTTGCTACCAAACTTCTTAAAACAGGAACGTGCTCATACTCTCGCCAAACATCGAGATCACCAATTAAATGATGAATAGAACTATCAAAAACTTTGCGAGTACCAGAGCCGTGTTCGCGCAACACCCATTTTGCTTGCTCTAGCTGTGCCAAGCTGACACGTTCACGTTTCGCGAATGGGTGGTGAGCCGCAGCAACAACAGTTAAATGGTCGGTGCACCACACTTCTTGATGAACTCGACTGTCATCGCAGCGCCCTTCGATAACGCCGAGGTCATATTTGTAATCTAACACCCCATCAATAACTGCGTCGGTACTTTGTACGCCGAGCGAGATTCGCATCTCTGGAAAGTCATTATCAATAATACTGATGAGGTCTGGAACAAGGTGCTCTGCAGGCGTTTGACTCGCACCTAATTTGAGCTCTCCACTCAATAAGTGCTGCTCGTAAAATCCCATTTCAATTTGCTGGGCATCTTGCAGCAAACGCTTCGCTTTTGGCCTTAGCCACATACCCCAATGAGTAAGCGCCATTTGCTTGCCCTGCCTTTCAAATAAAGGCCTACCAAGCATTTTTTCCAACTGTGCAAGAGACATACTTGTTGCGGATTGAGTTAACGCCAGCTTGTCTGCTGCATGACTAACACTCCCGGAATCGGCTACTGCATCAAATACCGCGAGTTGCTTTAATGAATAACGCAAAATTCATCCTTAATGCTTTTAATTATTTGTGTCCTGATGCTCATTTTTTATTAAGCCGATGAGCAATCAATTTCATTCTACGCGTAACCAAATCTATATCAATAAATTTGATGTGGTTTCTAAAAATTATCAATTTTACCTCTACCCCTCAACGCCCTAATCTGGAATGGCAGGACACAACAAGCCCTGCAAAACACAATTGATTAACCATTACGGATTAACCAAGTCATTAACACTAGGAATTACACATGACGGATTGTTCAAGGGGGGGATATGGCAACCAGCACTTCTGAAAATCATCAACTGTTCTCACCAACAGAAATGATGGCGGAAGCAGAGAAGTTTGCATTAAGCAAAGCAAATAAAACCAGCAGCATGACATTGAGTTTAGCAATCATGGCTGGCGCATTCATCGGGCTTGCTTTTCTATTCTACATCACGGTAACCACGGGCAGCGCTGATGCTGGATGGGGATTGAGTCGCTTAGCCGGCGGGCTCGCATTCAGTATGGGTTTAATCTTGATTGTGATTTGTGGTGGTGAGCTGTTTACGAGCTCAGTTTTATCAAGCATCTCATGGGCAAACAAGCAAATTACCTTCACTAAAATGCTGTCTATCTGGGGCAAGGTGTATGTCGGTAACTTTATCGGTGCCATGTTCCTATTAGCTTTGGTAAGCGCAGCAGGTTTGTATCATCTGGATGGCGGGCAATGGGGTTTAAACGCTCTGAACATTGCTCAACACAAGCTACACCACAGCCCTGTTCAAGCATTTGCTTTAGGTGTGCTTTGTAACTTGTTGGTGTGTTTAGCGATTTGGTTAACGTTCAGCTCTGCTAACGCAATGACCAAAGCCATGATGACCGTACTACCCGTAGCAATGTTCGTAAGCTCAGGCTTTGAACACTGTGTGGCGAATATGTTCATGGTTCCACTAGGCATCACGATTCAAGCATTCGCACCAGAAAGTTTTTGGATGCAAATTGGCGCAACACCAGCCCAGTACGCAGACCTAAACATCATGCAATTTGTCACCGCGAACTTAATACCAGTGACAATCGGCAACATCGTAGGTGGTTCAGTATTGGTCGGCTTAGCCAATTGGAGCATTTACCGTCGCCCACAACTTAAAGCAGCAAAAATTACCGCTATTACGCAAACAACAGAAATTACGTCAGTTAAGGAAATCACTATGAACACAGCAACGACTATCAAGCAAATCATGAACACTCAACCAATGACACTAAGTGTAGAAATGCCTACATCAGTGGCAATTGATTCACTTTTAGACGCTCAACTTGTTAGCGCTCCTGTTTGCGATATTGAAGGTCGTCTGGTTGGTATCTTCTCTGTTCACGACGTAATGGTGGACCTTTGGTGCCAAGATTACATCCCAACTAAAGGCCAGAAAGTCGTAGACCTAATGAGCCGTGACGTTGTGGCTATCGATGCAAACGACAAGCTAGTAGACGTTGCTGAGTTCCTATGCATCGACAAAGAGCAACTTTACCCGACAACAAGCATGGGCTTCGCAACTCGCCTGACTTCTCTTTCTCTAGAAGAGCGTGCAAAAGCAATGAAAGTAAGCCAACCACATATGCTTCCAGTGCTAGAAAATGGCGTAATGATGGGTGTGTTGACTCGCATTGAAGTGATGCAAGCTCTGCGTCCAATCTACGGTGACCGCCTAAACGTGGTTCCACAAGCTGAATTAGAAACGGCTTAACTAATCGTGAGTTGAACTATGAGGGATTAGTAGTTCAATTAGATAACTCAGTCATGGCAACGTTGACTGGCTAGAGCTAAATGGTGGCTTTTAACGTGCCAAACGGTTTGACACAAAACAGACCTAAACACGTTGTCATTTATCTCAATAAAAAAGGCGCAAAGTGAAAACTTTGCGCCTTTCTCTAACTCTAGCTGTTTTGCTACTTTCCCTGTTACTAAATAAATAGCTAACTGCTGACCTATTTAGTATCGACCAAACTTTTGATGTTTCTAAAAAATGTTGATACCTGTCAGAGAGCTAGAAAGCTAGATTACTTCTTTACGCCTTCAACGTGTAGATCCATATCTACATAGCTTGAAGCGCCCATTACTGGAATGTTGAAGTCCGCAAGTTCTAGGCGAGTTGTACCAACGAAACCAGCACGTTCACCACCCCATGGGTCTTGACCAGCACCGATGAATTCAGCTTCGATAACGATAGGCTTAGTTACACCGTGAAGTTTAAGGTCACCCATTACTTCAAGTTTGCCGTCGCCTTTATCAACTACTTTCGTGCTGTTGAATGTAGCATCTGAGAACTTACCTACGTCAATGAAATCAGAGCTACGAATGTGCTTATCACGCTCAGCGTGGTTAGAGTCGAGACTCGTTGTATCAACAACAACGTTTACTTTTGATGCTTCAACGTTGTTTGCGTCATACGAGAAATCACCAGAGAATGTGTTAAAACGACCTTGGATAAAGCTGTAACCTAGGTGGCTAACTTTAAAGTTAACTGATGCGTGTGCACCTTTTGTATCAATCACGTAATCAGCAGCGTTAGCAACGAAAGGCATTGCCATAGCGAATGCTAATCCTGTAGCGATAATTGACTTTTTCATTTTGAAGCTCCTATCATTTTTCGTAGCGTATCGTCTTTGTCGATAACGTGGTGTTTTATCGCCGCTAAGGCGTGTACTGATGCCATAATGATCAGCATCCAGGCAGAATAGTAGTGAACCGTTCCTGCAATATCAGATTGGTTTGCAAATAGTTCGCCCATACTAGGCACGGTGAACCAATTGAAAACATCGATCCCACGGCCATCTGATGTAGAAATCAAATAACCAGAAATAAATAAAACCGCTAAGTTAAGGTACATAAAGCGATGAGCAATTTTCGCAGCTACAACTTCGTAAGCCTTGCCTTCTACTTTCGGTGACGCGGTAACTGACTTCCAAACCAAGCGAACCACAGTAACAACAGCCAAAAGAATGCCTACCGAACGGTGGTAGTCTGGTGCTGTTTTGTACCACTCGCTGTAATATGAAAGGTCAACCATCCACAGGCCAACGCCAAATAAACCAAAAATTGTTAGCGCTGAAATCCAATGCATCGTTCTTGCTAAAGGGTTGTAATTTCTAACGTTGTTTTCCATACATCTATTCCGAAAGTTAACGAGTCGTGTAGTTTTCAAAGCGTACCCTACACTAGGTTTCTGTAACATAGTATTTACCAAGCTTTACATTGGTAACATCATTTCAAATTAAACGAGTTATTCAAAATTTTCGAACAAGTTTGGGCACAACGTTAGATTTCAACGATTTGTTCAATCTCATAAAGCTCATCTGAGATATCCATCATCTTCCGTTCTATGACCTTTTGTGCGTCTTCTATCCCCTTGTTGTAGTATACCGCACCAAACTTTTTACTGATGAAGTCAACCAAGAATTCAGTGTCGAACTGACCAAGTTCCACATCAAGTTCATCCTGAAGGTACTTTTGGAGCGTATGAGAGAGCTCAGACTTTTGTTTTGAATCTAATTGAATGGTCATGAACATTTCCAAATTTAAAGAGTAAGTAGAACAGTCGTGATTAGCTAACTAAGATTAGGTCAACTAGTTATAACTTGAGCAAGTAAGCTGAGCCCGCTAACTCACTATAATTTCACATAATTTTGATTGCAGACCAAGGGAGTATCAGTGCTATCCTTAAAAACGCTCAGTAACGGCTAATTTTGATAGAGGGATCAAGAACTCACACTTTGGCAATAGGTAACGGAACCACAATTACCGTACTATTGTCCATCAATAAGATAGTAACTGTGTATAAGGGACTTCATTGTTATTAGATCTAGTGATTAAAAGCGTCAATCAGTTTCAAGACGATTGCCTAAAACTATGTGAACGCCACTACCCTACTGTGCACAATCAAGGGATCAGTGAGCACCACATAGGTAAAGCGTTTGCCCGCCGAATGGAACACACTTTTGTTAGCTTTGATCATGCAAGTAACATCAGTCCACTAGAAATGTTTTCTTCTGGTGAAACGCCTCGACACTTCCGAATATCTTCCGAGATCGGTACGGTTTGGATGATAAGTCATCATATGGTGAGCGCAGGGAAAACCTGCCGTAGAAAGTTGATGTTGGATATACATAACTGGCAACAAGAGTATGGATTTGCAATTCAGCCAAATGACGTTTTGATCATTGTCTCCGACCATTGGATTAGCCGAAGCAAGAACAGTGGTGAGTTGTTACATTGGTGGATGGGAGAACTGCCAAAAGAGATAACCGAATACAGCCAACAAGGCATTACTCTAAGAGAAAGTGAGTCTCAATTTGCCGCTGATTTGAATATTAACTTTAAAATCAGCCCCTGTTTTATTAAATTCGGCCACCCATTGAAACGATCAGGAAACCAACAATTAGTTCGAAAATATCTGCAACTTTATGCGGTTCTTCAATGGCAATAAGAATACGGGTCAACTTTTTAACTCAATATTGAAAGTAAATTGTTAAACTTTCATCCCAATATTTTATAAAAAACAACTCATTCCCTCTTCATTAATTATTCGAACTTCCTGTTTTAATTATTAATAGCCGATCGGCTCACTGTCTCAATTTTATGAGATAGGTATCATTTCTATGTAACTCGCTTAATATCTCCATTTTGTAACTTTGACATTCCCCCACAACCTAAGCCTTTAACCCTACTTTTCTTCGGTGTATCTGCGCTCTAGCCTTATATTGGTTTAGATTGATATGCGAGACGTTACTCAGTCATTAAATTCACAAAAACTATCAAATCTAGTGAATGATAAGTTAATTTAATGGTTATTGTCATTTATCATGCTGATTTTTCATTGATTATATTTGTTTAAATATGCCCCCTGAAAATAAGTTTTTATTGATTGACAATTTACTAACACGTGTCAATATTGTGACAGCCATGACGTATATTTTCGTTATTGAATAAGCCCCCTTGATTAGCGACTATGATTTTATCAGACAGAAGTGAATTTATTAGCTGTATATCTGTCGATTCCGATATGCAGTTTATTGCTAAATATCAAAACCTTACACTTAGAAGTGTCTATCAACCTATATTTGACAGTTCAATGACTCAGATAGGCGTAGAGGCTTTGGTTCGTATTTCGAATAGCAAAGGGGATATTGTTCGTCCTGACCACTTCTTCCATTCCGATAACACCTCGTGCACTGATAAGATCAATGTAGAGAGATTGAGTCGAGCTATCCACATTCGTAACTTTGCACAGTCAACTATTCGTCATTTACACCTATTTTTGAACGTTCTTCCAAACGTTGGTGAGCTATTTGCGTCAGAAAAAGTCTGTGACAGCCTTCTCGCAAAACGTCTTCATGAACTGAATCTGTCATGTGAGCAAATCGTGATGGAATTGGTAGAGCTGAATACTGAGAGTGAAGAGCGTTTGAAAAATGCAGCCCTCTCACTTGCAGATAACGGCTTTCAAATAGCAGTTGATGATTTCGGAACACAAGCATCAACAGAACAGCGCGTTCGCCGTATCAATCCTCATATCATCAAAATCGATCGCTCGGTTATGTTGGACTTTGAACAAGGCTACACTCGAGAAATGGAGTTAGTACTCGATCTTGCAAATCAAATTGGCGGCAAGAAAGTTATTGAAGGAATAGAAACCCAGCAACAACTTGAAATCATGCAAAGCTTAGGCTTCGACATGTATCAAGGATATCACTTAGCAATGCCAAAGCCGATCGAGTTAGACATTCGAATCCCAATTTAGAACCACCCCTCTATTTTCTATTCCACAGGAAGCCACTTTACCATTGGTTAGCGGCTTGGTAGTAATAATCGGTACTAACAAGCTTTTTCAAGTAAAACTCTGAAGCCTGCTTGTATTACTGTTCGCAAGGTCAAATTTCGCTTGCGCAGCATCAACCGTAATTTGGTAATCCGTCGCATGTAATACAGCTAAAAATTGGCCTTTCTTAACTTCTTGTCCCATACGAACATCGAAAACTTCGATATCGCCACCCACTTGGAATCACAACGCAGCACGATCTGTCGCGTCGACCTTTGTGATAAAGCTATCAAGCTCAACATTCGTCTGCAGAGGGATCTCAAATAGCTTTACGGGCTTAATAACCTGTACATGTTCTTCTGACTGAACCCTGTTACATCCGGTCAGAGAGCCTACAAATAACAGCGCGGCGATCACTGCACCTACCTGCTTACTTGTTTTGGCGTAAATAGACAACTTGGATTGCATGTTGCGTCTACATTTGATTATTATGATTTACTACACAGTCGTGCAGTATATTAAAGGATTGCAGAGCTACAAGATTTACTTTCCACTTGTACAGTATTTTTTATTTCAGTAAAAACAGGGTAAAATATCGTAATCGGATAAATTTGTGAAATGAAGATGACTGAAAAGAAGCAAGGTAGAAGAAGCGCAAAAGACGCTAAAGAAACTCGATTTCAAATAATGACTGTAGCTGCAGAGATGTTCTGTGACTCTGGCTACGAGCGCGTTTCATTACGTAATATCAGTGAGAAAGCGGGTGTGTCTCATAGCCTTATTCGCCACCATTTCGGCAGTAAAGAGAAGATATGGCATGCAATAAGTGATTGTTTGCACGTATATTTCCAGTCTTACATCAGTAAAATCATGCAAGAACTACCGAAAGACGTCGCACCGAATATCGCTATCTATTTGTTTTCTATGCGTCTGTTTACCAACATGATCCATTCACGCAGGCCAATGCAACTTCTGTCCGACTCTGTACGTCAAGAAGACAACTTGGTTGATTACTTTATCGACAACGTGGGTGACCTCGAATATGAGATCAACATGCTTGCTGACCAATACAACAAAGAAAACCCAGACAGAACCATCAATATCTTCGAAATTAAGTGGCAAATGATCATGTTTGCTAATGGTGCAGTATGCCTCACCCCCTTCATGGAGAGCACCTGGAACGAAGGTGATATGGAAGCAACGGCAGAAGAAGCGCTAATGAAACACTGGCAGATGTTCAATAAACAAATGGTTAATCAATTTGCTATTGAAAAAGAATGGGTACTTAACCCGAGTACTCTGGAAGAATTAATTTATGAAGTGCCGTGCGAGTGGAAGTCTAATCCAGAACACAACCACGACTGACATCAATTTCAGGCAAAAACCAATTTGAACAATACAAAAACGTGCCGTTACATCATTCATGTAACGGCGCGTTTTTATCGAAAAGGTTTAGATAGCCCGATTATCGGCGAGCCTTACCGCGATTTTGGTGAATCTTTAGCTTTGCTTTCATTTTACGCTTTTCTGCTGAACGACTTTTACTGCGGCCAGCACGCTCAGGCGATACATCTTGCTCGGGGCTAGGTTCAAAGCCCTTTAGCCACTCTTGAGGTAGACGGTTATCAAGTAGTCTCTCAATTGCGCCCAACAAGTACGCTTCATCGTGGCTCATAAGAGAAATTGCAAGGCCACTATTACCTGCGCGGCCTGTACGACCAATACGGTGAACATAGTCTTCCGCTTTGTAAGGCATATCGTAGTTCACCACTTGTTCAAGCTGCTGAATATCGATGCCACGGGCAGCGACATCGGTTGCGATCAATGCTCTTACTTTACCTAATTTAAAATCGTCGAGGGCTTTTTGACGAGCACCTTGGCTTTTATCACCATTAATTGATGCCGCTTTAATACCATCCAATTTAAGCTCTTTAACCAAAGCATCTGTGCCCTGCTTCGTCTTAGTGAACACCAATACCTGTTGCCAGTTATTTGAACCAATTAAGTACGCTAGTAATTCGCTTTTGCGCTTCTTATCGACTGGGTAAACCATCTGTTTAACCGTCTCAGCAGTGCTATTTGTTGGTGTCACTTGAATTTCACTTGGCGACTGCATCATGCGGTGCGCAATGGATTTTATTTTGTTGTCGAACGTTGCCGAGAAAAACAGAGTTTGGCGAACTTCATTCATGCGCGAAAGAATACGTTTGATGTCTGGCATGAAGCCCATGTCTAGCATGCGGTCAGCTTCATCTAATACCAATACTTCTGTTTGACTCAACATGATGTTCTTAGTGAACATGTGGTCAATCAAACGCCCCGGAGTCGCAACTAAGATATCGGCACCTGCACGTAGGTTGTCGGTTTGGACCTTCATGCTCACTCCGCCATAAGCCACTACTACTTTAAGATCTGTGCTTTTTGCATAGCTAGTTACGTTATCAAACACCTGTTGTGCGAGCTCACGTGTGGGCACTAAAACCAGAGCACGAACTAACTTAGGGTTTGGAATAACGTTATCTTTGGTTGCGAGTAATCTTTGAATAATTGGCAAGCCAAAAGCCGCTGTTTTACCCGTACCCGTTTGAGCACCAGCCAGCACATCTTTGCCTTCTAATACCAAAGGAATCGCTTGTTCTTGAACACTGGTTGGAGCCGTAAAATTAAGCTCTGATAGCGTAGCAAGTAGATGCTCAGACAATCCTAATTGGTTAAAAGATTTAGTAGATTCAGACATAGTTTGATGCTCAAAGATTAAATAAGCGCGGATTGTAGCAAACCTGCATTACGCTGTTTACCTTTCCTTCTGATTTTTCTGTAATTGTAGTGCATTAAACTCGTTTGCTTCCTTCAAAACCATGGGATAAAGCTCATTAAAGTGACACTGCAACGTATCATATTGGTTTTCCAAGTCAGCGTAGCACGCTTTTAGCATGCTGAGCTTTGGCCTTCTTAAAGCCATTCGCTGTAACACCATTTCAATAGACTCCATATCCTGATAACTCTCCAACCAGCGTTGTTCTGCCATTTTCTGATGAATTATCACAAAGCTTTCCGGCCAATGAGGTTCTTGATGATCAAATATTTGTTGATGGCTATCGAGACAAAAACGCTCTAGTGATTGCTTAGAAAAATGCGCCCAATGATTGGCTAAACAGTGATCCCAGAATACATCGAGTGCGATAGGTGCAAAGCGTTTCGTTTGGTTTGAAAAGAGTGATTTAGCAGAACGAGAAACATCGTGCCTGTCTGTATAGCTGTCTACAAACCGATGAAGTCGAATGCCATCGGACAGCGAATCTGAATAGTGTTTATTTGGGTCGCCTTTCACAAAATCACCTAACAAGTTTCCTGCTAGGTTGCTGTTACAGTGTTTGGCGATATGAAGGTGTGCGAGAAAGTTCATTGAACCTCATTAAAGTGTCGAGAACTAAGTAACATGGTAAACGTACTTGTTTATCTTCGCGAACTTTAATGAGGATAGCTTTTGGTATGACGAGTGAGCGAATTAGATTTGCTCAGTATAAGAATTGAAATGAGACGTTAGTTAGAAGATGGAAAAAGCTCTTCAGCTAACTGTTTAACTGTCTGTTCGTAGTAAGATAAATCAATGCCAATTTCCATAGCATCTAACAACTCTAGACTTTCGTCATTTAAAGATTGGTCACTCATAGTGCCCCCTCTATTCCTTGATGTGGACGTTATGTCCAATTAACCAGTGCACCATCTTGGACTTATATTATGTCACTTTGATGAACGCACTCTACTCTACCCATTCCATATTTATAGCTTGAAGCTACTCGCGATCATTAACGGTTATCTACGTTAAAGGGGTATACACAAACGACATATGTAATGCCACCATACATTAAGTACAACAAATTACTCCAATTATTTTGAAGCCGATCATGGTCAAACGTTTGCTCACCTCGTTTTTTGCTCCTCAACAATATAACTGTAAACATTAATTTACAGTGGATATTTTAAATTACATTAACCGTTGCAATTGGAATTAAACTCAATCAGAATACTCCAAAATCGAGATATTCTTTGGGTTTATGCGCTTAAGCTAGAAGAATTACAATTAAAACACACCATAACGTAAATAATTATATACAATGAATAAATCAAAGGTTTTTGGTAGTACTTTGATCATTGCTGGCACAACAATTGGTGCCGGCATGCTCGCTCTTCCTCTTGCTTCTGCAGGTATTGGCTTTTCAACTTCACTTTTCTTGATGCTTGGTTTATGGGCACTAATGGCATTTACAGCGTTATTAATGGTGGAGTTACACCAATTCGTTGAATCTGATGCCACCCTACACACTTTGGCTCACACGATTTTAGGAACAAAGGGAAAGTGGATTGCGAGCTTCGCAGTTATGTTTCTATTTTGCGCACTGTGCGCCGCTTACATCGCAGGCGGTGGTGCGCAGTTTAATCAACGAATTGCCGACATCGCAGGAATTGAGCTCAATGGCCAAGTGACGACTTTGCTGTTTACATTGTTCGTGGCTGGTGTTGTAACTATTGGTACGCACAGTGTTGATAAGGTTAACCGTGTATTATTTGGGCTAAAACTGGTCGCGATGGTTTTGGTTCTGAGCTTCTTAGCACCTAACATCACTTCTCAATACCTATTAAGCATGCCACTACAGCAAGGTCTGATTGTCGCGGCAATTCCAGTCGTGTTCACCTCTTTCGGCTTCCACGGCAGTATCCCTTCTATCGTAAGATACCTTGATGGTGATGTTCGCTCTCTACGCAAAGTAATGATTGTAGGTTCTGCACTACCTTTAGTTATCTACATTTTTTGGCAAGGCGTTACTTTAGGTGTGGTGAGCCAAGAGCAGTTGCTTTCTGACACAAGCTTGGGTGCACTTTTGGTATCGCTGTCGCAAACTGTGCATCAGTCAAATCTAAGTGTGATCGTTGGTGTGTTTGCCGATCTCGCTCTTCTTACGTCTTTTATCGGTGTTAGCTTAGGTCTGTTCGAATTTATGGGCGACTCATTAAGCAATAAACTAGGTAGTGCAAAACGTGTAAAGACTGCCAGTATTACTTTCTTACCACCGCTGGGCTTTGCGCTATTTTACCCACAAGGCTTCATCATGGCTTTGGGTTACGCAGCCATCGCACTTTCTGTATTAGCCATTCTTTTACCTACTGTCATGGTCTACAAAGTACGCTACACAGATTTCACCATTGCGACTAACGGCTCACAATCTAATTACCAAGTTTGGGGCGGGAGCAAAGCACTGTTCTTAGCGGGTGGTGTTGGTGTATTTATCATTGCAATTCAAATCCTTATATCTGTAGGGTTATTACCGTCACTCGGCTAATAAAGCAATTCGCCAATGATATTGGCGATCAAGCTCTCATTAATGAAATATCTATATCATTAGTTTTCACAATTAATCGTATTACATCACATTTTTATTGAAGTTGGTTATTTAGAGTCCACAGTAAAGGATTTACCGTGGAGTTTTTATGAAAGAAGTACAATTTCGAACGATAGACAAACTGTTTATCAAGATGTCGATCAACGACAAGTTTTGGGTCATTTTCTTAATCTTTTTTGCCGCTTTGGCAAGCCTAGCTGGCCTCAACTACGTCAATAAAATGGAACACATTGACGTAACTGCAAAACAGCAAGTCGAGTATCAACTGCAAGGCATTTTATCAGCCTCAGATTCCCCTGCTTCTGTTCGCTCTGTGAGCCAGCAAACTCGCCCTCAAAAAACCACCATTTCAAACAATGGTTCCGTGACTGCCACAGCACTCGCACAGGATGGCAACTACTACTCACTTACCGTTTCAACTAACGATATACAGCATCAAAAGCAGCAAGCACTGTACACTTTATTACTGAGCTTTTTGTGGTGTGTGCCTTTTGGTCTTTTCTGTTATTGGGTAGCGACTTTCCTAGGCGGCGCACTTTGGGTTCTTTACTCAACGACTCAAAAGATTGGTGATGGTGACTTAACATCACGCCTTGGCTTTCACCCTGGCCGTGACGAGTTCGGTACGATTGGCTGTGCTCTTGATCGTTCAATGGACACGCTTAGTGAGTTAATTAACAACGTCAACCACAGCGCAGCAACTCTAAGTGAAACATCGGCTTCTTTTGAAACAGAGATGAAGCGCAGCGAGACACAGATCATGAGCCAAAACGCCTCTCTGGACTCTGTTGCGACCGCGATGGACCAAATGACTGCTTCTGCAAACGAAGTATCTAATATTTCAGCACGTTCGACCGAGCAAACAGAACAAGATGCACAACAAATTAACGACAGTCACGCAAAGGTTCAACAAGCTATTTCAGAGATCACTACCCTTTCTTCTTTGATCGCGCAAACCTCCTCTTCTGTGACCAGCTTGAATGTGAACACTAGCCAAATAAACGAAGTGATCACTACAATCAATGCTATCTCAGAGCAAACAAACCTACTTGCATTGAACGCAGCCATTGAAGCAGCTCGTGCGGGCGAACAAGGCCGTGGTTTCGCGGTCGTAGCTGATGAAGTAAGAACGCTTGCAAGCCGAACTCAATCCGCTACGGTAGAGATCCAAGCAATGATTGAACGCTTACAACAAGAGAGCAAAAACATTGCAAAAATCACCGAGCAAACCGTCGATCAGGCACAAACAAGCAGCCAGTTGATTTCCAACATCGGTGACGACGTAAACTCAATTGCAAATTCAGCCCAAGCACTCATGGACATGAGTATTCAAATTGCAACATCAGCGGATGAGCAAAGTAGCGTAGCAAATACCATTGCAGCTGAACTTAACGATATTCGCAGTCAATCCGATGTGATTAAAGATGTGGCGCAAAACTCATCGAATGGCGTGTCTAAGTTGACGGATGCGTCGGTTACCCTATCGCGGACATTGGCAAGATATCGCACTTAAATGTTTGAAGATCATGACATCTAGCTCGAAAGGAAGAATCATCCCGTTTAGAGTAAGGTGGACAAAACAAATAAGGGCTCACATGAGTCCTTTTTTATTGGGTGGCGTTAATACCATACGAAAAATGCAACCACTAACGATGAAGTTATCATTACCATGAAGCAGGTCGCAAACGAGAGAATATAAAGGAGCAAAACTGTCTAATAAACGAGCTTAAGAGTAATCTATCTATACGGGTCTTATTTTCGCTTACCCTATTGCTGCAGGTGACACATAATGAATAAAACAGAAGCACCAAACATCGAAGACGTGACATGCCCTTTATGCCAACATGACGAATACCTACTTTCAGAAAGTGGAGAGAAGTTTACTTGCGCATCCTGCGGGTTTCACACAAAACAATTTAGTAAAGTACTCAGCCTTCAATTAGGCGCTAACCCACCAAAGCTGCAGAGTTCGGTTTATCACCACTTGAGCATTGCTTGCCATTAATCCAGAGAGAAATCTCTTCCAAACTATAGATATCCTGAGCCGCTCGCTTTGCTGTGTCGGCTTTTGGATCATCACTTAATGTCTCGTCAACTTTCGGTCTTAATCTAAACGACTGAATACCCGCTCGAACACCCGCTTCAATACCTTTCAACGTATCATCTACATAAATGCACTCATTGGGTAAAAAGCCCATATTCATTGCGGTATACATGATCAAGTCTGGCTCGGGTTTCCAACTGTTTGCATCAAACGCAGAAAACACTTTGCCTTTAAAGTCATCAAGCATACCTGTCATCGCTAGAGAAGATTCAACACGATGTTTAGGCGCATTGGAAGCAATGCAAAATTCGATGTCTTGATGTTTGAGGAATTCAATCAGTTCGATAGCGCCGTCCATCGGCTTTAAGTGCCGTTGGAACAATGCTTCTAATTCAGTGCGATATAAAGGTTCGAGTATGTCAATGGAGATAGATAGCCCAAGGCGTGCTTGTGTGTCCATTAAAATGTCAGCTAACTTCCCGCCTTGAAAATGCGCATAACAGTCATTCAAGTTGAGCTTCGCCCCAAATTCACCAAAGACATTAACTAAGGCTTGACAACACAGCTTCTCACTGTCAATCAATGTTCCGTCACAATCAAATATCACACATTTAGTCTGTTCTAGGTGCATAGTTATCTCACTCAGATTAAATCCAAGTTTTATCCTATAGGGTTCTTTCGAAGTGAGGGATGATTGATGTAACAGTTTACGTATACATGCTTATTTCTCTTCACAAAATATGCAGCAGATCACTTTTAACTCGACATAAGCAACAGTTTTTACCAATCGCAGTAGGCTCTTTAGTCTCAATGCCTACAGGATTTGCATAAAACCATGGATAGCAGTCAAAAATATAAATAATACCAACGTGTACTTAGCAGCGCGTCAAACACGTACGCTGACGCGGTAATACGGGAAAATAAGTGAATCTCCTCGCCTGCCTTATCATTTGGTAGCCAGATCCATTCCAGAGCTCATGATGTTTATTGTCAATTAGGATCTGTTGACCTTTCGAGCTGTTTTTTGCACCACTTTGTGGGAACTTCATACAAGACAGAGGCTTTGACGTATAGTTAGCCTACATGAAAAGCCAATAACCACTATGCTTCGCCAGCATTGCTGAGATCATTGATGCCCAAAGCCACAACTGGCGTCGAACGATCAATAATAGAACTTAATGATTCAAGGAAGTTCGCCGCATGATCGTCAGTAGCATAACACCATCAAACTTATAGCCTGAATATTTGACTTCAAAGTAATTAACCAAAGAGTCATAGTAGTCTTAGCTATGAGTACGCTTTGTATCTAAATACTCAATTGAGAGCTTAACTTCACTTTGGGACTGCTTGAACGTACTATCGATGCCCTTTTGAAAATCAGCTGTTCATTGGTAAGAAGGTTCGTAGGAGTGAAAAACTAGGATTTGTTTAACATCCCAATCTTTAGCATAAGCCACAGGAGAAAAAGCGCTAGCACACAATACAGCAATTGAGATCAATAGCTTGTACATACTGAACCTTTTTTAAAATACGGCGCATTGTAATTGGATTAACGCTTTCTCAAAGGGCCTTTAGTTCTCGAACCATACCTTATCGATAGAACCTTTATCTTGAGCCCAAAAATTATGTAACTGTTTAGCAAACCCGACAATATTTTGATCGTCTTGGTTAACAATATCAGATATTAACACTTCATCTTCACTGACTGTCACAATCGCACTCGCCACTACGTCACCGTTTTTGGTGCAGACATATAGGTCATGTTCATCTGACAACATTATTTGGCTCAGGAATTCTAAGATATTGGCCCTTTCAGCTTCATCTTTATACGCACTAGCTTGGTTGAGCGAGAAAAGAACCGTGAGTTTGTGGAAATCCACTTTGTGCAATTCATCGATGTGTGAGGGAGTTTGGGCTTGCGGGAGAAGTTGGTAAGTTCTCTTGGAAAGTTGTTTTTTATAGATATCTAGACCTAAGAGGCTTGCTTTTGCGGGGTAAGCAATATCAAGCTGACTAAACAGCCACTGATTTTTCTTTAATGCGATTTCAGGTATTTCGTTATTCATTCTTTTAGTACCTATAGTTAGTACCCCCAAATATCACAGTTATTTGGAAGACATACGGTCGGCAGAGGTGCCGAGCTACATGCAGAGAGCATACAGAGCATCACCAAGGCCAACAAGTACTTTAAATGCTTCATATTTTTCATTATCCAACAACATCCTTTAAGAACTTAACGAAAAGCTCTACACTCGTATTCAAGCTTTCAATTTTCTTATAGTAAACAGAACTATACAAATAAAAAGGACTTCTTATGAAAAAAGCCTTAATAGCAGCCGGTATCATGACAATGTTAGCAGGTTGTTCGGACAACGAGGTTGGCGACGTATCTTTAGGTTTCTTCACAATGAAGGACATTAAGATGTCATCTTTAGACGATGACAAAATCCCGGGCGTAACGTGTCACATAGCTTCCATCGAAGCGAACCTAAGCCTTTCTGATCCAAGTGATAGCTCTATTTCGTGCCGCCAAACGGGTGAAATCACACCTGAAATGATTGCGCAGGTTGATAAGAGTAAATCTGGTGAAGTGGTATTCAAGCAGTCGAAAAGCATCTTCTTCAAAACCATGAAAGTTCGCCGTATTTACGACGCAAAAAACCAGTCCCTACTCTACTTGTCTTACACCACTAAAGAGACTGAAGGCAGCTTCAAACACAGCCTATCGACTGTTCCTCTATGGGGTACAGCGGCTTACGTTGATCCAGCAACACTCGTACTAACAGAATAATCAATACGAATCACCTGTACAGACATTGTTCAGGTGATTCAAAATGTAATAAAAATGAAAGAAACAGAAACAAAATGTGATATCATGCGGCAAAATTTTTTCACTGTATTTTTCATATGAAGTTTCCTGGACAGCGTAAATCTAAGCATTACTTTCCAACTCACGCACGTGATCCGTTGGTCAACCAAATTCAACAAACACCTAAACTGCACCGCGCAACGATTGTAGGTGTAGGTCAAACCATTGTTGATATCGAAGCCCGTGTTGACAGTGCGTTCCTTGATAAATACGAGCTGAGTAAAGGTCACTCACTGGTATTGGAAGAAAGTAAAGCTGATGCGCTGTATGAAGAGCTTGTAGAGCGCGGTTTGATTACGCATCAATACCCTGGCGATACTATCGGCAACACACTGCACAATTATTCCGTACTTGCAGACAGCAAATCTGTACTGCTTGGCGTGATGTCTAAGAAAATTGAAGTTGGCTCATTTGGTTACCGTTACCTTTGCCGCACTTCTTCTCGTATGAATCTGAACCACCTACAAACGGTAGATGGTCCAATCGGTCGTTGTTACACGCTAATTACCGAAGATGGCGAGCGTACGTTTGCGATTAACGAAGGACACATGAACCAGCTGCTTCCAGAAAGCATTCCTGAGAAAGTGTTCGAGAAAGCATCTGCTCTAGTCGTATCTTCGTACCTAATGCGCGGTAACCCTGAAGATCCAATGCCAAAAGCAGTACAAAAGGCGATTGAATACGCGAAAGCGCACAACGTGCCTGTTGTTCTAACACTTGGTACTAAATACGTGATCGAAGGTAACGCTGAATGGTGGCAAGAATACCTGAAAGAGAACGTAACTATCGTTGCGATGAATGAAGACGAAGGTGAAGCGTTAACAGGCGAAAAAGATCCACTTCTTGCAGCTAACAAAGCACTAGAATGGGTTGACTTAGTACTGTGTACTGCAGGTCCAATCGGCCTTTACATGGCAGGTTACACAGACGAGCTAGCAAAACGCGAAACTACTCTTCCACTGTTACCAGGCAATATCCCTGAGTTCAACAAGTACGAATTCAGCCGTGCGATGCGTAAGCAAGATTGTGAAAACCCAGTTAAAGTCTACTCTCACATTGGCCCATACCTTGGTGGTCCATTAGAGATTAAGAACACTAATGGTGCGGGTGATGGCGCGCTTTCTGCTCTATTACACGACATGGCAGCAAACAGCTACCACTTCGTTAACGTACCAAACTCAGAGAAACACGAACACACGTGTCTAACATACTCTTCACTGTCTCAGATTTGTAAGTATGCGAACCGCGTAAGCTACGAAGTGCTAACACAACACTCTCCTCGTCTTTCTCGTGCACTACCAGAACGTGAAGATAGCTTAGAAGAAACATACTGGGACCGTTAATCGCGCATCTATTGCGTAATGATATAAATAACACTCTCATCTAAAAGGGGTTGCGATATGCAGTCCCTTTTTATATTTAAAGCGGATGTGAGCGTATTTGGAACGCACTAAATCGAATATTTTGCTCATTTAAGATTTGATCTTGCGCAATGACTCTTCAGATCTGGTATCTTCCAGCACATAATCTGTGTGGTTTGCCTTTACTTAGCAAATTTATACAGTACCATCACCACGCAAACGTTTACGCACCACCTTTCGGTTCTGATATAAGGATCAAATATGCTGTCTGATATTGATATTTGTCGTTCAACACCCCTTAAAAACATCAGTGAGGTTGCTAAGCAAGCCGGCCTGCAAGAACAAGAACATCAGCCCTTAGGGCAATTCAAATCAAAGGTGTTTCTAGCAGCACTCGAACGCCTATCTCAAAAGCCAGACGGAAAGTTGGTTGTCGTGACAGCAATTACACCAACACCACTTGGTGAAGGTAAGACCGTGACGACTATCGGTTTAGCACAAGGATTGGCGAAGATTAACCAATCAGCAATGGCGTGTATTCGCCAGCCTTCAATGGGCCCAGTGTTTGGTGTTAAAGGTGGTGCTGCTGGCGGTGGTTACTCTCAAGTTGCTCCTATGGACGAGTTGAACCTCCACCTAACTGGTGACATCCATGCTGTGACAGCCGCTCATAACCTTGCCTCTGCTGCCATTGACGCACGCTTGTATCATGAACAGCGTGAAGGCTTACAAGCATTTGAAGCTCGCTCAGGATTGAAAGCACTGGATATAGACCCTAGCAGAATCGTATGGCGACGTGTACTTGACCATAATGACCGCGCATTACGTATGATTACCGTGGGTAAAAACGAATCTGATAAAACGATCAACGGCTATGAACGCGAAGATGGATTTGATATCTCAGCCGCCTCAGAGCTTATGGCTATTCTAGCACTGGCCGATGACCTCCAAGATTTACGTAAACGCATCGGGCATGTTGTACTGGCATACAACAGACAAGGTCAACCTTTAACCGCAGAAGACTTTGATGTTGCTGGCGCAATGACAGTAACAATGAAAGACTCTATTGAACCAACCTTGATGCAGACACTTGAAGGTGTACCAACACTTATACACGCAGGTCCTTTCGCGAACATTGCTCATGGTAACTCTTCGATTATTGCAGATAAGATCGCACTGAAACTCAGCGACTTTACTGTAACTGAAGGTGGATTTGGTTCAGATATGGGCTTCGAAAAGGCTTGTAACATTAAAGTCAAAGCATCTGGTAAGAAACCCGATTGCGCGGTAGTCGTTGCTACATTGCGTGGACTAAAGGCGAACTCTGGTTTGTATGATTTGAGACCAGGAACACCACTACCTGATTCCCTCTTCAGTGAAGACAACGATGGGTTACTCTCAGGCTTTGAAAACCTAAAGTGGCATATCAATAACGTTAAGCAATACGGTGTGCCTACCGTAGTAGCAATAAACCGCTTCCCACAAGATTCACAGCAAGAACTCGACACATTGAAACAGATGATTACAGAGTTTGATAGCAACGTCGTTGTTGAAGTCAGTGAAGCATTTGGCCAAGGCGGTGACGGCGTCACTAAACTTGCACAAGCGGTTGTTAAAGCATGCCAAAGTGATAGCGACTTTAAGCCGCTCTACCAAACAGCTCAAAGCTTAGAAGAGAAACTCATGGCGGTCGCTGAAATCGGTTACGGTGCCGCGAGCATTACACTCTCTTCGAAAGCAAAGCAGCAGTTGGCTGAGTTTAAAGAACATGGCTATCAAGATCTGTCTGTATGCTTGGCTAAAACACCACTTTCTATTTCAACGGAAGCACATATCAAAGGCGCACCAAGCCAATTTGACGTACCCGTAAGAGAACTAAAACTGTGTGCGGGTGCTGGATTTATTTACGCTTTATGTGGCAATGTAATGACCATGCCTGGATTGCCAGATAAACCGGCGTTCATGTCGTTAGATATTGATAGTAATGGAAATATAGTAGGTCTTAGTTAAGCTCCATTAGCTAGACAAACATCGAAAATCGCGATTTAATCACCTCGCATTTCGGAGCGTTATTCTATAATGAGCAATCATTTTATTGTTAAATGATTGCTCATTAATCAAGTCAAGGTGCACAAAATTGCACTAAAACCACAGTAATATGCAAACCTTGTTTTAAGTTCTGGGTCAAGATCACACTAAAAACCCTATAAAATATATAGTATTGCGCTGATTCTTTGAGGACAGTGATGAATACAAGTATAAAGAAACTAGTCAGCCAATTTCTGTGCACCATGTTTGCCCTAGGATTAGTCCCTGCCCTCTATATCAGCTCTGAATTCGACAGAGTCGAAGCCCAGCACTCGCTAAACATTAAACAATCTAGCCAAAACCAAATTGAGTACAGCTTTCACGAGCTCGCTGTCATTGTTGAACAAATCTCTAACTCAGTTCCCTCTATTGCAGATTCCAAAACGTTACTTCGAGCAATTAAAGAGCCGTCTGTCATTCACACAGAGGCACTGCAAGATCTTTGGGTGATGCTTGCACGTGGCCAAAAGTACTATTCTCAATTACGCTATCTTGATTTAAGCGGTAATGAAGTTTTCCGCATTAATTATAAAGATGGCCATGCTTCAGTGGTTACGAAAAAAGAACTCCAAGATAAGTCATCGCGTAGTTACTTCTCCGCACTTCAAGAACTTAAAGTTGGGGAGGTCAATACCAAAGGCATCGATCTTGAAGTCGAAAACGGCGAGATAGTTCGCCCGTTGATTCCGGCGCTGCGCATTATGGCACCTGTCGCTGACAACAATCGCATTATTGGTTACTTCATTGCCAACTTAAACATGCTAGAGATTTATAAACGCCTTCATTACCAGATCGGTGACTCTTCTGCCGTCCCAATTATTCTCAATAAGACCGGGCACATCATCATGGGGCCAGATCCTTCACAGTCTTTCGGTCATGTTATTGAATCTCGCTCAGACCAAACTTATGACAAGCTGTACCCCAAGCTATGGACTGCGATAAAAGACAACACATCCTCAAGCTACTTTGATGGTAAAAATTGGTATTTTCACGCTGATATTAGCCCTAAGATCAAGCAGTTTGAAGGCCCTATCTACATGGTACTTCACATTGAGAATCAACAGTTAAATAGCCAGTATCATCGTGAAAATCATGCCATTGTCGTACAGATCGTTACATTATCGATTTTAATCTCGATGATCTCAGCAGGTTTTGTACTGTGGAACAGAAATCATAAGAAGAACAGTATAGAAAGTCAGTTAGCAAAAGCGGTGATGAATGGTATGTCGGCTTTGGTCATCACTGACCGTAATAATCGCATCATCAAGGTAAATCAAGAATTTACTCGAGTCAGTGGTTATGAATTGGAAGACGTAAAAGGCCGCCAACCTTCAATGTTCGCATCAGGACGTTACAACCAAGAGTTCTACATCAAAATGTGGAGTGTTATTAAAAAGCAAGGTATGTGGGAAGGTGAAGTCGTCAACCGTCGTAAAGACGGGTCATTGATTGCCGAAATACTTCGCATCCAAACCATTAAAGATGCGAAAGGTATAATCCAGTTTTATGTGGCGTCATTTGTTGATATTAGTAAACACAAAGAGCTTGAGAATAAACTTAGAAACTTGAGTGAAAAAGATGCCTTAGCGGGATGCTGGAACCGCCGAAAGTTTGATCTGGAGCTGCGCGATGAATGCTCCCGTATTAACCGTTACCCTACCCGAGAACATTCTTGTTTGGCGATTCTAGATATTGATCACTTCAAACGCATTAACGATAGATTTGGTCATGACTATGGTGATCGAGTGATTCAAACCGTTGCTCAAGTATTGCAACGTGAATGTCGTGAGACTGACTTCGTTGCTCGTATTGGCGGTGAAGAGTTTGGCGTTATTCTGCCTCACACCACAACAGAAGAAGTCGACTACGTGCTTAATAGACTACGAATTGCGGTTAGCCTTGAGCTAGACAGTGTTGTTACCGTTAGTGCTGGTATCACAAATCTAACTGGCGACCCTGCCCTAAACTACAAATGCGCCGATGTAGCGCTATACGAAGCAAAAGCGGCTGGTCGTGATAACGTATGTATGCTCTTAGACACCGAGATGAGTGAAATCGCCTAGCACGAAATAACGCCTAAGTAACCTCACATCCTAAAGCCAATCAGTGCGGGGTGTGCGGGGTGAAACTCTAACTTATCGCCATCTACCTCTAGAATACAGTCCATCTGGGCAGCGTGAGCGGCTTGTTTACCAAGGTCCGTATCTTCAAACACCACACATTGCTTCGGTTGTAATCCCATACCAAAACAAGCATCTAAGAAGGTATCTGGGTTCGGCTTATGGTTTTTCACATCTGTAGCGGTAACGAGAATATGGAGCTTGCTAAGAATGTTCGTATTTTCTAGCAGCTGCTTCGCATTTTTACGCTGGCTTCCTGTTCCAACCGCAATCTTCTTACTTCCTAGATGTTCGAGTAATAGCGAGTGTGTACAAGGGATGACATCCCCTTTGTCTTCAATCGCTGCGAATGATGCCACCTTGAACTTAGATACCGCCTGCGGGTCGAGAAACAAACCATATTTTCTGTTCACTTCACTGGCTATTTTGTAGCTCGGCATACCACCTAAGCTATGAATCCAAGATGCTTCAAAGTGGAACCCAAATTCCTGCGCAGTTTGCTGCCAAGCCTGGACATGAGCAGGCATTGTGTCGTTCAACGTACCGTCCATATCAAAGATTAATCCTTCATATGCCGTTAAATCTATTTTCATCACTACTACCATTCTTTAATAAAGTTACTGATACCATAACCAATATTCAGTATCATGGCGCCGTATTACCTTTTAAAATGGATGTTTATGTTACAAATAACTAACTCTGTTTCGATTCAAGACTGGGAACTCCAATTAACAGCGATCAGAGCACAAGGAGCCGGCGGTCAGAACGTCAATAAAGTATCAAGCGCGATACATTTACGTTTTGATATCAAGCACTCCACCCTACCTGACTTCTATAAAGAAAAGCTTCTCGCACACAAAGATAGCCGCATCACTAAAGATGGCATGATTATCATTAAGGCGCAGCAGTATAGGACGCAAGAACAAAACCGAGATGATGCTTTAGTGCGTTTGAAAGATCTTATCTTGGAAACAACAAAAGTTCAAAAAGTGAGACGAGCGACTAAGCCAACACGCGCCTCCCAGAAAAGATGTTTGGAAAGTAAAAAACAGAGAAGCACCACGAAACAACTCCGTAGAAGAGTGAATTGAATGCTTCATAACCTCAATAGACACATTACCCTTGGAATACCTGTCTATTTGACCCACAAATAGATCCATTGCGCTATTTATCTAAAAGAAAGGCGGCTGCTTTTTTTTGACCGACAAAATCAGTTTGATCAACAATACGCGTTCTTCGCTTGACAGCAGACGACAGACCGCCGCCATATCTTCCGGAGTCGCTTGTGACGTACCAAAAATATCAAGTACTACATCCAAATCCGTAATTTTCAAGGTTCTAGTGATCGAACGATACTGAGACATCTTGATGTCAGCTTCTCCCCGTTCAATCCGTTGATAGGTTTTTAAACTCATCCCTGCACTAGAAGCTAACTTTTCTTGAGACAGGTTGGCTTGTTTTCTACGCTCAGTCAGCGCAATTATTATGGGTTCCTGTGACATAAGCTCATCCTTAAAAGACAGTTATGACCTATTTTAAGCAAGAAGCAGACCAAATTGGCTATTGACAGTTTACATAAGCCACCAAAATCATATTATTCGATTGTTTAAAACGTTACTTTTCATAAGCTTTCACACATAGATTGATATTGAACTTAAAGGCTAGTTACCTCGTGTATACAAGTGCTAGGAAATAAGAAAATTGCAAATTACCAATTTGAAAGACGTTAAAAAAGAAATTGAGAATCAATATGAACTGGCATTTCCTTGCATAAAGTACGCTTTAGATTCTGAAAACAGCCACAAAGAAATTATTGCAGTACAACATAGATTACTCACTCATAAAGAAGTGTTGTTACACAGAAATATGCTAGAGGATAAAGAATTGAAGCAGACTTTTTCTGCCTTGAAACAAAATGAAAAAGGCATAGCACTAGGCGGAATTAGGAGCATCAACCAAACGATAGCGGAGATAGATGAGATTATCGAAAGATACTGTATAAAAATGCCGACAAGATCTTATAATGGCTGATAATTAATACTACGTATGAGTTACTAATTAAAGCATTGTGGCGAGTCATCATTTAATGACTCGCCACAATTTAAGCAGCATAAATTAAGCAGCATAAAGAAGTGGAACCTTTAACTAAAGATGTATCCTATGAAGGCCTCCAAGCAGGATCACAGCCCTAACTAATCATACAATAGGCTTTCTTCATTTAGCTTAGTGGTTTCTCTTAAAAGATATTAGCCACGGTAGTAGCGTTGAGGTACGAATGGCATTTTTTCTACTGTCATTGGCAGTTTCTTACCCCGAACTTCAGCAAATATTTCTGTACCGATAGCAGCAAGATCAGTGCGTACGTACGCCATTGAAACAGGCTTACCCGCGTTAGGACCAGCAGTACCACTCGTTACTACACCTACTTTGTTTCCTTCCGCATCGAACAGCTCAGCACCTTCACGCACAGGAGCTTTAGTTTGACCCACTAGGCCAACACGCTTACGTTGAACGTCTTTGGTTGCGATTTGTTCAAGGATGATATCGGCACCTGGGAAACCGCCAGCGCGCTCACCGTCAGTACGACGAACCTTTTGAATACCCCATAGAAGGCTCGCTTCTACTGGAGTTGTCGTTGTATCTAGATCGTGACCGTATAGGCAAAGACCACACTCAAGACGAAGTGAGTCACGAGCACCAAGGCCAACCCACTCTACTTCAGCTTCTGCCGTTAGTTTACGTGCTAGAGCTTCTGCATGGTCGTTAGGTACAGAGATTTCGTAGCCATCTTCGCCTGTGTAACCACTGCGGCTTACGATGCATTCAACACCGTCAACATCAACTTTTTGAACGTCCATGAATAGCATGTCTGCAACGCTTGGTTGGAAACGAGCAAGAACTTCAGCTGCTTTAGGGCCTTGAAGTGCTAATAGTGCACGGTCATCAATCACTTCCATCTCTACATCTGCAGGAAGATGAGCTGTAAGGTGATCGATGTCTTGTGTCTTACAAGCTGCGTTAACAACAACAAATAGGTGATCACCTAAGTTTGCAACCATAAGGTCATCCATGATGCCGCCCTGCTCGTTAGTAAAGAACGCGTAGCGCTGCTTACCAGCAGGAAGATCGATAATATCTACAGGAACTAGAGATTCTAAAACAGCGGCTGCGTTTTCACCGTGTAGACGCAGTTGCCCCATGTGAGAAACATCAAAAAGACCAGCAGCGTCACGAGTATGTAAGTGCTCTTTCTTCACACCTAGTGGATACTGAACTGGCATGTCGTAGCCAGCGAAAGGAACCATTTTTGCGCCCACTTCTACGTGAAGTGCGTGCAGAGGTGTTTTTAGTAGGTCTTGATTAGCGTGTTCTTGAGTCATTTTCTTCTCCATGAAGCGTTGCAGGCTTTCCAAAGTCGAGTCTGCCGCTTATATCTCTATTTAGAGTCGCCTCTAACGATACGGGTTAACGTTAGAAACAGTAGATAGTAAAAAGTGATGTCTTTTATATAGGCTTTTATCGTCAGCGCTATAAGAATAGATAGCTGTACAAAACCTTTACAACTCACTTTCTAAGAATTCACTTCAGTAAACTTCAATCAACATGAGTAAACCGTGTTCACTATAGTAAACAAGCCTGAGTCAGTTTTACACCCTTAACAAGATTAAAACAGCTTAAAATGTGACATTTAACAATTAAAAAACAACTTCCAGTTGCATACAAAGACGCGAAATTGATGCTTTTAACACCAATATCGCGTCTTTTGGCAAACGTTAGAAACAAATGCAAACGTTTGCATTCACTATAAGAAATTCTAACTTTGTTAACTTATTTTGCAGTCACCCACAAAATCAGTGCATCTTCTGTACTAGTAGAAATCAACATATGTCCCATGTTGGCGTCGTAATACATGCTATCCCCTTCACTCATCGGTACAGGCTCATAGAACTCTGAGTAGAACATCACATCACCAGAGATTACCATTAAGAACTCCTCTCCATCGTGACGGACCCAATCATTATACTCTTCAAAAGCACGTGCTCTGACACGGCTTTTGAATGGCATCATCTTTTTGTTGGAAAGCTCAGTCGCCAGCAACTCATGCTCGTAAGTTGGTGTTGGGTGAGGTTTACCCTGGCCTGCTTTGGTTAAGTCACGACGTCCTGTGGCAACTTTTTTTCTTGGCGGCTCAAAGAGTTGCGGCATATCGATTTGCAAACCCATAGCCAATTTCTGCATCGCTTGGAACGTCGGTGAGATTTGTTCGTTCTCGATTTTACTCAGCGTAGAGCGCGCCAAACCAGTACGTTGGCTCGCCTCTTCTAACGTAATGCCCAGCTTGCTGCGGATATCTTTAATACGCTGGCCGAGCTTAAGTGGTTCGATATTCTGATCTAACGTCTCTTTCGCCAACGTTAAAGATGGGTACTCATCATAAATGTCTTCTGACATAGGTCCCTCATTTATTTCTTACTTCCTGTCTATTAATTTCATTGTTGCATGAAGCGCTTTGTTGATTAAAGAGCACACAGGGAAATAAAGCGTGCTCCCTGTAGCAAAACAAGAAAAACTGTTTCCTATTGGAAATTTTTGTTGAAAATTGATTTTATCGGAGCTATGTTATCGACTTGTTAGATGAAGAGATGCTACTTCGGCTTGCAGCAAGTGATAGATTTAACATTTGCAAGAGCTGTTTTTTACCCGAAATTTTTGGGAACCAATTCGTGCTGCATTGACCCTACAACGATCGCTTTGACGCTATGGTCGTATAAATAAGAAGCAAGGCACTGTTTATACACCTATATAATGCAAACGATACCGATGCAGAAATCAACGTAAGACCTAATGGACTATAAAAACAATCACCATTAGCTTAATCAAAGGTCTCGACAATGAACGCTTACCAAAACCATAGCTTAGACAGTTTTTTCTCTACGAACCTATCTGCGACTGACGACGCAGTATTTGCTGGAATCCAAGCAGAGAACACTCGTCAAAACGAACAAATCGAACTTATTGCTTCTGAGAACATCGTTTCTAAAGCAGTAATGCAAGCTCAAGGCACTTGCCTCACCAACAAATACGCAGAAGGCTACCCAGGCCGTCGTTACTACGGTGGTTGTGAGCACGTAGATACCGTTGAAGCTATTGCTATTGAACGCGCTAAGCAGCTGTTCAAGTGTGAATACGCGAACGTACAGCCTCACTCAGGCGCTCAAGCGAACGGCGCAGTTAAACTTGCCCTACTTCAACCTGGCGACACTATCCTAGGTATGTCTCTTGACGCTGGTGGTCACCTTACACACGGTGCACGCCCTGCTCTTTCTGGTAAATGGTTCAACGCAGTTCAATATGGTGTAGACCACGACACTCTTAAAATCGATTACGAAGCGGTTCGCGCTTTAGCTATCGAAAGCCAACCAAAAATGATTATTGCTGGTGGTAGTGCTATCCCTCGCGTTATCGACTTCGCTAAATTCCGTGAAATCGCTGACGAAGTTGGCGCTATCTTAATGGTAGATATGGCACACATCGCGGGTCTTATCGCGACAGGTGCTCACCCTAGCCCACTACCACACGCACACGTTGTAACGACAACAACGCATAAAACACTTCGTGGCCCACGCGGCGGTATGATTCTGACTAACCACGAAGACATCAACAAAAAGATCAACTCTGCAGTATTCCCTGGCCTACAAGGCGGCCCGCTAATGCACGTAATTGCGGCTAAAGCTGTAGCATTTGGTGAAGCACTTGGCCCAGAATTTAATACTTATATTAATTCAGTGATCGATAACGCAAAAGTTCTTGCTGAAGTGTTGCAAACTCGCGGTTGTGACATTGTGACTGGCGGAACTGATACGCACCTAATGCTGGTTGACCTTCGTCCTAAGGGCTTGAAAGGCAACGTAACTGAAGAAGCATTAGAGCGTGCGGGCATCACATGTAACAAAAATGGCATACCATTCGATACAGAGAAGCCTATGATTACTTCTGGTATTCGTTTAGGTACGCCAGCTGGAACCAGTCGTGGTTTTGGCACAGAAGAATTCAAACTTATCGGTGAATGGATCGGCGATGTACTTGATGGCTTAGTTGAAAGCCCTGAAGGCAATGCTGAAGTTGAGCAACGTGTTCGCAAGCAAGTTAAAGAGCTTTGCAAGCGCTTCCCTCTTTACCGTTAGACCGTTTTTAAGATTTAAATTAAAACCTCATAAATTTTTGGAGAATAAGCAATGGACAATACACTAAAGTTTGCAGACAGCCACGAGTGGGTAAAAGACAACGGTGACGGTACTGTAACTATCGGTATTTCTGAGCACGCTCAAGAGATGCTAGGTGACGTTGTGTTTGTTGACCTGCCTGAAACTGAAGACGAAATTGAAGCTGGCGAAAGCTTCTCTCTAGTTGAGTCAGTTAAAGCTGCTTCTGATATCTACGCGCCAATCTCTGGCGAAATCGTAGAAATCAACGAAGAACTAGAAGATAGCCCAGAGCTAATCAACGAAGAACCTTATGAAGGTGGTTGGATTGTTAAAGTGAAGATGTCTGATGCGTCTGAACTAGACAACCTTAAAGATGCGGAAGAATACCTAAGCTCTATCGAAGAAGACTAATAGGTAACCTCATTACGATAAAGCTGCTCTTGTGAGCAGCTTAATTTTAGGGGCTAGCTCACGGCTCCAGAGAGAAAGTAGAACGATATCATGACTGAATTACTTCAAAGCCAATTACTGAAAGACTTGGGTACACAAAACGAGTTTGTTGCTCGTCATAACGGCCCAAATAAAGCAGACCAGCAAAAAATGCTTGAAGCGATCAATGCGACTAGCCTAGATGCACTGATCGACGAAACGGTTCCTGCACAAATCCGTCTTGAAAAACCAATGACACTTGCTGCGCCACTGAGCGAAATGGACATGCTGACCTCTCTTAAAGAGATCGCTAACCTAAACCAAGTGAAACGTACTTTCATTGGCCAAGGCTACTACAACACATTCACTCCAAACGTTATTCTACGTAACGTTTTAGAGAACCCGGGCTGGTACACAGCTTACACACCATACCAACCAGAGATTTCTCAAGGCCGTCTTGAGTCTCTGCTTAACTACCAACAAATGGTCATGGACCTAACTGGTATGGAAATCGCGAACGCGTCTCTTCTTGATGAAGCGACAGCGGCTGGCGAGGCAATGACACTGTGTAAGCGTGCTGGTAAGAGCAAGAGCAAAGTATTCTTCGTAGCTGACGATGTTCACCCTCAAACACTAGAAGTTGTTAAAACTCGTGCTGAGTACATCGGTTTTGAAGTAATGGTTGGCGCTCTTGAAACACTTCCAGAGCAAGACGTATTTGGTGCACTAGTTCAATACCCTGGCACAACAGGCGAAGTTCGCGACCTAACAGACGTAATTGCTAAAGCTCAAGCAAACAAAACGCTTGTAACTGTTGCAACAGATCTACTTGCTTCTGCTCTACTTAAGCCAGCAGGCGAAATGGGTGCAGACGTAGTAATCGGTTCAGCTCAGCGCTTTGGTGTTCCTATGGGTTACGGCGGTCCACACGCTGCATTCATGGCAACTCGTGAAAAGCACAAGCGTACAATGCCAGGTCGTGTAATCGGTGTTTCTATCGATACGCACGGTAACCAAGCGCTACGCATGGCAATGCAAACTCGTGAGCAACACATCCGCCGCGAGAAAGCGACATCGAACATCTGTACAGCTCAAGCACTTCTAGCAAACATGGCGTCTTTCTACGCGGTTTACCACGGTGCAGAAGGCCTACGTACTATTGCTCGTCGTACACACCACATGACAGCTATCCTAGCGGCTGGCCTGACTAAAGCCGGTTACGAGCTAACGAACAACAGCTTCTTCGATACCATCACAATCAACTCTGAAGAGAAGACAGATGCACTGTACGCGAAAGCGCAAGCAACAGACATCAACCTACGTCTACTTCCAGGTAAGATCGGTATCAGCTTAGATGAAACAACCACAATCGACGACGTGAACGCACTGTTCGCAATCTTCGACGTGAAAGAAGACGTTCAAGCACTATCTTCTGACATTGCATCAAACGAATTTGCGGCAATACCAGAAAACTGCCGTCGTGAATCAGAGTTCCTAACTCACCCAGTATTCAACACGCACCACAGCGAAACGCAAATGATGCGTTACCTAAAACAGCTTGAGAACAAAGACTTCTCACTAACGCACGGCATGATCCCACTGGGCAGCTGTACGATGAAGCTGAACGCTGCTGCTGAGATGATCCCAGTAACATGGCCCGAGTTTGGTTCAATTCACCCATTCGCACCTCTTGAGCAAGCTGCTGGTTACACGGCACTAGCAAAAGATCTTAAAGAGAAGCTATGTGAAATCACTGGTTACGACGATTTCTCACTACAGCCTAACTCTGGTGCATCTGGCGAATACGCAGGTCTAATCGCAATTCAACGTTACCATGCAAGCCGCGGTGAAGCTCACCGTAACGTTTGTCTGATTCCAAGCTCTGCGCACGGTACTAACCCTGCAACAGCATCAATGGTTTCAATGAAGGTAGTGGTTGTTAAGTGTGATGAAGATGGCAACATCGACATGACAGACTTAGCAGCGAAAATCGAGAAGCACAAAGAAAACCTATCAAGCATCATGATCACTTACCCTTCTACACACGGCGTATACGAAGAGCAAGTGAAAGAAGTGTGTGAACAAGTACACGCAGCGGGCGGTCAGGTTTACCTAGACGGCGCGAACATGAACGCTCAAGTAGGTTTAACTTCACCTGGCTTCATCGGTTCAGACGTATCTCACTTGAACCTACACAAAACTTTCTGTATCCCACACGGTGGTGGCGGTCCGGGTATGGGTCCTATCGGTGTTAAATCGCACCTAGCACCTTTCCTACCGGGTCACATCGAAAACGGTGTACAAGGTTCTGACTACGCGGTATCAGCAGCAGATTTAGGTAGTGCTTCGATTCTACCTATCTCTTGGGCTTACATCGCTATGATGGGCGAACCTGGCCTAACAGACGCAACGAAAGTAGCGATTCTGAACGCGAACTACGTGATGGAAAAACTACGTCCTCACTACCCTGTTCTTTACCGTGGTACTAACGGCCGCGTAGCGCACGAATGTATTATCGATATTCGTCCACTTAAAGAAGACACAGGCATCAGCGAAGAAGATATTGCTAAGCGTCTAATGGACTTCGGTTTCCACGCACCTACTATGTCTTTCCCAGTAGCGGGCACACTAATGGTAGAGCCAACTGAATCTGAAGATTTAGAAGAGCTAGACCGTTTCTGTGAAGCGATGATCGCAATCCGTCACGAAATGGCAGCAGTGAAAGCGGGTGAATGGCCACTAGACAACAACCCTCTAGTGAACGCGCCGCACACACAAGTTGATCTTTCAGGCGCAGAATGGGATCGCCCTTACTCTCGCGAACTCGCTTGCTTCCCATCGAAAGCAACGAAGAACTCGAAGTACTGGCCTACTGTTAACCGTGTAGACAACGTATACGGCGACCGTAACCTAATCTGTTCTTGCCCAAGCATCGATAACTACGAAGACTAATTTTTGTCGATTTTAGATAAGCAAAAGCGAACCATTTGGTTCGCTTTTTTTTGTTGGATAGTCAATTATTTTAAGCTGATAGGCTAAGATCCTTCAATCTAGTCCGCAATACACATATTGGTTTGAGTATGGCTAATGGTTACCTAAGCTTTGGTGCGCTTTTAACACAAGTAATAAATTTGTCTACTTCTGCATAGAACTTAGCCGGATCGTTTTGCACCCAGTGGTTTGCGCCCTCAAACGAAACATTGCCTAGCGTACTAATAAACACTTTCGCACGTTCACACCCCTTTAAGCTGTCAGTACCCCAAAAATATACTTTAGGTATGGATAAGTTTTCGTAGATTTGTCCCCAGCCAACCACGCCACGGATATCTTGAGTCGCATGTTGCCCGTAGATTTCACTGGCGGTTTGACCAAGAACCTCTGGCTCACATCGTCTAACTGACGAAAGATACTTAACACCCGCTCCGTGTCCCCAAGCCATGGCAAAACGTTTTGAGAAACCTTCTCCTTTCACCCAGTTCGTAAATTCATCAGTACTTAGTTCAGAATATGTGTCTGCAATAATCTGGGATAGAATGATGCTTTCTTCGTGCAACCCGCCTTCAGCATTAATGAAACCACGCACGATACCTTTCGTGTCGTATTCACAAACCAACGTCGATGTATCGCCGCCCCAAGAGTGCCCAAGTAGAAAGCAATCATTGATGCTCAATAGGTCGAGAGCTTTCAATATTCGCTTTGCTTGGGTTTCTGTTGAATGGGATATGTCTGAAGCAGGAGAATAGCCATAACCACAAAGGTCGAACATGACTAAGTTGTAATTCGGGAGCCAATCTAACGAGTCGGCAAAACATAAATGTGACTCACCCAACCCATGAATTAACACTAATGTTTCCTGAGACTCTTTGATGTCAGTCGACAAGCAATAAAGCTGGTCACCATCAATCTCTAACCACCTTTCTATCAACACATTACCCTCTCACTTCTAATCGCAGAATTTGGATTTATCATAACGAATCCAACACGATAAGAAAGGTTAATTTGGTGAAGTTTTATAAACTCATTGACCTTACCGTAAGGGAAAGGTTTAAGGTTAACTCACGAGTTCAATATGACTAGGAAACGATTATGGGATGTTGTAACAAAGCGCCAAAAGGTAGAGCCCCTCTTGGCTTATTTTTGAAAGTCACACTTGGGATTGGTCTTTTTGTGTTTCTGTTGGCTTTGTGGCAGTAAGAAGTTTACACGCTGCCAGATTTGAAGCTAAGAAGTGATGGTATACAAAAATAGTTGGTGCCATAGTAGTGTGTTCAATGTGTTGTTTAAACCTAGCGGTATGACGTTTATCCTTTCTTTCACGCCACAACCAAATTATGAAATTAAGAGGAAGTCTGCCAACAGATACCCAAACACCACTCATTAGTACATTAGTAGTTTTCGTCCAACTTCAAGCTGTTTCTAAAAAATAGACAACGGGGCAATACTTCGACCGATCATCACCCCAAAAATAGCAGAAAATGCAGTACGAATAACAAATTCAGGCGCCCCTTTATTCTCTCGAGTTTCCACTTAGAACACTCGCTATCTGGATCTTTCATTATCCCCTCAATAAGATATCCAACCTGGGCATATAATGTCCACGTTAAGCGGACTAAAATTATGTGGTAAACTTGTTGAGAAACGAAACATTGAAAGGTGATTCAGTTTTATTTAAATGACTTGGATTAAACATTTTTAATGTAGCTTAACCTTGGCCAGTTTTCATATAAACACAAAAGGCCCAAAAGGCCATATAGACCATATAGACCATTCGCGAAGGACTATAATTAATAATCAGACAAAGACTCAACCAATAATTAACACTGCCCGCAACGTCATCTTCTTTAATAAAATCATTATATTTCTTATGATAGGAAAAGACCACGTTTATAAGTGGTCTTTATAATATATTATTGTCGACTATAGAATAGACTTAGTAAGCAAAAAAAATAGCAAACCTATACTTACGTTTTCTGCTTGGCTCTATTTTCAAAAAAAACATCAATCCAATTTTGGTTTTGTATAAGCCAAGTGCATCCAAATATCAAAAACATACCCAACATCATATTTACTGTTATTACAGAATCAAAAAATATGTATGCCATTACGGCAGTGGCAGCTGGGACACAAGAAAAGTACGTAGATACATTAGTCACCGTACCCGATTTTAAGGCTTTTATAAGGAGCATAGATGAAAGCACAGAAATTAAAAGTGACTGCCAAAGTAATGCTGATATGGAAATATTGTTCACATCAAATTTAAACTCACTAAAAATAATAGTTGTAGGCAATAGTATTAGTGTTGCTGAAAAACATTGAAACAACATGTTTTTTTCAATAGGTATGTTTGAACAATATTTTTTTTGATGTATAGAACCAAATGTAACACCTAATAACGACAAGATTGCAAGTATAAGATTTTCAAAATTTGTCGTTCCCAAGCTGAAATTTTCCACCGAAAAAATCAATGTACCGAGTACACAACCTAAGACCCCATAAATTTGAAATTTCGAATTTAGATCTCTAGATACTATTAACGTTAAAACTGGCTGTAATCCTAAGACTATCGTCAACATCGCAGGACTGATTCCTGACACCAATGAATAAGAGAAAAAGACCGGATAGAGAAATTGTATAAACACTCCTACAATCATGGCATGTACCATACTCCTATTATCTACTTTATTATTTCTTAATATTAAAAAATTAATAATTACGAAAACAAATAATGCAACAATCACTCTAAGCGTTATAAAAGTAAGTGGGTTAGTATAACTCAATCCTATCGAAGACGCGATATAGCCGGAAGCCCACAGAAAAACAAAAATCCATCCTAAATATTTCACAGATAGCCTCCCAGCTATAAAAACTACACTGTAGTGAATCTTTCGCCTAACTTTCTATTAACAGTGTAATATTCCTTCATTTCATGGCAAGTATTATATATATCGCCACCTTTAGACTTCGTAGCTTCAATAAGGATATCGTACGTCTCTTTAATTGGTATATCGTGATGAACATGAGCACTAGATACTTTCAAAATCGCACTTTTAAGATCTTCAAGGTTATAAATTGACTTTGAGATATCAAAAATAAAATCTGAAACATCTTGCTCTCGAAGGGGTGCCCTTTGAAATACCATAGCTTCTATGGTTTCATCATGAATAGATTTTTCTTTGAATATAAGTGAGGGGTCTACATTATCTACACCATCATATTGAAAATCTAAACAAAGAATAACTCGGTTCCCATCACCAAAATTGTATGCTGCATGGACTACACTTGCATCAAGCATCCAAATATCACCCTTAAGCATTCTAAATACCCCGTAGTCTTCATCACTATGATAAGAAGTTAACGAAGTTTCAAGAGGAATTAATACACGTATATATTTTCCCTTATTATCACCCAATTCAATAAAATCTTTGTGCGGTATAACTTGACCATTTATTAAGTTACGCGTCCTAACCATTTTAAGATTTCTACGTCAAAGTACTTATTGATAATTTCATTGATATATAACGTTTGCTTACCTAGTTCGGTCATCTTCGCTTTGTTTTTATTATCTTTGTACTGGGTATTTTGATAATCCCCGTCATCATTCCACAATGAATTGTTTATCCACGTACCACTATTAAATTCGTTGTATTCTTCTTCAAACACAGGGAACTTAGATATGATATCAAGGTCTTTCCTTAAAGAATTACTTTCAAAGTCGATTCTTCCTAGCAACTTAGTTTTGGATTTCAATTTATTAACCTTTTATTTTTGTTTTTACTAATGTTTTGTAACACGCATTTTACGTTCGTACATAGTACTCAACAACAAACAACTATCAATGGTTTAATTATTTTTAAAATCAATATATGACTTAACACATATAAAAGCATACTTTTAATTATATAAATGCCATTTAAACAAGAGTTAGTACCGTTTTAACCTCAGATAGAACCACCACAAGTCAGATTCAGAAAAATCATAAGTGTTTGATTAAAATGCAAAAAACAACACCACATTACTCGCTATTTAGTTTGTTCAGTTCAAAGCTTGACCCTATACGGTAAGGTGTTTATATTGTCGCCCGCCCAACGGGGCACATCCTAAAATGCACACCGGCCATCCTGTCATCATTCGTGTATTTATATTGGTGTTGTGAACTTCCATGCTAACGAAACTTCGTCCTTTTACTCGTGAATCGGGTGCGCTTATGCATCTTTCGGTTCCAATCATTTTGACTCAAATAGCGACCCAAGCGATGGGATTTGTCGATACGACAATGGCTGGCCAAGTAAGCCCTGCCGATCTTGCCGCTATTGCACTTGGTACCAGCCTTTGGATTCCTGTGTTGCTGCTACTGCGTGGCGTGATTATGGCGTTAACGCCTGTTGTCGCTTACCACCGTGGCGCACGTGACTTTCAAAGTATCTCTGTTGAATTCTTCCAGATGGTTTGGTTGGCATTAATAGCGAGTGTGCTACTTATCGCTTACTTGGTGAGTGCGAAACCGATCTTAGAATGGATTGGGGTTGCCGCTGAGATCATCCCTATCGGCAGTGATTATGCCTTTGCCCTAGCCTTTGGTGTGCCGGGTATTGCCCTGTTCTACACCTTGAATGGCTTCTGTGAAGGTATGAACAACACCAAAGTACCGATGATCATTTCTGTGGTTGGTCTGTTGGTGAATATTCCGGTCAACTACGTGCTTATCTACGGTAAATTCGGCTTCCCTGAAATGGGTGCTGTGGGTTGTGGCTGGGCGACAAGCTTAGTGTATTGGTTAATGTCGGGGATGCTGTATTCCTACATTAAAGGTCATCACCACTACAAGGCCATCATCAGCTTTGCAGACGCGAAGCCAAAAGCAAAAGAGATGCTTCACCTTCTAAGATTAGGTTTACCTATCGGGATGAACATCGCTGTATGTGGCAGCATCTTTGCGGTAATCGCATTAATGATTGGCCGTATTGGTGCAGAGAACGTGGCAGCAGCACAAATTGCACTTAACATCTCGAGCCTAACTTACGTGATTCCGATGAGTATCTCATTTGGCATCACGATTCGTGTTGGACACGCGCTAGGTGAAAAAGATGAACTAGGCGCAATTGAACGCAGCAAAGTCGGCATTTTGGTTGCCGCGTTGATATCATTACTTTCGGTTGCGATGTTCCTTCTGTTCCCTGAATGGATCATTAGGCTTTACACCACCGACCCAGCAATTAGCGCGACAGCAGCAGTATTGTTGACCTTTACGGCGATGTACCAATTCAGCGATGCATTGCAAACCTCAGCCAACGGCGCGTTGCGTGGCTATAAAGACACTAAGATCCCGATGATCTTAGCTATCGCTTCATACTGGGGCTTAGCACTACCACTGGGCATGGTGTTGGGTTTAACAGACTACATTGTTCCTGCAATGGGTGAAGAAGGCTTTTGGATTGGTATCCTAACGGGCTTGAGCGTATCAGCGACACTGATGTTAATTCGCTTGCGATACGTAATTAACCTCAGATCGGTTTAAGCCATCGCCATCAGTCCTGTTTTTCAGTGTTCGTAATATTAAGCGATGGCTTTTCTGGCTTCAGACAGTAAGCGATTAACCCGCCAAGTAGGTTCAGCATAAATCCATGTAGGCTCCGATGACGAGAGTGCTCTATCTGAGAGATGTTTTTCAGTTGGTCATTGATGGTTTCGATAATGAACCTTTTTGACAGCATCGCTCTATCCCAAGCAGCAAGTACCTTCGGCTTCATGTTCTTGCGGTGGGTGGTAATTAGGGTGATTCCGTCTTCTTTTAAATCTTCGGTAAGTGCTTTACTGATATAGCCTTTGTCTGCATAGGGCTTGTCGAGCAGGCCTTTTGATAGTTCCCGGACTGGCTTTCTATCATCGGTATTGGCGGGGGTAAGTTTGGCTGCAACGATATCGCCAAGATGATGGGTTATGATGTGAAGTTTAAATCCATAAAACCAGCCCATTGTACCTTTACCCCTTGCCGCCGTTCCTTTGAAAACCTTATGTCTCGGAATGCGTAAGTTGTGGCAGACTTTTATACTCGTAGAATCAATAAATTCAATGCCTGTCGGTTCACCTTTGACATGGGTAAAGAAAGAGCTGAGTGGCACAAGAACTGAAGGCATTACTTCAAGAAACCGTGGTAACTGAGCAGAGTTGGGAAATAACTCTTGTAGTGGCGACGCACGATCCCAAGGTAAACGTTTTTGAAATCACGCTGATGAGACATATGGAAAGCGATAATGATTGTCATGATTTCGCTTTCGGACATCCGGCCTTTGCGGTTGCGCTTTCGTTCGCCGCTTTCAAGCTGAAGTTTTTGCCACTGAGGTAGAAAAGCCTTACAAAAGTCATCGACATGGCAAAATAAGTCTACTAGTTTATGCATAGCTGGTTCCTTTGCGATTTTTCTCTCTTGGTCGAAAGATCTGATCGGAGAACCAGCTTTTAGTTCCCTTCTTTTTTATCCCGAGTTCAGGTTAAGATAGCTTATTAGCAGGCTCATTTTGTCAGGAACTGACATTCATCCACATATAAACCCGTGGTTTTCTGTTTCCACGGCATGAAGAACCACTTAATTGAGAGGTTCTTCTATTTATTTGCAATATCTATAAAACTTAGTATTCAAATTAACCACCAATAATAGACTTAACCCCTACTCTATTATATGGTTTGATCAAAGGGACATTATTAAGGTTAACTTAGTGACAAAATACGAAGATTCTCTTCCGCTGCAATTGATTCGCGCTAGAGACATCGCTATGGATTACTTCCGCCCAGTGCTCACTAACAATGATCTCACTGAACAACAATGGCGTGTCATGCGAGTTTTAGATACCAAGGGAGAAATTGATTTCACTACCCTTTCGCGTGAGTCGTGTATTCTTAGCCCGAGCTTAACAGGTATCATCAACCGACTTAATATACTTGGATATGTTGAAAAAAAGAAATGTCAGTATGATAAACGTAAATCGTTTTTGTACCTGACTGATGATGCAAAAGCCCTCGTTGAAAAACTGCGTCCACAAATTGAGGTTCAGTACTCGGCCTTAAAAGAACGAATTGGGGAAGATCAATACACTCAACTTTCCAACTTACTCAACGAACTTATCAATAACGAAAACTAAAATACCCACACTTGTGAGTGCTTTTTTATGTTCGTTTTACATTATGCGTTAAGTAACTTCGGCCAATTTCACATTAGCTTTTAGATGTTTGAATTGACGGTCGAAATACATTAAAGCATCTTTATCTTGTGTTGTAATCGACTCCACATGCACAAAAAATACTGAATGCGTACCCACTTCACTGATATCACTGATGCGCCCTTCCAAAGTCGTCAGTGAGCCCTCTAGTACAGGTACTTGATACTGGTTTAACTTCCAACCTTCAAACGCAAAGCGCTCTGCCATCTCTACAGAGGTCATTCCTGCAAAATGCATTGACAGTTCTTGATGCTCACTGGCACAAGTATTTACACACAAGCGACCATTTTTTTTAAAGATTTCATTTGAAGCACTTGATCGATTTACGCATACCAGAACTGTTGCAGGGCTGTCTGTCACCGAACATACTGCCGTGGCGGTAATGCCAACGGTACCGGCTTGGCCGCCAGTAGTTACAATGTTGACGGCGGCTGCAAGCTTAGACATTGCATTACGAAATTCCTGTTGTAGAGACATACTCTATTCCTCTTTTGATGACTTACATTGGCACTTTCTTAAGCATGCCTTGTTGTGTAAGCCTATTTTGGAACAGAACATCCTCTTCGAACATAGACAGTTAATACAATCGCTTGCATTTTTCGAAGGTTGATTGGTTTGTTCATTTAAACATACATACGTTGACTGATACAAAAAAGCGCTTATGGATGACATAAGCGCTATAAAGTAACTGAAAAATTAACATATCTCTTAATGAGGTATGTTGGGATAGCTAGATTTTAAATGAACCAACATAACGCTCGAGAACTTGTGATAACCCTGCCAGTTGCTTACTTGATTGCTCTAACTTCTCACTGGCGCTCAAACCATTTTTGACTAAGTTATTGACGGTATCCATATTCATATTAATCTCATTCGCCACCGCGGATTGTTGCTCCGTTGCCGTTGCGACTTGAGTGTTAATATCGAGAATAGACAAAACTTGTGTAGATATTTTTTCCAAAGCTCGGCGAGCCATTTCAGTTTCAACCGTACCCTCTTCAATTAAGCTCTTACTATTACTCATGGAGCTAACAGCGTTCTTAGCTTCGGTTTGAAGTTGGTTGATCATCGTGTCAATTTCATCGGTAGACTGCGCGGTTTTTGTAGCAAGGTTACGAACTTCGTCAGCAACAACCGCAAAACCTCTGCCAGCTTCACCGGCACGAGCGGCTTCAATTGCAGCATTAAGCGCAAGCAAGTTTGTTTGCTCAGAGATACCTCGAATAACGTCGAGAATAGTACCGATCGACTGGGTATTATCAGCAAGGCTCACGATGATATTAGAAGCGCTATTCATTTCAGCTTCGAGGTTTGCGATGGAAGTTGTGGTCTTCTCGATCGTCTTATGGCCTCCTTGAGTTTCACTCGCTGCCAAGTTTGCTGCATTTGCGGCACCCGCCGCGCTTGACGCAATTTCATTAACCGTGGCAATCATTTCGTTCATCGACGTGACGACCAACATGGTTTGTTCATTTTGTTCTTGCCCCCTTTGCAATGCTTGCTGTGACTGCTCACGAAGACTAATAGCAGTACTATTTAATTCAACACCCGTATTCACTGTTTGTGTAATTATCTCGTGCACTTTGCCAACGAACACATTGAAAGCCGATGAGATTTGAGCAACTTCGTCATTCCCTTTGATAGGCAAACGTACCGATAAATCGCCATCACCTTTAGAAATATCATGTAGTGTATTTTTCAATACCAAGAGAGGTCGCATCAGTTTGCTTAGAAGAAGCGATAGAACAACGAGACAAACAACAAAAATGAAAACCATTGAAGCAAGCTGGTAGCTAATAATACCGTTCGTTGCTTGGCTAACCTCTGTGATAGGGATACCAATATCAAAAGTACCATACAGCTCACCGTTAACGTAGATAGGTGCCATGATGTCAAACACCCACACTTGTTGAAGATCAGCGTACCATTTTGAATACTGTTGTTCGCCTTGGGTTGCACCTTTAACGGTATAGCTATCTTTATAAACTTTATTCAGTTTACTTTTATCACTGTGAGCAATAGCACTTACATTACTATCAATAACAATGGCGTAAGTGACATCAGCTCGCTGTTTCAGCTCACCCACTAGTTTTTGTAAATCTTGAACTGGAGTGTCCGAGTTCTCTAATATATACCCTGCATTATCAGCTAAAAATTCAGCTTGAACTTGAGATTTGTTCAATATTATCTCATCAATTTTTTCGCTTGAAATAAAATACGTTGACGCCATACTCGCAGCGACTGCAATGCCAAACATAATAAAAACGGCTAATAGGATTGTCTTCTTCATTTAGGTGTCTCGATGAAAGTCTGTTAAAAATTTTCTAAAGGTTTCAAAAAGCGGAACTAAAGCTCGCACGTTGTATCCCATATTAGAACTCAACACTAATCCTTTATCTGTAAAAATCGCGATAACTTTAGCTAAAGTTATACAAAAAACACATACCAGTCACGCTTACGTTACATTCGGGCGTATATAACGCGTAACCTAAACTTGGAAATCATATCAACAAGTAATTTGGTTACTTCAAAAAATATATGTAAACATTGTCATCTAACTGCGCACCGCTCCCCTTTGATGTTTCGTAATTAGCCCGAGCTCGGAATAAAAATAGATTGGGACTAAAAGCTGGTTCTGCGTTCAGGTCTTCGACTAAGAAGGAAATCATCGAAAAGGAACCAGCTGTGAAAAATTCAACTGGCCTACTTTGGCATGTCGAAGATTTTTGTAACGCTTTTCTACCCCAGTGGCAAAATGAAGTCATGCTTTCTGCGCTAGTTCCTCTTGGTATAGTGGTAAAGTGAATTTAGCCACCTAGTTAGAGGCGATATCATCACCTCATAACTTAACAGATGACACAATGATAAATGCTGAATTTAAGCTAGAGACTGCGTAGCTCGTGCTCGACCAAAACTCGCCTGAACCTTACCTACATAACATCTAGCGGTAATAACGCTTTTTTTGAGCGATAGAAGTAATCCGATAAGCCCGATTAATACGTATCAAACAGCAAAATGAACAATAAATATGAGTCAGTAAGTAGCAAGAATGCTCGTTGCTGCATAACCTTTAACCGAACGTAGGCAGTTTTAAGAGACTCATTATCCGGTATCTGTCGCTTCATATTCCGCCAGCCGATATCGAGCATCGCTCTTAGAAAGCTTACTCACTTCATAATCAAGGGAATCGATAATGAGTTTATATAAACGAAGATTTAACCCCATGACGGCACTTTCTAACTTAGTAATGACGCTGGTCATGTTTCCTGTTTCTGCTGAAGTTGATCAAGAGCAATTCGAGTTGGGTAAGCAGAAAGCCAAGGTGTGTATGACTTGCCATGGTGACGACGGCATTTCAACACAAGACCCTTACCCAAACCTTCGTGGGCAAAAAATGGGCTACCTGATTTCATCGTTAAAAGATTACCAAACAAGAGAAAGAACCAGTGGACTAGCGGTTCTTATGCAACAACAAGCCGATACGCTCTCGGATCAAGACATCCGAGATATTTCTTATTTCTATTCGAACCTCGGTAGCGAATCAAATTCGGTGAGCGACGCTAGCGCAATCAGCAATTAAAAATCCTAGGCAAGGAGCCTTGTTATGGAACAAGTGATAACGCAGTACAGCATTAAGGTGGTGAAGTACTTTATTATCGCCTCCTTAATCTGGGCTATTTTAGGCATGATCATCGGTGTGATTCTCGCCGCACAGCTGTATTGGCCGATCTTAAACTTCGACTCAGAGTACTTTCAATTCGGTAGGCTTCGTCCCTTACACACCTCTGGCGTCATATACGGATTTGTCGTCAATATCCTGATGGGGACATCATTGTATATTGCACAGCGAACCGGGCATTGTGAGCTCTTCAATAAGAGCTTGTCATGGATGGTGTTTTGGGGCTGGCAGCTTGTATTACTGCTGGCGCTCATTTCTCTACCTGCGGGTTACACCACTTCAAAAGAGTACGCAGAGCTAGAATGGCCAATTGATTTGCTTATTGTGCTTGTTTGGGTACTTTATGCTGTGTTGTACTTTGGCACGTTAGCCAAACGAAAAGTCGACCATATCTTCGTGGCAAACTGGTTCTTTGCAGCGTTTATTATCGTGATCGCGATGATCTTCATCGTCAACAACCTCGCAATGCCGGTATCTGCAATGAAATCCTATTCGGTCTTCGCAGGAGCTCAAGACGCCATTGTACAATGGTGGTGGGGGCATAACGCCGTAGGCTTCTTGCTGACGGCTGGCGTCATTGGTATGAACTACTATTTCATACCCAAAGCGGCTGACCGCCCTATTTATTCGTACAGATTGTCCGTGATTCACTTCTGGGGCTTAGTTGGCTTCTACACTTGGGCGGGTACTCACCACCTCGTCTACTCTTCCGTTCCGGTGTGGGTACAAAACATTGGTATCGTGATGTCACTGATCCTCTGGTTACCATCGTGGGCGGGTGCGTTTAACAGCGCGATGACTCTGCTACAAAACAAAGAGAAACTTAAGTCCGACTACATTCTCCTATTCTTCTTTTCGGCGATTCTCTACTACTGCTTAGCCACATTCGAAGGCCCACTGCTCGCTATTCGTTGGTTCAACATGGTTGCACACAACACCGAATGGATTATCGGTCATGTCCACTCTGGCGCTCTCGGATGGGTTGCGATGTCTGGTATCGCCGTGTTCTATTACTTCATCCCACGTTTATGGGGCAAAACCGAACTTTGGTCACCAAGGATGCTCAAGTGGCACTTCTGGCTCGCGCACGCAGGTGTGGCTATTTACGCCATTGCCTTATGGGTAGCGGGTATTGGTGAAGGCTACATGTGGCTCACTCAAAACGACAACGGCGAACTCGTATACAGCTTTGTGCAAGCTATGGACTTCAAAGCACCTTGGCTATTCCTACGCTTCTTTGGTGGTGCTCTATTCGTATTTGGCTTGTTCTTAATGGCACTGAACCTTTACAAAACTGTGCGCATGCCAGCAGAGCTTGATGTTAAACGTACAGCAAATGGGGAGGCATAAATCATGAGTAAAGACTTTACCCACTCGTTGGTTATTCTAATTTTGACCACCGTAGTCGTCGCCTCGTTCTCACTAGTAGTTTGGGTGGTCCCAAACATCGTTCGAGGAGATGATATCGCTAAAAACAGCCTCGCTGTGCCGTTAACCGCTATCGAGCTAGCCGGCCGAGATATCTACATCAGCGAAGGCTGCCACGTCTGTCACACACAGATGGTGCGCCCTCTTGACCCAGAAATAAAACGTAACGGACGTCCAAACCAAGAAGCAGACGATATCTACGAGTTTCCTAACTTGTGGGGTTCTAAACGTACTGGTCCTGACCTAACCAATTTAGCAAGGAAGTACTCTGACCAATGGCATGTGATACATCTAATCAACCCTCGACAAGTCGTACCTACTTCTATCATGCCATCATATCCTTGGCTGTTTGAACAGACACTCACTGGGGATGATATCAGTGCAAAAATGGAGGTGTTGCGTACGCTAGGTGTTCCGTATACCGACCAAGAAATTGGTGATGCAAGACTGCAGGTTAGAGGTAAAACCAAAGGCGAAGCCTTAATTCGATACCTGCAAAGCCTAGGTAAAGATACGTCACAGGAGGTATCACAATGAGCACATTTTGGAACTTATGGGCGGCACTGTTAACCATAATATTCTTTGTTCTTATGGTATCCGTTGTCGTTAAGTACTGGCGTAGTAATCACAAGGCCGACGAGGACCACACCGTTGGCACCTTTGACGGAATTGAAGAGAAAGACGCACCGCCACCTAAATTACTGTTTGTCAGTTATGCTGTCGCTTTCTCGCTCTCCGCAGGCTACCTCGTGTTATACCCTGGGATTGGGGAATGGGAAGGCTTAGTCGATTGGCAGCAAAGTGACGATAAACTCAGTTCGCCTACTACGACACTCGATGAGCAGTTTGCACAAACAAGTGAAACCACTTTGGCTGGGTTAGCAGAGGTGCCTGAGATCGTAAACAGCGGTCAGATCTTATTCCAAACCCATTGTGCCGCTTGTCACCGAGATAACGCTCAAGGGCAAAAACACTTCCCTAACTTGATCGACCAAGAGTGGTTGTATGGTGGCAATGATGAAGCCATTATTCATTCGATTGCCAAAGGGCGAAACGGTGCCATGCCGGGTTGGAGTGAAATCATGCGCCCAGATGAGGTGGCAAAAGTCTCCTACTACCTAGCGTCATTGAATCAACGCCACACTGATGTACCTGAGGTCAAAGTCGAACTCGGCAAAACCTTATTCACTAAATACTGCTCTTCTTGCCATGCCGACGGCTCCGTTGCCAACCCTCAAATAGGTGTACCAGACCTGTCCGACGACATATGGCTACACGGAGGCAGCATTGAAGAGATTCAACACACGATCAACTATGGCTTGAACAACCTGATGCCAGCGTTTGATAACCAACTAACCGAAAACGAGATACTCGCTCTAGGCGCCTATATCCGACATGCAGGAGAAGCTGAACAGCAGAGAATTGCAAACTTGGATGCTCAATCTGTTGAGCGAGGAGAGTATCTTGCTTATGCCGGTGACTGTGTCGCTTGTCATAGCGCAGAAGGAGGCGAACCTTTCGCTGGTGGTCTGCCGTTTGTAACCCCTTTCGGCACTGTTTACTCAACCAACATAACGCCACATAACACGGAAGGCATCGGAACCTATAATTTCGAAGATTTCAGAGCCGCATTGGTCGCGGGTAAAGGTAAGAATGGCTACTTGTATCCTGCTATGCCCTACACCTCGTATCAATACCTGACCGATCAAGACATGGTCGATTTGTGGGAGTACATGCAATCCATTACTGCTGTACCAAGACGCAATGACGACAACAGCATGATGTTCCCGTCGAACATTCGCCTAGGTCTACTTGGCTGGAATATCGTATTCATGGATACCGATCCGGTCGACTATCAAGTACCAGAGGAGCTCAAAGACAAGGTTGATAATGTCGAGAAGTGGCAACAAGGTAAATACTGGGTTGCAGGGCTTGGTCACTGTTCTGAGTGTCACACGCCTCGTAACATTGCCCAAGCGTTGATACCGGAGCGTATTTTCCAAGGTAACTTGATCGATGGTTGGAATGCACCTGACATCACCGCAAACGAGCTGTACATCGATGGCTGGGATGAGAAAACACTCACCGACTTCCTACACACCGGTCACTCAGACAAAGGGACGGCTTTCGCTGGTATGGCTGACGTAGTGAAAAACAGCCTAAGTTTGATGACGCGCGAAGATATTGAATCAATGTCTTACTACTTACTCAGTGGTGATACCAACAACACCATAAGTAGTGACGCGGTACCGTTAGAGCCGAAAGGCTTTGATGAAGAGTCATACGCCGCCGAGATCTACACGACTTATCGTCAAACCTGTGGTGCCTGTCATGGTGACGATGGTAAAGGGCGAAATCCTATTGCTCCTACCCTGTTGAACAATGGCATCATCATGCACAGCGACCCATTCAACACCATTGCGGTAACAGTAAGGGGCTTACAGCCTACATATCTCGACAAAGACAGAAACTTCATGCCAATGGCGAGCTTTGAAGATGTCTTATCAGATCAAAGGCTAGCCGAACTGATCACTTTCGTCCGATTGCATCTAGGTGATAGAGACGAGCCGGTCACCGCAGAGCATGTTCGAGAAGTGAGGGAAACTCTGGAAGCAGCGGGTTACGCTGGCGGCTTACATACTACACCGGACATGTATGACCGAAGAGATAACACCATCAACATTCGGTAGCATTAATTCAGTTTATTGAAGCTAGAACAAAGGAGACCTTAGTGTCTCCTTTTCTTTTGCGCTTTAGACGCCCTTTGTTGCTACAACACAATTATAACTAACTGATTACACAATTAAGCAGACTTGCACATAATGCGATCAATCTCGCAGAACAAAGATGACACTAAGTGCATAATACGCAAAATTTTATAATGAGTTACTAAGGACTGATATGGATACAACTACACTCATCTACGATACGTTGGAAGGTCTATCGAGCGCGGAGCCACAGCAACACGCTCAAATCCGCCAAAATCTATATAACCATCTAGATCTATCATTTGAGAAACAGTTGGCTTTGTATTCATCCGTTCTTGGCCCAGCAAGTGCTGGTAGATTGACTGATTTAGACAGTGCCGTAATGTCAGCGCGCAAGATTGTTGGCTTAGACAACAACTAGTCTATCGTCCAAATGAATTCTGAAAAACGCTGCTTTGTGCAGCGTTTTTTTATGCTTCAATTTGCCGCAGGTATAACTGACCAGTGTTGACTATTCTCAACACTCTATCCGGATGAATAGCGATTTAGAGTAATAAGCTCGAACGCTGATAAGTGCAATTTGTCGAAATTTTCAAGTTGCGACCATTCTCATTTAGTTAATCTTATGTTCCATTTTTAACAGGTGTGTAACGACGATAATGGCGCTAATGTTAGTAGCACGTTAACCACACAGCGGATGGAAGAATCATGAGAGTACTTATTGAATACACACAGACAGGCAAATATCGTGATCAAGCTTGGGAAGCACTGACCATTCGCTCGAAAGGCGAGATTCAAGCTGTGACACCATCTTACGCGGCTCAACTTATCGAACAAAATCGCGCCTGCTTAACCACAACAGAACATCAAGATATCGTCATCCAACCTTAATGGCTTATTGAGCTACCCCTCCTAGTTCCTTAAATCGAATAGTTCGATGACCTAACAAAAACGCTGCACGGATGCAGCGTTTTCTTTTTTCTAACGTCGCTTATTTTTAACGCCTTTATTTCAGATAAGGCTAGCGAAATTACTTTGGCAGATTCTCTAATGCTTCAACCATGGTCATCAGTTTGTCTACGATTCTCTCGCCGTCTGCTCGTAAGCCGTTGTGCTCATATTCATTAGTGATCCATGCTTTTGAGTTTGGAATGTTCGCCAGTGTTTCACGGCTGTAATCCAGTTCAACGTACATGTCGTCGGCATAAACAGCACACGCCATAGGCACAGTATTCTTGCCAAGCTGCTCTGCGTTGTACAAAGTGCCCCAATCTGACTTCTCAGCTAAGATATTCGCCGCTTCACGCAGTGGCTTCAGTGTTTCTAGTTGATCAAACATCCATGGGTAGACCATCTCGCCAGTAAACCAGAATTCCCCACCCGATTGATAGTTAAAGTGTGGATACTGCTCGCGAACTCGATGAGCCGACCAATTTGATGCTGTCCCTTGGCAATAGATCGATTCATGCAAAATGGCATAGATTGGATTGGTTAGGTAACCCTGCTCTTGTTGCATTTGATTTAGGAAGCTGTAGCTAAGTTGCTTTTTACCATTAACTTCAACAAACGCACTTTCTAATGTGAAGTACATAGGAAGGTTTGCTTCGCCAGCACCAAGGTTAATACCAATCAATTGGAACTGTTCAACCGTAAATAGCTGACCGTTGGGTAGCTTCACTTCATTGTTAAGTAGATAATCAGAGATCTCACGGCACATGGCTTGTGCTTGTGGGAATTGAGCAAAGAAGGCTGTGTTCTTATCTTCAACACGCTTATAGGTTGCGCGGTAGACATCGTCAGCTTCACGTTCAATAGACGGAATACCGCCCGTGACATAACAGCGTTGCAAGCTTTGTGGGAACAGCGATAAATAGCTCAAAGTGCAAAAGCCACCAAAGCTCTGGCCAATTGTCGACCACTGCTTAACACCAAGTTGCTCACGAATTGCTTCGGCATCACGAACAATGTTGTCAGCTCTGAAATGCGTTAGATATTGAGCTTGTTGCTCTGGAGCAAGATGCGCCAAAGTTTCATGGCTAATTACCGTGCTATTGCCGGTGCCGCGCTGATCAAGAAGCAGGACGCGGTAGTTTTGTAGCGCGCGTTTCATCCAACCGGATTCCCCATTCACACGTGGTGAAGGAAAGCCTGGGCCACCCTGAAAGTAGATAAGCCACGGGAGCTCTTGGCTCTCTTTTGCTAAATCGATAACTTCACGAGCAAAAACTTGAATCTGCTGTCCAGCTTTCGCTTGATAATCGAGTGGTAGTTCAAAATAGTGCTGACGATACAGGATGGTTCCATCTATAAACTTAGCTTGCACGCTTCATTCCTTTTTATTTGGTTCTAATGTCATCGTTACGATTAAAAGTGACGCCCTATGGCACACATATGTAGCAAGATACGCATCGTAGTTCGTAAATGAAACCGTTTGTTTAACATGAATGTGAAGGTGCTTCATTTGATTGCTTAAGGAGTGTTCGTATCGTAACAACCTGTGTCAAAACAGCGCGTTTTTAGGCTTTATCAACAGCTAAGAAAATAAAGCAGTGGGAAAATAAAAAGAGTTTAACGAAGTGAGGATACGTTAAGCTCTTTTGGTGTTATCTGATGTTTATCTTGCGGTAAGTTCAATCCGCTATGAGGCGACTAGCTCTCCTGCCCCTTGAATTGAACGCTGGCTATTTTCAACCAAAATAGCGGTGGCCGTTTCTTTTAATGTCGCCCACTCTGCATCGTTGACCTCAATGCCATCACGCCACGCCTCTTCTTGAGTCTTAAATAACGACTCAGACGTGACATGTATTTGGTAGCCATCTGACAAGCGTTCGATATCGAAATCCTGGACGGAAAGTTCGATGGTCATATTATGGATATGTTCGTCCGATGTCAGAGGCAAATCTGATAAAAACAGTTCTGGAGCAACGCAACCACGGTTAAGTACATACAAGGTGCTCTTTGGGTTTGAGCCATTGTCCCAACGTGCAGTACACGCGATACCTTTCGCCGCGAGTTTCACGAGCTCACTGTAGGCTAACCAGCGGTTGTGGCAGTTATTTAGCTCAATTTTAAGCGATTTGTTACCGACCATTTTTTCAATCGCGTAATCCATCACGACAGGAAGATGACACGCCAAGCTTGCCTTATGCAGGTCAACTTCGACCGTGTTATAACTACTCACTTGAATATCAACTGGGCAGTCGTCCTCTAGCCCCATAAAGTTGCTCGCATTATTAAAATGAAGGACACCATCCAAGCCTACCATTTGTAAATCAGCCACCATGTTCGCTATCACATCGGCTTCGCCACATGTACGACGCATCCCTAAAAAGGCTTTGTTGACGGCCGCAACCAATTCATTGTGAGAAACGATCATAGCGATTTACCTCCATGTTGAGCATTGATATGTGTAGGAACGTTATGTGAATCAGCAAGCTCCGCTTCACTCGGCAACACTGGGAATACCCACTCGTCCTGATGAATTTCGTCAAGCAACGGCGCCCCTTGGAAGAAGGTCACGCGGACCCAACGATCTGAGCGCGGATCAAACTTAGTGGCACCAAACATCGCTAGCTTGCAACGTAACAGATGCATCGGCAGCGACTCTTTGTGAAGCACATTCATCTGAATGTCCCCCATCGCTTTGTTGCCCAGTGTCCATACGCGGCGCGCTATAGCACGATGCTGCGGCTGTTTTACTAAGAACTCAGCTAATGAGAACTCTGGAGTAAACTGCAATAAAGCATGGTACAAGCGGTAAGCTTGACGACCAATATCTAACGGTAGCTCACGCTCTTCACCTAGCTCTTCACCTCGAACACCGAGCCTTGGCTCTTCTTTGTCTTGCGAGCGATACCAGAACCAGTAGTTGTTTTCTGCTTTAGTAAAGTCGGTTGTGATTGCCCAGCGGTACTTCTCTTCTAAGATCACCAACAGATCTTGTATCTTCTTACCGCTAGGAAGTGACAGTGTCTCGCTACAATTCATCTGCTCCTGATGGGCGTCCACTAATTCTGGGTACAATTCCATCAAGCATGAGATAAGGATTTCTTGGGCTTCCATACTCATGTGCTTAGATTGATCGACAAGTTCACCCCATGTTTCACATCGGTTGACTGTAGCATCTAACGTTTGTTCTGCCGCTTTCAACTCAGTGACGGCAGCTTTGTTTAACTCTTGTTGGGTTTCATTGATCGTCACCACCTGCTCTAAGTGACATATGGCTTTAATCACTAGAGCGCGCAATGGCTCAACTAAGCTATTGTCGGTCTGATTAGCTAGCACGTCAGATAGAGCATGTTCACGGGTTGTCATCCATTGATCAACAATACTTGGGTGGTTAATAAGGTATGGCGCCATACCTAAACCTGTCGCATTCCCTACACCCAAGCAACGTTGTAAACCTCGATGTAAAGTCGCAGCTTGCTCACCACCTTGTTGCTCCGCTAGGTAATGAACCCAGTCCAGGCTGAATTCACGCAGCATGTATACCGCACACATTTGAGCGCTGAACGACTGATTGAAATCTGGATTCTTCTCTAGAATTTTGAAGTCAGCGATACCGAACTTACCATTACCATAAACCGCAGTGGTTCTCAGGATGTAGCCCACTTCCGCTAACTCTTTTGGCGTTGGCTGAACCCCTTTAGCCAAGTGGCTCACTATATGTTCAAACACACGCACGCTTTTGTTAGCACGCGCTAAAACAAGTACATTGTTAGGGTTACGGCCTGCTTCTTGTAGCGGTACATTCGCACGAAGTCTCTCAAGTAGAGCGACATCCACATCGCCAAGAACCAAAGCAAATGTTACGTCCCACTTTTCAGCAATTACACGGTCATTTCGCTCGTCGTCTGCAATCTCATCGCAAAAAACAACCAAATGATAAACATGGTTCGGCGTCTCTAACTTATAGATAACATGACCAATTCCTTGAGGGTCTAATTGCCACTCATGCTTCGTCACTTTCCATTGCTGTTGCGCCATTTTGCGAATCAAAGTTCTTACGAAGCTGATACGCGTTTGGTGCATAGCACCTAGTCTTTCCGGTGCCATGACGACCGTTGCGTCACGTAGTGCTGATTCAGTGTAGGTAGAACGATGTGCATCCATTTTGCTCACCACCTTTGTAGTTATAAGGGTTTTGCTAGCCATTCAGAACCGATCGTTGCTGTCTTTTGAAGCATTTATAGCGACAGTATGTTGGTTAGCTTTCACGTTATTGGAGTAAGCGAACTCACCCCTTATTATTTGTCCTGACTAGATCTCTTGACCTAAATAGTTGCCGTCCGATGTATCTTCACCAGTACGGGTTTTCTCTTCCTTCCGGAATCTGGTATCAGCCTAATTTCAAAGGCTGATACCTTGTTTCTCTTTCATTTTTGGAGAGCGTTATCTCTACAGTTTCTTAAAGACCCTGCTCTTTCGCCATCTTGATTGCGATTTGAGGCGCATTCCAAAGCGATGGCAGTAAGATTAAGGACACCGGAATTGCTGTAATTACGATGAACGATTGCAGCGCTGAAATACCGCCAGAGCCTAGAGAAATCAGAATCAACGCCGTTACGCCCATCATCACGCCCCAGAAAGTACGGATGATTGCATTCGGTTCTGTCTCACCACTGATTACAACACTGATCGTGTAAGTCATTGAGTCGCCAGTCGTTACGATGAAGATCGTAGTTAAGATCAGGAACAAGATAGAGATAAGCATCGGCATTGGAAGTTGCTGAGTTACCGCCAACAGAGCACCTGGTAAGTTAAAGCCTTCAAACGCTTTACTTACACTGCCTGGATCTGCGATTTCGAACGCAAGACCAGAGCCACCAATAATCGTGAACCAGAAACAAGTAACAAACGGTGCAACTAAGCTAATGGTTGAAACCAATTGGCGAATACTACGACCACGTGAGATCCGTGCGATGAAGATTGCCATCATTGGCCCGTAACCTAAGAACCAACCCCAGAAGAACACGGTCCACCAGCTCAACCACCCCTCATCACCACGGTATGTCGCCATTGGGATGAAGTTATCGATCATGCTACCTACACCTTGAATGTAGCCGTTAAAGATAAAGTTTGTAGGGCCAAAGATCAGGATGTAAATCATCAATGCCATTGCCAGAATCACGTTGTATCGGCTTAGCATTTGCATTCCGCGGTTTAGACCGCTTAATGCCGACATCGTGTAAAGAACGATAGCGAACAAGATGATGATAAGCTGCGTTGTGAAGCCATCTGGAATCTCAAACAGTGCGTTCAGTGCGTAGCTCACTTGCAAGCCCAAGAACCCGATAGGACCAATGGTGCCCGCCGCTACCGCGACAATACAACATGCATCGATCAAAGCACCGGTGTGACCTTTCAGTGCGCGCTCGCCCAACACTGGATAAAGCAGAATTCGAGGTTTAAGCGGCAAGCCTTTGTCGTAGTGAAGGTGCATCACCACAATAGACGTTAAGCTACCTACGATTGCCCATGCTAGGAAACCCCAGTGCATGAAAGATTGTGATAAAGCGTTCACGGCACCTTGCTGTGCGTTCTCTTGTGCACCGTACAATGGTGGTGGACTAATATAGTGAGCAATCGGCTCTGCTGCAGCCCAAAATACGCCGCCACCCGCAAGTAACGTACAGAAGATGATCGCCATCCAACGGAAGCCGCCCATTTCAGGTTTCGCAATGCCGCCAAGGATAACCTTACCTGTTCGCCCCGCCGCTAGGCCAAGACCAATAAGAAAGGTCAGAAGAAGAAGCATTTGCCAGTAAGGACCGAATACTTTTACCGACCACGCAAAGCCCGTGTTTACAAGGCTTGATAGTAGCTCGCCGTCAAATAAAGCAAGTGTCACGAACAGAGCGATAAAGCCGCCGCTGTACCAAAGTGCTGGGTTGGATAACCCTAATTTGTCTGACGTAGATTCAGACTGGTTTGTGTTGCTTTTTGCATTGCTTGTTGTGTGTGCTTGACCCGCATTTAAGCTTGGAGATTTCACGCTATTGGTTAAATCAGACATACTCTGACTCCAGAGGTTTCTTTGCAGCTGTCATAAAAATGATGACTACAAGGGTGTATTTAACACCTGCCCTATTATTTTTTGTGTTGGCAGGCTAATCCGTGTTTGGGTTACCGCGTTGCGAAATAGACCGTTGTTCCTTTTAAATAGTGAATTTGATTGAAGCAGTTCTCACTAACTGAACGTGTTTAGCAGACTGCTCGTTAGGTGCTTATCAGTAAGAAGCGCAGCTTAACTTTGGCTTTGAGGCTCTAAGCCATCTTTCAAAAAGTTAAACCAGTTTTCTCCTAAGACTTGTCCCGCTTCAGACTCGCTAAAGCCGTGACGCATCAATCCGTTATATATGTTTTCCATACCTGAACTACCACAGAACCAAGGCAGAGCATCAGGCCAACCTGAATTGCTTGCAGAGCCTTCACCGTAGTCCATCGCTTTAGACCAACGACCATTTCTCATCCATTCAAGAACGGCTTGAGGTTGGTTTAAACATAGGTCACTGCCAATACCCAGATGTTCAACGCCCACCATGTCAGCAGTAGTCGCAACCATCTGGCAGAAGTCTTCCAAGGTACATTGGCTACCATTAGGTAGGTGGAATGGGTATAAACTGAATCCGATTAAGCCACCACGAGCGGTGAGTGCTTTAATCACATCGTTTGATTTGTTACGCAGTGCATCATGAGCAAATGTTGGGTTCGCATGGCTGATACAAATAGGACGAGAAGACAAGTCAATCGCTTCAAGTGTTGAGCGTTCTGCACTGTGAGACATATCGATGATCATGCCCACTCGGTTCATCTCTTGGATGGCTTGTTTACCAAAGCGAGTAATACCGGTGTCGTTCTTCTCGTAACAACCTGTCGCCAGTAAACTTTGGTTGTTGTACGTCAGCTGCATGATCAAAAGACCTTGCTTACGCATCACTTCGATAAGACCAATCTCATCGTCGATTGGAGAACAGTTTTGAGCACCAAGGAAAATACCGACTTTGCCAGTCGCTTTTGCAGTCTCAACATCAGCCATTGAGTGAATCGGCATGATAAGGTCTGCATTCTGCTCGAATCTTAAGTTCCACTCTGCAAAGCGAGATAAGGTTTCACGAGCCGTCTCGTGGTAAACCGCGGTAGCGTGAACTGCTGTAATGCCGCTCGCCTTTAGTGTTTGGAAATATTCTCTGTTCCAATTGCAGTATTGCAATCCATCTATAACAATCCGTTGCTGGTACATAACCACTCCTATTGAAAGCTCAGTGTTCTAGCTCGGTTTTGAAAACACGCTCAAGTAACATGTTTTCAAAAAAGGGTTAAATCACTTATCTACTATTATTTCTGATTAGGTTTGAATGTTGACCTGACTCTGAAAATCAGGCCAATTCGATAGCTGGATAGCTTGAGACTTAATATCTTCAGCTATCCAATTCTTATATAGAGAGCAGATCAGTAAGGACGCTGGTAAGCCGTCTTCACTACTGTGTAGAACTCTTTCGCGTATTGACCTTGCTCACGAGGACCGAAGCTAGACTCTTTGCGGCCGCCAAACGGTACGTGGTAATCCGTACCTGCGGTTGGTAGGTTGACCATCACACAACCAGTTTGCGCTTGTTGTTTGTACAGTGCGCTAGTACGTAGGCTTTGAGTGATGATGCCGCCTGTTAGGCCAAAGCGAGTGTCGTTAGTCGTTGCAATCGCTTCATCTAAGTCAGCCACTCGAATCACGCTTGCCATTGGTGCGAATACTTCCTCTTGGTTCACTTCCCAATCGTTTTTAGTGTTCAAGAACAGTGTTGGAGCCATGTAGAAGCCTTCGTGTTGCATGCTCAAGCGCTCACCACCGAATGCCAGCTCACCGCCGCTTTGACGTGCTTTCTCAACCCAACCTAGGTTCGCTTCAAGCTGGTTGCCATCAACAACTGGGCCCATGAACACGCCCTCTTCTAATGCGTGACCCACTTTCAGCTCGCTCATACGTTTAATCAGTGCTTCAACGTACTGGTCGTGAACGCTATCCATCACCACAAGACGAGAAGACGCTGTACATTTTTGACCTGCGCCAGAGAAAGAGCCGGCAATGGTCGCTTCAACTGCGGTTTGAATGTCTGCATCATCAGCAATAACCAGCGCGTTCTTACTGCCCATTTCCAATTGGCAACGAACGAAGTTTGGTGCGGTAGCTGCTGCTACTTTACGGCCTGTGTCAACAGAACCAGTAAAGCTGACACCGTTCACTTCTTTAGAGTTGATCAGTGCGTCACCAACCGTTGAACCACTACCTAGCACAAGGTTGAACGTACCTGCTGGGATACCTTGGCGATGAATGATCTCAGTAAGCGCGACCGCACTTGCTGGTGTTAGGTTGGCTGGCTTCCAGATAACGCTGTTACCGAAGGCAAGCGCTGGAGCAATCTTCCAAGCAGCAGTTGCAGTCGGGAAGTTCCAAGGTGAGATAATGCCGATAACGCCTACCGCCTCACGAGTCACTTCAACAGAAACGCCAGGTCGTACTGAGTCTGCGTTGTCACCAATTTGGCGTAGCACTTCAGCCGCAAAGTATTGGAAGAACTGACCTGCACGGTAAATCTCACCACGCCCTTCAGCAAAAGGCTTACCTTCTTCACGAGAAAGCAAAGTACCTAGCTCATCACAACGGGCAATCAGCTCATCACCAATGGCTTGAAGTACCGCTTGTTTGCGTTCAATCGGCGTCTTTTCCCACTCTGGTTGAGCGTATTTTGCCGCTGAAATCGCTTGTTGAACTTGCTCTGCACTTGCTTGTGCAAAGTTGCCAATATTTTCAGAAATGTCTGATGGGTTAATGTTCGCAACGGTGCTTACACCCGCTTGCCATTCACCGCCAATATAAAGTGCGTTTTCTGTTTGAACATTCTGTAATTGAGTCATCATTCTGTCCTTGTAACGTTAGGTTGCGGTTGAGTCTGGCAACCATCGAATTAATTAATAAATTGTTAATTTATATAGAGGATAAGTATTAATTTTGTATCTAGACGTAAACCATTCGCTTGTATCAATAAAGATCTGCATAGACAAACAGCTTTGATTGGCAAATTGCCTCAGTTAACAGTCCATTTATGCAGGTTGAGACGCCGATGCATAAACCACGAACTCAACCAACATCTCTTCTCTAGCTAGCCCTGCAACAACGACTGCTGCACGGTTTGGATAAGGTGCGTTGAAGTATTCTCCGTATACGCTGTTTACCGTTTTCAAGTACTCACGGTCAGTCACGTAGATCAGAACCTGCAGCACAGAATCCATCGATTCGCCTGCACACTCCAAGGTGTGAACAAGGTTGTTAAAAGTCTGACGCGTTTGCGCTTCAATACCGCCTTCTACTACTGCGCCCGTTTCATCAATTGGAATCTGAGCCGTGTATAGAGTGCCGTTGTTAACGATTGCCCACTCTAGTGGTGCTTTTGAAGCAAAAAGAGCGGTTTTTACTGGGTGTTTTTTAGTTTGTGCGTTCACGATTTCATCCAACTTTGTAACAACTATGTTTCAAGATGGTTAAATACTGCACCTTGACGCCTGATAAATCTAACGGTAAATTTTGTGCATTTGATAAATAAAATCTATCACCTTGCAAAAAGTAAGGTATAGCAAGGGCTAGAGAGGGATCGAAGTCATGAGTATTAAGCTACAACAGTTAAAACATTTTGTTTTAGTCGTCGAAGAAGGTGGGTTTCGAGCTGCTTCTCACCGAGCCAATCGCTCTCAGGCGGCACTGTCTACTTCGATAAAAGAGCTTGAGAAAATACTCGGTCAGCCACTGTTTGAAACAGGCAATAAATCTACGCTGACACCTTTCGGTGAAATATGCCTACCAAAAATCATCCAATTCTTGAATGTTTACAAAGCATTAGACAATGACTTGCGTGCAGCGGCGGCTGGGCAACAAGGAAGAGTTCGAATAGCGAGCGTGCCGTCGGTGGCAGCCAAATTGATCCCTAGCGTGTTAGGGGCCTTTTGTGAGCAATACCCAAACGTTGAGGTGAGCCTGATTGATGATAATGCGGCAGGTGTAGAAGCAAGATTACTTTCTGGAGAGGTGGATGTCGCCCTAGGCAACACCTCCCATTTAGAAGAAGAGAGTATCGACTTCACTCCACTTCTTTCCGATCCTATCGGTGTGGTCTGCTTAAAGGACAACCCAATTGCCGCTCAACCCGAGGGCATAGAATGGCAAACTTTGTTAAAACAGCCGTTCATTCGCAACGGGACTTGTACCCTACTCGATCCTACACCGGCACGTATGCTTAGCGAGCAAGCCCTGTATTCGGTAGAAAACATCACTTCTCTATTTTCTGTGTTGGAATTAGGCATTGGGGTAACCACACTGCCTAAGCTTGCTTTCCCAACCAATGAAACGCGTTTAGTGTGGATTCCTTTGATCGACCCGCCGTTACAGCGTCAAATTGGAATATTCCGACTGTCTGACCGTACCATCTCACCCCAAGCGCAAGCTTTTCATGATTTGTGTATTCAATATCTGAGTTATGAAGCGCCATAAGCAAAATGTAACAAGTGGCAGTGCGTCACCGCCACTTGTTACTTCAGAATACGCTTTACGTGGTCGAATCAACCACAATCAACGGGCTATGAAGTAAGGTTTAAACTTCATAAAAACGGTTTTAACACTCTCAATTCTTTCCCTCACCTTCCAATCTAACCGGCCATAAATACCTCAATGAGTAGCAAAAACGTGAATAACCATTGATGTGACACAGTTTTTCCACGCTTCATGAGTAATAGATAAAAAATATATATTTCTGCGTTAATAAACGCACGCTGCTCGTTATAAATAGCTAAATAGTGATTAAATCACACATCTAGCACCCAACTCTTACCCTTATGAAAACAATCTTTAAGTGCATGAAAAGTATAGATTAACCACCTTAATATCACTTAGCGTGACTCTGAATTATTCAGGCAATTCTTAATACTTCAAGTTATCAATAAAGCATCTGAAATATTCATGATTAAAGTGACAGAATTATTACTTTCACAAATGAAAAGCACCTATTTCAAAAATGGAATTATTGATGTCGATATTTGTCGTTTTGATCACATAATTTTAGGCGTAGTTTATATTTTGTCGAAACGAGAGCGAATTAGTTTATACCGTTCTATTTCGTCAGGAGATATAAAACCAGCAAGATTATATCTTTGTTAACAAGCAAAGTTTTATTAACAAGTAAATGCGAGTAGCAAGACATATTCATACTGTGTTTTATATGAGCTTACACTGTTAAATATAAGGTTTTATTATGAGGCTTAACGGAATAAGTGGTGACATTCTTGTTGCAGCTAAAAGAGTTGTTCTCTGCCAAATAGTATTAGCCGTCGGTGTAGTTTTATATGAAGTGTTTTTTGGTAATAAAGTAGATATGGAATCATCAGCTTTGGGCATCGTTATTGCGATGTTGCCTCCGCTGTTTGGTTTTATATATGCAAGCCTAAAGGTGCGCAAGAACCCTAATTATAGTTTACGTGACTTAATGCAAATGAGTCGTGTCGTGAAAATAACTTATACGTTCTTAATGTTTATCTTGGCGTTCCAGTTTTTCAAATTGGATAACCCAGTAATATTGTACGCATATATTCTCACGATGGTTGGGTACTTCTTAACACCATTTATTACTGCCTCTACAAGATCGGAGTACGTGTAGTATGGATCAAGTAACTACCGCTCACGAATACATAGAGCACCACTTAACCTTCTTAACTACAGGCGATGGTTTCTGGGCGTTCAACATTGACTCAATGTTGATATCTTGGATTACAGGTTTACTGTTCATTGGTGCGTTTCGATATGTGGTAACTCGCGGCACTAGCGGTGTTCCGGGTCGTTTTCAATGTTTTATCGAGCTTATCTTTGATTTCGTTAACAACCTAATCAAAGAGATTTTTCAAGCGGAGGATAAATTAATAGGGCCACTGGCATTAACCACTTTTGTTTGGGTGTTGTTAATGAATGCAGTTGACCTATTACCTATAGATTTAATACCGGGGTTAACTCGTGTAATGGGTTTAGGACACTTTAGGGACCTACCGACAGCGGACGTAAACATCCCTATGTCGATGGCACTTGGTGTGTTTATTCTACTGTTAACTTATACGTTTAAAAATAAAGGTTTGAAAGGCTTTATCAAAGAGCTCACTACTCAGCCATTTGATAACCCTCTTTTATATCCTGTTAACTTAGTTCTTGAATTAATAACATTAATTTCAAAGCCAATATCACTAGGCTTACGATTATTCGGAAACATGTATGCAGGCGAGATGATATTCATCCTTATCGCACTAATGCCTTGGTGGATGCAATGGGCACTAAGTGTTCCATGGGCCTTATTCCACATATTAATCGTATTCTTACAAGCATTTATATTTATGGTACTGACCGTTGTTTATTTAGCAATGGCAACAGAAGAACACCACTAATTAATAATTAAAAACTAACTAACACATTATTTATCGGAGATACAAATGGATATCGTAAGCGCAGTTTTATATGTAGCGGGTGCACTACTGATCGGTTTAGGTGCAGCGGGTGCAGCATCTGGTATTGGTAACTTAGCAGGTAAATACCTTGAAGGTGTTGCTCGTCAACCAGACCTTACTCCAATGCTTCGTACTCAATTCTTCATCATGATGGGCCTTGTTGATGCTGTACCGATGATCGGTGTTGGTATCGGTCTATACATCATCTTTGCCGTTGCTTAATTAAAAGCTTTGAAAAGATCGATTTGTAAATAATCAAGATTTAGTGAGGAAGGTATGAATTTAAATGCCAGCATGTTTGGTCAAGCAATCTCATTCGTGATTTTTGTTTGGCTATGCATGAAATATGTATGGCCCCCTCTCACCGCGATGTTAGACGCGCGCCAAAAAGAAATCGCTGATGGTTTACGCCACTCAGAGAATGCAGCGAAAGAGCTAGAACTAGCAAAATCAAATGGCGCACAACTCGTCGCAGATGCGAAAAAAAATGTGACCGAACTGATTGAGCAAGGCAAAAAACGCCGCAACGAAATCATCACATTAGCGCACGAAGAAGCAGAGCAAGAAAAAGCGCGCATCCTAGAGCAAGGCAGAGCCGAACTAGAAAGTGAGCGTCAAAAGTTACGTCGTGAACTTCAGGCAGACATGGCAGACGCTGTAATTCAAAGTGCACAGAAACTGATCAACAAAAACCTAGATTCAGAAACAAACCGAGCGTTAGTTGATCAACTCATTAGCGAACTGTAAGCGGAGGCAGTATGTCAGATTACACCAATATTGCTCATCCCTACGCGAAAGCCTCATTTGACTTTGCTTTGGGTGAAAACAAGTTACAAGAGTGGCACTCAATGCTTTCGATTCTTGTGGCAATAACGGAAGAAGAAGCGATCGCTGATCAGATTATCTCAGCAGAAGGGGCAAGCGCCCAACAAACTGAACAGCTCGCCAATCTCATCATTCACGTTTGCCAAGGGTTGGTTGATGAACACGTTATCAACCTAATTCGAGTGTTGGCTGAGAATGGTCGCCTTTCCGTCGTAAAAGACTTGTTTAGCTTGTTCAGCGAGCTGAAGGACGAACATGAACGTGTAATTCCTGTCACTGTCACCAGCTCAGAATGCCTTACATCAGGTCAAGTTACCTCATTAACGGCTGCACTTGAGAAGAAATTAGAGCGTCAGGTTGAATTAGAACAGGTGATTGACGACTCACTGGTCGGTGGGATCGTCATCAAGGCGGGTGAAACCGTTATAGATGGTTCATTGAACACATCAATAAGCCGATTAGCTAATCAACTTCACGCGAGATAGGTAATAAAATGCAATTAAATTCAAATGAAATTAGTGATCTAATTAGAGAACGAATCTCGCAATTTAACGTGAGCACTGAAGCTCGCAACGAAGGCACTATCGTATCGGTTCGTGATGGCATCATCACCATCAACGGTCTTGCAGATGTGATGCAAGGCGAGATGATTGAACTACCTGGCGGCAAATACGCACTTGCACTTAACCTAGACACCCACTCTGTTGGTGCGGTGGTAATGGGTCCTTACATTGACCTTTCTGAAGGCATGAAAGTAAAAGGCACTGGGCGTATCTTGGAAGTACCAGTCGGTAATGGGCTTCTGGGCCGTGCAGTAAACACTCTAGGTGAGCCGATTGATGGTAAAGGTCCCGTAAGTTGTGACCGTCTTGACCCAGTAGAAGTGATTGCCCCAGGTGTAATTGAACGTAAGTCTGTAGACCAGCCAATTCAGACTGGCTACAAAGCGGTCGATACCATGGTGCCTATCGGTCGTGGTCAACGTGAACTGATCATCGGTGACCGTCAGACAGGTAAAACGGCACTAGCAATCGATGCCATCATCAACCAAAAAGATTCAGGCATTAAATGTGTGTATGTGGCGATTGGTCAAAAAGCGTCAACCATCGCTAACGTGGTTCGCAAGCTCGAAAAGCACGACGCACTTAAAAACACCATCGTGGTTGTCGCATCTGCATCAGAATCAGCAGCACTGCAATACCTAGCACCCTACGCGGGTTGCACCATGGGTGAATACTTCCGTGACCGTGGTGAAGATGCACTGATCATCTACGATGACCTATCCAAACAAGCGGTCGCTTACCGTCAAATCTCATTGCTACTTAAACGCCCACCGGGCCGTGAAGCCTTCCCTGGCGACGTATTCTACCTTCACTCACGCCTGCTAGAACGCGCAGCACGAGTCAATGCAGAGTATGTAGAGAAGTTCACTAACGGCGAAGTAAAAGGCCAAACAGGCTCATTAACCGCGCTGCCTATCATTGAAACTCAAGCAGGCGACGTATCGGCATTCGTACCAACCAACGTAATCTCAATTACCGATGGTCAGGTTTTCCTGCAGACTCAGCTATTTAACGCAGGCTTACGTCCAGCCGTTGACCCAGGCATCTCGGTATCTCGTGTGGGTGGTGCTGCCCAGTGCAAGATCATCAAGAAGCTATCTGGCGGTATCCGTACTTCACTGGCTCAATACCGTGAATTGGCGGCATTCGCTCAGTTCTCTTCTGATCTAGATGAGATGACGCGTAAGCAACTTGACCATGGTGAGCGTGTGACTGAACTGATGAAGCAAAAGCAGTACTCCCCTATGTCGGTTGCAGAGCAAGCTACTGTGATTTACGCGGCTGAAAAAGGCTACTTAGTCGATGTTGAGCTAAACAACCTAGCCCGCTTCGAAGAAGAGCTGATCGCGTACGCCAAAGCTCAAAACCCAGCGCTGATCGACAAGATTAACACGACAGGTGATTACAACGACGAAATCGATAGCGCTCTTAAAGAGATTCTAGAAGGTTTTGTTGGGATGAAAGCTTGGTAAGTGCTCCGGTTTGTTAGCTGGAAACAAAAACAAATAGGAGCAGATTATGGCAAGTACTAAAGAAATTCGCACCAAGATAGCCAGTGTTAGTAACACCCAGAAAATCACAAGTGCAATGGAAATGGTCGCGGCAAGTAAGATGCGTAAGGTTCAAGACAACATGACGCAGACGCGACCATATGCCGAAAACATGCGTAAAGTTATCTCCCATGTTGCATCAGGGTCGCTGGAATACCAGCACCCTTACCTTCAACAGCGTGAACCCAAGCGCGTGGCTTACATCATTATTTCGTCTGACCGCGGTTTATGTGGTGGCTTGAACTCCAACTTGTTCAAGAAAGTGCTGGAAGAAATGGAGCAATGGCGTGCTAAAGGCGTTGAGGTAGAAACCACCTTAATTGGTTCAAAAGCTATCTCATTTTTCCAACGCGGCGGCAATGTTATCGCACAAACCTCAGGCCTAAGTGACGCACCAAAGTTAGAAGACATCTTAGGTACGGTTAACGCGATGCTTGGTCACTATGACGAAGGCAAAATCGACAGCTTGTACTTAGTCTACAACCAGTTCGTTAACACCATGGTTCAGGCTCCAACGACTTTACAGCTTCTACCCCACCCTTCTGACTCAGAGGCAGACGGTGAAGCCAAGAAAGAACGTCGTTGGGACTACATCTATGAGCAAGCACCAAAAGACATACTCTCTGAATTGTTACACCGATACATCGAATCTCAAGTGTATCAAGGCATCGTTGAGAGCATTGCCTGTGAGCAAGCTGCCCGAATGGTCGCCATGAAAGCCGCTACCGACAACGCAGGCCAGCTCATCGATGATTTGCAGTTGGTGTACAACAAGGCACGACAAGCTGCCATTACCCAAGAACTGAGTGAAATCGTCTCAGGTGCTCAAGCTGTCTAAAGGCAAAAATGAGCGGGTCAGAATAGAATTTGAGGAATTACACATGAGTGTTGGAAAAATAGTAAAAGTGATCGGCGCGGTGGTCGACGTCGAGTTTAGCGGCAATAACAGCCCACGCGTTTATGATGCATTGAAAGTCACTAGCGACGAAGCAAGCTCGCTGGTATTAGAAGTTCAACAGCAACTTGGCGGCAACATTGTTCGCTGTATTGCGATGGGTACATCAGACGGCTTACGTCGTGGCCTAATTGTTGAAAACACAGGCTCTCCAATCACGGTTCCAGTCGGTGAAGAAACACTAGGCCGTATCATGAACGTGCTTGGTCAACCTATCGATGAATGTGGCGAAATCGGCCAAAAAGAGAACTACGAGATCCACCGCGAAGCCCCCTCTTATGAAGAGCAAGCTAACAGTACTGAATTGCTTGAGACAGGTGTTAAGGTTATCGACCTTATCTGTCCATTCGCTAAGGGTGGTAAAATTGGTCTGTTTGGTGGTGCGGGTGTCGGTAAAACCGTCAACATGATGGAGCTTATCAATAACATCGCCAAAGCTCACTCAGGTTTGTCTGTGTTTACCGGTGTAGGTGAACGTACTCGTGAAGGTAACGACTTCTACTACGAGATGAAAGAAGCTGGCGTACTAGACAAAGTTGCCATGGTTTACGGCCAAATGAACGAGCCACCGGGTAACCGTCTGCGTGTTGCGCTTACTGGCCTAACTATGGCTGAACGCTTCCGTGATGAAGGCCGCGACGTACTGTTGTTCATCGATAACATCTACCGTTACACGCTTGCAGGGACAGAGGTATCTGCGCTATTAGGCCGTATGCCTTCAGCGGTAGGTTACCAGCCAACATTGGCGGAAGAGATGGGCGTACTTCAAGAGCGTATCACGTCAACAAAACAAGGCTCTATCACCTCTATCCAAGCGGTATACGTACCTGCGGATGACTTGACTGACCCATCGCCAGCAACAACCTTTGCTCACTTAGATGCGACCGTTGTACTGTCTCGTAACATCGCGGCACTGGGTCTATACCCTGCGATTGACCCGCTAGATTCAACGTCACGTCAATTGGACCCACTGATCGTAGGCCAAGAGCACTACGGCATTGCACAAACGGTTCAAACCACGCTGCAACGCTACAAAGAGCTAAAAGACATCATCGCGATTCTTGGTATGGATGAGCTTTCTACAGAAGATAAGCAGGTCGTATCTCGTGCTCGTAAGATTGAACGTTTCTTAACTCAGCCTTACCACGTAGCGGAAGTCTTTACCGGTCAGAAAGGTGTGTTTGTACCACTAAGCGAAACGCTAAGAGGCTTCAAAGGCCTATTAAATGGTGAATACGACGACATTCCAGAGCAAGCATTTTTGTACTGTGGCTCTATCGACGAAGTGCTTGAAAAAGCGAAATCACTCTAACAGGTAGGTGCATCATGGCTATTGGAATTACAGACAATACATTTCAACTTAATATCGTAAGTGCGGAAGGTACGCTGTTTTCAGGGCCGGCATATGCCCTAGCCGTTTCTGGAGCAGATGGTGAACTCGGGATTCGTCCCGGTCACTCCCCGCTTCTCAGCAAAATAAAACCGGGCGTGACGGTGTTTGTCACCGATCCAAAAGCAGAAGATGAAGTACTTTATGTGTCTGGTGGGATGATTGAAGTTCAACCCGATGTAGTGACGGTGTTGGCCGATACCGCTTTGCACGCAAAAGACATTGACCGTGCTCGCGCTGAAGAAGCTAAACACGCTGCTCTAGAAAACATCAATAAGGGCAACGTAGACGTTAACTTTGCGCAAGCTCAGCTTGAACTAGCAAAAGCGATTGCTCAGTTACGAGCATCAGAACTGACTTCTTCTCGCACTCGACACTAAGAATAGAGCCTAGATGTTTGTTGATTCTAAATACAGAAAGGCTCACTATCTAGTGAGCCTTTTGGTATCTGACAAACTCTAAGCACACGTTTAGAGCTGTAGTTTAGAAGAACTCAATCGAATTACGGCCGCTTTTCTCATCACGTTGAGACTTTGGCGCGTCGGCTTTCTTTTTCTCTTTGTTTTCTTTCTTTTTCTCTTTCTTTGGTTCTGCTTTAGCACTCAACATTTCAGCGGTACTTTTCTTAGATTCTTTCTTCTTAAAATCCTTATTAGACTGGTCTTTCTTAGCCGCTTCTTTTTTCTTTGGTTTATCTTCTACTTCTTGTACTGGCTGATCACAGCATACTACATAGTATTCTTGGTTGAATTCGAAGAAGTCACCATCGTACATTTTACGACGCTTACGTGTTTCAAGCTCACCGTTTACCGCAACGTAACCTTCAGAGATGATGTGCTTAGCCTCGCCACCACCACTCACTAGGTTCGCGATCTTGAACACCTTGTAAAGCTCAATTGGCTGAGACGATACATCTATACCAATGGCCTCGATTTCAATCTCTTCGCCTTCTTCGCCGTGCTCGTAACCTTCATAGTCAGCGTCTTCGTAATGTTCTTGGTCCATGGTGACCTCTACCTAAATATGTACTTCTGAAATATTGGGCGCAGTGTAATCGTAAAACCACTAAATGACCATGTTGAATTCAACCTGATCGCCCTTGTTGTAAAGAATAGTGCCTCTATTGGCGACTTACATTACACTCCACCCACATTCGAGAGGCTCACCAACTGCTTGGTATATTGATGTTGTGGATTACCAAACAAAGTCTCTGTATCCCCCTTCTCAATCACCTCACCGGCTTTCATTACGATGGTGTAATGACACAGTGATTTCACGACATTCAGATCATGACTGATGAATAGATAGGTCAGACCGTACTTTTCTTGCAGTGACTTCAGTAAGTCTAATACCTGAGCTTGCACCGTTCTGTCTAATGAGGAGGTCGGCTCATCGAGTAAGATAAACTCTGGCTTCAGAATCAGTGCTCGCGCAATCGCAATGCGCTGTCTTTGACCGCCCGAAAACTCATTTGGGTAACGGTGGCGTGTTTCAGGGTCAAGGTCGACCTCTTTCATCACATCACAGATACGTTGATCTAGTTCGCTCTCATCAAGCTGCTGATGAACGCGTAAGCCTTCACCAATTACTAGTGCCACCGACATTCTTGGGTTCAACGCTGAGAATGGATCTTGAAATACAACTTGCATACGGCTTCGAAATGGCAGCATTTGCTGGCGGTTTAGCCCTTGAATTTGCTCGCTTTCATAAGTGATCGAACCTTCACTCTCCACCAGCTTTAATATCGCCATACCTGTGGTTGACTTACCAGAACCACTCTCACCCACTAAGCCAATTGAGTGCCCTTTCTTAAGGGTGAACTCCATATCAGTGACGGCTTTTACATGCGAAATCGTGCGCTTAAATAAGCCGCCCGTAATTGGGAACCAAACACGAAGTTGATTTACGTCGAGTAGCGGTTGGCTGTCGGATGACACAGGAACAGGCAAACCTTTAGGGTCGGAATTGATGAGCTTTTGGGTATAAGGATGAGATGGTGCATTAAACAGTGTTTGGCAGTCATTGCTTTCAACCAAACGACCATCTTTCATTACCGCGACTCTGTCGGCAATCTTACGAACGATGCTTAAGTCGTGAGTGATAAAGAGCATCGCCATACCGAGTTCTTGTTGCAGGTCTTTTAAAAGATCAAGGATCTGTGCCTGTACCGACACATCCAATGCGGTTGTCGGTTCATCAGCAATAAGCAACTCTGGTTCATTAATGAGAGCCATTGCGATCATCACGCGTTGGCGCTCTCCGCCTGACAACTCATGTGGGTACGCTGAAATCTTTTGCTCTGGATAGCGAATACCTACCTTTGAAAGCCATTCAATCGCCAAGGCTTGCGCTTTATTGGTTCGCATACCTCGATGAATAGCGAGCGTTTCAACCAACTGTTTACCGATTCGATGAAGCGGGTTCAATGACACCATCGGCTCTTGGAAGATCATGCCAATACGCCCGCCACGAATTCCGCGAAGTTGCCTTTCAGAACAACTCAAAATATCGGTGCCAGAGAAATCAATCTTACCGCTTAAGTAGTGCGATGAGCCTTTAGGCAACAGTTTTAACACGGAATTAGCCGTAACCGATTTACCTGAACCACTCTCACCCACCAACGCCAGTGTTTCGCCTTTGTATATCTCCAATGAGACATCGTGAGTCACTTGTTCTATCGAATCTTTACGTCCAAAACCTACGGACAATTTGTCGATGGTTAGAACTGGAGAAGCAGGAGCTGTATTTGAAGTCATAACCTATCCTTACTTCTGTTGATGTGGGTCGAAGGCATCGCGTACCGCTTCACCAACGAAGACAAGCAACGTAAGCATCAGTGAAAGTACGACGAAAGCAGAGATACCAAGCCAAGGCGCTTGCAAGTTAGCTTTACCTTGCGCCAACAGCTCGCCCAATGAAGGTGAACCTGCAGGAAGACCAAAACCCAAGAAATCTAATGAGGTTAATGTAGTCACCGACCCAGAAAGAATGAACGGCATCATGGTTAACGATGCGACCATCGCGTTGGGTAGCATGTGACGAAGCATAATGCGTTTGTCATCAACGCCCATCGCTTGCGCTGCACGTACATAGTCGAAGTTACGACAGCGTAAGAACTCTGCTCGCACGATACCGACTAAGCTCATCCAACTGAACAGCACCATAATCCCCAGCAACCACCAGAAATTCGGCTCAATAAAGCTCGAGAGAATGATCAACAAGAACAATGTCGGCATACCAGACCAAACTTCAATGAAGCGTTGTCCAAATAAATCAACCCAACCGCCGTAGTAACCTTGTGTTGCTCCAACCACCACGCCTATCACGCTCGACACGATCGTCAAAATAAAACCAAATAGAACGGAGATTCGGAACCCATAAATGATACGAGCCAATACATCTCGCCCTTTATCATCGGTTCCTAACCAGTTCACCGAATCAGGCTCCGACGGCACAGCTCCTGAAATATCGAAGTTTATCGTGTCGTAGCTAAATGGAATGATTGGCCACACGATGTAACCGCTGTCTTCAATGAGTTCAATAACATACGGGTCTTTGTAGTCGGCTTCAGTTTCAAACTCGCCACCAAATTCCGTCTCTGCGTATTCATTGATAACAGGCACAAACCACTGATTGTCATAAGACACCAAGAGTGGTTTATCGTTGGCAATGATCTCGGCGAACAGGCTCAACCCAAACAAGATGGTGAATATCCAAAGAGAGATAAAACCACGCTTGTTTGCTTTAAAACGTAACCAACGAGCTTCTGCTAAAGGGTTGTTAAACATCTTCTATCAATACCTTTTATTCGTTCGCCATTAACGCGCTTCAAAATCAATTCGAGGATCAACCCAGGTATAAGTTAGGTCGGAGATAATGCTCAGCACCAAGCCAAGCAAGGTCATGATATAGAGAGAGCTGAACACCACTGGGTAATCACGTTGAATCGTGGACTCAAAGCCAAGCAAACCGATACCTTCCAGTGAAAACATCACTTCGATCAACATAGAGCCTGTGAAGAAAATACTAATAAATGCGCTTGGGAAACCCGCAATAATGATCAACATCGCGTTACGGAAGACGTGCTTATAGAGAATGCTGCTCTCGTCCAAACCTTTCGCTCGCGCGGTCACCACATATTGCTTATTGATTTCATCAAGGAAGGAGTTTTTGGTCAACATGCTCAGTGTTGCAAAGCCACCGATGACCATAGCAAAAATAGGTAACGCTAAGTGCCAGAAGTAGTCGCCAATTTGCTGATGCCAGTTAAGCTGGTCGAAGTTACTCGACACGAGCCCACGCAATGGGAACCAACTGAAGTAGTTACCACTCGCAAACAAAATAATCAGGATAATCGCAAACAGGAAGCCCGGCACTGCGTAGCCGACTATCACCACCGCGCTCGACCAAATATCAAAACGAGAGCCGTGATGTATCGCCTTCATAATGCCTAAGGGAATCGAAATCACGTAGATGATTAAGGTACTCCATAACCCCAAAGAAATGGAGACAGGCAGCCGCTCGATGATGAGATCAATCACGTTACCGCCCTTAAACAGGCTTTCACCAAAGTTAAAGGTCGCGTAATTTTTCAACATATCAAAGTAGCGAACGTGAATCGGCTTATCAAAACCAAACTGCTTTTTGATCTCTTCAACCACTTCAGGATCAAGCCCACGTGAGCCTTTATAACCGCTGGCAGAAGCTTGATCACTTTCGCTTAAATCAACTTCTTGTCCACCACCAGAAAAACGCTCCATTATACCGGAGTTGTGCCCTTCTAATTGAGCAACGGCTTGTTCTACCGGGCCACCTGGCGCAATCTGAATGATGAAAAAGTTGATGGTGATGATCGCCCACAGCGTGGGGATCACCAATAGTAAACGCCGAAATATATACGCGGCCATGCTAACTAACTCCTAGCGACGTTTTTCAGGAAGCAATGCCGCCTTCTCTTCTGAAATCCACCATGTATCGATACCTAAATCGTATTTAGGTAATACATCTGGACGCTCAAACTTGTCCCACATCGCTACGCGGTATTCGCCTACGTGCCATTGCGGGATATTGTAGAAGTTCCACTGCAATACACGGTCAAGAGAACGACCTAACGTAAGGAGCTTTTCTGGGTCCTGTTGGTTACGTGCGATTTGTTCTGTTAACGCGTCAACCACTGGATCCATCACTCCTGCAGTATTGTAAGTAGAATCAATGTAGTTAGAGTTCCAAACAATCATTAAGTTCGGGCTAGGATAAGGGTTTGCAGAAAATGACGAAGACACCATGTCGAAATCACGATCGCGTAAGCGCTTGATGTACTGAGTCGTATCGATGGTACGGATCTTCATCTCGATACCCATACGCTTAAGATTCTTTTGAACCGGTGTTGCAATACGCTCCGTGGTTGGGCTGTAAATCAACAACTCAAATGACAACGGCTTGCCAGTCTTTTCGTTGGTCATTACTTTGTCTTTCAGCACCCAACCCGCTTCCTTTAATAATTTGAAAGCTGTGCGCATTTGGCTACGAATACGGCCGCTACCATCCGTGACAGGTGGTTGGAATTCTTCGGTAAAGACTCGTGGTGGAATTTGGTCTTTGTATTGAGACAGTAACGCTACTTCAGCTTCACTTGGCAAGCCTTTCGCTTCATAGTCAGTGTTTTGGAAATAACTACGAGTACGCTTGTACTGTCCATAAAACATGTTCTTATTCATCCACTCAAAGTCCATCGCGTAGGTTAACGCTTCACGAACCTTTGGATCTGAGAACACAGGAGATTGAATGTTGAAGACAAAACCTTGAGTCGTTTCTGGCTTCTCATGATTGATCTCTTCTTTAATGATATAGCCTTTATCGAAGTTCGCGCCCGTGTATGAGTTGGCCCAGAACTTAGCTGAGTTTTCGGTTCGAAGATCGAACTCCCCTGCTTTGAAGGCTTCTAGCATTACTGTGTCGTCACGGTAGTAATCGTATTGTACTTCTTTGAAGTTATTACGACCGACGTTAACAGGCAGGTCGGCTGCCCAGTAATTTTCATCTAAACCGTAAGTCACGCTTTGACCAGATTTGTAGCTGATGATCTTATAAGGGCCGCTGCCTACAGGCGGTTCACTTAAAGGTTCAGACAGCTTCTTGTCTTTCCAATAATGCTCTGGCAGTACGCGAGTGCTTTGGGCAAAGCTAAACAACTTCTCGCGGTTTGGCTTCTCCATTTCAATACGAACCACCAAATCAGAAACCGCGGTGACTGACTTAATTTCTTTGTAATACACACGGTATTGAGGCACACCCTCGGTTGAAAACTTATTAAAGGTGAATGCCACATCATGAGCCGTAATAGGCTCGCCATCATTAAACTTAGCTTTTGGATTGATATCGACTTCCATCCAAGTGAAATCACTGGCATAGCGAACCTTAGAGGCGATCAACGGATAATACGCATCAATCTCGTCGCTCGGAGAAAACATCAAGGTATCGTAAATCTCACCCGTGTAACTTGCAGCAACGCCGCGAGAACCGAATCGATTAAAGCTATCGTAGGTACCAATGCTGCCATAGGTCACCTTGCCCTGCTTTGGCGCATCAGGGTTAACGTAATCGAAGTGAGTGAAATCGGCTGGATATTTTGCTTCACCAAAACCAACCAGTTGAGTGGTTTCAATTACGGTGGCAGCAGGAGTTGATTCGGTATCAGAAGCGTGTGTAACGGAGGGATATAGAGCAATTAGCGGCAGCATGACTGCACATGAAGTTAAATTTAACCTGAAAAACTGAGTGCGCTGCGAGGCCTTGCGTCGAAGATCTGTTCCCATTTGACTCTCCCTTCAAATGTCATGAATTCTATATTCAGCTTGATTTGTCGGCTTTGAATGCAAGCCGTTAAAACAAGTATAGAATCAAATCTAACATCATGTAATAACTAATAAAACCATCAGCACTCTATCTCTTGCGGTTTATTTACAAATTACTCGTGACTGTTCTAAGAAATGTCACGCGCTAGCACCATGGCTGTACCTTTGGCTAGCACGTGATTGTGTAGGGTTACTGCACTATTAAATGAAAATAACTAACTAAATCCGAACAATATCTGCATATTTTAGATATCCTTAAAGGAGTGATTTCAATAGGATTCAACCTTGAACATACCAAACCAAGTAACCTTCTCAACGTTCAACCTTTTGAACTACCTTGAGCCACCGAACGCTTATTATGATTTTGAGAACATCTACAGCTTCGACGAATGGCAGAAGAAACAACATTGGATTACGGGAGCGATTCGTGCAACAGATTGCGATGTGATCGGCTTCCAAGAGATCTTCAGCCCAGAATCTTTAGAGCAGCTTATGAATGAGCTCGGTTACCCCTACTTTGCCGTCGTCGATAGCGCACACGTTGAAGACGACTACCTATACACCTCCCCTGTTGTGGGTATTGCCTCCCGTTACCCGATTGAAAAAGTTCAGCCTGTCACACCTGATTCGAGCTTACTTGCCGCCTTTAACCTTGGTAACAATTTTTCATTCAACCGAACACCTGTTCACGCAACCATTACATTACCTCACTTAGGCTCAACCGATTGTTATGTTGTGCACTTTAAGTCGCAACGCCCAACAGAGCCCAAAGTTGAAACGGTAGAACCCAATGACAGTTCAGCAGAGCAAAAACCTCAGAGTGACACACTGATTAAATTTCATCAGGAACAACTAGGGTCGTGGCTATCGAGTGTTCAGCGCGGCCTAGAAGCTCAATTGCTACACCAATACATTACCAATCAACGCTACCTAACCGACCAACCTTTAGTGTTGATGGGCGACTTTAACAAGCCCCTATTTAACGATGAATTCAAAGGGTTGTTGAGCTATTCGTTAAATCGAGATGAAACCAGCCAACATTGGCTTTCTCACTTTAGATTGAGAGACAGTTGGGATCTTTACCACCAGTTACACGAAGAAGACTTACTTGAACAACGTAAACCGACACACTATTACGGCGCATCAGGCTCTGTCTTGGACTACATATTGATGTCGAACGAGTTTGACTGCCAGAACTCTTCGAGTTTGATGGAGATATCAAACTACACCGTACTCGATCATCATCTGATTAACCCAAACTTCGAACACGACCAATTCAGTACCGATCATGCTGTCGTTTCCGTCACCGCGCATATCCGCGAGGCCTAAATATTCAGCGACAGTTTCAATTGAAATTTATCTGCGTTGAACATGAAAAAAGCCGCAGTCAAAAACTGCGGCTCTCGACTTTAATTCATCAAATAAGGACTATCTTCCTCGCGGGACTTCTAAATAAAGAGCAAACATCGGTCTTTGGAGGTAAACGCGAGGAAGTGAAAATTTAGATAGAAAAAAGGCCAGCATCTCTGCTAGCCTTTCAACTTTAAATTATGGAGGCGCCTCCCGGAGTCGAACCGAGGTCCACGGATTTGCAATCCGCTGCATAGCCACTCTGCCAAGGCGCCTTAGATAGTGATTTAAGAGAACAAATCTTTGTTCATCACTCTACTCAAAAATAGAAGCTAAATTGATGGTGCCCCGGGCCGGACTTGAACCGGCACAGCGCGAACGCCGAGGGATTTTAAATCCCTTGTGTCTACCAATTCCACCACCAGGGCACGCAATTCATTATTGCGATGCTGATTACTGAAGAGTAAGATACCATCTCTCTGCGACCTAAGTCGTGAGAACAAGGCGTACTTTAACGGAAGAATAAAATTCGTCAACAATAAATTTTATCTTTTAATTCAATTGGTTAATTATTGAACTTTAAATATTGAAAATACTACAGGTTTCGTAAACTGCACACACAAAATCCCATACGCGCCCTCGAAAACGACTTAAAATTATTCATTAAAATCTGGGGGGTGGGCGATGGCACACCACATTAGTTCATCTTGAATGTCACGAACTGCTATCGTAAAACTGATTCTAAGTGGTGACACATTGGCTTCTTTTGCTATCCGACTAATATCAAGACGTACTAGATTATAGTCAATCAGAATGCCTCATATTTCTTTCTCAACATATTTCTTTCTCAACACCCTCCACTGACTGGCTAATGAGGAGAATCTCATCTTAAAGCATGTCATGCTTAATCTCTCCGTAGCTATTTTCGATTTCGACTTCACCCCAATAATCAACAAGCTAAGCCTCCCCCCATAACGATTGGTTATAAACACTATAAAAAGACGGAACACGGTTTTGGGAATAACATTTGTCCATCGATGTGTTGTTCTAATGCATTAATCTTAAAAGTGAATCGGAGTCCTTATGGGTACTAAAATTAATAAACTAGCATTAGGTGTTGGCTTATTAGCAGCTTCTTCAGCAGCGACAGCAGCAGAAAAACCAAATATTCTTGCTATCTGGGGTGATGACATTGGTGTATTCAACATCAGTGCATATAACAACGGTATGATGGGTTACGAAACACCTAACATCGACCGTATTGCTAACGAAGGCGCACTATTTACTGACCACTACGGTCAACAATCGTGTACAGCTGGTCGTGCTGCATTCCTAACAGGTCAAGAACCTTTCCGTACAGGCCTACTTACCATTGGTATGCCAGGCTCTGATCACGGTATCCCAGATTGGGCTCCAACCATCGCTGACCTTCTTAAAGAACAGGGCTACATGACTGCTCAGTTCGGTAAGAACCACATGGGTGACCAAGATAAACACCTTCCAACGAACCACGGTTTTGACCAGTTCTTCGGTAACCTATACCACCTGAATGCAGAAGAAGAGCCAGAGACATACTACTACCCTAAAGACCCTGAGTTCCGTAAGAACTTCGGCCCTCGTGGTGTAATCAAGTCTACTGCTGACGGTAAGATTGAAGATACAGGCCCTATGACGCGTAAGCGTATGGAGCACGCGGATGAAGAGTTCCTAGAAGAATCTTTGGCGTTTATGGAAAAAGCAGTGAAAGCTGACAAACCATTCTTTATCTGGCACAACACAACACGTATGCACGTGTGGACTCGTCTACAAGAAAAATACCAAGGTAAATCTGGTATCAGCATCTACGCTGACGGTATGTTAGAGCACGATGACCAAGTCGGTATCCTTCTAGACAAGCTTGATGAGCTTAAAATCGCAGACAACACGATCGTAATCTACTCTACCGATAACGGTGCAGAGACAGTATCTTGGCCTGATGGTGGTGCAACTTACTTCCACGGTGAGAAAGGTACAACTTACGAAGGTGGTATGCGTGTTCCTCAGCTAGTTCGCTGGCCTGGTACAATCAAGCCGGGAACTAAGATCAACGACATCATGAGTCACCAAGACTGGATTCCGACTCTACTAGCAGCAGCTGGTGATGATAAAGTGGTTGAGAAGCTTGCTTCTGATAAAGGTGCTACTTACAACGGTAAAAACTGGCGTGTACACCTAGATGGTTACAACTTCCTACCTTTCTTCGAAGGTAAAGAAGAGAAAGGTCCTCGTGACAGCATGCTTTACTTCTCTGCTAACGCTGAGCTAAACGCAGTACGTTGGAATGACTTCAAGATCTCATTCGCTGTTATGGATGGTAACATCGTTGATGCGGTGCGTTTCCAACCAAACTGGCCTCAAGTAGTTCACCTACGTGCTGACCCATTCGAAAAAGCACCACACGAATCTGGCATGTACCTACGTTGGATGGCAGACAACATGTGGCTATTCGTACCAGTAGGCGGCAAAGTACAAGAGTTCATGAACACGCTACCTGACTACCCTATGCAGCAAAGCCAAGTGTTGAACCCTGGTAACTTCAACCAGAATGCTTACATGCTTCAAGGTAAACTTAAGCAACTAGAAGCGGCAGCAGCGCAAGCTAAATAATGACTAGTTAACACTCACCCTCCTAGTAAAGCCAAACAAAGCCGTGATAGCTCAAACGTTATCTCGGCTTTTTAGTCTCCCATACAAAGAACGTATAGGTGGGAACCGTCAACTAGTGCAATTCATACCGAAGCTATCCCCTCATTTTTCAAGAATAAGCACTCACACTAGGGCGTGTTGATCTTTCGAGCTGATTTTTGCAGCGAGTTGCTGGGTATTTATACAAGGCAGAGGCGTCGATGTGTAGCTAGCCTACATGAGAAGCCGATAACGTAGTAAAATTGCCAGCAAACGCTGCCCGAAAGGTTCGATCTGGGCGCCCCATCCGAACAAAATTTAACCGCGAAAGGTAAACATACCCTAGTCAATATGAGCCTTGATATATGACCGTTGCGTTAAGATTTCGCAAATTTTTTCAAATCCTTATGACACGACTTGAATTGGAGTTCTTACCGTGCGATTGTAATTTAACTAACCATAACAACTGTATGATTATGAAAACATTACAATCCATTGCGCTGCTTTCCACAATTATCGCAGCACCACAAGTGTTAGCTGATGTAAAAATTGAAGTTCCTTCTAGCGCAGATGCTCTAGTTGAAGTCTTAGCGGTTAATGAGGCTAAACCTGATCTTGAGGGTGGTTTTTTCTCTTCAAGCAAAACGATCACCATACCAGACGGTGTAAACCAAATCGTTTTCCAATATCAGCTCGCTTTTAGTCAAGGTAACGACCGTGAGTTTGTCGATAGTGACGCAATTATTGCTACTTTTGATGCGACAGACACAACAGTAACGTTCGACATGCCTAAGTTCCGCAACGCCAATGAAGCGAGAAAAGGCTTTCAGAACCTAGATTGGAAATTGGTTGATGAGAACCAAAATGCAATCAGTGTTAAGCAAGACAAATTAACCAAAGATGGCATGCAGATTGGCCGTAAATACCCTCAAGAAGCGAAAGAATACAACCGTACAGGTGGTATTGCCGCATTAACGACAGGTGCTACAGCCGCTGCAGTTGTTCAGCCAGTAATACTACCAGCAAAAATTGATGGCAACTCGTCTAACGCGGCCGAAGAAATGCTGTACTTCTGGTTTGAAAAAGCCGACGCTGAAACCAAGCAAAAATTCAAAGAGTTTGTGAACAAGTAAATTCTATTTGTTGATCGTCTTAATAAAAAAGCTGGCATTCAATCGCCAGCTTTTTTGTATCAAACTTCAGGGAAACTAACTTTCCACATTCGCCCTATTGGTGCACGTTTGCACTATGCATTCTCAGCAGAAAACACTTCTCCGTCGATTTTGATTGGCCATCCCATCAGTTCGTATTCAGCAGCAAGTAAGTATGCACAGCGGCTTGATATTCTCGTTTTTACCCACTCACCTATCCCGCACACTTTGTATTCCAACACGGCCATTTTCATAACAACACCATTTACTCAAAATTAAATTTATAAATATCAGGTAGAAGTTATCTATCCAAAGACCTTATGTATGTTCCCAAAAGAACACAAGCCTGCAGTTTACCTATAAAGTTGTAGGTGTTTTTTTCAATCATTTAGCGTAATGCATACACTACTCGGATTTTATCTCCGCAACAGGGTCTCGCATCATTAGATTCATTGGCGAAATACGTTCGTAAAGACCTTGAACATCTGAAATAAAGACTTTACCCCTTTGAATCTTGACCAAGCCGTCCTGTTCTATTCCTTTCAGCACTTCATTCAAGCGTGAGCGAGAAATCCCAGTAATCGTACTCAACTGAGTTTGTGACACGTTAACACTCACTGTAGCTCCCGCTATATTATTTTGACGTGCAGCGAGTTCTAAAAGTACATAAATCGTTTTTTGTTCTTTTTCATGGATAGAGGAAAGGTAAGCCTGCATCCAAATCGATTGTGCTTTAGTGCCACAATGCAGCAGCCACTTAAATACCATGCACTGCTCTTCAGCCAACTCTAATACCTTTTCGGATGGGAAAAGTACCATGGTGATCGGTTCCACTTCTTCAGCAACCGCAAAAAGATTGTATTCAGCATGAATCGACAAGGCCCCCATCCAATCACCTTTACCGATCACTCCTCCTGATAAGCTCTTCATGTTTTGAGTAGAAAAACAAATTCCAGCAGAGCCGCTAAAAATATAGAAAACGCCAGGTAGGTTTTGAAATTTTTGTGTAATTTCCAAGCTATTAATGCCGGTTTTAAATACGGCAATCTCAAACAAGCTATCGATGAGATCTTGTGGCAAATCACATGGCCACTGTATTTGTTTACCAATGGTTGGATCTAACGTATGCGCCCCATGAACCCACGGGGCGGTGTTGTTAATGTTTGAAGTTCCAAGGTAGGAGCGCATCGATATCAGGCTCAGCTTTCGCGAGCTCTTTCATGCACTTGACTATGTAGTCGTAGAGGATAAGGCCGTTGGCTTTCGCTGTCTCGACGATGCTGTAAAGCATCGCGCTCGCATCAGCACCATTTGGTGTATTTGAGAAGAGCCAATTTTTTCTTCCAATGACCAGCGGTTTAATGGCGCG
>NZ_JAKEUQ010000089.1 GCF_022397955.1 Vibrio sp. Isolate32 | reverse complement strand
CCGCCGGTACCCGTACCGGTGCCGCCGCCACTGCCGTCAATGTCAAAGGTCACGTCTTGGCTGTCACTGAGCTCGGTGTCGTTGCCGACGTAATCGAGCACCCGCACTTGGTACGTCTGCACTTCCCCGTCGGTGCGGGTGGTGGCGTCGACGTAACTCCAGCTGCTGCCACTGACCGTGGCGTCGTTCCACGTCGCGCCGCCRTCAAGGCTCACYTGGACGATGTCGTTGTTGACCGTGCCGGTCAGRCTACCGCTCACGGTGATGCCATCGACATCGTTGGTGATGAAGTCCGTCGCTAGACCTGAATCGTCGGTGATGCTGTCTATCGCAACACCAGTGATACCCGAGCTGGTGCCACCGGTACCCGTACCGGTGCCGCCACCACTGCCATCAGTGTCAAAGAGCACAACTTGACTGTCACTGAGCTCGGTGTCGTTGCCAACGTAATCGAGCACGCGCACTTGGTACGTTACGTTATCGCCATCCGCTCGAACATTCGCATCCACGTAACTCCAGCTGCTGCCGCTGACCGTGGCGTCGTTCCACGT
>NZ_JAKEUQ010000088.1 GCF_022397955.1 Vibrio sp. Isolate32 | reverse complement strand
GTGTTTGTTGTGTTTATACCGTTCTTATTAACTAAGAGCAGATAAACATTGAGAACTTTTAAATTTGATTAACTTAATCACAGCCTTGAGCTGTTTGATTTCACTTTTTAAAGTGAAAACCAATTAAGTAATCAGTCAGCTTTCCAAATTGTTAAAGAGCTTGATTTCTTTCGAAACCATTTTTAAAGATTCTTAAGGAAGAACACTTAAAGATGGTGGAGCTATGCGGGATCGAACCGCAGACCTCCTCGCTGCCAGCGAGGCGCTCTCCCAGCTGAGCTATAGCCCCATCTGGAAAAGTAATTCTACTCTTAACTTATTAAACCATCAATCTGTGTGGACACTTATCGTGAATATCTTCGTATAAGGAGGTGATCCAGCCCCAGGTTCCCCTAGGGCTACCTTGTTACGACTTCACCCCAGTCATGAACCACAAAGTGGTGAGCGTCCTCCCCGAAAGGTTAAACTACCCACTTCTTTTGCAGCCCACTCCCATGGTGTGACGGGCGGTGTGTACAAGGCCCGGGAACGTATTCACCGTAGCATTCTGATCTACGATTACTAGCGA
>NZ_JAKEUQ010000087.1 GCF_022397955.1 Vibrio sp. Isolate32 | reverse complement strand
TTATAACGGAAGGTGACCGTATCATCGGTGACCTTGATAATGTCTTCATCAGGCAGCACACCACGATAGAGGTAGCGAGATAAATAGTTCAGTGCTGACTGACCATAACCAACCTGCCTACAATCAACCACCCATTGTTTGGGTATGCGACTTGGCAGCCACAACGTTGGATGTTGATTCATGGCCTCTAACATTCTTGCCCGCCAGACTTTGGCCAAAGCCAACGCGTTAAAAAGGTAATGCTTGTTGCCTTTGTGCCACGTTTGTCTGGATGGGTCGTAACTGCCTGCTGCCACAATAATGTGCAGGTGTGGGTGCAAGTTTCGTTGTCGGCTGTGGGTATGCAGCACAGCAGTAAACCCAAGTTCACCTTGAAGCTGGCGGTTGGCAAAATCTTTTAAAACCCCCGATGCCACCTTAAACATACCGTTATATGTCGCTTTAGGCTGATGCCTTGCTAGCACTCTCAATTGATACGGTAAAGTGAAGGTCACCATGAAGTAGTGAATAGGTAACCGTTTTTGTTGCTGACGCTGAAGCCAATCAGCGGTGGTGCGTTGTTGGCATTGAGGGCAGTGACGATGACCACAAGAAAGGGGCAATCGGTCAGGGCAATCGGTCA
>NZ_JAKEUQ010000086.1 GCF_022397955.1 Vibrio sp. Isolate32 | reverse complement strand
TCGGAATCGCTAGTAATCGTAGATCAGAATGCTACGGTGAATACGTTCCCGGGCCTTGTACACACCGCCCGTCACACCATGGGAGTGGGCTGCAAAAGAAGTGGGTAGTTTAACCTTTCGGGGAGGACGCTCACCACTTTGTGGTTCATGACTGGGGTGAAGTCGTAACAAGGTAGCCCTAGGGGAACCTGGGGCTGGATCACCTCCTTATACGAAGATATTCACGATAAGTGTCCACACAGATTGATATGTTTAAACAGTTAAGAGTAACCTATGTCCCGTTCGTCTAGAGGCCTAGGACACCGCCCTTTCACGGCGGTAACAGGGGTTCGACTCCCCTACGGGATACCATCTTTAAGCGCATTTATTTAAGTGTCTTTAAAAATGGTTCATTTACTGAATCAAGCTCTTTAACAATTTGGAAAGCTGACTGATTACTTAATTGGTTTTCACTTTAAAAAGTGAAATCAAACAGCTCAAGGCTGTGATTAAGTTAATCAAATTTAAAAGTTCTCAATGTTTATCTGCTCTTAGTTAATAAGAACGGTATAAACACAACAAACACATTCAAGTGTCTTGTATTCGAATCAAACTTTAGTTTGATTCACATTGAGTCCGGCAAACAGTCATCAAGAATTAACCCTTCTT
>NZ_JAKEUQ010000085.1 GCF_022397955.1 Vibrio sp. Isolate32 | reverse complement strand
ATCGCTAGTAATCGTAGATCAGAATGCTACGGTGAATACGTTCCCGGGCCTTGTACACACCGCCCGTCACACCATGGGAGTGGGCTGCAAAAGAAGTGGGTAGTTTAACCTTTCGGGGAGGACGCTCACCACTTTGTGGTTCATGACTGGGGTGAAGTCGTAACAAGGTAGCCCTAGGGGAACCTGGGGCTGGATCACCTCCTTATACGAAGATATTCACGATAAGTGTCCACACAGATTGATGGTTTAGATTTAGTTAAAGCCAGAGCTTTAATTAATAACGTCAGTTATTGATTAAAGCTTTTTGCTTTATGCTCTTTAACAATTTGGAAAGCTGACTGATTGATTACTTACGAGTGATTCAATCAAATTTAAAAGTTCTCAATGTTTATCTTTCATTAGATAAACACAACAAACACATTCAAGTGTCTTGTATTCGAATCAAACTTTAGTTTGATTCACATTGAGTCCGGCAAACAGTCATCAAGAATTAACCCTTCTTGATGACAACCAAAAACCTTGGTTGCTTTTTGTCTTCACTTTTTAAAAGTGAAAGCAAATTTGTATCATACACAAGACCCTTTCGGGTTGTATGGTTAAGTGACTAAGCGTACACGGTGGATGCCTTGGCAGTCAGAGGCGATGAAAGGC
>NZ_JAKEUQ010000084.1 GCF_022397955.1 Vibrio sp. Isolate32 | reverse complement strand
GTCGGAATCGCTAGTAATCGTAGATCAGAATGCTACGGTGAATACGTTCCCGGGCCTTGTACACACCGCCCGTCACACCATGGGAGTGGGCTGCAAAAGAAGTGGGTAGTTTAACCTTTCGGGGAGGACGCTCACCACTTTGTGGTTCATGACTGGGGTGAAGTCGTAACAAGGTAGCCCTAGGGGAACCTGGGGCTGGATCACCTCCTTATACGAAGATATTCACGATAAGTGTCCACACAGATTGATTAGGTTTAGAAAAGTTAAGAGACGATATTGGGTCTGTAGCTCAGCTGGTTAGAGCGCTCGCCTGATAAGCGGGAGGTCGGTGGTTCAAGTCCACTCAGACCCACCAATATCGACCTTAGATGGGGCTATAGCTCAGCTGGGAGAGCGCCTGCCTTGCACGCAGGAGGTCTGCGGTTCGATCCCGCATAGCTCCACCATCTTTAAGTGTTCTTCCTTAAGAATCTTTAAAAATGGTTTCGAAAGAAATCAAGCTCTTTAACAATTTGGAAAGCTGACTGATTACTTAATTGGTTTTCACTTTAAAAAGTGAAATCAAACAGCTCAAGGCTGTGATTAAGTTAATCAAATTTAAAAGTTCTCAATGTTTATCTGCTCTTAGTTAATAAGAACGGTATAAACACAACAAACAC
>NZ_JAKEUQ010000083.1 GCF_022397955.1 Vibrio sp. Isolate32 | reverse complement strand
AATACTGACTTCAAAACTAATATTCATTCGAAAATGAACATGTAATTCTAAAGCTATTACCCCTCTCTTCTTAAATAAATAGGAACAGAATGGTAATGAATTGACTGTGCCGATAATAAATTATCGATTGGTCACTCAGTTCATTGAAATCATTTTGATTCCGAAGAATCTGTTTTATCTAACGATAAAACGTTTTGATATTCATCAACGAGTGCCCACACAGATTGATAGGTTTAAATTGTTAAAGAGCTTGTTCTCTAAAAAGAGAACGCTTTCAGTGCCTTAGCACTTAAGCAGGACGCGTATAATACGCTTTCTACTTTGAAAGTCAACATAAAATACTAAGAAAACTTAGAACCCTATGGTGACTTGTCTACTTAGTAGACAAAGTCGCTATTTTGTTTTCATTTTTCTAAAAAATGAAAGTAAATAGAAGCCTGGCGATGTCCTACTCTCACATGGGGAAGCCCCACACTACCATCGGCGCTATTGTGTTTCACTTCTGAGTTCGGCATGGAATCAGGTGGGTCCACAATGCTATGGTCGCCAAGCAAAATTTTGCTTTTACTTCCAGTTTTAAACACTGAAGGCAAAATAATCTGGAAAGCTGTTTTTCGTTCTCTTCAAACGCATTCAAGGTCTGTCTTTCTATTGAGTCCACAAAACCCCTTGGGTGTTGTA
>NZ_JAKEUQ010000082.1 GCF_022397955.1 Vibrio sp. Isolate32 | reverse complement strand
CTTATACGAAGATATTCACGATAAGTGTCCACACAGATTGATACGGTTTAAAAAGTAAAAGAGACGAAGAACTCCCAAGTTCTTCAATCCAGTGTCCCGTTCGTCTAGAGGCCTAGGACACCGCCCTTTCACGGCGGTAACAGGGGTTCGACTCCCCTACGGGATACCATTGGGTCGTTAGCTCAGTTGGTAGAGCAGTTGACTTTTAATCAATTGGTCGCAGGTTCGAATCCTGCACGACCCACCATTCTTTCTCCACGAAGGAATTAAAACTTTTAGTGGGCGATTAGCTCAGTTGGGAGAGCACCTGCCTTACAAGCAGGGGGTCACTGGTTCGAGCCCGGTATCGCCCACCATTCTCTAAATATTCTTGGAAGTTAAAACTCCAAACCACTTCTTATGTCGTTGGTTGGTTTTTTCGACTGCGAGAGTCTTTAGAAAATGCATTCTTCGGAATACATGCTCTTTAACAATTTGGAAAGCTGACTGATTACTTAATTGGTTTTCACTTTAAAAAGTGAAATCAAACAGCTCAAGGCTGTGATTAAGTTAATCAAATTTAAAAGTTCTCAATGTTTATCTGCTCTTAGTTAATAAGAACGGTATAAACACAACAAACACATTCAAGTGTCTTGTATTCGAATCAAACTTTAGTTTGATTCACATTGAGTCCGGCAAACAGTCATCAAGAATTAACCCTTCTTGATGA
>NZ_JAKEUQ010000081.1 GCF_022397955.1 Vibrio sp. Isolate32 | reverse complement strand
CTACCAAACTGCTCCATCCCGCGTCCGGATGTTTCTCTTTTCGCATCATTATCGTTTAAGACAATGAATCTTGCCTTTAAAAGGCTAAATTGGAGCGATACATCGGGTTCGAACCGATGACCTCAACCTTGGCAAGGTTGCGCTCTACCAACTGAGCTAGTATCGCATTAGTTAATCGCGGCTCTTACTGCCTTAGACAATAAATGGCGCTTAACTGTAATGTGGTTGCGGGAGCCGGATTTGAACCGACGACCTTCGGGTTATGAGCCCGACGAGCTACCAAACTGCTCCATCCCGCGTCCGGATGTTTCTCTTTTCGCATCATTATCGTTTAAGACAATGAATCTTGCCTTTAAAAGGCTAATTTGGAGCGATACATCGGGTTCGAACCGATGACCTCAACCTTGGCAAGGTTGCGCTCTACCAACTGAGCTAGTATCGCATTAGTTAATCGCGGCTCTTACTGCCTTAGACAATAAATGGCGCTTAACTGTAATGTGGTTGCGGGAGCCGGATTTGAACCGACGACCTTCGGGTTATGAGCCCGACGAGCTACCAAACTGCTCCATCCCGCGTCCGGATGTTTCTCTTTTCGCATCATTATCGTTTAAGACAATGAATCTTGCCTTTAAAAGGCTAATTTGGAGCGATACATCGGGTTCGAACCGATGACCTCAACCTTGGCAAGGTTGCGCTCTACCAACTGAGCTAGTATGCTAGTATCG
>NZ_JAKEUQ010000080.1 GCF_022397955.1 Vibrio sp. Isolate32 | reverse complement strand
ACACCTGATAACGTGCCTGTCGAGTGTAAGTAATCAGAGAACTGACTTGCTGTGGTGTGAGTATGTCGGGCAGTCGTTTCACTTGTGGCGGCTTGACGATATTGAGCCACTCCCACTGTTTATCGAGCGTATAGCGATAGAAGAACTGTAAGCCGTTACGGTCGAGTTTAATGGTGCTCCACGAGTGAGTTTGAATAAGAGATGCGAAGAACTGTTTGAGGTCGGCCGTGGTTAATGTATCAGGAACCCGATCGAAATGAGCGGTGATCCGACGAACCGCACGAGAATAGGCATCAATGGTCGCAGGTCGTTTACCTTGCAGCTTAAGGTTGGTAAGGTGTTGTTCATAAAGAATGTTGTAGCGTTCTAAGTCGGTGGAATTCATAAGTTACTCCTGTTAACGACCATCAGGGTGATGGTGTAATAAGAGTATGACTTGTGCTGTCTTTATTCTGCCGCGCAGCGGCTTCGTTCAACAAGTCGTTTAAACGGACAAAAAACAGTTGGCTTTTGTTCGTACCTCACAAATTGTAGCCAACTATTTTTTTCCGCTTAACGAGGCTACATGGATTCCCCCGGTTGTCAAACATCCGCTAAACGAATAGTGATGGGTTTTGGACTGCCGCTCTACATTCGGTCTACTTATCGATGATTCGCATACATCGTGACCCTGATGACTTACGCGACTGCGGGGCCTTATTCGTTAGATGACATCTAGTGTGTCCGCCGCATTAACAGGCTCTCCGCAAGTGGTCTTAACCTATCTCCATCATTAGCGTCTGCAATGACCCGGTGGGTTTAACTCTTATCTTA
>NZ_JAKEUQ010000008.1 GCF_022397955.1 Vibrio sp. Isolate32 | reverse complement strand
TACAAAGCCTTGAGAGACATCTGCTTTTTTGAGTTGCTGGCGCTTAGCATAAAACGTCGAGGGATTGAGTTCATTAAGCTTACAAAATGCAAGCGTTGACAATGAACTCGATTCAGACTGAGCGATGAGCGTTTGCCATTCTTGATTAGTGTGTCGTTTTCCCATTTCAAATCTCCTCATGGTTGGAGACTTGATCTTATTCTTCGCGCTAGGCGATTAGAATGCGGGTTTTATGGAGCGCTTACTATGGATGGATATTTTTGATAAGGTCGATTACAAGGTTGGTATTGGCTCCGATCGTGCCGCTCTCTTTAATGTGACCATTGATGGAAAATCTTATGGGCGTGTTGAGCTAAAAGATCTGTTAAGGGATATAACCGGAACTTGTGGGTTTATGTGTTTACAGCTTTCAGGCATGAGAGTTGATGAGTTATATGGAGCACACATCGATTTTGGTGCTCAAAAGTTAACTCTATCTGATAGAAAAAGGAACTCTAAAAAAGAAATCATATACCTATTAACTACACGACAATCAAAAATAACAGTAGGTACTCAAACCAAAAAGGATACCTTTGTAACAACTGAGGTAGGTTATGAGGCCTTTAATGTACTAACTTCGGTATTTAGAGGTTTTCACAAGCGTTATAAATCGAAAGATAAGCGCAGGATGTGGGCTGGATTTAGAAGTTGTCAGTCTGTTAAACCTTGCACAAAATCAACTACTGTAAATTTAGTTAATTGCGCAGTGAGGGATCTTTCTAATGTTAGTTTAACGCTCACTGCTGATGACTTTGTATATCTAAATATATCAGATCCAGCAAAGGATTTAGAACAGGGTGATGAATTCCCTGTAACTCCTCACACTTTAAGACGCTCTTTGGCATATTACCTTGTGGGTTATGAGCTTTGCTCTTTCCCTGCGTTGAAGCAGCAGTTTAGTCATCTATCGATTGCGATGACTCGTTGGTACGCTCGCAATAGCAGCCACTTTCCTAAAATTTATAACGTGGTCAACAAGGAGCGTGTCGAGCAGTTGGCGGATATCTATGTGAGAATCTACAGCAAGCTAGCCAATGGTGAGCGAGTGGCCGGAGGCAAGGGCAAGCAGACTGCTAAAGAGATTTCACGACAAGGACAAAGCTACTTTAAAAATGGCGCAAATAAGAACTTACTGTCTAGGGAATACTGGATTGATCAATTAAAAAATGATGTTAAACACCTGCATGTCATAGCGCCAAGCATGGTGTGTACTAATAAGTTGTGCTCGATGAGGATAAATATCGACCTAACTGAGTGTGTGGATTGTGAGTATGATTTTATTGAAGATGTCGCCTTTGCTGAAACGTCACGAATGGATGCGATGAGAAATCTTCATTTATTGCACGAGCAGAACGACCTTAATCATAGTTCGCTATCAAAGCTTGTTATGACAATAAGAGCTGCGGAAAAGATTATGGATGACCTTAACTTCGAATACGAGCCGTATACTTTAAGTGCGGAGTTGTCGGAAATACTCATTCAAACAGTGGACAATACAGAGGGTTTATGACAACAAAATCAACAGAAGAACGGCTTCGTGAAGCACTTGAAAGGCTTAAAACTAGAACGCCTAACACAAAGTCGTTTAAGCAAAAGGTGAAAGCAAATAAGCCTCTGAGAATCACTAATTCAGGTGTTGAGAAGGAAGCTGGGCTTTCAAATGGTTGCTTAAAACGCTATCCAAATATCGCCAGTGAAATCCAAGCAGCAGAAGCTGAGCGGGTTCATGGTGGCAGCAGTTTATCACAAGAGATATCTGTTGATGATGTCAAGTCATCCGCTATTTATAAACAGCTAGAGGCTAAATTGATCCGGGTAGAGAAGGCTAAGAAAGAAGCTGAAGCAAAGGTTAAAGATCTAGCAGAGGAACGCGATAGAAAGGATGCGGCATTGAATGAGAAGGTGGCTGAGATTGATGAGCTGATCACCTCTATGTGGGAACTAATACCAAGAGATCAGCAAAGGGAAGTCTTCATAGAAAAAGCTGAGAACATAGTTCGCTTTGAGAAACGGTGACCAGATAGAGTTTAAGAGTTCTATCTATATATTTTGACTCGATAGTATTACCATCCAGCTTCGAGGTTAGCGATGCTTCAATGGCCGGAGTTGGTAGCTGCTCAACAGCAGGCTGTTCTTGCCAGCAACCGACACACGGCTCTGAAATCCATGTCCAACTCTTGGTCGAGATACAAAATGGGTTTATCCATAGGACTGCGGCAACCAATGCATCAATAACGGTCATTCTCAAGCTCAAAGGCACTATTGATTTCGAGATACACCTTGAAGCTTGGTTGCCCATCTAGTTCTGCCATGTTCCATGCTCTCTTTTTATATTCTTGGAAGCAAATCGTGCTTTTTCTGCCATAAAATTTTGCTTTTATCTGTTTTGTATCTAGCATAACTTTTGGATGACATACACGGGATTGCTGGCGGTTCCACCTAGGTCGTAAAACTTACAATCTAATCCTTGATAATTCATTAGTTGAATGACTATGCGCTCTCGTTCGCCAGCAGAAAGCGTAAGGTCTTCAGGAAATGAGTTATGTTTGCAAATAAAACATCTTTTAAAAGTCTCCTCGATGCTTTCTCTCAAGCATTAGAGTACGAAGTAACGATTTCTTATTTTAAACTAGCTGAAGACAGAAAAGGCCCTCAAAAGCTCCGTTTTGACAGCCGAAAAAACTTGGCTTGCTATATTTTTTTCGATCAAACAAGAGCCGAAATAGAGCAATTCTTTCATGGGACACCCAATGGTTTCATTGGTGTGAAGTTTTATGTGTTTGAAGATGGTAGCCTATGTATCTTTAACAAAGCTTTACAACAGCTCCGTGAAATAAAGCTAGATAGCCACTTACACCTTGGAAAGAAAGTAAAAGTTAATTTAACACCTCGTCAGATTCGTAACGTAATTTTCAAAACACTATGTACGATAATTACTGAACTAGACCCTTTTTTTGCTATGGTTGAGTTCGAAGCAAGGTTAAGTTGCGAACTCAAAGTGTATAATTTCGGCGAATGGTGTGCCGATGAAGATAGAATAAAAAACGAAGATGCACGTTCTTCCGGGCTTAGAATTAAGAACAAAAATTCAGCTAGAACAGGTCACTATACTCCGGTATCACTACATCATCACTTGTATCAATTTTCATTCTTCACTCCAGAAACACATAAGTTACTGCGTCAGGTTTGCCAAAATATGATATCAAATGCAAACCCCACTCCCTTTCCAATAGAACGTAAATTTAGTCAACCTGAGCTTGCTGAAATGTCGTGTGGATTTGTTGTGTCCAAGCTAGGTTTTCTAAAAGACGAGATTATTGAGCAGATCAAAGTGAAATTTTCAGAGAATGTAGGACCACCTTATACCTCTGTTGAAGCCGAAGCACTTTATTTTTTCGAGAGCATCAGTATTCCAATGGGAATAACTCTCATTGAAGAGTGTGAGCTTGAGTCATCAGTAGAGCGGGTTCTAAGCACATTGTCACAAGAACGTATGACAGACTATACCTTTCCACCTTGCCGCACCTTTGGGCAAGAATTTTGTGCTCAACTGAAACAATTTTTAGATGCTAGCTATGATGTCGATGCACGATGCACTCTAGATTCCATAATGAGCTACTTTGAAGCTTCTTTCGACCTTACAATCTTGAAAGTTAATGAACAACTAAGCAAAGGCTTAAGGCTACATTTCAAAAACTCGGAGGGCTTGTCATGAGACACCATAAGCCCAATATCGGTTGGATTACATTGCGTGTTAGTTCGGATGAACATGGCACACACTATAGAATATTCGGATTGTGGAGCAATGGAGAGTGGCGGTTGAGTAGTGGCGCAGATAGCGTTGAAACCATTGAGCAAATAACTGAAAGATCTATCTCTTGGCCACAAAGCTCTTCAATCTACGAACTAGATTTAAACCTAGAAGGGAATATTCCAGTTAGTGATAAGGTGCTCCTAGATAAGATTATCACTTCTGCTCCTCCACATTACTGTGTGGAAGTGGTTACGCTGCAAGAGCTTGAGATATAGAGCCTCCAGTCAAAACTAGAAGAAAAAACGGGTTACATAATCATTAGGTGACTCGTTTGGGTAAGAAGTGGTAAATGATTTACCATTTCTTACCCAAACTCACTCTTAGCTTTCAAAAAACATAAAAATAGTTAGTAGTTGAGTCGCTAACATCAAATCAGAATAGCCGAATCTGTCTTTTTGTGAGGGTATCTCAGGCAGATTAGAGTGCTACATGTGAAGGTGTTGGACAATAACGTTTCAATGACTTTGCTAAATTATTATTTACTGGATTACTTTTAATACCGTCATTCCGCAGCCAATTTCAGAATTAGAATAATGTGATCCAGTGATCGTTTGCAGCTGTTAGTACGACAGAACTCTTGACCGTGATCCTCAGTTCTGATCTATTACTGTTATTTAACGGTCACTTATTATGTCTACTGCTCAACCTGTCATTAAACGCTTGGACCACTTAGGGCTAATCGCTGCTTTCTGTCATGAAGTCGGTTTACCAGGCATTATTGATCGCATTATTCCCAAATACTCAGATCATAACGTCTCACATGGCGATGCTGTCTTAGCAATGATTCTTAACGGCCTTGGCTTTCACAGTAGAACGCTGCATATGTTCTCTGACTTCTTCGAGACGAAGCCTGTTGCTAAGTTGCTCGCTAAAAACATTGAAGCTCACCATTTAACTGACGATGTACTCGGACGCACGTTAGATGCTTTGTATGAAGCAGATGTGTCAGCGCTTTACCAAGCSATTGCAGAGCATGTCGTTGATAATCTTAGACTTAAAACAGACTCTGTCCACCTTGATATCACTAGCTTTCATGTCGATGGTGAATACGCCCAAGACGAAGATCTTAATGCCATCAAACTGGTAAAAGGCTACAGCCGAGACCACCGTCCAGAGCTAAACCAAGTGGTCCTTGAGCTGATCTGTGAAAATCAAGCAGGCCTGCCTGTTTACATGCAAGCACTCAGTGGCAACACCAATGATGCTAAGGCATTTTCAGAGGTCACCAAGCGACATATTCATTGCCTAAAAGCAGCTCAAAACAGTCGCTACTTCATCGCTGATGCCGCTCTATATACCGAAGAAAGCATTCGTTCATTGGATGAGCAACAACAGAAGTTTATTACGCGTGTTCCAATGACGATTAAGTCAGCCAAAGAAGCCTTAATGAACCTTAAACCAGAGCAGCTGAGCTGTATCGGCAATGGTTACTCGGGTTGTTGGGTTGATGCTGACTATGGCTCGGTATCTCAGAAGTGGTTGTTGGTTCATAGTGAGCAAGCAACCAAGCGAGAAGAAGCAACGTTCTATAAAAACTTAGAACCGAAGAAAGCATTCGTTCACTGGATGARCAACAACAGAAGTTTATTACGCGTGTTCCAATGACGATTAAGTCAGCCAAAGAAGCCTTAATGAACCTTAAACCAGAGCAGCTGAGCTGTATCGGCAATGGTTACTCGKGTTGTTGGGTTGATGCTGACTATGGCTCGGTATCTCAGAAGTGGTTGTTGGTTCATAGTGAGCAAGCAACCAAGCGAGAAGAAGCAACGTTCTATAAAAACTTAGACAAAAATATCACCAAAGAGCTGAAAGCGTTGGRGCAGTTAATGAAAAAGCAGTTTGCTTGCGCTGTGGATGCCGAGCAAGCAATGAGCGACTTCGCCAGCCAGTGTCATTTGCTTGGCTTTGCGCAATCAACCCTCGTAAAAGAGCCAATCTATTCAGGTCGCGGCCGGCCAAAAAAAGACGCAAAGCCAACGGGATATCACTATTTAATAGACGCTACGCCTTATACCGATTTGGAAAAAGTGAAATTAGCCAAGCTTAAAGTAGGCATGTTTATTCTCGCAACCAACGATACTGACTGCGCCGATCTAACGATGGCTGCGTTACTTGAGCATTACAAGTCACAGCAAAAGGTAGAACGCGGATTTCGCTTTTTGAAAAGCCCTGAGTTCCTGACATCATCAATTTTCCTGAAGAAGCCTCAGCGAATCGAAGCGCTGTTGATGATCATGACGCTAAGTTTACTCGTTTACGCTAGCTTAGAGCACAAAATCCGAGAGAGTCTCACTAAAACCGAGGAATTCTTTCCTAGCATGGTGAAGAACAAGAAGACAACTAAACCGACAGCGCGTTGGGTATTCTTAAAGTTCGAAGGTATAGACATACTCGAAATTGGCGGTCAAAGCTCCATCATAGGTGTTCAAGAGCATCAGGCTCGGCTACTCAAGCTTTCTTGNAATCGAAGCGCTGTTGATGATCATGACGCTAAGTTTACTCGTTTACGCTAGCTTAGAGCACAAAATCCGAGAGAGTCTCACTAAAACCGAGGAATTCTTTCCTAGCATGGTGAAGAACAAGAAGACAACTAAACCGACAGCGCGTTGGGTATTCTTAAAGTTCGAAGGTATAGACATACTCGAAATTGGCGGTCAAAGCTCCATCATAGGTGTTCAAGAGCATCAGGCTCGGCTACTCAAGCTTCTTGGCATACTGTATGAAGCGGTTTATTCCTAAATTGGCTGCGGAATCTCGGATTGATGAGAAGTGTCATGTTAGCGGTGGCTATTTGAGCTTGATATTTCGTTGTCTTTTCGACGACCTCTGCCCGTACAAAGCCTTGAGAGACATCTGCTTTTTTGAGTTGCTGGCGCTTAGCATAAAACGTCGAGGGATTGAGTTCATTAAGCTTACAAAAWGCAAGCGTTGACAATGAACTCGATTCAGACTGMKCGATGAGCGTTTGCCATTCTTGATTAGTGTGTCGTTTTCCCATTTCAAATCTCCTCATGGTTGGAGACTTGATCTTATTCTTCGCGCTAGGCGATTAGAATGCGGGTTTTATGGAGCGCTTACGGCGATAACGTCGATAAGTGGATCAATTTTAAACTAGCGTTGACACTCTGACCAATTGGTGATTTTGTATTGCTGTTTGGGGATATGATGGCGTTTTGAATTATTGTGTTTGTTTGGCATATTTCAATCACATCATGCAAAAAACACATAATACCAGAATCTTTAATTTCAAAAAAATATCTCATTTTGGGGTAGTCGAACAACGCCCCGCCCAATGCGATCAATGTGAGTATCTAAGGTACTGCAATGATCGCTAAAGGTGCGATAGGAAGAAATGTTCGCAAAGAAAGGTGCTTTATGACATCCGATGCATTTGCGAAAGAAGTAAGCGTAAACCCCACATACGGATTTCCAATACTTATAATTATCCGTAATTTTCTAAATTAGCAAAGTCACTGGCAAACCTTTGTCCAGAAATACGTTAGCACTGATCAAACTTTATTTGAAGGAATGGTTAAAGCTGTCAGTTTTAAGAGCAAAGGCAATCAATATTTATTGTAATCTGATAACAGTGAGCATCGCCCTATCAAAAGTACTCTCATAACTGCATTATCAAAAGGTCATAGAGCTTACGATAGGGTGGCTAATTCTTATCAACCACCTAGTAGGGAAATGTGATAAGCGTTGCCCAAAATAATCTCATCTGAAGATCAAAACCAAGAGAGAATTCTGTATATTTAACAAACAAGTTACCGGTTATTATTTACTAGATAAAAAAATAGAACGATAAACTCTAAATCACAGCTCAAAATTTAACTTAAACCCGCAATGAGTTGAACTGCAAAGGGAAAAAAGCCATACATATTTTTATTTGCGACAGAACCCCTTTACCGAGCCATCACTATACTAATAAACCATTTCCTCTAGAACAGCAGATGCGGAAATAGACTGTAATGACTTGATATCGGTTTTACCACTCGATAACACTGGCCAAACATCAAAACAGTAAACATGCGACGGGTGCATGTAATCTGGTCTCGTTAAGCAGAAATCTTTAAGGCTATCGTTCACCAACTTTGTTGATACGTTAGGTCCGTGGACTAGTACCAGAACGGACTGACCATCTATACTTACTGACACTATAGCTATTTCATTTTCTTTTGTAATATCTGAGATAGCATATGTCAACTCCTGTGGATCTACTCGATTACCTCTAATTTTCACCTGAAGATCGACCCGCCCTAAGTAACAAAAAAGTCCATTTTCTACTTTCATAAGGTCACCCGTTCTATACCACCTCCTTTCTATACCACTAATTTTTTCAATTATAAATTTACTATCGTTTAAAAGGTGTTCATTAATGTAGCCTTCGGTTAAACATGGACCAGAGATATAAACCTCTCCAACCCCATTTTCATCCTTATCCGGTATTTCCATTAATACATTTCTGATTGGCTTACCAAGGGGGACTACTTTGTTTTCAGTAGTTAATTCACGGGGAATTTCATAAAAGCTTGTCCCAATCGTAGACTCAGTTGGTCCATACCCGTTTAGAATGGTTACAGATTTGTTAACATCGAATAAACTAGACACAACGCGAGATAGTAATGCTTCACCACCCACCATTAGATACTTGATACCATTGAAGTCATATTTCAATGTGTCATGCAAACGGTGAAATAGAGTGGTAGCAATAAACATGGTGTTGACTTTGTGCTCACTCACGCTTTTGTTAATAACGTTTGGTGTAACAAACCTACCGTTATGTAATACTAATGTCCCACCATTGAGTAAAGAAACCCACACTTCTAGTTGAAATATATCAAATGTCATTGCTGCCTGAGATAGGATTATTATATTGCGAGTATCAATCCAGTCAGGATCATAACAAAGGTTGATCACCCCAGACTCTGGAACTGGTATAATTTTCGGTTTTCCTGTAGTGCCGGAGGAAAAATTTACAAATGTATTAGCGAATCTACCCCAGCTTGCATAAGTACCTATGTTAATGTTTTTAGAATGGTCCTTAAACCTGAACGTCGCGCCAACCCTAGATAATGATGATTCAAACCAGTCTCCTTCGGATTTTTTTGGGAGGTATAAGTGAGGATATCCAAGTATGGCACTGGCCAATATCTTAGAGATTAATTCAAAATCACGATCCCCTTCGACAAGAATTAGTGTATTGGGGGCAAGATTGGATTCCGTTATTTGCGATTTATAGTGATTAACTCTAGATTCTAATTCAGAATATGAATAAGATGAAAAGGAGTCATGGATAGCAACTTTTCCTGACATGGTTCTGAAAACAACCGACATAATACTATTTATAGTAAGCACAGGCTCAATTCCTTTATCTATTAGATAATTGCTGAAAGGTCTTTTACAAGCTTGATTCTGGTAACAGATTAAACAAAGCAACTCCATCAGATAACTGTACTTTTATAGTGTCATCATCAACAACAATTACTTCTCCAACTTTAGCACCATTAGAACCGGAGGTATAAGAATTAACAAGATTTAACGAAAAAACACAATTATCAATTCTCACTTTTGGAGTAAAAAACAGATTCGGAAGAGGGAAAAAATCACAAGCTCTAAACAAACGATTTATATCTTCTACTTTTTTATCAAAACTAATAAACTCTGAATCTGGTTTATCTTTTGAAGAATAGTAATCTATATCCGATATAGACTGCGGGGTTGAACTTATAGGACCATCTATCCAATTATCAACATTTTCAACAAAACATTTATAACCATACTTAAATGACTTTATTATCAATGACTTAGCGTTATCCGATTCATCGATATCAAATGAGCATTGAGCCAATATATCCCCACCATCGATTAACTCCTCAACAAAGTGCCATGTAACTCCGTGAGCATCCTCATTATTAATAATTGCCCAACTACAAGGGTTAAGGCCTGCATACTTAGGTAATAGAGAATTATGAAAATTAATAACGCCTTTCTTTGCAATAGAAACAATATTATTAGGTATTATCTTAAAGTTGTTAATACTAAAAATTATATCAGGTTCTGTGTCACTAATTATTCTAAACGTCTCATTATCTTTAAGGCTGCTTACAAATAGATATTTTATATTATTTTTTACACAAAAACTAACTAACCTATGGCAGATTTGTGGTTTTTCCGTAATAAAAACTAAAGAAATATGTACCTTGGGTATTAGGTAGCTAAGACACCTGATAACAAAATCACCACTCCCTATAGCGATAACTTTACTCTTCATTGTTGTCGATCCTCAAAAAGTTTCTACTTATAGCTGATGCTAAAAAAACTGGTTTTTTATTATTATAAACGGTCGACCTCCATACTATAGTATTTCCATTTATTAATTTTGAAGAAGTCACCACGTGTAGATTACCACTACCTTTAATATTCAAGTCTAGAATGTGACATTTAGAGAATCGAACATAACCAAATAATCCACTATCTTTAATTCTACTAGATAACGATAGTAAAACCTGAGCACCAATAAGTTCCATTAAACCAAAAACAGAACCAAAATCACCTTCATACGAAAAGTCGTCGACACAGGATAGATTTTTAGATGATATTTCTCCGACCCCAAATGCACCTACATCGGCAAACTCTTCCAAATTAGTCCAACTTTCTAGGAACTCTATATCCATTTGCTGAATACCGGAAGCGGACGACAATCTACCTATTACCGAAGGGATTTCAATAATATTTGAGTAATCAACAATTTTCCTTTTGAAAGAGCTTTCTAAACAATCAACACCTTCATAGCTAATTATTGCATTTATCCTGTTAGAATCCCCGTTAATACTTAACTTGTATGACAAATCAGGAAGGATAGGAGATCGAAACAATGACTTCCACTCATAGTTAGTGATACAATCCACTAACCCTTGAGACTTAAGGTGGCTAATTATTATATCTATAATTAGACCTCCAGGAACAAGGGGAGAGTTGGGGAAATGGCTTTTGAAAACATTAAGATTACTATCAAACTTTAAATCAATCATTACTGATTAACTCCTGAAATGATAATTGCACCATTATTTCCACCAAAACCAAAAGCATTACATAAAATAGTTTTTGGTGAGGTTACCCTAACTTTTTCAACCAAGTCGATTTTAAATAGATCTTCAATAGGCTGAGAATAGAGTGACGGAGGAAGTACTCCATGCTTAATACTAAGAGCAGCGGAAGCTACATTGGCAGCCCCAGCCACTGCCATCATGTGTCCTAAACTAGACTTAATTGCTACTATAGGGGGTATGGGTATATCAGAAAAGCAATTCGAAAGTGCTTCATATTCAGCATAGTCATTTGCCTTTGTACCTGTAGCGTGGGCGTAAATACAGCTAATATCATCAAAGTTTAATTGAGATTTAGTTGCTGCTTCACGAATAGAAAGCGAAATCCCATAGGATGATGGTTTTGTCAAATGAAAAGAGTCATTGCTAAGCCCAATACCGTTTATTTCGCAATAAATATCGGCCCCTCGCTCTAATGCATGCTCCTGTTCTTCCAAAACAAAAAAAATAGCTCCTTCAGAAATAACTATACCTTTTCGTTCTGAAGAAAATGGCTTACACCTGTCTGAAACTAACGCCTTTAAACTTGAAAAACCGGCAAAAATTTTGTTGGAAAAAGCATCTGTCGCTCCACAAATACTTACTTTGGATCTTCCGCTCTCTATGTCATCCACACCAGCCTCTAACGCAATGATAGAAGAAGCACAAGTGTTATGCATAGTAATATTATCACCGCGAAATCCCAAAGATCTAGAGATCTCTTTAGATATGCAATGACTAGAGTACATCTGAGGTAACTTAACTTTACCGCTAGCAAGGTATCTATCTAGTAATGTTGATTCGGAATCTCCATTACCAGAATATACATTTACTTTCGAACCAGAGGGTAAGTCTAAAGATGAGTCAGTTAATGCTTGTCTAGCAGCATAGATCGCAAAAGCGATTCCAGGCGTGTCACGATAAGAGTCTCCTACCGCATCCAAAATAGTGTCTAAGTCTCTTTTTTCAACTCTAGACGATACAAAACCTTTCTGATACTTTTCATACACTAAGTCTTCTATAGAAAAATTACTTATACCAGAACATAAATTATCGTAGAATGAACCTGTAGTAATTCCTAATGGCGAAACAATGCCAATACCACTAATGACTGCTTTATTCACCCTTACCTCCAATAAACGAATAATTGATTGCGGAATTCAGATCGAAAATCACTTTTCTCTTTGTAAAAACACGCCCATACCATTTCATTGTTTTGTTATTAATTGATAAAAGTCCGACCTTACAATATAGTTCTTCATCAAATTCAATGCCACTCACATCAAATTTAATATTATTCAGCCTAACAAATCCAAACTTTTCTTTTAAATGAAGAACTGCATTATCACGACCAAGAGATAATACAGTTAAACTCATGAACTCTAATAAACAGAATAGAACCCCAAACATCTTAGAATCGCTAATTTCCTGAGCAACATCTAAACATTCTTTCTTAAAAGATAGAATACCATAGCCTTCTGCACTATTATTTGAGATTTGCGTGCTAAAGTATTTATCAAGAAATAATATATCTTTAGGCCTTTTAGGAAAATCATTAACCGGAAAAAGTTCTTTACTCTCAAAGTCCGGTACAATCTCTTTTATATCTAGCCCTGCTCCGCTTAAGTGTGCAGTGACACATGAAAGGTGGTTGTTACTTTCGTACAAATCTATAACATATCTATCATGAAGCACCTTTATTTCAAATGATAACTGAGAACCTGGTTTTACTGGTCTGATGTATTTTGCATTCCAAGTATAATCTTTAATATCATTTTGTTTAACATAGCCTTTTTCAACCAACACGAAACAGCATAACTCAAATATCAATGCACCAGGAAGAATAGGTTCCTCAGGGAAATGGCATTTAAATATTTCTAACTTTTCATCAAGAAAAATAGCTCCCACTTTACAGACCTCTCTCTAATAGCAACCCACCAAATCCACCACTATGGGATTCATCTACGACCAATATACTCTTCAATCCTTTTATGGCCATATGACGTTTTGCTAGTTTCATCAAAATCGGAATTTGATTAACCCCAGAATAACAGTCTAAATAATTCACCCGAGATTCCTTCTCGTCGAAATGTTCAATATTTTTCCAACTAATTACTGGACAATCGCATTTTGAAATAAAGGACAAAAACTCATCACTATTATCGGTCAATATGGAATCCTTTAATTTAATACTTGATGGGCAAGTGGAGTCGGATTTCATATGGAATACAGAAATTCCAGAGCTGAAATGCATAGCACTCTTTTTAGGTACTGGTACTTGAGACGCTGTAAATGGATGGAATTCATCAACACATATTAACACACACTCTTCAAGTCTATTGTTTTTTATGTATCTATCAATAAGATTGATAGCGTTCAGTATACCTAACTGACCAGAGTTCATTGTAAGATTTACTCCCCTAGCTTTCAGAGCTAAGGATACCGTTACAGCAGTTGAGCTAAAAGTAGCATTTGGAAATAACTGAGCAGAAAGAATACTGTCTATATCCAAGGCTGATTCATTAATAAGAAGCCCATTACCAAAGTTACCAAACTCTGTACAGCAAACGACGCCGAGTTTATCGTTGTAACTGTCTTCAGTAAATTTGCAAAGTTTTCTAGCCAAGTATAGAGCTAACTTTGTAGAATCATCTTGATATCGATGACCTTTTCTGCCGATAACACTATCTAAGTCTTCCGGAAGAACAGAATTCAACTTAGATATTAATATTTCGTCGATTTCCAAATAATTGCGACTCGATATAACATCAAAATTTTTAATAGCTAAATTTAACATGGAAAATACTCACAATATAAAAGGGACGTCGATTTCTATTTGTTGATTTTTTTTGAATTAAAAAACCTTTTCACAAAAAGAAGTGACAAAAAAACACCTATACTTAGTTCAAAGAAAGAGCCAATAACCCAGCACGTAATGATAAGGTCTTGCTTTCCTTGGTTGCTTGATGTGAGCCACACAATTGCAGGCACATTCAAACCCCAAAATATAGCCACTCGACACCAAAAAATTGGTTTTGTATATTTTATTGCCTCTAAGCAACTTGTCATCAGCATTGACAGGTTAAATGCCAAAGCATAGAGCCAAAGAACTTGTACAGTTTGAGAGGAAAGAACTCTGCTTTCGATAGATAAATCAGAGGAAATGAAAGGATATATCAAAATCCTACTATAATTAATTTCTACAAACGACACAATCAATATATATGATATTCCGATTAAAAACGTCAAGTATATTGTAGGCAAAACCTTACTATCTTCCCCATTACCAACATGGTTCGCGATAATAGTACTACATCCAATTGACAACCCTATAATTGGAACTATTGCCAAATAATTTAACGCTAAGGCTATGTTATTTGCTATAAGAGCTGATTGCCCTAGCATTCCTACCGCCCAGATAAAAGTAACATGCCCAAAATCTTCCATGGAAGCACTTGCACCTTTATTAACTCCCATCCTTAATATAGGAAGAAATCTCAAGCTATCTATTTCAATATCCCTAAGTATCAGTAAGTTATCTTTTCTAAGGTAGTATATATATATTACTGAAACTATAAATACTGAAATCAAAGTACCAACAGCAGACCCATTCATACCTAGCTCTGGAAAAAAACTAACACCGTATACAAAAGCAATGGTCAAAAATATGTTTATTACGTTTCCAGCCATGCCAACATACATACATATCTTTGTATTTAACCGGCCTATATATATACTACTAAAAACCACATTTAATATCATAAAGAACCCATAAAACGGTGCTAATGATAGATATTGAGACTCTAAATCTTGGATAGGCCTAGGTAAAGAGTTTAAATACGGAATTTGCTTTATTAGAGGCTGAAGTGCAAGTAGAATCGCCCCCAAGAAAATACCAAGTGTAAAACATTTGAGAGCTATCCTACGAAGCTCTGGATAGTCCCTCTCTCCATTTTTCTGCGCTATATACGTTCGAGTTATTCCCGCCGTACCCGTAAAGAAAACTATTATAGCAATAGCTGTAAAAATGGCAGGCCCAGACGCGGCTAACGTTTCGCTGGAATACCTAGCCAATATTATCCTATCTGACATCATCATGATCAATGCTGAGGCCATAGAAGCTATAATTGGAAGAGATGTTTTTATAATACTATTAATCGCAAATATTTTCTCACTTCTAGAATTAATCATTGAAATCATGTTAACAATACTCTATTACGAATTTTATTGGATAGAAGATAAACTACCAAGCTTCTTTCCATATTATTTATTTTAGAAATGACATTTTCCACTTTACGTTCCATCTTAATGTAGTAGTCAACGCTAGTAGATAGATACATTCTAGTACTTAACATCTTTGCCAATATATACTCTTGGTTCAGCCTTCGGCATATATGCATTATCTCTAACTCTTGTTCTTTGGTAACAAAATATCGAGAAAGAAAAATATAGAAATAATATCTTTGCATTTTAATAAAATCGAATATGTTAGCTTCAGCGCTAAACATTTCCGATTTTAATTTCATACTAGATCCAGACAATACCGAGCTGACATAATCCATTGTCCTGTGCTGGCCGCCAAGGTATTCATTGAATTCGGATAGCAAAATCTGCCGGCAGTGATTGATAAGAACACAATTACTAATATCTTTTAAGGATGAAAGAGCCTCCCCTATATTCAGCATGTAAATAGCATAAATACCACTACTAACAATAGATTCTTTGAAGTTGGATAGTGTAATCGATACGCCTTTTGGATATATCGCTGTTGGTGTACCATCCAAAATCTCAATATTCTTACCACTCCCCAACATCATTAGTGAATTATGTCTATAATCATAACTATTCGGGTTGCGATTTAGAAAATCATCCCTATAGAAAACATTGTTTAACGGAATAGAGAAACTTATCAACTCACTACCACCAAAAGTGCTGATAAATTTATATATTTCTTTAGAAGACGAAAACGCATCAGTTTTAAATTCAGTTTTTTTTATCTTTCTTGGATCGACCAAGCCATTTAATATCCCAGATAAATATTTCTCATAAATTCCTTCAATATTATATGTATTTAATCCTTGTACAGATCCTAGAATGAACTCAGGTTCAATATCATAAAATCTACAAGCAATTGCCGTATTTAAATATGCACAATTGCTGACTTCATCGAACACACCATCACTTGGATTTATAACATTATGTTCTAACAAACCCAATCTATTCACTTAAATAGTTATGTATCGTATTTAAAAGATAATCCCGTTCTAATATATGATCAAAGTGAGATTCGTCTATGAATATCCCAAATTCCTCTTCTACACGAACAATAAAAGTCATGAATTCTAAAGAATCTCGGATAACTTTTTTAATTTCAAAAAGCTCCTCTACTTTAGTTCGATTAAAAGAATTAAGTATACTAACAACTTTATTAATTATCTCATTGGTTTCCATTTCAACCTCCTTTTTAATCTAAAGATAAAACAACAAAACAGGACACTCTGTGATTATAAATCACATCCCGCCATCAATCTCATATATCGAACCATTTGAAAATTGTCCTTTATCTATAAAGAACTCAACCATTTCCGCCACTTCATATGGTTCTCCAAAACGACCCATCAGTATACGATCCTTCAGGTCTTCCTTATGTCCATCTTTCAAATCAGATATCATATCACTGTTTACATATCCAGGTGCTATTGCTATACACCTTATGTTCCACTTACTCAGTTCTATTGCCATAGATTTAGTAAACGAATTAATAGCCCCCTTAGATGCTGCGTAAGCCGATACACCACTTCCCCCACGCACTCCGGCCATAGATGAGGTGTTAATTATCAATCCAGCTTTTCTACGCATCATTTTTTTCGAAACATACTTTGTTAAGAGAATGGTCCCCTTAACATTTGTATCTATCACGTAATCAAGAGAGTCGCTATCTAGAGAAAAAATTAGGCTACTCGTGCTTACTCCTGCATTGTTAATTAACACATCGATATCACCAAATTGCTCAGTGTATTTTTCAACGAATTTTGAAACTTCTGTTTCATTCTTAATATCGAGTTTATACATGCAAACTTTAACATTATTCTGATCCGCAAGCTTCCATATTTCTTCCTTTTCACCTTCGTTATTAAGGTACGTATACCCAACATTATGCCCACTACGGATTAGAGATTTCACAATAGCACTGCCAATACATCCAGATCCGCCAGTAACAATTATATTTTTCACACTAACTCCACCTTAAATGTATCATTCACAAAATCTAATAACTCTACCGCTTCTTTAGCACACGATACTGAAAAATAAAACACAGCTACTGTGTCTATATTTACTGACTGTGGGGCTATTATATCACCTATTTTTTTTGTTATGTCTACAGTTCTAAATAGAACGTTTTTCTTAATCTCGTTTAAACCTTTAAATGATTTAATGATACCGGAACCATCAATTTTGAAGTCAATCTCAAACGAATGCCATTTTAACTTTGGGATCTCAACTTCTTTTAATGCATTAGTCCTCATCTTCATGAAGACGTCATACACGTCATATTCAGCGGAAATCTTCAGCATCTCATAAATAGTTTGACCACCACCACTAAGTCTTGGCGAAAATTCAACAACCTTAAGTTCGTTGGTTTCCCTATCCCTTCTGATTTCCATATGTATTGGAGCGTTTTTATAAGGAAATGCCGAAATTATTTTTTTAGCTAAAGTTTCAAACTCTTCAACGCCATGGCTATTTATAATGCTAAGAAGCCCTTCTTCTTGAAAAGTAGGTCCAAATAGATCGGGGATTTTTTTTGATAACATTAGTGTATGCCAGGTACCATCTATCACAAGCCCATCAAAGTTAAATTCCTCCCCATGTATGTACTCTTCTATCAGTACATTATTCATACTTTGATTATCGCTATACGTAGATTTAATGAACGTAGATAGCCTTTTTACCTGAGGTACCAGTTTCTTTACTTGTTCAATACTACTAACTTTGTGAACTCCAACACTATAGCAACCAATGGGGGGCTTAATAATCCATGGAAAAGAGATTTTATTTAATACTCTTTCCAACTCATCATCAATATTCTTAGTAGTATCCAGTAAACAAAACTCAGCAGTAGGAATTCCATATGATTTGGCTCTTTCTTTCATAAGGATCTTATTTGTTGTTTCTTTTACTAAATCTGGTTGGTTATGTACAAGGTCCAGTTCTTTAGCAAGCATATCAACCATATGCTGATGGAATTCACTATGTGATAGAATCGCCTTAAACTCATATTGTTCATGAAGAACTCTACAGTATTTTGAAACCTCTCCAAAGTCTTGTAAGTTGGTTTCATAATACCGAGCGATATTTTGCACTTTAAAACTATCACATTGGTTACTGCTATTGTTTAATATAACAACCCCATACCCAAGCTCTCTTAGCTTGTGAATAAAAGTATCATATCCCATGTTATAATTTATGATTAGAACATTATTATTCATGAATACCTCTCTGTACATGTTCTCAATCGGTCCCAAAACTTGATCTCAGACTCGCACACTTCATTAAATCTATGATTTAATCTGTCTATAGCGGACTCGTCATAGTGCATTGAAAACCTAAGCGCTGTGCTCGAAAGCATCCTCCATGATTTAATAAGTTCTTCATGATAAGATCTTATCATTCCTTCTCCAGATATATTTACTTTAAGTCTATCAATAATATCTATCAGTAGCATTCTATTTGGAATCACATACAAAGTGTTTATATTGTCTACAATTTTCCTTAGTACTTCACTTCGACCTGTTGTGTTTTCTCTTTCAATTACATTAAATAAGTTACTTTTCCATAACACTATATTTTCCACCGAAACATGAGACTCCATCGCTTGATCCCTTAGCGCATTCAATAGCTCTTCATTTGTCAATGGCTTATAGGTTTCAGTGCATTCTATTTCTTCGTGGTATCCGTAATACAGACTAAACTCATCTCCTATCCTGTTCTCCATCGCCTTCGTTAATTGATCTCGATCTATTTTTGTTTTGCATGCAATATTTGGTGTTCCAACAACCAAAGAGTCAATGATATCCAGCGTCTTTAGTGCCTTACTCTCTCGCTCAACATATACACTATGTAGGTAACCCCTATTCAACCTGTAGATATCAGCATACTCTAAGTATTCAGAGTTTAGCCAAATAACTCTACCTTTAGCATATTTACTATTATCAAAAAAATCATCAATGTCCGTATGATATACTTTCTTTATATTTAACCCGACTCGATTTAGGTAATTATCAATGACAGAGAATAGATTAAATCTTAGCTCCGGAATACCATATTCGTCTTCTCCAGATGTCAGAAAGAACCCGTTACCAGCTAACCATAATGTAGATTCTCTTTCTATAATTCCACTAGATTCCAACATATTAATATATGAACCGGTATAGCAATTAATTGCTACTCTACCTATTTCTTCAATATTAAAACTATATTTCGCATTGAGGGACTTTTTTGGCACTGTATTTTTCTCTGCTTAGCAAGATGTTTGATTTCAATGATGATGAAGGCCACTTTTCAATGTTTCGACCTAGTTGGTAAAGTAATGCATATGACATTCTCTCAACACCAACAGCCAAACACGCGCTATATAAGTACCCTCCATCCTCCCCTCTAATATTAAAGGCTTTTGTTAATGATTTTTCATGGATATTCCTAGAAAAGCAGGACATATTAGAGTTTGAGGATGTAGGGAAAATCAGTTCCTTTTTAGCAGCCTTCAGAACTTGGATTTCTTTAAGACGCTCTGAGTTCGCACCAAAAAATATATCTGACGCTACTTTTTCTGAAAACTCGACACCACAAGAAAGGAGCTTATTTTTTAAATTACAGAATATATTTTGTGTCGCATTATAAACATCATCCTTTCCTCCAATTACCACAATTTCACGCATTTTAAAATTGTGGAGCCTGAAAGGGTTCCTTATACTTTCCGCTTCATTCCTAAAGCATGAGCTTTCACATAGGAATATATTTAATCCTTTATCAAAACTTTCGTTTTGATGATTAAGAAATGTGTGATAACACGCAGAAGGGTTTAAAACATAAGATTCGCCATCATAACAATTGGCATCATGATCAATAAATTTATTTCCTATAGGATTATTTTCTTTCGTCGTGTTAGAAAATGCATCTTTTTTGAATTTTCTAGCGACATAGTTAAAGCCAGGGAATTTTCTAAAGTAGTTTACTTTATCTAGCGCATCAACTGTTAAAACTTGAGGATACTCTTCCAACCGAACATTATGCGACCACTCAATACATTCATCCAATAGTCTTCTCACCCCATACATAACTAGTAAGAAATCGCCACTATATGTGTAGAAGCCTTTAGACATCACTGATACTTCTCTATCCTTAATCAAGGATTGAAACAGGTTATCTTGGTTGTTAATTTCCATTTTTTTCTTTTCTTACTAGATTATGTAAGTCTGAAAAAGTCTCGACTTCTATAATGTCTTCTTCTCGAATAGATACTCCTGTTTTTTGCTCTATAGAAACAATCAGATCCATAGTTAATATGCTATCAAGTCCCAAGTCATCAAATAATAAACTTGAATCAGACACTTCATTTACGGAGTCTAGTTCGGCGATATCTACAACAATTTCTTTTAGCATGTTTATCATTTTATATAATTCCTTTTTAAGTAAAATTTTCTAGGTTATTACATTTAGAATCGTAAAGTTTATTGCTCACCTTAGATTTTCGTACATAGGTGTCAAATCAACCAGGATTGTATTTCTATACCCTGAATTAGCGCCTTTCTTTAATCTTATTCTTTCTACTCCATGGCTAACATCAATATCCTTCACTCCGAAGCCTTCTAATGGTTCATTTAATGTGAATCTATCTATGACATTGTCGTTATGAACATTTTCTGGGAGTATATTTACTGAAGCAGTATTTGCGATATAGCTCATACCTCCTTCAATATTTTTTCTATCGATTAGAAAAACATAGTCGTACATTTCACCATCTTGGTGCATACAGCATGGAGACTGGTAAGCTTCATTAGACAACAGATCTACCTTTTGTGAAATAACGTGCGCTCCAATTGATATTGGTCTGTAGAAATCTATTTCTTCCCATACCGCTTCTTTTACAGCTATTTCTATTATTTTTTTGAATACTGGGTTATCAAGGATAACCTTAGATATAGGGTCAAAATAACGCCATTTTAAAGAGTGTTCAGGATTAAATTCACCTTGATAATAAGGGATTTTTTTCAGTCCATCTGAGATACTATCATCCGACACCCAGTCTATAGATCCCTTCCATGGAAGATATACTGCTCGACTATATTGCCGGTACCTTGTTCCAGATGAGTCATATGGGTCCTTAGGTAAAATAGTAAAACTCTCTTTAAGATTTTCCAGTTGTCTATTTACAACCGGATCGTCTTTATTTAAGTAATTAACAAACCTCTTGTAACCCTTATCCCAAGATTTTTTACTCTTTGATTCAAGTTCTATAATTGAATCGATCAAAACTTATGCCTCTTTGTGTAAAAACGACGACATTAAATCACAATATGATATAAGTTGTAAACATACTAGTTACATATGTTGCGTATATATCACTATAAATTTTAACTTTTCCTGAGAACCCATCCGGAAAGTGCCTAGCTTCGCTTTTCAGCCGTCTAAACGAAAAATTTAAACGCCTTACGAGGCCTTGTTGCTTAAATCGGTGGAACTAAATCTACAAGCTACGATCTGATCGGCTACACCCATCCATCGTAGTACCCTCATGCCTAAACCTCGTTACAAAACAACTAACTGGAAGCAGTACAACAAAGCCTTAATCAACCGTGGTTCTCTGACCTTTTGGAATGATGAGGAAGCTATAGCCGAGTGGAAGCAAAACAAACAAGGCAAGCGTGGTAGACCTCGCCGATTCAGCGACTTAGCCATTACTACCGCTCTGATGGTGAAACACGTTTCTCTATGCCATTGAGAGCGCTGCAAGGTTTTCTAGACTCCATATTTAAGCTGGCTAACATCCCGCTGGTTTGCCCCCATTACACCTGTATAAGCCGCCGAGCTAAGGATGTTGAGGTTTCATTTAAAACTAAAACCAGAGGTGCGATACAACACCTAGCCATTGATGCCACTGGTCTCAAGGTTTATGGCGAAGGTGAATGGAAGGTCAAGAAGCATGGAACTGATGGCAAGCGCAGAGTCTGGCGTAAGCTGCACATCGCAGTAGATACAAGCACCCACAAAATAGTCGCAGCAGAGCTGAGCTTATCTAACGTAACCGATGCCGAAGTGCTCCCCAACTTACTCAAGCAGATACGTCGGAAAATCATTGAGATATCAGGCGATGGCGCTTATGACAAGAGGAATTGCCATGATGCCATACGGTTCAAGCGAGCTGTTCCGCTCATCCCGCCAAGAGAAGGGGCAGCCTTCTGGGAACAAGGGCATCCTTGTAATTTAGCGGTAGGTTGCCAGGAGGTCTACGGCTCTAACAAGAAGTGGAAAAAGCGGTATGGCTATCATAAGCGCTCTCTGTCAGAGACCCCAATGTACCGAGTAAAACAGTTGCTAGGTGGGAAATTAAGCCTGAGGAACTACAACGCTCAAGTTGGCGAGACTTACGCTATGATCAAAGCCCTGAATACGCTTACAGGGCTTGGTATGCCTGAAACACAGTATATCGATTAAGAATTAAGCACGATGGGGCAGGCATGCCTTCTCTCTGAATTAAGCAACAAAGCCTTACCCAAGGTGACCGAAGCGTTGGAAATCATCCAACATGCGACGGTAAGCCTGATTCAAACCGATACAGAACAAGAGTTATTGGTGGTCGATGTCACGCCTTCTTTCGCCAGTTTGTGGTTGGTGCCAAACATTGATGCATTCCATCAAGTCCACCCTGATATCCACGTTAAAGTTCGCACCAGTGATGGTCCAATAAATCAGTTAGATGTAGACAGCGACATCACCATCCGCTGCCTTCCTCTTTCTAGTCACTATGAACATGGTCGATTGTTGCGTCAAGAAACGCTGCTGCTAACGGGCTCATCAAGTTCTTCAACGTGTAACGACAAACAGTCCATTGCGAATTTCGCTTTTATTCCTCAAACAACGCGCCCGCAGTTGTGGGAGCAGTTCAAACTAGAACAATCTCTGCAAAGCGCGACTCATTATCACCCTGTCGGTCATGAGCATTTCTATCTTTCTTATGAAGCGGTAAAGCTTGGCAAAGGGCTTGCCCTCCTGCCTGATTTTATGGTGCAACAGGCGATGTCGAGGGGTGAGGTCCACCACATCCAACAATTGAGTATGCATAGCCATTATGGCTATTACGTATTTGTGCCGAACTACCGTCTAGCGGCGCGAAAAGTCTCCTCTAAAGCTCTGGCTCGAAATTTATCGACTTGTTTAATCAGCGCTTTGAGAAGGTTTTACTTAAGGCTTGCGTAGTAAGCGGCTAGATTCGCGATGTCTTCATCGCTCAGCATTGAAGCTTGAGCTTGCATTACAGCGGCCAAACCACCGTTGCGCTGTTTAGTTTTGTAAGCATTGATGGATGAAACAAGATATTGCTCGTTTTGACCTTTAAGGTTTGGGTAACCCGGGATCACTGCGATACCGTCAGCACCGTGACAAGCTGCGCACACTGCTGCTTTTGCTTGTCCTGCAGCAACATCACCTGCCAGAGCGTTACCACTCAATAGCCCAAATCCAAGAACTAATCCTAGTGTAATTTTCATCATTGCATATTCCATTAATTATTTTTATTAAAGTGACGGTGAATTGTGACACAAACTTTTTCTACTTGCTCCAAAGCGCCTCACAATCTTGACCTTCGTAGTTTTTATCTACGAATAAGCCTAAAACAGCGATCACTCGATCGCTATTCATTAATATTGGCGTTCTACGTCGTAACCAACTGGGTACTTGATACTCTTGAAAGAGTTTTTTGAGCTTTCGACTATGTCCACGTCCAACAGGATGCGCTGATAATCCTTCAGGGTTAAAGGTAACACGTAAGACCGCATTTTGGTTTGGTAAGCTGAACGTTTGTGCGCGACGCCCCGGTTCGGGCTCAGATCCCCCCGCTTGCAAGCTGACATGTCCCAAGCCATCAGGCAGAAGCAACTTTCCGCCAACAACAATGTCACCTTGCCAGTCCGATAGATCTTTAGTCTCTCGAACCAAATAGAGTTTTTGATTAAAACGCCTAACTTCAGCGCCGTTTAACATCAGCTTAGGATTAGCATCACGCTGAGCACACGCCACTTCCTCCCAGATAAGCTGGAGTTGCTTTTGGCTCGGCATCGCTTGCTGGCAATGACCTAACCACATTCTCAACAAACGCGCTCTTAGTAAAGCAGATTGCTCAGATAAAACCACAATGCTCAAGCTCTGGTCATCACCGAGGGAGCGTTGCAAGTGAGAAGCTAACAACTCGTCTAGCAACATCTCTTGCTCGGCACAGAGCTGGGCGCTGCGACTGACAGACTCTCGAAAGCTGGGCCAACGCTCAGTCAGAACCGGAGTCACTTGGTGGCGAATAAAGTTACGGTCGAAACGCACGTCCTGATTACTTTCATCTTCAACCCAAGTTAACCCTATACGGCGAGCGAACGCTTCAATCTCTGCTCTGGTTACTGACAGCATAGGACGAGCAATATAAGCAACTGAAAATGGCATCACTTTCGCCATCGATGAGAGGCCTTTAGGACCGCTGCCGCGCTTTAACGATAATAGAAAAGTCTCTACTTGATCATCGACGTGTTGACCAGTAATCAGTACATCCCCGTGTCGAATATGAGATTTGAAGGCGTTATACCTGGCGTCTCGAGCGAGCTTTTCAATACTTTCACCACTATGGACATCCAGTGAGACACGCTCCACAGCCAAAGGCACTGACAAATCATCACACCATGTTTGGCATTGTTCAGCCCAATGGTCAGCATTGTCACTCAAGCCATGATGTACATGAACCGCCTGACATTCGATATCATGTGTTTGTGCGTATTTAACAGCCAACTCCAACAAAACTCGTGAATCGACACCACCACTGAAAGCGACGATCAACCGACAAGGCTTAAGCGCGCTTTGATCAAGAACAGATGTGAAGGTATCAATTAAGTGCGTCATTAGGGCAATAAACCAAGAGGTCGTGTGTCAAGGGGTAATGTTTTAATAATAAAAAAGGGTTGACACTGAGTCCAACCCTTTCATCAACTTGTTACGTTAAGCAGACCTTATTACTAAGGCAACTTATCAGCAGTAGCCGTAGCTCATTAGACGCTGGTAACGACGCTCAAGAAGCGTTTCGTTATCAAGCTGCTCTAACTCTTCTAGCTGCTTAACTAACATGTCTTTCATGTTCTGAGCGGTTTGTACTGGATCACGGTGCGCGCCACCTAGCGGCTCAGGGATGATTTCGTCGATAAGCTCAAGCTCTTTGAGACGAGGAGCAATCAAGCCCATCGCTTCAGCTGCTTGTGGTGCTTTATCCGAATCGCGCCATAGGATTGAAGCACAACCTTCTGGAGAGATTACTGAGTACGTAGAGTACTGAAGCATATTCACGTAGTCACCAACACCAATCGCTAGTGCACCACCAGAACCGCCTTCACCCACAACGTTACAAATAACAGGAACTGAAAGACCCGCCATCACTTTTAGGTTTTTAGCGATAGCTTCAGATTGACCACGCTCTTCAGCACCAACACCTGGGTATGCGCCCGCGGTGTCGATGAAAGTAATGATAGGCATTTTGAAACGCTCAGCGGTTTCCATTAGGCGTAGCGCCTTACGGTAACCTTCTGGCTTTGGCATACCAAAGTTACGGATCACTTTCTCTTTAGTCTCACGACCCTTCTGGTGACCAATAACCATAACAGGACGGCCATTTAGACGAGCCATACCACCCACAATAGCTTTGTCGTCAGCGTAAGCACGATCGCCCGCCATTTCTTCAAACTCTGTGAATGCATGCTCCAGGTAATCTTTGGTGTATGGACGTTGAGGGTGACGAGCAAGTTGAGCTACCTGCCATGCACCTAAGTCACTAAAGATTTTCTGTTTAAGCTCTAAGCTTTTTTTCTCTAGTTGTTCGATTTCTTTGTCTAAATCTACCGCTGTGTCACCACCGTGACGCGAAACGTCACGTAGCGCTTCGATTTTTGCTTCAAGTTCAGCGATAGGCTTTTCAAATTCTAGAAAGTTCAGGCTCATCTATGAATCCTTGTTGAATCAGCTCTGCATTCGCGAAGCTAAATTTTAGTTAAATTCGAGTTCTACTTGGCTATTTCCAAGCAACTGTTTTAATTCGTCTAGTAATGTATCACTTGGCGTAACACGCCATTCTGTGCCCAATGTTAACCGCGCTCTAGCGTCGGCACGTTGGTAGTATACATTGACTGGAACCGTTCCGGCTCTATAAGGTTCTAAGATTTGACTAAATCGTTCAAAAAATTGACCATTAATTTGGGATTCATCGATAGATACCGATACCCCACGAGCATATTTTTCACGAGCGCTTCCTAAGTCCATGACCTCGCGCGCGGACATTTTAAGCCCACCGTTGAAGTCATCAAAGCTGACCTGTCCAGAAACAACCACAATTTTGTCTTTTTCGAGCAATTCTGCGTAACGATCGAGCGCATCTGAGAACAACATCACTTCCATACGCCCAGATCGATCGTCGATGGTCATCAAACCAATTCGAGTACCACGCTTGGTGGTCATTACACGTGCTGCAATCACCAGTCCGGCAATCGTTAATGATTGATCACGGCGTGTTGGCGTCGCGTCTTTCAGACGGCAGCTAGTGTATTTCGCTAACTCTTTGATGTACACGTTAACTGGGTGACCCGTCAGATACAAACCTAGCGTTTCACGTTCACCTTCGAGCCAAACCTTTTCGGGCCACTTAGGCACTTGGGTGTATTTGTGCTCCACCTCTTCCGGAGCATCCGTCAATACACCAAACATGTCGGATTGCCCAAAGGACTCGGCATGGTGATATTGACTTGCCGCTTTAACCGCATCAGCCAATGAGGCCATCATCGCTGCACGGTGAGGGCCTAATCTATCTAACGCACCCGATAGAATCAACTTTTCGATAACACGCTTGTTAACTTTCTTTAAATCAATACGCGCACAGAAGTCGAATAAATCTTTGAAGTAACCGCCTTTATTTCGCGCTTCAATAATCGCTTCAATCGGGCCTTCACCTACCCCTTTGATCGCACCAATGCCGTAAACTATCGCACCGTCATCATCAACATTAAATCGATAGAGACCAGAGTTGATATCAGGCGGCAGCAGTTTGAGCTTCATACGGAAACACTCATCAACAAGGCCAATAACCTTCTCGGTGTTATCCATGTCCGCCGTCATTACCGCGGCCATAAACTCTGCTGGGTAGTGTGTTTTCAGCCAAAGTGTTTGGTAAGAAACCAGCGCGTAAGCGGCTGAGTGCGATTTGTTAAAGCCGTAGCCCGCAAACTTTTCTACCAAGTCAAAGATCTTCATGGCAAGTTCGCCATCAACACCGTTGGCTTCTGCACCTTCTTTGAAGGTACCACGCTGCTTCGCCATCTCTTCTGGCTTCTTCTTACCCATCGCACGACGCAGCATATCCGCGCCACCCAGCGTATAACCCGCTAGGATCTGTGCAATTTGCATTACCTGCTCTTGGTAAAGGATGATCCCATAGGTTGGTTCTAACGTGTCTTTTAGCGATTCATGTTGCCATGTTTCATCTGGGTAAGAGACCGCTTCTCGACCGTGCTTACGGTCGATAAAGTTATCTACCATGCCTGATTGCAGGGGACCCGGACGGAACAAGGCTACCAATGCGATGATATCTTCAAAACAGTCAGGCTGAAGACGTTTGATCAAGTCTTTCATACCGCGTGATTCCAGCTGGAATACCGCAGTGGTTTCTGAGTTTTGTAGTAGGTTAAACGACGCTTGGTCATCCAGAGGGATCGATTCAATACGAACCGGCTCTTTGCCTTCTTTCTTTAAGCGTGGATTCACTAGGCCCAACGCCCAGTCGATGATGGTCAGGGTACGTAGACCCAAGAAGTCAAACTTCACCAAGCCCGCAGTTTCAACGTCATTCTTATCGAATTGCGTAACCGGGAAGTTACCTTCAGCATCCGCATAGATAGGCGCAAAGTCCGTGATCGTGGTTGGTGAGATTACAACACCTCCCGCGTGTTTACCGGCGTTTCGCGTACAACCTTCTAGGATACGACACTTATCGATCAGTTCGCGAACCTCTTCATCACCATCGTAAAGCTCTGGTAATGCAGGCTCGGCAAGAAAGGCTTTCTCAAGTGTCATACCCGGATCTGGCGGTACAAGTTTAGAGATGCGGTCAACGAAGCCAAACGGGTGACCCAGTACACGGCCTACGTCACGGATTACCGCTTTTGCCGCCATGGTACCAAAGGTGATGATCTGAGATACCGCATCACGACCATACATTTCTGCAACGTGATCAATTACTTGGTCACGCTTATCCATACAGAAGTCGATATCGAAATCGGGCATCGAGACACGTTCTGGGTTCAAGAAACGTTCGAATAGTAGATCGTATTCTAGTGGATCGAGGTCAGTGATATCCAATGCGTACGCCACCAATGAACCCGCCCCCGAACCACGACCTGGGCCTACTGGCACATCGTTATCTTTAGACCATTGGATGAACTCCATTACGATCAAGAAGTAACCCGGGAAACCCATGTTGTTGATAACTTCCAGTTCGACTTTAAGGCGCTCATCGTATTCAGGACGGCGCTCAGCTCGAACTTGCTCATCTGGGAAAAGGAATGCTAAACGACGCTCAAGACCTTCTTCTGACTTCTTGATCAAGAAGTCTTCGATCGCTAAACCTTCGGTCGGGAAGTTAGGGAGGAAGTACTCACCAAGACGAACAGTAACGTTACAACGCTTAGCAATCTCAACGCTGTTTTCAAGCGCTTCTGGGATATCTGAAAACAGCTCACACATCTCTTCTTCGCTACGAAGATACTGTTGCGCGCTGTAGTTTTTAGGGCGACGTGGATCGACCATGGTATAACCATCGTGGATCGCTACGCGGATTTCATGAGCATCAAACAAATCTTCGGTTAAGAACACTACTTCATTGGTTGCCACAACAGGTAAATCTTGTTGCTCAGCAAGCTCTAACGCGAAGTGCAGGTAAGACTCTTCATCGGCACGTCCGGTACGAATCAGCTCTAAGTAAAAGCGATCAGGGAAGTGAGCCTTGTAAAATTCGACACTACTCGCGACGAGATCACGGTTACCTTTCAGTAATGCCTTACCGATCTCGCCTTCTTTGGCGCCAGATAAGATGATCAAGCCTTCAGCGTTTTCGATTAACCACTCTTTGTCGATCACAGGTTGATGCTGTATGTGACCACGCAAGTAAGCTTTTGAAATCAGCAAGGTAAGGTTGTTATAACCTTTGTTATCAGACGCTAAAACCGTCAGTTTCGTCAGCTCATCTCCAAATTCTGGAGATTGCATCAAAAAATCAGCACCAATAATTGGTTTAACCCCACACCCATGGGCAGTACCGTAAAATTTCACCAAACCACATAGGTTAGTGAAGTCGGTAAGTGCTAGAGCTGGCATACCCATTTCAGCAACTTTTTTAACTAATGGTGGCACCTTAGACAGGCCATCCACCATAGAAAAGTCACTGTGTACGCGTAGGTGAACAAATTTTGGATCTGACATTATTTTTCCTGAGTTCTAGACCGGAGCCTAGGATTACAACTGAGTGTATTCTATTTTTTTCTACTGCTAGTAAGCAAATTTATTCGAAGATGAACGCTTATCTGTGTAGCACTTAATCAATACCTAAAATACGTTTTACTGGTTTAAAGCTCTTACGGTAGTGCTCGGTAACACCGTGCTTTTCAATTGCCTCGAAATGCGCCTTAGTCGGGTAACCTTTGTGCTTAGCAAAACCAAACTCCGGATGAAGCTTATCAAGTTCTTCCATCTCTTGGTCACGTACGACTTTAGCAATAATAGACGCTGCACTGATTTCAGCGACGCGCAAGTCACCTTTGACCACTGCAATACCGGCCATTGGCAATTCAGGTACACGGTTGCCATCAATCAACGCCATATCTGGCTGAACGCTTAACCCAGCAATCGCGCGCTGCATCGCAACCATAGTCGCTTGTAGAATATTGAGTTCATCAATTTCTTGCGGTGAACAACGGCCCACAGACCATGCCAATGCTTTCTCTTTAATTTCAGGAAGAAGAGCAAGACGCTTTTTCTCAGACAGTTTCTTTGAGTCGTTCAAACCTTCAATTGGATTATTCGGATCTAGGATAACTGCAGCTGTCACTATATCGCCAACCAATGGTCCACGCCCTACTTCATCGACACCAGCAAATAGCTGGTAGCCTTGAGGATACTCGAAAGGTGGAAGCTCTTTTTTATCTTTTACTGCCATGACAATTCTCTTTGTAACTTTTAAGCCCGTGCCTTTGAAACTAGCACGTTATGATTCAACAAACTCTCGACCGATCAATTTCAGCACCGCATTGGCGGCTTGTTTGTCAGCATCTTTACGGATCCAGTGGTGCATTTCAGTAAAGCGTTCAATCAACGCACTGTTATCTGCAGCTAGCATCTTATCAACCGAAGGGAATAAAAAATCTGGATGGCACTCTTCCAAGATGTGCTCTTTGACGATTTCTTCACCTGCCAGAATATTCGGCAGTGACACAAACTCGGTAATAGCCAGCTTCTGCACAATGTAGCCAGTCAATTTATTCACTTTGTAGCCCACAACCATTGGACGCTTAAGCAGCATACACTCAAGAGCGACCGTGCCGGATGCCAATAGTACTGAGTCCGCTGCAGTGATCACGTTACGAGCTGTATCCTGCACAATGACAAAATCTAATTCTGGTGCTGTCGCCTTCCAAATCTCGGTAAACTGTTGCTTGCGGGTTTCGTTAACAGCAGCTACCACAAAACCGATGTCTGGGTACTTTTGATTGATACGTTTACAGGTTTCAATGAACGGTTGCGCGATAAGCTTCATTTCACCACCACGACTGCCCGGTAGAACTGCTAGCCACTGCTTGTCTTGCTCTAAGCCAAGCAACTCTCGTGCTTCTGCTTGATTTGGCGCGAGAGGAATGGCATCTGCCAGTGTATGACCAACAAACTCACAGGCAACGTTATATTTATCGTAGAACGCTTTTTCAAATGGTAGGAACGCCAGTACCAAGTCGGTTGCTTTGTCAATCTTAAAGATACGTTTTGGACGCCATGCCCACACTGAAGGGCTAACGTAATGAACCGTTTTTATACCTGCGTTCTTAAGATCTAGCTCTAATCTCAAGTTAAAGTCAGGAGCATCAATACCAACGAACACATCTGGTGGATTCTGAGTGAAATATTTAACCAGCTCTGCTTTTACTTTGAGCAGACGATGCAAGCGACCAAGTACTTCAACAAGGCCCATTACAGCAAGCTCTTCCATCTCAAACAAAGATTCACAGCCTAGCGCTTTCATTTTTGGCCCGCCAATACCAACAAATTCTACATTCGGGTACTGAGCTTTTATCGCTTTAATAAAACCTTCGCCAAGGGTATCGCCAGAGAGCTCTCCTACAACAATGCCTACACGCAGTGGCTCGTTGGAAACAAAGCCTGAGTTATTGGTTTGTGCTTCTTGCTGTGCCATAGTTTTCCAATTCCCTTCTCGCCTAAAACAAAAAAGATCGCCTTAAAAGTAGCGATCTTTTTATATCAATCACACCTAGTATTAACGAATAATACCGCGCTCGGAGTTTTCTAGCATCTCTAGCATAGGAGTTACCGAAGCAAACTCTTTCGCCATTTCAACTAAAGCCGCTTTCGCTTCTTCAAGTGTTTTGCCAGAGCGGTAAAGCTCTTTGTACGCTTTTTGTAGTGCACGAATTTCTGGTTTCTCAAAACCGTTACGCTTCAAGCCGACTAGGTTAAGGCCGAATGGTGCTGCGTGATTACCTTGTGCAAGTATGTAAGGAAGTACATCTTGAACAACGGCAGAACAACCACCAATGTAAGCGTAAGCACCGATTGAACAGAACGGGTGAATCGCAGAAAGCGCCATAACACCAGCGTAATCGCCAACCGTTACGTGACCACCTAAGATAGCATTGTTACCAATGTGAGTGTGGTTACCAACAATAACGTCGTGCGCTACGTGAGCGTTAACACAAAGCAGGTTGTCATCACCAATTACTGTGGTTGCTTTATCTTGAACCGTACCACGGTGGATTTGAACCGCTTCACGAATCACGTTGCGATCGCCGATCACAACCGTAGTGTCTTCGCCACCGTACTTCTTGTCTTGGTTTTCTTCACCAATTACTGCGTGTGGGAAAATGCGGTTTTCTTTACCAATGGTAGTGTGACCTTTGATCACAACATGCGACATGATCTCAGTGTCGTCACCAACGGTTACATTACCAGCAATGTAAGTGAAAGGGCCAACTGTTACATTTGCACCAATCGTTACATCACCTTCGATAACTGCAGCCGGGTGAATTTTTGCTGTTTCATGAATCATATTAAAACTCTCTACGAGCACATTTAAGTTCAGCTGAACATACTACTTCGCCGTCAACTTTCGCAACGCCGTTAAATGACGCGATGCCACGACGCTCTTTTAGGAATTCAACTTCGATAACCAGCTGGTCACCAGGAACTACTGGCTTACGGAATTTCGCTTTATCAACACTTGCGAAGTAGTAAAGCTCGTTACCAGAAGGGGCACCAAAAGATTTAAATGCAAGAAGACCTGTAGCTTGCGCCATCGCTTCTAGGATCAACACACCTGGAAATACAGGAAGTTGAGGGAAGTGGCCAGTAAACTGAGGCTCGTTAACAGAAACATTCTTAATTGCAGTCAGTGTTTTTTCTTTTTCAAAGCTAGTCACACGATCAACCATTAAGAATGGGTAGCGATGAGGTAATAGTTCCTGAATTTCAGTAATGTTCATCGTTGTCTGTTCAGTAGTCAAAGTCGTATTCCTATATGTATTCTTTATTTAATTAGAAAGATTATAAACGAAAAAGACTCGCTGTACGCGAGCCTTTTATTAGAAATGCTGGAATTATGATTCCGCGCTCTTCTCGATAAGTTTTTCAACGGTTTTCAAACGCTTGTTCATTTCATCAATACGATGAACACGCGTTGCTGTTTTACGCCATTCTTTATTTGGCTGTAAAGGAATACCCGAAGAGTACATGCCTTTCTCAGAGATGCTGCGCATAACCATACCCATACCAGTTATAGTTACACCGTCTGCGATCTCAATGTGACCATTGATAACGCTACCACCACCAATGATACAGTACTTACCTATCGTTGTGCTGCCTGCGATGATAGTACCACCCGCAAGAGCAGAACCATATCCGATGTGAACGTTGTGTGCGATTTGCATTTGATTATCGATGATAACGTTATCTTCAATAACGGTGTCATCTAGCGCACCACGGTCAATCGTAGTACACGCACCGATCTCTACACGATTACCAATGCGAACAGAACCAACTTGAGGAATCTTAATCCACTCGCCTTTCTCGTTCGCATAACCAAAGCCATCAGAACCAATCACAGTACTTGATTGAACTAAACAAGCTTCACCAATCACCACTTCATGGTAAATGCTTACGTTAGCCCAAAGCTTAGTGCCAGCGCCAATCTTTGCGTTTTTACCGATAAAGCAACCAGCACCGATGATCACATCGTCACCAAGAACAACACCAGACTCAATCACAGCGTTCGCACCAATAGACACATTTTGTCCAAGTGTTGCATCGCTCGCAATCGAAGCTGAATCAGCAATATCCGCAGCCGGTGCAGGAGTAGTATCAAGCGCTTGAGCAACCTTAGCAAAAGCAACGTATGGGTCACTGACCACAATCACGTTAGTCTTACACAGTTCGCGCTCACTCTCTTTAACCATAATCGCTGATGCTTTACAGTCACCTAGGTGCTTGCTGTACTTAGCGTTAGAAAGGAACGTAATGTTGCCTTCTTGCGCTTTATCCATGGGAGCAACAGCAGAAACGGTTACAGTACCGTCACCATGTAGCTCCCCCCCGGTAATGGTTGCCAATTCGGCTAAAGTCAGTGTCTTCATAAAACTTATTTTAGTTCTTTAATTACTTTCTCAGAGATGTTGTATTCAGGCTTGCCGTATTGTAGCGCTTGAATATCAACGATCATGTCGTAGCCTTCTTTCTCTGCAACTTTCGTTACAGCATCTTGAATCACTTTGAATAGCTTCTGCTTCTCTTGTGCTTCACGACGTTGACTTGCTTTTTCTAGAGCTTGAGCTTTGATTTTGTACTTGCTGTCTAGTTGACCAACTTCGATACGAAGCTTCTCAACTTCGTCTGGACCTAGTAGCTCACCATCACGCTTAAGCTTTTCAATCTTAGTCTTAGCTTCAGCTTGAATGCTTTGCAGCTCAGCTGCTTTGTCTTTGAACTCTTCCTGCATTTTTTGAAGAACAACTTCACGCTGAGGTAGAGCCTGGAATACTTGTGCAGTGTTTACATAACCCACTTTTTGCGCGGCTTCAGCAGCTGTTGCAAAAAAAGAAGAGCTAAGAACTACAAGGCTTAAACCTGCTGCTTTAATCATATTTTTCAAAATATTGTCCTTTAAATATTAGAAAGTTCTACCAATGGTGAATGTGAAGAATTCCTCATCATCACCTTCGTAAATTTTAATTGGTTTCGCTAGAGAAAAAACCAGTGGGCCCATCGGTGACATCCATTGAAGAGCGGCACCATAAGATGAACGGTAATTCGTTGGGTCAGAGTAATCGTAGTAGTACTGGCTGCCACTGTTAGGTGCACCGCGGTCTACGAATTCGGTATCCCATACACTTGCCATATCAAAGAAGACACTGGTACGAATCTGGCTACGAGCTTCATCAGAAGCAAATGGCGTAGGTACGATTAACTCTAAACTTGCCAAAGCGACCGCGTTACCACCGACTGAATCATCGGTAACGGTGTCGTAGGTTGGGTTGTTACCTATGCTGCTTCCGTAAACAGCTTTCGGACCAGCCGAATTAGAGCCAAAACCACGTAGGGTTGTAAAACCACCCGCATAGTAGTTCTCGTAGAATGGGAACAAGTTATCGTTACCATCCGTTTGACCATAACCATTACCATAGCCTAATCGGCCACGCATCAATAGTGTGAACTCATGCTTTTTGGTCAGCGGGATGTAATGTTTTACATCGTACTGCATTTTGAAGTACTGAGCATCAGAGCCAGGTACCGTCATTTTAGCGAAAGCACGTTGGTGGTTACCTTCTGTTGGGAAGAAACCACGGTTCAAGTTGTTACGCGTCCAAGAAATATTGATATCGAAGTCATCAGTTAAGATGTGCTCGTCACCGTATTGGTCGATACTTCTCACAAACTGTTCAACCTGGATATAAGTCGGTACGTTACCGATCTTGTTGTGTGTGTAGCCAACACCAAATTCAATGCGGTTCAGCTCATCCATAGGGAAGCCCCATGTTAAGCTCGTACCATAACTTTGATTGGTATAGTCGACGATACCCGCTTCAGATGCTTCAAACTCGTTGTAGAAGATCTTACCGCCCAAGCTCACACCATCTAGGTTCCAGTATGGGTCACGGTAGTCTAAGCTCACGTTCTTTTGGTAATCGTTCATCATGGCACTTACGCCAACACGGTTACCAGAGCCCGCAAAGTTGTCTTGTTGAAGACCAACCTGGAAGCTCACACCAGATTCAGTACCGTAGCCGACACCAAAGTTGATGCTGCCCGAGTTTGCTTCTTTAACGTTGTAAACCAAATCAACTTGGTCTTCGCTGCCTGGAACTCGAACGGTTTGTACATCAACCGTTTCGAAGAAACCTAGACGGTTAAGACGGCTCTTACCGGTATCAATCGATTTAGAGTTAAGCCAGCTGCCTTCCATTTGACGCATTTCACGACGTAACACCTCGTCTTTTGTCGAGTTGTTACCTGTAAAACGAATGTCACGCACGTAGATACGGCTACCCGCTTCTACATTAATAACCAATGAAACTTCTTTGGTCTCGTCATTGAATTCTGGAATCGTACGAACTTGCGGATACGCATAACCAGACTCACCAAGAATACGCTTAACGCCTTCTTCCAGTGATGTCACAGAAGAACCGTTATAAGTATCACCATCTTCAAATGGGACAAGCGCTTCAAAATCAGCTTCGCGGCCAATAAGCTCACCACGGAATGATACGTCTTTAACTGTGTAAGCTTCGCCTTCATCTAAGCCAAGCGTAATGTAAACGCCTTTCTTATCTGGAGAAATCGCTACCTGCGTAGAGTCAACCTTAAACTTCAGGTAACCACGGTCAAGGTAGTAAGATTTAAGCGCTTCAATATCACCAGCAAGCACTTGCTTCTGGTATTTTTCATCAGCTAGGAAGTTCCACCAAGCCACATCTACATTTAGATTGAAGCGGCTAAGCAGTTCTTCATCAGTAAACACTTCGTTACCAATGAAGTTAATTTGCTGAATTTTAGCGGAAACGCCTTCAGTAAATACAAATTTAAGGTCAGAACGATTACGTGGCAGAGGAGTTACAACCGCTTTTACTGTCGCGTTGTATTTACCAACACTGTAGTAGAAATCTTCAAGGCCCTTCTCAATATTACTTAGCGTAGTTCGGTCAAGAGCTTCACCTTCACGAACACCAGATGCATCAAGGTTCTGTTGAAGTTGTTCTTCTTTGATCGCTTTGTTACCCGAGAAAGAGATACTTGCGATGGTTGGTCGTTCTTTCACTTGAACAATCAATACACCTTCATCGCGAAGGACTTTAACGTCTTCAAAGTTACCCGAAGCGTACAGTGCACGAATGATCTCAGAAACATCGCTTTCATCTACTTCATCGCCAATACGTACTGGCATTTTCAGTAGAGCTGCACCAAGTGCAACACGCTGTAAACCTTCGATCTTGATATCTTGAACTACAAAGTTTTGTGCTCCATTCGCAGCCACACTGGTGGCTAATAGACTTGCGAACAGAATTTGCTTAATCGCCATAGTTATTCTAATTATTCCTTGCTACTACCAATGCCTGTGAGAAACCATTCACAGACGAGTAAAATCGTTAAATATTGCCAGAGCCATTAAAGAGAAGAGGATAGCCCCTCCCACTCTATACCCCATCTCCTGAACTTTCTCAGGGACTGGTTTACGAGTAACGGCCTCAATAGCGAAAAAGAGCAAATGTCCGCCATCAAGCATAGGCAGCGGAACCAAATTAATAATACCTAAGTTAACACTGATCAGCGCTAAAAAGCCGAGGAAATAAACCAAACCGTAATCGGCGGTTGTGCCTGCGCCTTTAGCAATCGAAATCGGGCCACTTAAGTTGTTTAAGCCAACATCACCAACGATGAGCTTCTTCAGCATAGTAAGCGTCAGACCAATGATTTGACCTGTTTTATCAAATGCTTTTCCTACAGACTCAATTACACCAAATTGTAACTCAAAGCGATAATCTTCTGGCCATTCTGCGACTTCCGGAGCAATACCCGCATAGCCGATTGTCGAACCATCTGAAAGCTCACGGCTTTTCGGTGTCATAACGAGTAATTGCTCACTGCCGTTTCTTGATACGACAACATCTAATGGTGCCATTGGGTTCGAGCGAATTAACTCAACCACTGATTGCCACTGCTCAATTGGTTGACCATTAATTTCAACAATTTGGTCGCCCGCTTCTAGACCAGCAGAGTAAGCAGCACCATCATCAATCACTTGAGCCAGCACTGTCGAGATCTCTGGAGAGTATGGTCTAAAGCCAAGCGTTGTCATCGCAGATTCAGTTTCTGGGTTGAACGACCAGTCTGAAATATCCAACGTCAATTGCTGCTCAAAGCCGATATCGTCTTGCGAAGACACCGTTACTGTCATCGATTGATCACCAATATGAGATATCAAACCCATATTGACTGATTCCCAATCTGCGGTTTTGATTCCCGAAATAGATTTAAGTTCCATCCCAGTTTCAATTCCGGCTTGTGCAGCAATAGATTGTGGAGTTACCTCACCAATCACGGGCTTAACCGCCGGCACACCAATCAAAAATACTAACCAATATGCAAACACAGCAAAGATGAAGTTAAACGCTGGTCCAGCACCGACAATCGCGGTTCGCTTCCACAGTGGCTTTTTATCAAACGCGTACTGCTGCTCGTCTTCTGACAGGTCCTCGACACGACCATCGAGCATTTTTACGTAGCCGCCCAGTGGAATCACGGACAAGCTGTATTCCGTACCATCGCGGCCTACTTTGCTCCAGATTGATTTACCAAAACCAATCGAGAATTTTTCAACTTTTACACCACAACGACGAGCAACCCAGAAATGTCCAAACTCGTGAACCGCGACCAGAATGCCAAGCGCTATGATAAAAGATGCGAAGTTCCACAGAATTCCACTCATGCTAGCTGCTCTTTAATAAATTGAATGGCTATTTGACGAGACATATTATCTAGCTCAAGCAGGCTTTCCAAGCTATCTAAGCCTTCAGAGTTATGTTGTTCACATACTTTGCTCATAACATGTTCGTTAATGGCTGCAATATCGGTAAATTTAACCTGATTGTTCAAGAAAGCGTCGACCGCAATTTCGTTTGCTGCGTTAATCGCTGTCGTTGCATGCTGACCTAAGTAACACGCTTCAATGGCTAATTTCAAACATGGGTAACGGTTGAAATCAGGCTCTAAAAAAGTCAGCTCACCGACTTTAGTGAAATCCAGAGGCTTAACACCCGCTTCAGTACGTTCAGGGTACGACATCGTCAGTGCGATAGGTGTCGCCATATCTGGTTCACCCATTTGAGCAAGTACTGAACCATCCTTGTACTGAACCATAGAATGGATCACAGATTGAGGGTGGATAATCACCTTTAACTGCTCTTGAGACGCATTAAATAGCCACTTAGCCTCAATGTACTCAAGACCTTTATTCATCATAGTCGCAGAATCGACAGAGATCTTAGGCCCCATAGACCAGTTAGGGTGTGCGATAGCGCGTTCAGGAGTCACTGACTCTAGCTCAGCGACATCGGTATAACGAAAAGGGCCACCAGAACCGGTTAGTAGGATATGGTTGATACCATTAGCTTCTAAATCACAGCGACCTAAATTAGTTTGAACGTTTTGTGGCAAGCATTGGAAGATAGCATTGTGTTCACTATCTACAGGAAGAAGCTCAGCACCGTACTTTTCCACAGCATCGATAAACAGCTGTCCAGACATCACCAAGGCTTCTTTATTTGCCAGCAGGATACGTTTGCCCGCTTTAACTGCTGACATAGTAGGAAGCAAGCCTGCCGCGCCAACAATCGCAGCCATCACCGTATCCACTTCATCCAAAGAGGCAACCTTACACATGCCTTCAGAGCCTGAGAGTACTTGGATATTAGGGTGATTGATGGACAAGGTGTCAGCGAGCTGAGATGCAGCATCAGGACAAGCCATAGCAACATAGCTTGGTTGCCACTTTTCTACTAACGCCAGCATCTTTTCAACATTCGAGCCAGCAGCCAGCGCAACGACTGAATAAAGGTCTGGGTTTTGCTCAACGACTTTTAGTGTACTTGCACCAATTGAGCCAGTTGCGCCTAGGATAGTTAGATTTCGCATCACATATGACCGTAGAAATGTAATAAAGGGCAGATTCACTGCCCTTTTAATTAGAATGCTAAGTAAAGCAGAGCAAAGACAGGGAATGCAGCCGTTAAGCTATCGATTCTATCTAGTATACCACCATGACCAGGAATCAGATTACTGCTGTCTTTGACCCCAGAAACACGCTTGAACATGCTTTCAACAAGGTCACCAAGAACAGAGATAACAACGGTCACAAGTGTAATCACAATCATGTGTAAAGGGCTTGAGAATTGGATATTGAACAAGTCAGCAAAAATCCAAGCCACAATCACTGCGGTGATGATACCGCCAATAAGGCCTTCAATTGTCTTGTTCGGGCTAACGGCTGGTGCCATTTTACGCTTACCGAAGCTCTTACCAGAGAAGTAAGCGCCACTGTCTGCAGCCCACACAAGTAGACACACAAACATCACGAGTTTTGCGCCGTGGTATGGATCAACGTCAATACCGTTAGCGCGCAAAATCACTACACTCCAAAAGAATGGCAGCAGAGTTAGTACACCAAAACCATGACGAAGAAACGAGGAGTCTTTCCATGCAGGCATAGACTTAGGATAAGTCACTGCCATACCACTTGCGATTACCCACCAAATAGAACCAATCGTTAAAATGGCGTAGTGAGCACTCGATAAGTTATTTAGGCTAAATGCATCAAAAGGAATAAAAGCAAAACTTGCAGCACTTACCACAACCGTTGGAATCAACGCTAAATAACGCGATTTGCTTTCAACAAATTGAGTCCATTCCCAGTAACCTAATAGCGAGATAACCGCTAATGAAAGGATAAACGTAGGAAGTGATAACTCGAAAATTCCTAGAATAACTAGGGGAGCTAAAATCAACGCCGTAATAATTCGTTGTTTCAAACCAAAAAATCCTTATTAACTGTCCATCAGAGCTTTAATCTGCTCACCGGTGCAGCCAAAACGGCGCTCACGATTTACAAACCAAGTCACAGCCTCTACTAAGCTGTCTTCATTAAAGTCTGGCCAGAATTGTTCAGTAAAATACATTTCGGCGTAAGCCAACTGCCAAAGCATGAAGTTACTAATGCGGCATTCACCGCTGGTGCGGATCAGAAGATCAACTTCAGGAATATCCGCCATTGTCAGGTGCTGTGTAATCATAGCTTCATCAATGTCTTCTACATTAATATCGCCAGACTTTACCTGTTGAGCGATTGAAGTCATCGCTTGCTGAATATCCCACTTACCACCGTAGTTCGCGGCGATATTGATAACCATACCGGTATTGGTGCTAGTCAAAGCTTCCGCTTCTTCAATTTTCTTTTGTAGTCGATCATTGAAACGACTTTTATCACCAATAACACGCAGTTGTAGATTATTTTTATGGAGCTTTTTCACTTCACTTGAAAGCACGGAGATAAAGAGTTCCATCAAAATACCCACTTCTTCCTCTGGTCGACGCCAGTTCTCGCTACTGAATGCGAAAAGTGTAACGGCTTTGATGCCCAATCTGGCAGCAGAAGAGATGGTTTTACGAACGGCTTGAACACCGTTTTTATGACCAAAGACGCGAGGCTTGCCCTGAGCTTTTGCCCAGCGACCATTACCATCCATGATGACAGCAATGTGTTTAGGAAGAGAGTCTGTGAACGCTTGAGAATTATGCATAAAAGAGTGAATCAAATTCTAATAGTCGAACAGAGTAGCATAAAAAAACGCTGAACAGTGAGTACAGCGTTTTTCCGGAAAGAAAAGAATATGGAAAATTAAACTTCCATCAACTCTTTTTCTTTAGTTGCTAGAACTTCGTCTACGTTCTTAACCGCAGCGTCAGTTAGCTTTTGAATTTCGTCTTGTGCTTTACGATCTTCATCTTCAGAGATTTCTTTATCTTTAAGAAGTGCTTTTAGATCGCCATTCGCGTCACGACGGATGTTACGGATAGCAACACGGCCACCTTCAGCTTCGCCACGAACGATTTTAACTAGGTCTTTACGACGCTCTTCCGTTAGCGGTGGAAGTGGAACACGGATAACCGTACCCGCAGACATAGGGTTTAGACCTAAGTCAGATGTCATGATCGCTTTTTCAACTAGAGGCGTTAGTGTTTTATCAAACACTGTGATTGCTAGAGTACGTGCGTCTTCAGCAATAACGTTAGCAACTTGAGTCAAAGGCGTTGGTGCACCGTAGTACTCTACTGTAAGGCCAGAAAGTAGGCTTGGGTGTGCACGACCTGTACGAATCTTTTGCAGGCTGTTTCTTAGTGCATCAACACTTTTTTCCATGCGCTCTTGAGCGTCTTTTTTGATTTCGTTAATCACAATTTCACCTTGATTATGTTCTTTCTTCAAGAAAGCTTTTTATTTGGAGTGATAAGGATAAAGCTTACCAGAGTATAGCCCCCAGTAAGCCCGAAAAATTAGTCAGCGTCGCTGATTAATGTACCTTCAGTTTCACCCATAACCACGCGGCGTAGTGCGCCTGGCTTATTCATGTTAAATACACGGATTGGCATTTTGTGATCACGTGCTAGCGTAAATGCAGCCAAGTCCATTACTTTAAGCTCTTTCTCAAGAACTGTGTTGTAAGACAAAGTATCATACAGCTCTGCGTCTGGGTTTGCTACTGGGTCAGCAGTAAATACACCATCTACTTTTGTCGCTTTTAGAACTACGTCAGCTTCGATTTCGATACCACGTAGACATGCAGCAGAGTCAGTAGTAAAGAATGGGTTACCAGTACCAGCAGAGAAGATCACAACGCGACCTTGACGTAGTTGGCTGATTGCATCTGCCCAGTTGTAGTCGTCACACACACCTTTTAGAGGGATTGCAGACATTACACGTGCGTTTACGTAAGCACGGTGCAGAGCGTCACGCATAGCAAGGCCGTTCATTACTGTTGCAAGCATACCCATGTGGTCACCAACAACGCGGTTCATGCCAGCTTCAGCAAGACCAGCACCACGGAACAGGTTACCGCCACCGATAACAACACCAACTTGAACGCCTAGTTCAACCAATTCTTTTACTTCTTGAGCCATACGATCGAGGATCGTTGGGTCAATACCAAAACCTTCTTCGCCTTGTAGCGCTTCACCGCTAAGTTTTAACAGAATACGTTGATACGCTGGTTTAGGGTTCGTAGTCATGGAGTTTACCTTCCAAAGAGTTGATGATTAACAGTCATGGATAAAAACTGAGTAAGTCAGTTTGCATTCATAACCACTAACGTTGCCTTCAAAAATAGTTCACTATTCATAAAAAGACCGCAGCATTTGCCACGGTCTTTTTTCAAACAATACGCTAAGGATTAACCTTTTTGTACCGCTGCAACTTCGTCAGCGAAGCTCATTTCAGCAGCTTTCTCGATACCTTCACCAACTTCTAGACGTACGAAGTTAGATACTGCAGCGCCTTTTTCTTTAAGGATTTCGCCAACAGTTTTCTTAGGTTCCATGATGAAAGCTTGACCTGTTAGAGAGATTTCGCCCGTGAATTTCTTCATACGGCCGATAACCATTTTCTCAGCGATCTCTTGAGGCTTACCTTCGTTCATAGCGATTTCAACTTGAACTTCTTTCTCTTTAGCAACTACGTCTGCTGGTACGTCTTCTGGGTTAACAAACTCAGGACGAGAAGCAGCTACGTGCATAGCAACGTGCTTAAGAGTTTCAGCTTCGCCTTCACCAGCTACAACAACACCGATTTTCTCACCGTGACGGTAAGAAGCTAGAGCAGCACCTTGTACGTATGCTACGCGACGGATGTTGATGTTTTCGCCGATTTTTGCAACTAGAGCAACGCGAGTTTCTTCGAACTTAGCTTGTAGCTCTTCTACAGAAGCTTGAGTAGCTACTGCGTCAGCTGCTACTTCTTCTGCGAATGCAGTGAAGCTAGCATCTTTTGCTACGAAGTCAGTTTGGCAGTTAACTTCAAGAAGAACAGCTACACCGTTCTCTTCTTTGATGATGATTGCGCCTTCAGCAGCAACGTTACCAGCTTTCTTAGCTGCTTTCGCTGCGCCAGATTTACGCATGTTTTCAATTGCTAGTTCGATGTCAGCGTTTGCTTCTACAAGCGCTTTCTTACATTCCATCATGCCAGCGCCAGTGCGCTCGCGAAGTTCTTTAACTAGAGCAGCAGTTACAGTTGCCATTCTCTATTCCTCGGTTGATTCGAAAATAAGGTAAAAATCAGGGGCCAAAATGAGGCCCCCGATCTAACTATAACTTAGCTTACATTTAATAAAGATTTCAAAATCTATATTAGCTAAGCCAAGCGTGATTCAGAGCCGCTATTATTCAGCTTCTACAAAACCATCTTTTTCAGCAGCTACAGCAGCAACGTCTTTGTTACGACCTTCTTTAACCGCGTCTGCAGCAGCGTTTAGGTAAAGCTGTACTGCACGGATTGCATCGTCGTTACCTGGGATAACGAAGTCAACGCCGTCTGGGTTAGAGTTAGTATCAACTACAGCGTAAACTGGGATACCTAGGTTGTTTGCTTCTTTAACTGCGATGTGTTCGTGATCAGCATCGATTACGAATAGAGCGTCTGGTAGGCCGCCCATGTTCTTGATACCACCAAGAGACTTCTCTAGCTTCTCCATTTCACGAGTGCGCATTAGAGCTTCTTTCTTAGTTAGCTTGTCGAAAGTACCGTCTTGAGCTTGCGCTTCAAGTTCTTTCAGACGCTTGATAGACTGACGAACAGTTTTGTAGTTCGTTAGCATACCGCCTAACCAGCGGTTGTTAACGTAGAACTGGTTGCTGTTTACAGCAGCTTCTTTAACAGCTTCAGATGCAGCGCGCTTAGTACCAACGAAAAGAACTTTACCTTTCTTCTCACCAACTTTAGCGATTTCTGCTAGAGCTTCGTTGAACATTGGTACAGTTTTTTCTAGGTTGATGATATGTACTTTGTTACGAGCACCAAAGATGAATGGCTTCATTTTTGGGTTCCAGTAACGAGTTTGGTGACCGAAGTGAACACCAGCTTTAAGCATATCGCGCATTGATACAGTTGCCATTTTAAAATCCTCTATGGGGTTAGGCCTCCACATCCCCCATGAATCCGACCCCTAACAACTAACCACTTTTCAGCCGTTATCTTTAGTTGTTGAAGCACCCCGGAACATGTGACGGAATGTGTGTGATTTAAAGATATAAGTTAGTGGATACCAAAGCCTGTTTCGCCAGTTGGAGAAAACAGTCCTGATGTCCGGCGCGCTTTATACCATATTTTGTCTATCTATGGCTAGAAAAAAATCGAAAAATGGCGACTGCTATACTGATCTCTAAAGGTAAATTTCCTCTATAAAATAGTGTCTATATGAAGCGGCTTCTGCATCTGTTATCCGAACATTATTTAATCACGTTAACAGTATCCTCCAGTATTGTACGGACATGGTAATGTTGCGCTAAATTGCTGCACTGATAGAATAGCCCCAATATGCACACTTAGGTGCTACCAAATTAAGAGATATGCAATGGCTGTAAAAATTAAAACTGCTGAAGAAATTGAAAAAATGCGCGTCGCCGGCAAACTGGCTGCTGAAATTCTAGAGATGATCGAACCTCACATCCAAGTAGGTACAACGACAGAAGAGCTAAACCAAATCTGTCATGACTACGCTCTAGAAAGAGGCGCATACTCAGCACCACTTGATTACCACGGTTTCCCTAAGTCTATCTGTACGTCTATCAACCACATCGTGTGTCACGGTATCCCGGCATCACAAGACGAAACTGGTAGCACAGGTCAATTTAAGCCTGCAGTACTTAAAGATGGCGACATCCTTAACGTAGATATTACGGTAATCATCCCTGACGACGAAAATGCAGATCTAAGCACTCGTCCTCAAGGCTACCACGGTGATACGTCTAAGATGTTCCTTGTGGGTGAAGTATCACCTGCAAACAAGCGTCTGTGCATGGTTGCTCAAGAAGCACTTTACGAAGGTATGCGCCAAGTGAAGCCAGGTATTCAACTTGGTCAAATCGGTACGGCGATTGAGAAGTACATCAAGACCAACAACAAGAACAACCCTCGCGCTAAGTTCTCTATTGTTAAAGATTACTGCGGTCACGGTATCGGTTCTGAGTTCCACGAAGATCCACAAGTTGTACACTACAAGAACAACGACCGCACAGTACTGAAAGCGGGCATGTGTTTCACTATCGAGCCAATGATCAACGCCGGTAAGTTTGGCTGCCGTCTTGATGACGAAGATAGCTGGACAGTGTACACAGCAGACAGCAAGAACTCGGCTCAATGGGAGCACACACTAGTCGTAACAGACACAGGTTGTGAAGTTCTAACACTGCGTAGCGATGATACCATTCCACGTATCATGAAAAACGCTTAGTTCACTGAGCTAAACGCATCAAACCTTTAAAAATATCCTCGCATTGTCGAGGATATTTTTTTATCCGCTCAATTTCGATTTTCCACCAGCTTCTGGTAAATTGTTTAATATTCTCATTTGCTTGCACGGATAGCAGACTATGCCTTATCAATGCCCTCTTACGTTCAATGACGAACAAATTGAAATCTGCGAATTAAAAAATCAGCTCGAGATCTTCACGCAGTACCAAAAAAATGAATTCCTAAATCACCACCCTGTTACTGACTTGGTATTGCTCCGCTCTGAATACATGGACTTGTTACTCAGACGCTTATGGGAGCACTTCGGTTTTAGCAACCTACCTCATATTTCGCTAGTTGCTGTGGGCGGTTATGGTCGTGGTGAACTTCACCCGCTGTCAGACATTGATATCTTAATCGTATCTCAAAAAACATTGCCACCAGCCCTAGGTGAAAAAGTCAGTCAGTTCATCACCTTGCTGTGGGATTTAAGGCTCGAAGTTGGCCACGCAGTGCGTACCATTGCTGAGTGTATTGATATTGGTTTCGATGATCTAACCGTTGCCACCAACCTACAAGAATCACGCTTATTGTGTGGCAGTGAAGATACCTTTCAAGAACTTAAACTGAAGATTCATTCCGATTCATTTTGGCCAAGTGAGACCTTCTACAAGGCAAAAATTCAAGAACAGAGAGAGCGTCATGCGCGCTACCACGATACCACTTACAACCTTGAACCTGATATCAAGTCTACGCCAGGCGGCCTACGAGACATCCACACTCTCAGCTGGGTGGCACGTCGCCACTTCGGTGCGACCTCTCTGCTTGAAATGAGCAAGTACGGCTTCCTTACTGATGCTGAGTATCGTGAGCTCGTAGAATGCCAAGACTTCTTATGGCGCGTTCGCTTCGCACTGCACATTGAACTGCGCCGCTACGACAATCGCCTGACGTTTGCCCATCAAGCACAAGTCGCTGAACACCTTGGCTATACGGGTGAAGGTAACCGCGGTGTCGAAATGATGATGAAGGAGTTTTATCGAACCCTTCGCCGCGTGGCAGAGCTCAACAAAATGCTGCTCAAGCTCTTCGACCAAGCGATCATTAATGGTGGCGAGACAGAAGAAGCTGAAATTCTCGATAATGACTTCCAGCGTCGAGGCTCACTGATAGAAGCGCGCAAACCTGCCCTATTCCAAGCAAGGCCGGAAACCATTCTCGATATGTTTATCCATATCGCCAATGACTCTTCCATTGAAGGGGTTAGCCCTCCCACATTGCGACAACTGCGTACGGCACGTCGCAGGCTCAACCGCTTCCTGCATACTATTCCAGAAGCGCGTGAGAAGTTTATGACCTTGGTTCGCCACCCCAATGCATTGCACAAAGCGTTTAGCTTGATGCACAAATTGGGCGTGCTCTCAGCGTATCTACCGCAGTGGAGCCAGATCGTCGGCCAGATGCAATTCGACCTGTTCCATGTTTACACCGTGGATGAGCACAGTATTCGACTGCTCAAGCACATCAATCGCTTTGGTCAAATTGAAAACCACGACAAGCACCCTATCTGTTGTGAAGTCTACCCACGAGTGCAGAAGAAAGAGCTGCTGATCCTAGCCGCTATCTTCCACGATATCGGTAAAGGTCGCGGTGGTGATCACTCAGAGATTGGTGCGGTCGAAGCGTACTCTTTCTGTATTGAGCATGGCCTATCAAAACCAGAAGCAAAGCAAGTGGCATGGCTAGTACAAAACCACTTGTTGATGTCTGTTACTGCCCAACGTCGCGATATCTACGATCCAGAAGTGATAACCGAATTCGCTAAAAAGGTCCGTGACGAAGAATCACTAGAGCTGCTTGTTTGCTTAACCGTTGCCGACATCTGTGCAACCAACCCAGAGCTATGGAACAGTTGGAAACGCACCCTACTCGCAGAACTATTCCACTCAACTCAGCGTGCACTGCGCCGCGGCTTGGAAAACCCGGTCGACGTTCGAGACCGTATTCGTCACAACCAACAAATGGCATCCGCCCTACTGCGCAAAGAAGGCTTCACCGCTCGTGAGATTGAAGTGTTATGGCAACGTTTTAAAGCCGACTACTTCTTGCGTCACACCCACAAGCAGATCGCATGGCATTGTGAGCATTTACTGCGCCTAGAAGATCCAAGTCAACCTTTGGTTTTGATCAGCAAAAAAGCGACACGTGGCGGAACAGAAGTCTTTGTTTACTGCAAAGACCAAGCAGCACTGTTTGCTACCGTGGTTGCCGAGCTCGACAGACGTAACTTCAACGTTCATGACGCTCAGGTTATGGCGAGCAAAGATGGTCATGTTCTTGATACCTTTATCGTGCTAGACCAGCATGGCAATGCGATTGACGAAGCAAGACACAAGGCTGTCGCAAAACACCTAACCCATGTTCTAGCCGATGGTCGCCCTACAAAGATTAAAACACGTCGTACACCGCGTAACTTACAACACTTTAAGGTCAAGACTCTGGTTGAGTTCCTACCAACCAAGAGTAAAAAACGTACCTTGATGGAACTAAGAGCACTCGATACGCCTGGGTTACTGGCACAAGTTGGTGCAACCTTCGCAGAGTTAGGTATCAACCTACATGGCGCTAAAATTACGACCATTGGCGAACGTGCAGAGGATTTGTTTATTCTGACCAGCGACACAGGTGGGCGACTTTCTGAAGAGCAAGAACAGGCGCTCAGGGAAAGGCTAACCGAGCATGTTTCCGAGCTTGCACCTTAGAACGCTAATGGAGTACAACTCGCCGGTTTAATGACCAAATAAGTGTGGGCGAAGATAGAGAGCGATCTTGCCCACAACTTACAATCAATTCACAGATATCAACTATCTAGCTCGTCGTTAGGCTGCTACATTGATTAAGTCAATTACATAAAAGTATTACATTCATAAACTAGAGGTCGCTTATGTATCCAAACCTCACTGGCTTAGGTATCCACGAGCCTAAACAGATTGAACGTTACTCCCTTCGCCAAGAAGCACACAAAGATATCCTTAAGATTTATTTTCGTAAGCAGAAAGGCGAGCTGTTCGCGAAAAGCGTTAAGTTTAAGTACCCACGACAAGTAAAAAGTGTGCTTGTTAGCGGTGGTAATAATCAATACAAAGAAGTGACTGAGATTAACCGCAACCTCACACTTGTGATTGATGAGCTTAATAAGATCACCAAACCTACGCCAACGACTGAGATGGATGTAAAACAGAAGATCCTGACCGACTTACGTCATTTAGAGAAGGTGGTGTCTAGCAAGATCGCTGAGATCGAAGCGGATCTAGAAAAACTAAAATGATCCCGATGCTAGGCAACTAATGACTATCGTTGGTTGATCGACTCAGATAATACAAAGGGCTGATATCACTATCAGCCCTTTGTTTTATCGAACTTTTATTTAGACGACCGTGCTTGCGCATCAACTAAATTTGTATCCCATTCAAAAGCTTCAAATAACTGTAGCCAAGTTTCATCAAGACTTGCCTTCATCACTAATTCTTCTTTAGTAAAAGGGTGAATAAAGCGCAACTCTGAAGCGTGCAATAACAAACGGTGTGAATCCAAGTTTTCACGGAATAGGCGGTTATGCTTACCATCACCATGAGAAGTATCGCCAACAATTGGGTGTCTTAGGTGGGCCATATGACGGCGCAACTGATGTTTACGGCCCGTCTTCGGCAACATCTCAACTAAGCAGTAACGGCTCGTTGGAAAACGCCCTGTCGAATAGGGTACTTCCACTTTTGCTAACGGTTCATAAGCCGTCACAGCTTCTTGTGCTTCCTTGTCCTCTTTTGCAAACTTATCCGCAATCTTGTCTAGTTCGACCTTAAGTGCGTAATCAAGCGTATCGCCCTCTTCAATCCAGCCACGAACAATTGCATGATAAGTCTTTTGCATCCCATGATTAGCGAACATCGGCATCACCTCAGAAGCAACTTCACTTGAGAGTGCGAACACCAATACACCAGAAGTCGGTCTATCTAAACGGTGCAATGGGAACACGTGTTGACCAATTTGGTCACGCAGAGTCTGCATCACAAACTGAGTCTCGTGTTTATCTAGCCATGAGCGGTGCACCAGCATTCCTGCAGGCTTATTTACCGCGACAAAGTACTCATCTTGATAAATGATCTCTAACATTAGGCGCATACCTCATCAATGCTTTGAATCGTCACTAGTAGCTCAGCTTTATTTGCCTCATTTTTCCACACTTCACCAAAATATGGATGAATAGCAAACCCCTTAGGTAAAGGCATTTGCGCGTCAATCATCGCATTGATCTTTACGATGAAGATCCACTGTAGCCACTCTCCGGGTTGCAGTGAATCGATCGCAAAGGGTTCAGCGCTCGCCAGAGCTTCATCCGACGGTGCAACGCTACTCCACAGGGAGCATTGGCGCATTTGTTGTTCTAATTGTTGAAGTAATGGAGGTAACTTTGTGGCAGCTGTCATTTTTCACCAAGTTATTTATCTAGTGACCTTGAAATTGGGGCATAGAGTACCATCTATTGAGGAAAGAAAGTTAGGAGCTTATTACTATGGAAACCATTCACACGCTCACTCAGTTATTGAAGAATAGCGGTTGCCAATACGATATCTACGATCTCGGTCGTCGTATCCAGAAGATCGACAACACCTTATTCTCAGATGTTGAGCAAGGGAAACAGCCATACCCATTTCCTCTTCAGAAACAAGCTCACTTAGCGATCAGCTACTGGAATGAACAGAAGCAGCCATGGATCTGGTTCCTAAAATTCAAACTGGATGAAAGAGGCCTACTCAACCAAGCCGATGTAGGTAACTTTTTGAAGTTCGTATTAGAAGCGATGGGCACGCGTTTAAGCGGTGAGATCAGCGAAGAGCAACAAGAGAAGCTGTCGAACAACCCGTACACCTTCAAGCCTTCTGAAGAAAAAATGGCAGTATTCCATAGCCAAGTAAGAGCAGAATTAGATCTTGCGTCCAGCCAATACTATGAACATGCTCAGCACTACTTCACCGGTGAATTAGGTTGGGACAACTGGCAGACTGTTGGCCTTCAAGGCATCACTGATATGTGTGCCCGTCTCGGCAGCCAACAAAACGGTGTCGCGATTCGTAAAGCCTTCAATAAGCTTCCATCTGAGCCACTTTACGCAACATTAGGCGCACTTGAACACACTCAAATTAATGACAAGCTAGCTCAACGCTTACAAGAAATGGCAGAGAATGAAATCAACAGCAATGAACCAGACCTGTTCTTGTTGTCTGCACTGGTGCGTGCCCTATCTGGCGCAGAGCCAAGCATCACCAATTCAGTGATTAACCAAGTTCTAGCGAGCCCACGCTTAAGTCATCAAGAAGTACTGATTGGTTTAGCAGGCCGAAGCTGGCACGCTCTACAAGCCCCAGAAATTGCTGAGCAATTCTTGTTGCGCCTCGCACAAACTGGCAATCAAAACCTATTCAACCAGCTATTTGCTGATCTGGTGATGATTCCAGCTCTTAGAATGGTATTTTTACCATTGCTGAACTCAAACCCATCTCCAGAATTGGCGAATGCACTGATCGAATTACAACAGGCGACTAAGTCTCAGTAATACTTTAGCAACTAGCTGATAAGCATTAACAAAACGGCTTATAGCTAGGGTTAAATAGGAAGAAAAAGTAAAAGGAAGTATGGATTAAATGATAGATAACTTATTGGCTATTTTGTTTCTGTGCTTCTTTTGCTTTCTGTTTTGGCAACAGCGCAGGCAATCTGAGCTTGCGAAAGCTGCCATTGCGAGAAAGTGTAAAGAGCTCGACTTGCAACTGTTAAGTGTTGCCTTTAGTGGTCATAAATTGAAGATGCGCCATGAACTTACGACCATTTGGCGCTGGCACACCATTTACCAATTTGAGTTTTCAGCGTTAGGGGATGACTGTTACAAAGGGAAACTGACCATGGTAGGTTTCCGTTCTATGCGGTTTGAGCTACAGCCTCATAGAATGTAACGTCGCAATAGGCGGTGTATCGATATTCATGATAAGGGCCAAACTGATCTTGTTTGGTCTCTTTAAATACAAAGCCAAGTTTTTCTAGAAGCTTGATCGATGGATTATGACCGACATTAACGGTCGCGAAAACATTCGTTAAACGCTCTTCAAAGCACACCAGATTAAAGAAAGGTTTCAGTACCTCACTAGCAAAACCTTGATTCCAATACTCTTTATCCAAGATAAAACCTAACTCATGCTTACCTTCTTCTGATGAGACAAATACATGCCCAAGATATTCACGGGTTTGGTTATGGATAATGGCACGGCAAAAGCCGACGTTGTCTTGCAGTATCTCTTGAAATAGTTGCTTCGCAGAAGCGATAGAATGCGGCCCATTCATTTCTGCTCGATTAATCGGGCAGCAGTTGAGCTTGATGAAGTCGTGCTGTAGCTGTTCGGTATAAGGTACTAACAGCGTTCTTGAGGTTGCTATCGTCATAAAACACTCCTTGTGTTGACCGTTAGCAGAAAAGCAGATGTATTGCTCCTAAATAAAGAGCCTCTAGATGGGTGAAATGTCCAGATAAAGAAAAGCCCCGACACCAAAGTGTCAGGGCTAGGGTCTTACTCGCAGCAGTCCGGCTACTAATTAATGCTCCATGCATCATCCATAATAGTGGCTATAATCCTTCAGCCCTTTCCTTTACTTCGCCGTCCTAGCGGTGTCCAATCATCCTAAAAGCTAACAATCCTAGTTAGCGCACATCACTTGTTCCGTGAGCGGTGTCCTTTACATCATCCTGATGCTAATCCAACCCTTTATCCTAAAGGTGTCCATTGTCATTCCGTTGCAGCCAACTTCCTGTTAACTGACTGTGTCCCTACAATGTCCTTGCGCTCCATGCTTGATCACTCAATCCTAAGTAACCAAATCTTCATCCTGAAGATAACCAATTCCTTGGTGCTTTCCTGTTCCGTGTCAGAATCCTTCCGACAGGGTTTAATTTACGCGATTTAGGATTTTGGACAATAGATTTGCATCACATTTTGAATTCAACCAAGTTGTTAATTATATAAAACAATTAAAATTCAACACCTTAATCGTATGTGTATCAATTTCTCTAGAGAAGTGTTCGCGTTATCTTACAGCGTTTGTAAGAGATCTCTCACACGCCATAGGCGGTTTTATGATTCGCTATCGGTAAACGGAGCGAGTAAAATGACCAAAGACTAAAAATGGAGGTCAACATGCTGACAAAAGATGTTTCTGAAGAGTTGAAATCAGTACTTGAAGGACTGCAAGCACAAGGCAAAGAGCCAACCGTTGCGTTAGTAAAAGCTCGCATGAGTACATCGGTTCCAATGCCTGCGTTAATCACGACCATTAAAAGCTGGAAAAACGCGAACCGCGTTCCCAAGGTAGAAGTCGCTGCACAACAAGAACCAGAGGTCGATCGTATTAGCCAACTAGAAAAACAAATTCTTGAACTTACCGCTCGCGTCGCCACGCTTGAAGCCAAATTAACTGAGCGATAAGTTAGCCGAGAAATAAGTTAACAGTAATAAATCAACAGATTAGCTAACAGAGAAATAGAACACTATGAAGATATGGGTTGATGCGGACGCTTGTCCTAAGGTTATCCGAGAAACCATCGTACGCGCAGCTGAGCGAACCGGTGTTGAATGCACCTTCATCGCGAATCACGTTGTCCCTGTACCGAAGCGTAACAACATTCACTCTATTCAAGTGCCAAGCGGATTCGATATCGCCGACAATGAAATAGTAAAACGCACAGAGAAAGGCGATCTCGTGATTACTTCTGATATTCCTCTGGCTGACGAAGTGATCACTAAAGGCGCACTAGCGCTGAGCTCTCGTGGAGAGCTTTACACCAAAGAGACCATTAAAGCGCGCCTCAACATTCGCGACTTTATGGAAACCATGCGCTCAAGTGGCATCCAAACTGGTGGCCCAAGTTCACTTTCTCAAACCGACCGCCGTGAGTTCGCCAACCACCTTGATCGCCTACTAGCAAAGCGCTAACCCTCCCCTTTCTCCTAAGAGATCTGAGAACGCCTCATTTAGGCGACAAAGAGCTCTGTGAAATTTTAATCGACCTACTCCGTTCTTGATATTTATTACAATAACGGAGTATTGATTATGGTTCGTCGCATCGCTTTAGCACTGTCCATCACTTTAGGAAGCACTCAACTATCCTTAGCCAATCAAGAATATGGCATCGTTGGCGGCAGCCTCACTTACGGCGAAAGTGTTTTTTCTACCAAGAGTACCCCTCAACTTGGTGCGACGCCCAACCTCTTTTATTCTGGTCCTAAAGGCTTTATTGATGGCAGCTTAGCAAACTGGCAACTGCTGCCTTTTGTCGGACTATCTGGAAACTGGCGGTTCGCTGAGGTATCAGACACCTTCATTGACCTTCCCAATGGCATTCAAAACAGAGATGGCAATGGCGAGCTCGGGATAACGCTGGGGACAGTAGGCGCTAGGCTCACCTACTTACACGACGTAACCTCAGAGCATAATGGCTACGAAGTTCAGCTGCATCTAGGCAGGACGTTAGAAACATGGGCAAAGCCATTAACCATTCCCCCCTACCTCGAAGTTGATTATCGTGACAAAAAACTTTCAAATCACCTATACGGTATTTCAAATAACGAATCCTCTGCATCAGGGCTAGATCAGATTGATGCAGGGTATACCTTTGTTTATCAAGCAAGGCTCATTGCTCTCTATGAATTTACGCCACGCTGGATTGGTATCTGCAAAATTGAATTGACTCATCACGACTCGAACACCCCTCTCATCCAAAGGGATGTAGGGGGGCGCTGGAGGTTGGGATGGCCTACCGATTTGCAGGCTTGTCATCCCTCTCTTCCAACAAAGAAAAAGCCCGCAAAATGTGCAGGCTTTCGGTGTAATCATAAGACAATGATTAGATTCTATGGCGTGTAGTACGTTGCTGCACCTGGGCCAACTGGTAGGCCAAATACGAATACCCACACGTAGAACATTAAACTCCAACCAACGATGAATACAATCGAGTATGGAAGCATAGTTGCGATCAGAGTACCAATACCTAGGTTCTTCATGTAACGAGTTGCTACTGCAAGGATAAGACCGAAGTAGCTCATCATTGGAGTAATGATGTTCGTCGTTGAATCACCGATACGGTAAGCCGCTTGAATCGTTTCTGGTGCGTAACCAACAAGCATTAGCATTGGAACAAAGATAGGTGCTGTTACTGCCCACTGAGCAGACGCTGAACCGATCATCAGGTTAATGAAGCCACACATTAGGATGAATGCGAAGAACAACATTGGACCTGTTAGGCCGATGTCTTGTAGGAAACTTGCGCCCGCTACTGCGAATACTTGACCGAAGTTAGTCCACTTGAAGAAAGCAACAAACTGAGCAGCGAAGAATACAAGTACGATGTACATGCCCATAGAAGACATAGACTTAGACATTGCATCGATAACGTCGCGGTCAGTTTTCATTGTGCCGGTAACTTTACCGTAAACAAAACCAGGAACTGCGAAGAATACGAAGATGAACGCTACGATACTCTTAAGGAACGGAGAACCTGCTACCGTGCCAGCTGCAGAACGTAGAACACCGTCTTCAGGAACAATTGTCCAAGCAAGAAGAGCTGATACTGCTAGAACTGCGATACCTGCTAGCTTAAGACCTTTCTTCTCAACGTCTGTTAGCTTGCCCATTGTATCGTTTGATAAATCTTCAGACGCTTCTTCGTCGTTGTATTTACCCAGTTTTGGTTCAACAATCTTCTCCGTTACGAATGCACCCGTAATTGCGATGAAGAAAGTAGACACAAACATGAAGTACCAGTTTGATTCTGGACCAACTGTGTAAGTCGGGTCGATCATTTGTGCCGCTGTTTCTGTAATACCAGAAAGAAGTGGATCAACCGTACCGATTAGAAGGTTTGCAGAGTAACCACCAGATACACCCGCGAATGCTGCCGCTAGACCAGCAAGAGGGTGACGACCTAAAGAGTGGAAAAGCATTGCTGCAAGTGGAATCAGTACCACGTAACCTAGCTCTGAAGCTGTGTTAGAAATGATACCTGCGAATACCACAGTTACTGTAACCATGCGCTTAGATGCGCCCATTACCATGCCACGCATCGCAGCAGATAGTAGGCCTGAGTGCTCAGCAATCGCTACACCTAGCATTGCAACTAGCACGGTACCTAATGGCGCAAAGCCAACAAAGTTTTTAACTAAATTAGTTACGATAAGTTGTAAGCCTTCAGCATTAAGTAAGCTTACAACGTGGATCATGCCGTCAGCAGCACGACCTGGGGCACCTTCTGGACGAGGGTCCATAACAGACACTTCAAAGTACCCTGCGATACCAGAAGTAACTAAGATTGCGACACAGAAGATTGCGAAAAGAGTGATCGGGTGGGGTAATAGATTCCCCAAATACTCAACACCATCGAGAAAACGGGTAAAAATAGGTTTCTTTGGCGAGTTGTTTTTTATTGAAGCTGATGAACTCATCAGTTCCCTCCTTGTAGTGATTCCTATGCAATTGTGACAAAAATGTTCAAATTGCAGGCGAAGGGTACGCGACAAAATTATCAATTAGAAATTCAAAATGTTACAAAATGTGTAACAAGCGACGACATTTAACTCTATTTAAACAATTAATTAGCAAATAAAACCACAACAAACACAAAAGCCAGCTTTATAATTTACAACTATACATTCACTATTAATATAACTTACGATATAACCTCTTGATTAGTTTAAAAATAAAGTTCATCGTACAATAAGCAACCACTCGGTATTTAATCAACTTGCATATGAAGGAAAAGAAAAACCGTTAAATGAATAAAGTTTGACTTTCCCCTCGTTTTTTAAAGGTGTGTCACATCCAATTGACTGCTTATTTTTGAACCGCTTTGAACCTTGGGTTGGTTTTGCAAATTACATATAGGCGCCCTCTACGCTTAACGATTTGACAATCCGGGTGACGGCTCTTTGCACTTTTAAGTGATTTTACAACCTTCATCTATTTAGCTCCCTTACCCAATTGACCAAAGCGGCGAGTAAAGTTCGCCACGCGACCTTCTTTATGAATCACTCGTTGCTTACCTGTATAGAAAGGATGAGACTTTGAAGACACTTCAATAGTGAAGTAAGGGTAAGTATTGCCATCTTCCCATTCGATCGTACGCTCTGTTTTCAAAGTTGAACCTATCAAGAAGTATTCATCAACACTGGTATCATGAAAAACCACAGTGCGGTAATCAGGATGGATATTTGGTTTCATTTGTTTCCCCTAAATTATCATTTGATACGTTATAACATCGCAAATGATAATTATTATCAAAGGAAAAACAAGTTATTTTGTGATATTTTCCGGCCATAGATCGTAATTAGAGAACCTCCCCCCATGTACTCCATTGAACCTATTGGCTTTATAGAATCTCCCTATAAAGAGAAGTTCGCGGTACCAAGGCAGCCTAGGTTGGTGCCGACATCAACCTCCAAAGTAAGGCTTGTTGACGCGGCAAACTGCCTAGAGTCAGTTCGCAACATCGAACAATTCAGCCATGTGTGGCTGTTATTTCTGTTCGACAAAAACCTTGAAGCGGGCTGGAACCCGACGGTGAGGCCCCCTCGACTGGGTGGTAATGAACGCATTGGAGTTTTTGCATCTCGTGCCACATTTAGGCCCAACGGAATTGGCATGTCTGCGGTGGAGTTAAAAGGCGTATCTCAAGATAAAGGGCAAACTTGGCTAGACCTTGGCAGTGTCGATTTAGTCGACGGGACACCAATTATCGACATCAAGCCTTACATCCCCTACTCCGATTCCATTCCGGATGCACAGGGAGGGTTTGCAGCCGAAGAGCCAGAGGTGTTAGAGGTTAACTTTTCACAGCAGGCACAAAGCAAACTGGCACAGCACCCAGAGGCGCGCCATATTATTCAAGTGATCAAAGAGGTATTAGGCCAAGATCCTCGCCCCGCCTATAAGAAAGGCAAGCCAGACAACAAGGAATATGCGGTAAATTTGTTCGATCTTAACGTGAAATTCGTTGTTGAGGCGTTTTTCATCAATGTAACTGACATTGAACGCTTTTGAGATCCCAAATAGGCTGATATTATATGCGGCTATATCGGATTTACTGCTGCCAATAACGGCAGTAAATTTACTTTTATTAATGATGAAACGGATACCATAGAATGCGTACCAGTAACTATCTTCTTTCTACTCTGAAAGAGACTCCAAACGACGCAGAAGTTATCAGCCACCAGCTGATGCTACGTGCAGGTATGATCCGTAAGCTAGCTTCAGGTTTATACACTTGGCTACCTACCGGTCTGCGTGTACTGCGTAAAGTCGAAAACATCGTTCGCCAAGAGATCGATAATGCAGGTGCAGTTGAGACTTTAATGCCCGTAGTGCAGCCGTTTGAGCTATGGGAAGAGACTGGTCGTAGCGAAAAAATGGGCCCAGAACTACTGCGCTTTACTGACCGTCATTCTCGTCCGTTTGTTCTTAGCCCAACAGCTGAAGAAGTAATCACGAGCCTAGTTCGTAATGAAGTAAACTCGTACAAACAGCTACCACTGAACCTGTACCAGATTCAAACTAAGTTCCGTGATGAGCGTCGTCCACGTTTCGGTGTTATGCGTGCTCGTGAATTCTCTATGATGGATGCGTACAGCTTCGACATCGACAAAGAAGGCCTAGAAAAGTCTTACCAAGCGATGCACGATGCTTACTGTAATGCATTCGACCGCATGGGCCTTGAGTACCGTCCAGTACTTGCAGACTCAGGCGCTATCGGTGGTAGTGGTTCTCAAGAGTTCCACGTACTAGCTGAAAGCGGCGAAGACCTAATCGCATTCTCTACAGAATCTGATTACGCAGCAAACATCGAGAAAGCGGAAGCACTTGCTCCAACTGAAGAAGCTGCTGCACCAACTCAAGAGATGGAACTGGTTGATACTCCAAACGCGAAAACTATCGCAGAATTGGTAAAGCAACACGGTCTAGCAATCGAGAAAACCGTTAAGACTCTATTCGTTAAAGCTTCTGATGAAGTAGATGCAGACATCATTGCTCTAATCATCCGTGGCGATCACGAACTGAACGAAGTGAAAGCGGAAAACCTTCCACAAGTTGCTTCTCCACTAGAGATGGCTTCTGAAGAAGAAATTCGTGCACTCGTTGGCGCTGGCCCTGGTTCACTTGGTCCTGTAGGCCTAGAGCTACCATTCATCGTTGACCGCTCTGTTGCTGTAATGAGCGACTTTGGCGCGGGTGCAAACATCGATGGTAAGCACTACTTCGGTATCAACTGGGGTCGTGACGTTGAGCTTGCTCAAGTAGAAGACCTACGTAACGTAATCGAAGGCGACCTAAGCCCATGTGGTAAAGGTACACTTCAGCTTAAACGTGGTATCGAAGTTGGTCATATCTTCCAACTAGGTAACGTTTACTCACAAGCGATGAACTGTGGCGTACTTGGTCCTGACGGTAAGAACGTTACCCTTGAGATGGGTTGTTATGGTATCGGTGTATCACGTGTTGTTGCTTCTGCAATCGAGCAGAACCATGACAAATACGGCATCATCTGGCCAGACGCACTAGCACCTTTCCAAGTTGCTATCGTTCCTATGAACATGCACAAGTCTGAAGAAGTTAAAGAAGCAGCTGAGAAGCTATACGCTGAACTAACAGCTATGGGTATTGAAGTACTATTCGATGACCGTAAAGAGCGTCCAGGCGTAATGTTCTCTGACATCGAGCTAATTGGTATCCCCCACACTATCGTGATCGGCGACCGCTCAATGAAAGAAGGCAACTTCGAATACAAGAACCGTCGCGAAGGCACTAAAGAAGCTGTAGCAATGGATTCAATTGTTGAGCACGTAACGGCTCAGTTTGCTAAATAAGCAGATCGTCATCGATTGAATTCCTATTCAATTGAAAGCGTGTTCGATTAAAACCCCAAAAGGCTGCCACATGGCGGCCTTTTTTATCCCTCCTGCTTTTGCCTCTCTTCCCCAAACTGAATGTAAATCATTGTAAGTTAATCCTCTGTTCACCTTCGAGGACGTATAGTGAATCTCAAGACAATTCCAACGTGTTTATTTCTGGAGGTTCCATGGATATCAAAAGTTTACTTAACCAAGCACTGCAGTCGGATCTGGTAAAACAAGGCAGCCAGAAACTCTCTCAAGGCTCCTCTAGCTTAAGCGGACTGACCCAAGACAAAGGTAAACTTGGGGCTCTTGGTGCTGGCGCCATTGGCGGTGGGCTGTTAGGTGCATTGATGGGGTCAAAGAAAACCAAGAAAATCGGTAAAAAGGCCGTTAGTATTGGTGGCGCGGCCGCACTCGGCGCCTTAGCTTACAAGGTTTATAACGACTACCAAGCTAAACAGGGCACACCGGACTCTTCACCTCAAGCGACATTCAATGAGCAGGACTCTAATCATAACCTGCTGATTCTGCGATCAATGATCGCCGCTTCCAAAGCAGATGGACATGTCGACGAGGAAGAGATGACAAAAATAGAGCAAGCTGTCGAGAACATGGGCGCGGACTATCAACTGACCAAGCTAGTTTCAGAAGAGCTGCATAAGCCGCTTGACCCTAGCGACATTGCGCAGCTCGCCACCAGCCCGCAACAAGCAAGCGAAATCTACCTCGCTTCGTTGATCGTGGTTGATGAGCAGAACTTTATGGAAAAATTGTACTTGAAAGAGCTCGCACGCCAGTTAAATCTAGCCGATGAAGTGAAACTGCAGTTAGAACAACAGGTCACAATTTAACCTCGAAAAATGAGAGCTTGAGCAAGAACAAACTTAACCGAATTTTCGTTGAATGCGCTTTGTTTTTGCTTTTCTCTGTGTGTATATTGAGAGAAGTTATCATTTAGTTAGGTATAGAAATGAAAGTATACGATTGTTGTGATTTAGTGCGTGAGCTTTATTCTCAAATCGGTAGTGGCGATCAGGGTTACATCCCTCAAGCGATTACATGTGCAGTGAAAACACTCAATGACTTAGCAGCCGATGAGTCTCTTCCACGCGAAGCGCGTGAACGTGCTGCCTTTGCTGCAGCGAACTTACTGATCTCTGATTTCGAGGACTAATATGAACTTAGCGAATTTTGAAACCATGGATCCTGTGATGCTGATGAGCATCGTTAACATGAAGCTACGTGACGACTTCTCTGGCGACCTAGATAAACTCGCTAACTTCTTCGATATTGATAAAGCTGCACTCGAAGCAAAACTTGTGACTGCAGGCTTTGAATTCCTACCAGAAGCGAAACAATTTCGATAAATCGTAGTTCAGATTGACAAAGGCCAACCTTGTGTTGGTCTTTTTGTTGGCGCCAGTTAAAAGCAAAAAACTTATATAAATTATAAATTTGCGCCTATACTTTTATATCTTTATGTCTACTCACGCTCCTTGGGTCGAAGCCTGTCGTTTTAAAAGCTACCCAAAGCAGGAAGCAAGAATCGTCGCTAAAAAGAATAAAGGTGAAGGATCAACAATGAAAAAACTCGGACTTTTAACAGTGTTTACTGCAACACTCATCACTGCAGGTTGCGCTTCCAACAGTCAGCAAGACAATTTCCGCGAAGCCTCTTTTGAACTGTGTAATACAGAAGTCGAACTCTATTCAGTAAGTCATGACGAAAGAGTCCGCATCGTCTGCTCTGACGGCTCCAAGTTTGCTTTAAGCAGTGAAGATACACTGGAAGTCATGCGCGACATCAACATCGACTACTGTGATGGCGAAGGCTTAGGCAAGTTCAGTGAAAGCCGCCATTACTACTCGTTCAAGTGTAAATCAGGCACTCTACTTAGCATCAAAAAGTAGAACCAACACAAGCAAATACAAAGGGTTAATGTGAAAGCATTAGCCCTTTTTAGTACCTGCCTTTCTTTACTCTTAACCCCAAATTCACCAGATACAAAAAAGGCTCCCAACAAGAGCCTTTCAAATCATATTTTTCAATCAAATAGCTTTAGTTCAAGGAAAAGACGTAGAGTTTTCAACACCCTTCCCTAAAACTAAAAGGGACTCAATGAGCCCCCTTTAAAAGTGTTTTACAAAGTAGTTGTGTGAAATTCAAGGAGAGCACGCAGAGCTTAAAGATGTAAGTGAGCATGCTCGACAACGTAGTACCTCAAAAAACAAAAAAAGGCCCCTATATAATAGGAGCCTCTAAAATCATCATTTTTCAAAGTAGTTGTTTGAAATTCTAGGAGAGCACGCGGAGCTTACGGATGTAAGTGAGCATGGTCGACAACGAAGTTCAAATTACTACGCAGAAAAAATTAAGCGTAAACGGGTAGACGCTTACAGATTTCTAGCACTTTTGCTTTAGTCGCTTCGATAACAGACTCATCACCCATGTTATCTAGGATGTCACAGATCCAACCTGCTAGCTCTTTCGCGTCTGTTTCTGAGAAACCGCGACGAGTGATAGAAGGAGAACCGATGCGAATACCTGACGTTACAAACGGGCTACGTGGGTCGTTTGGTACTGAGTTCTTGTTTACTGTGATGTTTGCTGCACCTAGTGCTGCATCTGCTTCTTTACCTGTAATGTCTTTGTTGATTAGGTCAACTAGGAACAGGTGGTTCTCTGTAGAACCTGAAACGATGTTGTAACCACGCTCAAGGAATTCAGCAACCATTGCTTTTGCGTTAGCAACGACACGTGCTTGGTATTCTTTGAATTCTGGCTCTAGTGCTTCTTTGAACGCTACTGCTTTACCAGCGATAACGTGCATTAGAGGACCACCTTGGCCGCCTGGGAATACTGCTGAGTTCAGCTTCTTGTAAAGATCTTCGCCTTCGTTAGAAAGGATTAGACCGCCACGTGGGCCTGCTAGCGTTTTGTGCGTTGTTGTTGTAACAACGTGCGCGTGTGGAACTGGGTTCGGGTAAACACCTGCTGCGATTAGACCGGCTACGTGAGCCATATCTACGAATAGGTAAGCACCTACTTTGTCAGCGATTTCACGCATGCGCTTCCAATCACAGATTTGAGAGTAAGCAGAGAAACCACCGATGATCATCTTAGGCTTGTTCTCGATAGCTAGCTTTTCCATCTCTTCGTAATCGATTTGACCTGCTTCGTCGATACCGTAAGGGATGATGTTGTAAAGCTTACCAGAGAAGTTTACTGGAGAACCGTGAGTTAGGTGACCACCGTGCGCTAGGCTCATACCTAGAACTGTATCGCCAGCGTTTAGTAGTGCCATATATACAGCGTTGTTTGCTTGAGAACCTGAGTGAGGCTGTACGTTAGCGTACTCAGCACCAAACAGCTCACATGCACGTTCAATTGCTAGGGTTTCTACTTTGTCTACGTACTCACAACCACCGTAGTAACGCTTGCCTGGGTAGCCTTCAGCGTATTTGTTTGTTAGCTGAGAACCTTGAGCTTCCATTACACGTGGGCTTGTGTAGTTTTCTGAAGCGATAAGTTCGATGTGCTCTTCCTGACGAAGAGTTTCTTCTTGGATAGCTGCGAATAGATCCGCATCGTAATCAGCAATGTTCATGTCACGCTTAAGCATCTGTATCTCCTGACTCAGATTGTACTGAAAGTTTCAAAAAAACCACACAACGACCGAAAGCAAACGTTTCCGTCACCGTTTTGATGTGACGCATTCTACATAATTTGATCTAGGTCATAAAGAGCTAATTGCAATTTTATCATGCAGTTTTTTCATAATCACAAATAAGATTCATCATGGTTATCGGGCTTATCCAACCAAAGACGCCCCTTACTGTCAATTTTACGATTTACACCCTGTAAAACGCAGATTACATAGGTTTACCTTAATTTTGCACCTCTAGCTACCGAAAGCTTAAGTTTTTAACTACTATGCACGCCTTTATTGATTAGGTAATTATTAAAACGATGGAAAAACACTCACGTAAAGAAGATTGGATTGCAGTCCTGACGGGCACGTTTTTAGTAGCGTTAGGCGTCTTCTTTTTACAGTCTGCGAATCTGCTTACCGGAGGCACTACTGGCCTGGCTCTACTGTTGAGTCAATTTTTGCCTGTAACCTTTGGTATTTTATACTTTGCTGCTAACTGTCCATTCTATCTATTGGCGTGGAAGCGTTTTGGTCGTAGCTTTGCGATCAGCAGTGCGATTTCCGGCGCTTTAGTGTCTGTGTTTGCCGATCATTTATACTTGGTTATTTCGCTCGAAGTTCATAACGAGATCTACTGTGCCGTTGCCGGTGGCTTGTTGATGGGCTTGGGTATGCTGATTCTGTTCCGTCATCGTTCTAGCCTGGGTGGCTTCAACGTCTTGTGTTTGTTTATTCAAGATCGCTACGGCATCTCAGTAGGTAAAACTCAAATGGCGATCGACGCGTGTATTCTGTTTGCCTCGTTCTTCTTTGTATCGCCTTGGGTGATTGCCGTTTCGGTATTGGGCACCGCTGTATTGAACATCGTATTAGCAATGAATCACAAGCCTACTCGTTACTCGGTGAATTACGCGTCTTAGCGCTTATTACCTGCCATAGGTTGTTAGTGTCTAATGCTTTAATGCAAGCAGAAACATCATGACCAAGACATCACTAAACAAAAAGGCTTTGGGGAGCACTCCAAAGCCTTTGTAAAAACCTAATTTTTAGGGGGAACTTAAGAATTAGGCTTATTAAAATGAAACAAGGTTAACCTTCAATCAACAAAATACGAGTCTCGTAAGAACGCAAGACTTGATGATGCGATGTTACTGAATCGTCAGCCTCTTGATAGTTAGAAAGCAAACACTTGGCATTCGTCATATCAAAACGCTCAGGTAAAGCACATTCCGTCTCTTCACCATAATAGTTATTAATACACAGTAGAGCCTGCCCTTCGCTCTCACGAGAATACGCAAATACTGATGGGTGCTCAGGTAACAAATCTTGATAGCTACCGTGTGTAATCACAGGCACTTCTTTACGAAGTTCAATCAAACTCTTGTAGAAATAGAACACCGAATCTTTGTCTTCCAGTGCTTGCTCTGCATTGATCTCAGGGTAGTTGCTCGCAACATCCAGCCATGGCTGAGCCTTTGAAAAGCCCGCGTGCGCTTCGTTACTCCATTGCATCGGTGTACGAGAGTTATCACGAGACTTCTGCGCTAGAATCGCCATCATATCTTGATGATCCACACCATCGCGATTGACCATGATGTCGTACATGTTAGTGCTCTCTACATCGCGATACTGACTGATCTCGGTATAACCTGGATTCGTCATGCCAATCTCTTCACCTTGATAAATATAAGGTGTGCCTTGCATCATGTGGACAGACGCCGCGAGCATCTTGGCTGATTCAACGCGATATTGCTGATCGTTACCTAAGCGGCTCACCACTCGCGGTTGGTCGTGGTTACACCAGAACAATGCGCCCCACCCTTTTCCGTTCAAGCCTGTTTGCCAATGATTGAAGATCGACTTTAGCTGCAAGAAATCAAACGGAGCATTAGTCCACTTCTGACCATTGGTGTAATCAACCTTAAGGTGGTGGAAGTTAAACACCATCGATAGCTCGCTGTTATCAACGTTTGAGTATTGCTGACAATGTTCCAACGTGGTTGAAGACATCTCGCCTACGGTGACGCTGCCGTACTTCTGGAATACGGCTTCGCTGATCTCTTTCAGATATTCATGGACACGTGGGCCGTCTGTGTAAAAACGACGACCATCACCAATATCGTCATTAGGGAAATCTTGCTGTTTTGAAATCAGGTTGATCACATCCAAGCGGAAACCATCGACGCCCTTCTCAGCCCAGAAGCTAATAACGTCTTTTACTTCTTCACGTACAACAGGATTCTCCCAATTCAGGTCAGCCTGTTCTTTTGCGAATAAGTGTAGGAAGTATTGCCCAGTCGCCTCATCTAATTCCCACGCATTACCACCGAACTTAGACTGCCAGTTAGTTGGAGCTTGACCATCTACTGGATCTTTCCAGATGTAGTAGTCGCGGTATGGGCTGTTTTTGTCACCCAATGCCGACTGAAACCACGCATGCTCGGTTGAGGTGTGATTTACCACGATATCCATCACGATACGGATACCACGTTGGTGCGCTTCAGACAATAATAAGTCGAAATCTTCCATGGTGCCGAATTGAGGATTAATCGCATAGTAGTCTGAAATATCGTAACCATTATCGATCATAGGAGATGCGTAAACCGGGGTTAACCAAATCGCATCGACACTCAAGTGTTTGAGGTAATCCAGTTTTGAAATGATCCCTTTGATATCGCCAGTACCTTTACTGCCACTGTCGCAGAAGCTCTTTGGGTAGATTTGATAGATGGTTGCGGTTTTCCACCAACTTTCATCATGCTCAGTCATCGCCATCTCTAACACTCACTTACCAGAAAATATAAATAAAAATCACCATGCTTACATGGTCGAATAGCCGTTATAACTAAAAGAAAAAGCTATAACTAAGAGAAAAAGCGATAACTCACTTTGGAGTCATCGCTTATTAAATGCATTACGCGTTCGTAGTTTCTAGCTCACCTTTCGACTGCGCTCGCTTGTAGAAGAACAGAGTTAACGTGATAGGAAGTACTATCGCCACCAGCATCGCGACCAGGTAAATCGACCAATATTGAGGTTGAATCGATAGGATGCCCGGCAAGCCGCCAACACCGATACCATTCGCCATCACACCTGCGCTACCACAGATTGCAGCTGCAACAGCACTACCAATCATTGCGCTCAGCATTGGGAATTTGTATTTAAGGTTGATGCCGTACATCGCAGGCTCTGTTACACCTAAGTAAGCTGAAATTGCCGCAGGAACCGAAATATCTCGCTCACCTTCACGCTTGCTCAAGATAATGATTCCGACTACTGCCGATGCTTGTGCAATGTTTGATAGTGCAATCAAAGGCCAGATTGGTGTACCGCCTAAGTCTTGCATCAGTTGCAGATCCACCGCGTTGGTGGTGTGGTGAATACCCGTGATAACCAAAGGTGCGTACAGGAAGCCAAATACCACTGAACCAAGAATCGCAAAATCACCTGTCATTGCCGCTTTAGCCGCGAATGCCACACCATCGCCTAACATACGACCGAATGGGCCAATGAAAGCGTGCGCTAGAATCACAGACAAAATAATCGATACAAATGGCACAACCACTAGGTACAAGTAAGCTGGGACGATGCGCTTAAGATTGGTTTCAATGAACGCCAAAGCCACACCCGCTAACATCGCAGGGATCACCTGAGCCTGATAACCGACTTTCTCAATCACAAACAGTCCAAAATCCCATACCTCAGGTACCGATTTACCTATCATGTATGCGTTCATGAGTTGTGGTGAAACCAAGGTCACGCCGAGCGTGATACCCAAAATAGGGGTTCCGCCAAGCTTCTTAACCGTTGCCCAACAGACGCCAACCGGTAGGAAGAAGAAAATAGCTTCGCCGATCAGCCATAAGAAAGAGTGAACGGTTGCCCAGAATTGACTGATTTCAACTAGGGTTTTGCCGTCGAACATGCGAATGTCGCCAATCACATTACGGAAACCAAGAATCAAACCACCAGTAATGATGGCAGGCAGCAGTGGTACGAAAATTTCGGCTAAATGGGAGATACCACGCTCAAGGAAGTTCATATTTTGACGAGCAGCCAACTTCGCCTCATCTTTTGATGATGCCTCTTTACCTGTCTGTTCAATCAGAAGTGCGTACACTTCATCAACTTCAGTGCCAATCACAACTTGGAATTGGCCTGCGTTAGTAAAACAGCCTTTTACTAGCTTCAGTTTTTCGAGTTCAGCTTTGTTGGCCTGCTCTGTATCGTTCAATACAAAACGCAGTCGAGTCAGACAGTGGCTGACACTCGCAATGTTTTCTCTACCACCGACTAACTCGATAAGACGCGCAACGTCTTGCTTCGCTATCTTACTCATACTACCCCACCCTGGTTTCATTCAATTGCTCATCTAAACCATGCAGCTATAACCACTCAGATCTAGATTAATGGGAACATTCCCAATTACGGTTATTATAATGCCTGCATGAATGATAAATTAAAATGGGAACAGTCCCATTAATTGAAAGAGATCACACTCTAATTTTAATCTAAGCGGTTCAATTTCGCTTAATTGAGTGGATTATAGAATCGGAGATTGGGTGTGATGAGAGATCTCTGAATTCCCTAAAAGCTGAGAGATCAATAGATTAGCCGCCAACTTACCTGCAGCTTGGTAGCCTGGATCAATGCTAAATACGCGAGGAAACAAGAAAGAGAGAAGATCATTGCCACCAACGCCTGTTACGACCACATCTTCACGTTGTAGTTCTTGTAGACGCTTGATCACGCCAAGAGCCAATGTGTCACTGGCACAAACAACTGCTTGAGTTGTAGGAGTCAGTACCTCATCCACCAGCTGATAAGCGCTTTCATGATGAAGCTGTCCAGTACGATAATTCGCAATCACTCCAGTGCTTTCACACCAATCGAGGTAAGCCTTGAGACGCAGTTCACCCGTTGATTTATCGCTAGGGTCAACGCCAATAAATCCAACATCGGAGATCCCCTGATCCGACAGGTGTACTAACGCACTATTGATCACCTGTTGGTTATCGTAGTTAATCGACGTCACATTCTCGGTATCCAGAGCAATCACCACGGCTTTGTGTCCCCACGCTTCGATTGCAGGAATATCGCAGTCAGTAAAGCCAAATACAATAATGCCATCAACGTTACGACGTTTAAGAACCTGAAGATGCTCGTTGGCTTTTTCTCTGTCGAGTTGGCTTTCCATGATCACGACATCGTAATCCGCTCGATACAACTCGGCCAGCATAGTGCTAACGGCTTTGTTTTCAGAGGGGGAATCCAAACGAGAGATAATCACGCCGATGACTTTTTGGCTGCCACCGCGCATTGATTGCGCAGACTTTGAAGGCGTGTACCCAGATTCTTGAATTACTCTTTCCACCCTTTCACGGGTTTCAGGTTTCACTTTTGGATCATTGGTCAGAACGCGAGATACGGTTGACTTACCAACACCGGACAGCTTAGCAATATCGAGAATAGTGAGTTTTTTGCTCATAAAAAGTCTAACGTTAAAGGGAAGAGAAGAAAAAGTGAGGGTAGATTCCCTCACTTAACTGTTTGTAAATCTTAGGAGTTAACTATGACTTACTTTCGACAATTTTTATAGACGACACGACCAAGTTCTAGACGTGCGTTGTCACCTTTAGTGCGTAAAGTGACGCTATTGATCAGTTCAGAGGTTCCATCATCTAAGATGTACTTCGTTCCTGAACCTGCCGCTATTTGAGTGAGGCGATATTCATTCTCTGGCAAACGTAATACCGCTTTTTCATTACCAAGGTAAGCGACCTTAAATGAAGCGTCAGACTCACATTGATAAGTCACGAATTGATCGTCCGATACTGCACCATCAGGCGCTGCGGATTTAGAACACCCGAACAACGCTACCGTACATAGAGATGCTATCAACAATGCTTTCATGCTACGTTCCTCATCTTTATATAGTGAACAACACTTATATCTAAGTGAAAGAGACTTAGTGTCTTAACCTTTTAAGAAAGCAGGTACATCTTTAATGCTATCAAGTACCACACTAGCTAGCGCTTCACCCTTTTCAGTGATTGGCTTACCGGTTCTTACCAGTACTTTGGTGCCAACACCTGCCGCTTCTGCAGCCATCATGTCTTCAGCTTTATCGCCGATCATGACCGAGTTAGCCATATCAATCTTCAGAAAGTCACGAGCAGAAATGAACATACCTGGCTTTGGTTTACGACATTCACAATCTTGCTTGTAGTCACCAATACCGTGTTCAGCGTGGTGCGGGCAGTAATAGATGCCATCAAGCTCAACGCCGTTATCGACAAAGTTCCAATCCATCCACTGCGTTAAAGAAAGAAAACGGTCTTCACTAAACATGCCGCGAGCAATACCAGATTGGTTGGTCACTAGCACCAATAAATAACCCATATCTTTAAACGCTTTCGCCGCTTCAAACACACCATCGATGTATTCAAAGTCATGCTCATCATGTACGTAGCCGTGATCAACGTTAATCACACCATCACGATCTAAAAAAACAGCAGGTTTAGACAAAATTTTGTTCTCTATCAACTCTCTATTAATCATTAATTATTACACGCTTTATTTGCTTCATCACTATCTATTTAGTTTTGCGTTCGTTAACGATTTGTTTCTAGCTTATCAATACAATCGACGTTTAGCCGTCTAGACGTAAAAATATCTATTGACTTAGATCATAGAACACCATAGCATCGTCTGTAAATCGAGCGAGCTATCGACATATTATTCTGTTCTACCTGCACGGGTTTCTCTATGATTAAAGTGAATCAAGTCAACAAGGTTTTTTATCAAGGCACTAAAGAAATCAACGCCTTAATTGATATCAACCTCCACATTCCTCAAGGTCAAATCTTTGGAGTCATCGGCTCTTCAGGTGCAGGCAAAAGTACCCTAATCCGCTGTGTAAATATGTTGGAAGCCCCGACTTCAGGTGAAGTGATTGTTGACGGTATCGACCTGACAAAACTCAGCAAATCTGAACTTAGCGAAGCGCGCCGTAATATCGGCATGATATTCCAACACTTCAACCTGCTGTCTTCTCGTGCTGTATTTAACAATGTAGCACTGCCTTTAGAACTTGCTGGTAAAGATAAAGCGATTATTGAAGCGAAAGTGAGTGAGTTACTTGAACTCGTTGGCTTGGCTGATAAGCGTGACACTTACCCTGCAAATCTAAGTGGCGGTCAAAAACAGCGTGTGGCGATTGCTCGTGCACTGGCCTCTGATCCGAAAGTACTGCTGTGTGATGAAGCGACCAGCGCATTGGATCCTGCGACTACCCAATCGATTCTTGAGCTACTGCGTGAAATCAACCGCAAGCTGAACATCACGATCCTGCTTATTACGCACGAGATGGATGTGGTTAAGAGCATTTGTCACGAAGTGGCGATCATCGGCGGTGGTGAATTGGTAGAGAAAGGCACAGTTGGTGACATCTTTGCTCACCCTAAAACTGAGCTTGCGCATCAATTCATTCGTTCAACGCTGGATCTGACGATTCCCGAAGATTACCAAGCACGCTTGCAACAGACTCGTGTAAACAGCAGCTACCCGCTGGTACGCCTTGAGTTTACTGGTGCTACGGTTGATGCTCCGTTGATGACGCAGATTGCACGCAAATTCAATATCGATGTCAGCATCCTAAGCTCTGACCTTGATTACGCCGGCGGTGTGAAGTTCGGCATGATGGTTGCTGAACTGTTCGGTAATGAAGCAGATGATAATGCTGCTATCCAATTCCTACGCGATAACAATGTAAAAGTAGAGGTGCTTGGTTATGTCCTTTAGTTTCAACGAGATTGCTGACTGGATCAGCCTTAACGGTAACCTTCTATTAGGCGCAACAGGCGAAACACTTTACATGGTTGCTGTCGCTGGCATTGTAGGCTTCGCTGTCGGTATTCCACTAGGCGTGGTTCTACACACGACTAAAAAAGGTGGCCTGTTAGAGAACACCAAAGTAAACAAGATTCTAGGTGCGATTGTGAACGTCGGTCGTTCAGTGCCTTTCTTAGTGTTGATGGTTGCGATTATCCCACTGACTAAGATGCTGATTGGTACCTTCATCGGTACAACAGCAGCGATTGTTCCACTGACAATTGGCGCTATCCCATTCGTAGCTCGACTTATCGAAAGTGCGCTACTTGAAGTACCAACAGGTCTTGTGGAAGCAGCTCAATCAATGGGCGCAACACCAACACAAATCATCAATAAGGTTCTGCTTCCAGAAGCACTACCGACTATCATCAACTCAGTAACGATTACGCTAGTGACTCTAGTGAGCTACTCAGCAATGGCCGGAACTGTGGGCGGTGGTGGCCTAGGTGATGTCGCGATTCGTTACGGATTCCACCGCTACGATGTGACCATCATGGCTGTGACGGTAGTTATGTTGATTGTGCTAGTACAAATTATTCAATCAATCGGTGATTCATTAGTTCGCCGCGTTGACCACAGATAAAGACTCAGCGTTAAAACGCAAACTATCTAAGACAAGAGTCGTCTGAACCAAATTAAATAGATTTATTAAAAGGAGATTATTATGAAATTTAGCCTTAAAGGTTTACTAACTATCGCAGCAGCAGCTTCCGCGCTAGTTCTAGCAGGTTGTGGTGATAAAGAAGTGGATACTTCTAAAGTAAAAGTTGGCGTAATGGCAGGTGCAGAAGCTCAAGTTGCTGAAGTGGCAGCTAAAGTAGCGAAAGAGAAATACGGCCTAGATGTTGAGCTAGTAACTTTCACAGACTACGTAACACCAAACGCAGCTCTAGATGATGGTTCTATCGACATCAACGCATTCCAACACGCACCGTACCTAGATCAGCAAGTGGCTGACCGTGGCTACAGGCTAACTATCGCTGGTAACACGTTTGTTTACCCTATTGCGGGTTACTCTAAAGAAGTGAAATCGGTAGACGAAATCCAAGACGGTGCTCGTATTGCTGTACCAAACGACCCAACAAACCTAGGTCGCTCTCTACTTCTTCTTGAGCAACAAGGTCTTCTTGAGCTTCGTGAAGGTGCAGGTCTTCTTGCAACAGTACGTGACATCGTTAAGAACCCTAAGAACCTAACGATTGTTGAGCTAGACGCAGCACAACTACCACGTTCTCTTGATGACGTAGCTCTGTCTATCATCAACACAACTTACGCGAGCTCTATCAACTTGACTCCACAAAAAGATGGCGTATTCGTTGAGGACAAAGAGTCTCCATACGTGAACTTAATTGTGTCTCGTGAAGAGAACCTAAACGCTGAGAACGTACAAAACTTCGTTAAAGCTTACCAAACTGAAGAAGTGTACAAAGCAGCTTCTGACATCTTCCAAGGTGGCGTAGTTAAAGGCTGGTAATCTGCCTCACTTCACTACCCTATAGATACCAAAAGGGGCTGACATAATGTCAGCCCCTTTTTCGATTACTCGAAGCTCACTCATAAGCCTATCATGCTAAGAACACCGTCGTTACTTTAGCTGATCCCAAGAGATGTTTGATACCAGACGGCAATCATCACACTTGAAATAGAAAATATCGTGGATCGGCGCATCTAGCAGCCATTCGCCACCACATTGCGGACATTTACGCTCTTTTTCGTCTTTCAAACTAATGCCACCCACACGGTACAAGTAGTAGTAAGTAGGAATCTTAGTCAGGTATTCGATACGCCCTCTTAAGCCCCAACCGCGTTTGAACAGTACGCTTTTGGTATCGCTGATTTCCGTCAAGGTCGCGTGTTCAGCTCGACAACCACCACCCATTTGTACTTCATCACAGGCTTGCCATTCCGTCTGCCATTTCAGCACAGCTTTATGGTCGCCATTAAAGGTAGGTGGATTACGATATAGTGGGATCGGCAACAAGCTATCACCACTGCGTAGCGGTGAACAGGTATGCACAAAGGTGGTGTACAGTACTTGCCAACTAGGCGCTTCATCTTCAGCCACTTCTTCTGAATTCAAATCTCGACCCAGTAAGCGCATTTTAGGAGTAAGTAGGCTCGCATTAGACAGACGATCCAAGCACACTTTCACAAAATCTGAGTGGTTGCGAGGGTGTAAGCTATCTTGCTCCGGGCAGACAACACGAACGTAAAACTCGCCGTCACCCATCACGATAGGAAATTCACGACCCAACACTTGCCCGTTATAACGAAGTGCATCCATTAAGCCATTAACAGCCTTGTCGACAGCGCTTACCGTTGTGTTATCAAAACACTCAAATTGAAGTTCTAGTACGTACATCTATTTATACCGCTGGTTGTAGCTTTTCTAAAAATTCTGCCAATGTCTCAGCGAGTACATCACGATTTTTGGTGCCTAAACGCTCCAAAATCACGTTACCCGTTAGGTTGCAGATAGAGATAACATCCAGCTCTGCATCGGTCGCGGCGATGAAAACCGTAGGCTTTAGCTTTAAGCGACGTTGAGTCACTAGGTGACCTAAGATGTTTTCTTGTAGGCATTCGAAGTCTTCATCACTCCAAATCTGTAACAGAGTCAGCTCGTTACCATCAAAAGTCGCATTCATATCTGCGCTGTATTGAGCACCATAGAAGGTTTTGATGTCTTCATGCAGCGTTAGCTCGATGCCCGTTTCTACGTTAGTAAAATCAGCAAACTGCTCACGCGGGTAGTGTTTCCATAACACAGCGTCACCGCTCTTTTCTTCTACGCATGGCGATACGATGTCCACCAACTCCTCATTGCGAGGTAAAGTTTGGTGTTGCTGTTGCCACGCGGCAACGTATCGCTGACTAAAAGAAACCAGTGCGTCTTGAGCACGTTGAGTCATGAAAATCTCCTAAACACATAATAATAAATAGAATCTGAGCCTTTCCTTGCCAAATAAGCTTGTCTAATAAGCGATGACGTAATGACAGGGTAAAGGGGATTCAGTAAAATCGACCCCATTCTAATCGAATTTGAAACGAAAGTATGAGCAAATATTCTGACGCAAAAGAGCTAGCGGGTTTAACCCTTGGCCAAAAAACTGAGTACTCGAACCAATACGATGTAAGTTTATTGCAGCCAGTACCTCGTAGCCTTAATCGCGATGATCTTGCGCTAAACGGCGAATTGCCTTTTGTTGGTCATGATATTTGGACCATGTACGAGCTTTCGTGGCTAAACACTAACGGCTTACCACAAGTGGCTGTCGGTGAAGTTTTCATCCCAGCAACCAGCCCAAATTTAATTGAATCAAAATCTTTCAAACTGTACCTAAACAGCTACAACCAGACTCAATTTGAAAACTGGGATCAAGTCACTGAGCGCCTGATCCAAGATTTGTCCGCATGTGCAGGCGAAACGGTGATCGTGAATGTAAACTCAGTAACCGACTACACCAACCAACCTATCGTGACGATGGAAGGTGACTGTATCGACAACCAAGACATCCAGATCACGAGCTACGACTTTGAAGCATCATTGCTTGAAGGCGCTGCTGGCGAGCAAGAAGTGGAAGAAACACTGCACAGCCACCTATTGAAGTCGAACTGTTTGATCACCAATCAACCAGATTGGGGCAGCGTTGAGATCGCATATTCTGGCAAGCAAATTGACCGTGAAGCTCTGCTACGCTATTTAGTTTCATTCCGTGAGCACAACGAATTCCACGAACAATGTGTTGAGCGTATCTTCACTGATATCATGAAATACTGCGCGCCTTCGAAGTTAACTGTGTTTGCACGTTACACGCGTCGTGGTGGTCTGGATATCAACCCATACCGTTCAACAGAGCAAGATAGACCAAGCCACAATAAGCGTATGGCTCGCCAATAATCGGCAAACTACACACTTATTTGGCACCTACCTAATCTTTAAAGGACACTGAAATGCGTTGGTTATACGTTGTTAGCCTATTTATTTTAAGCTTGAGCACCTCGGTGAATGCGTCGGTCTATTCTTCGGCGCTACTCAATGAAGCCAATAACTTGGTTGAGATCGAACCAAGCCAAGCAAAAAAAATGGCCAACAGCTATCTGACACTACGTGTCCTTTCTGATCAGCGCGAGAAAAGCCCATCGGCAATTTCTCGCGAAGAGACAGACTCCTCGATCCGCACCCCGAATAGCAGTATTGATGCTTACAAGATATTAGCGAAAGCGGAATACAATTTTGGCAACATCCATACTGCGATTCAACATATCAACAAAGCCTCTGAGCTAGCGAAAACCTATAAGCTTGAGTACCTAGAATTGGACCTTCAGATCTTAAAAGTTAGGCTACTTTGGTTTAGTGATAGAGAGTCAGCCAAAGCAAAGACTGAACTTAAGAGTATTGAAGCAAACCTAGAGTCGGTGAATAAAACCTTACGCTTAGCAGAAGGCATCACCTACCGTTTGATCATGCTCAAAGCTGATATCGCGTCTTATGAAAATAAAATCGACGAAGCCGAAGAGTTCTTTCAAGAGGCAAAAGCCTACCTAGCTCAGCGCTACTCTGAAAAAGTGACCATCGACTACCACATTGCTGTCGGTGAGTTTTACCTGACCCACAAAGAATACAATCATGCATTAAACGAATTGTTGTATGGGTACTGGAAATCAGTGGAAGGTAACCTAAGTGCACGCTTGGCGAAAGTAAACCGCTTACTAGCACAGCTGTTCTTTGAGCGCCAGGTGTTAGATAAGGCATTAGAACACCTATCTCAAGCTGCTGATTTCTATGACAACTTTGAAAACTCCCCCGTATTAGCACAAGTGCTCAAAAAAATGGGTGATGTGTATTTTTACCAAGGTAAATACAACCTTGCACTGGTGCATTTCTTCAACGTATTAGATCATGAAAGTACTGACCGAGATATCTACCAAGTCATCGATATTCGCCTAAGTCTATCTGCGACTTACCTGCGCCTTTATAACTACCTTCTAGCAGAGCAGTACCTCACCCGTGCTCTTGAACTGCTCGAGTACACCGATATGCCAAAACTGGAAGGCCGTGCTGCGCTGCTATCGGCTGGGCTGGCTTACCACCTGCAAGAGAGCGAAGATGTGATCAAGCATGCGACACGCGCGCTTGAGATCTCACGCCAAGTCGAGAACTCTCGCTTGTCACAACGCTCATACTACTTGCTCTCTTTGGGTTACGAACAAGCTGGTCGCCCACAACAGGCTCTTGCCAACCTCAAGCAATACAACAGCCTAGTCTCTTTAGAGCAGCTAAAACTCAACCGTGTTGGTGAAGATGCATTCCGCCAACAGAAAGAGTTTGCCGAACAAACCTTGCACTACGCAGGGCAAGCGCAAGAGCTAGAGAAATACAAACTTGAACATCGCAAGTTCCAGAAGATCGCCTTCGCGCTATTCTTATTCAGTATTGTGCTGTTCTTCTTCGTGCTACGCCGAGGCTACATCATTCAAACCTTGGCCAAAGAAGTCGATTCACTGCGCACCGATCTCTTTACGCACTCACGTTCCAAGCTTCCTAACTTAAGAATGCTTAACGCCAAGCTATCGAACTCTTTGGAGCAAACTAGCCAAACCTTTGAACAATGGCAGATGGGTGAACTGATTCATGAACCACTGAACGACCGTTTACGCTTCGTGATGATTGATCTACCGTTCCTACGCAATATGTATACCCAGAATGGTTACAAAGCCGGCCTTGAACTTGAAGATGCATTCGGTGAGTTCCTCAAATCGAAATTGAAAGGCCCGTCTCGCGTTTACCATTTCTCGGATGCCAACCTTCTCTACATCGAGCCGAATTCAGACCGCGATTCATCGCCTGAAGCCATGTTCAGAAAAGTTCAAGATTGGGTGAATGAGTTCGAGATCGAACGTAATATCAATCGTACCGTTCGTATGGGTATCGCTGACTACCCATTCTTACCACGTGCGTACACCGCGATAAACGATCAAGAGCTATTAGATGTACTATTGATGTCAACAAACCTAGCGCGTGAGATAAGTCTCAAAGAGCGCAGCAGCCAATGGGTATACCTCAAAGCCATCGACAATGCACCAGCTGCTAGCCTTGCAACAGGTAATATAAGAGAAGCCTGTAAACATGCGATTAATCAAGGGCTAATAAAAATACAATCCTCATACCAGAATGAGGACAACATCAAAAAAATGCTAAAAGATGACTGATTTGCGAGCGGTTAAGACTTGTAACTCGTGACCTTATTTTTAGTTTTGTTATTATCAATGTAACGGAATTTCATCAAAATGATCGAGTTCGATCTACGCGGCGCTATTTAATACATCTATGGGCATTCTTGAAAAAGACATTCAGGTGCAACTCCACCAGCTGAAATTTCAGTTGGAGCAAGTTCGTTTGACGCAAAGAGACACCTCGTTCAAATTTATTCGCGAACAGAAAGTTCTAAAGCGTATCGTCACATCGTTAAGCGACGCGTGCGTTGGCAGCAATAGCCATTTAGATGAAAACCTCATTGCCCTTAGGGAAGAACTAGAAAAGCAAAAAGACATTAGCTCAATGATCCCAAAGCTGGCAGTACTTGAAAGGATGCTAAAGCAGAAAACGTTGGCTATGGATAAACAGAACGGATATCTGGACGATAGCATTAAGCACAGTGGGGAAACGCTGCAACGCATAACTGGTCTTCCAGCGCAGCTCAAACGAGACCTACGAAACTTACTTAGCTTCTCCGAATGCAATGGCAGTCAGAAAGTCGACCATGCAATAAAACTGCTCGGTATTTATGAGCGTGCCATAAAGATTATGGCGAACAACTCACGTTCGCAGTTTGCTGACGCTGCACACTCTCCAGAGCAAGAGCTCCTTTACGACCTATCTAACGAATTACAACATCTGATTACTGAACTCGATTTTGAGGGAGAATCAGGTGATATGCTGACCGATATTCGCGCGAAGCTATTGCTTGGTGTTTCCACACAAAACCTGCTTGAGCTGACACTTCAGATCCTCAAACTGGTCATTGAAGGCACTACGCTAGAGCGTAAAAAATCTGAGCAGTTTATCGATCAACTCAACGCGTCACTCGCATCAAGTATTAAAACGGCAGACCAAAATACCGATCAAAGCCAAAGCTATTTTGAGCACCGCCAAGGTCTAAACTCAGAGCTGACAGAGCTAGTGAGTAAAAGCCAAAGCTCTGTTGAGAAAGCAAAGGATATTGATAGCTTAAAGCAGTCGATCAGCCCCCTACTCAGTGAAATTGCTTCTTTATCGGAAAGGTTGAATCACGCCGAGCAAAAAGAGCAAGCACTGATCGAACGAATGAGCTACGGAAAAACTCAGCTCGATTCACTGTATGAAGTAACTCAAGATTACCGCAAACGCCTAGAAGATCAGGCTCAGCGTATGCTACTTGACCCTCTAACGAAGGTTTACAACCGTACCGCTTTTACTGATCGTTTAGAGCTTGAGTACCGCCGTTGGATTCGTGCACAACACTCGCTACGTGCAGTACTGCTTGATATCGACAATTTCAAATCGATCAACGACAGCTTTGGTTACACGGCTGGCGATAAAGCTCTGAAAATCATCGCAAAAACCATCACCAAAGAGACCAGCACCACTGATACTGTAGCCCGTTTTTCTGGTGAAGAGTTTATTTTACTGCTCCCAGAGCAAACCGATGAATATTGCCACCAGGTAATACAAAATATCCAGACTCAAGTGAGCCGTTTGCCATTTAAGTTCCGTGACCAACAAATCACGATAACCTTATGTGCAGCAAGTACTCAGTTCAAAGAGTCAGATACACCAGAAGAAGTATTAGAGCGACTCAATAAAACTTTAAATAAGGCAAAACAGCGCGGTAGCAACCAACTTGTTTGGCACTAAGCGGCCTTAAATTTAATTTATTTCATTTTTTCAAATACTTATCACATACCAATTTCCTCAATGTTTGCTAAGCTAATGATTAACATTCGCTTAACAAGCATTCTTGGCAAGCAATGCGATATACTCGCTCTTGAACAGTTTATATAATCCATTAAGCAACGCTGTCGTATTCGTTTCGTCTGGTTAGCTCTCTCACTTTTAACCAAACACTTTCAACGTTTGCTTCTCACTCTCGAGCCAGAGGGTTACTTAACTGTCTCCCCTGCTCTTATCAACAAGGAGGCACTATGATCACTCATATCAGCCCTGCCGGTAGCATGGATTTACTCTCTCAACTTGAGGTTGAGCGTCTTAAGAAAACCGCATCTAGTGATCTGTACCAACTGTATCGTAACTGTACGTTAGCGGTACTTAACTCGGGTAGTCATACCGACAACTCCAAGGAATTGCTCGATAAATACAAATCGTTCGATGTGGAAGTCGTACGCCGTGAGCGTGGCATCAAGCTCGAACTGAGCAATCCACCAGAGCATGCCTTTGTTGATGGCGAAATCATCAAGGGTATTCAAGAACATCTATTTTCAGTACTGCGTGACATTGTGTATGTCAACATGCACCTAGCCGACAATCAAAGGCTTAACCTGACCAACGCCACTCATATTACTAACCTAGTGTTTGGTATTTTAAGAAACGCTGGAGCACTAACTCCGGGTATCGAACCAAACCTTATCGTGTGTTGGGGCGGTCACTCAATCAATGCCAGCGAGTACCAGTACACTCGCGAAGTGGGTAATGAGCTAGGTCTACGAGAACTCAACATCTGTACCGGTTGTGGACCGGGTGCGATGGAAGGCCCAATGAAGGGAGCGGCAATTGGTCACGCAAAGCAGCGTTATACCGAGCACCGTTACCTAGGTCTAACTGAACCATCAATCATTGCGGCTGAGCCACCAAACCCAATTGTAAATGAGCTAGTGATCATGCCAGACATCGAGAAGCGTCTTGAAGCATTTGTTCGTATGGCACATGGCATCATCATCTTCCCTGGTGGTCCAGGTACTGCCGAAGAGCTGTTGTACATCTTAGGTATTATGATGCACCCGAATAACGCCGATCAGCCAATGCCGATTGTGTTAACGGGCTCAAAAGAGAGCGAAGCCTACTTCCGCTCGATCGATAAGTTTATTGGCGAGACATTAGGTCCAGAAGCACAAAAACATTATGAAATAGTGATTGATGACCCGGCTCGCGCCGCGAAAATCATGAAGCAAGCTATGCCGGACGTACGTTCTCGCCGTAAAGAGACTGGCGATGCCTATAGCTATAACTGGTCACTGCATATTGAACCTGAGTTCCAACTGCCGTTCGACCCGAATCACGAATCAATGGCAGCACTCGACCTGCATATGGACCAGAAAACAGAAAGCCTTGCGGCAAATCTGCGTAAAGCGTTCTCGGGTATTGTTGCGGGTAATGTCAAAGCTGAGGGTATTCTAGAGATAGAGAAACACGGCCCATTCATTATCGATGGTGACAAAGAACTGATGACTAAAATGGACCAACTGCTTAACGACTTTGTTGAACAACATCGAATGAAGCTACCGGGCGGTACCGACTACGTACCTTGCTACAAAATCGCTTCAAGTGATTAAGGCGTTTACGTTACCAACGTTTCAACTCACTAACTGATGCGTTACTATAAGGGGCTAGCAGCCCCTTTTTTATTGCCTATTTAGTGGAAACTTATGTCTATCCATCTTGTTATTATCGATGCCTTGAACCTAATCCGACGCGTGCACTCGGCTCAGCCGGATCCAACCGATATAGCAAGAACCATCACCACGACAACTCGCACTCTGAATAAGATTATTACCGAGTCCAAGCCGACGCATATCATCGCGGTATTTGATCATCACCTGCAAGACCGAGGCTGGCGCGCGGAAGTACTGCCTGCTTACAAGCAGAACCGAAAACCCATGCCAGAGCCGCTCATGCAAGGCCTTGATGCGATCCAACAAGCTTGGTGGGAGTTAGGCATAGATTCGTTATTGTCCGATGGTGATGAAGCTGATGATTTAGTGGCAACGCTGGCTAAGAAGGTCGCAGACCATGGCGAGACCGTTACCATAATATCTACAGACAAGGGCTACTGCCAACTGTTGTCGCCTACCCTGCAGATCCGCGATTATTTCCAACATCGCTGGTTAGATAAGCCCTTTATCGAGGCGGAGTTTGGTGTAAAACCAGAGCAGCTTGCAGACTACTGGGGACTAACCGGTGTAAGCTCTAGCCAAGTGCCGGGCATCCCTGGCGTGGGGCCAAAAGCAGCAAAAGAGATCTTAACCACTTACCCAGATATTGAAACGGCCTTCCAAGCAGAAGATTTGCCAAAAAAGTATCGTAAGAAATTTGATGAACACATCGAGTCCGCTCGAGTGTGTAAGCAAGTCTCAGCTCTCAAAACAGACATAGATTTAGGTTTTAACCTACAAGACATTCGTTACGAAGCGAGCGCTTAGCTCTATATAGAACCCTCTGTTATACGAAGCTCCAGATACAGAAAAGCCTTAGTCGATACTAAGGCTTTTTGTTATTTTGGCTACCGCCTAACTGAACTTAATCGGATGATTAGAAGTTATAAGCGATAGAAACTTTGAAGTTACGACCGGCTTCGTAGCTGGTGTACTTGTCTGAGCCCCAAGATATACCAAAGCCAGTATGCTCTGCGTATTTCTTATCAAGAATGTTATCGATACCGATGTTCATCTCTAGGTCTTTCGCAAACGCAGGTGTGTAAGCAGCCCAGATATTATGCGTAGCAAAACCAGCACGCTTCACTTGCTCACCATCTTCATCCGTATAGTCATTACCCGGAACGAAGCGAGAGTCCCAACCGAACACAAACTCACTGTTTAGGCTGTAATTAAAGCCCGCTTTGAAGTTGTGAATACCTGTTTTGCTCATGTGGCTTGTTTTGCCATTCTCTAGATCTTTCTGGTCACCATCCGAGTAAGAGTGGTTAGCGTATACGCTTAGAGAGTCTAGTGCATAGCTCAGTACCGTTTCCACCCCCCAAACTTCAACATCGTACTGGTTAGCCAGTGTTGTGTTGTTCTTAGTTGGGTGCATTTGGTTATCAAGGTTGTAGGTGTAAGCGGTGAAACCTAGGATAGCGTAGTCCGCTGCCATTAGACGTGTCAGTTCGTAATCAAAACCAGCCTCGTAGTTATTGCCCGTCATCGCCTTAGTATCAGACTGCTTAACATCTGCAGCCGCTTTCATTGTCAGAGTCTCTGGCAATGACGCGCCTTTGAATAGACGACCGTAACCCACACGCAGTTTTAGATTATCCGTAGTTTGGTATTCACCTTTAAATTTAGGAGACAGCTGGTCGAAATCACCATCGTAAACACCACCAAGTTTGTGAATGTCGTAACGCAGACCTGTTGTTAAACGGAAGTCACTGAACTCGTACATGTCTTGTAGGTAAAGACCGTAAGCTGTCACGGTACCGCCATCCATGCCGTACTTCTTAATCTCACCTTGCTTAGAACCGCTTTGGTAAACACCGTCACCCGCGTCAATCCACTGCGCTGCCTTATAGCCATCAAGACCGTAAGTCAGCTCATGCTCTCCAACCCAAGAGATATTGCGGATGTCGCCACCAATGGTCGTCACGTTGTATTCACGGTCAGGGATAGCAATTGTGCCATCTTTAATCCATTTTCCGTTCGCGTCTTTATCCCAAGCCATATCCACAAGCGCATCACGCTCCATGTACTGACGGTTGTAGTAAATGTTGGTTTTAAGATGTACTAAGTCACTACCTGCATCGTATTCGTGTTGCAGAGTCACAGTATCACGGTTAAGCGAGTGGTAGTTGTGTTCATCATCCACATACAGAGCACCGGCCTTCTCACCAGAAAGCTGACGTTTACCACCATCCTTGTATCGGTTGAAAGTCAGTTTAAATTCGTTGGCGTCATTCGGGATAAATACCACTTTCGCAATACCAGACTTCAGTTCGCCTTGCTTAGACGTCACCGCTTCCTGATCTGGGATATGTAGGTCACCATCTTCAGAGTAGTTTGCAATCCCCATGAATTGCAGCTTGTCGTTTACTTTTGCATACACAGCAACGTTGGTTGCGAAACGCTCGTAAGCCGTTTGGTAGCTAGTTTTGACTCGAGCACCAATGCTTTCGCCTGGCTTAAGAAGGTCGCTTGGATCTTTTGTCTCGTAGCTGAATGAGCCGTTAATCGCACCAGAACCCGACAGTGCAGAGTTACCGCCTAATTCAATTTCAGCACGCTTAAGCATCGTTGGGTCAATGGCCTGATCACCTGAGTGGTGGAACAACTGACCTTCTTGACGTGCACCATCAATAGTCACCACGGCAAACTTGTCTTCCATACCACGTACATACACTTTGCGAGAGTAGCGTGCGTTTCCGTCGACCGTTACGCTTGGCATAGTATTCAGTACATCTTTAATGTCTGATGCTTGTTTCTTTTCAAGTGTGTCAGAGTTGATTTCAGTCTGAACAAGTTGCTCAAGAGCTGAGCCAATTACGACTACCGTTTCTTGTTCGTCGGCAGCAAGGGCTATAAATGAAGTTAAGGCAACCGTAACGGCTACTGAAAGTGCTTTAAGTTTCATACTGTGTTTTATATTTTATAGATTTAAGTCAGGGGATGTGAATATTACATAAATTGAATGATAATTCTTATCATTTACATTCTTTACTTACGTTCACTTACTTTCAATAAAATAAATTTTGCTAAGATGCCCTCGCTGTAAAACTTACTTCGTTTTGCTGCTGAATCTTTGAATAAATCCTGCTTCGTATCACCCTTGAAGATAGGTAGCCGCAAGTCTCGATCACTTACGGATTTTTTAACATTCGAATACTGAAATAGCCGGCATTTCGATGATGTTGGCTTCATTAACATACCTAAATCCGAACATTTCACGAATTTCAGATACAAAAAATACCCCTAAAGGAGCATTTTTATCACTGAAATATCAACGCTAATATTAGTGCGGCGAGATATTTGAAAGCGACTGAATATGGACGGTGATCTCTTCACGGTCATGATATAGATGCTTCGCCTGCATCTTGAACTTCACTTTGTTCTCAATAAGGAACATTTTCAGGTTCTCAATATCTTGCAGAACTTCATCGTAACGGCCTTTCATTGGCAGTTTAAGGTTGAACAATGCTTCTTTTGCCCAACCTTTAATGATCCACTCACCCATAAGGTGTGCAACACGAGCTGGCTTCTCAACCATGTCACAGATGATCCAAGTTACGTTTTTACGGTCAGGTTCAAATTTAAAGCCATCCACCATATGGTGCTTAATTTGACCCGTTTCCATTAAGCTATCTGCCATCATGCCGTTGTCCACACAGTGAACGAACATCGAGCGCTTAACCAGTTGGTAAGTCCAACCACCTGGGCACGCGCCTAAATCTACGCCCCACATTCCCGGAGCAAGACGCTCATCCCACTCATCACGAGGGATGAATACGTGGAATGCTTCTTCTAGCTTCAATGTAGAACGGCTTGGCGCATCTGATGGGAATTTCAGACGAGGGATACCCATAAAGAACTGTGAGTTATTGGTTGGGTAAGAGTAACCAACAAAACAGTGACCCGGAGCGATAAAACATAAGTGAAGCACAGGCTTCTTAGCGTTATCTTTCGCAGTCATCAGGCCTTTACCACGCATCGCTTGACGCATCGGCACAGTAAACTTACGACAGAACTTCAGTAGCTCTTTTGCTTCGTTAGTATCTGGCGTTTCAATACGGATATCACCACAACGTGGGAAACCTTCTTTCTCAGAAAGCGCCTCAAGAATTGGAGAGATGCGGTCATCGGTTGGTAGATCTTTGATTTCAACCGCTACAGCTAGCATTTGACGAGCAAAGATCAGAGATTGGAAATCGATCTCTTTGATCAACTTGTCCGCTTCACCAGCTTGGTAACATTCAAACAATACGAAACCAGTATTGTTCTTTAAGCGAGGAAAACCAAACACTTCCAGTTGTGTTGCCTTGTCTTGAATTTCGCCAGCACATTCTTTTTCAAAACCAGAGCGACAATAAAGTAGTACGTGTTTCACTGAGTTACCTCTTTTATATTCAAAGCAGCGAAGGAGAAGACTCCCCAACCAATGATAAATAGTAGACCACCAAACGGAGTTATTGGGCCAAACCATTTTATTCCTGTCAGTGCTAGCGCATACAGGCTGCCACTAAAACAAAGGATGCCGATGATAAAGCAAATTGCCGCAATGAAAAAATATTTTTGTGATTTAGCGCCAAGTTTCATCTGTAGCAGAGCACCACACGCTAATATCGCTAACGTGTGAATAAACTGATACTGAACACCCGTTTCGAATACACCTAACACGTACTCAGGCAAAATAGCTTTTAAACCGTGTGCAGCAAACGCGCCAAGCATCACCGCAATAGCGCCAGATAGACCAGCGAAGGTAAGTAGGTACTTACTTTTCATTAAGCACCTCTTTAATGAATGCTGAGAGCTTTTCAACCGTTAACGCGATGTTCTGTTGCTCTGTGTAACCAGAACTCTTGCGTGGTTTGAAGCTGTGATCACCATCAGGAATAAACTCAACTCGAATAGAATCCGACAGGTCGAAATCAGCAAACTCTTCACGCTTACCAAAGGTATCGCGTTCGCCTTGAAGAATCAGACACGGCTTTTGCAAAGCAGCAAGGTGTTCACCTTTATAATTCTCTGGCTTACCCGGAGGATGAAAAGGGAAACCTAAACAAGCCATCGCTGCCACTTTATCCAACTCAGATAAGTGACTCGCCATGCGGCCTCCCATCGACTTACCACCAATCACAAGTTTGTCTGCATCGGTTTGCTCAATGATCTCTTGATAGGCTTCAAGCAGCTTAGGCGCTCTGTCAGGCGGGCGACGCTTACCATCTTCGGCACGCTTGATCATATAAGGGAAATTGAAGCGAACCACTCGTATCCCTTTAAAGGCTAACCCTTTGGCTACCGACTGCATGAACTCATGCTCCATACCAGCGCCCGCACCGTGCGCAAAGATAAAGGTGATCGGATTATCTTCACCATCAATAATGATGCTACTCATCAAGTAAGTCCTCTTGTTCACTTTGTGCTTTAGCCAGCATCCAATCACGGAAAGTAGCGATACGGCCCATGTCGGCTTGTTTCTCATGACACACAACATAGAAAGCATTCTTACTTACTAATACTTCATCAAACGGAGCAATCAAGCGACCCGCTTCAATTTCAGGTTGTGCGAGAACGTTGTTGCCCAATGCAATGCCTTGCCCGTGAGCTGCGGCTTGAAGCACCATGGTTGAGTGGCTGAAGATCGGTCCATGGTTTACATTAACGCCATCAATGCCGTTTTGTTTCGCAAACTGTTTCCAATCTTTACGAGAGGTGTCATGCAATAGCGTATGGCATGCTAAATCTTTTAGAGATTCTAATGGTTTTGTTCCCAATAACACAGATGGGGAGCAGAGAGGAACCAAGTACTCTTGATACAATTTATCGGCTCTCAAGCCCGGCCAGTTCCCTCGACCATAGTAGATTGCGACGTCCACATCATCGGTCAACGAACCTTCATCCATATCAACGGCCTTAATTCGAACATCGATATCAGGTTCTTGTTGATTAAAGTCAGCAAGCCTTGGTACTAACCATTGAATCGCAAAGCTTGGTGGCAAGCTGATGGTTAACGCGCCCTTCTCACTTCTCTCAAGCACCTTATCAGTGGCCTCAGCCAATGATGTAAATATATCTTTGATATCTAAGAAGTAGCTTTGCCCTTCTTCAGTGAGCAGCAAAGAACGGTTTCTTCGGCGAAAAAGCTTCAAAGACAGAAACTCTTCTAAAGCTTTTATCTGGTGACTAACCGCAGCTTGAGTAACAAACAACTCTTCAGCGGCACGCGTAAAACTCAAGTGTCGAGCCGCAGCTTCAAACACTCTTAGCGAGTTTAATGGGGGTAATCGACGAGACATAGTTACTCTCTAAATAAGCATTAGTTTTTTTTATCTGAAACATTATAATTTGTCCGTTGCCTAGCGGCTAGAGAAATTCTATATTTCATTCCGCAGCAGCTAGCCTGAACGGCTTGATTCTCTCTAGAATCAATTGGCTTAGCTCCTGCGATGTTGTGTTTGCAAACTCGTACTTTTCGAGTTGGGTAGAGTTCTACCAAATGTTTTGTTGCAGCTACGCGCTGAAACGAGGCATCTACTTCCTGTATTTATTTTGATCTATCGGTCAAATTTTATTACACCGCCTATACGGCGGTGTTTTTTTACGTGCAAAGAATTGTAACGACAAGTTTATCAATAGCTTTACTAATTAATCTTTCTTATTTTTCATCGCTAATCACAGAATCAGACGCCCACTAAAATAATCAACTGAACAAATACAAATAGCACCATTGAGTTACACTAAAAAGTAACAAAATACTTCAAGATACTCACACCTCTTCGGCAATTATAAACCCGTTTAGAGCCCACTCTTTCTATCAACCAAAAATTTCAAAGCTGAGCATGACGATAGCACTCCCAAACTCACACCTCTGTCTGACTACTGTAAATCATTCACAATAGAAAATGAAAAAGCCGCTTACTTTTCAGTAAGCGGCTTTGACAAATAATTAACGGTTGGTCAACACAGCACTATGGGCGGTAAACCTTAACGTTATGGAAGCCTTGCTCTTGTAGGTAAAGCGCCTGTAAACGGCTCATTACACCGCGGTCACAGTACAGCAAGTACTCTTTCGCTTGGTCTAGATCGCCAAACTGAGTAGAAAGTTTGAAGAATGGGATATGTTTAATTTCAACGCCATCGATTTCTAATGGGCTTTCGTCTTCTTCGTCTGGGCTACGGATATCAAGAACGATAGCGTGCTCAGCAACAGCCTGAACTTGTTCAACTTCAGGCGCTTGCTCTTGGCTCTCTTTCTCAATGTCACGGATGTCCATAACACGAGCGTTCTCGATTACTTGATCTAGAATTTCAAAGTTAAACTTAGCTTCTTCTGCTTGAAGTTTACCTTTCTTCGCTTTAACCGTTGGTTTCTTAGAAATAACACCACAGTATTCTGGCATCACTTTTGCGAAATCTTCAGTACCGATAGTACGAGCAAGATCGATGATGTCTTCTTTGTCCCAGTTAATAAGTGGACGAAGAATCAACGTGTCCGTTACGTTATCGATATGACGCAGGTTAGTCAGCGTTTGGCTTGATACTTGACCTAGTGCTTCACCAGTAACCAACGCTTCGATCTTGAACTTATCTGCAACCATGCCACCAGCACGCATGAACATACGCTTAAGCACCACACCCATTTGGCCGTCTTCTACGTTCTCAAGGATTTCAGCAACAACCGGTTCGAAGTCTACAGAGATGAACTTCACTTTTGCCGAAGAACCATACTTGTTCCATAGGTAGTGAGCCACTTGCTTAACGCCAATCTCATGCGCAGGACCGCCAAGGTTGAAGAAGCAGTAGTGAACTTTAGAGCCACGCTTGATGTGCAGGTAGCTAGAAACGCCAGAGTCAAAGCCGCCAGAGATTAAGCTCAGTAGATCTTCCTGAGTACCCAGAGGGAAACCACCAAGGCCTTTGTGACGAGCCAGAACTTGGTTCAGTTTGTCGTTCGCAACTTCAACTTTAACCGTTACTTCTGGATCTTTCAGCTTAACGCGAGCCGACTCAACCGCTTGGTTTAGACCGCCACCTACGTAGCGTTCAAGCTCGATAGACGTAAACTCATGCTTACCACGACGTTTAGCACGAACAGAGAAAGTCTTGCCTTCAATGTCAGCACGGCTGCGCTCTAATACTTGCTCATAAATATCGTGCAAGTCTTTGAATTCAGACTGTTGAACTTCAAGAGAGTGGTGAATACCTGGAGTGTGAGTCAGAGCCTCTAACACTTCGTTGTAGTACTTATCACTCTCTGATGTCACTTCAATGTGGTCACGACGGTTAAATACCGCAACACCTTCACAGCGACGCTGAATAACGTTACGAATGTTGCACTCTAGAATCCTTGTGAAGCGCTTACGCACCGATTCACTTTTTACAAAAATTTCCGGATGGGGCTTAACAATAAATTTCATAGTACGTTCACAACATTAATGTTCAAAATTTTTAAAAGGCTCTTCGCCAAGTAAATTGGAGAATTTACGCAGCACTTGAAGCAAGAGTAGATCATATCTAAATCTAAGGGCGCGAATTATACATGAGAAAGTGAAACAAGGAAAAGAGTGCTTGCTTAGGCATCAGTAATAAATACGCACCTTATTAAAAATAGCATGCTTACTCACTGCCGGTAGCCAAAGAGGTCAATCAACCGTTCATCGCCCAAATAAAAAAGCCCAATCTCATCATAAGGTTGGGCTTTGGGATTAATTTAATAACTCAATATAACTCAGAGCTCGCTACTATTGAGAGATAGCTGGGACTTCGTCACTGTAGAGCGGCTCACCCTGCATGATACTGATCTCTACACGGCGGTTCAGACTACGTTGCCATTCCGTATCGTTCGGCTCTACTGGCTCCGTATCGGCCATACCACGTACTCTCAAACGTTGATGAGAGAATCCGCGTACCTTCTCCATCTCTTGAGCAACAGATACTGCTCGCTGAGATGACAGATCCCAATTCGAACGATACAGTTCTGAGTCAAGACGTTGGTTATCAGTGTGCCCTGAGATTCGAACAATACCCGGAACATCCTTCACTAATTCAGCCACCTGTCTCACCAAAGGTCGGAACTTAGGCTGTAAGAAAGCAGAGCCAGATGGGAATGCCCCCTTCTCACGAATTCGAATCACAATCTGTTGACCAAGATTTTCTACCTCAATCGCGCCTTGGTCGATTTCTCGTTCCAACGCCTTCTTGATGCTCTCCATCAAGGTTTCCATCTCTTGCGATTGAGCTTCGGCTTGCTGTTGCTGTTGGTCTGACTCAGAGTTTTGGTTATCGTGAGTCGATACTTCTGGCGACTTACCTCCGGTCATCTTGCCTTGGTCACGCATGGTACCACCAGCGCGCTCGGATTCACCTTCATGAAATTCCAACGTCTGCTGAGTGATATCTATTGTTTGCTGCATGATCACATCAATCGGTGTTGGCTCTGGGCGACCAGGACGAAACTCTTGTGCAATGATGCTAGTCCCTTTCGGGATATCTTTTACTTCTAAGCGGTTCTGTACACCAAATGCGAATTTCATCGAGCCAGCGATCTGCTTGAACTTGAGTACATCCATCTCAGAGAATGAGAGTAGAAGTACGAAGAAACACATCAGCAGTGACATCAAGTCAGCAAATGTTCCCATCCATTGAGGTAACCCCGGAGGTGGACATTTACATGGATTCTCTTCATCCATCTTAAACTCCTCTTACGCAGGTTCACCATCAATCGTACGCTTGCCTTCATTGAGGTAACTCTTCAGGTAGCCATCAATAACTCGTGGGTTTTGACCATCTTGAATCGCCAACACACCGTCCATAATCAGACGGCGGTTCAGTGTCTCTTGGTCACGACGCAGCGCCAATTTGTCTGCGATTGGGAAAAACACCATGTTCGATAGAATTGCACCATACAATGTGGTTAAAAGCGCTACCGCCATCGCAGGACCGATCGCTTTTGGATCATCCATATTCGAAAGCATGGCAACCAAACCAACTAAGGTACCAATCATACCCATAGCAGGAGCAACATCGCCAAATGCAGAGAACACTTTCGCACCCTGTTCATGACGTTCTGTCGTTAACGCAATGTCTTTTTGCAATGCAGCACGTACCACATCACCATCATGGCCATCTACCAACAGGTCGATACCCTTTTGCATAAAGCTGTTTCTGATTTCCATCTCTTCGAGTGCTAAGAAGCCACCTTTACGCGCCGCATCCGCCATTTCAACAACCTTAGCAATCAGATCTTCAGGCTCATCCGCTTTAAACATAAATGCTTTACCAGCAATCTTAGTCGCGCCAAAGAACTGCCCCATGGTGAACTTCATTAGAACAACAAACGTTGAACCACCAACCACGATCAAAATAGATGTCGTGTCATAGAACATCCCGAGGCTTCCACCTAGGATCATTGCCATGATTACGAAGGCAAATCCACCAATCAAACCTATTAGGGTTGCTAAATCCACTGAGCACTCCTCATGCTTTTTTGTAGCTCAATCTCGACGATAATCTTTTTATCGGCAAGACTGTAGGATCTTTTAGTAAATTCTTGGCCTAAATATCACACTTTTGCTTTTTATATCACAACTATTACCTACTTCCCTGTTCTCGCGCAGTCATAAACTCGATAACGGTGAGGTTATTAGAAGAAAGTGGCTTCAAGACTCTTAAAAACGAACTTTCTAGCAAAATTTATTGGTTACATTTGACCATATCAACGCCCTAAGGTAACGTTCGTTCATCTTTCCAACCGCAGATTTATTATGGCTACTAAGAAACCTGAAAATATGAGCTTTGAAGCGGCAATCGAAGAGCTCGATGGCTTGGTTGATCAACTAGAAAACGGTGATCTAGCTTTAGATGATGCGCTGAAAAAATTCGAACGAGGCATCTCCCTCGCTCGTGCAGGTCAAAGTAAACTAAACGATGCAGAACAACGTGTTAGCATCCTACTGCAAAATGACGAAAATGCAGAATTGAGTGACTTTAACCCACAACCAGAATAACGAATTGTATGAGATCCCCTATGATCGAGACTTTATTGTCTTATCAAGCACGTAATAACGAGCAACTGAACCTTTGGCTTGACCGCCTGCCACACCAAAATCAGAATCTGATCAACGCAATGCGTTATGGGTTACTTTTAGGCGGCAAACGCGCGCGTCCATTTCTTGTCTATATTACAGGGGAAATGCTCGGTTGCACCGCGGAAGAACTCGATACTCCAGCTTCTGCAGTCGAATGTATTCATGCCTACTCTCTGATTCATGATGACCTTCCAGCAATGGACGACGATGAGCTGCGTCGTGGCCACCAGACTTGTCACATCAAATTCGATGAAGCCACGGCTATTTTAACGGGCGATGCACTACAAACTCTCGCATTTACTATACTTGCAGAAGGCACATTAAGTGCTGATGGTGAAAGCAACCGCGTTCGAATGATTCAACGTCTAGCTGAAGCCTCTGGAGCTCAAGGTATGTGTATCGGTCAGGCACTCGATATCGAAGCTGAAAACCGCGCAGTGACGCTTGAAGAGCTGGAAGAAGTTCACCGCAATAAAACCGGTGCTCTTATGAAGAGTGCAATCCGTTTAGGTGCGCTAGCTGCAGGTGAAAAAGCGTTCGATGTGCTGCCTCAATTAGATAAGTACGCAGATGCCATCGGATTAGCCTTCCAAGTTCAAGACGATATCTTGGATATCATTGGCGACACCGAAACTTTGGGTAAACCACAGGGCTCTGACCAAGATTTGAACAAAAGCACCTACCCTTCTTTGCTAGGTTTAGAGGGCGCTCAAGAAAAAGCGCAATCTCTGCTGCAGGAAGCGCTTCAAGCTTTGGCCGCGATCCCATACAATACCCAGTTACTCGAAGAGTTCGCCCGATACGTCATCGAGCGCAAGAACTAAGACAATAAGCGCGCATTACCTATGACTCTTGATATATCAAAGTACCCAACTCTTGCTTTGGCTGATAAGCCAGAGGATTTGCGTCTTCTCCCAAAAGAGACGCTGACACAGCTTTGTGATGAATTACGCACCTATCTTCTTAACTCAGTGAGCCAATCAAGTGGTCACTTAGCATCAGGCTTAGGTACGGTAGAGCTCACTGTCGCTCTACACTATGTGTACAACACGCCTTTTGACCAATTGGTTTGGGATGTTGGCCACCAAGCATACCCGCACAAAATTCTTACCGGTCGCCGTGACCGCCTGTCGACTATCCGCCAAAAAGACGGACTGCACCCATTTCCATGGCGTGAAGAGAGCGAGTACGACACCCTTTCTGTTGGTCACTCTTCAACATCGATCAGTGCTGCACTCGGCATGGCGATCAGTGCTAAGAAAGAAGGTAAGAACCGTAAAGTTGTGAGCGTGATTGGTGACGGTGCGATTACTGCTGGTATGGCATTTGAAGCCATGAACCACGCAGGCGATGTTCACAATGACATGCTGGTTATCCTAAACGATAACGAGATGTCGATTTCTGAAAACGTAGGTGCGCTTAACAACCACCTAGCTCAAGTTCTTTCTGGCAGTCTTTACACGTCTATTCGTGAGGGCGGCAAGAAAGTGCTATCTGGCGTTCCGCCGATTAAAGAGCTAGTTCGTCGTACAGAAGAACACCTAAAAGGCATGGTTGTCCCTGGCACCATGTTTGAAGAGCTAGGCTTTAATTACATTGGCCCAGTAGACGGCCACGATGTAAACGAGCTGATTAAAACGCTTACGAACATGAGAGACCTAAAAGGTCCTCAGTTCCTGCACATCATGACCAAGAAAGGCAAAGGCTACGAGCCAGCGGAGAAAGATCCAATTGGTTACCATGCTGTACCTAAATTCAACCCAGCCAAATTAAGCCTATCAAAAAGTACTAGCTCTAAGCCAACGTTCTCAAAGGTTTTTGGTGATTTCCTGTGTGATATGGCAGCGCAAGATCCTAAGCTAATGGCGATCACGCCAGCTATGCGTGAAGGTTCTGGCATGGTGCGTTTCTCGAAGGAATACCCAGACCAATACTTCGATGTAGCGATTGCTGAGCAGCACGCCGTGACGCTAGCAACTGGTATGGCGATTGCGGGTGATAAGCCGATTGTGGCTATCTACTCGACGTTCTTACAACGCGGCTACGATCAACTGATACACGATGTAGCTATCATGGATCTACCGGTTATGTTCGCGATTGACCGTGCAGGTCTTGTGGGTGCCGATGGTCAGACACACCAAGGTGCGTTCGACTTGAGCTTCATGCGCTGCATTCCAAACATGGTGATCATGGCACCAAGCGACGAAAACGAATGTCGCCAAATGCTTTACACTGGCCACCAGCACAATGGACCAAGTGCGGTTCGCTACCCTCGTGGTAATGGTATGGGCACAGAAATCCAAAGTGAGTTTACTGCACTTGAGATTGGTAAAGGTCGTATTGTTCGTGAAAGCTCAAAAGCAAAAGATGGCGCTAAGGTTGCTATCCTAAGCTTTGGTACTTTCCTAGAAAATGCACTTCAAGCTGCTGATGCAATGGATGCCACCGTTGCTGACATGCGCTTTGTTAAGCCTCTAGATGAAGCTTTAATCAAACAACTTGCTGCTGACCATGATGTACTGGTGACTATCGAAGAGAATGCGATTGCCGGTGGTGCCGGTGCAGGTGTGATTGAATTCTTTATGCAAGAGAAACTGCTAATGCCTGTACTGAACCTTGGCCTACCAGACAAGTTCATTGCTCAAGGCACTCAAGGTGAGCTGCATGAAGAGCTTGGCTTAGATGCGAAAGGTATTGAGAAGTCTATCTCTGACTACCTTGCTAAATAGCTTTCAGTAGCAAACTGCATAATCAACAAAACAAAAAAGGTTGGCCCTAGGGTCAACCTTTTTAGTATCCGCTAACTCATTAGCTAGCCACTGTTTCAGTCATTGTTACAGCAAATTAGCAGCACGGCTTAAGAACAGGTGCATCGTAGTTCTCAGGTTCGTCAGAGTAGATAGCAACATTAAAGTTCTCAACTAAACCTGTTTCATCAACACACTGCTCTTGGAAGAACTGTTGAATTTCACGGCGTTGGCAGTGCGCTTCAAACGCTTCGTTATCCGCCCAGATTTCGTTGAAAGCAATCGGGAAGCTCTGACCTTCTGCAAACGGGCTCTGAATATGGCGAGTTACTGTGTATTGAATACAGCCATCTTCACGCAGAGTGTTTGGCTCTAGTGCTTTTAATACCTCAAACAGCTCGTTCAGTTTGCCTTCTTTCGGCTGAAATTGAGCGATGCAGTAAACCTTCTTAGACATTATAATTCCTTGTTTTATCTTTGTTTAAACTAGCCAACCTGCGAAATGGGCCACAGCATATAGCGAAATTGCCGCCATAACACCTGCCACAATATCATCAATCATGATGCCTAAACCGCCATGAACTCGGGCATCTAACCAGCCAATCGGCCACGGTTTTACCATGTCAAAGAAGCGGAATAGAACAAAGCCAGTTAGTAGCCATTTCCAATCATCGGCAGGAATGCTCAACATTGGTACTAAGCTCATGGTGATCCAAAAGCCCGCAAACTCATCCCATACGATAGAGCCATGATCGTGAACACCCATATCATCAGACGTCACTTGGCAGATTTTGATACCAATAATGCAACTTACCACGACCACCGCTACATAAGCTGGGAAAGGCAACTGAACCAATAATAGATAAAGAGGAATCGATGCAAGTGTCCCCATGGTTCCAGGAATAATAGGCGATAAGCCACTGCCAAAACCCGTTGCTAGTAAGTGCCAAGGGTTCTTAAGAGAGATTGCAGATAGTGGGTTTGTCATCAATTAACCTTAAAGTGATCGTAACCAGTTAAGCTCCAACTTAACGGTTCACCATTATTGTGTAGTTCAAAGTATTCTACAGGTCTTATTTGACCAATACAGGTGACTTTTGTTCCAGTGTGTGACAAAGCACTTTCCAATGAACCTTTATTCTCTTCCGGCACGGTAAAGCAAAGCTCATACTCCTCACCACTGGTCAGGGCATACTGCTGCGCTGTAGCGATATCTGGGGCAAACTGGAGTAATTCAGGGGAGATAGGTAAGGTACTCACGTCGATGCTTGCACCTACCTCGGAGCGCTTAAGGATATGTTTCAAATCCGAGATGACACCATCTGAGATATCAATTGCCGATGAAGCAAGATTGACAAGCGCTTGGCCAGCTAACACTCGTGGAGAACTGATGTAGTGTCTCTCTTCAAGCTCTTTCGCATACGGCTTAGCTTGGTTTGTTGTTGGATCTAATAGAACCTCTAAACCTGCCTTGCTGTCGCCCAGATTGCCTGTCACATAAATCCAGTCTCCAACCTTGGCACCGTCTCTACGCAGGGCTTTCCCTTCTGGTACAAAGCCTTGCACTGTCAATGTCAGGCTCAGTGGTCCTTTCGTAGTATCACCACCAATTAACTGAATACCAAAGTAATCTGCCAGTTTGAAGAAAGAGTCACAGAACGGCGCCAACCAAGCTTCATCCACTTCAGGCATGGTTAAGGCAAAAGAGACCCACGCCGGCGTTGCGCCCATAGCAGCCAGATCACTGATGTTTGAGGCTAATGCTTTGTGCGCGACCCAAGCCGGGTTTGCTTCTGCTAGAAAATGAGTGCCCGCGACTAAGGTATCGGTGCTGATCGCGATCTCAACATTACTTGGGGCTTTAACCAGCGCGCAATCATCACCAGCGGCGAGATGCACGTCTTTACGCTGAGGCTGTCGGTTGACGAAATATTTATCGATTAGGTTGAATTCACCAGACATCACATGCCCTATCTTTGGAATTTACTAACAAAAAAGGCCAGCATGAAAGCTGACCTTTAGATTCAATATACGTAGAGATTACTTCTTACGTACGTGTGGCGCTGCTTTATCAAGCACACCATTCACAAACTTATGGCTGTCTTCTGCTGCGAATACTTTCGCAAGCTCGATAGCTTCGTTGATAACCACTTTGTATGGTACATCTTCGCGACGAGTCATCTCGTACATAGCTAAACGTAGAAGCGCTAGTTCCATCAGATCCAGATCTTGCATCGGGCGAGATACGAATGGACGAAGCTTGCTATCAAGTTCCATGTGACTAAGAGCAACACCAGTTAGTAGGTCGCGGAAGTATGCAACGTCTGTTTCTGGCATAGCAAGTGCAGGTTCTGCAGCATGATGTTCTTCTTCATCATACTTACCACCAGATAAGAACTGTTCTTCAACGGTAGCAATATTTTCTTTAGTAATTTGCCAAGAATAAATTGCTTGTAGAGCAAATTGACGTGCGTTACGACGTGCGGCTGGTTTCACACTGGCCCCCATTAGGAATCGATTTCAGAAAGAACGTTGATCATCTCAAGTGCGCTTAGTGCAGCTTCTGCACCTTTATTACCAGCCTTGGTTCCTGCGCGTTCAATAGCTTGATCGATCGTATCAACAGTTAGTACGCCGAATGCTACTGGAAGAGAATATTCCAGAGACACTTGCGCCAAACCTTTATTACATTCACTACAAACATAGTCAAAATGAGGCGTACCGCCACGAATTACTGTACCAAGAGATACAATCGCGTCGAACTTACCTGTTTTTGCAACGCGTTGCGCTACAAGTGGAAGTTCTACTGCACCAGGACAACGAACAACAGTGATGTTGTCTTCGCTTACTTGTCCGTGACGTTTTAAAGTATCGATTGCACCAGAAAGTAAACTTTCGTTAATAAAACTGTTGAAACGAGCAATAACGATAGCAATTTTTGCATTTGGCGCTGGGAAGCCACCCTCGATCACTTTCATAAGCCTTCCTTTAACTATTTTCATCAAGTGAGAATCGCCGGATTCTAGCATAAAACTGTGAGCAATATCTAATGCTAATTTAGAAGAGCAGACACCGGAGATGTAAAGATGATAGCCAAGCCTCGCTCCCAACCATTTGGGAACAACAAGCCGCTGAGCGCCAACGTTTGACACGACATAAGTCAGACTCAGCGACTTGGCTCTTTTCGTCCTATTTCGAACCAAAAGAGCCACTCAAATCATCATAAATTTATGTTGTTATAAACCAATATGTAAGTAGTTACTCACAAACGTATTCAACAACGTTAAGACCAAAACCACCAAGAGCGTGGTAACGCTTAGTGCTTGAAGACAATAGGCGCATATCATGAACGCCTAGGTCTTGTAGAATTTGGGAACCGACACCAACGCGACGAGAAGTGCCTTGCTTCTTAGCCATGGTTGGTTGCTCGTTCTTATCTTGAGCCTCGAATGTCTTCACTTTGTGAATCAAAGAATCAGACGACTCTTCGTTGCCCAGAATAACCAACACACCACCTTCGTCGCCAATACGCTTCATCGCCTTATCTAGCGACCAGCTACGCTCAGTACCACGATCAGAATGAAGCAGATCGGTGAAGGTATCATGTAGGTGAACACGAACCAGTGGAGCTTCACCCGTTAGGTCACCTTTTTGCATTGCGTAGTGGATTTGGTTGTCGATAGTGTCACGGTAAGTCACCAATTCAAAATCACCAAATTCAGTCGGTAGGTGGCACTGTGCAACACGCTCAATCGTGGTTTCTGTGTTGTTACGGTATTCGATCAAGTCGGCAATCGTGCCTAGCTTAATGTCGTGTTTTTCAGCGAACACTTCAAGATCAGGGCGACGAGCCATGGTGCCGTCGTCATTTAATATCTCAACGATAACCGATGCAGGCTCACAACCCGCTAAGCGTGCTAAATCACAACCCGCTTCAGTGTGACCAGCACGAGTTAGAACACCGCCTTCTTGTGCTGTTAGCGGGAAGATGTGGCCAGGTTGAACAAGGTCAGCCGCCTTTGCATCTTTCGCAACAGCTGCTTGCACCGTCACCGCACGGTCAGACGCAGAAATACCGGTAGTTACACCCTCCGCAGCTTCAATCGAAACGGTAAAGTTGGTGGTGTACTGTGCGTTGTTGTCTTGAACCATAGGCGCTAGACCCATGCGGCTTGAACGCTCTTTAGTCAAGGTTAGGCAGATTAAGCCACGGCCGTACATCGCCATGAAGTTGATCGCTTCTGGCGTCACATGTTCTGCTGCCATGATCAGATCGCCTTCATTTTCGCGATCTTCATCATCCATCAGGATAACCATTTTTCCTAGGCGAATGTCTTCAATAATTTCTTGAGGAGTACTAATTGGCATTGTTCTATATCCTTTGAAATGGTTCTGCTTCCTAGAACCGACACTATTTAAACCTGATGATATTGCTTCGCTCTACAAAGTGACGCTCAGCGCACTTCATATCAGCGATTAGGCAAAACCATTCTGTTGTAAGAATTCCATCGTCAATCGAGATTCAGGTTCAGACTCTTGTTGCTGACCTTGCAGTAGGCGCTCCATGTAGCGCGCTAACACATCCACTTCTAGATTCACTTTACGACCAACATGAAATTGATCGATGGTGGTTTCTGAAGAGGTATGAGGAACAATCGTCAGCTTAAATGCATTCTTAAGTAAATCGTTCACAGTAAGACTAATGCCATCGACAGTAATCGAGCCTTTTTGAGCAACGTACTTTGAGATTTCAGCGGGCATTTCGACCCAGAATTCAATCGCACGGCCGACTTGGTTGCGCTCAACAATCTCGCCTACACCATCTACGTGACCCGATACGATATGACCACCGAAACGTGTCGTTGGTAGCATCGCTTTCTCTAGGTTCACTTTGTCACCCGCTTGGTAATCAACAAAACCCGTTTTTTTCAGGGTCTCAAGTGATAAGTCTGCACTGTAGCTGTGGTCGTTAAATTCCACGACCGTCAAACACACACCGTTGGTAGCAATGCTATCGCCTAACTGAACGTCGGCCATATCAAGCTTACCCACGTTAACCGTTACGGTAATGTCTTCTCCGCGGGGAGTAATTGCACTCAATGTACCTATGGCTTCTACAATTCCTGTAAACATTTTAAAACTCTTTTTGTTGTCATCGACATGTATCTAGGGCAGATTTATTTCCACTATCGCTTCGTTACTATCGGTTTCGTAATACGGGTTTCGCTACGATGCGAATATCCACACCAACTTGTCGAACATCTTTAATTTCTAGGTCAATAACATCAGACATCGAAGTGAGCCCTAACGCGCCCATCAAACCTCTTCCGTCACTGCCCATAAGTTTAGGAGCCAAATAAAGGATTAGCTCATCCACCAACTGTGCTTCAATCAAGCTTTTTGCCAATGTTGCCCCCGCTTCGACCCAAATATGGTCAATATGATTGGCAGGTAATTGGCGCATCAGCTCGTGTAAATCTAACTGACCTGTCTCTGTGGTGCCGACCTCAATGTCAGCAGACACCTCTGCGACTCTTAATACGGGTGTTGCCGATTGGTATAACTTGATCTCAGGGCGCAGTTGGTTTTGACGATCAAGAATCACGCGAACAGGCTGACGCACGTCAGCTTCAGCATAATGAGCTTGTGCGCTATGTGGTAATTCAGCCCAGCGAACATTAAGTGAAGCGTTATCATCAATCACCGTTTGGCTGGTTGATAATACTGCGCCCGCCTTTGCTCGATAATTTTGAACATCACGACGCGCTGCTGGCGATGTAATCCACTGACTCTGACCATTTGCTAGTGCCGTTTGCCCATCAAGACTAGCTGCCATCTTAAGCTGAACAAAAGGCATGCCTGTTTGCATACGCTTAATAAATGCTGGGTTCAAGTCTAAAGCATCTTGCTCCAGTAAACCGATTTCAACCTCGATACCTGCATCACGCAGCATTTTAATGCCACGGCCGGCAACTTTCGGGTTTGGATCCTGCATCGCGCAAATAACTTTAGCCACTTGAGCCTTAATCAAGCCCTCGGCACACGGTGGTGTACGGCCATAATGAGAACAAGGTTCCAGTGTGACATAAGCCGTCGCACCTTTTGCCTTATCACCCGCCATTCGCATGGCATGTACTTCAGCGTGAGGTTCACCCGCTTTGGCGTGAAAGCCTTCACCAACAATTTTCCCATCGGTTTGTACAATCACACAACCTACATTTGGGTTTGGCGCAGTAGTGTAAATGCCGCGTTTCGCTAAATGGATAGCGCGCGACATCATTTGAAAATCTAGGGGAGAAAAGTTAGACATGACTGAGGGGTTAATCCTCTAATTTAGCGATTTCTTCGCCAAACTCTCGAATGTCTTCAAAGCTGCGGTAAACAGAAGCAAAACGGATGTACGCGACTTTGTCTAATTCTTTTAATTGGCTCATGACTAGGTTGCCAATCATTTCGCTTGGAACTTCACGCTCACCTGTTGCACGGAGTTGTGACTTAATATTACTGATAGCAAGTTCAATCGCATCAGCACTCACAGGGCGTTTTTCCAGGGCACGTTGCACACCACCGACCATCTTATCTTCATTAAATGGTTCGCGGTTTCCATTCGACTTAATGACTTTCGGCATCACGAGTTCTGCCGATTCGAACGTAGTGAAACGCTCGCTACATGCAAGGCATTGACGGCGACGACGAACCTGATGGCCATCAGCAACCAGTCGTGAATCGATTACTTTAGTGTCGTTCTCTGAACAAAAAGGACAATGCATATCACCTCCAAATAATTGATTGTCAGTGTAACGGAATTGCCAAACGTTAGGAAAGAAAAAGGGCCAATTAAGGCCCTTTTGTGTGCTGATTCATTGATTATTGCTACGCGATAGCAATTTTTAAAATGAGCTGCAGAGTAAAGTTAACGAGAAACGTTAACCGCGAACGAGATAATTCGCTTTGCCCACCCACTTGTAGCTAGTCAGCTCTTCTAAGCCCATAGGACCCCGAGCGTGCAGTTTCTGAGTAGAGACTGCCACTTCTGCGCCTAGACCAAACTGTGCGCCATCAGTAAAGCGAGTTGATGCATTCACATACACTGCTGCAGAACCTACCGAGTTAATGAAACGCTCAGAGCTTTCTAAACTATTAGTCATGATTGCATCTGAGTGGCTCGCGTTATGTACGCGCATGTGGTCAATCGCTTCTGCAACATCCGCAACCACTTTTACGCCAAGTGTGTAGCTTAACCATTCGGTGTCAAAGTCATCTTCACCTGCATCACGCACGTCAGCAAAATCAACAAGAAATGCCTTCGCGCTTGAGTCTGCTACTAATGTCACTTTATCCGCTAGACGTGTTTTAAACTTGCCAAGGAACTCCCCAGCTACCGCTTCATGAACAAGCAAAGTATCTAATGAGTTACATGCTGATGGGCGTTGTACTTTCGAGTTTTCAACGACATCGACAGACTTCTCAAGATCCGCGCTCTCATCAACGAAAATATGGCTGATACCGAAACCACCGATGATAACCGGAATAGTGCTGTTCTCTTTACACATCTTGTGCAGACCAGCGCCACCACGAGGGATGATCATATCTACGTAGTCATCTAGCTTAAGCAGTTGAGAAACAAGCTCACGATCAGGTTTCTCGATATATTGAACTGAAGCAGCTGGAAGCTCCACTTTCTCTAATGCAGATTGGATAACTTTAACCAGTTCCATGTTCGAAAAAAACGTCTCTTTACCACCACGTAGGATACTTGCGTTACCGGTCTTCAGACACAATGCAGCAATATCGATGGTTACGTTCGGGCGCGCTTCATAGATAACACCAACCACACCAAGCGGTACGCGTCGGCGAGACAGTGACATACCGTTTTCCAGTACTTTGCTGTCGATTTCGCTGCCCACAGGATCGTTTAGGCTAATAACGTTACGAACGTCATTAGCGATGCCCGTTAAGCGTTCTTCATTCAGAAGTAGACGGTCAAGCAGTGCGTCCGTTAGACCCGCTTCGCGGCCCAGAGCGATGTCTTTTGCGTTCGCTTCTAGGATAGCGGCTGCATTTGCTTCTAACTCATCAGCGATGATCGCCAATGCCTTGTTCTTTTGCGCCGTTGATGCGGTCGCTAGGTGAAAAGCAGCTTCTTTTGCTGCGATACCCATGTTAGTTAAATCCACGTTTAACTCTCCCTAAATTCTGTCTGCCTTTAGATGAAAAGGGCGATGAGTACTACGTGCATCTAGTGCAAAAGCCAGATGCGCCGTTCATCACCTTGTCATCTCGAACTATTCTTGGATAACGACAAGGTCGTCACGGTGAATGACTTCTGACCCGTAATCGTAACCAAGGATGTCGCCAATATCTTTACTGTGCTTGCCTGCTATTTTTGCTAGGTCTTGGCTTGAGTAGCTAGCGATACCACGCGCGACTACTTTGCCTTTGCTGTCTGTAACTTGGGTGACTTCACCACGAGAGAACTCGCCTTTAACTCGAACCACCCCTTTTGCCAACAAGCTACTACCTTTGGTGTTAACGGCATTCACCGCACCATCGTCAACCACGATGTCACCAGCAGAAGCAGGACCCGCTAAAATCCAACGCTTGCGGTTTTCAAGCGCCTCGGCTAACGGTAAGAAACGTGTGCCTTGAGGATTGTCACTCAAAGAGTCAAAAACCACATTTTCGGCGCTACCTGCTGCAATAATCACTTCAATGCCAGCGCGACGAGCTATATCCGCTGCCTGCAGTTTTGTCGCCATGCCACCGGTACCTAGCGTAGTACCACTGCCGCCTGCGATCTTGCGCAGCGTGTCATCAATGGTTTTCACTTCTTTGATGAGCTCAGCATTTGGGTCTTTACGAGGGTCAGCCGTAAACAGACCTTTTTGGTCAGTTAGCAGCAAAAGCTTATCAGCACCGCATAAAATACCAACCAGTGCCGACAAGTTATCGTTGTCGCCCACTTTGATTTCGTTGGTCGCGACTGCATCGTTTTCATTCACGACAGGAATAATATCGTGTTCAACGAGTGCATTGATCGTGTCACGAGCATTCAGAAAACGCTCACGGTCATCGAGATCAGCTCGAGTCAGTAGCATCTGGCCAATCTTAAGGCCATAGATAGCGAATAAAGACTCCCAAACTTGAATCAACTGACTTTGCCCAACTGCAGCAAGCAACTGTTTGCTCGCCATTGAGTTGGGAAGTGCGGGGTAACCAAGGTGCTCACGTCCTGCTGCAATTGCGCCAGACGAAACCATAACCACAGAGTGGCCTTGTTTTTTTAATTCAGCACATTGACGAACCAGCTCAACCATATGAGCACGGTCTAATGCCAATGTTCCACCAGTTAAGACACTGGTACCCAGTTTAACAACGACAGTTTTACGCTGCGCTGTTGTCCCGCTTTGATGATTTGTTGTCATGAAGTCTTTTATGGATAAAACAAATAAGAGGTGATGTTTTAGCAATCAACAGGGGAATTCACAAGCAGAAAAGGTGCGAAATCGCACCTTTTTATTTTTTAAAGAAGAGTAACCTTTAAAATCAGACGAATTCGACAGACTCTTCGTCCAATTGGATGCTGATTTCAAACTTACTTTGAAGTTCATCAACCAGTTTTTGGTGGAAGGCTTCCTGAGTTCTAGTGACCTCAGCAACCGCCTTTTTAGGCAGAGGTAATGAATCCCATTTGCCTTCGATGTTGTATTTACCAATGTTGTACTTCGCCGAATACCCCTCTTCCGACTTGTCCAACTCCATCCACCAGCCCCAGAACTCACGCTCTTCTGGTGATTTTTTATCGTTAACACACACTGACAAGCAATCAAAAATATAGTGACCTTCTTCTGATTGCGGCTCCCTCAAGTATGGCCCAATGGCCTTTAATACATTTAACAAGCGATAATGCGTTGGTTCTTGTGTCACTTCTGACATATTGAATCTCCATTTTCAATGTTAAGAATGACATTACTCAGACTGCAATACGTTGAAAACATGCAGTTGGACTTTATAAATTTTCTCTGAGTATCAGGCACTTAATCTGTACACTTTTCATGCTTAACTAATTTAGGAGAAATGTCATCTAAATAATTCATCCTCAAGCCACTTTATCGCTAATTCGAGGGATTGCTCATAACCTTGTGTAATTGATTTCGATTTGATTTTCTTTGCCTTGCCGTAATCACTGTAAATAGCAACCAGTTGATTATCCATTGGCGGTGACACAGGATCACCTTCTAAGGCTAACGCTAAGATAGGAACGCTGGTTTTACTGTTCGCCAACAGACCTTGGACCTTCAAAGACCACGCCATCAACTGACCAGAAAGACTATTGATATCAACAGCACCTTTACCTAAACGAGAAGCCAGTACATCTAAATGCATCTTCGGCATCTGCTTTAGTTTATCGGCATGCACAAAAATATCGTGAATTGGCGCACCAAGAGAGATACACGCTTTGATCTTCTGTTGCTCGATAAACGACAGCCTCACCATCGCATTGCCGCCAAAACGGAAACCAAACAAGCCCACTTTATGATGATCAACCCATGGGATATTTGGCAGCTCGTTCAATACCGCTTGGTGCAGGCACGAAGAATCTTCGGTTAACGGCCAATGAGAGCTGTGACCTATCGATGGCATATCTACGGTAAGCATCGCAATGTTCTTTGGCGCCAGATAATCCCTAAACAAACGCCACATGTCCGTTTGCAAGCTATCCAAACCTGCACTCACGATCACAACTGGTTGCGGTTTGTCGGTTTTCGCTAGGTGTAGGTTGGCTTTGATTTTCTTGTTCTGATACGGCACCTCAATCTGCTTAACAATCAGCTTGGTATGCTTAATTGCTTCAGAATAGGCTGCGTTTGCTAACACTTGGGCCTGAGACGCCAAGTTGTCATTCTTTAGGTGCGGGTAACCTGCAATACTGAAACATAAAGACGCCGAGAACAGCTCTTCAGCCACCTCTTCACCGCTTTTGTTGTTAGAACGGTTCTGATGCAACATGCCCAACTTGGTCCACTCATAGGCCCAGTTACCACTGCGGTATCCCATCACGGTATCTAACCACTCATCGGTAGTTCGAGAGTTGTCTGACGACGCAATACGAGCTAATACAGCTTCTTGCTCAATAGGGTTCACGCCTTGCCATACCCACTGAAGACGCCTTAAGTTTCGGTACCACGATGAGTTTTGCTGTTCACGCTTCTCATCCAATAACGCTTCAGAGCTTGGCATGTATTGTGTCAGCATTGAGGTCTCTTTGGCCTGCTTGTGTTTTACAAACAAGGTTTCCGAAAGGTTCGAGCTCGTTTCTTCTGATTCAGACATTGGGACACTTAATAAGAAATGATTTTGACTAATAATATAAAAAAAAATGACCCTATAAAGGGTCATTTCTCAAAAAACTTAGTTTACGCTTATTTTGACTTACGATTTACTGGCTCAACGTAACTTAGGCTTGTATCCCAAGGCTGCTCGATCCATGTGTCTTGAGCGATATCAACAATGTACTCGTCTAGTAGGTGCGCCCCTGAAGGCTTAGCACATACCGCGATCAGTTTTGCTTTAGGGTACATTTCACGAAGCTTACGTGCAGTGTCACCACTATCAACAAGATCTTCAACGATTAGGAAACCTTCGCCGTCACCTTCAGGTGCTTTAACGACAGTCATATCACGTTGGTGATCGTGGTCGTAGCTAGAAATACAAATCGTATCTACGTGACGAATACCCAGTTCACGAGCCAAGATTGCACCAGGAACCAAACCACCACGGCTTACAGCCCAGATACCTTTCCACTGCTCTGCTGGCATTTGCTTTTCTGCTAGTTGACGGCAGTAAGTCTGCATGTTGTCCCAAGTGATAACGAATTTGTTGCTCATAGTATAAAACCTAATAATTTTTCATGTTATTAGAGGCTATGCCAAACATAGCCTCTTCAGCGTTTAAGCAGAAATCTAGACGATTAAGCGAAAATGTATTTAAGAATAAAGATTACCGACATGATCCACACAGCAGGTGAAACGTCGCGACCTTTACCACTTAGCAGCTTAATTGCAGCGTAAGCGATGAAACCTAGTGAGATACCCTCAGCAATAGAGTACGTCAGCGGCATAAGTAGACATGTTACCACGACTGGTGCTGCTTCCGTAAGATCACGCCAATCAATGCCAACTAGGCCTGACATCATCAGAATTGCTACATAGAAAAGCGCGCCTGATGTTGCGTACGCCGGAATCATACCTGCAAGTGGTGAGAAGAAAAGAGCAAGAAGGAAAAGTACGCCCACGACAACAGCCGTTAGACCAGTACGACCACCTTCAGCAACACCTGAAACACTCTCTACATATGAAGTCGTGTTCGATGTACCTAGAAGAGCACCGATAGACGTTGCTGTTGAGTCAGCAAGCAGTGCTTTGTTCAGGCGAGGTAGTTTGCCATCTTCTTTAATTAGGTTCGCTTTTGTCGCAACGCCGACTAGCGTGCCCGCTGTATCGAATAAGTCGACGAATAGGAAAGCAAATACAACAGAGATCATACCGATTTCAAATACTGCAGAGAAATCAAGCTGCATGAAAGTCGGAGCAAGGCTTGGTGGTGTAGACATGATGCCACCGTACTGAACGTCACCAATGATAATACCAAGAGCTGTAATAGCTAGAATTGCAATCATTACTGCGCCTTTCACACCGCGGTGTACAAGAGCAATAGTAAGGAAGAAACCAAGAGCACCAAGGATAGGAGCAATAGCAGTAATGTCGCCAAGTGATACTTTAGTTGCAGGGTTAGAAACCACGATGCCAGCATTGCTAAGCGCGATAAATGCTAGGAAAAGACCGATACCCGCAGAGATACCTACACGCAAAGACATAGGAATCGAGTTGATAATCCACTCACGGATCTTAAAGATGCTCAAGAAGATGAAGATCACACCCGAAACAAACACTGCCGCTAAAGCAACTTGCCACGTGTAACCCATGCCCATCACAACCGCGTAGGTAAAGAAGGCATTCAGGCCCATACCTGGAGCTTGAGCAATTGGGTAGTTAGCAACAAAGCCCATGATGAAACAGCCAATAGCAGCCGCTAAACAGGTTGCTACAAATACAGCGCCGTGGTCCATACCAGCATCAGCTAGGATCATTGGGTTTACAAAAATGATGTAAGCCATTGTTAGGAAGGTTGTTAGACCTGCGATGATTTCAGTGCGCACATTGGTGCCGTTTTCACTGAGTTTGAATAGCTTTTCGAACATTATCGAATCCTATAAGGGTAAAAAGTAAACGGTTGCGTAATCGATTGGCTGTGGATTATAAAGTTATCAAATAACAAATTCCAGATAGAATTAAGGCTCTAAATAATATTTATCAGAATGACGTATGAAACCAAGCGATTAAAAATCACATCAAAAAATAAAAATACACATTAAAAACAATAGACTAAAAACAATTTAATGGTCGTATTTATTTGATTACTTTTTCAACCATCAGTTATTTTCATTAAGAATCTGGCGCTAAATTTGCCAATTCAAACCCACAAGAGTTGTCCGATTTTCAACAGGATCGGTAATAAGGCTCAAATTGATATTTTGCTGTTTAAAAAACAACCGAGCATAGTCGTAGATAGATGACGAATCACAGCTGGGGATAAAGTAGCAGGCAAAAAAAACGCCACTCAAAACTGAGTGGCGGTAGAATCTGTCAACCAAGAGGGTTGTTAGAGAATTCCAATATATAGGGGTGAACAAAACTGTTCGAGTTACATGCTTACGGTATTAGTAACCGAAGCTTGTAGGGTATGCAAAGTTGCTAGTGTAAACAGAGTTGTTAAGCCAGAACATTGCAGATGGTAAACCTTTCATAACTATCACCTTAATAAATCAATAAAAACGAATTTGATTTCTCGGTTCCTTGGAGGCGATAAACGGACTCATCCTTTGAGCATTTACTCTTCACTTCAGAAGTTGGTTATAAATATACCCCAAAGAAAAAAGATTACAAGTATTTTTTGCTTTGAGTCACACTTTTTGCCATTTAAGGTTATTTTGCAAACTAATTTCTGTAATTAAATTACAGGATTTAGTTTAAATAAACGTTTGCTTGTTTCTTTTATAAGCATCAAGGCGCTTAATCAAGATCAAATGAACAGGATGGCGTTCAAAGTTTGAAGGAATTAAGGTTTAGAAGCGCTACTCGTGAAAACGGTCTAGTGGTATGCTGTCGGCATCAAAACAGACCTATATTTTAGGTTTTTGTTCTATGTTTATACCCATAAAAACTCTAAATATATGGTTATCAAATAAAAAAGGAGTCATCCGTGTCTGAATTCCATTCTGAGATCAGTAAATTATCCCCTGCCCCTCTTTGGCAGTTCTTCGATAAGATTTGCTCAATCCCACACCCTTCAAAGCATGAAGAAGAGCTTGCTCAATACATTATTGCTTGGGCGACAGAGCAAGGCCTAGATGTACGCCGTGATCCAACGGGTAACGTATTCATCAAAAAGCCTGCGACGCCAGGTATGGAAAACAAAAAAGGTGTTGTGCTACAAGCTCACATCGATATGGTTCCACAAAAGAATGAAGATACGGTTCACGACTTCACTAAAGACCCAATTCAACCGTACATCGACGGCGAGTGGGTAACTGCAAAAGGCACTACACTTGGCGCTGATAACGGCATGGGTATGGCATCATGCTTAGCGGTTCTTGCATCAAACGAAATCAAGCACGGCCCTATCGAAGTACTACTAACAGTAGACGAAGAAGCAGGTATGACTGGTGCGTTCGGTCTTGAAGCGGGTTGGTTAGAAGGCGATATCCTTCTTAACACCGATTCAGAGCAAGAAGGCGAAGTGTACATGGGTTGTGCTGGCGGCATCGACGGCGCAATGACATTTGACGTTGCTCGTACTGCAATTCCAGCAGATTTCGTGACTCGTAAGCTAACGCTTAAAGGTCTTAAAGGCGGTCACTCAGGTTGTGATATTCACACTGGTCGTGCAAACGCGAATAAACTACTTGCTCGCTTCCTGGCTGGTCACGCAAAAGAGCTAGACCTACGCATCGTAGAATTCAAAGGTGGTAGCCTACGTAACGCGATTCCTCGTGAAGGTTTCGTTACTGTTGCTGTTCCAGCGGCAAACCAAGAAAAACTGGCTTCGCTATACAACTACTACACAGAGCTACTTTCAACAGAGCTAGGTAAAGTAGAAGACAGCATCGTGACTTTCAACGAAGAAGCTTCAGTTGAAATGGGCGCACTTGCAGCTACTGACCAAGCTCGCTTCATCGCAGCACTTAACGCGGCGCCAAACGGCGTGATTCGTATGAGTGATGAGATTGAAGGTGTTGTTGAGACATCTCTAAACGTGGGTGTTATCACGACAGAAGAGAACTCAATCACAGTACTTTGCCTAATCCGCTCTCTGATCGACTCTGGCCGTAGCCAAGTTGAGAGCATGCTTCACTCTGTAGCAGAGCTTGCGGGTGCGAGCATCGAATTCTCTGGCGCTTACCCAGGTTGGAAGCCAGACGCTGATTCAGAAATCATGCACATCTTCCGCGACATGTACGAAGGTATCTACGGTCACAAGCCAAACATCATGGTTATCCATGCTGGTCTTGAGTGTGGTCTATTCAAAGAACCTTACCCGAACATGGACATGGTTTCTTTCGGCCCGACTATCAAGTTCCCTCACTCTCCAGATGAGAAAGTGAAGATTGATACGGTTGAGCTATTCTGGAACCAAATGGTTGCGCTGCTAGAAGCAATCCCAGAAAAAGCATAATTCGATAAGCTACGTTTGTTCAATAAGTGGTGTTTACAGTAAACACCATTTATTCAGACAAAATAAAACAGGTACTCAATGAGTACCTGTTTTTGTATCTAAGCTTTGCGATCAGCTAAGACATTAAGCGCGTGACGCTGCGTAGCTCTCTAGCTCATCAATTGAAGTTTGTGCAACCACTTCACCATCGATGAAGTACGTCACCATCTCGCCATCACGAACACCGATTAGTGTCGCTCGCTCACCAGACTGGTAAGTGATGTCCATTTGGATAGTGTTTTCATCAATCTGCTGCATCTGACCTTTTTCGATCATATTTACATTAGTGATTGGGCCTACAGGCGCTTCCGTCAGAGACGGATCTAGCTGATGGTTAATATCAATGTAAGTATCCACCTTAGTATCAAAGATATGCGGTGCACCCGTTAGTGGGTTGCTACCTGTCCAGAATTCTAGAGAGTTAAATACTAGGTAATCCGCTGCAACCGTCAGACCGTATGCCGGTGCCAACAGTAAGTTTAAGCCGCCACGTGCGTAACGGTTATCAACGGCTTTAAGGTTGAACTTCATTAGGTAACCGGTTACTGCGTTGCTACCAACACAGCCAGATAAAGCAACAGATACCACTGCAAGTGCTACAACTTTTGAAATTGTTTTTTTCATTTTCATCTCGATATTTGAAATTGGCCGCCAGAAAATGGCGATGGATAATAGCAAGTGCCAAAAACACAATTATCAGAGTTAAATCAATAAATTGTCAGAAACCTTACAAATAAAAGGTGCATTCCAAACAGGCCGCCATCCATGGAATACCGTTCCCGATACGCCTCCACAAAAAAGTTTTGTCGTTACCGTAAAGCGATTGATTCGTACTAAAAATCAACGATTGCTACATTCCGTGTTAACGAATTATCACCATGTTGAGAACAACCTAAATGGCAAGACTAAAACCTAATCAACCATTCGAATTACTTGGTTCTACTGTTCAGCCAGGACAGCGAATGGAGATTGAACTGCAAGCAGCTCAGCTTTACACGCACTCTCCACTTTCAATCCCGATTGAAATCATTCACGGTCGCCAAGCAGGTCCAACACTGATGGTAAACGCAGCGATTCACGGTGATGAGTTAAATGGTGTTGAGATTGCTCGACAACTGACGAACGCTATCGATCCAAAGAAACTGAAAGGTACCTTGATTGTCGTGCCTATCGTTAACGTGTTCGGTTTCATCCACAAGTCTCGTTACCTACCAGACCGTCGTGATCTAAACCGTTGCTTCCCAGGTAGTGAGAAAGGATCGCTAACATCACGTATCGCTTACACTTTCTTCGAGAACGTTGCTAAGCACTGTGATTTCATTCTGGATCTACACACGGGTGCGATTCACCGTACGAACTTGCCACAAATTCGTGCGAACCTTTCGAACCCAGAAACCATGCGCATCGCAAAAGCATTCGCGACCCCAGTGATCATCGACTCACCTCTGCGTGATGGTTCACTACGAAGTGAAGCGGAAAAGTTGGGGATTCCAGTACTGACATACGAAGGTGGTGAGGCACTGCGCTTTGATCACCTAGCGATTCGTGCAGGCTACCTTGGCATTCACCAAGTAATGAAAGAAATCGGCATGCTGCGTCCGAACCGTAAGAAGCTGCCAGAACCAGTATTGAGCAAATCCACCAGCTGGATTCGTGCAGAATCAGACGGTATCTTGCGTAACATGGTGAGACTGGGCGAACAAGTTGAAGCAGGACAAACTCTTGCCTACATCAGTTCTCCACTGGGTCATCAAGAGAGCCAAGTTATCACGACTAAAGGCGGTATCGTGATTGGCCAACAAACGCTACCTTTGGTGAATGAAGGTGACGCTGTGTTCCACATCGCTTACTTCAAGCAAGACGATGAAGAAGTAGGACAAACCGTAGAAAGCTACATTGAAGAAGTAGCAGAGGACGATTGGTTAACTACGCTAAACAACTGATTAAGGCTTGAGAGAGCGATGTAAAAAGCGAGAAGCCAAAGCCGTCGCTCTTAAGCAAAATAGCAACGAACTCCACAAACGAAAAAGCCCCAATATAGGTGACTATATTGGGGCTTTTGTATAGATTCCTTATTTAAAATTAAGGGACCTATAAATTAATCGTGCACCGAATTACTCAGCGTCTTCTTGCTCTTCTGCACGAGCTTTAGCGCGCGCTTCACGTGCTTGCTCAGCTTTAAGCTCTTTAGCGTGACGTAGTTCATCGCGCTCTTTACGTTGTTCCGCTTTACGCTCGTTACGTTCAGCTTGGTTTGCGATGAAAGATGCTAGCTCTTTCTCAGCCCACTCTTGTGCAAGCGCTTCTGTTTCGAAACCAGACTCACGCTTAGATACTGTTGTGCTGCGAGACGTTACTTGACGAGTAATCTCTGCACACCAGCCGTTGCGTTTTTCTGTAAGGCGGATATCAAATTTTTTGTTCTTAGACATGTTCTATTTTTTCCTAAGGGAGATCATTAAGGGATCGGTCAACTTTGATAACTCCATCTAAGTGAGCATCTTTTAACACCATCCCTTGGTAAGCGCGGTATTAGAGCACAAATCAACGAATATTGCTGCAAATATTTGCAGCGGATCACACTCTAGTGCTGCAAATCGTTTGCGGCTCATTTTTAAGCACTCAACAGCCTCTAATCCCTAACAATTTTAGCCTCATTTCATCGACAACCATGAAATGAACTATGCTCAAACAGAGATAAATGAGTCGTCTAACCCGTTAGCTTGGTAGACGTTAATTATCTCCCCCTACTCCGCCCATAATTAAAATAGCTAAGGAGTTGCTATGGATAGCTTCATCAAAAATTTACCTAAGGTTGAGCTTCACTTACATATAGAAGGTACGTTAGAACCAGAGTTGATGTTCCAACTCGCCAAGCGCAACAACATCTCGATTCCCTTTGAGACCCCTGACCAAGTTCGAGATGCCTACCAATTCCACAATCTTCAGTCCTTTCTCGACATCTATTATCAAGGCGCAAACGTGCTGCTCCATGAGCAGGATTTTTACGACCTGACTTGGGCGTATCTATTGAAGTGCCGACAAGATAACGTGGTTCACACCGAAATATTTTTTGACCCGCAAACCCACACTGAACGTGGTATTGCCTTTGAGACAATCACCGGTGGGATTACTCGAGCTCTGAATCAAGCGGAGCAAGAACTTGGCATCAGCAGCCAACTGATCATGTGCTTTCTACGTCACCTTGATGAAGACAGTGCTTTCGAAACACTCAAACAAGCCCTTCCCTATAAAGATAAAATCATTGCCGTTGGGCTCGATTCATCAGAACAGGGCAATCCGCCAGAGAAGTTTAAGCATGTGTTCCAAGAAGCGATCAACCAAGGGTTCCTGACCGTAGCTCACGCAGGAGAAGAAGGCCCTGCACAAAATATTATCGACGCATTGAGTTTGTTAGGCATTACCCGAATTGATCATGGTGTCCGCTGTGTTGAAGATGAAGAACTAATGGAACAGCTAATAGTTCAACGCACCCCGCTGACGGTCTGTCCACTATCGAATACCAAGCTAAAGGTTTTTGAGACCATGCAAGAACACAACATCGTCGAGTTGCTACGAAAAGGGCTGTGCGTCACCATCAATTCCGATGATCCGGCTTACTTCGGCGGTTATATGAATGATAACTTCCTCGCCGTCGCTAATGTTCATCCACTGACGAAAAACGAATTAGCACAATTCAGTATTAATGCCATCGAAGCCAGTTTCATCTCGCCTCACGCCAAAGAAGATCTCATAACACGGGTACGCCAATACCTTGCTGCGAATACTTAATGAATGATCGATTGAGAACTGTATTTTTCAAAACGATCAAAAAAGGGAAGCTCAGAGCTTCCCTTTCAGTATCAGTCGATAACCAATTGGCTTAGCCCGGATGACCATCCACCCTTGGGGTTAGCAGCATCATGCCGAACTTCCAGATAAATAGCCCGAATGCTAACGTCCATAAACCCGCACTGATGTTGACCATCTCAAATAAATACGCAGGGAAGAAAGTCACACCTAAACTACGAACGAGTGCCGCGATAAAAATAGCCGAGAACGCTAAAGCCATATTTGGCCCTTTATAGATAGCACGGCCGGTATGCCCCATAGTCACGCGGGTAATCATCGCTAGAATTAATCCACTCAAACCACCAATCGCAAACAAGTGCAGCATGTTGTGGCTCGCGAACGGGTTGTCTAATAACCCTCGTAACAGCAAGCTTAGAGGAATACATAGGTAAGCCGCATGCAGTGACCACACCAAGGGTTCAGATAACGTTGTCCAAGGTTTCCAGCGGATAAAACGTACCAACTGAGCCACACCAGCAAACACCATCAGCTCATTACCTACTTGAGCAAAGGTCAATGGGAAGAAGCTCAACACAAATAAACCAACCAAAGGTAGATTTGCTAACCATTCCAACCAAACCAAGGGTTGTGCTTTCTCAAAATCAAAGCGACGAGCAGTGAAGAACGGAATCACACGTCCACCCATTACTGACAGCAACAAGGTAAACCACCACAGCATGGCCTGCCAAACTGCTGACGATGGGAAAGGAGGCATCCCTTTAATGGTCGCGTAACTAGCAAAGTTCGCCACGATAGCCAATATAAACAGTGGTACAAAGAACAGGTTCTTCCAGCCTTTCGACTTCACGACACGAAGACCAATTTCGTAGGCGGCGAAGATTAAGAACAACGCCTCAACCGACGAGATCAACCATAACGGAGCTGGGGTCCAAAACAGAATACGAGGTGCTAACCATAAGCCAACAAGAGCTGCCAACCGATAGTGCTTGGTTCCGTTGACTCCCGTCCAGGTTTGTACCGCCGTTAACACAAAGCCGACCACAATCGCCATTGAGAAACCAAATAACATCTCATGCACGTGCCACCAAAGCGCCGGTACTTTTAGCATTTCTGGCTGACCGTTTTGAAACATGATGACCCAAGCCACAATCGCGATCACGGCATAGAGACTGCCTAAAAAGAAGAAAGGTCTAAAACCTAAACGAAGATATGCAGGAATCGCATCTTCTACACTTTTATCTGTGATATTTAACAAACTCGTTCCTCATTTCAGATAACGGCCAAGAATGGCTTATATGGAATTGGTATAAATAGCCAAATTCATGAAGCAGTCATGATTACTGCAATATTGCTTTCGACAATGCATGAAACGCGCCAACCAAGGAAACCTTTTAAAAACAAAAAACAACAAGCTTTTCCAAACCAAAAACGTGTCAATTAAACACAACACAAAGAGTCAATTTAACTCTTAAGTGTATGAAAATAAAAACGGCTGACTTTTGATGAAACGGCACATATAGTAAGACTAAACTTAAATGGCAGAACTTAGACAAGGAATGCGATGCATATTTTTGGTTATGGTAGCTTGATCAACTCATCTTCACGCCAGCTTACCGGTCAGACTGGGCAAGCGATCCCTGCGATTGTTCATGGCTTAATTCGCCATTGGAGTAAGATCGATGACAGCTATGTGTTATCCCCTTTGATCGTCAACCTTGGCGATGGGCAAGTGAATGGTGTTTTGCTTGAGGTGGATGATATTGCACTGGCTGAGTTTGATCGCCGTGAGCGTGGCTATCACCGAATCGAGTTAAAGGCTTCACAGATAGAAAGCCAAAATGAATTCAAACAAGATCAACCTATCTGGGTTTACATCAAAGACGAGATTGAAGCGCCTTGCGAAAACAGCCCTATCGTTCAAACCTATGTCGATACCGTCATGGCTGGATGTTTAGAGGTGTCTGAAAGCTTTGCGGCACACTTTGTCAAACACACACAAGGTTGGCACCACCCATTAGAAAATGATCGCCACCAGCCTAAATATGGCAACCTAGCGGGAGTGTCTGAGCACCACCACAGCGTGATTGATGGTTTGATATTGAGTACGCGCGGCTAGCCTTTAAAGACTTAGGCGATGTTGAAGCTGCAATAATTTGGAGCTTGGAGAGCAAAAAAGGTCGATGAGCCTATAACGAGCAGACTCACCGACTCAAATAGACAACTTAAACCACTCAAATACCCGCTGGCATCGCGCGTTCTGGTGTCAGCAATACACTTTCAGATTCGTCATCGGTTTCTGCACACAGCAGCATGCATTCAGAAGTGTGGCCTCTCATTTTGGCTTTCGCTAAGTTACATAGCACCACGACCTGCTTACCCATTAACTCCTCTTCAGTGTAGTAGGGCACTAGACTAGTCACTGTTTGCAGCGTCTTTTCACCCACATCGACTTGCACGATGTAAAGCTTGTCCGCATTTTCATGACGTACAACTTCGATGATCTTACCCACACGCATTTCTAACTTAGCAAAGTCACCATAAGAGACAGTATCCATTTCTCACTTCCTATATTGATTTATTTTCATTCATTAAATTATTTACTAAAATCAAGTAAAGTGTAAATGTTTACACTAGCATTAAGCTTAATAATTACAAGCGGTAAAGATCTCATTACTGGAAGTAAAATTAGAGTTTCGTTGCCTTACTATCATTGTCGGTGTTAAATAGATGCAGCAATGTATAGAGGTTAAAAATGGCAACAATTAAAGATGTAGCAAAGGAAGCTGGTGTTTCTGTTGCAACCGTATCTCGAGTGATCAACAAGTCTCCAAAGGCAAGTGCTAGCTCGGTCGAGTCCGTCACCAAAGCAATGTCTAAACTCGGCTATCGCCCGAATGCCAATGCTCGCGCGCTAGTAAGCCAAAGCACAAACACTGTTGGTGTATTGGTCGGTGACATCTCCGATCCCTTTTTTGGCACGCTAGTTAAGGCTGTCGATAATGTCGCTCGTGAGAACGGAAAACATATCCTTGTCGGTAATGGTTCACACGATCGTGAAGAAGAGAGACAAGCGATTGAGTTACTGATTAACAGCCGTTGCGATGCTTTGGTGATCCATTCAAAAGGCCTGACAGACGAAGAACTGATTGCTTACGCAAAAGAAGTCAAAGGCTTAGTGTTGATCAACCGCTATATCGAAGAGATTGCCGAACGTTGTATCTTCCTTGATAACAAGAAAGGCGCATTTCTCGCGACTGAATATTTGATTCGTCATGGCCATAAAAACATTGCCTGTATCGCCTCATCTTCAAGCATTGAAGATGCAAATGAACGTGTTGAGGGCTACCAAGCCGCTCTGAAAGAGTACGGCATTGAGCTATCTGAAAGTTATATTGAACACGCCCAGCCAACCAGTGATGGCGGCGAGTATGCAATGACCAATCTGCTGACCAAATCCCTACCGATCACCGGTATTGTGGCCTACAACGACTACATGGCCGCGGGTGCTTTGTCTGTGCTCGACGAGAACGGTATTCAAGCACCAGATAACATGTCGATCATCGGCTTTGATGATGGCTTAATTGCCCGCTATGTTCACCCGAAGCTGACGACCATTCGTTACCCTATTCAAATGATGGCAGAGAAGGCAACACGACTCGCCTTGAGCTTGGCAAAAGAGGAAACAACTTCGACAGAGCCTATGATGTTCTCCCCTACTTTGGTTCGCCGTAACTCGGTAGAAAAAGCCTAAGCGGCCGTTTGACAAAACGTACTAAGAAACAAAAAGGCCCTAACAGAATCACTTCTGCTAGGGCTTTCTTACCTTACTCAAATACCCAACACTCATTCCCTATTTAGACAAAATGATTGCTAGGTGCCGCTTTGGTTCATCTCCCCCAGAGGCACATGACAAGTCACATCCCTCTATTCATCAATAAACAAAAGCAATGGCATCACCGCTTTGAGCTAGAGCGTACTAGTTTGAAGAATCCCCCGAAAATTCAAACTGGTAACAGGTACGGTAGCGGTATTCTTGTTCAGGCTGGAGAATACAACTGTCCTGCTTCCACTCTGGGTGGTTAGGAGAGTCAGGTAAGAACTGGGTTTCTAATGCCAACCCTGCGTAATCTTCATAGCTACCACCACTTCGGTTTGGTGTACCACCAAGCCAGTTTCCGGTGTACAACTGCATCGCAGGTTTGGTTGAAAATACTTTTAGTGTCACTAACGCATCTGGTGAGGTTACGGTAGCGGCGCATTGAGTGCGCTTGCAGCCATCAGACAATAAGAAAGAGTGGTCGTAGCCCTTTGCTGCCTTCTGCTGTTCATCACCCAACAAACGCTCTGAGATCATTATAGGCTGATTAAAGTCAAAGCTAGTCGATTTCACCGATTTAAGGTTGCCTAACGGGATACCTACTGAATTGGTCGGTAAGAATTGGTTGGCGTTGATGCTGACAATATGTGACAAGCAATCGTGTCCGGCTTCTGCACCAAGTAGATTGAAGTACGCATGATTCGTTAGGTTAACCACGGTTGGCTTGTCTGTGGTTGCAGAGTAATGAATGGAAACTCGATTGTCTTCGGTGATGTCATAACGCACCGACACATTCAAATTCCCCGGAAAGCCTTGGTCGCCATCACCTGACACTAAGCTAAACACAACCGAGGTTTCAGTCTGCTCAGTAATATTCCAACGACGTTTATCAAAACCATTCGGACCACCATGTAGGGTGTTGCCTGCTTGGTTGGTTTCCAGCTTATAAGTCTTGCCATCAATCTTGAAACGACCATTGGCAATGCGGTTAGCATAACGGCCAACGGTTGTGCCCATATAACTGGCTTGTTTATTGAAGCTCTCCATTGAGTTAACACCCAACAAAACTTCTCTTTTATTTCCCTTTACTGGCAAGGTACAGCTCAACCACGTTGCGCCAATATCCATGAATGTCACTTCCATGCCGTGTACATTCGACAGCGTGACAAGCTGAGCAGGTTGGCCATCATAGGCTGCAGTTTCTGTCATGGATTGAAGCAGGTTCTGCGCTTGTGTCATTCTAAATTCCTTCTACTGCCAATAAAAAGCCTCTACGTTGAGGTAAAGGCTTTAGTATTTGGCCTACTATGATCTTTTTAGTTGGTAAGCTCTATATTAAATCTCGAAACAGTTAGATTACTTCAACTAAGCCGGCGCCGTCTTTCGCTTGGCACACATAAATAGATTCTTTTAGACCCGTCGCCGCTTGATATTTCTGTTCAACGGTTGTTTTGATTTCATCAACCAATGCAGGTGGAACCAATGCCACAATACAGCCACCGAAACCACCGCCCGTCATACGTACGCCGCCTTGCTCACCGATCACTTCTTTGACCATATCCACCAGCGTATCGATCTCTTTCACTGTGATTTCAAAGTCATCACGCATTGATGCGTGAGACTCAGCCATCAGTTCACCCATACGCTTCATGTCGTGAGTACGCAGAGCTTGAGCCGCTTCAACGGTACGGTCATTTTCAGTAATCACGTGACGAGCACGCTTAGCGACCATTTCATCCAACTCGGATTCTTTCGCTTGGAACTGCTCGATGGTCACATCACGAAGTGCTGGAACACTTAAGATACGCGCCGCTTCTTCACACTGCTCACGACGCGTGTTGTATTCGCTGTCGACTAAGCCGCGTTTCTTATTTGAGTTGATGATAACCACAGCCATATCTTCTGGCATTGAAACCGCTTGAGTCTCTAGGCTACGACAATCCAAAAGCATCGCGTGGTTTGCGCGACCTTCTGCAGAGATCATTTGGTCCATGATGCCGCAGTTACAGCCTACAAATTCGTTTTCAGCTTGCTGACCATTAAGCGCAACTTCAGCTTGGCTGATTTCTAGGTTGTAAAGCACCTTGAATGTTTGACCAATCACCACTTCAAGTGCCGCAGAAGAACTTAAGCCTGCACCTTGAGGCACGTTGCCCGTTACAGAGATGTCTGCGCCTGTGAATTCAAAGCCGCGACCTTTGAGGCACTTCACCACACCACGAATGTAGTTAGCCCACATCTTGTCTTGTTGGAATGTGATCTCTTGAGTTAGATCGAATTCATCGACTGTATTACCGTAGTCCACTGATACTACGCGTACAATGTTGTCGTCACGTTTAGCCGCTGCAACTACCGTTTGATAGTTAATGGCACACGGTAGAACAAAACCATCATTGTAGTCAGTGTGCTCGCCAATCAGGTTCACACGACCTGGCGCTTGGATAATATGAGTCGCTTGGTAACCAAGGACTTGCTCAAAAGATGCTTTCACGTTTTGGATTAGGTCAGACATAAGTAAACTCTCTGGTTAAACTCTTGGTTCAATTGGTTATGGCCCCTTTTACGGCACCACTTTAATTCTTTTAGACTCCCTATCTCGTTCGCACCTCAGGTGGGGAATGACAACATCTACGACTAAACTTTTAAGCTTCTAAGTTTCTAAGCTCTTACACTTGTGGGCTTCTCACCTGTCGTCATTCCAGAATCGAGGGACGAGATATCAGGAATCTTGCTTGTTATCTACGAAGTAACGTATTACTGTTCTTTGTAATGCACGTCATTCAAGTCGCGAAGACGCTGTGCCGCTTGTTCTGCGGTTAAATCACGTTGAGATTCAGCCAACATTTCGTAGCCGACCATGAACTTACGAACGGACGCGCTGCGTAACAGTGGTGGGTAAAACAATGCATGTAACTGCCAGTGATCGATGTCCGTACCTTCTTCGAAGAACGGCGCGTAGTGCCAGCCCATTGAGTAAGGAAATGAACACTGGAACAAGTTATCGTAGCGGCTAGTCAGCTTCTTAATCGCAACCGCTAAATCATCACGCTGCTCGTCAGTCAGTTCGCTCATACGGCGAATGTGCGTTTTTGGTAGTAACATAGTTTCAAATGGCCACGCCGCCCAGTAAGGCACCACAGCAATCCAATGTTCGGTTTCAACCACAGTGCGAGAGCCGTCTTTCATTTCAGCTTCAACGTAATCCACTAATAGGTTTGAACCTTGTTGCTCGAAGTACTCTTTTAGCAATTTTTCTTTACGTTCAATCTCGTTAGGTAAAAAACTATTTGCCCAGATTTGACCGTGCGGATGTGGTTGCGAGCAGCCCATAGTCTCGCCTTTGTTTTCAAAAGCTTGAACCCACAGGTAGTCTTTACCTAGTTCTTCAATCTGTTCATTCCACGTATCGATAACACCGCGGATCTTGTTTACCGGAAGCTCGGGCAGCGTTTTACTGTGGTCCGGAGAAAAACAGATCACGCGGCTCAACCCACGTACACCCTGAGTCTTGAATAGAGGGTTATCAGACTCTGGAGCGTCAGGCGAATCGGGCATCAACGCCGCGAAATCATTACTGAATACATAAGTGCCGTCGTAATCTGGATTTTCGTCTCCCGAGATGCGCGTATTGGTTGGGCACAAGAAACACTCTTTCTCATACGCTGGAAGTTTCGCAGTCGATGGCTTTTCATCTTGGCCACTCCAAGGACGCTTCGCTCGGTGCGGTGATACTAAAATCCACTGACCGGTTAATGGGTTATAACGACGGTGTGGATGGTCTACTGGGTTAAATTCAACTTTTGACATGCTTAGATTGCTCTCAAATTTTGTGTCTTGGTCAATTCACCAAGATGAATAATTCTTCTACAAGGAGATTCCCTATCACGCTCGTTCCTCGCTGTAGGGAATGACGTGTAATCTCTTTGTGCTATTTGTGCAAAGGCCACCACTTCATAGCCTTATGCTCATCCGTCATTCCAGAATCGAGGTACGAGATATCTGGAATCTCTTTTTCTCATATCTCCCTTCCCCAAAGAAACTGGAGTTGCAGCTAGGCAGCAAGCTTTCCAATATCCATGAGCATAGATCTTCTATGTGATTGGAATTGGTGAGCGCAGCTAACAACGCTGCGGCTTCAATTACGAAGGGGAATAACCGTTAGGGTTATTCGACTGCCACTTCCACGTATCCGCCGTCATCTCCATCACGCTGCGTGTCGCCTTCCAGCCAAGTTCACGCTCCGCCTTTTCCGTGCTTGCCCAACATTCGGCAATATCACCAGCACGGCGTGGGCATAACTCATAAGGAACCGGCTTACCTGATGCTTCAGAAAAAGCTTGCAGCATTTCTAGAACACTCGATCCCTTACCTGTACCTAGGTTGTAAATGTGCAAACCTGCCTTTTCGCCAACCGCTTTTAGTGCTGCGACATGGCCATCGGCCAAATCCATCACGTGGATGTAGTCACGAACGCCTGTTCCATCCGGTGTTGGGTAATCGTTTCCAAAGATCGAAAGCTTCTCTCTACGACCGACTGCAACCTGCGCGATGAATGGCATTAAGTTGTTTGGAATACCCTGTGGGTCTTCACCCATAGTGCCTGACGGGTGCGCGCCAACCGGGTTGAAATAGCGCAGTAACGTCACGCTCCAGTCATTTTCAGCGTTGAATAAATCACTCAAACACTCCTCGACCACGTACTTACTTCGGCCATAAGGGTTAGTTGTCGCGCCTGTTGGTGAAGTTTCAGTAATCGGCACTACTTCAGGATCACCGTAAACGGTAGCCGAAGAACTAAATACGATGCTTTTCACGCCCGCTTTCTTCATACTTCGAGCTAACACCAATGAACCATTGACGTTGTTATCATAGTATTCCAAAGGCTTAGCCACCGACTCCCCTACCGCTTTCAGGCCAGCAAAGTGAATCACGGCTTGGATATCGTTTTCTGAAAACACGCTATCTAAAAAAGATTGGTCACGAATGTCGCCAAGATAAAACTTTGGTCGCTTGCCAGTTAACGATTCTATTCGTTCCAGCACTCGCTCTTTGCTATTGCAAAGGTTATCAACAATGATCGGCTCCATACCTGCCTGTATCATTTGAATGCATGTATGACTTCCGATGTAACCCATGCCACCCGTAACCAGTACTTTCACAATCAACCTCTCTTTGTCGTCATTCGTGGGCTAAATCGAGCTGACATTCAGCTCAGTAGCACCGTATGTCAGAAATAGTAGCAGCCATTTTGACTATAATTCTGTGATCAAAACCACGAAGTGTAAACGTTTACACTAACTTTCATCATTGGCTCTATTCATGACATAGAGAGAATGCATAACCATTAATCTATAATTCATTGAATTTTAATAAGATAATTGTAGATAGTTAGATTTGAGATATCACAGAGGAGTTGAACATTTATTTTACTAAAAGTTAATGCAATGGCTTCCAGTTTGATTACAATAGGTCTGTTGAATAAAGAGGTGCATTGCTTTTTTACTAAATACCAATTTCAAAGCAGCACAATGTTCCAAGAACAGGAAGTGAGTATGGCAACGTTAAAAGATATCGCGACTGAAGCAAATGTTTCATTAGCTACCGTTTCTCGGGTTCTCAATGAAGATCCTACATTAAGCGTCAAGGAAGAGACCAAAAGGCGTATCTTTGAAATTGCAGAGAAGCTGGAGTACAAAACGAGCAGCTCACGTAAAACGGTTAGCAGCAAAAAGCAGAACCACCACTTCCTTGCACTATATAACTACAAGCAAGAAGCGGAAGTTAACGACCCTTACTACCTATCAATTCGTCACGGTATCGAGACTCAGTGCGAAAAGATGGATGTTGACCTAACCAACTGTTATGAAAGTAAAATACAAACCAACTCAAGCCAAGTTACTGGCATTTTACTCGTAGGGAGGATGACTCAAGAAGTTATCGAGCAAGCGAAAAAGCTTACGGATAATATCTGTTACGTTGACTTTACTGATCATTCAGAACCTTATGATTCTGTTGATATCGATCTCGCTCGTATCAGCAAAGAAATCACCAATTTCTTCATCAACCAAGGTTATGAGCGCATTGGTTTCATCGGCGGCCAGGACGATATCAACACATCTGATATTCGTGAGATCGCCTTCGCAGAATACGGCTGTTTAAAGAACGTTGTGAGCGAACAAGACATCTACCGAGGCGACTTCTCTAGCTCTTCGGGCTACAAACTAGCGAAGAAGATGTTAGAAAGTGGCGACTACCCAAAAGCGATGTTTATTGCATCAGATTCAATCGCAATCGGTGTTTTACGTGCAGTTCATGAGCATGGATTAAGCATTCCTGATGATATTGCGCTCATCAGTGTAAACGACATCCCAACAGCTAAATTTACCTTCCCATCTTTATCAACCGTTCGTATTCACTCTGAACTGATGGGAATTCAAGGTGTTAACTTGCTGATTGAGAAGTCTCGTGACGGCCGAACCATCCCATTACGAGTGTATGTACCGAGCAAACTCAAGCTAAGAGACACAACAAAATAACGATAGCTTTCAAATAGATAACCAAAGGCCACCTATATATCGGGTGGCCTTTTTTATGCCTGCCACACCACTTTTCATTCGCCTTCTCCCTTATAAAATCCGCAGCCTAAAGCACCCAATAGCATTATTTTAAGTGGATCACACAGCACTGTAAAAAGCCCTCAAAAAACGTGATGGAGTTAAAGTAAAACGTTCTCACCAATTTCATTTAGTAAAACCTTTACTAATAATTACCTCAGTCCAAAAAATACTCGTATTCACTACGACCCAATTACGCATAAGAACGTCGGCTAGCATTCAAATAGGCCGAGAGAGAGGCAACGTGAACAACTGGGAAAACTTCCTGAACTTACATGAGAACCGTATGGCACCACGTGCTTACTTCTTCTCATACGCATCACAAAAAACAGCTAAAACATTTCAACGTGAACTAAGCAGCCACTTCCAACTACTGAGTGGTCAATGGAATTTCAGCTATTTCACTAACCCGCTCTTGGTCCCTGAAGAGTTTTACTCTCAAGAGATGAGCAATTGGGGTCATATTACGGTACCAAACATGTGGCAGATGGAAGGCCACGGCGATCTTCAATACACAGATGAAGGTTTCCCATTCCCGATTGATGTACCTTTTGTACCATCAGACAACCCTACTGGCGCATACCAACGTTCGTTCTTTCTTGGCGACAGCTGGAACGACAAACAGACCATCATCAAGTGTGATGGTGTAGAGACTTACTTTGAAGTTTACGTAAACGGTGACTATGTTGGTTTCAGCAAGGGCAGCCGACTCACCGCTGAATTCGATATCTCTAGCCACGTAAAAGCGGGCAACAACCTACTTTCTATTCGTGTGATGCAGTGGGCTGACTCCACCTACATTGAAGACCAAGACATGTGGTGGACAGGCGGTATCTTCCGTGATGTTTACCTTGTTGGTAAAGAACAACTTCATGTTCAAGACCTAACGGTTCGTACTAATTTTGACGACGCGTATCAAAGCGCTACCCTTTCGTGCAACGTTGCTCTAGAAAACCTAGCAGCAGCGACAAACGCAACCCTTGAGTACGCATTGCTTGATGGCAGCCAAGTTATCTCCCAAGGCTCTGTAGATAACTTAACTGTTCCTAACCAACAGACTGGCGGCAATGCTAATACTCAATTCTCTATCGATGTAGTGAACCCTGTTCAATGGAACGCTGAAAACCCATACCTTTACCAATTACTGCTGACGCTAAAAGATGCAGACGGCAAAGTGCTAGAAGTGATTCCACAACGTGTTGGTTTCCGTGACATCAAAGTTCGCGATGGTCTGTTCTATATCAACAACAAATACGTGATGCTGCACGGCGTAAACCGTCATGACAACGACCACCTAAAAGGTCGCGCAGTTGGCATGGATCGCGTTGAGAAAGACCTAGTATTGATGAAGCAACACAACATCAACTCAGTACGTACCGCGCACTACCCGAACGACCCTCGCTTCTACGAGCTATGTGATATCTACGGCCTATTTGTTATGGGCGAAACCGATGTCGAAACACACGGTTTTGCTAACGTTGGCGACTTAAGCCGCATCACGAACGATGCAGCATGGGAAGCGGTGTTTGTTGAGCGTATTGAACGCCACATTCACGCTCAGAAGAACCACCCTTCTATCATCATGTGGTCATTAGGTAACGAATCGGGCTACGGCTGCAACATCCGCTCTATGTACGATGCAGCGAAAGCAATTGATGACACACGTTTAGTTCACTATGAAGAAGACCGTGATGCTGAAGTGGTCGATATCATTTCTACCATGTACTCACGTGCTCAATTGATGAATGCCTTCGGCGAATTCCCACACGAAAAGCCACGCATTATCTGTGAATACGCACACGCTATGGGTAACGGTCCGGGCGGTTTAACTGAATACCAAAACGTGTTCTACAAGCACGATGCAATTCAAGGTCACTACGTTTGGGAATGGTGTGACCACGGCATCTTGGCGCGTGATGAAGCGGGCACCGAGTTCTACAAATATGGTGGTGACTACGGTGACTACCCGAACAACTACAACTTCTGCATGGACGGTTTGATCTACCCAGACCAAACTCCAGGCCCTGGTTTAAAAGAGTACAAGCAGGTTATCGCACCAGTGAAAATCCGTGACTTCAATGCTGAAGACGGCACATTCACCGTTGATAACAAGTTGTGGTTCTCAAACATTGATGACTACACCATCACTGCAGAAGTTCGCGCTGAAGGCGAAACTATTGCAGTACAACACATCAAGGTTGAAGAACTCTCTGAAAACTCTAGCCGTGAACTGACACTTAACTTGCCACAACTTGATGAGCGCGAAGTGTTTGTGAACTTTACTGTGCGCAAAGATTCTCGCACGTCTTACAGCGAAGCGAACCACGATATCGCGGTGTACCAATTCCAAGTGAAAGAAAACACAGCACAGCTTGAAACCTTCACCAACAACAATGCAAAGGCACTGAATGTTGAAGAGTCTCGTCTCGCTTACCTAATCAAAGGCCATAACTTTGCCCTGAACTTCTCGAAAGTGAACGGCAAGCTGACGTCATGGTTGGTCAATGGCGAAGAGATGATTAAGTCAGAACCACGAATCAACTTCTTCAAGCCAATGATCGATAACCATAAGCAAGAGCACGATGGTTACTGGGAGCCTGCACACCTACAGATTATACAGGAGCACTTCCGCACGCTAAACGTGGAAGAGAGCAACGGCAAGGTAGAGATCACAACCACCAGCATCATTGCTCCACCAGTATTCGATTTCGGTATGCGTTGTGAATACCGCTACCAAGTTAATGCTGAGGGCCAATTGAACGTTGAGCTAAGTGGCGAACGTTACGGTGAGTACCCTCATGTGATTCCAGTGATTGGTTTCGATATGGGCATCAATGGCGACTTCGACCAAGTTCAATACTACGGCCGAGGCCCAGAAGAGAACTACCAAGACAGCAAGCAAGCCAACATGATTGATGTGTACCAATCAACCGTTGCAGACATGTTCGAAAACTACCCGTTCCCACAAAACAACGGCAACCGCCAACATGTTCGTTGGGCTGCACTTTCAAGCCGTGCGGGTAATGGTATTGCAGTAAAACCACAGCAAGAAATCAACTTCAGTGCATGGTTCTACACCAATCAAAACCTGCACCAAGCACAACACACCATTGAGCTAGAAAAAAGCGGTTACATCACGTTAAACCTAGATCACCAAGTGATGGGCTTAGGCTCCAACTCTTGGGGCAGCGAAGTGCTCGACTCTTACCGCGTGTACATGGATGAGTTCCGTTACGGCTTAACTCTGATTCCATTCCAAGCAGGCGATTGCGACGCGCAGCACCTAATCAATCACAACTTTGGCGATGAGTTTTTTACGGTGAATGCACCAAAAGCTCAACCACAACTGAACGAGGCATAAACGATGATCGTTTTAGAGAACTTAGAACAATTTAAAGTCGTCTACCGCGATGGTCGTAAATGGCAACGCTGTGTAGAAGCGATTGAAAACATCGGCAACATCAAAGATGGCGTGATGTATTCAATTGGTGACTCACTGGCTTACATGATTGAAGACGGCGTGGCTCGCAACACAGAAAACTTCACCGGTAATCGTCGCTACTTCGATGTGCACTACTACCTAGAAGGCCGTGAAACGGTTGAATTCGCAGCGAAATCAGAGCTAGAGCAGATCCAAGCTTATAGCGATGAAACCGACCGCGAACACCTGATGGGTAACGGCGAAACTCGTGAGCTAGTTGAAGGCCAAGTGGCGATCTTTGACAACAACCAGGCTTACCGTTTCCACGGTGGTAACCGAGTTCGCAAAGTGGTATTGAAAGTGACCATTGAAGACGGTTACTTCCTCAATAAATAAACAATAATGCTATCTATTCACAGTATGTACCAAGCCTTGCCGTTCAAGGCTCCAAGATGCTGGACAAAGCCTCAATGCTTCCTCCCTACAAGGAAGCATTGAGAAATAACGACTATAATTATGTGATTCCTCGGAGGACACTATGTCTGAATCTGTACGCGGTAAGTTAGGCAAATTTGCCCTACTTTCCATGACATTTGCAGCGGTATTTAACGTTCGTAACATCGTAAACAACAACATCGAATTGGGATTAAGTTCTGCTCCTATCTTTTTGCTTGCGACCCTTATTTACTTCATTCCGTTCGTGTTCATTATTGCTGAATTCGTATCAGCAAATAAAAATTCTGAGTCAGGTATGTATGACTGGCTTAAAAAACCACTCGGTTCTAAGGCCGCTTACCTAGGTTCATTCCTATACTGGTTCGTAAACCTGTTCTGGTTTGTATCTCTGCTACCAAACGTAATTGCTTACGCATCTTACGCAATGCTTGGCTACGAATACGCCTTCTCTCCGCTAGTGACTTCGGTGATCTCGATTGTTCTATTTGCTGCTGCAACGCACATTTCGACTAAGGGTGCGAGCTGGCTAGGCAAGATCTCTGAAATCGTGGCTTACGGTGTATTCGCACTATTCGCTATCTACGTTATCGGTGCACTAATGGCGCTAGGTGGTGACCACGTACCAGCTGAACCAATCACGCTTCAAGCAATGTCTCCAACCATTAACTGGGCAACGCTAGGCATTATGTGTTGGATCTTCCAAGCTGCTGGCGGTGCTGAAACAGCGGCGGCTTACCTAAACGATGTGAAAGGTGGTCATAAGTCTTTCATTAAAGTAATCATCGGTGCAGGTATTGTTATCGGTTCAATGTACGCAATTGGCTCACTACTGGTAAACGTGTTCGTTGCTCGTGAAGACCTAACGTATGCAGGTGGTATGGTTGAGATCTTCACTGGTATGGCTCAGTTCTTCAACATCTCTGAATCTATGACGGGTCGCTTCGTTGGTATCGTTCTGTTCGTTGCTATGTTTGGTTCAATGATGATGTGGACAGCAGCACCAGTGAAAATCCACTTCTCTGAAATTCCGAAAGGCGTTTACGGTGAGAAAACAACAGAGCTAAACGAGCATGGTGTTCCAGTTCGTGCAGCATGGTGGCAATTCGCGTTCGTATTCGTAATGCTTGTGGTTAACGGCTTCGGCTCTGAATCAGTACAAGACATGATGAACACAGCAATCAACCTAACAGCTGGTACCGCAATGCTACCGCCTATTTTCATCATGGTGGCGTACTTTGTGTTCCGCTTGAAACATGACGACACACCGCGTGACTTCCGCATGGGTACTCGCACTCAAGGTATGGCTGTGGTTTCTGTTCTGATTACTATCTTCGTTGTGAGCATGACAGCGTCAGCCTTCCCAACAGGTGTAGACCTCGTTCAAGCCTTCTTCATTAACGTATTTATGACAGCGGTATTCTCTGGCATAGCATGGTGGTGGATCTCTCGCTTTGAAAAGAAGCAAACAGGTAAAGAAGCTAAGCTAGAAACGGCTAAGCAGTCGTAACCTTAGTTAACCTTCTGCATTTATAAAAAGCGCCCAATACGGCGCTTTTTCTATTTAAATCAAACAATTAAAACTTTAATAGCAATAGTAAAAACGCCATTCCGTCAAGTGTGACCCTCTCATAACTACCGATAAATCGCTAAATAAAACAGCTACAAAAACCAAGGTAAAACATTAACTAAATATATTTACTTAACTTCACATATTTGATCAATTTCGATTAACTTCCCGCCGCTTAATCTTTAATCTTCTTGCTGAAGAGACAAACTGGTTCATATAAAAAAAAGCGACATAAAGCCCCTACAAGCTCCATAAAAACGTCGCTTATGAAACAAACAATCTCTTTGTAGAACACATAAGTATTTACTCCTTGATTTCGGTAATAAATTTACTGAAATAAATAAAAACCAACACTTATGCGTCCGATCGTACATCGAATAAAAATAACAACGAGCCAACCCTGACAAAACAAAGCAGGTGTTTGCCAAACCAACATAACAATAAAAGTCCGGCCTAGATTCACCCTGTCTAGGACCAAGTTATAACGATCATCAACGTGATTCACCGGAGAACATCATGTCCGATAATAAACGCAGTACGATAGGCAAGTTTGCCCTACTGTCTATGACCTTCGCGGCGGTATATAGCTTCAATAACATCATCAATAACAACATCGAGATCGGCCTTTCTTCGGCTCCGATGTTCTTTCTAGCAACCATCTTTTATTTTGTTCCTTTCTGTCTGATAGTCGCTGAGTTTGTGTCACTGAATAAAGACTCTGAAGCGGGTGTTTATTCTTGGGTTAAAAGCTCTCTAGGCGGCCGCTGGGCGTTTATTTCAGCTTACACCTACTGGTTTGTTAACCTGTTCTTCTTCACCTCTCTGCTGCCTAGAATCATCGCTTACGCGTCTTATGCGTTCTTAGGTTTCGAGTACATCTTCACGCCAATGACCACCGCGATATTGAGTACCATTTTATTTGCGGTCGCGACTCATATCTCTAACAACGGCGCGAAATTACTGGGCCCAATCACTTCACTAACATCATCACTGATGCTGCTGCTAACGATGTCTTACATCTTGTTATCTGGCGGTGCTTTGGTAGGCGGTATCGAGCCAGCTGATCCAATCACCATCGAAGCAATGACACCAAGCTTCAACTGGGCATTCCTTGGCGTAATCACTTGGATTTTCATGGCGGCAGGCGGTGCAGAATCGGTCGCGGTTTACGTTAACGACATCAAAGGCGGTCACAAGTCTTTCGTTAAAGTGATCATCATCGCGGGTATCTTCATCGGTGCGCTTTACTCGGTAGGGTCTGTGTTAGCGAACGTATTTGTTGCTCGTGAAGAGCTTAAATTTACAGGCGGCTCTGTTCAGGTATTTGAAGGACTAGCAAGACACTTTGGACTGTCTGAAATCTTGATGAACCGTTTAGTTGGTGTGGTTTCATTCACTGCGATGCTGGGCTCTCTACTTATGTGGACGGCGACACCGGTTAAGATCTTCTTCTCTGAAATCCCTAATGGCATCTTTGGCGAGAAGACTGTCGCGCTTAACAAACAAGGTGTACCAGAGCGTGCAGCTTGGGTTCAGTTCTTCATCGTGATTCCATTAATGTTCATCCCAACATTGGCATCTGACACCGTACAAGATCTGATGAGCACCATCATCAATATGACTGCAGCAGCTTCTATGCTACCGCCACTGTTTATTATGATCGCATATCTTCACCTGCGCGTGAAACTGGATCATCTACCTCGTGATTTCCGCATGGGTTCTCGCCGAGTTGGTATCACTGCGGTTTCGATTCTTATCGCGATTTTCACCGTTGGCTTCTTCGCCTCTACGTTCCCAACAGGCGCAGACATCATGACCATCATCTTCTACAACGTGGGTGGTATCGTAATCTTCCCTGGTTATGCATGGTGGAAATACGGCAAATACGAGAAAAGCCTATCTCCTGAAGAGAAGAAACTAGAGGCAAAACCGGAAGCGGCTAACGCCTAGTCGATCTTAACCTTGATCATCATCTTCGTATTGATTTGAAGAATTACAGGCACTCACCATACAGTGAGTGCCTTTTTATTTGTTGATACATTTCTACCCAACAGGTCAATTTCACCAAAGCCAAACAGAAAGAAGACATTCAAATCAACAATCTATCAACCCACAAAAAGATTCACCTAGCAAATGATTACCTCTCTAGTCATACCTCTACAAATTCAACTCAAATTCAAAATAAAAATAAAGTAAAAATTTACTAAAAATGGATCACACTTTTAAATTGAATTAATTTTAAACAGCAAAATTATCATTAATATTTGTCTTGCGATCGTAAGTGACCTGACCAATACGCCTTGAAGAGCACCCCATATTAGAAGTCAGAACTGCTTACGAATCTTCATTTATCAACCCGACATAGAAGTGATTAAAATGAAAAGTAGTTTTACTAAAAAAACTCTTATTACAAGCTGTATTCTTGCTGCCTTAAGTACCACTGTCCACGCGGAAGAATCCGCCGCAAACCACAGTGATACTCAGCCTCCGAAAACAGATACTGAAACCCTATTTAACTTTTATGGTGAACTTGGCCTCGGTGGTCACGTAGCACTAGAAGGTGATGATAAAGGCCGTTACGCAGACGGTACTTACATCGAAGCTGGTTTGGCTATCGAGCATGGTAATTGGTTTGGCCTTGCCTACATGGAAGGCTGGACAGTACAAGCCGACGACGAAGGTAATGCTTGGGCAACGGGCCACGGCTGGGGCGGCTTTGAAGGTGGTTTTAACCGCTTTACGCTGGCTACCGCACAGACAACAAAACAGAATTCATGATTGGTCGTATGGACTCTTCATTAGATGACGTTCAATGGTGGGGTGACCCTACGGTTGAATACGGTTACGCAATCTCGAACACACGAGAGTACACCTTGGTGTGAAGATCCAAAACCTAAAAGGCAAGCTTCGCTACAGCGCTTCTTTCGCGCCAGAGTCTGACTTCTCTGAAGACGATGCTCTAATTCACTTCGGTAAATACGACAGCTTTGCAGACCAATGGAAAGATAAGAACGCTATGGTCAATGGCTACCTCCAATACGATCTGACCGACGACTTAACCCTAATGGGTGGTGGTGAAGTTCGTAACAAAGATGGTGGTGAACTATTGCTATTGGGTGCTGAATACAAAAACTTTGCGACGCGTATTTGGCACGACACAGATAAAGGCAACCAAGAATCATTTGGCAGCGAATCGGGTATTCAAACCAGTGCTTGGTACGAAGCCGCTCAGGGCGTTTACCTATCGGCCGCTTACAACTACGCAAACTTTGATGGCGACAATGAAGAAAAAGAAATCACCTCTTTCATCAACGCTGGTGTTTGGTACGAATACGGAAATGGCAAATTTGCTACTGCTTTCGATAGCCGCTTTGGCGTAGGCAGCGACACTGAAATCGGCGACGCTCAAGTATTCGCAATGCAATACTTCTACTGGTAATAACAGGAATTAATAATGAAACTGAATAAATCATTCACAGCTCTCGCTATCGGCGCAGCCCTTGTTGTTACTGGTTGTGCATCAAACTCTGGCTCGGAGCAACTGCAAGCTAACGAATTTAAGAATGTTATTGACCGCACTGGCTCACCAGAATACATGCGTGACTATGACTTTGATGACCACCAACGCTTTAACCCATTCTTCGACCTGGGTGCATGGCACGGTCACTTATTACCAGACACTACTGAGGGCATGGGCGGATTCCCAGGTACAGCGCTGCTTACCGAAGAGTACATTAACTTCATGGGGGATAACTTTGACCGCCTAAGCGTTTATAAAGACGGCAAAAAAGTGACTTTCAGCATGGAAGCTTACAGCCTACCGGGTGCATTGGTTCAGACGCTAAAATCTGACGATGTGACCGTAGAAATGACGATGCGTTTTGCTTCAAACCGTACTTCTCTGCTCGAGACTAAAATCACCACTGACTCGCCAGTTGAGTTAGTGTGGGACGGTGAACTGCTTGAAAAAACACACGCGAAAGAAGGCGTAGCGCAAACCGATAAAACCATCGCCGAGACTTACCCTGACTACAACCGCCAAATCGTTGCAACCGACGACGGTCTAAAGGTCACTTTCGGTAAAGTGCGTTCAACCTGGGATCTACTGACTTCAGGCGAGTCTGAGTACCAAGTTCATAAGTCGATTCCAACCCAAACCAAAGTCGATGGCCTAACGTTTACTTCAACCGCAAGCATTGAAGAATCAACCACCATCTACACCACATACTCGCATGTTCTGACGGCAGAAGAAGCACAAGCGGAACAGCCTGAGATCAAAAAGATCATGGCAAACCCAACCGACTTCTTAGCCGCATCTGAAGCTCGCTGGGAAGGTTACCTAGAGATGGGCCTGACCAACCCGAATGCGACGCCAGAGCAAGAGCGTGTTGCGGTAAAAGCGATGGAAACCCTAAACGGTAACTGGCGTGGCGCAGCAGGTGCGATGGAGTTTGACTCTGTGACTCCTTCGGTTACGGCTCGCTGGTTCTCAGGCAACCAAACATGGCCGTGGGATACATGGAAGCAAGCTTACGCGATGGCGCACTTCAACCCAGACATAGCGAAAGACAATATCCGCGCAATGTTTGCCTACCAAATTCAAGCTGACGATCCTGTTCGCCCTTGGGATAAAGGTTACGTGCCAGATCTATTGGCTTACAACCTAAGCCCAGAACGTGGCGGCGACGGTGGTAACTGGAACGAACGTAACACCAAGCCTAGCCTAGCCTAGCGGCATGGGCGGTAATGGAAGTTTACAAAACCACCAGCGATGAAGCTTGGCTAGAAGAGATGTATCCAAAGCTGGTGGCTTACCACGACTGGTGGCTACGTAACCGTGATAACAACGGCAATGGAGTTCCAGAATACGGCGCAGCGCGTGATAAAGCACACAACACTCCTGAAGGAGAAATGTACTTCACTGTGGTTCGTGGTGACAAACACGAAACCGTCGTTGGCCAAGCAGCGCTGGATAAAGTGATTGCACAAGGTAACTATGACTACATCGAGAGCCCAGCTCAAACCGCTGCGTCTTGGGAGTCTGGTCGTGATGATGCAGCAGCCTTTGGTTTCATCGATAAAGACCAGCTAGACGCCTACGTTGCCAACGGCGGCAAACGCAGTGATTGGGATGTTGAATTCGCTCAAAACCGCGCGGAAGACGGCACCTTGTTAGGCTACTCACTGCTACAAGAGTCCGTTGACCAAGCAAGCTACATGTACAGCGATAACAAGTACCTAGCGGAAATGGCTGACATTCTGGGTAAAGACGCAGAAGCGAAAGAGTTCCGTGAAAAAGCTGAGCACCTATCGAACTACATCAACACTTGTATGTTCGATGAAGGGACGAACTTCTACTACGACATTCGCATTGAAGATAAACCATTAGCCAATGGTTGTGCGGGTAAACCGATTGTAGAACGTGGTAAAGGCCCTGAAGGTTGGTCACCACTGTTCAATGGCGCAGCAACACAAGCACACGCCGATGCGGTGGTTTCTGTGATGAAAGATACCTCAGAGTTCAACACCTACGTTCCACTGGGTACGGCAGCGCTATCTAGCCCTGCATTTGGCCCAGATATTTACTGGCGTGGACGAGTATGGGTAGACCAGTTCTACTTCGGCCTTAAAGGCATGGACAGCTACGGCTACCGTGATGACGCAATTGAAATGGCAGGCGCGTTCTTTGACCACGCCGATGGATTAGTTCAAGACTGTCCTATCCGTGAGAACTACAACCCATTAAACGGTGAACAACAAGGCGCACCAAACTTCTCTTGGAGTGCGGCTCACTTGTACATGCTTTACAACGATTTCTTTACTGACGCAGAGTAAATCAAACCTATACCTGCCTTCTGAAATCCAATGAAAAGATAACCTCATAAGTTTCAGATTTTGGCACTCAGTATCTCGCCGAGTGCCTTTTTATGGCTGAAGCCAAACAACTTAACAAACAATCACTTAAACTATTTGGCCTACCATGAACCTTTTACTCAATTTGCTGCACGTTAACCATTCTCACTACAATAGAAACGCATTCGGTAATGGTAGTGCTCTTTCAATAATTTGAATTCACCATGGACACTTGGCGTCCATGAATCATCGCCACCGACGCCCATATGAAATCCATCCACATAAACAAACAACTGTTCTTGTTCGGTTAAATCACAAGTGTGTTTTGCCTTCTGTAGCTGCTGTAACCCAAAACGACTGACTGAGAAATGGAAGTCTCCTTGCAATTCAAATGCGCCCACTTTTTCCTCACGAACATCACAACGCAAGCCGCAATCAGAAGGGAAAATATACGGGGTATGCATTTGTTCAATACTTTGCTGATATAGCCCCATATGTGCGGACATCTTCCGATCTGGGTAGTTTTCGTGTGGCCCACGACCAAACCACTCCACCCCATCAGGCACTTGCTTCAAAGCAAACTCAAAACCGACTCGTGGCAGGGATGGCAAACCTTTCGCCGCTTGCACATCCACATCTAATTTGACCTCACCATCGGCAAATAATTGGTATTGCCAAGTCGACAACAAACAAACCTGATCTTCCAACGTGTGGGAAATTCTTGCAGTCGCCGACACGCAAGGCCCTAAAATTCTGGCTCTCACCGCTTCCTTGATTGCAGGTTCAATCATTCTTGAGGCTGGCCGCATGTTTAAGCTGATCTTTATCTCTTGCTTGAATTGAAGGCCGCAGGTGATATCCAGTTCCCAGTCAAAATGGGCATTCTCAGTATGTGGGGGCATTGGGGTTATGGTGTGTTAGGTGCTTGGATGGTAATCACAATGGATGAGTGGTTCCGTGGGATCATCACAGCTTATCGCTGGCGAGCGAAGAAATGGACTCGATTCTCTTTTTAGGTTGTTGATAATACTTTTAAATTTATCTCGACCAAAAGAAAAAAGCGCTAGGGGGAGCTAGCGCTTTAAGACCAACTAAGTCCGTTTAGCCTGGTTTTTTAAGCTATATAATAAGGATATAAGCTATTTTTTTACTAAGGCAAATCAAAAAGCCCATTCGTTACGACTGCTTTGATTCGTAAACTAAGTATAGTCGGGTTCTTATAATAAACTGGATTTTTCTATAATTAATTTACATAAAATTAGCGACTAACTGGCACAATAAGCTATTCGGAGACCACAGGTGAGACCGCATTAGTAATCAATATTCTAAGTAGTTTATTTTTATCATCTAAATGCTTAGCTTTCCTGTAAACAAGTTGGATATCAAAATCTGGAACATCAATCGGTGGTTTCACAGCCAACAAAGTTTCTCCGCTATCAATATCTTTTCGCGCGACAAGCTTGGGCACAATACAAAGTAATTCTCTGCCACGAATGAGCCGTTTTACTGTTAAAAAGTTACTAGAAGCTACAGCGACTTTCCGGCTAAGCCCTAATTCAGCCAAACGAGCATCGACGCCCGTATTTAAAGCGCCTGTCGGAGATACGAGTGCGTGCTCGACAGCAACAAATTGTTCTAGCGACATCGGCTCCTCAATAGTTAGAACCGATTGATCAAATAAACAAACATGTTGCTCCGTGTACAAATGCTTTGTTCGATATAGCTTTGGTACCTCACCAAAGCTGCCTATCGCAATATCCAGCTTGGCACCTTCAAATACTTGCTGGTAGTTACTCCGGTTTACATTGAACAACGCCACTTGGGAATAAGGAGAAGATTGCTTAATGAGGTCAAACAATATTGGAGCGAACATCTGCTCTGCATAATCAGTGAGACCAATCTTCCAAGTCCCTTTATAAATCGCGGCATCAAACGATTTAGACAGCAACACTTCTGACTGAATAGTATTGAGTAAAGCATCTACCGTACTGGATAGTTCGATAGCTCGGTCGGTCGCCTCCATCTTGCTACCCACACGCTCAAACAAAGGGTCATCAAACAACTTTCGAAGCCTTTGTAAGCTATGACTCATCGCTGACTGGCTGACATAACAACGTTCAGCAGACTTGCTAACGCTGTTGGTTTGATACAACGCCTGCAATGCAATCAACAAGTTAAGGTCGATTCCTTTCCAATTAAAATCAGCCATAAAGCAAAATCCATATTATTCATAGTTATAATTAAAATAATTAATTTGAATCATAGTATAAGTCCACCTAAATTACGCTAAACACCTATCTGGAATCGATCATGCTTTCAATTTTTAAAACCTTTTTCTGGCTTGGCTGGATTAGCTTCGGTGGACCTGCGGCACACATTGGCTACTTCCGTAAAACATTTGTTGATAAACTGAATTGGTTGTCCGACGAAGAGTACGGACAAATTGTCGCCCTCAGTCAATTTCTTCCGGGCCCAGGCTCAAGTCAAGTTGGCTTCGCCGTCGGATACAAAAAAGGTGGCTTAACTGGTGCTATTGCAGCATTTGTGGGCTTCACATCACCATCTGTCATTCTGATGCTGATATTGGCTCTAGTGAGCAACCAGTTGTTGGAAGCTCCGCTGTTCATCTCTGTCATCCACGGGCTTAAGTTACTCGCCGTTGTGGTTGTTGCTGATGCCACTTTAGGTATGTACAAAAACTATTGCCAATCGAAAATCGCGACCGCGCTGTGTGTCATTACCGCAATTGTTTTGCTTTTGCTCCCTGGGATTTGGCCTCAAGTGTTGGTTCTAGTATTTGCGGCTATGGTTGGAAGTCTGTTCTTAACCTCACAAGAATTAAAAACAGTACCTTCGGCGCACAAGATATCGTTAACACCACTCGTGATTTTCGTTGCTTTACTGGTTGGTCTGCCTCTATTCAGTGCTTACTCTCAAAACATTGAAGTATTTGGCTTATTCTATCAAGCAGGCAGCCTAGTCTTTGGTGGCGGCCACGTGGTACTTCCGCTGCTACAAAATGGTATTGGCGACCAACTGTCTCAAGATGCCTTCCTAACAGGCTATGCCGCTGCGCAAGCGGTACCTGGCCCGATGTTTACGTTAGCCACTTATCTAGGTTATATATTAATGCCGTCGGCACCGATTACAGGTGCGCTTTTAGCAACGATCGCCGTGTTCTTACCGGGCTTCTTATTACTACTGGGTGTACTGAAGAACTGGCAGGCGATTGCGAGTAAACCTTTGTTGGCTGGTGCGCTTACTGGTGTGAATGCGGCGGTTGTCGGTCTATTACTTGCGGCCCTATATCAACCCATCTTCACGAGTGCCGTGACTAGAGGCTTAGACTTCGCTATGATCATTGTTGGTGTGTGGTTATCGAAAACCGTGAAGATGCCGATTACAGGGCTTGTCGGGTTATTCATATTATTTGGCGCAATTACAGGTTTCGCGGCATAAAAATTTAGAATAAGAAGTGTTCAAGTCGCTTACTTATTGCTTCTTTTTTCATAATATATAGTCCACCTAGCAGCCGCTATGTTATGGGTAATTCCATCTAACCGTCCATGCTCTCAAGTATTGTTCTCTTAGCCAAGTCATAAGTTAGAATAACTGAAGAGCAAAACACATCTTCTACCCCAACTTCGATATCGACAGAGGTGCAAATAACATCAATCAGCTTCCGGCAAAAATCTTCACATATGACGATGTTGACTTTGTTATGGATAACATCAACAAGAAAATCAGAGAAACAGAAATTGCTGAAAAATGTTATGTTCTACAACCTACTTTTCTAAGAAGTTTAATCTACACTAAAGAGTAAGCTTTCACGACTTCGTGTGCGACAAGTGAATCTTACTAGCAAAAAAACTCATTGAAGCGGATACCGAATCAAAAATAGCTGTAATTTCTTATCAATTTGACGACAAGGATGTGTCCTATTTTTCAAGAATGGTTAAGAAAAGGACAGACGTCCCCCTTTAAGCTGACGTACCCCTTTAAGCTATAGACGAGTCTGCACAGATAACAGAAAACGCTAATTTTACTCCCTAAAAGAAAAAATCATGGTACATTTAACATGATCTTAACAAAAGAAACCAAAAATAACCAAAAACAACCAAAAATAACTTAGCGAAAAACATGGAGTTAGACAATGATTCAGCCTAACGAGTTTAGCCAAGAACAAGCAACAGCTCTCCCTACACCCAATGATATGATTTTAAAATGGGCAGAAGAACGCTCAGATGAAGTCTACCTCAAACAAATTATTAACCGCCAATTTGTCGAATTTACTTACAAAGAAGTAGCCGACAAAGCACTGAAACTTGCGTCAGCATTAGAAGAACTCGGCGCCCAACCCGGCGATCGAGTTGCTCTCGTCTCGAAAAACTGTGCAGAGTGGTTTATCTGCGATCTTGCCATGATGTTAGGAGATTTTGTCAGCGTCCCAATCTTCCCAACAGCAGGGGCAGATACCATCCAATACTGTATTGAGCACAGTGAAAGTAAAATAGTGATTGCTGGTAAGCTAGATGATCCTGCTGCTACCCAAAAGGTATTGGATGACAATCCGAACTTGATCAGCATCTCTCTACCATACGATACGGCAGCCAAATGCCAACACACATTTGAACAGCTGATTGATACACATGAACCATCTACCAAACGTCCCCAACATTACGACGACAAGCTAATGTCATTAGTATATACATCAGGCACATCTGGATTACCAAAAGGGGCAATGCTTACATACGGCGCCTTTACATGGTCAGTTCAAAGACTGATCGACCATATTGGTATCCAACCTGGTGATCGCCTGTTTTCTTATCTGCCGCTTGCTCATATTACAGAACGCGTTTACATCTTTGGTTCTTCAGTAATGGGTGGCGTGGTCACGGCTTTCCCTGAGTCTTTAGACACCTTTATTGATGATGTGAAAATGCATCGTCCTACTCTGTTTATTTCAGTTCCTCGCTTATGGACGCTGTTCCAGCAGCGAATCCAAGACAAATTGCCGCAGAAGAAACTGAACTTCTTACTTAAGATTCCGTTTATCAACAACATCATTAAGAAGAAACTTGCTGACGGTTTAGGATTAGATCAAGCTCGTGTTCTTGGATGTGGCTCAGCTCCGGTATCACCCGCTCTACTGGCATGGTATGAGAGTGTTGGCTTGCACATTACAGAGGCATGGGGCATGACAGAGTCTTTCGCTTACAGCACATTAAACTATCCATTTAGAGCGGATAAAATTGGTACGGTTGGTAACGCTGGCCCAGGCATTGAACTTAAGATTGCCGAAGATGAAGAGATTTTAGTTCGTGGTAAAGGCCTATTCTCTGGTTACTACAAAAATGACATTGCGACGCAAGAGTCATTTAATTCCGAAGGCTGGCTGCACACCGGTGATATTGGTGATATTGATAGCGAAGGCTACCTCACTATTCGTGGACGTAAGAAAGATACCTTCAAAACTGCGAAAGGTAAGTTCGTTGCACCAGTTCCTATCGAGAATAAACTCTTTGAGTACAGCCGGGTAGAGATGATGTGTTTAATAGGGCTTGGCCTACCAGGTCCAATCCTACTTGTGGTACCACATGACTTCCCTAATTTCGATAGAGCTCGCTATGAGAAAACGACAAAGCGCGTTATCGAGAAAATGAACGAGCAGCTCGGTTCACATGAGAAAATCAAAGGTGTATTGATGATTAAGGAACCATGGAGCATTGAGAATGGCGTATTAACACCAACGCTCAAGATCAAACGCCATGTCTTAGAGCAGAAATACCACGAAGTGGGCCACAATTGGCCAAAAGACAAACTCGTAGTCTGGGAAGAGTAAAAGAACGAAAGGAGCCATAATGGCTCCTTTTTTGACGATAAAGATCGTATTTCGAGGCCAAAATTAGGCGGCTTTGATTAGCCTTACCGGGGTTGAACGACTTTCGTTGATCGATACGACAGCGAACTAAAATGGTCGGATAATTCATAAAGCGAAACTGGTATACTTAGCTCAAATAAATGGCGAGAGCATCTCATGACACAAGAAAATAACCCACTTCACGGTATTACTCTACAGAAGCTACTTACGGAGTTGGTTGAACATTACGGTTGGGAAGAGTTGAGTTACATGGTCAACATCAACTGTTTCAAAAAAGACCCGAGCATCAAATCAAGCTTAAAGTTTTTGCGTAAAACAGATTGGGCTCGCACTAAGGTAGAGCAGATTTACATCGATTTAAAACGCTAGTCCCTCTCTTCTTTCGTTCTATCTAAATCTGTCCCGTATCTATTAGTGCGGGACCATATCATCTCACGCATCTCACGCATCTCACGCAGTATGTCACAAGCAATAAAAAGCCCCGCAAGCTTTCACTTGCAGGGCTTTTTTAGTTACTTGAGAAAAGGGCTAATTACTTACCAGCTTCTTTTTCTGCTTTAACTTTTGCAATCACTTCGTCAGCAACGTTAGTTGGACATGGTGCGTATTGTGCGAATTCCATAGAGAATTGGCCACGACCAGAAGTGATAGTACGTAGGTGACCGATGTAGCCGAACATCTCAGAAAGAGGTACGTCAGCTTTAATACGAACACCAGTTACGCCAGCTTGTTGATCTTTGATCATGCCACGACGACGGTTAAGGTCACCGATTACATCACCAACGTGATCGTCTGGAGTGAATACGTCAACGTTCATGATTGGCTCAAGAAGTTGTGCACCCGCTTTAGGCATAGATTGACGGAATGCGCCTTTCGCTGCGATTTCAAATGCGATTGCAGATGAATCGACTGCGTGGAAGCCACCGTCGAATAGTTCAACTTCAACGTCTAGAGTTGGGAAGCCAGCTAATACGCCGTTTTCCATCATAGATGCGAAGCCTTTCTCAACTGCAGGCCAGAATTCTTTAGGAACGTTACCGCCCACAACTACAGAGTTGAACTTGAAGCCAGAACCTGCTTCGCCTGGTTTGATACGGTAATCGATCTTACCGAATTGACCAGAACCACCAGATTGCTTCTTGTGCGTGTAGCTATCTTCAATTGCTTGAGTGATAGTTTCACGGTAAGCAACTTGAGGAGCACCTACAGTTAGGTCAACGCCGTATGTACGCTTAAGGATATCTACCTTGATGTCTAGGTGAAGCTCACCCATACCTTTCAGGATAGTTTCGCCAGTCTCTTCGTCAGTCTCAACTTGGAAAGATGGATCTTCTGCAACCATTTTACCGATCGCGATACCCATTTTCTCAGAACCGCCTTTATCTTTTGGAGATACAGCGATTGAGATTACTGGAGTTGGGAATACCATTGGCTCAAGCGTTACTTGGTGCTTAGGATCACATAGAGTGTGACCAGTTTGCACGTTCTTCATACCAACGATCGCAATGATGTCACCAGCTTGTGCGCTAGTTAGTTCGTTACGGTCATCAGCTTGCATCTCAACCATACGGCCAACACGTTCAGTCTTGCCAGTGAATGAGTTAAGAATCGTGTCACCTTTGTTCAGTTTACCAGAGTAAATACGAACGAAAGTTAGAGCACCGAAGCGGTCATCCATGATTTTGAATGCAAGCGCTTTGAAAGTTTCATCTGTAGAAACGATAGCGTGTTCGCCAGTTTCTTCGCCGTTCTCATCCATTAGAGGTTGAGGATCAACTTCAGTTGGTGCTGGTAGGTAATCTACTACAGCATCAAGGATAAGTTGCATACCTTTGTTCTTGAACGCAGAACCACAGAACGTTGGGAAGAATGCGATATCACGAGTACCTTTACGGATACAACGCTTGATGTCTTCGATAGAAGGCTCTTCACCTTCCATGTAAGCTTCCATTAGGTCATCGTCTTGCTCTACAGCAGTTTCGATTAGCTCTTCACGGTATTGCTCAACGTCATCAACCATGTCCGCAGGAACATCTGTGATTTCGTAGTTTTCAGGAAGACCAGTGTCATCCCAAACGTATGCTTTACGGCTTAGTAGGTCTACAACACCAACGAATTCGTCTTCACGACCGATTGGTAGAACCATAACTAGAGGAGTAGCACCTAGAACGTTTTTAACTTGGTCAACAACGTTGTAGAAATCTGCACCCATACGGTCTAGTTTGTTAACGAAGATCAGACGAGATACTTCTGATTCGTTAGCGTAGCGCCAGTTAGTTTCTGATTGAGGTTCAACACCACCAGAACCACAGAATACACCGATACCGCCATCAAGAACTTTAAGAGAACGGTATACTTCAACTGTGAAGTCAACGTGTCCAGGAGTATCGATAACGTTTAGACGGTGATCATTCCAAAAACAGCTTACAGCTGCTGATTGGATAGTAATACCGCGCTCAGCTTCCTGTTCCATGAAGTCAGTCGTTGATTCGCCATCATGTACTTCACCAGTCTTGTGGATTTGACCAGTTAGCTTAAGGATACGCTCAGTGGTAGTTGTTTTACCCGCATCAACGTGCGCGAAAATACCAATGTTTCTGTATTTCGATAAATCTGCCATTGTCTTACTCTGTTAATAGGATATAAAATGCGCGCAGAGTATATCACAATCTGTGAAGACTGATAGCTTTGCATGCATTTGGGACTAAAAAACTTTGCCTTTTTCTAACATATAGAAAAAGGCAATCTATGGAAACAATCTAAGTGACTGTTTAGTTTAGTGCTAACTTAGAGCGAATATCGCGCCCAAGTTAGACTGAATTTCTGCTGTATAGGGTAGCTGAAGTGAGCTCAATTACAACTCATCAAAAGCATTAATTGCTTCCGATAATTTTTTCACGCCGTGGATCTGCATTCCAGGAATGCCACCTTTAGGCATGTTTGCTGCCGGTACAATCGCTTTCTTAAAGCCGTGTTTAAATGCCTCATTCAGACGCTCTTGCCCACTCGGTACCGGTCGAATCTCACCCGCTAGGCCTACTTCTCCAAATACCACCACATCTTTTGGCAATGCGCGATCCCTGAAACTTGAAAGTAAAGCCATCACCAACGCAAGATCAGCACTGGTTTCGGTTACTTTAACACCACCAACGACATTCACAAACACATCTTGGTCAGCCATTTGTAAGCCACCGTGTTTATGCAGCACTGCTAATAACAGAGAAAGCCTGTTTTGCTCAAGACCAACCGCAACTCGACGCGGGTTCGCCAGCTGTGAATAATCCACCAGCGCTTGAATTTCAACAAGAAGCGGACGAGTACCTTCCCAAACAACCATAACAGAGCTGCCTGAGGTTTCTTCTTCACCACGAGATAAGAAGATAGCCGACGGATTACTGACTTCTTTTAGCCCTTGACCTGTCATAGCAAACACACCCAGCTCATTCACTGCACCAAAACGGTTTTTATGGCTGCGTAATGTTCTGAAACGGCTGTCTGTTCCGCCATCTAACAAAACTGAACAGTCAATAATGTGCTCAAGCACTTTAGGGCCCGCCAGCGTACCATCTTTAGTTACGTGTCCTACTAGAAAAATAGCCACGTTATTCTGCTTAGCAAAACGAGTCAGTGCCGTCGCTGATTCACGAACCTGAGCCACACTACCTGGTGAAGATTGAACATCAGCAACATGCATTACTTGGATTGAGTCGATGACCATGATCTTAGGCTGTTCTTTTTCAGCTACCTGACAGATCTTGTCGACATTGGTTTCAGAGAGCATCTTTAAGTGCTCTTTTGGCAAACCAAGACGTGAAGCACGCATCGCGACCTGCTGTAACGACTCCTCACCGGTCACATATAAAGTAGGAAGTTGAGAAGAAAGCAGACACATGGTTTGTAGCAGTAGTGTCGATTTACCCGCACCTGGGTTACCACCAATAAGAATCGCAGCACCCGGTACCACACCGCCACCAAGTACGCGGTCGAGCTCTTTAAAGCCACTACTAAAACGAGGCACTTCCTGTAGATCAATTTCCGACAGGGTTTGAATGCTAGATTCGGTCGCACTACCTGCATAACCAGTTAATCTTTCATTGCGTGCTACCTGAGGAGAAGCGGCTAACCTAACTTCGGTAATTGTGTTCCAAGCACCACACGCATTGCACTGTCCCTGCCAACGTGGAAAGTCAGCGCCGTAGTCTTGGCTTTATTTTAGACATCCATTTAGACGAATGTAACTCCACCCCTTATGCTGCAAAGGTCTACGATAATATTTAAAAGATCTTACTTACATTACGGAGAGTTGTCTAACTTTTTAGGTTCTGAAGGCGGCTAGTCTAAATTTTTCCGTTAATTTTAGACTGCAGAGTGTAGTAGCTGCCAGTTAGACTGAATGAATGTTCCAACATATGAGTTTGGGTTGATCCATCTTGTGTATTGAATATGACTTGCATAATAGAGCCCTCTCACTTTTGACAGGTTTCAACAATCGAAAGGACTAACTTGGATTAGTCTGGATTCAATCTATCAGCTCTGTAGCTACAACATAATCAAATCTGACAGATTTTTCTAAGTCTAAGTCGACTCTGCCCCTTTATTCTTTAGAGTTGTTACTCATAACATTTCTGAGCCCCAACATTTGAATAAATATTGCTAGTGCCTATATAGTGCAACTAACTACATAGAGGAGGGGGCGCACGGGTTATGGGCAATAGAAAATCGCTGTATTAATTGATCCAGAAAACACTCCATCCTCAAAGCTAAAACTGGTTATTGAAAAGTTATCTAGTTTGGGCAGATCATCGTTAAACGTGCATATGGCGACTTTTCTGCTGAACAACTAAAAAACTGGAAGCAGCCTTTGAGTGAGTTGGCGATTCAAGCCAAACAGCAATTCTCCTACACATCTGGAAAAATCGGCAGACTCTTTAATGATTATTGACGCAATGGTTCTCTTGTACAGCCAAAGGTTTGATGCTTTTACTTTGATATTCAGTGATAGTGACTTTACAAGTCTTGCCAGCAGATTCAGAGAGTCGGAGATACACGTCATTGGTGTCGGAAAGGCGATGACTCCGACTTCGTTTAAAAATGCTTGTGACGACTTTGTCGCTATAGAGAACTTAAATGCAGACGTTGAACTTGAAGGCGTGCAATCAAGCTCTAATCAAGACGCAGAATGCGAATTATGGCGATTAATGCATCACGCTTGGCAGAACTATAGAGATGAATCGGGTTGGGCAAAACTAGGTGAAATTGGCAAGTATTTAAAGAGATTGAAGCCAGATTTTGACCCTCGAAACTACGGATTGAAGAAGTTATCTGACTTTTTGATAAGTATCAACACACTATAGAACACGCAACACCAAACGTTCTGGTATGGAGTTTAAGTTGATAGCAAAGGCTAGCAGACAAAATGATGTGCTGTTTTCGCTGATAGTTTAAACGAGTTTCGTTTCCTACCAATTAGGTGGACAGGTGATAAATTAGGAGATTTTGCTCCACCCCGTCTTGAATACAATAACTTGGACTAACCTTTTTAAGCTGACCACCACACTTTTTCGCAATGTGTTGAGAAGCTGCGTTGCCTTGAAGACAATGTATTTCCAATGTTCGTATGCCATGCTCCTGTTTGAGTTGTGCTTTGGCTTGCTCTATACAAATACAGGTAATATTATGCCCTTGGGCTTCACGAGTTAACCAGTACGCCACTTCACTTGAAGAGCGGTGCTCATCAATGGTTCGTATACCAAACACGCCAGCGATTTTATCATCAACCCATATAGTATACCATCGAGCCACATTTTCTGGGAACCCAACACGTTGCTGAATGTAGCGAGTCATGGTATCGACGTCCTTGACTTCATCGACCCAATACAAATAGCGAGAAAGATATTCTCGCTCTTGCTGGACTACCTCAAACATGGCCTGCGCGTGCCCTACGCTTAATGGGGTTAAGGTGAACTTATCATGATTTATCATACTTTGCCTCCAACTGAGAGATGGGAAGAGAAAACTTTGCGATCTCTGGAGCTCTGCTAAGATAATCAATGGCCTCTTTCGTAAGCATCACTCTACCCTCTTCCATTTGGTAAATTGCGATGTGCTCTAGTGGGTGCGACTCGAAAAATGATTGTAATGAGTAGTTAGACACACGAATGGGCATATAGTCATTGAGTAAAGCGCTCAACTGTACATCAAACGGGCCCGACATATTGGTCCCGATTAAACCAAACAATTGGTCCCGATTGTCACTACAGTGATGCAAAGCTGAGTAGTTATTGCGAAAAGCTTTGAACACAAATCCACTGAAACCATGTTTCATCAATTCAGGATAGGAGAGTTGTGGCAACGATTCATCGGCAATGAACATATGAGAATGAGCGTGTCCCACGTTCATATCACAATTCTCGTTTAGAGGCTGTTCTAGAGCAAAATAATCAACATCTTCGAGCAGCTTCAACGTCGAGGCGAAGTCCTTGTGTTGGATTGACGCGTTGAAATCGAGAATAAACTTCGCTTTACCTCGGTGAAAGTTCAGAAATTCTTTCAGATGATTCAAATGATGAGGACTGGTTTTCAATTTGACGTAGTCCGCGCCAGGTTTCCAATCACCATTCTGAGTAATCCCCACCGTTTGATAGGTGCTCGACGTTTGACTGGGTGTGAGCTCAAAAGCACGATAGTGTAGATTTGCAAAGTAGCTGATCGCGTTTTGGATATGCGGAGAGTCGACACAAGTGTACTCATTGAATCGTAACTTTAGACTAGCTAGCGACTCACCGGCGCTTGGTGATAGCGGGAATTCCATTGCAAATCGAAGTTGGTCATTGACGGCAAACGCGATTAAGATTTCTGGCTTTGCAGAAATTGTCCCTGAAGCAGTGCGGATGGCGTATGGTATAGGATATTCACGCACCACCAATTTAAGCGATATAGCCATACACAACCTCATAGCCCATGGCGGTAATCTGAGCCTTGCTCTGCTCCATTTCCTCAGTCCCTGCTTTATCGATAGAATTGAGCATATAAAAGTCGGGGGTCCATCTTGCTAATATGGGCAGAATGGAAGCAAGCCTGAAACCCTGAGACAATGACACAGTGAAAGAAAAATTTATGTCCAGTGACTGAAGATGAGCAACATTCTCTTCCCAAGTACGTTGGAACCTAACACTGTGCGAATTACGTTCGCTTAACAAGACATCCGTGCCAACAGAAAATCCCGAGAAATACGGTATATGTCTCAATCTCTCAACAAAGGGAGGCAGTGGTACATGACCACCGGTGGCAATACGAAAGATTTTCTTGTTCTCGACACATAGACGAATTAACGGTAGTAGCTCTCGATAAGTCAGCTCAAGTGGTTCTCCTCCTGACAACAAGATGATATCCTCGTGGGCGTGCGCGATCTCTTCTGTAGCTTTAGTACGAAGTATTGAGCGCTCTTGCCCATGTGGGCAATGAACACACTCAGCATGACATCCCTGATTGACAATGACGGTTTTAAGGCTCATGGGAACTACTTAAGGCAAAGCTAGTGGTTAGTTTTCGGTAGGACTGGACCAAGTCAGCCAAGTACCCACCTTCGTAATCGTCAGTTAAAAAATCAGCAAGTTGTTCACTTTTTTGACGAAGAAAACCTGTCACCCAATCATACGCGTCTCTTTCGGTTACCTCGAAGGCTTCGACGATAAATGCGACACGCTCTTGATTGGTGAGATCCAGTGTTGGGCTGGTTATTAAGGTCAGTGCGTCAAAGAGCGGATCACCTAAACTTGCCAGATCCCAGTCCACGACGTAAATGCGACCTTCACTGACGAGAATGTTGTCGGGGTGCAAATCTCCGTGGATCACAACCTCGTTATGAGGAATGCTCTTCCTGTCATTAAAGCGCTGAGAGAACGTATTAATGACGACCCGTTGCTGGTCACGATGTAAACTCGACAGCAACTCTCCGCTGATGTACTCCCACTCCACTTGGTTGTCTTTAACCGACAAGAGTTTTGGTGAAGGGTAGCCGCGGTTGTCACTTTGTAGGAATAGTGGATTGATATCGTCTGCTCTCGGATATTGCTGAATGTAAGACCATTGTGAATAGAAACGTTTCACAAAGTGCTTTTTCTGAGACATTGAGCGAACGTCTCGTTGTTCTGAGATTGCTTCATTGTGACGTCGGACTACCCAAGCTCCCAACACGAAAACCCCGAGACTCAGCGCCGATAGGATGAGGTTTACCTCTGAGAAACTGGAAAAGCCCCAAGAGTAGAGCGCACTCAGTAGTAAGCCCATGATGGCAGACAGCATAGCGGCGATCGACATTGCCGTGGAGAAGGACTGTCTGCTTTTCAGTGCAGTCATTAGGTTCGCGCTGATAATAGGCCGGTACACAGATTTGAACCCACACAATACGACATAACCCATAAATACGACCACGATATCATCGACGGACATCAACGCAAACGCAAGACACGACACTAACCCCAACAACACGAAATTAGTGTCCAAGAGCCATCGATTCATTAGATATTTACGATACACGTCTGAAGCATACGCCGACGCTACATTCCCCAAAACAAAAAACAGCCCAATCACTACCGTGGGGTTGAATGTTAATAATTGCTCAAAATGAACTTGTACTGTTCGTGTGTTTATTGCTACCAGAAAAGCGCAAACAGACCCCATAAGCGCAATAGATAAAAAATATATATTATATACGTCAGTGGTAGATGATTTAATTAATTCAAAGGTGGACTCCTTTTTCTTGAGATTATCTATTTTCATATTTGGAAGCCTAGCCAACGCAACGAAAGAAATCACAAATGAAAATAATTGAAAATAAAATGGCCATTCAGGCTGGATGTTATATAGCACACCGCCAATTAAAATCATAGGTATGGTGGCTTTATAAAACAAGGAGTTCAGTTCAAATTTATAGTGCTCGATTTCATCACGTTCAATTATGGCACACAGTAGCTTGTCTTCCGCACCAGAAAATAGAGACGAAGATAGTGTGATAAACAGCATGTAGAAAAAGTAGGACTCAATTCCTCCAAATCCGAGGATTGAGACAAAGGCCAAAATAAACGACACGAGGCCCAGCTTAAGGATATTCTTATTACTCCATTTGTCGGATAAGACACCAAACGGGACCTCGAAAATAAAAGGGAGAACACCAAACAAACCTGCGATGTAGACTATATCGGACACCTCCATGCCCTTTTCATTGACCAAAAATATAGAAAAAATGGGTACCACCCAAGCAGTGGACTTACCTATATAAAACAAACGGTATAAAAAATGATTACTCACAAAACACCTTTCCTCGACAATCGCTGCATCTGTTGCTGTCCTTCAAAGCTTGAATGGGGGCTTTCGCCGACCAATTAACCTCATCTAATTGGTAGATGTTACCGAAGGGTTCAGAGTAGAAACAGTTCTTTAACGCACCGTCATAGTCAACCAATAAGGAGATCAAAGGAAAATTGCACGGCTCAGAAGAGGTCACCCGACTTCGAGTGTTGTGCGTGTAAAATTCAAGGCAATCCACAAATTTTTCAACATTCCAATCGATTTTACCTTGGTCATGCATGGAGCGAATTTTCTTAGTAACTGGCGAATTAGGATCGTTGAGCACCCCGAATAATTTGGAACATTCTTCTCGACTAGGGAGCAAGTGATCTTTTAGTTGACTCGCTACCTCAATAGTCATGGTGTCGCGGGAGAAGCTTGTGGAATCAGTGTCAAGCGGGCTAAATCCTACATAATCAATCGGGCTACTATCGATGAAGGTCAAATAGTCCATCAAGTTGTTCGTCACGACACTAGTCAAGGTCGTACGAATTCCGATATTTTGCTCAGGGTTTAGTGTCTTTAATCGCTTAATGTTAGCCCATACTCGATCAAACTTATTAGTGCCTCGAATGCGCTTGTATGATGGAGCATCGATACCATCCATAGAGATAATGATCTCATTGATTTCAAACTTAGCCAACCAATCGAATTTGTGGAGCAAAATGCCGTTAGTGTTTAGCTCTATCTTCAAGCCATGTTGTTTAGCTGCTGACAATACCGACTTGAGTTGCGGGTGAAGTAGTGGTTCACCACCAGAAATCATGACCGAGCTAGCGCCTTTTTCAGCCAACGTTCGAAAGGTTTCAGACAACACATCCACGTCGTGAAAATGGCGCTTGGCCTTCCAGCAATCGCAGATCATGCATGGGCTATTACAGTTTTGAATGATATGAACGATGGCGGTCGTCGGGGACCAATACTGTTCAAAGTCGAGTTCGTTGAATGTTGCCGACGTAAGGTTGCTTTTGTTGAGGGTAAACCCTTTCTCAGCTAAGTCTGCCATCAGCGCGTGAAAATCCGTTTGGATAACCTCTATCGCTACCTCGCACTCCTTCGCCACATCATCAAGGGATCGACCTTCGATGACAACCTCTTTAATTAAATAGGTGGCCGTGGTATTTAGTTCTGTTGTCGCTATTTTTTTTAGGCAAGTTAAGGTGTGTTTTTCATCGTTAAGGAGATATTGTTTTTTCATGCTAAAAACCAAAATTTAGAGGCGGAGAACCCCTCCGCCTTCATTACCAAATAATGCTAAAATTACTTAGTTTTCTTTTCCACTGGTTTAAAACAAGTTGGGCGGTCGATATTTGTTGGTGTGGATTTAGGTGTTTGGTATTTCATTTTAATATTCCTTATTAATTTATAACTATTTAATTGTTCTCTTATTTTTGAGAACGTATTTAGGTTATTTTTTGTTTAATAGGAGTTCAATAGCAAGTTATATAAAAGTCGCTTCGCATCACAATATGCAACTACATGTAATGCAATTTGGTGATCATTGTTCAGGGTTGCAAAGGCTTTGTTGCGTAATTTGGTCAGAGAGCCAAGTTGCCTGAAATTGAACGATTCTCATACAGCACACTGAGTTTCAGGCATACCTAACCCTGTAAGCTTATTCAGCGCCATGATCATAGCGTAAGTCTCGCCAACTTGAGCGTTGTAGTTTCTCAGGCTTAATTTCCCGCCTAACAACTGTTTCACTCGATACATTGCTGTCTCTGATAGCGAGCGTTTGTGATAGCCATACCGCTTTTTCCACTTCTTGTTGGAACCGTAGAGCTTCTGGCAACCTACTGCTAAGTTGCGAGGATGTCCTTGCTCCCAGAAGGCCGCCCCTTCTCGTGGCGGGATAAGTGGAGCTGCTTGCTTGAACCGTATAGCATCATGGCAATCCCTTGTGTCATAAGCGCCATCACCCGATATCTCAATGATTTTACGACGTGTCTGCTTGAGTAGAGTAAGTTGGGAAGCACTTCGGCATCGGTTACATTAGATAAGCTCAGTTCTGCTGCGACTATTTCGTGGGTGCTTGTATCTACTGCGATATGCAACTTACGCCACACTCTGCGCTTCCCATCAGTTCCATGCTTCTTGATCTTCCATTCACCTTCGCCATAAACCTTGAGGCCCGTGGCATCAATTGCTAGATGTTGTATCGCACCTCTGGTTTTGGTTTTAAATGAAACCTCAACTTCCTTAGCTCGGCGGCTTATACAGGTGTAGTGCGGACAAACAAGCGGGATGTTAGCTAGCTTAAATACTGAGTCTAGAAAACCTTGCAGCGCTCTCAATGGCATAGAGAAAACGCGTTTCACCATTAGTGCGGTAGTAATGGCTAAGTCGCTGAATCGGCGAGGTCTACCACGCTTACCTTGTTTGTTTTGCTTCCACTCGGCTATCGTTTCCTCATCAGTCCAAAAAGTCAGAGAACCACGGTTGATTAAGGCTTTATTGTACTGCTTCCAGTTTGTTGTTTTGTAACAAGGTTTAGGCATGAGGCTACGGGGGCTGATGGGTGTAGCCGATCAGATCGTAGTTTCTTGATTTAGTTCCATCGATTTAAGCAACAAAGCCTATAAGTAAGTTTATAATTTGTAGTGAAAACAAAGATAATAACTGGCGAAAGATGGCTCTCGCTAAAGCATCTATGTCGAGTAGACGACACCTGATACCAAGTGTCGTCCCTCTAAGAGCTCAGCGCGCAACTTTCACCGCACTGAGCAAGGCACTAATTGGCACCCGGCAACTTATGAAGTAGCGAGAGCAGGCTCATGCCAAGAATTACGGTATTGTTTCTTTGATTTTCTCTTAGCCAAGTATTCTTGATATTGAGGATCAAAAGGCGTAGCGGCACTCGTGATTTTCACATGTCTCTCTATTGGCACCTTAGCTATTTGAAACAGATTGAACTGACAATCCATATTTATGATCTTCTGCCAACCGTGAAATTGCCATTGACTTTGACGGTTGATGAAGTATTCAAGGGCGATCCAAGTTCTAGATTTTGTTGGATGACGCCTTTTAGCCCAGAGCCATAACATATGGAATAGCTTGTGGCCTACATATCCGAATACCTGTTTCGCAACGCAGTGTCGATAGTAATTCGGCCAGCCCCTGAGTTTCGGATCTATCAACTTGATTAAAGCGTTGACGGGGATAGTTGCGTGCTTTTTGATGTGTTCGCGCAAGTTACTCAAGAACAGCAGTGTGCTGGATTTGCTCGGTTTAATGAGCACTTTCCCTTTGTACTTCCTATGATTAAAACCTAAGAAATCAAAACCACGGCTGATATGGGTAGCGTGTAGTGGGTGACTGATTATGGCCAGTCCGTTAGAGGCTTTGCAATATTAACCGAGATTCCGCAGCCAATTTAGGAATAAACCGCTTCATACAGTATGTCAAGAAGCTTGAGTAGCCGAGCCTGATGCTCTTGAACACCTATGATGGAGCTTTGACCGCCAATTTCGAGTATGTCTATACCTTCGAACTTTAAGAATACCCAACGCGCTGTCGGTTTAGTTGTCTTCTTGTTCTTCACCATGCTAGGAAAGAATTCCTCGGTTTTAGTGAGACTCTCTCGGATTTTGTGCTCTAAGCTAGCGTAAACGAGTAAACTTAGCGTCATGATCATCAACAGCGCTTCGATTTCCCTACTTTAAGCTTGGCTAATTTCACTTTTTCCAAATCGGTATAAGGCGTAGCGTCTATTAAATAGTGATATCCCGTTGGCTTTGCGTCTTTTTTTGGCCGGCCGCGACCTGAATAGATTGGCTCTTTTACGAGGGTTGATTGCGCAAAGCCAAGCAAATGACACTGGCTGGCGAAGTCGCTCATTGCTTGCTCGGCATCCACAGCGCAAGCAAACTGCTTTTTCATTAACTGCYCCAACGCTTTCAGCTCTTTGGTGATATTTTTGTCTAAGTTTTTATAGAACGTTGCTTCTTCTCGCTTGGTTGCTTGCTCACTATGAACCAACAACCACTTCTGAGATACCGAGCCATAGTCAGCATCAACCCAACAACCCGAGTAACCATTGCCGATACAGCTCAGCTGCTCTGGTTTAAGGTTCATTAAGGCTTCTTTGGCTGACTTAATCGTCATTGGAACACGCGTAATAAACTTCTGTTGTTGCTCATCCAGTGAACGAATGCTTTCTTCGGTATATAGAGCGGCATCAGCGATGAAGTAGCGACTGTTTTGAGCTGCTTTTAGGCAATGAATATGTCGCTTGGTGACCTCTGAAAATGCCTTCGCATCATTGGTGTTGCCACTGAGTGCTTGCATGTAAACAGGCAGACCTGCTTGATTTTCACAGATCAGCTCAAGGACCACTTGGTTTAGCTCTGGACGGTGGTCTCGGCTGTAGCCTTTTACCAGTTTGATGGCATTAAGATCTTCGTCTTGGGCGTATTCACCATCGACATGAAAGCTAGTGATATCAAGGTGGACAGAGTCTGTTTTAAGTCTAAGATTATCAACGACATGCTCTGCAATCGCTTGGTAAAGCGCTGACACATCTGCTTCATACAAAGCATCTAACGTGCGTCCGAGTACATCGTCAGTTAAATGGTGAGCTTCAATGTTTTTAGCCNGAGTATTTGGGAATAAGCGATCAATAATGCCTGGTAAACCGACTTCATGACAGAAAGCAGCGATTAGCCCTAAGTGGTCCAAGCGTTTAATGACAGGTTGAGCAGTAGACATAATAAGTGACCGTTAAATAACAGTAATAGATCAAAACTGAGGATCACGGTCAAGAGTTCTGTCGTACTAACAGCTGCAAACGATCACTGGATCACATTATTCTAATTCTGAAATTGGCTGCGGAATGACGGTTAGAGCTCTGGCTTTTTTCATTGCATGTTTACTATAGCTAACCGATAATGAGCCATTCGCACAGTTTAAGGGATGAACATGAAAAAGATTGAAGCCATTATCAAGCCATTCAAACTTGATGATGTACGTGAAGCACTTGCAGAAGTGGGTATTACGGGTATGACAGTATCTGAAGTTAAAGGCTTTGGACGTCAGAAAGGTCATACTGAGCTATACCGCGGCGCAGAGTACATGGTCGACTTTTTACCTAAAGTGAAATTGGAAATTGTTGTAACCGATGAAGTGGCTGACCAATGTGTTGATACTATTATCGAAACGGCGCAAACAGGAAAAATTGGTGACGGTAAGATCTTCATTACTGACGTTGAACGTGTGGTACGTATTCGTACTGGCGAAGAAGACGAAGACGCCGTATAAAAAAACTATTACCCTAAAAGGAGCGTTTATCGCTCCTTTTTCATTTCTGGTAGGGTGCTTTATGTTCAAGAAAACCATCATAGTTATCACATTACTGATAACACTGGCTGTTGTTAGTTTTCACTTTATTTTCGTGATCCCAAATAAGCCTAATCTTATTACGTCTTCTCCAAATACCAGCAATGACATCTACAGCTGCTACCAAAACTCTGAACCTAAAGCGCTGGATGTGTCTGACGGCTTAAGTCTCACAGTGTGGAATATTTATAAGCAAAACCATAGTCATTGGCAGATTGAACTCAATAAGCTGATAGCGGGAAGCGACTTAGTACTGCTGCAAGAGGCGAGCATGACGGATGGACTTCGTCAGTGGGTAACGAGTGGTCAATGGGGAAGTATTCGTGTGAATGCGTTTGAGGCATTTGAAAAAAGTGCTGGAGTACTCAACCTCGCGACTCATTTGCCTATCGAGGCTTGTGCTTATACTCATGAAGAGCCTTGGTTGCAGTTACCTAAGTCTGCCCTATGGTCCCGTTACAAGTTGAGTAATGGTGAAGAGCTGGCGGTGATCAACATTCACGCCGTGAACTTTACCTTTGGTACCGAAGATTATGAAGCTCAACTCAAGAGCTTAACTGACAATCTACAAACGTATCGTGGGCCTGTTATTTTTGCTGGGGATTTTAATAGTTGGAGTGAGGCTCGCTTTATTGTATTGAAAGATTCGTTGGAAAAGGTTGGTTTGACAGAAGTTACTTTTGAACCAGATAACCGAACCCAATTTATTACGGGTTTAGTGCTAGACCATGTGTTCTATCGAGGGCTCGAGGTAGAAAAAGCAAAAGCGCCCATGACGGACGCTTCTGATCATAATCCAATGTTAGTCACTTTTAAGGCTAAATAGCGTAAAGCTAAGATTCAGTAACGGTTATCTACGAAACTAAAATGTAGATAGCCCAGATTAGGTAATAGCCAATCCACGGCAAGCCTGAAATCACCAGTGCTTGCCCACGCTCAAACTCTGTCCACGTTAATACCGCCGCGTAACCAAGTACGATGTACCAAGGCAGTAGCAGTGGTAAAGAGCTAGCAAATTGTGACCAATCACTTGTAAGCGGTAACTTGATTAAGCCGTTTAAGCTGTTCAAGTCAGCGGCGTAGTTCATCACATGACCGTGCTTTAGGATTAGACATGCGTAGCTCGCAATATCACCTAAAACTGCTGGGAAGATGATAACTGATGCTGCTGCAAACCATCGCCAGAAGCTATGCTGATGTTGGCTTGGTTTGGTTGCAAGGTTGAACCAAAATGCCAAAAGAACGATAGTGAGCGTGCGGCTAAACACATCGCTGATAATTTCACTAGCAAGTAGTGTATTACTATCAAGTAACGCCAACTGGTCTGGGTTTGTTTGAGCTAATTGCTTAGATAGCTCTGCACTTAACCAAGCAAAATCGACATTCGAAAAATAAGCACCCCAAAATAAAAATGGGCTAAGCATTAATACGACGTAGGGTTGCCATCCCCAAGCACTTCGTTGATAAAGCGCTAGGAAACAAGCTGTTGGTGAACGGAATATATCCAACAGCATGATGAGTGGGTTACTTGACGGGTTCATACACTTACCTTTGTTACATCGACATACAGCTTCAGTTTCTGTCCTGGCTGTAGGTATTTCTTGTTCTGCAAATCGTTCCATTTTACAACATCTGCACTTTTTACTTTGAACTTTGATGAAATACCACTGACTGTGTCACCTGATCTTACGTTATAAAAGATAGTTCGGATGATGGCACCGTCTGAGCCATTTTTCCAAATGACCAGCTCTTGACCAACTCTAAGCGTGTCGCGTGGCCCCATACCATTCCACTTCGCCAGTGATTGGTGAGATACCTTATTTGCACGTGCAATCGTCCATAGACTTTCACCACTTTTTACTGTGTGGCTGAGCTTATATTGACCACGACTCTTCGACTGTGTGCTTGCTAGGCGGTTTGAAGCGCTTAGTGCGTATGTATTGTTGTCTTTGGTTGATGTTGGGATAAGTAAGTGTTGACCAATACGAATATTATTGTTGCTCAAACCATTTACAGAGCGGATCACTTTGCTGGTGGTGTTATATTTACTTGCCAGTACGCTAATGCTATCACCAGGCTCAACTTTGTAGCGCACCAACTTCATGCCTTTGCCTTTATGTGCCGCAACTTCTTTGTTGAATTTTTCAACTGAGTCTAAAGGAAGCAGTAATTGTTGGTGTTTCTCAGGTGATGTAGCCCACTGATTATAAGCTGGGTTGTAGCTTTGCAGTTCTTTTACAGTTATGCCAGCGTAGTTTGCAGCAATCGCTAAATCAAGTTGCTCTTCAGGGTTAACCAGAGTCAGTACAGGCTTGTTTGGGATCGCCGGGATATCAATGCCGTACTTTTCTTGGTTAGCGATGACGTCTGCCAGTGCCAGTAGTTTCGGTACGTAGCTGCTGGTTTCTTTTGGCAAATCGAGAGAGAAGAAGTCAATTGGCTTGCCCAGTTTCTTGTTCTTGCGGATTGCACTGTTTACTCGACCACCACCACTGTTATACGCAGCAATTGCGTGGTTCCAGTCGCCATCGAAACGTCTGTTAAGAGCTGATAAGAAGTCCAATGCAGCATCGGTAGAAGCGGCAACATCACGGCGGCCGTCATACCAAAAGTTTTGTTCAAGCCCGTAGTCTTTGCCTGTGCCTGAAATGAATTGCCATAGGCCCGCTGCGCTGCCATGTGAGTAGGCAAATGCATCGAAAGAGCTTTCTACAACGGGCAATAGGGCCAGTTCTAGTGGTAAGCCTTTTTCTTCAACCTTAGTTGTGATCAGATACAGGAAGGGCTCAGCACGCTTTGATACGGTTTTTAGATGACTTGGGTGCTTGAGGTACCAAGTTCGGTAGTAGTCGACCTTCTTTTGGTCTGGTACTTCCATTTCAAGTTGCATCGCAATCCGTTTCCAAACATCTTCTTGTGTTTGTGGAGTAACGACAGGTGCTTCAACTGTTTGATCTTCTTTGGCTGTTGCTTCTGATAAAACGATCGCTTGAGAAACTTCTTTAGTAGGAGATGTGTTGGTTTGCTCGGAAGCTTGGTCTTGATTATCTGACTGAGTTAATTGGCAACCAGAAAGTAGTAATACCAAAGCCCAGCTGTACTTAACTCGCATGTTACAGCCTTTTTAATTAACGGCCAATGATAATACTTGCCACCCCCTATGAGTGACAAGTCTGTCTTTGTTAAAATTCGTTCTTCCACGCACGTAAAGCGGTGAATACCGATAAAGGATCGGTCTGCTCGGTTCGATTAGACACTGATTTTACTACACTTGGCTCGGTATAGCGCAGGAAGGGATTCACAAACTTCTCTTGTCTCAAATTTGTGGGGATGGTCGACTTATTTTGAGCACGAAGTCGGTTCACTTGGTCGCGGTATTGCTGCAAATGTTTGTTATCAGGCTCAACCGCTAATGCGAAAGCAATATTGGCGGCAGTGTACTCATGTGCACAGTAAACTTCGGTTTCTTGGGGAAGTACTGCAATCTTATTCAATGCATCAAACATCTGTTGTGGTGTGCCTTCCATGATGCGGCCACAGCCCGCAGAGAACAGCACGTCACCACAAAACAGTTTAGCATCGCCCACATAACCAATGTGGCCAGCGGTGTGGCCACTGAGCCCTAGTACGAGAAATATTTCACCAAACAGTTCTAATTGGTCACCGTCATCAACAGGATGCGTTAAGGTTGGTATTGGCTCATTCCTTGGACCCACGACATCCACGCCGGGAAATTGTCTTACCAGCTCTGGAACGCCACCAATGTGATCGTGGTGGTGGTGTGTAATCAAGATTGCATCTAAAGTTAGCTCATGGAACGCCAAGTACTCTAATACTGGAGCCGCATCACCAGGGTCGACGACAGCACAACGGCGATCGCTATTTTGAATCAGCCATATGTAATTGTCGTTAAATGCAGGTATGCTTTTGATATATAACATTATTGGTTCTCCAGTCACGTTTAGTGAAACAGAATAAGTGAGGCAGATTATTGATGAAGCCAGCACGTAGCAGGAAGAAGTTTGAGCGTCCTTACACTTGGGCGCAATTGCACAATGGGGACTGGTTGAGAGAATCTATTCAAACTCGACTCGATGAGTGGTGTCCAAAGCTATTTGGTTACCATATGCTCAAGCTCGGCGGTCTCAGCAGTGAGATTTCTAGCTGCACATGCAACATTCAACATCAAGTAAACCTAGATATCCAGAACCCATTACATAATGTGATAGCGGATGACTACAATTTGCCCTTTTTGGAGAAAAGCTTTGATGTTGTGGTGCTGAGTCATCAATTAGATTATAGCAATGACCCCCACCGGTTATTGAGAGAAGTCGACCGAGTGATGATGGACGATGGCTATATCATTATCACTGGTTTCAATCCATTCAGTGTGACAGGGCTTGCGAGTTTGATGCCTTGGCGCAAAAACAGTTTACCTTGGAGTGGGCGCATGTACACGCCAAGCCGCGTAAAAGACTGGTTGGGCGTATTGAATTATGAAGTGATTCATTGTGATACTTATGCATTGTTCCCGATGAGTAAGTATCAAGCGATGTGGACGTGGCTTGAAAATGCTTTGGGAGGTTGTGCCTCGTTTGCTGGAAGCCAATACTTTATTGTTGCTCGCAAGCGCACTTATCCGCTCAAACCTATTAAGCCTCATTGGCACCTCAAACGACGCTTCTCTCCTGTTGGTGCAAGCTTTAGGACTGATACTCGCTGCACGTTGCATTCCATTCGCGCACTTCGCTCGCTAAAAACAGAAAAAGCCGACTCGTAGTCGGCTTTTTGCTATTGGATATCTTTACCCGCTCCCAATATTAACTTGGCTGATAGCCTGTGTCTTCTTGGGTTGGGTTTTCGGCAGCAGTGCGTGCCAACTCATCACACATTTCATTCTCACGGTGGCCTGCGTGTCCTTTCACCCAACGCCAATCGACAGTGTGGCGTGCTGTCTCTTTATCGAGTTTTTGCCAAAGATCGGCATTTTTTACCGGCTTTTTGTCGGCTGTCTTCCAGTCACGCTTTTTCCAGTTATGTATCCACTGCGTAATGCCTTGACGAACGTATTGGCTATCGGTAGTCAGAATCACCGAGCACGGCTCTTTGAGGGTTTGTAGTGCTACAACAGCAGCGAGCATTTCCATGCGGTTGTTGGTCGTTAGGGTATAGCCTTGCGCGAGCGTCTTCTCTACTTTCTTGTAGCGAAGTACGATGCCATAGCCGCCAGGCCCTGGATTTCCTAAACAAGAACCATCAGTGAAAATTTCAACTTGTTTCGTCATGATTTGATACTATTACCTCAAGCACATTATCGGCATAGTCTGACACAGTTATCCTTATGAATACCAGTAGCACTCCAGAACAAACCGCGAACGAAAAAAACAGTTCGAATGAAAACAAGCGCATCGTCGTACTCGATACCGAAACAACCGGTATGAATACCGAAGGTGGTCCTCACTACATGGGTCACCGCATCGTAGAGATCGGTGCCGTAGAGATCATCAACCGTAAGTTAACTGGACGCCACTTCCACGTTTACATCAAGCCTGATCGTGCGATTCAAGAAGAGGCGATTGGCGTTCACGGTATTACCGATGAGTTCTTGGTTGATAAGCCTGAATACCAAGACATCCATAAAGAGTTTCTTGACTTCATCAAAGGCGCTGAGCTGGTGGCCCACAACGCGCCCTTCGATACCGGCTTCATGGACTATGAGTTTGAGAAACTGGATCCTATGATCGGTAAGACAGACGATTACTGTAAAGTTACCGATACTCTGGACATGGCGAAAAAGATATTCCCGGGTAAAAGAAACAACCTAGATATCTTATGTGAACGTTATGGCATCGATAACTCGCACCGTACACTCCATGGCGCATTGCTCGATGCGGAGATCCTAGCTGACGTCTACCTATTGATGACGGGTGGGCAAACGTCACTGCAATTTAACGCTGGTCAGCAAGAAGACGGCGTAGAAAGTATCCGAAGAGTAGAAAGTGGTCGAAAATCCCTAAAGGTTTTACGAGCAACGGCCGATGAAGTAGAAGCGCATCAAAGTCGTTTAGATCTCGTCGAGAAAAGCGGAAGCTGCCTCTGGCGTCAGTAGGGAGAAAGTATGTTAAGGGTATTGGCTACAGGTTGTTTGTTGCTATTAAGCTTTAGCTTGCACGCGGCAACAGAATCCGTAATGAGTTTATTGGACAACCGATTCCGAGTTGATCCAAGCATAGAACAAATTACCTTTATAATTTATCGAGCCGATAACTCTAAACCTGTCGTTTTGGTTCGTCCTGACGGCAAGAAATACTATTCTTGGCGTAACGCTGACAATGTCCGTTGGTATGAAGAATCCTCAATGGACATTGTCTCTATTGATAAGCCGATGCCGGGCCCATGGCAAGCGGTAGGTAAAGTTTCCCCTAAGAACAATATCAAGCTCCTGTCTCATCTTGTTTTAGATGCTAATGAGTTTCCCGATAAGTTGTATCAAACTGAACGCATCAAATTTACCGCTCGATTGACCTCAGATGGTAAGCCGCTTGTGCTGCGCGATTTTCTCGACCGCGTGAAGCTTAAGGTCACCTTTACTAAGTTTGTTGAAAACGAAGAATCCTTAGTGAAAGAAGCTCGCCCGGTTCCGGTTGTGATGGGCGAATTTGCCGATGATGGCGCTGAGCTTGATGAAAAAGCTGGAGATGGTGTGTTTACGGTCTCTTTGCCAATAGATATCGAGCCTGGTAAATATCGAGCGCGTATTACCTCAGGTAATGGTGTATTCCTGCGAGCGCAAGAGCAAGAGGTCTTGGTCTATCCAACACCTATCACCACTACCTTTATCCAGTCTCGCAAAGAAGGCTTGCCTCATACTATCGTGGTCTCTGGCGAGCAAGGCATGATAGCGCCGAGTTCGTTAGCGGTTCACGTTGAGCACAAAGCACCAGATGAGTACGTGATGTATAAGCAAGGCCAAGCGGATGTCGATGCGATGAAGGTGCCTTTGGAGATCCCTTACAATGGTGATCTGGGGATTTATAACTGGTCGGGAATGGTGTATGCCACCGATGCTTCTAGCCAGCGCCCACTGACGTTTCCTATCACTGAGCACTCTTACAGTGTGGTTCAAGGTATTGATCTAGCGGAATCCCGCCGCCTGCAAGAAGAGGCATTAGCGGAGCAGAAGCGAATTGCCACTGAAATGATGATACTGAAGAAGCGAGAAGAAGATAGAAAGCGCAGTATGATTATTATTGGCGTAGGTAATGTGGTTGCGATTCTTCTGGGCTTGCTGATTTGGTTTGTGGTTCGCAAAGTGACTGAGAAGAAAAGAGCTCAACCAGAGATGCAACTTAAGGCACCCAAGTAATTCCCTACGTGATTGAGTTGTTTTAAGAGAGCTACTTAATCCCTTACAAGCACCTATATTTTGAACAAAAAAACGGGACTCCAATGAGTCCCGTTTTTGTTTCTAAAGCAAAATCTAAGCTACGTTATCAATCGATTGGTCTGGATACTGTGGTTTTGCTGCTAGCTCCTCTGGTGAGAAGTCATCAACATTGATGGTGTAAAGTCGATGTTGCTCTGCACTCTCTAACAGTACCGCTTCTTTCTCAGTCAGAATACCTTTCTCAAGACCTAATTGAGCGACCAAATCCAGTCGTAGGAAGGCGCGCTTTTGATGCGTCTCTTTACAGACTTTGTCGAACAGAGGTTCAGCTTGAAGAATAACCTCCAATGCTTTCTCAATCTTACCTACCGCGTTGTATTGAGTATCCGCTAAGTATTGACCACGGCCGATACGTGAGCGTGTTGCACTCGGTGTTTGTAGGATGTGTGCGACTTGGCTATCCAGTTTGTCGTTTGGTGCGCGGCGAATACGGCCAAATGGCATTAACACAACACGTAGTAGGCGTCCCACCACTGGGTTAGGGAAGTTTGCTAAGAACTCATCAATTGCCACTTCAGTTTGACGTAAGCTGTCTTGCATACCCCAGTGTACTAGCGGCAGGTCTTCTGCATTGCTGCCTTCGCTCTCAAAGCGTTTTAGTGTCGCAGAACCTAGGTATAGTTGGCTCAGGATATCACCTAGACGAGCAGATAGACGCTCTCTACGTTTCAGTGAGCCACCTAATACAGCCATTGAAATGTCAGACAGTAGCGCTAGGTTAGCACTGTAACGGTTCAGCTGTTGGTAGTAGCGTTTTGTCAGCTTATCGGTGTTATTGGCAGGTGTTGGTGTGTCCGAACCACGGCCATCAGTTAAACCAAACCACAAGCTACGAACTAGGTTACTTAGTGTAAAGCTAACGTGTCCTGCTAACGCTGAATCAAACTTATCAAGCGCATCGCTGCTTTCAGAGTATGCTGCTTCCATTTCATTAAGAACGTAAGGGTGACAACGAATCGCACCTTGACCGTAGATGATCATTGAACGAGTCAGGATGTTTGCGCCTTCAACGGTAATCGCTATTGGAGAGCCTTGGTAGCCACGAGCTAGGAAGTTCGATGGGCCTAAGCAAATACCCTTACCACCTACGATGTCCATTGCATCGATGATGCTTCGTTGACCGCGGTGCGTACAGTGGTACTTAACGATTGCTGAGATAACCGAAGGCTTTTCACCCAGATCGATACCTGCAACGGTCAGGTTACTCGCTGCATCCATGACATAAGCATTACCACCTAGGCGTGCAAGTGGCTCTTCAACCCCTTCCATGCGACCAATGGGTTGCTTAAATTGACGACGAATGCGAGCGTAAGCACCAGTTGCGAGAGCTGCTGTTTTAATGCCACCCGTTGAGTTTGAAGGCAGTGTGATACCACGGCCCACTGAAAGACATTCAACCAGCATTCTCCAACCTTGACCTGCCATTTTCTGACCGCCGATGATGAAATCGATAGGAACGAAAATATCGTCACCTCGAGTTGGACCGTTTTGGAAAGGAACGTTCAGTGGGAAGTGGCGGTTGCCAATCTCCACGCCTTTCAAATCAGTTGGGATAAGCGCACAGGTGATACCAAGATCTTGCTGGTCGCCCAGTAAGCCTTCTGGATCGCGCAGTTTAAAGGCCAAACCCAGTACGGTCGCAACCGGTGCCAGAGTGATGTAGCGTTTGTTCCAAGTCAGGCGCATACCAAGAACTTCTTCGCCTTGCCATTCCCCCTTACATACCACACCGTAATCTGGGATTGAGCCAGCATCAGAGCCTGCTTCTGGGCTAGTTAGAGCAAAACAAGGGATCTCTTTACCTTCAGCCAAGCGCGGAAGATAGTGGTTTCTCTGTTCTTCTGTGCCGTAGTGTTGCAGCAGCTCACCTGGCCCTAAAGAGTTAGGTACACCCACGGTTGATGACAGTACGCTAGATACGCCCGTTAGTTTTTGTAGAACCAAAGACTGAGCGTAAGCTGAGAATTCTAAGCCACCGTATTTTTTCTTGATGATCATCGCAAAGAACTTGTGGTCTTTCAGGTATTGCCACACTTCTGGTGGTAAATCAGCAAGCTCATGAGTGACTTGGTAATCATTGACCATTTCACATACTGTGTTTACCGGGCCGTCGAGGAACGCTTGTTCCGCTTCAGAAAGTTTTGGATCAGCAATGTTCTGTAGTTTTTTCCATTCAGGTTTGCCTTTGAATAACTCTGCTTCCCACCAAACAGTACCGGCTTCCAGTGCTTCTTTTTCTGTCTGAGACATCGCCGGTAGTATTTTCTTAAATACAGAAAGTGCTTTTTGGCTGATGAGAGTTTGTCGAAAGGTTGGTACAGCAAAAGTAGCAACTGCTAATAGGTAACAAAGCCAGCCAGTAACCGCTACGTCGCCGAATAGTGTTAAAGCTACCATTGCGCCAGTTAGTGCGATTAATGCGCGTACCAAACTAACTCTGTGGTAGAGACAGACACCTAAGATAGCTGTCATGCCGAGTAGGGAGAGCAATATATTCATGATCGATTTCCTTTTCAGAGATCACTTATTGTTATTAAGTTTTAGGTAAGAGGTCTAACCAGTTAAGTGTAAACAAAATATTAAATATTTGTAAAACTCCAAAGTGAATAAAAAGTGATCTAAGTAGAACTAAAATTATAATTGTGAGAGGTTGGTGGTGAATACTTGGACGGATCGGCAGTGAGAGGTTAGGGTCTGTTGATCTTTCGTGGTTCAATTTTGTTCGAGATAAAATCGTTTTAGCCGAACCCTTCGGGCAGACTTTGTGGTTCATTTCTACTGCGTTATTGGCTTTTCATGTAGGCTAACTACACATCAAAGCCTCTTTCTTGTATAAACTTCCCACAAAGTGCTGAAAAAATCAGCTCGAAAGGTCAAGAGACCCTAATTAAGATGGTAATCTTTGGGCTTAACTGTCGACACTATTTCATGTTTGTGGGTAAACTCAGTTATAAAGAGGGGAAACCCTCAGTTCTCATTTCACGCAAGCTAAACTGCGACATAAAAATAAGAGATAAGCCCTATGTACCAAGACCTAATCAAAAGTGAATTGAACGAAGCTGCTGAGGTTCTTAACAAGTTCTTGAGTGACGACCATAATATTGCTCAAATTGAAGCGGCGGCAAAATTGATTGCTGAATCATTTAAACAAGAAGGTAAAGTGCTTTCTTGTGGTAACGGTGGCTCCCACTGTGATGCAATGCACTTCGCAGAAGAGTTGACAGGCCGATACCGTGAAAACCGCCCAGGCTTCGCTGGTATTGCGATTTCAGACCCTAGCCACCTATCTTGTGTGAGCAACGACTTTGGTTATGACTTCGTTTTCTCTCGCTACGTTGAAGCGGTTGGCCGTAAAGGTGACGTGTTATTCGGTCTATCAACGTCTGGTAACTCAGGCAATATCCTAAAAGCCATTGAAGCAGCTCAAGCGAAAGGCATGAAGACAATTGCACTGACTGGTAAAGATGGCGGTAAAATGGCAGGTTGCGCGGACATTGAAATCCGTGTGCCACATTTTGGTTACGCTGACCGTATCCAAGAGATTCATATCAAGATCATTCACATCATTATTCAACTTGTTGAAAAAGAGATGGAATAACAGTTTTACAGACATATTATTGGTTTTAATAGGGAGTAGATTAAACCATGTGTGAATTGCTCGGTATGAGCGCGAATGTGCCAACGGATATTTGTTTTAGCTTCACTGGTCTTATGCAGCGCGGTGGCAATACTGGCCCACATCGTGATGGTTGGGGGATTACCTTTTATGAGGGCAAGGGCTTTCGTACCTTTAAAGATCCGAATCCTAGCTGTGAATCTAAGATCGCTGAATTGGTTCAAAACTACCCAATTAAAAGCCAAGCTGTTGTCAGCCACATCCGTCAAGCCAACCGTGGTGGTGTTAATCTAGAGAATACACACCCTTTCACTCGTGAGCTTTGGGGAAGATACTGGACCTTTGCTCACAATGGCCAACTATCAGGGTACGATGACTTAGTGAGTGGGCGTTTTAGACCAGTTGGTGAAACCGACAGCGAGCGTTCATTCTGTTGGTTACTTAAGCAACTGGAAGAGCGCTTTCCTGAACCACCACAAGACATGGAAGGCATGTTCCGCTTTGTTGCTGAGTGTTGTGATAAGCTGCGAGAGAAAGGTGTTTTCAACATGTTATTGAGCGATGGTGAGTACGTAATGACATACTGTACCAACCATTTGTACTGGATAACGAGACGTGCGCCTTTTGGTAACGCGAGTTTGATCGATGAAGATGTCGAGATTAACTTCCAAGAAGAAACTACACCGAATGATGTGGTGACGGTAGTGGCTACTCAACCCCTCACTGGTAATGAAGAGTGGTTTAGAATGAAGCCGGGTGAATACGCCTTGTTCCATTCAGGTGAGTTGATTGGCAACAATCACAAAGAGCTGGAAGATGTCGCTTACGCTCCTAAAAAGGTCGCAAGTCAAGCGCCTACTGAACCATTGAGCTAAACGTCTCATTACATGATTCGATAAAAAAGGCCATTAACTGCACTCGTCAGTTAATGGCCTTTTTGTATTCTTGATCCTACTCTTCTGCGTAACCGTGTTTGCCTAGTACTTTTCCGTCTAACACCGCTTGCCCATCAATCATAGATAAACGGTCTTCAGCAAACCATTTACAAACCATCGGATAGATTGCGTGCTCTTGAGTGAGTACTCGCCCCGCCAGCACCTCGGCATCATCGTCCTCAAACACAGGGACTTTGGCTTGTAAGATTACAGGACCACCGTCAAGCTCTTCAGTTACAAAGTGCACACTCGTGCCGTGTTCTTTATCTTGCGCATCAATCGCACGCTGGTGGGTATGTAAACCAGGGTATTTAGGCAATAGAGAAGGGTGGATATTGACCATTTTTCCTGCGTAGTGACGAACAAATTCTGAACTCAAAATACGCATATAGCCTGCCAGTACGATTAAGTCTGGTTGATAGGCGTCGATCTGAATCATCAGCTCATGATCAAACTCTTCACGTGAACCAAAATCTTTTGGGTTCACTGAGCGTGCATCGACGCCAGCATTTTTTGCTCGTTCTAAGCCGAATGCTTCTGCCTTGTTTGAGAACACAGCTTTGACTGAAGCATCAATCATATTGTTATCGCAAGCATCTAAGATCGCCTGCAAGTTACTGCCGCTTCCTGAAACTAACACAACGATATTTTTCTGAGACTGAGTGGTTTTCTGAGAGTGATTGTTTTTCATAAAGTGGGTCATATGATTGATTAATTGAACTGTTTACAATTTACCTACATAAACTAAGGTTTTCTGCGGGCCAAATAGCAAAATGAGGACCATTAGGTCCTCATTGATTAACTAATTAAGTGAGCACTCACTTAGTTGATTTCAACTTGCTCTTCGCCCGCTTCAGCGTTCGCGATCTCACCGATAACCCAAGCGTTTTCGCCTTCAGCTTTCAGTAGTTCAACAGCAGCGTCTGCTTGGTCTTTAGGTAGAGCAACAACAAGGCCTACACCACAGTTGAAAGTACGGTACATTTCAAATGTTTCCACGTTGCCTTTCTCTTGTAGCCAGTTGAAGATAGCAGGCCATTCCCAGCTCTTACCATCAATCACTGCTTTAGTACCTTCAGGAAGTACGCGTGGGATGTTTTCCCAGAAACCACCACCGGTAATGTGCGAGATAGCATGGATGTCATGCTCTGCGATCATCTTAAGTGCTGACTTGATGTAAATCTTAGTTGGTTCTAGTAGGTGTTCACCGATAGTGCGACCTTCTAGCTCTTCGTTCTTATCTGCACCAGATACTTCCAGTACCTTACGAATTAGAGAGTAACCATTTGAGTGTGGGCCACTTGAGCCAACAGCGATAAGTACGTCGCCAGCAGCTACTTTAGTACCGTCGATGATGTCCGCTTTTTCTACTACACCAACACAGAAGCCAGCAACATCGTAGTCGTCGCCTTCGTACATGCCTGGCATTTCAGCGGTTTCACCACCGATTAGTGCACAACCAGCTTGAACACAACCTTCAGCGATGCCAGAAACAACGTCTGCAGCTGTATCTACATCTAGCTTACCCGTTGCGTAGTAGTCTAGGAAGAATAGAGGTTCACCACCTTGAACGATTAGGTCGTTCACACACATTGCCACTAGGTCGATACCAATGGTGTCGTGTTTTTTCAGATCCAAAGCAAGGCGAAGTTTAGTACCAACACCATCAGTACCTGAAACAAGTACTGGCTCTTTGTATTTCGTTGGAAGTTCACATAGGGCGCCAAAGCCACCAATACCGCCCATTACCTCAGGGCGACGAGTGCGTTTTACTGCACCTTTAATACGGTCTACTAGTGCATTACCTGCGTCGATATCAACACCAGCGTCTTTGTAGCTTAGAGAAGAAGTATTACCACTCACGGGATAGTCCTCGAACTTAAGTTGGATGTGAAAACGGCGCTATTCTAACAGGGCTTGAATATGAAGAGCAAACGTTTGCGCGGTTTTTTTTATTAGAATAAAGATTCTGAAATAACCACAGAATTCGTGTATAATCTACAGGTTTGTTTAAATATTGCCGGAGTTGGAAATGAAAGTTGTTGAAGTGAAACACCCGCTAGTAAAACATAAAATTGGCCTGATGCGTGAAGGTGAGATTAGCACTAAGCGTTTTCGTGAGCTAGCGACAGAAGTGGGTAGCCTTCTAACATACGAAGCGACATCAGACTTTGAAACTGAGCGTGTAACTATTAATGGTTGGGACGGCCCAGTTGAAGTTGACCAAATTAAAGGTAAGAAAGTAACAGTAGTGCCAATCCTACGTGCTGGTCTAGGCATGATGGACGGCGTTCTTGAGCACATCCCAAGTGCACGTATCAGCGTTGTTGGTATCTACCGTGACGAAGAAACGCTTGAGCCAGTACCATACTTCAACAAGCTTGCATCTAACATCGATGAGCGTATTGCTCTAGTGGTAGACCCAATGCTTGCAACAGGTGGTTCTATGATCGCTACTATCGACCTAATGAAAGAAAAAGGTTGTAAGCACTTCAAGATTCTTGTGCTTGTAGCGGCTCCAGAAGGTATCGCGGCTCTAGAAAAAGCGCACCCAGATGTTGAGCTTTACACTGCTGCAATCGATGAGAAGCTAAACGACAAGGGCTACATTGTTCCTGGTCTTGGCGATGCTGGTGATAAGATCTTCGGTACTAAGTAATTCGGTTTTTAGGTTAAGTGGATTCGGCTGTTTTAAGCTTCTGAATTGACTTAATTATCCGTATTAATAAAAAGGGAGAGCATTCGATGCTCTCCCTTTTTTGATCTTAAATTTTGTGGAATTTAACCAGGTTCAACCATTAGTCGATTTGAGCTTTGTCTACTACTGTGTTGTCGCCTAACTCTTCAGGAAGGACTAGGTTGAGTAGAATCGCCACGATACCGCACAAGCTTACGCCCTGTAGGCTGAAATCGCCGATGCCAAATGCCATGCCGCCAATACCGAATACTAGGGTAATACCCACAATCACAAGGTTACGCGATTTGTGCAGGTCTACGTTGTTCTTGATTAGCGTGTTCAAGCCGACTGTTGCAATAGAACCAAACAGAAGAATCATGATGCCACCCATCACTGGAACTGGAATGGTTTGCAGAAGTGCGCCCAGTTTGCCTACCAATGCAAGAACGATGGCTGTTACTGCAGCCCAAGTCATGATCACCGGATTGAATGCTTTTGTTAGCATTACCGCTCCAGTTACTTCACTGTAGGTTGTGTTTGGCGGAGCGCCCAGCATAGAAGCTGCAATGGTCGCTACACCGTCGCCTGTGATTGTGCGATGTAGGCCTGGTTTCTTAAGGTAGTCTTTACCCGTCACGTTAGAAATCGCAAGCATGTCACCTACGTGTTCAACGGCTGGTGCAATCGCGACAAATACCATGAAGAAGATAGCGTTGATGTTGAACTCAGGCATAGTGAAGTTTGGTAGTGCTAACCAAGATGCTTGTGCAACGGGTGCGAAGTCGACTGCGCCATAGAATAGGCTCGTAATGTAACCTGCGATAATACCGCCAAAGATAGGCAGTAGCTTTAGGAAACCCTTCGAGAATACGCTGATGATGACGGTAACTAGCAGTGAAACTGATGAGATCCAAAGCGCTGCGTCTGCATCAACCAGTTGAACGGCGCCATCGCCTGTCTTACCTAGCGCCATGTTTACAGCAACTGGTGCCAAGCCCAAACCAATCACCATAATCACAGGGCCAACAACCACAGGTGGAAGCAGCTTATGGATGAAGCCAACGCCTCTCACTTTGATAAGAGCGCCCATCAATACATACACAACACCTGCTGCCATCAGACCGCCCATGGTTGCACCAATACCCCAAGTTTGGATACCAAACATGATAGGCGCGATGAATGCAAAAGAAGACGCTAAGAAGATTGGCACTGAACGGCGTGTAATAAGTTGGAATAAAAGGGTACCGATACCTGCGCCAAAGAGTGCAACGTTGGGATCAAGTCCTGTCAGTAGCGGCACGAGTACAAGCGCACCAAAAGCTACAAACAGCATTTGTGCACCTTGCAATGCATTTTTCATGATATGTCCTTAGATTGGTCGTTATATGAAAAGTGAAAAATAAAATTCGCGCGATTCTATCACTTAGCAATCGATTGCTACACAAAATAGATCAAATTTATTTATCATAGTGATGTTTTATATCGAACAAGGTCCGAAAATTCGGTTTATAAGGTTAGCGCTTTATCATGGTCAGGTGATATTTTGTGGTTATTAAACACAGTGGGCGCTAACGACCTTGCCCCTCAATCCATAGTTGCTTATCATCAAGGCACAAGCTTTGAATATTAGGATCAATATGCGCTACATAGCATTGTTGTTGATGGGACTATTAGCCTTCCCGAGTTACGCCTTAACTAAAGTCGATATCTTTAGTGCTGAAGTTGCGATTAACGCCGAAGACAAACAACCAGAACAAGTGGCAAGAAATACCGGTATGGAGCAGGTATTGATACGTGCGACTGGCCAAACTGACGTTGCTTCAAATGAGACCATCCAAAAGGCGATGCGTAAGAGTGCGCAGTACATGTCTCAAATGAGTTTTGGTGAGCGCAATGACCAATCAACATTGCGCATGCGTTTTAATGGCGCTCAAATCCGTTCTCTACTGACTCAAGCGCAACTGCCGTACTGGCCTGAAACTCGCTCAAACATCTTGGTTTGGCTGGTGGAAGAAGACAGCTTCGATAAAAACATTGTGTGGGAGCACTCGAACTCACCACTTGCTGCTCAAATGCAAGCAAGTGCAAAAGATCGTGGTTTACCTTTGACTCTGCCTGTCGGTGACTTCGACGATATCACTGGTATCGCGACCTCAGATTTGTGGGGCAGTTTTGTTTCACCAATTAGCAGAGCAAGTCAACGCTACCCAGTAGATGCGGTGTTAGTGATTAAAGCTCAATCTTCAGGATTGCGTTGGACGCTGTACGACCAAAAACCAAGCCAATTGACTAGCGCGCCAACGGCACCAATCACAGGTTCAGTATCGGGTAACAGTGCAACGGCTTCTAAGAAGTTAGTTGACCAAATCAGTAACTACTACGCGGGTAAAAGCGCGGTGACGGTGGCGAGTGAGTCATCAGAATCGATTCTAACTCAGTTTATTAGCCTGAATAATGCTCAAGACTTCTTCCAGCTAGAGAATGCACTTAAGCGTCTAAACTCGGTTGCTAGTCTAGATATTCTTAAGATTCAAAACAACGAAGTGACGTTCCGTATTCACTTGCTGTCGACTCAACAAGAGTTTGAGCAAGAAGTGGCAAGTATTCGCCAAGTTGTGAAGGTTGAAGAGTCTTACATCGAACCAGAAGTAAGCCCTGAATTTGAGACACAAGACAACACTATGTCTGTAGGTGATGATTCAACGGCTGTAGTTGATACTGAAGCAACAGCAACTGACGCAGATACTGATGTTCAAGTGATCAAAGGTAATGAAGTTGTTGGTGATGATACGCTAGCTGGCTCGGACGCTAACTCAGAAGATGCGGGTAGCGAAGCGCTAGAAGCCGCAGCTCCACAGCATGCAAAGCCAAGCTTGGTATACGAGTGGAATCGTAGTTAGGTAATTGCTGACATTCATCGTCTATATGAAGAGTAAGTAGGCGAAGAGAAATAAAAAGAAAGCCCTGCTAGAGAAATCTCGCAGGGCTTTTTGTTTGTTCGATAATTGCTTGAGCTAGCTGATTGGGTATGTCGAATCCAACCTTATTGCTCGAACTTCGCTTTCTCTTTCTTTTCTACTTCAGAAAGGCGCTTAAGCTTGATGCCTAACTCTTTAGCGCGGAAACGGGTAAATAAGATGTTTCCGGTAAAGCCAATCGTGGTCAGCAGTAGCTCAACAGCAGCTAATAAGCGTTCACCACCATCTACGTATAGGATGGTTAATGCGTGCAGGAAGTAGAGCATTAAGATGAAGTTTGCCCAAGCATGCGTATAAGGCTTGCCGATTAAAATGCCAGGTAATGGCAACAGTAACGGAACAGCCCAAACGATAGCGAGTGTGACATTGTCTAGGTGAGGATGCGGTGAAAGCGTCATCTGCCAAGCGACAACCCAACCTAACAGTAATAGGTTGCCTGCTAATGCTAGGTAGCGGAATAGCTTTGTCTTAGGAGACATCGCCTTCTCTGACATGTACATCATTGAGAGATTCCCTTCTGATTTATTGCAATGCGCGCTAGGCGTTTACCTAGGTTCTGCGCCAACTCAATTTCTTCTTTGCTTAATGAAACACTTTCGCCTGTGCTGCTTGCGCCATAGGGCGTACCACCGGTTTGAGTGGTATGCAATGCAGGCTCTGAGTAGGGGATACCTACCACTAACATTCCATGGTGAAGCAGTGGCAACATCATGCTTTGCTGTGTTGTCTCTTGCCCACCATGCAATGATGAAGAAGAGGTAAATACACAGGCTGGCTTATCGATAAGATCGCCATTGATCCACAATGATGTAGTGCTATCCCAAAAGTGCTTCATCGGCCCAGCCATGTTGCCGAACCAAACCGGACTGCCAAGCGCCAAGCCATCACAAGAACGGAGCTCTTGCAGCGTGGCGATTGGGTCTGTGGGTTGATAGCGAGAGTCTGGCTGCTCTTCTACTGTGTACACGTCATTCACGGTTCTTAGCATGGCTTCACACTCAGGGATGGACTCCACCCCTCGTGCAATCTGCCTTGCGAGAGCTTGCGTGTTGCCGTGACGACTGTAATAGAGAACAAGAATGTTGATGCTCATAACCGCTTACAGAATCTCTAGCACTTGCTCAGGTGGACGACCAATCTTGGCTTTATTGTTCGCAACAACCACTGGGCGCTCAAACAGTTTTGGATTAGCAGCCATTGCAGAAAACAGGTCTTCATCCGATACAGAAGTATCGCCAAGGTTCGCTTCTTTGTAGTCTGCCTCTTTGGTGCGCATCATTTCGCGAACGCTGCTAAAACCGAGCTGTGTGAACAGTACTTTTAGCTGTTCAACAGTTAAAGGCGTGTCTAAGTACTTGATCACTTCAGGTTGTACGCCGTTTGTTTCAAGCAGTTCAAGCGTTTGACGGCTCTTTGAGCAGCGTGGGTTATGATAAATCACGACAGACATGGTTCTTCCTCATTATTATTTTTTATTTAATTTTCAGGAGAGGCTAGCTAATTGGCCTCTTCTCTGTATACGTTGAGCTTTGTTCTTTTGGTGATTTCCGCGTATTACTCGGCTTATTGCAGTGCTAAGAAGCGCTCGCGCTGAATCATCAGTTGATCAATGCGAGCATCGTAGCGGGCTTGCTTCAAGCTACCGAGTTCCGCGATTTGACTTGCTTGCGTGTAATACTGAATTGCTTTGTTCCAGTTGGCTTGCAATGCCAAAATTTCAGCTCGTGCGGCAAGGTCTTCATCACTGTTGCCAAGGCTAGTGTTCGCTTTTGAAAGCAGGTGCCAGCCGTTGGTATCATTCGGATTGTCATGCGTATAACGTTGTAATACGCGAATAGCCTCTGCAAAGTCTTCTTTTTCAATCAAGGCATTTGCGTAGTTGATTGTGAGTACCGGATTGTTTGGCTGACGAACCAAGGCAGACTTGAGCTCTTTAATTGCAAGATCAGGTTTTTTCTGTTCAATGTGAAGGTCGGAAATCGCATCCAGATAGAACAGGTTAGTCGGGTCATTGGTAATCAGCTTGGTTAGAATCGGTTCAGCTTTATCTAACTTTTTAGAGTCGAGATAAACCAGTGCTTGTCCATACTCTAACGATGGGACGATCTCTTTGGGTGCCTTTTTCAATTGGCGTGAGAACCAATCGAGCGACGCCTCATTATTGATACCGGCATAGCGTGCCACGATACGAGCTCTTGCTAAGTGGTAATCTAGAGATGGCGCAAGCTTGAGAGGTGGATAGCTTCGAGCACGAGCACGAGAGTCCGTAATACGGTCTTCTGGCAATGGGTGAGTCAGCAACATTGGTGGTGGTGTGCTGGCATAGCGGTATTCATCAGCCAGGCGACCGAAGAAGCGTGGCATCGCATTCACGTCAAATCCAGCTTTCGCTAGCGTGTTGATACCAAAGCGGTCGGCTTCTTTCTCATTACTACGAGTGTAGTTAATTTGGCTTTGCATGTTACCCGCGGTGGTTGCAGTTAAGGCTGCAATACCGGCTTCAGGAGCCGCAATTGCCAACAACACAGACGCGGCAAGCGCTGCAATAGTCGCAGGGGAACGGCGTGCTTGATCTTCCATACTGCGCGCTAAGTGGCGCTGAGTAACGTGTGCGATTTCGTGCGCTAATACAGACGCAAGTTCACTTTCTGACTGTGCGTGTAGGAATAGACCTGAGTGCAAAGCAACATAACCACCAAAGAAAGCAAAAGCGTTGATGTTGCGGTCACGGATCATAAAGAACTGAAAAGGTGTCTTTACGTCATTGGCATTCGCGACAAGGCGATGGCCTAGAGTGTCGATATAAAGGTTGAGAACCGGGTCATTGATGACAGGCTGGCTACTTCTGATGATGCGCATGTAGGCATCACCATAGATGAGTTCTTGATCGATAGTGAGCGTGCCGCCAGCCGCTGTGCCGATGTCCGGTAAATCCAAGCTGTTGGTGTTAGCCAACGTTGGGGTGCTTAATGTGGCTGCGATGCATAAGCAAGCAATTGAACGAGCGCGTTTAAACATATTAGTCAGTAATACTCCGTTTCTTCTGACAGTAAGACAAGGGCAATGCAAATTGGTTCTTTATCTGGTTTAACCTTTGTTAAGTGCGTGCGCTATCCTGAAGGAAGATGAATCAATGATGGCACGTTTTCAAAAACAGATTACAATATGCCCCTTATAATAAGCATCGAGCCCAAGAATGACACCTAATATTCTAGATTTACGCCAAGAGCGCTGCCCAATGGCGTTATTATTAGCCAAGCGTCACAGTGTAAAGTTAGAAGTAGGGCAATCTTTGTCAATTTATGTATCAGATAGCAGTTCGATGAAAGATATTGTTACTTTTTTGTCTAAGCAAGCTTATGTTGTCATGACAGAGGTTTGTTCTAATTACCACCATCTCCTCGTCACTAAAAAGGAATCGCAGTCAGATGCTTGAAATGGTCAGTCGTTGGTATAAACGACGTTTCTCTGATCCACACGCTGTCAGTTTGGTTGCCATCATTCTATTCGGCTTTATTACTATCTACTTCTTTGGTCACCTGATCGCACCGCTGTTGGTGGCGATTGTATTGGCTTATTTGCTTGAGTGGCCAGTGACTCAACTTCAACGACTCGGTGTCCCAAGAACGCCATCGGTGATGTTGGTGATCTTGATGTTCTTTAGCCTGATGCTACTAGCGATATTTGGATTAGTGCCAACCATTTGGGAGCAAGTGGGTAACCTAATCAATGATATTCCTAGCATGTACGGTAGCTTGCAGAAGTTCATTGCAACGATTCCAGAGCGTTACCCAGAGCTTGCTAACTTACAGATCGTTGAGTCTGTCATGTCTAACGCGAAGAACAAGGCGTTGGGCATGGGTGAGAGTGTGGTGAAAGGCTCGTTAGCGTCTTTGGTTAGCTTAGCGACGTTAGGTGTTTATCTTATCTTAGTACCACTGCTTATCTTCTTCTTACTGAAAGATAAAGAAGAGATGATCAGAATGGCAAGTGGTGTGCTTCCTCGAAACCGCCGTTTAGCGACCAAAGTATGGGAAGAGATGAACGAACAAATCTCGAACTACATCCGCGGTAAGGTGCTAGAAATTTTAATCGTAGGTGGCGTCAGCTACGTAACTTTCGCGATTTTAGACCTTCGCTACTCCGTATTATTAGCGGTTGCTGTCGGTTTCTCGGTATTGATTCCATACATTGGTGCAGCGGCGGTAACCGTACCGGTTGCGATTGTTGGTTTGTTCCAGTGGGGGCTTGAGCCTCAATTCTACTGGCTGCTATTGGCTTACGGCATCATTCAAGCCCTGGATGGTAACGTGTTAGTGCCGGTTCTGTTCTCAGAAGCAGTGAATCTGCACCCTGTTGCGATTATTGTGGCGGTATTAGTGTTTGGTGGACTTTGGGGATTCTGGGGCGTGTTCTTCGCGATTCCACTGGCGACCTTAGTGAAGGCGGTTTGGAATGCCTTACCTAGCCATGCATTAGATGATGACCCTGTGCATCATCAGTAACGAAAAATGAATGATAAAAAAGGCGACTATCGATGATAGTTGCCTTTTTAATTTGTCTTAGTTGGTAGTGAGTCTAGCTCACCTCAAAAGACATTAAGCTTCTTGGTTGAAGTACTCTAGAACCACTTCGTGGTGAGTCTTGGTCTTGAACTTGTTGAAGACGTGCTCAATCTGACCTTCTTCGTCAATTAGGAAGCTAATACGGTGTAGGCCATCGTAAACCTTACCCATGAACTTCTTCTCGCCCCAAACACCGAACTGCTCAGCAACACTGTGGTCTTCGTCAGATAGCAGTGTGAAGTTTAGAGATTTCTTCTCAATGAAGTTAGGCAGGCGTTTCACTGGGTCGATGCTGACACCCAGAACAACGACGTTTAGGTCATCTAGCTGTGCTTTGATATCACGCAGGCCTTCCGCTTGTACAATACAACCAGGAGTCATTGCTTTTGGGTAGAAGTAGAAAAGTACTTTTTTACCTTTGAAGTCACCAAGAGATACGATATTGCCATCTTGATCTGGAAGAGAAAAAGCAGGTGCTGGAACACCAGCCGTTAGCGTATTCATGATATTTCCTTTTTAAAGACTGTTTTTAATAAAGTTGAGCGAGCCTTGGACTGATAGGCTCTGACACAGCGAGTTGAATTCTTCTTGTAGCTGCATCAAATTACATTCTGACTGCACAGAAGCGGTAATAGAGATATGGAATTGGTCGTTGTCGAGCTGGACTTTAGATTTATTGATCGTTTGTGCGCTCAGCGAGTCGAGGCCGATGTCTCGGTCTGCAAAGAACTGTGTGAACTGCTCGGTCAGGCCGAGTTTGTCATCTGACTCAACGAACACTTCTAGCGTGTAGGAGTTCTCTACCACATCGTGCGGAGAGGTTCGCTTCATAATCGTAATCAAGTCGTGCTCTTGGCCAAGCAAGGGCAGGGTGGTTTCAACACGGGTGATGTTGTTTGCTTTACCAGACAGTAGCATGATAAGCGTAAATTCTTCGCCAAATAGGGCGATACGGCTATCAATAATGTTACAGCCTGATTGAGTGACCAAGTGAACCACTTGGTTACAAACACCTGGGCGATCTGTGCCCACAGCTGTGATTACTAGATGTTGAGTCATAAAATCACGTCTCTATATATTCCATTGATTCATGCATGTTAGCACAGTTAGCAAGAGGAATAAGCGTGCGAGCGGGGCTTTTTATGACTCATCTTGCGTCTAACAGGCAACAAATGATAAGAATATCTAAAACGCGGAAACGCAAGTTTGTCGAGTGGCTGCACAGCTTACCTGATACTGACATCGACGGGTTTCCTATCCGTTAGATTGAGCTCAGGTTATCCAAATTATTGGCTGAACGGCGTTATAAGCCGTTTAACCTCAAACATACGACAATATTTCATACCGATGTTGCCGCTAAGCCACTTTAATGTCTTGTGTTTATTGATTGGCTTACAGTAACATGCAAAAAGAATAAATTAAGGGAGATAGACATGTTTTCAGGAAGTATCGTTGCGCTAGTCACGCCATTTAACGCAGATGGCGAAGTGGATTTCGACAGCCTTAAAAAGTTAGTTGAGCACCATGTTGCTGCAGGTAGTGATGGTCTGGTTGCGGTTGGCACAACAGGTGAGTCTTCAACACTCACAATTGAAGAGCATGTCAAAGTCGTCAATAAGATCGTTGAATTTGCTGATGGTCGTATCCCAGTTATCGCAGGTACAGGCGCTAATGCTACGCACGAGTCAGTGCTATTCAGCCGTTTATTGAACGGTTCTGGTATTGCGGGTTGTCTGAGCGTAACGCCTTACTACAACAAACCGACTCAAGAAGGTTTGTACCAACACTACAAAGCGATTGCTGAAGTAAGTGACGTTCCTCAAATCCTATACAATGTACCGGGTCGTACTGCTGTAGACCTATTACCAGAGACAGTTGCTCGCCTTTCTGAGATCGAAAACATTGTTGCACTTAAAGATGCGACGGGTGATCTCGACAGAATTGCAATTCACCGTGAACTTTGTGGCGAAGATTTTATCTTACTAAGTGGTGATGACTTAACAGGTCTAGAATTTGTTAAGCGTGGTGGCGATGGCGTGATTTCTGTAACGAATAACGTTGCAGCGGCGGATATGGCTACTATGTTCAAACTTGCGAAAGAAGGTAAGTTTGAAGAAGCAGAAGCGATCAATGAGCGTTTGATGCCTCTACATAAGAATTTGTTCGTTGAGTCTAACCCTATTCCCGTAAAATGGGCGGTTCATAAAATGGGTCTGATTGCTGAAGGTGGCTTACGTCTGCCTCTGACTGAACTGTCAGAACCAGCTCAACCTGTTGTTGCTCAAGCAATGACTGAAGCGTGTATTTACTAAAAACGTATGAAGTGATGCCGAAGCGAACCTTCGGCATTTAGGAGTATAAATGAAGTATTCTCACCAGCTAGTGATTGGGTCACTGGCTGTTTTCGTTCTTACAGCATGTTCTGGCAGCCCGACTCAACGTCGTCAAGCCAAAGATGATTTCGAATACTTAGAAACACCTGAGTTTTCACAATGGCAGCTGCCTGAAGATGCTCAGCCTCAGTTCTACCCAAATTATGACATTCCAAGCGGTGACTTCACTGGTGGTGTAGGCCCTTCCGTGGATATTCGTCCACCACAACAGGTTCTTGAATTGATCCCTGGTGCTCGTGCGGAGCGTCAAAACGGTGAAGTAACGTTATGGCTGCTTCGTGCTGAAGAAGCAGACCGTGTATGGCAAACGGCTGTCGACATGTTAGCTCAACGTGGTATTGGTATTCGTGAACAGTCTGAGAATGAGATTGAGACCGATTGGGTTACTTGGGTTTCTGAAGACGAAGACGTAGAGATTGGCAGCCGCTACTCTATCTCTCGTTTCCAAGCGAACAACCGTCATGGCTTCAAGATTAATCTTATTGATTGGCGTGAAGGCAACGAAGAGAAGCCAGTAACGGCAACCAACAAAGAACGTTACAACGCTTTCCTAACCAACTTAGTGATGGCTAAGTACGATGAAAACCTTCGTGCTGAAGCGGCACTGAAAGCACAAGAGCTAGTGAAGCGTATTCCTATCTCTATGGGCTCTGACCGTAGTGGTTTCCCTGTGATTATTGCTCGTACGCCATACAACGTATTCTGGCAGCGTCTGCCGACCTTGTTGCCGGCGATGGGCTTTGAGCTTGAAGAGCGTAACCAGTCTCAGGGTACAGTGAAAGCTAAGTACGCTGCGCCAGATGATGAGTTCTGGGAAGAGGTTGGTTTACAGCCTGTTGATCTAGCACCAGGTACATACAACTTCCTATTTGGTGACCTTGGTAACCGTACGTCAATTAACTTGACGGACGCATCAGGTAAGCCAGTAGAAGAAGAGCTACTTAAGTCACTGGTTCCTGTTCTAGCGCACGTTGCAGACCAAACCAAAGATGACAAAGCGGCGAAAGCTGAGTAAGCAAAGCTTAATTGACTAAAGGGCCTCGGAAAATAGGCCCTTTTAGTTCAGCCAATGTTTCAGTGTAAACAAATAAAAAGAGGACACATTGTGTCCTCTTTTTTGTGTTCGTTTGACCGTAAGATTAGCTACCTTTGGTCTCTTTCGATTGAGCTTTCTCTTGGTTCTGCTTATCTAGACGATTGAGCTTGTCCAAGTCGCTCTCTCGTTTGCTACGGCTTGTTTTTCCGAGGTCCATATTAGCTGTCTGTTTTAGAGCTGCGATGTTACCTACCACAACGCTAACCACGATGATGATGATCACCCAAGGGTTTGTAAGCCACTCTAACATAAGCGCTCCTAATGGCTGATGTTTGCTACGAAGCGCGCATAGATATCGTCTAGCTGCTCCATAATAATCTCATACCCTAATACTGGCTTAGATTTGAGCTGCTTGCCAAGTAAAGTCGGGGATAACTGTGATAAACACAGCTCCGAAACGTTACGATGGCTAATATGCCAAGGTTCTATCGCCACACCACCAAGGTCTTGGCTATACGGGAAAAAGAACCCAAATTGTGCAGCATTCGCAGAGAGCCATTGATAAAACACTTGCTGGTGGCCAGTAAGGTATTCCCATGGCTCTAATTGCAGCTGTGCACCTTCTGGAAGGTGGTTACGAGCAAACACATCGAAGTCACAACCCCAATGGTGTCGACTCGCTCCAGGAAGCGCAGACCACCTCAGAATCGCCGATAGCTTTTGATGTTCAGTGAGTGTTGAAGCATCAAGTGGTTGGCTATTTGAATCTAAGAGCGGGGCTTCACCAGAAAACTTGCGGTTCCAAATCAGAGATTGCCTGTCATAGTCACGAAAGCCACTGGCGATCTCCATTTTAAAGCCAGCAAGCTGAGCAGCTTCAATCAAACTGTTTAGGTCATCGATAACGTCACTGTGTACCAAGAAGGTCTTAGTACCAATGAGTGTCGGTGCCAGGTGAGAATCTGATTGTCCGGTAAGCTGCTCTGGTGTCATAACGCGTCTCTAATGTTTGGAACTGATACTTCGCTAGGAAAGATTTATTTAGCGAACAAGTTCACTAACGTTCTTTCGTACATGTCAGTTAGCTTCTCTAAATCCGCTACTTTCACGCATTCGTTAACCTTGTGAATGGTCGCGTTTACTGGGCCAAGTTCAACCACCTGTCCACCCATGCGGGCAATGAAGCGACCATCAGACGTACCGCCGGTTGTCAGCAGCGCTGGTTTAACATCATTAACGTGACCAACAGCATCAACAATCGCATCGAGTAGTGAGCCTGCGTCTGTTAGGAACGGGTCACCATTGAAGGTCCACTTAAGATCGTATTCGAAATCGTATTTATCGAGCGTTGTTGTCACGCGCTCAACGATAACGTCATTGCTTAACTCTGTGCTAAAACGAAGGTTAAACTGAACATTAAACTCACCTGGAATCACGTTAGACGCGCCAGTACCCGCACTCACATTCGGGATCTGGAAACTGGTTGGTGGGAAGTAGTCATTACCTTGGTCCCATTCCGTCGTCGCTAGCTCGTGAATTGCGAGCAGAGAGCTATGTACCGGGTTATTCGCTAGGTGAGGGTAAGCAACATGACCTTGTGTACCTTTGATCGTTAGATCGCCGGTGATAGAGCCACGACGGCCGTTTTTCACCACATCGCCAACAAACTCAGTGCTTGATGGTTCACCAACGATACACATGTCGATGTTCTCACCGCGTGCCATCAGAGCTTCAACAACACGTACCGTACCGTTGATGAATGGGCCTTCTTCATCAGAGGTGATAAGGAAGCCAATTGAGCCTGAATGGTCTGGATATTTCTCAATGAATTGCTCAACAGCAACAATCATTGAAGCTAGAGAACCTTTCATGTCTGCCGCACCACGACCGTGTAAGTAGCCATCAACAATGGTTGGCTCAAATGGCTTGGTGTTCCATTGTTCGATTGGACCGGCTGGTACCACGTCTGTGTGGCCTGCAAAAGCAAACAGAGGTGCTTCAGTACCTCGGCGAGCCCAGAAGTTCGTCGTATCCTCAAATACCATTACTTCGATTTCAAAACCGAGTGCTTTTAAGCGATTAATCATCAGTTCTTGGCAGCCCGCATCTTCAGGGGTTACCGATTGACGGCTAATGAGGTCTTTTGCCAGAGCCAAAGTTGGGCTATCTGTCATCCTTGAATTCCTTGTTTAAATAAAACGTCGAGTCATTAATTTCAGGCGTTGAACAGAGCACGCTCAACGCCTTGTTATCTGTTCTAATATTGCTTATTGCTTATTGCTTATTGCTTATTGCTTATTGCGTAAATTGCTGATTACGCAAAAATAGCTGCGTATTGGTCAGCTTTAAAGCCAATGTGAAGTTTGCCATCGACTTTCAAAATAGGGCGCTTGATCATCGCTGGTTGTTCAACAAGCAGAGTGATTGCCGTTTGTTCTGTTAACGTGTCTTTTTGCTCTTGAGAAAGCTGACGATAAGTCGTGCCACGTTTGTTTAGTACTAGCTCCCAGCCAAGTTCTGAACAGAAGCTTGTTACCAACTCCTCAGTGATGCCTTGTTTGCGATAATCGTGAAATTCGAACTCGATACCTTCAGCTTCGAGCCATTTCTTTGCTTTTTTAATCGTGTCGCAATTTGGGATACCAAACATTGTGATAGTCATTATTCTTCCTCTGGGTGATTTTCTTTCATTGTTATGAGTTGAATCCTATCAGGAAGCGGCAATTCAGACAAAATAGAGTGAGGAATATTTCATTGAGCGAAAAAAAAACAGTAAGAAAATGTCACTATTGGAGACTTATTGATCAGCCTCAACATGTTGTCAGCGAAAAAAGAAATAATTGAGTTGCACATATATAGGAGGTGTCAATGGAGTTGAGTCCTGTTTTTGCAAGGCGGCTATATTTAGCATTGTTAGTTGAAAGCCTTGATAGGCCAAATGTGCCTAAACTCATCGAAAAAACGGGTTGGCCTCGTCGTACTATTCAAGATGTACTCAAGGCGTTACCGGGGATCGGTATCGAACTTATGTTTGTTCAAGATGGGCGACGTCATAATGATGGCTATTACCAGTTATCCGACTGGGGACCATTTGACAGTCAGTGGGTTCTCGAACGAAAGGGCGATATAGCAACAAGCCTTGGATTTAGTGCATAAGCCAGCGAAAGCTGGCTTTCTTTTTGGGGGCGGCTAAAAGAGAGGCTAACTACTTACAAAGATAAGCGGTACCAAGCATGGTAACTGAAGTGGAAAAATCTTGAGGTAGGGTAAAGATGACCGTATCTGCACCAAGCTGGATCGCGTTGGTTTTAAGCTCATTCATCGCACCCTGAATCAAGGTATCATTCGGGTAAAACAGGTAGCTGTACCAATGGCCTTCGCTACCAGTGACTTCCCCTTTATACTCACACTGGTCGATATTAATGATGCCGTGATAATCCATTCTCACACCGTCTGCCTCGTCATGAGGTACTGAAGTGGGTGTGGTACACCCCAACAGCATGCTACTCACTGCTAGTGCCATCCATTCCTTTTTCATAAGTTTGTCCTGTTATTGCATCAAATAAATCGCAAAACCTACCCAGCTCGCGATTAATAGTATCCATGGCAATTTACTTGAGTGATTTGATGTCGCTTCAACACTCGATGTTGCACTGTGCTCTTGTTCTATAGCCGCTTGTTGAGTTTGCTTTTCTTTTTGTACGCGTTTCTTTGCTTTATCTGCTTGGCGGTTGCGTTCTTTCTGTTGTTTCTTGTAAAGCGCGATGCCTTTCTCAATACCCTGAGCAATCAATTTGGTTTGTTCTTTGGTTTGAGCTGGCCTTTGAGTCGCTTTGGCTATCTTCAGTGCCTCTTGTTGAGATTCAACAGATGGTGTATTAGTTTTCTTTTTCATACTGAGTTCGATAATTAAAAACGTATTAACCAATAAGATAACGTAAACCTAACTAAGTATGAATGATTTGCGTTAAAGTGTTGGTTTGAAAACAAGTGAAAGTGAGATTTGTGCGGTACTCCATAGAACAATACGACAAGCACGGCTTCTTAAAGGCACCAATCTTATTATGGTTAGGTTGGCTGTTTCTTGCGAAAGCTCTCGTCGTTTTCATCGTTGCAGGTGCAAGTAGAGAGTCGGGAACCGATATTCTCGAGATCATCTATCCGGATCATCACATGTTTTATGTTGGGATTGCCTTGAGTGTCCCTAGCTTGTTACTGATGTGGTTATTTGGGCTAAGATCTCCAGAGAGAAAGCGCCTCAATAAAGTGGTGTCATGGGGACGTTGGGTGACCATGGCTGCTATTTTAGCGCAGGCCTCCCATACGATTTATTTAATCTATTTGGATAACGGTTGGTTCCGTTGGTCAAATGGTCTGACTTTATTGTTGCTGCTGTGGTTAGCGCTTTATCTAACCAATAGCCATGCAGCACGGGATTGCTTTAAAGTGGTTGAGCACGAAGACTGATTCTCATCAAAACATTTGTCCCATTCACAATTATACTTAGAAGCTAAAACTGGAAGGAATAATCTATGCTTAATGTCTCAAATGAGCAGCCTAACGTTCAAAGTGCTATTTTGCCTGAAGCTGGGCCTTTTGCTCTTTACGTTCAACTGAAAGTGAATGCTAATACTGCTAATGTATTATCTGAAATCCAAAAGATTCCAGCGCTAATTGAAGAGCTAAACCAAACTCAACCAGATGCGAACCTGACGGCTTCAGTTGCGTTCTCTAAGGCGTTTTGGGACAAGTTCGAGCAAGCAGCTCCAACTGACTTGATTGACTTCCCTGCGCTTGGCGAAGGCGATGTTACCGCACCTAGCACGCCAGCTGATGTGTTAATCCATTGCCATTCAAACCGACACGATCTGCACTTTTTCATCTTACGTAAATTGCTATCTGAAGTAGCGGCAGACGTTGAAGTGGTTGATGAAACTTACGGTTACCGCTTCCTAGATTCTCGTGATATGACGGATTTCGTCGACGGTACTGAAAACCCGAAAGACGCACAACGCGCAGAAGTGGCTATTGTTCCTGAAGGCGAATTTGCAGGCGGTAGCTACGTGATGGTGCAGCGTTTTGTTCATAACCTTCCAGCTTGGAATCGATTGAATGTATCGGCGCAAGAAAAAGTGGTTGGTCGTACTAAGCCTGATTCAATCGAGCTCGATGATGTTCCAGCTGCGTCTCACGTTGGTCGTGTAGATATCAAAGAAGAAGGCAAAGGCCTTAAGATCGTTCGTCACAGCCTACCTTACGGCACGGCAACGGGTGACCATGGTCTACTGTTCATTGCTTACTGTAATGTTCGTCATAACTTTGATGCGATGTTAGAGAGCATGTACGGCGTAACCGATGGCAAAACAGACCAACTGCTTCGCTTTACTAAGGCAGTGACAGGTGCTTACTACTTTGCTCCTTCAACTGAGATGTTGAGCGCATTAACGATTAAGTAAGTCGTCTCAAAAAGAATAAACAAAGGGAGCCTCAGGGCTCCTTTTTTATTAAAGCTTTATCTGAATTGGTCGATATAAAAGCAATCATAAGTGTAATTCATCTTTTTGTACGTGAAGGTCTATGGCTATAACTGTTAATACTAATGTCTCAGCGTTGGTGGCTCAGAGGAATCTCTCTAATGCCAATAATATGCTGACCCAATCTTTGGAGCGCTTGGCTTCAGGGAGTCGTATTAATAGTGCCAAAGACGACGCTGCAGGTCTACAAATCTCCAACCGTCTAGAGGCGCAGATGAGTGGTATTGATGTCGCTGTTCGCAATGCGAATGATGGTATATCCATTATGCAAACTGCCGAAGGCGCGATGAACGAAACCACTAATATCATGCAACGTATGCGTGACCTGTCACTGCAAGCGAGTAATGGTTCGAACAGTCAGTCGGAAAGAACGGCCATTCAAGAAGAGATCACCGCACTAAACGATGAGCTGAATCGTATTGCAGAGACCACTTCTTTTGGTGGCAAAAAACTCCTCAATGGTAGCTTTGGTAGCACGTCGTTTCAGATTGGTGGCAGCTCAGGCGAGGCGGTGCAAATCGGTCTCAAAAGCATGCGTACCGATGACATCAACATGGGCGGTTTTAGTTATGTCGCGAATGGCATGGCCAATGACTCGTGGGCAGTGAAATCAAATCAAAATGATATGACGATGTCGTTTACCGATCGTTTTGGTCAGCCTCAAGAGATCAACATTAATGCGAAAGTTGGCGACGACATTGAAGAGTTGGCGACCTACATCAATGGTCAAACGGAACTGGTCTCAGCTTCGGTTAATGATGATGGACAGCTTCAGATTTACATGTCTGGTGAAGATACTTCAGGCACCATCTCTTTCTCTGGTTCACTCGCTAGTGAGTTGTCGATGTCGGCGGGTTACTATGAATCGGTGAATGACATCAATGTTACGGATGTGGGTGGAGCACAGCGTGCTGTCTCTATTTTAGATACTGCGATGAAGTATGTGGATAGCCATCGCTCTGAACTAGGTGCAATGCAAAACCGCTTTGACCACGCCATTAACAACCTTGAAAACGTTCATGAAAACTTGGCGACTTCAAACAGTCGAATCAAAGATACCGACTACGCCAAGGAAACCACTCAAATGCTAAAGCAGCAAATTCTGCAGCAAGTGAGCACCACCATTCTGGCTCAAGCGAAGCAAGCGCCAAATCTTGCTTTAACCTTATTAGGTTAATAAAAACACAAAACCTCGCTCGACTGACTTCTCGACAACTTTAGCGTTTTTCTTATCTTTTTTTGATAATTTTACTACCAGTCACGCTTTCCTATCCTTTATCGCTATTTCTTTAATTTTATTGTTTTTTTCCTAAAGGTTTCGCCAATTACGCCGTTATTAAAAGTAACTTTGAGAGAACTACTTGGTTTTCCGAGACGTCGGAAACCGCAATACCGGAAAATCAATTGGAGAAATCACCATGGCAGTGAATGTAAATACCAACGTTTCAGCGATGACTGCGCAACGTTACCTAAACAACGCAAACAGCGCACAACAAACATCAATGGAGCGTCTAGCTTCTGGCTCTAAAATCAACAGCGCAAAAGATGACGCTGCGGGCCTACAAATCTCTAACCGTTTGAACGTTCAGAGCCGCGGCTTAGACGTTGCTGTTCGTAACGCGAACGATGGTATCTCTATTGCACAAACCGCTGAAGGTGCAATGAACGAGACAACCAACATCCTGCAACGTATGCGTGATCTTTCTCTACAATCTTCAAACGGCTCAAACTCAAAAGCTGAGCGCGTAGCGATTCAAGAAGAAGTAACAGCACTGAACGACGAGCTAAACCGTATCGCGGAAACGACGTCTTTTGGTGGTAACAAGCTGCTTAACGGTACTTACGGAACACAATCATTCCAAATCGGTGCGGATAACGGCGAAGCGGTAATGCTGAACCTGAAAGATATGCGCTCTGATAACGCTCAGATGGGTGGTAAGAGCTACCAAACTGAGAACGCTAAAGACAAAGACTGGAACGTACAAGCGGGTTCAAACGACCTAAAACTGTCGTTCACAGATAACTTCGGTCAAGCACAAGAAATCGATATCAGCGCAAAAGCGGGCGACGACATCGAAGAGCTAGCAACCTACATCAATGGTCAACAAGATTCTGTCAAAGCGTCTGTAACTGAAGACGGCAAGCTACAAATGTTCACTGGTAACAACAAAGTGAGCGGCGATGTGTCTTTCTCTGGCGGTCTTGCAGGTGAGCTAGGCATTCAAGCAGCTAAAGACGTAACGGTTGATACTATCGACGTAACATCTGTTGGTGGCGCACAAGAGTCTGTAGCGGTAATCGATGCAGCACTTAAGTACGTAGACAGCCACCGTGCAGAGCTGGGTGCTTTCCAAAACCGTTTCGACCACGCTATCAGCAACTTAGATAACATTAACGAGAACGTTAACGCATCTAAGAGCCGTATTAAAGATACCGACTTCGCGAAAGAAACGACTCAGATGACTAAGTCTCAGATTCTTTCTCAAGCTTCAAGCTCGATTCTTGCTCAAGCGAAGCAAGCACCGAACTCGGCACTTAGCCTACTAGGTTAACCGATTGAAAGGCCGCGTTGACTATAAGCATGGTTGATCATAAGTGTTAACGTTAGGCTTCCACAAATTAGCTCGTGGTGAGAGATGAGCGCTAAACAGACCCAGCTTCGGCTGGGTTTTTATTGCCTGCGATTTGGCGAAGGTGTATTTGGAAAAGTGTAATGTTGGTAAGCAGGAGCAAAAGCGAGACTCCCTATCATGGCCGTTCCTCATTGTAGGGAGTGGCGATTATAAGGTGGTATTGCTCTATTGTTTACCTAAATCGAAGTCTTTAGCGTCATCCCAGAATCTAGTGGAACGAGATATCAGGGAGCTGTTGCATCTTGTGAACCACACTAAGTGACTTAACATTAAGTTCCAATGTCGAAAATGGAATGAATGCCGTTTAATAAGAAAGTAGAGTGGTACCAAGGGTTGGTTTTACTGAGGGAGGCTAGTAGAGCTTGTTGGTGTTGCAGATTGTATTGTGATTTAAGGAGCTAGACAAATATGACAGGCACAAAAAACGCCACCCTTAGGTAGCGTTTTAATTAAAGTAGATAAATAATCGAGATTACTTAGTTACTTTAAGAACTGGAGTTTCGCCAACAGTTACAGAACCAGAAAGCTTGTTCAGCTCCTTGATTTCGTCCATGTTAGAGATAACAACTGGAGTAAGCGTAGACTTTGCTTTCTCTTCTAGAAGCGCTAGGTCGAAAGTGATGATAGTGTCACCAGCTTTAACAGATTGACCTTCTTCAGCTACGCGAGTGAAGCCTTCGCCTTTAAGTTCAACAGTATCGATACCGAAGTGAACGAAAAGCTCAACACCGTCGTCAGACTCGATAGAGAATGCGTGGTTAGTTTCGAAGATCTTACCGATAGTACCGTTAACTGGAGCTACCATTTTGTCGCCAGCTGGTTTGATCGCGATGCCGTCACCAACGATTTTCTCGGCGAAAACTACATCTGGCACATCTTCGATGTTTACGATTTCACCAGAAAGAGGTGCGATGATTTCGATTGCACCAGCATCAGCGCTGTCATCAGATACAAGCTTTTTCAGTTTGTCAAACAGACCCATTGTGTCATGCTCCTAACGTTTAGTTTTATTCTGTAGAATATACTATACCAATCTAACAAATTAGACGACTATTTTTAGCCGTCTAACTTTATTAAGAATTTGGCGATTACTGAGATTTCTCAGCGATGAATTTTTCTACGCAAGCTTCAATTTCAGCAGCTGTAGGTAGAGATAGTGCTTCGTCAGCCATAGCTTTAACTTCTGCGAAGTTAGAGTTACGGATTACTTTCTTAACTTTAGGGATAGAGATGCCGCTCATAGAGAACTCATCTAGGCCCATTCCAAGAAGAAGAAGTGTTGCACGCTCATCACCAGCAAGCTCACCACACATACCAGTCCACTTACCTTCAGCGTGTGATGCGTCGATCACTTGCTTGATTACTGTAAGAACAGCAGGAGATAGCGGGTTGTATAGGTGAGAAATCATTTCGTTACCACGGTCTACCGCAAGAGTGTATTGCGTTAGGTCGTTAGTACCGATAGAGAAGAAAGATACTTCTTTCGCTAGGTGGTGTGCGATTGCAGCAGCTGCTGGAGTCTCAACCATTACGCCGATTTCGATTTCTTCATCGAAAGCTAGGCCCTCAGCGCGAAGTTCAGCTTTGTACTCTTCGATTGCTTGTTTCAGTTCACGGATCTCTTCAACAGAAATGATCATTGGGAACATGATACGCAGTTTACCGTGTGCAGATGCACGTAGGATACCGCGTAGTTGGTCACGTAGGATTTCACGACGATCCAAGCTGATACGTACTGCACGCCAGCCTAGGAAAGGGTTCATCTCTTGTGGAAGATCCATGTATGGAAGATCTTTATCGCCACCGATATCCATAGTACGGATGATCACTGACTCACCGTTCATTGCTTCAGCTACTTCTTTGTAAGCAACGTATTGCTCTTCTTCAGTAGGAAGTGCGTCACGGTCCATAAATAGGAATTCAGTACGGTACAGACCAACGCCTTCACCGCCATTACGCAGGATACCGTCACAGTCTTTCACTGTACCGATGTTGCCGCAAACTTCTACACGGTGGCCGTCTAGAGTTTCAGCATGCAAATCTTTTAGTTTTGCTAGTTCAGCCGCTTCTGCTTCGAAATCTGCTTTGATTTTCTTAGCTTCTGCTAGTTCAGCTTCAGAAGGGTTGATGATGATCTTGTTGTTCATCGCGTCTAGCACAAGCATGTCGCCGTTCTTAACTTGCTTAGTGATATCGTTAGTACCAACGATAGCGGGAAGCTCTAGAGAACGTGCCATGATTGAAGTATGAGATGTACGACCGCCGATGTCACAAGCGAAACCAAGAACGTAGTCTAGGTTGATTTGTGCAGTTTCAGATGGCGTTAGATCGTAAGCGACTAGGATAACTTCTTCGTTGATGTCTGATAGAGACACAATGTTGATGCCTAGAGCATTTTTAACGAAACGAGTACCGATATCACGGATATCAGTTGCACGTTCTTTTAGGTACTCATCATCAAGAGATTCAAGCGCACAAGCTTGCTCTTCGATCACAGTGTGGATCGCGTTGTCTGCGTGCATTTTGTCTTTCTTGATGAGTGCTAAAATCTCTTCTTCTAGCTCTTCATCTTCAAGCAGCATGATGTGGCCTTCAAAGATTGCTTCTTTTTCTTCGCCAAAAGTTTCAAGTGCTTTTTGCTTTACAACTTCAAGTTGTTGAGAAGATTTGTTACGAGCGTCAAAGAAACGCTGAACTTCTGCTTCAACTTGATCATCTGAGATAGATTGAGTGTTTAGGACAATTTCATCTTCTTGAAGTAGTAGTGCTTTACCGAAAGCAATACCAGGAGATGCTAGGATGCCTGAAATCATAGCCTTACCTTAGTTGTTCAACTGTAAACGGGAGAATGTGTGACTTTAAGTCGTCGACTAATGCCGCGCTTATTGCTATCTACTTCGAACAAAGCCACTTTGCTATGCAAAATGGCTTTGAAAGAAGGAGACCGTATTAGTGTAGTTGATCCATAAGAGCAACTAGGTGGTCTACGGCTTGCTGAGCTTGAGGGCCTTCAGCTGAAATAGTAACGTTAGTACCTTTCACTAGGCCTAAAGTTTGTAGTTTGAACAGGCTTTTCGCGCTAGCGCTTTTGCCGTTAGAAGTCACTGTGATGTCAGCGTCGAAAGATTTTGCTTCTTTAACGAACTGTGCAGCTGGACGAGTGTGAAGACCGTTTTCTGCTGTGATTTCTACTTGCTTCTCGTACATTTTTATACCCCAATTAATTTATTTTTTGTAAGTTTGTAACCAGATTAGCTTAACTGCTTTAGCCTAAATGCGCTAGAGAGTAGTACGCCATGTTCGTGTTAGAACTTAGACTGGTTATCAATTTTTATCCAGCCATGGTCATCTTTTTTTGAGTACTCATGACTTTCAGAATTTGCTTATTGCTTCTTTTATTTTGAAGCGAAAAATAAAACAGACCCGATATTACCAAAGGTGGGGCAGGGATCAACAAAAAAGCCCCTAAACGGGGCCTTTTTGGACGAAAAATTGATTTGACCACATATTATTGTTGGTTCTCTTTTTCCGTAAAGATGCCAGCAAATAGGGCTGTACTTAGGTAACGCTCACCAGAGCTTGGCAGTACGGTAACGATATTTTTTCCTGCAAATTCAGGTAGTTCTGCGATTCTGTTCGCTGCTACAACTGCCGCGCCAGATGAGATACCTGCAAGAATACCTTCTTCTTTCATTAGGCGTTGAGCCATCTCAATCGCTTCTTCAGAAGTTACCGATTCAACACGGTCAATAATCTCTAAATCTAGGTTTCCAGGGATGAAACCTGCACCGATACCTTGAATTTTGTGTGGAGCTGGTTTGATTTCTTCGCCTGCAAGTGCCTGTGCAATCACTGGAGACTCCGCTGGTTCAACCGCTACTGAAGTGATCGCTTTACCTTTTTCACCTTTAATGTAACGACTTGTACCAGTGATAGTACCGCCAGTACCAACACCCGCAACAAACACGTCGATTTCGCCGTCTGTTGCTTCCCAAATTTCAGGACCAGTCGTCTGCTCGTGAATCTGTGGGTTAGCTGGGTTGTTGAACTGTTGTAGTAATAGGTATTTACTTGGATTTGAAGCAACAATCTCTTCTGCTTTTGCAATTGCACCATTCATGCCTTTTGGTGCTTCAGTTAACACTAAATTTGCGCCAAGCGCTTTAAGCAGCTTACGACGTTCTAGGCTCATTGACTCAGGCATAGTTAGCGTTAGTTTGTAACCTCGCGCTGCTGCTACGAATGCAAGTGCAACACCTGTGTTACCACTAGTCGGTTCAACAAGCTCGATGCCTGGCTTAAGTTTACCTGCTTTTTCTGCTTCCCAGATCATGTTTGAACCGATACGACACTTAACGCTGAAGCTTGGGTTGCGAGCTTCGATCTTAGCTAGGACGTTACCTTTGCTTACTTTGTTAAGGCGGACAAGAGGTGTGTTACCAATCGTTAGTGTGTTGTCTTCGTAGATCTTGCTCATGCGATATTCCTTCATTTAATGACAGAACTAAACGTAGTATATCAATCATTTTACCGTCTAGTGTCTTTCGATGTTTGTTCAGCTTGAATTTAGATTAAACAAGTTGAAAAAAAGGTAAAAGGACTAAAAAGTTATATCATATAGAGATGTAGTAAAATTTACGCCTATCTTTATTGAAATCAGAACTTCAAAAAGATAGGCAAAGCTAGGAAGTGTAAGCAGGGTTATAGACGAGAACGTTGAACTTGCTCTTTAAACTCAGCAACCCACATTGCCGTCGCGCCGCAAACGGCAACGGGCATTACGATGAGGTTAAGAACGGGAATTGTGGTGAACACTGAAACAAGTGCACCAAAGCTATAGCTTTTACCTTGTTTTTGTTTCAAATTGTTTCTCATGTCATCGAACTTGATTTTATGGTTATCGAATGGGTAGTCGGCGTATTGAATCGCTAACATCCATGCTGTGAAAATGAACCATAAAAACGGTGCAACGGTTTGCCCTAGTGCTGGAATTAACAAAAGTAGGAATAAACCGATCGCTTTTGGCAGAACGTAGACAAGCTTGCGCCATTCTCTCGCTAATATACGCGGGGTATCTTTTATAACATCAAGTAAACCATCGTCATTGACTTTTTTGCCACTAAGTAACTCTTCGACTTTTTCTGCTAGCAAGCCATTGAAAGGTGCCGCAATGAAGTTAGCGAGCGTACTAAAGAAATACGAGAAAGTGGCCAAGACGGTTAACATAAGTAATGGCCATAAAATATATGACAACCACGACAAGAAGCTTGGCAATGCACCAATCCAACCCTCAATCCAAGTGTTTAGGTTGGAGAAGATATAAAATAAAGCACCACCAACGAGTAACACGTTTGCGATAAGTGGCATGAGTACAAACTTACGAATGCTCGGTGATAAAGCAATTTTTATTCCGAAAATAAAATAGCCAAAGCCGGAGCGGGGAACAGGTTCAATAGTCATATTTAAATTAGCTCACATGTGAATTTGGTTAAATAGCAAACATGTATAGTGTACTCGACCGAAATTAAGAAAAAAAGCGTGGTGAAAATCACACCATGTAAGGAACTAATTGTATTAAGTTGTTCTAAAACAGTGGCTACTTTTGATAGAGTAGTGAGATTAGCCAAATTAACCCAACTTAGTGACAGCGTGTTATAGCTAGTTGACTAAGAAAGCTGAGAGCGAAAAATGCAGGAATTGCGATTTGTACTCATTATTGTTGGCGCATTAGCTATCGCCGCATTATTGTTCCATGGTCTATGGACGAGTAAAAAAGAAGGGAAAGCAAAGTTTGGTGATAAGCCGCTTGGTAAGCTTGATAACGACAGCTTAGATGAAGCCGAAACTATTCCAAACCGTTCATTTGCCCCAGAAGATGGTTTTGAGATAATCCGAAAAGAACGTAAAGAGCCGGATTTTGTTGTTTCACCATCTGAAATCGATCCTTTGATCGATTCAGATCCGCTAACAGCGCCGCAATCGAAAGAAGTTTACGAAGATGACATCGAATTGAATGAGCTTCCTTCTTTTAGCGTCGAAGACCCAATTACGGTTGAAAGTGAACCTGAAGTGATTGTGGAAGAGAAGGGTGTTGAGCCTGAAGTTCAAAGCTTTGAGTTGACTGACGAACAAAAAGAAAATCATGCAGGTTTTAAAGAGCAGTACGGCTCTTTTGAAGACGTTGAAGCCGAACAAGTTGCTGAACCAATAGTCGCAAGCGAGCCAGTGGTTTCACAACAAACTTTTACTGCAAGTGAACCATTCGCAGCTAAAGAGAGTGTTGCTCCACAAGCAGCAGCTCCTGTTGAAGAAACAAAGCAAGATGAAGAGTTAGGCTTAGAGGTTATTGTCCTTAATGTTCACTGTGCCGGAGAGATCCCGTTCGTTGGAACTGAACTTTTCCGCAGCATGGAAAACAACGGCCTAACTTATGGTGAGATGTCTATTTACCACTGCTTTGCACAATCAGCTGACGAGCCTAAGGTTATCTTCAGTGTCGCAAATATGATGCAGCCTGGTACTCTTGAGCATGATGATCCTGCTGACTTTACGACCAAAGGTATTTCATTCTTCATGACGCTACCTTGTTACGGTCAAGCTGATCAAAACTTCAATGTGATGCTGAGTGCAGCACAGAAAATTGCCGACGATATGGGCGGAAACGTATTGGATGAGTCACGTAACTTAATGACGCCAAATCGTTTATCTGACTATCGCAAGCAAATCCGAGACTTTATGACGGCGACGAATGCTTAGCCGTATTGTTTAGCCTTGTAAATAATCTATATTTATAGAAAAGGGCTCCTAAGGGAGCCCTTTTTGATATTTCAATCACGACAGAGAATGATATGAAAGAATCGATTCAAGTGACCTTAGAGCAGTTAAGAGAAACTCTGCACTATCATGCCGTTCGTTATTACGTAGAAGATAGCCCAGAGATCCCTGATGTTGAGTACGATCGATTAATGCAACAGTTGCTAAAGATCGAAGAAGAAAACCCAGAGCTCGTAACCGTGGACTCACCTAGCCAACGTGTTGGTGGTCAGCCACTAGATGGTTTCACACAAGTGACTCACGAGATCCCAATGCTTTCTCTGGATAATGCATTCTCTGATGAAGACTTGGATGCGTTTAATAAGCGTATGTCCGATAGAGCACCAACCGCGAATCTTAAGACTTTCTGTTGTGAGCCTAAACTCGATGGCCTCGCTGTGAGCTTGCTTTACGTGAACGGGACATTAGTTCAAGCGGCGACTCGTGGTGATGGTGCAACGGGTGAAAACATCACTGAAAACGTACGCACCATCAGTTCGATTCCACTTAAGCTACAAGGCGAAGGTTGGCCTGAACGTATCGAAGTGCGTGGTGAAGTGTTCATGCCAAAAGCCGGCTTCGATAAACTGAACGAAATGGCGCTGAAGAAAGGCGAGAAAGTCTTTGTAAACCCACGCAATGCCGCAGCAGGTAGTTTGCGTCAGCTAGACTCTCGTATTACTGCAAAACGCCCATTAGCTTTCTATGCTTACAGCGTGGGTGTGGTTGAAGGTGCAGAGCTCTCAAGTAGCCATTACCAACGTTTCTTACAGCTAAAAGGTTGGGGACTGCCAATGTGTCCTGAGACGAAGCAACTTAGCTCGCTTGAAGACGTAAAGGCATATTATCAAGACATTATGACTCGCCGTGATGCTCTGGCTTACGAGATCGATGGTGTGGTGATTAAAGTCGATGATATTGCGGCGCAAGAAGTGCTTGGCTTTGTTGCTAGAGCGCCTCGCTGGGCGATTGCATACAAGTTCCCGGCTCAAGAAGAGATCACTCTGCTAAACGACGTTGAGTTTCAGGTGGGCCGTACCGGCGCTATTACGCCTGTGGCTAAATTAGAACCTATCTTTGTCGGTGGTGTAACAGTAAGCAATGCCACGCTGCACAACGCCGACGAGATTGCTCGTTTGGGTGTCAAGGTAGGTGATAGCGTTATTATCCGCCGTGCTGGCGATGTGATTCCACAGATCGTTGCTGTTGTACAAGACCGTCGCCCAGATACGGCTAAAGACATCGTTTTCCCTGATGCATGCCCTGTATGTAGTTCTTCGGTCGAGCGTGTAGAGGGTGAAGCTGTAGCGCGTTGTACAGGCGGTTTGGTGTGCCAAGCTCAACGTAAAGAAGCGCTTAAGCACTTTGTATCTAGAAAGGCGCTTGATGTTGATGGTCTTGGCGTGAAAGTCATAGAGCAGCTTGTCGATCGCGAGATGGTTGAGACACCAGCAGACCTATTTAAACTCAGTGCAGGTGTGATTACGGTGCTTGATCGTATGGGGCCTAAATCGGCTCAGAACGTGGTGAGCGCGTTGAATAAAGCGAAAGATACGACGTTAGCGCGTTTCCTTTATTCACTCGGTATTCGTGAAGTCGGTGAAGCGACAGCGATGAACTTAGCACAGCACTTCAAAACATTAGAGCTCGTTCAAGCGGCAACTCATGAGCAGCTTGTTGAGGTGTCCGATATTGGTGATATTGTTGCTAGTCATATTACTGCTTTCTTCTCACAAGAGAAAAACCGAGCGGTCGTTGAACAGCTAATCGAACTGGGCGTGAACTGGCCTGTGATTGAAGATGCGCGAGATGACCAAGAATTGCCTCTAGAGGGCAAAGTGGTTGTGCTAACGGGTTCACTGTCTCAATTGGGCCGAAGTGAAGCCAAAGCGGCACTTCAAGCATTAGGTGCTAAAGTAACAGGTAGCGTTTCTAAGAAAACCGACATCCTATTTGCCGGAGAAGCCGCAGGTTCTAAATTAACCAAAGCACAAGATTTAGGTATCGAAATAAGAACCGAAGAGGATCTTATTGCTCTTCTTTCGTAAGTAAATTCAGGTAAAAAAAGCTCAAAGGCACTCCTTTTAAGGGAGTGCCTTTTTTGTATTTGCTATAAAAATGGTGGCTTTTTAATTGTTGAGAATTTTGTTCCTATACGAACTATAGAATCAGGACAGTGACGGTGCTCAACATTAATAAAATAGCGTTCTAGCTGCACCATAAATGCGAGTCATATCTATTTTCACAAAAGGCAGTTATATTTAAGTTACTGTTTTATATTGTTTTAGTTGTTATTGTGTGTGGCCTTTTTGATTTATGGATCTGGATCACTAAGTAGATGGTAAATTTGCACTAACTCATATTTTTTTAGATGAAAATTAAGTTCTCGTTGATCTTTTTGAGGGCGAAGTTAGTCTTAATGCCATGGATGCACACGATGTGTATAACCAGAAAGGAAATAGAGAATTCGAGTTTAGGGTTCTCAAACAAGAAAAGGTATTTCTCTCTACGGCGGCCAACTTTAGGTGGGAAATATTTAGACAGCTATATCCATTTTTAGGAGTTTTATTCCATGGAAAACAAATTTTTTAAACGTACTCTATTAGGTGCAACGGTTGCACTTTTATCGACAGGCGCAATGGCTACAGGTTCAGAGAGTTCACAAGTAGGTGTTATCTCTGATTTTAACGTGCAAGCATACGGTGTGGCAGCAATCTCTGCATTTTATCAAGAAGATAGCAACGGTTACGATTACGAGAATGAATCACGTATCGGTTTCCGCGCAAGCAAAGATATGTTCGATAACGTGAACGTTTTCATGCAAATTGAATCTGGCTACGTAGGTGAAGACGGTACTGGTTCTACGCTAGGCGCTCGTGACACTTTCTTAGGTCTTCAAGGCGACTGGGGTAAAGTACGTTTCGGCCGTATGCTTACTCCTCTATACGAAATCGTCGATTGGCCATACTCTAACCCAGGTCTAGGTCGTGTATTTGACTGGGGTGGTGATGTTAAAGCTCACTACGATCGTAAAGGTGATATTGCACGTTACGACTCTCCAGCATTTGGTGGCTTCACTTACAGTGTTTCTGTTGGTCGTGGCGATAAAGATACTAAAGATTCAAACCATGTTGGCGCTTCAGCACACTACAACTTCTCTGATGTTGTGACTGTTCACGGCGGCTTCGAAAGCAACTCTTCATTCGCTGGCGGTACAGTAGATACTTCTGCTTACATTGTTGGTTTTGAATTGCCTCTACCTGCTGGTTTCGGCTTAGCGGGTGCTTATAAGTATAGTGATGGTGAAGCTAAAGATGACGATTACGTAGGCAAGTCTGCTGAGCAAGGTCAATTCTCTCTAATCGGGCAATACTGGTCTGGTCCGTGGGGATTCAAGCTGGGTTACGCTGCTAATTTAGACTCTAAAATCGAAGGAGCTAAACAGGATGATGCTGATGAGGTTCTTTCTGGTCAGTTAATGTACGCTCATAATGGTTTTGTACCGTATGTACGTGTAGGCCAACATGATGCCTACAATGCAGCAGATAAGACTATGTTTGTACGTGTAGGTCTAGAATACGGTTTCTAAGACTAGTACTCTAGTAAACTGCCTTCATAGAAACGCTGGCGTAATGCCAGCGTTTTTCTGTTTAAATAGATAAGGAAGTAAATATGTATAAGTTGGCGATGTTATTTTCTTCGGTATTAGTGGCGTCTGGTTGTACGACCTTGGACTCTTCTAGTCAGTTTGATGATGTAGCTAAGGGCATTAAAGAAAGAAGTTTATATGTCCAAGTTGAAGCTAAATCATATGCCCCAGAGGCGCGAGCACAAGTCGGACAAGATCTGGTTAAGTCTTCTTTATCGTTTGTTGGTATTTACCCAAAAACAGAAAAAAAAGTGGCTTCTTCCTATATAGCGATGGATGCGACTTTCTTTAAGAATTACGGAAAATTTGAAACAGTTACTTATAAAGGAACAGAGGTTTCACTCGATACTTACCGTCCTTTATCTGAAAGCTGTACTGAACATTGTACAATGACACAGTCATTTAAGTTTCCTTTCAGCAATGATCAAGTTGAAGCGATTACTGAGCCTCAGGCAGTATTTGTCTTAACTTCAGATACAAAGCGTCAAATCGTTGAATTTAGCGTACCAAAAGCTTACTTTGACGCGGTGAAGCTAGAAGCTGAACCTCTCTTAAATACAACGGCTAGCATGGCTGTAGCTCCAACCGTTGCTCAAGTTCAACTTGAATCCGCTGAAGTTATTTCGCAGCCTCAACAGATGGTCACTTATTGGTTTGAACAGTCTTCATCAGAAGAGAAATCTGCAATTACAGATTGGGCATTCAAGAATCGTAAGAACGCTAACCCAGCACCATTAGAAGGCTCTAAAGAGATCGAAATGGTTTCTTACTGGTTTAACAAACTAGATAGCGAAGAAAAATCTCAGACGATGATTTGGTTATTAGAGCAAGAGTAAGCCTTTAACCTAAGCTCCAAACTATGTTTTTCAACCGCAGTATTGTATAACAGCAGTACTGCGGTTTTTCATTTTAAGCTTACAGGTAATATTGTGAATATTGGTGAAGTAGCTAAACGTGTTGGTACAACAGCGAAATCCATTCGTTTTTACGAAAGTAAAGGCATGATGAGCCCTCCACATCGTTCAGAAAACGGCTATAGGCAATACGGCGAGATTCACATCGAACAGTTAGAGTTTGTACTGAGAGCAAAAATGGTCGGTTTCACACTCGATGAGTGCCGTGCACTTGTTGAATTAGCTGATAACCCTTGTCGCGAAAGTGCCGACGTTAAAGCAAAAGCGCTGAGTAAACTGGAAGAAGTAAACCAAAAAATTGAAGATCTTTTGGCAATTCAGAAGACATTGAAAGAGTGGGTTGAACAATGCCCAGGAGACTCAAATAGCCATTGCCCTATTATTGATTCCCTAGTGGATAAAAAGCCATAAGAGAAGACCTATGGCTTTACAGAAAGGTTTTTAATTAAGACTTGTTTGGAGCAATTGTTAATACAATACCATCTACAGCAGTAACGACAACTTCTGTTCCCGCTTTTAAGTCATGACTGCTCACGGCTGACCAGGTCGTGTCACCCAAGCGGATACGACATTTGCCTTTTTGAATGTCAGCATCGATTCTAGTTGTCTGACCTACAAGCTGCTTTTCTCTCTGGTTGAGTTCTCTATTTGAATCTGACTGTTTATCACTAGATAGTTGTCTTCTCCACCATAACCAAGTAGTGATGAGGGAGAAGCTCGCGAAGGACAGCCATTGCATCTGCCAACCAATTGGTAGAGCTCCCAAAAGGGCGCCGACCAACATGGCTGAGATACCAATCCACAAAAAGTAACCAGCGGTTCCAACCAGTTCAAGTGCAAGCAATACTAGACCAAATGCCAGCCAGTGCCAGTGGTTTACTTGCTCTAGTAATTCGACCATAAGTTAGTCCTTACTATTTGTATCATTCTTGTGTGTGAACATCTCTGCGATACCCGCAACAGAGCCCATTAGGCCAGTCGCTTCAAGTGGTAGCATGATTATCTTACCGTTTTCTGTTTGTCCAATTGACTTCAATGCTTCGGTATAGCCTTGTGCGATAAAGTAGTTTACGGCTTGCATGTCACCCTGAGCAATTGCGGTCGATACCATCTCTGTTGCTTTCGCTTCCGCTTCTGCCGCACGTTCACGCGCTTCTGCTTGAAGTATTGCAGCTTGCTTTTCACCTTCAGCTTTTAGAATTTCTGATTGTTTGTGACCTTCAGCCTTAAGGATCTCTGCCTGTCTTACACCTTCTGCTTCTAAGATATCGGCACGCTTGTTACGTTCCGCTTTCATCTGAGCATTCATCGCTGCAGTTAGGTCTGCTGGTGGTTGTACGTCTTTAATTTCGATACGAGTAACCTTTACGCCCCACGGGTTGGTGGCTTCATCCACGATGTTAAGAAGCTTGGTGTTGATCATGTCACGTTGACTTAGCATCTCATCAAGTTCCATTGAACCCAGTACCGTACGGATGTTAGTCAACGTTAGGTTACGAATCGCGTGCTCGAGGTCGTTGACTTCATACGCAGCTCTTGCAGCATCGATTACTTGTACAAAACACACCGCATCAATAACTACATTGGCATTGTCTTTAGAGATAACTTCTTGCGCGGGTATATCAAGAACTCGCTCCATCATATTGATTCGCTGACCGATTTTATCAATAAACGGGATGATTAAGTTAAGGCCTGGTTTTAGCGTATGTGTATAGCGTCCGAAGCGTTCTACAGTCCAGTTGTTGCCCTGTGGAACGGTTTTTACGCCTGCGAAGATAAAGAGCAACGCGACGACAGTAAAGACGCCAATAGTAATCAAGGTATCAATATGCATACAAAGTCCTTTGCAAGTTTAAGTTTTGAATCGTTTATTACTCATACTGGCGCATATTTAAAGTGGGGGCAAATTTATAAATGAGAAATGGGCCATAAAACATTGATTTTATGGCCCATTATGAGTTTTGTATTCAAAAAGCTTATGAGTTGCTTTGTCGAATTTGTATTTTACTACTTACTGTATAGGTATCAGGAACCTGATTAGTAAAGTAGAGAGTAAAGCTGACGGCGGTACTTACTAGCAACAGGGTTGCCTTGTCCAAGTGCACTTAGTATATCCATGAACTCTTTTTTCATGTCTCCATCAAGAGCGTTGAGGTCTTTGACTAGGAAAGACCATAGTAGGTCCATCGCTTCTTCACTACGGTTTACTTGATGGTATTGCAGTGCCAATTCTGATGCGGTTTTCGCATCGCTTGGTTTTTGCTTAAGCGCCGCTTCTAATGCTTGGATCTCTGGGCTATCGGCAGCTTGCTTATGAAGTTCAAGCTTGGCGACTAAGCCTTTGTAGTAGTTGTCTTGGTACTCGAGTGGAATTGTTGCTAGTTGAGCCTCAGCGAGATCAAATTGCTGGGTTTCTAGTAAACACTCTGCAATGGCCAGTTTAACTTCACCTTTGCTCGTCAGTTCAGCCGGAAGCTGCTGCATAGCCGCTAAAGCTTGAGTGTGCTCACCAGCTTGCATTTGCTCAAGTGCTTGGCGTAGTGCCAATTCATCTTGGCTTGGCAGGTGTTTGCCAAGCATTTCCACAATTGCTTCTATGCGCTGCGGACCACCTAGGCCATCGGCAGGTTGACCGTTAACAAACAGTGCAATAGTAGGCAGTGCTTGAACACCAAATTGGCTAGCAATGGCTTGTTCTTGTTCGCAATTTAATAGCGCGAGAGTGAATGCACCATTGTATTGCTGAGTTAATGTTTGTAGTTCAGGAATGATTTGAGCACTCTCTTGGCTCATTGGTGCCCAAAAATGGATGAGGACAGGGGTCTGCATCGAACCTTCTAGTACTTGGCGAAAGTTCTGCTCATTAAGTTCAACAATATGCGGAGATTGCATTTACGTTCCTTGAGATTTGTTTTGGGATACGTTGCAAATATGGGGGGATAAACGGGTAACTTCAAGATCTAACTGGGTAATCTCGGATAAAAAGAGGCAAAAATAGAAAAACGCCATGCTTCAATGTTAATAGAGTTGTTAACTCAACATGGAAGACACAGCGTTCTCAGTGAGGTGGTCAGTGAGGTATTACGTAAGATACTCAAAACAGAATAAACAACGTAATTGCCAGACTCAGACCTACCAAATTAAGGCGGTTTAAAGTCATGAAGTATCCAAAGGGTTAGTCCATCAATTGGGGATAACTGATGAGATAGGCTAAATCATGACATCTTATTGTTACGAATAAATTACATCGTTACATTAAAGTTTGCGACTGTTCATTCAAAGTTAGTAATTTATGCGGCTTTTCTGAGAATAGGGTCTAGCAAACGGCTCGGCAGTAATCTTTTCAATACCGCAAACACTTTAGTGGGAGTGGTGACTCGGTATCTTAGCTTTGGTTTATCGGCGGTGAGCGCGTGATAAACCGGCTCGATACAGCTTTCAGCAGGCAAAACAAACGTATTATTCGATGATTCTTTTTCAAGTCGATCTTTTTGTTGTTGGTAAGCGTGCTGATGAACACTACCTTCTATGTTGATCCACTTATTGAAAGCTTTTAGGGCGTTGGTTCGAAATTGAGTTTCGATTGGGCCGGGTTGGAGTAATGAAATGTGTATGCCACTACCATGAAGCTCTAAACGCAGAGTGTCTGTCCAACCTTCAATTGCGAACTTTGATGCGTTATACGCACCTCGATATTTCATTGCAGCAAAGCCGAGTACGGAACTATTTTGAACAATACGCCCTTCGCCGCGCTCTCGCATGTGAGGCAGGATCTGGCAAACGAGGTGGTGCCAGCCAAAAAAGTTGGTTTCGAACTGTTCTCTTAGCCCTTGCGTCGGTAGATCTTCTAAGGCACCAGCCTGACCATATGCACCATTATTGAACAAGCCATACAATCCATTTGGTGCTAGCTCGATGGCTTGTTTCGCTCCGTTCTCAATACTTTCCTTGTTGGCAAGATCCAACTGAATACAGCTGAGACCTTCTTCTTGAAGACGTTGAACATCTTGTGGGGCGCGGCAAGATGCGATGACATGAAAACCGCGTTTGTGGAGTGCGTGAGCACAGGTGTAGCCAATGCCAGTTGAGCAACCAGTGATGAGAATCGACTTGTTCACACTTAATCCTTTATCAGAGCTTCTTTGCTCTTAGAGTAAAGAATTAGTCTTGATGTTGTAACAAGTTTTTTAATGCAGGCTCGATTCTTGAGTAACTAAATATAAAGCCCATTTCAGTTAACTTCTTAGGCTTGGAACGAATGCTGTCGAACAGCAAGCAGGACGACTCGCCCATCAGTAGCGACATCGCCCACTTTGGGGTGAACAAGAAGTGAGGGCGACGCAATTGTTTCGCGAGGGTGCTACTGAACTGCTTGTTGGTCACAGGGTGCGGAGCGCACATGTTGAATTCACCTTGAGCGTGGGGGAGTGACAACAAGTGATTGATGGCTCTGACCATGTCGAGCATGTGAATCCAAGGCATGTACTGTTTACCTGACCCTAATGGACCGCCAACGCCAAGCTTGTAAGGCATCAGCATTTTTTTGAGTGCACCACCATTCTCACCCAAAACAATTCCGGTTCTTAATAGAATAACGCGAGTTTTATCTGATTCGGCTCGTTTAGCTATCTCTTCCCAATGAGCACAGACTTTATGAGGGAAGCTCTCATCTTCGACTTGCAGTGATTCATCAAATGGGTGTTGTTGCTGGTCGCCATAGTAGCCGACGGCAGAGCCGCTGATAAAGACTTCAGGTGGTGTTGTGCTTGCTTGAATGAGTTCGACGATCTTCTCTGTGATCAGCCAGCGGCTGCTACAGATCCTTTCTTTTTGCTCATCACTCCAGCGTTTGTCTGCAATAGGTTCACCAGCGAGGTTTATCACTGCATCGTAATCGTTGAGGTCATTCAGCTCATCAAGGGATTGGATATAATGAAGGTTGTTTTGGTTCAGGTGGCTTAGGCATTGTTTCGCTTTTTCAGGGTTTCGCGTGAGCAATGTAACGTCGTCAGTGTTCAGACTCTTGATCAATTCAGAGCCAATAAATCCAGTACCACCAGTTAACAATATCTTCATACCAATCTCCTTATTAAACATAATTATAGACATGGCTTGTTTTTAATCGCCAACCAATACGAAAAAATCACTATAACGATCAGTTGGTTTCAATCGTATGATGCCTAAATGACCTCTCCAACAATTAGCTAAACAGTGAAATTTAATTCATTAGTTTAGATATGTGTATCGTTATCACAGTTAAGAAATTTTACTCGCATATGTTACCAACTGCGTAATGTTTATCACATTAGAAATAATAAGGATTTGTCATGATTATTACGGACAGATAATCAAACGTAATTATTGGCGATAGGGAGTTGCGATGACGGCAGTGCTAGCTTTGTTTCGAGCTATGTTGGGTAGCCTTCGTGATTTATTGCCTATTGTTGCGGTGATCGCGTTCTTCCAGCTTGTTGTTTTACAAGAGCCGCTTCCGCATCTGCTGTCTATTTTAACGGGTTTAGTGCTGGTGGTTCTCGGGCTTACCTTCTTTATTTTCGGGCTTGAAATGGGGCTCTTCCCGATCGGCGAATCGATGGCGCAAGCTTTTGCCCGCAAGGGTAGCGTATTCTGGTTATTGACCTTCGCTTTTTGTCTGGGCTTCGGCACTACCATAGCCGAGCCTGCGTTGACGGCGGTTACAGCCGAAGCGGCAGAAGTGGCAGCCGAGGGCGGTGTGATACCTAATTCTAATGATGAAATGGAAGAGTACGCCGATGGTCTGCGCTTCACTGTTGCATTGTCGGTAGGCATCGCGATATTGCTTGGTGTACTTCGGATCCTAAAAGGTTGGCCAATCCAATACATGATAATCGGTGGTTACATCGGTGTGGTGGTGCTCACTGCTTTTGCACCCGAAAATATCATTGGCATAGCGTATGACTCTGGCGGCGTGACGACATCAACCATCACTGTTCCTTTGGTAACGGCATTAGGTGTGGGTTTGGCTTCGGCCATTAAAGGCCGTAATCCTATGATTGATGGCTTTGGGCTGATCGCGTTTGCTTCACTGTTGCCGATGATGTTTGTCATGGTCTATGGAATGGTGGTGACATGATCAGTGCTCAACAGTTTATCGACACTTTTCTTGGCACTGTGATGGATGTGATTCCGATTGCGGTGATCATATTTGGTTTTCAATTAGCGGTGCTACGCAGGCCAGTCCATAACCTGCCCAAAGTATTGATAGGGTTCTTTTACGTCATTCTTGGTTTGTCTCTTTTCTTGATGGGACTAGAGCTTGCTTTGTTTCCTTTAGGCGAAACGATGGCGATGCAATTGACGGAGCCTACTTTTCTTTCCGAATTTAAAATCAGTTCAGGCATAGCCCTGGCATGGTTTGATTATTACTGGGTTTATCTTTTTGCATTTTGTATCGGCTTTAGTACCACGATAGCTGAGCCTTCATTGATAGCGGTTGCCATTAAGGCGAATCAAGTCTCTGGTGGCAGTATCAGTGTTAACGGACTGAGGATTGCCGTGGCATTAGGCGTTGCTATCGGTATTTCGCTGGGCAGCTATCGGATTGTGGCTGGTGATCCTATTCATTATTACATCATTGTTGGTTACATCGTTGTGGTGATCCAAACCTTTTATGCTCCCAAATTAATTGTGCCTTTGGCTTATGATTCGGGTGGTGTCACCACATCGACGGTCACTGTGCCATTGGTCACAGCATTAGGGCTGGGCCTGGCGTCAACCGTACCTGGGAGGAATCCGGTGATCGATGGCTTTGGGTTAATCGCCTTTGCTAGCTTATTTCCGATTATTTCAGTGATGGGTTATGCCCAAATAACACAATGGTTAAACCGTTTACACACCTCTAGGGAGAGTAAAGATGCGCTTTAAATTGATCTTGGCGTTTGTTGAAGAGAGTAAGACCGACATCGTACTCGATGCGGCGCGTGATGCGGGCGCGACGGGGGCCACCGTGATCAACAATGCCAGAGGGCAGGGGCTAAACCAAAAACGTACCTTCTTCGGTTTGACGCTTGAGGTACAAAAAGATGTGCTGCTGTTTGTTGTTGAGGAGCATTTAGCCCGACATATTTTAGAGACGATAGGAAAAGTCGGGGAGTTCGACCAAGAATCAGGGCAAGGAATAGCAGTACAAATTGATGTCGAAGACGCGGTTGGGGTTGCACATCAAGTCGAAACATTAACTAAAGTCGTAGAGGACGAGCTATGAATACCAGTGACAAGATCCGAGTCAGCGATGTAATGGCCAATACCTATGTGATTATCGATGGCCTAACCACAGTGTTAGCAGCGATAGAAATGGCGAAAAAGCACAAAGTAAAAGCGATCATCGTGGATAAGCGTCATGAAGATGATGAATACGGGATTGTGTTGATGAACGACATTGCCAAAAAAGTATTGGCCAAAAATCGCTCCCCTGAACGTACTAATATTTATGAAATCATGACTAAGCCCGCGTTAAGCGTGTCTGCCGAGATGAATGTTAAGTACTGTGCGCGCTTGTTTGAACGCTTTGGTATTAGCCGTGCGCCTGTGGTCCGTGATAATAAGATTGTCGGTATGGTTAGTTACAATAATATTGTTATCAACGGTATGGTGAGAGATGACGTATAGCCGATAGGTACGTACAATAGGCCCATAAATTTTATGGAGAAGTACGTGTGAAATTATTTTTTGCTTCAGACCTACACGGTTCGCTACCAGCAACAGAAAAGGTATTAGAGCTATACCAAGGTTCGGGTGCCCAATATTTAATCCTACTGGGTGACATTCTGAATCATGGCCCTAGAAATCCGATTCCAGAGGGTTACAACCCACCTGCTGTTGCAGACAAGCTGAACGAGTTCTCCCAAGAGATCATTGCTGTCCGTGGTAACTGCGACAGCGAAGTCGATCAGGTGTTGCTCTCTTTCCCAATGATGATGGATTACTCATGGGTGTTACTAGAGTCAGGCCAACGTATCTTCTTAACTCACGGTCACCTATATAACACAACGAAACGACCAGCACTGAAAGCGGGTGATATTATTGCTCATGGCCATACTCACATCCCAGTTGCTGAGTACCAAGATGACATCTTCATTTTTAACCCTAGCTCGGTGACGTTCCCACGAGAAGGTCATGCAGCAAGCTATGGCATCTATGAAAATGGCAACTTCAAAGTGATTAGCCTTGGCGGCGACGTACTGGTTAGCGGCCAGCTTTAAATCATAGAATCGGCCGGAATGGGTTTATTTTGAATCTACGTGGCCGAGGTCTCTGTCTGGAGCAATGATGTTTCTCACTCTTTGCTTCAGAACTTTCGCTTCGGGAAAGCCGCCATCCGCCTTTCTTTCCCAAATTTGTATTCCATTGCAAAAGATCTCAAATCGACCACCGGTATCTGGGTGTAAACTGACTTGTTCAATCTCTTCACTGAAGGTATGAAGCAGTTCCTGGCACAACCAACTTGAGCGAAGCATCCAATTACATTGACGGCAGTAGTGTATTGCTATTGTCGCTTTCAGCACGGTTGGGCTGTTTTGATTCGACTCTGCATTCATAGATAACCTTTAAAATTCTATAGCAATAGCTTGATGCCGACGGCAAACGTCAATATTTCGAAAGCCGTTTTGACGAGCTGATTGCTTGAACGGTTTGCGAGGAATGCCCCTAGGCTTCCGCCGACAAACGAACTTAGCAGTAATATGGGTAACCATACCCAGTATATTGGCGCACCCGCTTGCACAATGGCAATACCTCCAATGCCATTCCAGAACAAACCGACGCAAATCATGGTTAACGCGATGGCTTGTTTATAAGTAAAACCAAACCAACGAACTAGAAATAGGGTAACTAAAAGGCCAGATCCGGCAGTGAGTGAACCGTTGATGATGCCTATGAGTGCCAGCCCAACCCCACCAATTATCCAACCTTTTATGTCTCGGTTTTTAAGCTGCTCTTCTTGACCCAATTGTTTCTTTAGTCGTGAGTAAACGCCCAGCGCTAAGATCATTGCACCAAGCAGCTTCTGTGCAATGGCATCTGGGATTATGAGTACGATATTCGCGCCAATGACCACTCCAATGCTGCCGACGAAAATTAGGTAGAGACAAACTTTCCAGCTTAACGTGCCACCCTTGATATGGGTATATGCAGCACCTAAGCCGAGAGCGACGCTAGCGACTTTGTGGGTAGCCAGTGCAACTGAAAAGGGTAGTCCTAGAAAGATGAGCAGTGGGAACTGTAGAAGCCCAGCACCGCCACCTGATAAAGAAGCAAGCGTGTTGGCGATTAATGAGCCAAAGAATAGAGCGAGTGAGTTTATCCAATCCATAGAGTTTTATCTTTGAGTTTAAGATAACAAAAAGGGGCCTCATGCCCCTTCTTTAGGTTTATCGTGAATGGTATTCATCCATCGATATGTCGTAAATAGCTTTTCAATGCTAGTTCGAAAACAATACGGTAGAACCGTGATTTAAGCTAGTCAGTAGCAGTGCCTTCGGGTTAACAATATCGATGCGACGACTTTGCTCTGCATCCATCTTAATTACTTGCGTAATCAGCTCTAGTTGCTCTTGAGAGAAGTCTTGGCGCTGAGCCGATGTAACATCTTTAAATTCAGTTGGCGAAACCAGTAGGTAGTTGTCGTTGATATCCCACTGACCCGTTTCAGAGATGTTGATGACATTCGCCGGTGCGGTTTGTGTGCCGTATAGCCTAACCACCGACATTCTCAGATATGTACCATTGGGTAGGTATTTCGCATTCGATGAAAGTTCAACTCTACGAAGTGGGCCGATTGAATCAGCTTGCTTGTTATCGCTAATCAGAGTCACCATTTTCGATTGCCACTCATGCTGAGTGAGTAAGCGCTCTACTTTTGCGTCACTACCCCAATACAACCAACCACTTAGAAAAGCAGAAAAAACCAGTAAGATAATCGATACTTTTAATTTCATGTTACTGGCCACCTTTACAAATGTCGTCTACATCCGACTGGTTTGCATAAATTCTTAGAGTAATGTTTTCGCTAGAGTATTCTTGCGGGTGAATGTAGTTGAGGGCTAAGTTGTTAGTTTGCCCACCTGTCGCAATCACTTCAGTTGGTTTCAGCATGCCAGTGTGATTGGTGTTGTAACGTAATACACACTTCTCAATAGCAGGAAGCCAGCTGGTTAGATCTGGATGATTAATTGGTGACTGAACTTTTACACCATCGACTTCTGCTAATGTACGGAATTCAGATTCCGCCGGATTAGTAAAAGTGAGTACTAGAATTGGCATCATGACTGCGGCAAATAGCAATCCTAGAATTAACCACTTGTTGCTGTTTTTAGCTTCAGTTGCTGCTGCTGCTTTAGTTAGCTCAACCTCAGCGCTAGTCTCCTGAAGTTTAGAGATAGGCTCAGGTGTGCTTGTCTCAGAAACGACTTCTTCTGCGACAGGTGTTGTTGTTGCAAACGTTAGGCTTGGTTCTACGTCATTTTCTGCAATTTCAGCCGCTACGGGCTGATCATTTGATGAAAGGGGGGTTGAGCGCTCAACCGTCGCAATGAGTTGGTAGCCGCGCTTAGGCACTGTTTTTACGAATTCTGGAGACTTAGTCGAGTCCTTGAGCATCTTTCTCAGGGTCGATACTGCTTGCGTTAAGCTTGAATCATCGACCTCAAAGCCTTGATCTCGCCAAACATACTCATGTAATTCATTACGAGTGATAACTTGATTGGGTCTTTCCGACAGCATCAGGAGAATGCGGCTTTCATTGCTGCCAAGACGTACGACTTCGCCGTCGCTCAGTTGGTCAACAAGTGAGTTGCTGTTTGGATCGAAGACGAACCGCTGTGCGAGAATAAACTTTGTGCCGATATTGCTCATTGAATTCTTCTATTTTGGATGATTTTGGATGCGAAATAGACAAATCTCAGGTGAAGTTCCGTTAATTCTTCACCAAATCATGATTTCTTTTATGTTCTTTTATATTTATCAGACTCAAGGATAATAAAAACCGAACAAAAAAACAGTGTTTTTATGATTTTTGACCTTGAATTTACATTTGTCATCCTCATGTTAATGAAAAGAAGGGTAGCATTAAATGTGACGCCCCTATGATTATTCAACATAAATATATAGATGTTTTGGAGTAAAAATGAGCGAAACGGCAACGCAAAATAAAGAGACTCGTGGCTTTCAATCTGAAGTAAAACAACTACTTCATCTAATGATTCACTCACTGTATTCAAATAAAGAAATCTTTCTACGTGAGCTGATCTCTAACGCATCTGACGCAGCGGACAAGCTACGTTTTCAAGCGCTATCAAATGCTGAACTTTACCAAGGCGATGCAGATCTAGGTGTAAAACTGTCATTTAACGCTGAGGCGAATACGTTAACCATTTCTGATAACGGTATCGGCATGAGCCGCGACAACGTTATTGAACACTTAGGTACCATCGCGAAATCAGGTACAGCAGACTTTTTCTCTAAGTTATCTGAAGACCAAAGCAAAGACTCTCAGCTGATCGGTCAATTTGGTGTTGGTTTCTACTCAGCATTCATCGTTGCGGACGCTGTAACCGTTCGTACACGTGCCGCAGGTCTTGCAAGCAATGAAGCCGTACAATGGCACTCTGCGGGCGAAGGTGATTACACCATTGAAGACATCACTAAAGAGTCTCGTGGTACAGACATCATTCTTCATATGCGTGAAGACGGTAAAGAGTTCTTAAACGAATGGCGTCTACGTGAAGTAATTGGTAAATACTCTGACCACATCGGTATCCCAGTTTCTATCTTAACTGCAGTTAAAGATGACGAAGGTAAAGACACCGAAGAGAAGCACTGGGAACAAATCAACAAAGCTCAAGCGCTTTGGACTCGTAATAAATCAGAAATCGAGAAAGAAGAGTACCAAGAGTTCTACAAGCACGTATCTCACGACTTTGCTGATCCACTAACATGGAGCCACAACAAGGTTGAAGGTAAGAACGACTACACAAGCCTACTTTATATTCCAGCTAAAGCACCTTGGGACATGATGAACCGTGACCACAAGAGCGGCTTAAAGCTTTATGTACAACGTGTATTCATCATGGATGATGCTGAACAGTTCATGCCATCTTACATGCGTTTCGTACGCGGCCTGATTGACTCAAACGATCTACCACTGAATGTATCCCGTGAAATCTTGCAAGATAACAAGGTAACTCAGTCTCTTCGTGGTGCATGTACTAAGCGTGTACTTACTATGCTTGAGCGCATGGCGAAAAATGACAACGAGAAGTACCTAGAATTCTGGAAAGAGTTTGGCCTTGTAATGAAAGAAGGCCCAGCGGAAGACATGGCGAACAAAGAGAAGATCGCAGGTCTTCTTCGTTTCGCATCTACAGAGGTCGATTCTGCTGATCAAACTATCAGCCTAGCGTCTTACGTTGAGCGCATGAAAGAAGGCCAAGATAAGATTTACTACCTGACAGCAGATAGCTACGCATCAGCTAAGAACAGCCCACACTTAGAGCAGTTTAAAGCGAAAGGTATTGAAGTAGTGCTAATGTACGATCGCATCGATGAGTACGTAATGAACTACCTGACTGACTTCGACGGTAAACAGTTCCAATCGATCACTAAAGCGGGCTTAGACCTAAGCAAGTTCGAAGGTGAAGAAGAGAAAGAGAAGCAGAAAGAGACAGAAGAAGAGTTCAAATCTGTTGTTGAGCGTACTCAATCTTACCTAGGAAGCCGTGTTAAAGAAGTTCGTACAACCTTCAAGCTAGCAACAACCCCAGCGGTTGTTGTGACTGACGACTTCGAAATGGGGACGCAAATGGCTAAGCTTCTTGAAGCTGCGGGTCAAGCTGCGCCTGAAGTTAAGTACATCTTTGAAATTAACCCAGAGCACGCACTTGTTAAACAAATGGCTGACGAAGCCGATGAGCAAGCGTTTGGCCGTTGGGTTGAGCTACTACTTGGTCAAGCGATGCTGGCTGAGAAAGGTTCTATGGAAGATCCGTCACAATTCTTGGGTGCAATCAACGAGCTGCTGACAAAGCGTTAGTCTTTCGACTTTGGGCTAAACCACGAATTGTAATTAAAAGCTCGCAAATGCGGGCTTTTTTAATGAACGTCGTTGAAAATATGTTAAATGTGGTCAACGTCACCGTTATCGTCACAACAAAATGAGGTGATGCATTCTTTAGTCGTAAATTCAGCCAAATTGAATATTAATGTGATAGAATGCTCGACTTAATCAGCTGGAACTAGGAACCTATCGCCTCCAGTTGTATGATTTTTAAACGTTATACCGAAACTTACCGTTTTGCTTCTGTTTACAGTTTTGCTTAACCTCAGCTGTTACCTAACTTTTCCTGTTTATCATTAAAAATGAACGAGGAAGGTGGGATAGTGAGCTTCGGTATAAATCATAATTTTATAAGAGGATTAAACATGCGCATCATTCTTCTAGGTGCTCCTGGCGCGGGTAAAGGTACTCAAGCTAACTTCATCATGAACAAATTTGGTATCCCTCAAATTTCAACTGGTGACATGCTACGTGCTGCTATCAAAGCGGGTACTGAGCTTGGTAAGCAAGCAAAATCAGTAATCGACGCTGGTCAGCTAGTTTCTGATGAAATTATCCTTGGTCTTATCAAAGAGCGTATCGCTCAAGATGACTGTGAGAAAGGTTTCCTACTAGACGGTTTCCCACGCACAATCCCACAAGCTGATGGCCTAAAAGAAATGGGCATCGCTGTTGATTACGTTGTTGAATTCGACGTAGCTGACGATGTGATTGTTGAGCGTATGGCTGGTCGTCGTGCTCACCTTCCTTCAGGCCGTACATACCACACTGTGTACAACCCACCAAAAGAAGAAGGTAAAGATGACGTGACTGGCGAAGAGCTAGTTGTACGTGATGACGACAAAGAAGAAACAGTTCGTGCTCGTCTAGGCGTGTACCATGAGCAAACAGCTCCACTAATCTCTTACTACGGTAAAGAAGCTGAAGCTGGTAACACTCAGTACCTTAAGTTTGACGGTACTAAGCAAGTTGCTGAAGTTAGTGCAGAACTTGAGAAAGCACTAGCATAATTGGCTAACAGCCAGTTTTAGAATTTGATATATTGGAAGCGACCTTAAAGGTCGCTTTTTTTGTCTCAATTTTTAGTACGATACCAATCTAAGATAATTAGGAGCCCTCAATTCAACGCACATTAGCTTTGAAAAGTTCGCTCATAATCTAAAGTTGATGTTGGTTATATGTCACGCCAAATGATTATCTCAACATTTAGCGACAAGCAATGATCTTAAACTTCAGCAGGTTAGTATATTACTCTCTACAAAATTACATATTGGTCTCAGGTATCTATGGAAAATAATAAAAAGCAGGGCGTTTTACTGGTGAACTTAGGTACGCCAGATTCTGCGACCCCAGCTGGCGTTCGTCGATTTTTGAGTGAATTTTTGCACGATAAGCGAGTCGTTAATCTAACACGCTGGCTATGGTGCCCGATATTGCACGGAGTGATTTTACCGATTCGTTCACCCAAAGTAGCCAAGCTTTATCAGTCGGTTTGGATGGACGACGGCTCACCGCTTCTTGTGTATTCAAAAAGACAAGCAGATAAGCTACAGAAGAAGTTAGAGATGCCTGTCGCGCTGGGGATGACTTATGGTAACCCAAGCCTAAAAACGGGCGTTGAGCAGCTGATGGAGCAGGGCGTTGAGGATATCATCGTATTGCCTCTGTATCCTCAGTATTCAGGCACTACCACTGCTGCGGTTTCTGATGGTTTAACCAAAGCCTTCAAACAGATGCCTGTTATTCCTAGTTACCGTTTTATCCGCGATTACTACGCACATCCTAGTTACACTAAAGCACTGGCTGAGAGTGTTCGTAGCCATTGGGAGAAAAATGGCCGAGCGGATCATTTGGTTTGCTCTTTCCACGGCATTCCGAAGCGATTGGCAGATGAAGGGGATATCTACCCTCAACATTGTGAAGCGACAACTAAGTTACTAGCTGAGGAGCTTGGTTTATCTGCAGACGATATCACTATGACGTACCAGTCTCGATTTGGTCGAGAAGAGTGGTTAAAGCCATATACCGATGAGACACTTGAATCATTGCCAAGCAAAGGGATCAAGAAAATCGATATCATGGCTCCAGCATTCTCGGTGGACTGTTTAGAAACGCTGGAAGAGATTTCAGATCAGTGTAAGGAAACTTTCATTGAAGCCGGTGGTTCTGAGTTTAGCTATATCATGTGTCTCAACGACAGAGATTCACATATCGACATGATGGCTGAACTGGTAGAGATTCACCGTTAATACTGGCTAAATAACTACTAGAAGGGCTGCTCAATGAGCAGCCCTTTTGGATTGTATTCTAGCGTCGATTAGACACTGGACGAAATTAGATATTAGGCAACAGAAGTTTCTGCAGTGCGCTCTTCTTTTGGTTCAGACTCTAGTGTCATGTTGCTCTCTACACCGTGCATCCATGACACAAGCTTACCAGCACAAAGAAGCAGTAAGATGCCGCTGATTGTTGCTGTAATTGCAATACCACTGAAGATAGCCAGTGCACCCAACTCACCAACGTGAGAGCCAACATAACCTGCGACGTAGTTTGCAATCGCGTTACAGCCGAACCATGCTCCCATCATAAGTGAAGCAAGACGCAGCGGTGCGAGTTTAGTGACTAACGATAGGCCGATAGGAGACAGACACAGTTCGCCCAGTGTGTGGAAGAAGAATGCGCCGACTAGCCATAGCATTGATGTTTTAACCGCAGTGTCGCCACCTTGTTCCATAACGGCACCAACCATACATAGGAAACCTAGAGCTAGGAAAAACATCGCGAAAGCAAACTTCATCGGTGAGTTAGGTTCGCGTTTACCCAGTTTCACCCATAGAACGGCTAATACAGGTGCCAGAGTAATAATGAAGAATGGATTCAGAGATTGAAACCACGCTGCAGGAACTTCAAAACTACCAATCATACGATCTGTGTATTGCTGCGTGTAGATGTTCATTAGACCACCAGCTTGTTCGAAACCTGCCCAGAAAACGATAGTAAACAGGCTCATAACAAGGATAACCTTGATGCGGTCAATTTCTTTTTTGGTCAGTGGTTCTTTTCTCGCAGATTGCTTAAGAGCTAGGTCACGCTTGGCTGCAGGTTCGCGGCCAATATCACCTAACCATGATTGCGCCATGGTTATTTGCATCACAAGGCTAATAAGCATACCAATACCAGCCGCTAGGAAACCTGCTTTCCAGCCATACGACTCAGCTGCAGCACCAGAGATAAGGCCACCTAATAGTGCACCTAAGTTGATTCCCATGTAGAAAATAGTAAATGCGCCATCACGACGGTTATCACCATCTTGGTAAAGGTCACCAACCATAGTCGAGATGTTTGGCTTAAACATGCCGTTACCACTGATAAGCAGTGCTAGACCTAGGTAAAGTGCACTTACTTGGTCTAAGCCCATAAAGCCGCTTGGTAGAGCTAGTGTAAATTGGCCAAGTGCCATTAACACGCCACCAATAAAAATCGACTTACGTTGCCCTAGGTAGTTGTCGGCAATCCAACCACCGATCAAAGGCGTGATGTAAACTAAACCTGTGTAGATACCGTAAAGGTCAAGCGCGTCTTTTGTCGACCAGCCCAATCCGCCGTTGATCGTTGTGTCTGTTAAGAATAAAACAAGAATCGCACGCATAGCGTAGTAGGAGAAACGTTCCCATAGCTCTGTGCTGAAAAGTAGAAATAGGCCTCTAGGGTGGCCAAAGATGTTGTGATTGCTTGGCATAAGTTTTACTAATTTTAGTTATTAAAAGATTTTATAGGCACTTATGTATACAGAGTGGGGTAAACATCTGCAATAGATGTATTTTATAGTAACGATAACTTTTTCACTGTAAGTGTTTGAAAATTATATTCTTTATTGGTGGTGTTGCCCTTAAAGTTCGTGCTGCAAACTAATTTTCCAAATTTGAGTTGATTGTTAAATGATCTCATTAAAAATATTTTTGAATCATAAAAGCTCCAGTCATCAGTTTTATGTATCCTACTCCCCTTAAAGGGAACGTTGTATTTTGTTTTTTGAATGTATATGCAGTCATAGTAGCGCACCTTTTGATCGACAATAGAACTCTGTACAATGCTTAATTATTTTTATATCTATAATTTTTTGTTGATAAATTGCTTTGCTACGCATAATTTTACGGCGATTAAGATTCATTTAGTTAATAGCAATTAAACCGTATTAGGCTTGTGGTAAAATGTCCACAAAATAGAAAATGGCTAGTTAAATGAAACGTTGGTATTTACTCTACTGTAAGCGTGGCGATCAAAAACGCGCTCAGCAGCACTTAGAGAATCAAGGGGTAGAGTGCTTTTACCCACAAATAGAAGTCGAAAAGGTGGTTAGAGGGAAAGAAAAGGTGGTCAAAGAACCGCTATTTCCTTCATACGTCTTTGTTCGATTTGATTATGAACAAGGGCCGAGTTTTACTACTGTTCGTTCAACGCGCGGCGCAGTGGACTTTATTAAGTTTGGAGCACTACCACATGAAGTGCAAGGTGACTTGGTTTTTGAGCTCAAACAACTTGAGAAGTATTGCAGCAATGAAACTGAAGATTGCTGTGTTGAGTTCGAACCTGGTCAAGTTGTGAAAATTAATAGCGGTCAGTTTGCTGGTATTGAGGCGATTTTCCACCAGAAAGACGGTGAGGCTCGTTCTATCATGTTAGTGAAGATGATCAGTCAGGTGGTGCCAGTCAGTATCGAAAACGAGGCACTACAAGCACACACTTAACTCTGTGATAAGAATTATTACATCTAGACTTAAAACAAAAAGGCGCATAATGCGCCTTTTTTAGTATTTCGAATTTGCCTGAGCGTTTACGCGTTGTAAGCGTCGTTGTGAACCGCTTGAACCGCACGACCTGATGGGTCTACACAGTTTTGGAACGACTCATCCCACTCAATGGCTTTCGCTGATGAACAAGCGACAGATGGACCACCCGGTACACACTCCGCTGCAGATTCGAGCGGGAACAGCTCTTCGAAGATTTCGCGGTAAGCGTAGCCTTCTTTAGTCGTCGGCGTGTTGTATGGGAAACGGAATTGAGCAGTTTCCATTTGCTTATCCGTTACTTTCTCTTCAGCGGTTGCTTTCAACGTATCAATCCAGTCGTAGCCGACACCATCAGAGAACTGCTCTTTTTGACGCCATGCAATTGAATCCGGTAGATAGTGTTCAAAACACTCACGTAGAATGTGTTTTTCCATCTTACCGTTGCCACACATCTTGTCTTCTGGGTTTAAGCGCATTGCCACATCGATGAACTCTTTGTCCAAGAATGGTACACGTCCTTCTACGCCCCATGCTGCCAGCGATTTGTTCGCACGAGCACAGTCAAACATGTTCAGAGCCAGCAGTTTACGTACTGTTTCTTCATGGAACTCTTTTGCGTTTGGCGCTTTGTGGAAGTACAAGTAACCACCAAAGATCTCATCAGCACCTTCTCCAGACAGTACCATTTTGATACCCATTGCTTTGATCTTACGAGCAAGTAGGTACATTGGCGTAGACGCGCGAATTGTCGTTACGTCGTAGGTTTCGATGTGGTAGATAACGTCACGGATTGCATCTAAACCTTCTTGAATGGTGTATGTCATCTCGTGGTGAACGGTACCGATCTTGTCTGCCACTTCACGAGCAGCGATAAGATCAGGTGCACCTTCTAAACCAACTGCAAATGAGTGTAGTTGTGGCCACCAAGCTTCAGACTGTTCGTCATCTTCAATACGCATTGCCGCAAAGCGTTTCGCGACTGCAGAAGTGATTGATGAATCGAGACCACCAGATAGAAGTACACCATAAGGTACGTCAGTCATTAGTTGACGTTTCACCGCTGCTTCTAGTGCTTCCGTCAGGTCTTCTTTGCTTGTGCTGTTGCCTTGTACCGCAGCGTACTCGTTCCAATCGCGGATGTAGTAGCGTTGAGGTTCTGCATCTTTCGAAGAGTAGAAGCTACCAGGAGGGAATTCACTGATCGTCTTACATACTTCAACCAACGCTTTCATCTCTGAAGCAACGTAGTAGTTGCCGTGCTCATCGTAACCTTGGTAAAGCGGGATAATACCAATATGGTCACGGCCCACTAGGTACTCGTCTTTTTCTTCGTCGTATAAAACGAATGCGAAAATACCGTTAAGCTCTTCTAGAAGGTCTGCACCCATCTCTTGGTATAGTGCTAGGATAACTTCACAGTCAGAATCAGTCTGGAACTGGTATTTATCTTCATAGCGTGCGCGAAGTTCTTTGTGGTTATAAATTTCACCATTCACTGCAAGAATGTGCTTTTTGTCTTGGCTGTATAGTGGTTGAGCACCACTGTTCAAGCCAACAATAGCAAGACGTTCATGAGCAAGGATTGCTTTTTCACCAGCATAGATACCAGACCAGTCTGGACCACGGTGACGAAGCTTTTTAGACATTTCTAAAGCAATAGGGCGAAGTGCTGCGGCATCACTTTTAATGTCGAGAATGCCAAATACTGAACACATAGAACTTCCTTTTAAATAATTTCCAAATCAATTGCATTCAATTTGCCATTCTGGCTAAAAAAAGCAACCGGATGTGAGCAAAAAAATAATATAAAGGGTGTTATGTTAGAAATTATCTAATTTTTATGTGGTTTTGGTGTGTGGTGTTTAATTACGGTTGGTTTTTTAAACAAAAACCTCTCAAAAGTGCGAAAAATAGGCAGTTTTGAGAGGTTTAGTTGAACACGGTCTAATACTAGATTTTATTGATATTTGGATTTAACTGTTCGCAAACGTGGCGAGCAAATCCACTACCAGCCTCGCTGTAAATGTTAAATGCTGCATCAACGCCATTCTCTTTTAGTGTTACGAGTTGATCTGGATATTCAGCAATAGCCGCAATTTGGCCTTTAAAATTACGTGACTTTAATTGTTCTAAAGCGGTTTGATTACCTTGGTGGTGAGGCATTGCCAATATCACCAGTTTTACGTTTGCTGTATCTAGAATTCGTTCCCAGAAATCCGGATCGGTCGCGTCCCCAGAAATCACGTTTCTTCCATGGCTTCGGTGGTTGTGTGCGGCTTCTTCACGAACTTCGACACCTAGGCTGACTTTGCCGTAGCGAGAACGTAATTCGTCATAAGCACCGGTACCAATTCGTCCCATACCAAGAATAAGCACTTGAGCCCGACCCGGGTCAATTCGTTTATCACGTTGGTGAAGTTTTTCTGACGCATGCTCTTTCAACCATTTACCTGACTGCTGATAAAGTTTGTGACCAGCTCGGTTTAAAGGTGCAGCTATTAAGAACGACAGTGAAACAGCAATAGCTACCGCAACCAGGATATCACCCGACATCCAACCCATCTTGAAGGCGAGGCCACCAACGATGAGGCCAAATTCGCTGTAGTTAAAAAGTGATAGAGAGGCGAGTAGAGATGTTCGAACACGGAACTTGAAGCGGTTGAGTACCAAGAAGTAGAGAACACCTTTCACTGGCAACAGCAACAAGAACAAGACTGCAAGCATAAAGCCTTGAATGGTTGGTTGCTCTGACAAACCAATGTTCAAGAAGAAACAGACAAGGAAAAGCTCTTTAAGGTTAAACAGCGATTTTGATAACTCTGAGGCTTTTGGGTGACCTGCAAGTAACATACCTAGGATTAGAGCACCTAGATCAGGTTTAACACCAACCAAATGGAATAAACCAGCACCGACAACTAATGCGAAGAAGATGCCGGACAGAACTAGCATCTCACCATGACCCACCCAATCGAGCACTTTGTAGAACAGTGGGCGCAATAAGGGCAGGGCAAACAGAGCAATCGCATACCACTCAGGGATTTTTCCCGTAGAAGCCGTTAGGAATACAACGGCGAAGATATCCTGCATAACCAAGATACCAATCGCCAACGTTCCGTAGGTTGCATTCATTTCACCTTTTTCTTGCAGAGTCTTAACCGCAAATACTGTACTAGAGAATGAAAGAGCAAAACCGAGCAGAACGATCTGTTCTACCGACATAGCGGCTAGTGATGAAATACCTAAGAACTTAAAACCAAACAGGGCTACGGCGAAAAACAGAGTGGACAAAAGGTTGTGGATTGTCGCGCCAGCCCAGATCTCTTTAGAGAGTAGGGTTTTGATGTCAAGCTTTAAGCCGATAGTAAATAGAAGTAGCGTGACACCAAGGTCAGCTAAAGTAATGATGGTGTCATTGGTTTCAAAGCCAAAGGCAAAGAGCCCAAAGCCTGCAACCAAAAAACCAACTAATGGGGGAAGGTGACACTTTAAAGCAATAAATCCTGCGATAAACGCAGTGGATATTAATATAAGTTCCATAACTTGTTGTTGTTCCCTAGCTTAAAAAAACGGGCCGTGTTTTTACAAACACGGCCCGCGGAAAATCAGAATTATTGTTCTTTAATCTTCAAGTAGCTTCTGCAGTAACACACCGTTGAGCATGGCGCGCTTGATCATAGCAAAAGCTCCCATCGTAGGATGTTTATCGATCTGTGATGCTACAATAGGCAGGCCGCTATGGAAAGTCGTTAGCGACTGATTCTCTACATTGCGCTTAATTGCAGGGAAAACAATCTCTTGTGCCTTAGTAATATCACCAGCAATGATCACTTTTTGAGGGTTAAATAGGTTGATCGTCATCGCGATCGCTTTACCTAACTGGTTTCCTACTCGAACCAAGCTCTGCTTAGCTAATTCGTCACCATTCATTGCATGGTCGCAAACGTCTTGAATAGTAATACGCTCAAGTTCGGTTAAAGAAGACTCATAACCTTGTTTAATCAGCTTCTGCACGCGCTCAACGATCGCAGGGTTTGCTGCTACTGTTTCAAGACAACCGAAGTTACCACATTGGCACTGTTCACCTAGCGGATCAATTTGGATATGACCAATTTCACCGACGTTACGGTTATGACCTAAGAAAACCTGACCATTAACGATAATACCAGCACCCGTACCACGGTGAACACTGACCAAAATAGAATCTTGACTGTCTTTACTTGCACCGAAGTAGTGCTCAGCAAGTGCCATTCCTCGAACGTCATTTCCAACAAAGCAAGCAACATGGAATGTGTCGCGAATAATGTCGCTTAATGCGAGGTTATCGATGTCTGTGTTTGGCATGTACTCAACGACACCTGTCGTAGGGTTAACCAAGCCTGGAAGAGTAACTCCAATGGCAATCAGTTGGTCGATCTTTGGTTGATGTTCAGCAATGAAAGCCTTCAAGTTATTGACTAAACCTTGAGTCAGGTCTGATTGGTCGGAATAATTCAGGTCTTGCTGCTGGAAAGCCAACTCACGACCACCAAGGTCATGCAGGCTTATTTGAATGTAGTCTCGGCCTAAGCGCACAGCGACAGAATGAAAAGGTTCTACTTCTGTGGTCAGGGAGATAGCGCGTCTACCGCCAGTAGACGCTTGCTGCGCGACCTCTTTAATTAGGCCGCGCTCTAAAAGTTGGCGGGTAATTTTTGTAACACTTGCCGGTGCGAGTTGGCTTACATCAGCCACTTGTATGCGACTGATAGGCCCTTGTTGGTCTATAAGTCGGTATACCGCCGCACTGTTTAGTTGTTTAACTAAGTCTACGTTACCTATTTGTCCGCCATTCATACTTAATTGTGCTCGTATTGTCCATTAACAACAGTCGCTTTAACGTTAAAGTCTCGGTCAAATACAGCTAGGTTTGCAACCATGCCTTTTTTGATTCGACCTAGCTTGCTTTCTACACCGATAGCCGTAGCTGGGTATAGTGTAGCCATGCGAAGAGCTTCGTCTAAAGCGATACCAGCGTGCTCAACTGTGTTCTGAACTGCTTCAATCATAGTCAGAGCTGAGCCGCCCAGTGTGCCGTTTTCATCAACACACTTACCATCTCGGTAATATACTTTCTTACCGACAAAAATAAAGTATTCCATGTCAGCACCTGCAGGAGCTGTGGCATCCGTCACTAATACCAACTTTTCTCCCTTGATTTTATGCGCAATTCTGATGTTTGCGTAATCAACGTGGAAGCCGTCGGCGATGATGCCTGCGTACACCTCTGGTGTATCGTAAATAGCGCCAACAACCCCCGGTTCACGACCGACCATCGGGGTCATTGCATTGAATAGGTGCGTTGCAAACGTGATTCCCGATTCAAAACCTTGACGCGCTTCTGCGTAAGTTGCGTTGGTGTGACCGATAGAAACCACAACACCAGCTTTGTGTAGGCGTTCGATATGCTCTGGATCGTTTAGCTCGGGAGCCAGTGTTACTTTCGCAACAAGGTCGCTGTTCTCACAGATAAGCTCAATCATCTCGCTGTCAGACTTACGAATATGATCAACGCTGTGAATGCCCTTTTTCGCAACGTTTAGGTATGGACCTTCAAGGTGAAGACCTAAAGATTGGTTCTGGTATTGGTTATGGTATTCACGAGCTGCTGTGATAACTGCGCGCATGTCTTCATCTGAAGAAGTAATCAGAGTAGGCAAGAAGCTAGTACAGCCTGATTTTAGGTTTGCTTTGTGCATGATCTGCATTGTTTCTGCAGTGATTTCATCGTTCAGCATCACGCCACCACAACCGTTCAGTTGTAGGTCAATGAAACCCGGGCTTAGGTTTGCACCGTCTAGCTCACGAACCTCGATACCTTCTGGTAATTCGGAGATAGGGCAGACTTTTTTGATCAGTTCGTTTTCGATTACTACAGCATGATCGGTTAGAACATCACTACCAGTGTAAATTTTACAGTTACTTAGCGCGTACATAGTCAGCTAATCCTTATTTCGTCAGATCTTTTAAATTCGTTCGTTACCTAAATGTTGACTTAGTTTGCGAGCATCATTTACGTAACGATTTAACTTTTATGGGCAAACGGCTTCAAAGTGGGAAGCAATTTTAAGTGTTTGAAAAATATGTGAACAATTCATTGTTTTTATGAGTTTGGGTTAAAAATATCAGTAAGTTAGCTAGCTTTTAATGCCGAAAATAACTCACTTTTGACCCAATAGTTAGATTTGGATTTTATCTATAAATGTTCATTTTTTTGAATGATAAAATAAGTTTTATGATCTCGCTAGCAAAAACCTCTGGATTTGGTGAAAACTGGTGATTACGATCACAAATGGTAAGGTTTTAATTTGCGGAGCAAAATTAATTGAATACACTGAATAGGACTAAATTGAGCGACTAAAATAAGTTTCTCAAACGAATTCTAAAAAATCCTATAGGGGGAAACAACTGGTGAATATTCTAGGATATGCACAGAAGCTAGGTAAGGCCTTAATGCTACCTATCGCAACGCTTCCGATTGCGGCGCTTCTATTACGTTTAGGTCAAGGCGATCTACTTGATATTCCATTTATGGCGCAAGCTGGTGGTGCTATCTTCAATAACCTACCATTGCTATTTGGTCTAGGTATCGCGATTGGTCTTTCTAAAGACGGTAACGGCGCAGCAGGTCTTGCTGGTGCAGTTGCTTACTTCGTTCTAACAGCGACAGCAACAACAATTAACGCTGACGTTAACATGTCTTTCTTCGGCGGTATCTTCGCAGGTATCATCGCAGGTCACTCTTACAACGCTTTCCATGCTACACGCCTTCCTGAGTGGCTGGCATTCTTCGCTGGTAAACGTTTAGTACCAATCATGGCTGGTCTATTTGCACTTGTTGCAGGTGCCGTGTCTGGTGTGGTTTGGCCTGGTGTTCAATCTGGTCTAGACGCACTGGCTCACGCAGTATCAACGTCTGGCGCTATCGGTCAATTCGTTTACGGTACTCTTAACCGTGCACTTATCCCTGTAGGTCTACACCACGTATTGAACTCGTACTTCTGGTTCGGTATGGGTACATGTCAAGAAATCATCGTTGCTGGTCAAGGCGCATTCGCTAACATCACTCAACTATGTGTTGACCCATCACTAGCTAAAACTCTAGTTGTTGGCCAAGAGCACACATTCACATTCGCTAACTCTGTAACTCCAGAAATCACTACTGTTGTTAAAGAAGTAACTGACACTGTTAAGTCTGGCGACCTACACCGTTTCTTCGGTGGCGATAAAGGCGCTGGCGTATTCATGAACGGTTTCTTCCCAGTAATGATGTTCGGTCTACCAGGTGCAGCACTTGCAATGTACCTAGCAGCCCCTGCTGAAAAACGTAGCCAAGTTGGTGGTGCACTATTCTCAGTAGCATTCTGTTCATTCCTAACAGGTATCACAGAGCCGCTAGAATTCATGTTCGTATTCCTAGCTCCTGCTCTATACGCAATGCACGCTGTATTCACGGGTCTGTCTCTAGTTGTTGCTAACATGTTTGGTACTCTACACGGTTTCGGTTTCTCTGCTGGTCTTATCGACTTCGTATTGAACTGGGGTCTAGCAACTAAACCATTTGTACTACTACTAATCGGTCTTGGTTTCGGTGCTCTATACTTCTTCACTTTCTCTTTCGCAATCCGCGCTTTCAACTTGAAATCGCCAGGTCGTGAAGATGATGACGAAGCTGCTGCAGCTCCTGCTGGCGACGCACCAAAGGGCGACCTTGCACGTCAATACCTGAAAGCTCTAGGTGGTCACGAGAACCTAACTTCAATCGACGCTTGTATTACACGTCTACGTCTAACGCTTAAAGACCGCTCTGTTGCTGACGAGGCAGTTCTTAAGAAACTAGGTGCTAAAGGTGTTGTTAAGCTAGGTGAAAACAACCTGCAAGTTATCCTAGGCCCTCTTGCTGAAATCGTAGCTGGCGAAATGAAAGCTATCGGTGCTGGTGAAGACCTATCTGATGTAAAACTTCCATAGTAAGGAAGTACTTAACTGAGCAGTAATTAATACTCTCAAGTAAGTGTCAAATTGAAAGCCTCCCATCTGGGGGGCTTTTTTGTATCTGCATCTTGAGGACAAGTGAGAAGGTTCGTTCTATTCTTCATCGAATAGCAGAAATAATCGCAATTAACTGATGGTTCTTATTGTGCAAAGGCTAAGAATTGTGGATGATTAGCAACAATGATCTTTCTACCTAGGGTTGGCGCTAAAAGTGGCGTTTTGCTAGGAGAGGGAAGATAACTTTCTCTGACAATACTAAATACATAGAGGTGCTATAGATGAGTGAAGCTGAGGCTCGTCCATCGAATTTCATTCGCCAAATTATCGATAAAGATTTAGCGGATGGTACACACAGTAGCGTGCATACTCGTTTCCCGCCGGAGCCAAATGGTTACCTGCACATCGGTCACGCTAAATCTATTTGCTTGAATTTTGGTATTGCTCAGGACTACCAGGGACAATGTAATCTTCGTTTCGATGATACAAACCCTGAAAAAGAAGACGTTGAATACGTTGAGTCAATTAAGAATGATGTAAGCTGGTTAGGCTTCGAATGGTCTGGTGACATCTGTTACTCATCAAACTACTTCGATACGCTTTACGCTTATGCTGTGGAATTAATTAATAAAGGCTTAGCGTACGTTGACGAGCTAAGTCCTGAGCAGATCCGCGAATACCGTGGCACGCTAAAAGAGCCAGGTAAAGCAAGCCCATACCGCGACCGCAGCCCTGAAGAAAACCTAGCGCTATTCGAAAAAATGCGTGACGGTGGCTTTGAAGAAGGTAAAGCGTGTCTACGTGCTAAGATCGACATGAGCTCGTCATTCATGGTAATGCGCGATCCTGTTATCTACCGTGTTCGTTTTGCTCACCACCATCAGACAGGTGACAAATGGTGCATTTACCCAATGTACGATTTCACTCACTGTATCTCTGATGCGCTGGAAGGTATTACACACTCTATCTGTACTCTTGAATTCCAAGACAACCGTCGTTTGTACGACTGGGTTCTAGATAATATTACGATCGATTGCCAACCTCGTCAGTATGAGTTCAGCCGTCTGAATCTTGAATACACGGTGATGTCTAAGCGTAAGCTAAACCAACTTGTGATTGAAAACCTAGTTCAAGGTTGGGATGACCCACGTATGCCAACTATCTCTGGTTTACGTCGTCGTGGTTTCACTTCTGCGTCTATTCGTGAATTCTGTAAGCGTATCGGTGTGACTAAACAAGAGAACATGATTGAGTTCGGTTCACTTGAGTCTTGTATCCGTGATGACTTGAACGAAAATGCACCGCGTGCAATGGCTGTTCTAGATCCGGTTAAGGTTGTGATTGAAAACTACGATTCAGACAAAGTAGAAACACTAACGGTTGCTAATCATCCGAACAAACCTGAAATGGGCACTCGTGAAGTACCGTTTACTCGTGAAGTTTGGATTGAGCGTGATGACTTCCGTGAAGAAGCAAACAAGAAGTACAAGCGTTTGGTTCTAGGTAAAGAAGTTCGTTTACGTGGTGCTTACGTAATTAAAGCTGAGCGTATCGAGAAAGATGCGGAAGGCAACATTACAACTATCTTCTGTTCTTACGATGACGAAACGCTAGGTAAGAACCCAGCAGATGGCCGTAAAGTGAAGGGTGTTATCCACTGGGTATCTGCTGATAAAGCACTGCCAGCTGAGATTCGTCTATACGACCGTCTATTTACTGTTGAAAACCCTGCTGCTGCGGATGATTTCGCTGCAACGATTAACTCAGAGTCTCTGGTTAAGTTGAACGGTTTTGTAGAGCCTAGCCTAGCGGAAGCTGCTGCAGAGCAAGGTTTCCAATTTGAGCGTACAGGTTACTTCTGTGTGGACTCGAAAGACTCTAAAGCAGATTCACTAGTCTTCAACCGCACGGTAGGTCTACGTGACACTTGGGGTAAAACTGAAGCTTGATGCTTGAGAACTTAGTTTGTTAAAAGCGACCCAATAAAAAACCGGCTTAGAGCCGGTTTTTTTTGTTTCTGAATAATTCGTGGATCTAAAGAACAATCTAGCGGACTTTCTGCCCTATACAAAAAACGCCGGCCTAAGCTAGCGTCTGTATTATTTCTTCGCTTTATGTGCGTCTGGATTGCCTTTGCAATCTCCGCTAATGCTTTTGCCGTATAAGTATAAACTGTGGTTCGTTAGCTGAACGTTGTAGCGCTTCGCTATCTCTTTTTGTCTCTCTTCGATGATATCATCAGAGAACTCGATAACTTCACCACAATCTAGACATACTAGATGATCGTGGTGGTGCTGTGTTGAAAGTTCGAATACAGACTTACCGCCTTCAAAATGGTGGCGAGTTACAATGCCAGCGTCATCGAATTGGTTTAATACTCGATAAACGGTCGCAAGCCCGATCTCTTCACCTAAGTCGATCAGCTTTTTATATAAATCTTCAGCACTAATATGTTGGCAGTCTGGTTGTTGTAATACTTCTAAAATTTTGAGCCTTGGGAGGGTCACTTTAAGACCAGCATCTTTTAGCGCTTGATTATTGTCTGACATATACTTTCCTGTTGATGATCTGCAGCAATTAACAGAATTCAATATTAATACCATTATAGTTTAGTCAGGCATAACAATAAACCACGAACTTCAAAGGGTTACTAATCAACATCACAATCTGTTTTGTAAATTGGAAGTATCTCACTTATAGTTGAGGTACGACCAGTTTAGGTGGTGGTAATTCTAATATGAACACGGAATGTTGTTATGAATAAGCAACTTGCAAAAATATACAAACCAAACATCGTAAAATTCGCTCTTAATATCTGGCCTCCATTTTGGGGAGCAGGGATAAAGATAGCCCATATTAGTTCGGATTTTAGGGTAGTAAAAACAGTGCTTAAGTTGCGCTGGTGGAACAAAAATGCCAATCGTACTCAGTATGGCGGCAGCATATTTTCCCTCACGGATCCTGTTTACTCATTGATGTTAATGGGAATTCTAGGTGAAAGGTATTATGTGTGGGACAAAGAGGCGAGCATTAACTTCATCAAACCTGGTCAGTCAGATCTGTATGCAGACTTTGAAATAAGCCAAGGTCAGCTTGATGAGATTTACCGTCAGACTCAACTTGGTGAGAAGTGTTTCCCTGAGTTTATTATCTATGTCAAAGATAAACAGGGGAATGTGGTCTCAGAAATTCAGCGTACGCTTTATGTCAGAAAGAAGCCGCAATTCAGAGATGATGACGAAGCACTGGAAGCAGAGTGCTAATAGGTAACTATTGAACAGAAAAAAACCTCCAATTAGGAGGTTTTTCATATCTAGAGAGTTGTCACTAATTGTAACAATGGACAACTGCCAGAGAATTAGTCTTCAAGCTCTGCTAGGCACATCTCTTCGTGGATTTGTTTAACCCAGTTAGATACACGCTCATCAGTTAGATCTGGTTGACGGTCTTCGTCGATACATAGACCAACGAATTGGCTGTCATCGCCTTCAACTAGACCTTTCGATGCTTCGAACTCGTAGCCTTCAGTAGAAGTGTAACCTAGGATAGTACCGCCTTTCGCTTCAACGATGTCACGGATAGTACCCATAGCATCACAGAAGTATTCTGCGTAATCTTCTTGGTCACCACAACCAAAGATAGCAACAAGCTTAGTTGAGAAATCAATAGCTTCTAGCTCTGGGAAGAAGTCATCCCAATCACATTGTGCTTCGCCGTAGTACCACGTAGGGATACCAAGCAGCAGTAGATCGAAGTTATCGATATCTTCTTTGCTGCTTTTTGCAATGTCTTGAACGTGAACGAGCTGTTTGCTCAATTGCTTTTGAATCATCTTAGCAACAGCTTCAGTGTTACCTGTATCGCTACCAAAGAAGAGACCTACACTTGCCATAGAATCATTACCTTTCATTTTGTCTGTTGTCGGTGTAATAAAGTTCGGAGGGGAATCGCTAGATTCCGGTTCCTTCCCAGCTTAGTTGGATTATCCCTTTGGCGATAAAACCTGCACAGCCAAGGAAAAGTACTAACCACACAATGCGACGACCAAATGGAGGAACATTTCCTTGCTTGAGAACGTCCTTAATTGCCATACCGATTAAAAAGAAAATCGCGGCAAATAGGAGGTCTAAACCAACAGATTCAATGATGTTCATGTAGTCGTAAAGCATGGGAACCTTATATACCAATTTTGCTTGGGCGCACTATATCACTGTTACGAGATAAAGTTAATGTGCAGTGATTACTCAGCTCTCATTTATCTGCATGAAAAAGCGCACTTAAGCGATGAATTTTCGAATTGTTCTTAGCACTTCAGCTGGCTTTTCTGCGTGTAGCCAGTGGCCCGTATTCGCAATGACGTGCGCCTTTGCGTTAGAAAATTGCTGTTGGACCGCAGTTTGGTGCTCAGCCGTGAGGTAGTCAGAATCCCCCCCTTTTATTAGCAAGGTTTTGACCGAAGTTTTGTCGATCGGTTCCCAGCCAATGATGTGTGCATAGTTGGCGAGCAGAGATGCGACGTTAAAGCGCCACTCCATAATGCCTTGTTCTGACTTAAACAATGACTTCGTTAAGAACTGACGAACGCCGTCTATTTCGATATGTTTGGCCAGCACTTTAAGTGCTTCGGCACGAGATACTGGTTTTTCTTCCATTACTGCTTGTAGGCCGGCGAATACGTTATCGTGACGGCTTTGGGTGTAAGCGACCGGCGCCATGTCCAATACAATCAGCTTGCACAGCTCTAGATGTTGGGTGAGCGCCATGGCAACTTTACCACCCATTGAGTGACCAATGACAGTGACGTCATTCAGCTCGAGATCTTTCAGCAGTTGAGCGACGTCTTGTGCCATCGTTTGGTAATTATGGGTATCACTGTGGAAGGATTGTCCGTGGTTACGAAGATCGATACTCAGTACCTGATGATCGACTTTTAGATCCCTGGCCAGCAAGCCTAGGTTGTCCAGATTACCGAATAATCCATGGATCAAAACTATGGTGTGACCCTCACCTTCGATTTTATAGTTGAGCTGTACTGACATTTTTATCTTATTCATGGTGGGTTTGACGTAGAGTATCCGCGCGGATCTCGCTATAATCCCCCTGAGTTTAAACATTGAGATTGTGAAAAGCGAATGAAAACAATTGAGGTTGATGAGGACCTATACCGTTTTATTGCGGGTCAGACAGAACGTATTGGCGAAAGCGCTTCAGATATTCTGCGCCGCTTGTTACAGGTTGATAGCCAAGGCATGGCTCCGATCGAAGAGATCGTAGAGCAGAAAGGTATCGTTGTTAGCAAAGAGGTAGGCTTTACTCCAGAGAAGTTCGATGGCGTTAAAGAAATGCGCTCACTACTAATATCAGATGAGTTTGCGTCACTAAAGAAAGCCATTGATCGTTTCATGTTGGTGTTATCAACACTGCATAAAATCGACCCTGAAAGCTTTTCAGAAGCAACTCAAGTAAAAGGCCGTAAGCGTGTTTACTTTGCAGATAACGAAGCGACGTTGTTAGCAAACGGCAACACGACTAAGCCTAAAGCCATTCCACAAAGTCCTTTTTGGGTTATTACAAATAATAATACTAGCCGCAAGAGACAGATGGTTGAGCAGCTTATGAGCCGCATGAATTTCCAAGCAGAATTGATCGAAAAAGTAACAGGTTCAATTTAACGAAATCTGATTTAAACCTCATAATATCCATGGATAAGAAGATATTATGAGGTTTTTTTGTTTTTAAATTTTATATATATAAGGATGTCGAAAAATGGCTATGCACCCTCGTGCTGGGCAAAAAGCTCAGCAGGAAGATCTTCATAATATTCCGGCTTTAGTGGCTAACTATTTCTTACAGCAACCGGATGCGACTAACCCAGATCACAAAGTACTATTCGGTACTTCAGGTCACCGTGGTACTGCTGACAAATCAACATTTAACGAAAACCACATTCTAGCGATTGCCCAAGCAGTGGCTGAAGTGCGTGCTGAGCAAGGTACAACAGGTCCACTTTTCTTAGGTAAAGATACGCACGCACTATCTGAACCTGCGTTTTCTACGGTAATCGAAGTACTTGTAGCGAACGGTGTTGAAGTTATTATTCAAGAAAACAATGGCTTTACTCCAACACCAGGTATCTCGCACGCGATTCTTACGCACAACCTAGTGAATGACAAAAAAGCCGATGGCATTGTTATCACACCTTCACACAACCCACCTCAAGACGGCGGTATCAAATACAACCCGACACACGGTGGCCCTGCTGAAGCGGAACTAACGCAAGCTATTGAAGATCGTGCGAACGTTATTATTTCTGAGCAAATGCAAGGCGTTAAACGCAGGCCTATTGCACAGGCTAAACAGTCTGAATTAGTGAAAGAAGTCGACCTAGTTACTCCATACGTTGCTGATTTAGTTAACGTGGTTGATATGGAAGCTATCCAGAAAGCGAACATCAAAATTGGTGTGGATCCACTGGGCGGAAGCGGTATTGATTATTGGCGTCAAATTGGTAAAGCGTACAACTTAGACCTTACTTTGGTAAATGAAGCGGTTGACCCTTCTTTCCAATTCATGTCTCTAGATAAAGATGGCGTGGTTCGTATGGACTGCTCTTCACCATACGCAATGGCAGGCTTGCTTGCGCTTAAAGATGAGTACGCACTAGCATTTGGTAACGACCCAGATTACGATCGTCACGGCATTGTTACGCCAAAAGGCCTAATGAACCCTAACCACTTCCTAGCGGTTTGTATCGACTACCTATACCGTAACCGTGAAGGTTGGGGTAAAGAAGTTGCAGTTGGTAAAACTTTGGTATCAAGTGCATTGATTGACCGCGTAGTAGCAGACTTAGGTCGCGAACTTTGTGAAGTGCCAGTTGGTTTCAAATGGTTCGTTGATGGCCTATACAACGGTCAGTTTGGCTTTGGTGGTGAAGAGAGTGCGGGTGCTTCTTTCTTACGTAAAGATGGTACGCCTTGGTCAACAGATAAAGACGGCCTAATTCTTTGCCTACTTGCGGCTGAGATCACAGCGGTAACTGGTAAGAACCCACAAGAATACTACGAAGAGCTTGCTGCTAAACACGGTGAATCTAAGTACAACCGTATTCAAGCAGTAGCAAACGGTGCACAAAAAGATGTGCTGAAGAAGCTATCTCCAGAGATGGTTTCTGCTGAAACACTTGCTGGTGATGCGATTACTGCTCGTTTGACGCATGCTCCAGGTAATGGTGCAGCAATCGGTGGTCTTAAAGTGACAACTAAGAACGGTTGGTTTGCTGCTCGCCCATCAGGAACGGAAGACATCTACAAAATCTACTGTGAGAGCTTTAAAGGTGAAGAACACCTAAAAGCGATCGAAGCAGAAGCTCAAGAGATTGTTAATCAAGTATTTGCCGCTGCAGGTCTATAATCGAATACGATTCATAGAGTTATCAAGCAAATAATAGACGGGTTGATGTTAAAACATCAGCCCTTTTTATTTGTGCTGGTTGCGTGTGATAAGCGGGAAAAGGTAAGTGAGTTAGCTTAGACGGCTAACCGTGTGGCCAGCTTTTCGGCATCACAAACCAGAATTTCCCCGACTTAGTTTGCCCATGGACGAAGCGGTCACCGAACTCGGTGATAGGCTGGCTGTTGAAATCATCCGTCCCTGCGGCCCATTGTTCTTTGGTGAGTGGATACAGTGGTTCAGTGATCTGGTGAGCCTGATTTTGATAGCACCAAAATCCGTTTACTTGGCTTGAGTTAATGTCGTAGCCCAAACACTGCGTAGGTACGTTTTGTTCTAGAAATGGGTTGGTATAAAGACGACCTTGAATCAAAAGGTGTTTTGAGTCGACATCGATCTCCGGATATTGCTCAACAAACGCTGATGAAGAGGACATTCCGAGCTGATGGCTGAGCATTCTATCGAGCTTCTTGTCTAATTGGTCATGAGAATTCGGGCCGAACCATGTTTGCTCGTGAAGTAGGTAAAACTTAATTGCCACTTCCCAGTGTTCTAATTTTTGGTTGCTTGTTTCTTCTAGGATAAAGTCGATTGCGCCGAGTGTGCTTCCCTCAACATTAATTTGGATCTCATCGTGCTTGATTGAATAATTATCCGAAGTGATGATGACTTGTTCACATAGGTGTTGGTAGAGGAAGCCTAACCTAGGGTTACCATCATAAGTATGGGCATCATCGAGCTTTTGGTAATTTGAGAACACAGTGAGATCAGAAATGGGCGGCTTGATTTCTAGTAGCGGTGGTGAGCTAATCACCCATTGGTAAAAGCGTTGCAGTTCGGTCATCGGTTCCTCGTAAACTTCAGTCATCTGTTCTCTAGAAACAGAGTGGAAGGGCTTTCGACATTCTACCCGTAAATTGATATAACGACGTTATTATAAAGGTAAGCTGGAAATAAAAATGAATAACTTACAATTAGAAAAGCTACTTAACGAAAAACTGCAGCCACAGCAGATTAAAGATTACTGCCCAAACGGTCTTCAAGTAGAAGGCACTCCTGAGGTAAAGCGAATCGTTACTGGTGTAACGGCTTCACAAGCTTTGATCAATAAAGCCGTTGAGCTAAAGGCTGACGCTTTGTTAGTTCACCATGGTTTCTTTTGGAAAGGTGAGCCGGAAGCGATTCGCGGCATGAAAGGTAAGCGTATTCGTACGTTGATCAAAAATGATATCAATTTATTGGGCTACCACCTTCCTCTTGATATTCATCCTGAGCTTGGTAACAACGCCAAACTGGCAGAGTTACTTGAGATAGAAGTCGAAGGCGGTTTGGAAGGGCACCCACAATCGGTTGCTATGTTTGGCAAATTAAAAGTGCCAATGACAGGTGCTGAGTTTGCAGCAAAAATTGATCAAGTGTTGAATCGTAAGCCACTACACATTGCTCCTGAGAACGCCGATAAAATGATTGATACATTAGGTTGGTGTACTGGCGGTGGCCAAGATTACATTGAGCTTGCAGCTTCTCAAGGTATAGATGCATTTATCTCTGGTGAAATTTCTGAGCGCACAACTTACTCGGCTCGTGAGCAAGATATTCATTACTTTGCTGCGGGTCACCACGCAACTGAACGCTATGGTGTGAAAGCACTAGGTGAGTGGTTAGCAAAAGAACATGGCTTGGATGTTGAGTTTATCGATATCGATAACCCAGTTTAAGAACAGATGCGAAATGAGGGATAAGATTTCCCTAATTTACTCGTTTTCCGCTCTTGAAGATGACGGAGTTTTGAACATATAAAAGAAAAGGGTTGATGCTTTCACATCGACCCTTTTTAACGTTATGACTTATCGCAACTATTCACGCTCGTGAAGTGCTTTAAAGTCACGTTGTTCTTCACCAGTGTACAACTGACGAGGACGACCGATACGGTTCGTCGGATCGCTGTGCATTTCGTTCCAGTGTGCAATCCAACCGATGGTACGAGACATCGCAAAGATAACAGTGAACATAGATACTGGAATACCGATTGCTTTTAGAATGATACCTGAGTAGAAATCTACGTTCGGGTATAGCTTCTTAGAAACAAAGTACTCATCAGAAAGAGCGATACGCTCAAGTTCCATTGCTACGTCTAATAGTGGGTCTTGGATGTTCAGCTCTTTAAGTACTTCGTGACATGCTTCACGCATTACTGTTGCACGTGGATCGTAGTTCTTGTATACACGGTGACCGAAGCCCATCAAACGGAATGGGTCATCTTTGTCTTTTGCTTTCGCAACGTATTCTTCAATGTTATCTACGCTACCGATCTCTTCAAGCATGCGCAGACAAGCTTCGTTTGCACCGCCGTGCGCAGGGCCCCAAAGTGATGCAATACCAGCTGCGATACACGCAAATGGGTTAGCACCAGATGAACCTGCTAGACGTACTGTAGACGTTGAAGCGTTCTGTTCGTGATCTGCGTGTAGAGTGAAAATTTTATCCATTGCACGAGCAACGATAGGGTTGACTTCATACTCTTCACATGGGTTTGCAAACATCATGTGTAAGAAGTTTTCTGCGTAGCCAAGATCGTTACGTGGGTAGATAAACGGCTGACCGATTGAATATTTGTAACACATTGCTGCCAGTGTTGGCATTTTTGAAATCAGGCGGTATGCCGCAATTTCACGGTGTGTATCGTTGTTGATATCAAGTGAGTCGTGGTAGAACGCCGCTAGAGCGCCTACAACACCACACATTACAGCCATAGGGTGAGCGTCACGACGGAAGCCGTGGAAGAAACTAGCGATTTGCTCATGTACCATCGTGTGACGTGTCACGGTAGTCTTGAACTTTTCGTACTCAGCTCGAGATGGGGCTTCACCGTAAAGAAGTATGTAACATACTTCTAAGTAATCAGCGTTATTGGCAAGTTGGTCAATTGGATAACCACGATGTAAAAGGATACCTTTTCCACCGTCAATAAAAGTGATTTGAGACTCACAGGATGCAGTGGCAAGAAAACCAGGGTCAAAAGTGAAAAAACCATTAGAACCTAGTGTACGAACGTCGATCACTGGAGTACCAAGTACACCTTCTGTAATCGGCAGCTCGATTGGCGCTTGACCTTCAATGTGAAGGGTAGCTTTCTTATCCGCCATAACAATCTCCTTTGTTTATTATTTAATCCGTCCAGGATGTTTATGTGTCATTTTTTTACTGGTCTTACGTGGGAAAGTCAATTTTTCTGAAGCTTTGTGTGCACTTGTTAGTGTTTTTTACATTAAATTCGTTAAAAATCTGGTCTGTGTAGCATTATTTGTTACATCAATTGTATTAGAATGTTGCGAGCCGTATAGTGGCGCTGAAAAGTTTGGTTAAAACCTTATAAATGCAAGGCTAAGAAGAAATGTGAGGTGTCTTTCTTAATCGAGCGGTTAACAATTACTATACAATTATCTAAGGCTCAACTTCAGTTATTTGTTAAGTTAATGTTAAATTTTGAAGGTTTGCAATCAAATTTTGTCCATAACAATATCATAAGGTTATTTAATGACCATAATGCTCAATGGAGCTGAGTGAGCAAGCCCGTGAAAGAAAGAAAGACAAGACCTGTTAATTTAGATTTACAGACCATCCACTTTCCAATCACTGCAATAGCTTCCATCCTACACCGTGTGTCTGGGGTGATAACTTTTGTTGCGATTGGAATTTTGCTTTGGTTACTATCCACTTCCCTCTCATCCCCAGTAGGCTTTATGGAAGCTAGCGACATTGTCGATGGCTTCTTCGTGAAGTTTATTCTGTGGGGCATTTTAACCGCTTTGGCTTACCACATTACCGGTGGTATTCGTCACCTTCTTATGGACCTTGGTCACTTTGAAGAGCTGGAATCTGGCGCTAAGAGCGCTAAGGTTGCATTCGCAGCGACAGCGGTATTGTCTCTACTAGCGGGGATCTTAGTATGGTAAACAACGTTTCGACATTTGGTCGTAATGGCGTTCACGATTTCTTATTGATTCGTGCAACTGCAATCATTATGACGCTATATACAATTTATTTGGTGAGCTTTTGTGCCTTCACCGATATCTCTTACGTATCATGGACTCAGTTCTTTGGTGGAACCTTCACTAAAGTATTTACCATGTTAGCGCTTACTTCGGTTCTTGTTCACGCTTGGATCGGCCTATGGCAAGTGCTAACCGACTACATCAAGTGCGCTAAACTGCGTGTTGGCCTTCAAGTAGGTGTGGTTGCGGTTCTTCTTGGATATTTCTTCTCTGGTCTGTTTATTTTGTGGGGTGCGTAAGTGACTATTCCTGTTCGTGAGTTTGATGCCGTAGTTATCGGCGCTGGTGGTGCAGGTATGCGTGCCGCACTACAAATTTCAGAGCAAGGCCTATCATGTGCATTGCTTTCTAAAGTTTTCCCAACTCGTTCTCATACCGTATCTGCTCAAGGTGGTATTACGGTTGCGCTAGGTAATGCGCACGAAGATCACTGGGAACAACATATGTACGACACAGTAAAAGGTTCTGATTACATCGGTGACCAAGATGCTATCGAATACATGTGTAAAAATGGCCCAGAATCAGTTATCGAACTAGAAAAAATGGGTCTTCCATTTTCTCGTTTCGATAACGGCACCATTTACCAACGTCCTTTTGGTGGCCAATCTAAGAACTTTGGTGGTGAGCAAGCGGCTCGCACCGCTGCAGCAGCTGACCGTACCGGTCACGCATTGCTACACACGCTTTACCAACAAAACATCAAACATAAGACAACCGTGTTCTCTGAGTGGTACGCGCTTGATCTTGTGAAGAATGAAGACGGTGCCATTCTTGGTACAACAGCACTTTGCATGGAAACAGGCGAAGTATGCTACTTCAAAGCGAAAGCAACGATCCTGGCAACTGGTGGTGCTGGTCGTATCTACGCATCGACAACTAACGCACACATCAATACTGGTGACGGTGTTGGTATGGCGATTCGTGCTGGCGTTCCTATGCAAGATATCGAAATGTGGCAGTTCCACCCAACGGGTATTGCTGGTGCAGGTGTTCTTGTAACAGAAGGCTGTCGTGGTGAAGGTGGTTACCTTCTAAATAAAGACGGCGAACGTTTCATGGAACGTTACGCTCCAAACGCGAAAGACTTAGCGGGTCGTGACGTTGTTGCTCGTTCAATGATGGTAGAAATCCGTGAAGGTCGTGGTTGTGACGGTCCTTGGGGGCCACACATCAAACTGAAACTGGACCACCTAGGTAAAGAAACACTTGAATCTCGTCTACCTGGTGTATGTGAACTGTCTCGTACATTCGCACACGTTGATCCGGTAAAAGAGCCAATCCCAGTAATCCCAACATGTCACTACATGATGGGGGGTGTACCGACACAAGTTTCTGGCCAAGCGATTAAGCAGGGTGCAGATGGTAGCGATTTAGAAGTACAAGGTCTATTTGCTTGTGGTGAGATTGCTTCAGTATCAGTACACGGTGCGAACCGTCTAGGTGGTAACTCACTGCTTGACTTGGTTGTATTCGGTCGTGCGACAGGTCTACACCTAGGTGAGACTCTGAAGAAGCAAGCTGATGCGAAACCGGCAACACAAGAAGATATCGCTCGTTCTCTAGAGCGTTACAACCGTTGGGAAAACAGTACAGACGGCGAAGATCCAGCGCAGATCCGCAAAGATCTACAGCAATGTATGCAGAACAACTTTTCTGTATTCCGTGAAGGTCAAGCAATGGCCGACGGCCTAGAAGAGCTTAAAGCTATTCGTGAGCGTCTGAAGAATGCACACCTTTCAGATAAGTCTACTGAGTTCAACACGCAGCGTATTGAATGTCTAGAGCTTGAAAACTTAATGGAAACAGCGTATGCGACGGCTGTAGCGGCAAACTACCGTACAGAAAGTCGTGGTGCACATGCTCGTTTTGACTACCCTGATCGTGATGACGAGCAATGGCTATGCCACACGCTTTACAATCCTGAGTCAGAAAGCATGACTAAGCGTAACGTAAACATGGAACCTATCCATCGTGAAGCGTTCCCGCCAAAAGCACGTACGTACTAAGGAGACATGACCATGAAACTGAATTTCTCTTTATACCGTTACAATCCAGATGTCGACCAAAAGCCTTACATGAAGGAATACACCCTAGAGGTGGATGAAGGTTCAGACATGATGCTTCTGGATGCGCTTATTCTATTGAAAGAACAAGATCCAACGATCGCTTTCCGCCGCTCATGCCGTGAAGGTGTATGTGGTTCGGATGGTCTGAACATGAACGGTAAAAACGGCCTAGCGTGTATCACGCCTCTATCTGCGTTGAAAGGTGATAAGATCGTGATTCGCCCACTGCCAGGTTTACCTGTTGTTCGTGACCTTATTGTTGATATGACTCAGTTCTACGATAACTACGAAAAAGTAAAACCATTCCTAGTGTCTGATGGCAATGTACCACCGGCACGTGAAAACTTACAAAGCCCTGATGAGCGTGCTCATTTAGACGGACTGTACGAATGTATCATGTGTGCATGTTGTACAACGTCATGCCCATCGTTCTGGTGGAACCCTGACAAGTTCATCGGACCAGCAGGCCTACTTGCCGCGTACCGTTGGCTAATTGATAGCCGAGATACAGCGACAGATGAACGTTTGTCTGATCTTGATGATGCATTTAGCGTTTTTCGTTGCCATGGCATCATGAATTGTGTAAGTGTTTGTCCTAAGGGATTAAATCCGACGAAAGCGATTGGTCACATCAAGACCATGTTAGTGAATCGTTCGGTTTAAGTTATAAAAAATTGCCGCCCTAGAAGTTTTGGGACGGCCTTTTAATAGCTCGGCATAGACCGCAGCAAACGTGAAAACTACTGGTTAAGGGAAAATATGCACAACGGCGTGATGAAGGCATGGCTCGAGTCTTCACACTTGGCTGGCGCCAATGCAACGTACGTAGAAGAACTCTATGAACTGTATCTAAGTGATCCCGATTCGGTAAGTGACGAATGGAGAAGTGTTTTTGAAGAATTGCCTGTGCAAGCTTCAGAAGCAGTGGAACAACCACACTCTCGTGTTCGTGAATACTTCCGTCGACTCGCTCAAGAAACAAAGCATTACAGTGTCCAAGTTAGTGATCCAGATGTCGATGCGAAACAAGTAAAAGTTCTGCAACTGATTAATGCTTATCGATTCCGAGGGCATCAAGCAGCAAATCTAGACCCCCTAGGTTTATGGAAGAGAGCGACAGTTGATGAACTGGCCCCTTCTTTCCACACTCTTACCGAAGAAGACCTCAATGAGACGTTTAACGTCGGCTCTTATGCGATTGGCCAAGAGACGATGGTGCTTAAAGATTTACACAAGTCTCTAAAGCAAACCTATTGTGGTTCAATTGGTGCTGAATACATGCACATGACTAATACAGAGCAAAAACGTTGGATTCAACAACGTTTAGAGTCTGTGTCCGGTCAACCCTCTTTCAACAAAGAAGAAAAGCAAGCTTTCCTAGAAGAGCTAACCGCTGCTGAAGGTCTTGAGCGCTATCTTGGTGCGAAATTCCCAGGCGCGAAACGCTTCTCGTTGGAAGGTGGTGATGCGCTTATCCCAATGACGAAAGAGATCATTCGTCATGCTGGTGGACAAGGCATGCGTGAAGTCGTTGTTGGTATGGCTCACCGTGGTCGTCTAAACATGTTGGTTAACGTGCTTGGTAAAAAGCCGCAAGACCTGTTTGACGAGTTCGCGGGTAAGCACGACGAAACGTGGGGTACTGGTGATGTTAAATACCACCAAGGTTTCTCTGCGGATTTCGCGACACCAGGTGGCAACGTTCACTTAGCACTAGCATTTAACCCATCACACTTAGAAATCGTAAACCCAGTGGTTATCGGTTCAGTGCGTGCACGTCAAGATCGCCTAGGTGATACTGATGGTAGCCGTGTACTGCCAATCACTATTCACGGTGACTCAGCAATCGCTGGTCAGGGTGTTGTGCAAGAGACGTTTAACATGTCTCAAGCTCGTGGTTTCTGTGTAGGTGGTACGGTTCGTATCGTTGTAAATAACCAAGTTGGTTTTACAACGTCTAACCCTCGCGACACACGCTCTACGATGTACTGTACTGATATCGCTAAGATGGTACAGGCTCCGATTTTCCACGTTAATGCTGATGATCCAGAAGCGGTTGCTTTTGTTGCTCGCTTAGCACTGGACTACCGTAATACCTTTAAACGTGATGTCGTTATCGACCTAGTTTGTTACCGTCGCCACGGTCACAACGAAGCCGATGAGCCGAATGCAACACAGCCTTTGATGTACCAAAAAATCAAGAAGCATCCAACGCCACGTAAGCTATACGCTGACGTGCTAATGGAGCGCGGTGAGTTTGGTATTGATACGGCAACTCAACTAGTTAACGAATATCGTGATGCTCTTGATCACGGTGAAGTTGTGGTTAAAGAGTGGCGCCCAATGGCACTTCACTCAGTAGACTGGTCTCCTTACCTAGGTCATGACTGGAATATCGACTGGGATAACAAGGTCGATATCGAGCGTCTAAAAGAGCTTGGTACTAAGATCTGCCAATACCCAGAAAGCCACAAGCTACAAAGCCGAGTAAATAAACTGTACAACGATCGTACTGCCATGGTGAATGGCGAAAAACAAGTCGATTGGGGTATGGCTGAAACTCTGGCTTACGCAACACTTGTTGACGATGGCAAGCGTATTCGCATCTCTGGCCAAGATTCAGGCCGTGGTACCTTCTTCCACCGTCACTCAGTACTGCACAACCAATCAGATGCAAGCACGTATGTTCCTCTTGCGAACATTCATGATAAGCAGGGTCCATTCCAAGTATTTGACTCGGTATTGTCTGAAGAAGCAGTGCTAGCGTTCGAGTATGGCTACGCAACAGCTGAGCCAAGCGGTCTAACCCTTTGGGAAGCACAATTTGGTGACTTCGCAAACGGTGCGCAAGTCGTTATCGACCAATTTATTTCGTCAGGTGAGCAAAAGTGGGCACGTCTATGTGGTCTAACTATGCTGCTTCCTCACGGTTATGAAGGCCAAGGCCCAGAGCACTCTTCTGCGCGTCTTGAGCGTTACCTTCAATTGTGCGCTGAACAAAATATGCAGGTTGTTGTTCCTTCAACACCAGCACAGGTTTACCACATGATTCGCCGTCAGGTTGTTCGACCAATGCGTCGTCCTCTGATTGTAATGTCACCTAAGTCATTGCTTCGTCACCCTCTGTGTACATCTTCTCTTGAAGATTTGGCAGAAGGCACGTTCCAACCAGCTATCGCAGAAATTGATGATCTGGCTCCTGAGAACGTAAAACGCGTCGTGTTCTGTTCAGGTAAGGTTTACTTTGACCTGCTTGACCAAAGACGTAAGAACGAGCAAGACGATGTCGCTATTGTGCGTATTGAGCAACTTTACCCGTTCCCTTATGAGGACGTGAGAGCTGCAATCGCACAATACACAAATGTAGTCGATTACGTTTGGTGTCAAGAAGAGCCACAAAACCAAGGTGCTTGGTACAGTAGCCAACATAATTTCCGAGCTGCTATCCCAGTAGGTGCTGATATTCAATACGCAGGTCGTCCTGCATCAGCATCCCCAGCTGTTGGCTATATGTCGGTACACTTGAAACAACAAAAGGCGTTAGTTGACGACGCTTTGACCCTACTTAAGAACTAGAAGTAAAAGGAAAATACGCACATGACAATTGAAATTCTGGTTCCAGATTTACCTGAATCTGTGGCTGATGCAACAGTAGCGACTTGGCACAAAAAACCAGGCGAAGCCGTTGCACGTGATGAAGTCATTGTAGACATCGAAACAGATAAAGTAGTTCTAGAAGTACCTGCTCCTGAAGCGGGTGTTCTGGAAGCTATCATTGAAGAAGAGGGTGCTACGGTACTTTCTAAGCAGCTTCTTGCGAAAATCAAACCTGGTGCTGTCGCTGGTGAACCAACGAAAGACACGACTGAAGATACAGAAGCTTCTCCTGATAAGCGCCACAAAGCGGCACTGACAGAAGAAAGCAACGACGCACTGAGCCCTGCTGTTCGTCGTCTTCTTGCAGAGCACAACCTACAACCAGCTGACGTTAAAGGCACTGGTGTTGGTGGTCGTATTACTCGTGAGGACATCGATGCACACCTAGCAGCAGCGAAAGCGGCTCCGGCAGCAGCATCTGCACCAGCAGTTGAAGCGCCAGCAGCGGCTCGTAGCCAAAAACGCGTGCCTATGACTCGCCTACGTAAGACAGTTGCAAACCGTCTTCTAGAAGCGAAGAACAGCACAGCAATGCTGACGACTTTCAACGAAGTGAACATGAAGCCAATCATGGACCTTCGTAAGCAGTACAAAGACCAATTCGAGAAGCGTCACGATACGCGTCTTGGTTTCATGTCTTTCTACGTGAAAGCAGTAACAGAAGCACTGAAACGTTTCCCAGAAGTGAACGCTTCTATCGACGGTACAGATATCGTTTACCACAACTACTTCGACATCAGCATGGCAGTATCAACGCCACGTGGTCTAGTAACTCCAGTACTGAAAGACTGTGACACACTAGGTTTTGCTGACATCGAAAAAGGCATCAAAGAGCTAGCAATCAAAGGCCGTGACGGCAAGCTAACTGTTGATGAGTTGATGGGCGGTAACTTCACTATCACGAACGGTGGTGTATTTGGCTCTCTAATGTCTACGCCAATCATCAACCCGCCTCAAGCGGCAATTTTGGGTATGCACAAAATCCAAGATCGTCCAATGGCTGTTGATGGCAAGGTTGAGATCTTACCAATGATGTACCTAGCGCTTTCTTACGATCACCGCCTAATCGACGGCCGTGAATCAGTTGGCTTCCTAGTGACCATCAAAGAGCTTCTAGAAGATCCTGCGCGTCTGCTATTGGACGTTTAGTATCGCTAAAACGTCTAGTTAACCCGGTTAGCTAGACGTAAAAAGTTTCAAAGGCTAGGCTGCTCAACGTCTGGCCTTCACTTGAACTGTAAAGCCATTAGAAAATGGACAGCAGTTGATTTGAGAAGACCCTACAGACGTACCACAGGAAACTGTGTCGTTATGGAAATAATAATCCCTTAAGGGAAAATAAACGGAATATCAAAATGAATTTGCATGAATACCAAGCCAAACAGCTGTTTGCAGAATTCGGTTTGCCTGTACCAGAAGGTTTCGCATGTGATACTGCACAAGAAGCTTTCGAAGCTGCAGGTCGTATCAGTACAGCCAAGAAAGTCGTTAAGTGTCAAGTACACGCTGGTGGTCGCGGTAAAGCGGGCGGCGTAGAGCTACATGACACGAAAGAAGGCGTTAAAGAGTTTGCACAAAAATGGCTAGGTAAAAACCTAGTGACTTACCAAACAGACGCTAATGGTCAGCCTGTAACAAAGATCCTAGTTGAAGAAGCATCGAACATTGCTAACGAACTTTACCTAGGTGCTGTTGTTGACCGTGCAACGCGTAAAATTGTATTCATGGCGTCAACTGAAGGTGGTGTGGACATTGAGAAAATCGCTGAAGAAACTCCAGAGTTGATTCACCAATCAGCGATCGACCCTCTAGTGGGCCCTCAAGCTTACCAAGGCCGTGAACTTGCGTTCAAACTTGGTCTAGTTGGCGATCAAATTAAACAGTTCGTTAAGATCTTCATGGGTCTTGGCCAAATGTTCTCTCAGTACGATCTAGCGCTACTAGAAATTAACCCACTTGTTATCACTGGTGAAGGTAACCTTCTTTGTCTTGACGGCAAGATCAACATCGATTCAAACGCGATGTACCGTCAGCCTAAACTACGTGAAATGCACGATCCATCTCAAGAAGATGAGCGCGAAGCGCACGCAGCACAGTGGGAACTAAACTACGTAGCACTAGATGGTAACGTTGGCTGTATGGTCAACGGTGCAGGTCTAGCAATGGGTACGATGGATATCGTTAACCTACATGGCGGCAAACCAGCAAACTTCCTTGATGTAGGCGGCGGCGCAACTAAAGAGCGTGTAGCTGAAGCATTCAAGATCATCCTTTCTGATGACAATGTTAGCGCAGTACTAGTAAACATCTTCGGTGGCATCGTACGTTGTGACATGATCGCTGAAGGTATTATCGGTGCGGTTAAAGAAGTAGGCGTAACAGTACCTGTTGTTGTTCGTCTAGAAGGTACAAACGCAGACCTAGGTCGCGAAGTACTTGCTAATTCTGATGTTGATATCATTGCAGCTGAATCCCTAACAGATGCTGCTCAGAAAGTTGTTGCTGCTGCGGAGGCGAAATAATGTCTGTATTAATTAACAAAGACACTAAAGTAATCTGTCAGGGTTTCACTGGCGGTCAAGGTACATTCCACTCAGAGCAAGCTATCGCATACGGTACGCAAATGGTTGGTGGTGTATCTCCTGGTAAGGGTGGTCAAACTCACCTTGGTCTTCCAGTATTCAACACAGTGCGTGAAGCAGTAGAAGTTACTGGCGCAACAGCAACGGTTATCTACGTACCAGCACCTTTCTGTAAAGATGCAATCCTTGAAGCGATTGACGCAGGTATCGAACTGATCGTAACGATCACTGAAGGTATCCCAACAACAGATATGATCGACGTTAAAGTGAAGCTAGAAGAAACTGGCGTTCGCATGATCGGTCCTAACTGTCCAGGTCTTATCACTCCAGACGAGTGTAAGATTGGTATCATGCCTGGTCACATCCACAAGAAAGGTAAAGTAGGTATTGTATCTCGTTCAGGTACTCTTACTTACGAAGCAGTTAAACAAACAACAGACGAAGGCTTCGGTCAGTCTACATGTGTTGGTATTGGTGGTGACCCAATCCCTGGTTCAAACTTCATTGATATCCTAAAACTGTTCCAAGAAGATCCGGAAACAGAAGCTATCGTAATGATTGGTGAGATCGGTGGTACAGCGGAAGAAGAAGCAGCAGCGTTCATTAAAGAGAACGTAACTAAGCCAGTTGTTTCTTACATTGCAGGTGTTACTGCTCCTCCGGGTAAACGTATGGGCCACGCTGGCGCAATCATCTCTGGCGGTAAAGGTACTGCTGAAGACAAATTCGCAGCACTTGAAGCAGCAGGCGTTAAGACGGTTAAGTCTCTTGCTGACATCGGTAAAGGTCTACGTGAGATTACTGGTTGGTAACCTGCGCTTTAAGCGATAAATAATAGAAAGGCTTGGTCAATGACCAAGCCTTTTTTGTATGTTTTTTAGATGCAGGATACGAGATACGAGATCGTAACGTTACGCTCGGCTCTTAACCATCTGAGACAACATAAACATTGCAGCAGCACTAATTACAACAGATGGACCTGCTGGCGTGTCGTAGAACCAAGATAGGCTCAACCCACCACATACTGCGATAGAACCAATAATCGAAGCGAGTAACGCCATTTGTTCAGGTGTGCTTGAGAATTTTCTTGCTGTTGCTGCCGGGATAATCAGCAGTGATGTCATGATTAACGCACCAACAAACTTCATACCAACCGCAATCACGATACCGACTAGGAGCATTAGAATTAGGCGCATTAAATCAATGTTGATGCCATCAACCGCAGCAAGATCTTCGTTTACCGTTGTTGATAGCAGTGGCCGCCAGAAAATGGTCAACACCAAACCAATAACACTAGCGCCCGCATAGATGAACACTAAATCAGTGGGAGAAACGGCAAGCAAATCACCGAATAGGTAGCTCATCAGGTCAACACGAACGTTATCTAAGAAGCTAACGGCAACTAAGCCGAGTGAGAGTGCACTGTGGGCTAATATGCCGAGCAACGTATCGGTCGCGACCAGCTTTTGCTTTTGTAAGGTCACGAGTAATACTGCCAACATCAAGCAGCAAATCAGCAGCGCGAAGTACAAGTTAATATTGAACAGGAAACCAAGCGCTAAACCCATTAAAGAGGCGTGTGCCAATGTGTCACCAAAGTACGCCATCTTACGCCACACCACGAACGAACCCAGTGGACCAGCAATAAGTGCAATGCCTAAGCCAGCGAGGATAGAAGGTAAAAGAAACTCAAGCATTAGTGTTGATGTCCGTGTTTATGGCTAGAACAGTCGTGCACATCTCCAGATACAGCTTGGCCTGCTAAGTCATGGTGATGATGGTCATGTTGGTGATGGTAGAACGCCAAGCTCTCTTGCACCGCGGTACCGAAGAGGGCGATGTAAGAAGGGTGATGTTTGATATCTGCAGGAGCACCTGAACAGCAGATGTGGTGGTGTAGACAGATCACGTCATCTGTTTTTGCCATCACCAAATGCAAGTCATGTGACACCATAAATACAGCGCAACCAAAGCGGTGGCGAATAGAGTCAATCAGTTCGTAGAGATCAATTTGACCTTGTACATCAACGCCTTGTGCAGGTTCATCCAGAACCAATAGGTCTGGCCTTCTCAAGAGAGAACGAGCAATCAGTACGCGTTGATTTTCACCACCAGATAGCTGATGCATGTTGCTTTTCATTAGATGCTCAGCACCAACGAGTTTTAGTGCTTCTAAGATCTCTTGTTTACTGAATATTCCGGTGAGCTTGAGAAAACGTTCTACATTAAGTGGTAGAGAGTCGTTCAGCTTAAGTTTCTGGGGAACATAACCAATTTTTAATTTTTTTGCTCTAGTGATCTTCCCAGAATATTTGTGCTGAAGCCCAAGTAAAACCTTAACTAAGGTCGATTTACCTGCACCATTAGGTCCAATTAGGGTAGTGATTCTGCCGCGTTCTAGATTTAGGGAGATGTTATCTAGCACTTTTCGACCGTCAAACTCGACGCTCACAGAATCTAGTTGGATTAAGTTATCCATGAATAGAACTCATTTGCAATTCGCTAATGTTATAATGTAACATTTACCTCAAGCCTAAGCTACTTTTCTATTATCGAGGAATTATGTCACGTTCATCTTATATACTTGCTACTTTGCTTTTAGCGCCAAGTGTTGCAAGTGCCAATACTATTCTAACAAGCTTCAAACCAATTCAAATGATTGTGACAGAATTAACGCAAGGCGTTAGTGAACCGGATGTGTTGATGAACAGCAATGCTTCGCCGCACGATTATGCGCTTAAACCGTCTGATGTCAAAAAAGTTCACGGTGCAGACATGGTTGTTTGGTTTGGTCCTGATTTAGAAGCGTTTCTGACTAAGGTGATTGAATCGAATAATAACGTTATCGAAATCGGTAAAATCCCTGGTATCAACTTACGAGAGTTCGGCCACGATGAGCATGATCACGATGCACATGAAGGTCACCACCATGGCAGCCACGACCCGCATTTTTGGTTGGGGATCGATCAAGTTGCAGTTGCTGCGAAATACATTTCAGACAAGCTAATTGAAACTGACCCAGATAACGCAATGGCGTATCAAGAGAATCTAGATTCATTCTTGATTGCATTGGAAGAGAAAAAACAGTCGATTCGTGAGCAACTGGCGTCAGTAAAAGACAAAGGTTACTACGTTTTCCATGATGCATATGGTTATTACGAGGAAGAGTTTGGCTTGAATAACTTAGGTCATTTCACTGTAAGCCCAGAGCGTAAACCGGGTGCAAAAAGCCTGATTGCGATTAAGAAGACGATAGTACGTGAAAACGTTCAATGTGTGTTTTCTGAGCCTCAATTTACACCGGCTGTAATTGAATCAGTGACTCGTGGAAGTCATGCGAAACAAGGTCAATTAGACCCAATAGGTTCTACAGTTGAAGTGAAGAGCGGAAGTTATTTCGATTTTCTTCAGCAACTTACCGATAGCTACACAAGCTGTCTAAGTACAAAGTAATCAATAGTAAGTAACCTTTATTCCACTTTACTCTTGATATGATTATGAACAATGCCGCTTTTTGCGGCATTTTCGTGACCGCTAAGATAAAACCTTTCAACAAACAATAAACCTTCTTTCTCCTTCGTAGATTTCCGCTAAAATGGAAAGATAATAATAATCACAAAAAAACTCAGTTTCTGGTCGAGCAAGGTAAAGACATTGCAGTAGCCGAAACTTCATAAGTTGTTGCTGTTCAGGATTAGAAGTTGTATCGAATTGTCTTCCGAATGTTCATATTAGTGAGTATTTCATTTAGCGCTATCGCGGTAAATACATCACCGTCTGTCTTTTATCCTTTGCCTGTTCAAGCGCAAGGGAATTTTCTTGCAGCTAAAAATCTCTATCTAGGAGCTGGTGGTGGGCTTTGGATTCATGATGTGCATGGGAAAGTTCTTTTTTATGATGGGCGAACTCTACTGCCACGCCAAGGTAGCCTGTTGCAGTTTTCATCGGAGCGCGTCGCCTTTTTGGACGATGAGTTTTGGACGTTCTTCGATAACGAGGTATATCGACATACTCCAGGGATAGGTAACGAGTTGGCGTTTAGTCTGAGCCCTGGCGAAGAGATCACAAATATTGGTGCATCGGCTGATTATATTTGGGTGACAGACGACAACAACTTCTACACCTACAACACCCAGTCATTGGAATTTAATACCTACTCACTTCTCAAGCTGTATCGATACAACAACAGCAGTGACATTAGGATCAATGATGCGGAATGGGTGCTATCCAAATGGGTGCTGGCAACCAGCTCAGGAGCTTATCTTTCTGAAAATCAAGAGTTTAACCATATTGCCGCATCAGATAAACACTATATCGAGACGATCTACTTTTCGAAGGCAAGACGCGAATTACTGATTGGTACATTAAATGGCGTTGTGACTGTCGATTTGGCTAATTCAGAGAACGAGACCAAGATCAGTGGTTCACATGTTCTCTCTTTTGCTGAAACAACAGATCAATACTGGATTGGCACTGAGCATGGCCTGATTAGCTATAACCTTCTTACTGGTGAAACCACTCGGTTTGAACAAGCCTCCAACCATGACTTTTCATTACCGGGCGAGAAGATTTATTCATTAATTAACGACCAGGCAGGCGGTATGTGGGTCGCGACCAATAACGGTATCCGGTATTTCTCTTTGTTTAGTAAGACATTCTCAAGAACGCCTTTAACCGGCATGGGCATGCACTCTAGCAGTATCGTGATCAATAAAGTTAAGCCAATCAGTGACCATCTTGCTTGGGTTGCTTCTTCGATGGGGCTCTATCTCGTTGATTCTGAAGCTAAAGAGCGGCCTAATCGTGTATACCCTAAACCGGTCCGAGACTTTCAGGTTTTTGGTTCATCTATTTGGTTAGCGACTGAAGAGGGGATCGTTAGTTTCAACAGCAAGACATTAGAGCGTGAAGCTCTTAAGCTGCCCAGAGCCATTGAAGGCGTCTACATCGAGAACTTTGCCCTTCAAGGTGATAACACACTTTGGATGACTTCTGGGCAGAGTCTCTATTCCTTGTCGATAGACAATATGGAGCTTACGGGCTACAGAATGGATTGGTTGGTGGATAAGTTCCTGCCAGCAAAAATTACAGACCTAAATATTGGTTTACAAGGTCGTGTCTACATCGGCACCGACCATGGCTTCTATTCCTTTGTTGATAAACGGATCAGCTTTAGTCGTTCTAGTGAGCGATTTGGCAAGGTCGTTGATATAGAAAAAGCCAGCGATGGTTCTCAATGGTTTGCGAGCAGCTATGGTGTCTATCGGATCCCTTACGATCGTCCAGTCATTGAAGAGATTCCCCTTGTTGAAGAGAACATTAGCCCTAGCTGTTTAATCAGCGATGAAAATGGTGTCTGGTTAGGCTCTTCTAAAGGGCTGAGCTATTACGGACTAGACGGACAGCTTCACAAACATATTGGTTCACCTTTTGGTTTGATCACCAATGAACTCGCGGCTGGGGCATGTGAGCTCTTCTACAGTCAACAGAATCAATCTTCAAGGCTAGTATTGGGTTCTAAGTATGGAGTGGTGAGCGCGTTAGCTAATGAGTTATTGGTGTCGAACACGCCCCATAGCCGTGCCTTACTGAGCAAAATAAGTGTCAATCAAAAGACCGTGTCTCTTGGCGGCAAGGCTGCAGATCTAGCCGAGATACCTTATGGCTCGTGGATTGGGTTTAAGCTCGGTATTTTACCTGCCACGTTCGCACCTGCGATGGAGTACAGACTCAATGATGATGAACCTTGGAGTGAGTTTGAAGGGGGCTTGTTAACCCTAGATCACTTGCTGCCCGGCGATTACACACTTGAGGTTAAGCCGGTAAAAGATTCACACTATCGTTTTGTCTCCACCAATCAAAGCTTCTCGATAGCGGAACCTTGGTATCTCAGCAATTGGGCTGCTGCGAGCTCTCTTATCTTACTTATCTGTGTGGTCACCATTTTGGTTTTTTGGCGTTCGAGTTATGTCACCTTTGCCAACCGACACTTAAAGGCACAAGTAGCTTTAAAAACCGATCAATTGATACACCAAAGCCGGATATTACTGACGACCAATCAGCAGCTTAAGAAGCAGTTATCGGTTAAGAATGCGCTTGTGTCTCATACCGCCGATGAACTGTCCATAGAGGTCAACCAAGTTGCAGCGATGCTCCCTAATTGGAATGATGGACAAGGTAAGTCACCAATTCTTGCGTTAAAGAATGGTTTGGCACAATTGAGTAATAGCCGACAAGATGGTGGTGCGGTTGGTTACGATATGATTTTAATCTTGGAGTCGGTGCTTAAGGCGTGGCAAGAAGACTTAGCTAAAGCCGGTATTGAGCTAGAGATAAAAGTAGAGACGAAACACAGACATGTATCTTTACTGTATTTTAATCTCGATATTATCTTTAATAGCCTGATCGCTAGCATCATCAAGCGCAACTTTAAGTCGCAGAGCATGATGGTTATGGTCGAAGAGCTAAAAGAGCATCTCGTCGTGACGGTTTTAGACCACGGCATGCCTTTCCCTAAACTAACCTCTAGCATTAGTGACAATGGTGGAAAGTCGACCGACTTAAATATAGAAAAGTTACCATTGCTGGTGAATCAGAGTGGTGGAGTGCTCAATGCTTTTGTGTCGGACTCTCAGAATAAGGTGCAGCTTACTTGGCCAATTGAGTATCAGGTGTTAGATACTCTTGAAGTCAATACAATAGAGCAGATTGAGACAATCAAGCTTGCTAATACCTCACCTGATCAGTTAAAGCTGAGTGCGGAGCAAGAGTGGAAAAATAGAGTGACTCAGCTTGTTAGCGAGCACTACGCTGATGCTGATTTTGGTACTACTACTGCTGCTAAATATTTGTTTATGTCTGAAAGAAGCCTACAGCGACGCTTTAAAATGGTCTACAACAAGACCTTTAAAGAGCATCTGAATGAGATTCGTTTGGAGCATGCATGCGAACGGTTACTAGCTGGAGAGAAGATATCAGACGTTGCTTTTGATTCTGGTTTTAATGACCCGTCTTATTTTAGCCAAAGGTTTAAGCACCACTTTGGCATGTCTCCATCTAAGTTTGCAGAAAATAGCGAAGACTAGAGCAAACAATATTAACCAGCCAGTCTTACGTTAGCGACAGATAGTCTTATTGAAGCCTCGACATTCGTGTTGGGGCTTTTTTATGCTTCTACGAGATACGAGATACGAGATACGAGATACGAGATACGAGATACGAGATACGAGATACGAGATGGGGGGTATTTGCGATTGAGTTGTTTGAGTATGGTTTTGTTGGGGGAGATAAGAAAAAAAATATCGTGGTATAGCCGGGGGGACTATACCACGGGTGCCAATGACACCTTCGCTTGCTGCCGGAGTGATATGGCAAGCCATATCACCTCTGGAATTAAATTAAAGAGAAGGAGTTTCTCTTCGATGGAGTAACTATACGATTAGTGACTTATTTTACTTATAAAATTAACGACATAACGCTATGAGAAAAGCGACACTTTTTTAAGTTGTTGAATATTAAAGGTTTATGTGTTTTGTTTAGTGGTGTACTAGTGAGGTAGTTCTCGTCGTTTGTTGAAAGTAACGTTTTTGACGTAAACGTTTTTAACGAAATTTACGAGTATGTATTTTCGAAAACTTTGATTTCACACAATAGAATTGTGGTCATGTATGTGTATTATGCTTGTTAATAACAATCTTTCTCATTATCAATCACGAATTGGGTATTTATGAAACTCTCACAGCTAGAGCAAGGAAAAGTGGCTTCTATTGTTGCACTAACAGGCTTAACACCAGACGTAAGAAAAAAACTGATGGTGATGGGGATGTTGCCAAAAACTGAGGTGACGCTTATTCGTCGTGCTCCTATGGGAGATCCGCTTCAAGTTGAAGTGAGAGGTGTTTCGATCGCCATTCGTGAAAGCATTGCAGAACAAATCGAGGTTATCTAAATGGATTATCAAGTTCTTACCGTTGGTAACCCGAATAGTGGTAAAACAACACTGTTCAATGCACTAACTGGTGCCAAGCAGCACGTTGGTAACTGGGTTGGTGTCACCGTAGAAAAGAAGACGGGTTTATACTCACACGCAGGTGATCAGTTCCAGCTTACCGACTTACCGGGTATTTACGCGCTAGACAGTGGTAATGACGCGAACAGCATCGATGAATCTATCGCGTCTCGCGCTGTTCTGACTCACCCTGCAGATGTGATCATCAATGTTGTTGATGCTAGCTGCCTAGAACGAAGCTTATACATGACATTACAACTACGAGAGTTGGGTCGCCCAATGATCGTTGTGTTGAACAAAATGGATGTATTAAAGCGCGAGCGTCAGGTGATTAACCTTAAAGCGCTAGAGAAAGAGCTAGGTTGCCCAGTTCTAAGCTTGTCTGCAAATGATAAAGGTCAAGTAGTTCGTTTTAAAGAGCGCCTACATAAATTGCTTGTGCAAGGTGTAAGCCTTGACCCAATCTCTATTAATTACGATGTCGCGTTAGAAGCTCTTATCCCTTCTGTTGAGTCACAATTTGATGATGCTGACGTATCTCACCGAGCGCTAGCGATTCGTGCTTTAGAAAATGACTACTTGGTATTGAATGGGCTAGCTCCACAAACTCGCACTCAAATTGACAATGTGCGTCTAGGTGCCGATTTCGATATTGACCTTGCTGTTGCTGACGCTAAGTACACTTTCTTACATGACCTTTGTAAACGTGTTCGTCGCAGCGAAGGTAAACTAAGCCGTAATTTTACAGAGAAAGCAGACCAATTCATTTTGAATAAATGGGTCGGTATTCCTTTCTTCTTCGTCATCATGTACTTAATGTTCATGTTCTCTATCAATATCGGTAGTGCGTTTATCGACTTCTTCGATATTGGTGTTGGAGCTATATTAGTTGATGGTGGACACCATTTATTAGATGGTCACTTACCCGTTTGGTTAGTAACGATACTTGCTGATGGCATCGGCGGTGGTATTCAAACGGTTGCGACCTTTATTCCGGTTATCGCAGCTCTTTACCTATTCTTAGCGGTACTAGAAAGCTCAGGATACATGGCTCGTGCTGCATTCGTACTTGATAAAGTGATGCAGAAGATTGGCTTACCTGGCAAAGCATTTGTACCACTGGTATTAGGTTTTGGCTGTAACGTACCTTCAATCATGGCAACTCGTACTCTTGACCAAGAGCGTGAACGTAAATTGGCAGCATCTATGGCGCCGTTTATGTCATGTGGTGCTCGTCTTCCGGTATACGCTCTGTTCGCAGCTGCATTCTTCCCGGGAGCTGGACAAAACGTGGTATTTGCTCTGTACATCATGGGCATTGTTGCTTCTGTGTTTACGGGGCTGTTCCTTAAGAACACCATCTACCCAGGTAGCAGCGATAGCTTAGTGATGGAAATGCCAGATTACGAATTACCGACAGTGCAAAACGTGATGCTAAAAACATGGCAAAAACTGAAGCGTTTCATGCTTGGTGCTGGTAAAACAATCGTGATGGTTGTGGCTATTCTGAGTTTCCTTAACTCTCTAGGTATGGACGGTAGCTTTGGTAACGAAGACAGCGAAAACTCAGTACTGTCTAAGGCGGCTCAAGTTGTGACGCCTGTATTCCAACCTATTGGTATTACAGAAGAAAACTGGCCAGCGACGGTAGGTATCATTACTGGTATCTTTGCGAAAGAAGCGGTAGTAGGTACGCTGAACAGCCTTTACACAACACCATCAGACGAAGAAGCCGCTGAATTCGATTTGGCAGCAAGCTTACAAGAAGCGGTAATGACGATCCCTGAAAACCTTGCCGGCTTGAGCTACTCAGATCCTCTAGGTATTGAGGTTGGTGACTTAAGCGATTCAGGTGCGGTTGCAGAAGAGCAAGAGGTTGACTCATCGATCTTTGGTAACCTAAAAGACAAATTTGTTTCTGGTCATGCTGCATTTGCTTACTTGATCCTTATCCTACTTTACACACCTTGTGTGGCTGCAATGGGTGCTTACGTTCGTGAATTTGGTCAAATGTTTGCACGCTTTATTGCGGTCTGGACTATGGCGCTTGGCTACTTTGGTGCAACTTTCTACTACCAAGCGGCAAACTTTGCAGCACACCCTGTGACAAGTGCAGTGTGGATGGTCGCGATTGCTGGTGGCTTTGTGATTACCTACCGTGTGTTTAAGAAAGTTGGCAGCAAGCAAAAAGCATTAGAGGTGCAAGTCGTATGATTTTAACTGAACTTCATCAGTACATTGACAGCCAAGGTGTCGCAGCGCGTAAAGAGATTGCAGCGAAATTTGGTATGAGTGAAGACGGCGTGGATGCGATGTTGAGCGTGTGGGTCAAGAAAGGCAAAGTATCTCGCATGGTCGACACCAACAAACATGGTCATACAACGCGTGTTCGCTACACCATCAGCAAACAAGATGGTCTGTCGCTGAATGTGATGATGTAGTTTGGTCAATACCTAATAAAAAACCGCAGCCTATGAGCTGCGGTTTTTTGTTTTTGTTTATCGGCTTAAGACTCTTTGGTTTCACCTAACCCAAGAACTTTAAGGCCAATACTCAGTAACAGTATGGATACTGGAAGAACCAGTATATCCCATCCAATGCTGTCAAAATTGACGAGCACAAGCTCCAAAAACTTCACGAAGAGAATGATGATAATCACTTCAGCTAAAATGTTTTTCAGGTGACCAATATTGGGTGTTTTTATCCAACTAAGTACTTTGCTTTTATTGATTTGTTGGTCGCTTTTCGCGGCATTACTTTTATCAGAGATGAATAAAGTGAACACACCGTGAGAAAAAATAAAGAGCACAAAAGCAATCAAGAATGTATCGAGAGACTTAATCAAGTACGAGATCGCGATATCTGTTGTGTCTAAATGCGCGAGCGATTCCGGTGGTACCTGATTGAGCATGAAGATCGCAAAAGCAGAGTAAGTCTTGGTTGCTCCCATAAAGAATAAGAGTAGGGAAGCAAGCATAGAACAGATGATGGCGATCCAGCTGATATGACGAAATAAGTTGAAGGTTTGTTTCATGATGCTCTCTCTATGTTGTGTGCAAGAGAGTATACGTGGGAGTTTGTGTTGTGATAATGGGGTGTTTTTGTGAATTATTATTACACATTGGTAATAATGGTGATACCAAGAGGTTAGGTATCACCTATGTCAGAAGGCTAAGCTTTCTTAAAGATAGAGCTTAGTGACAGCACATTTTGAATACGAGTTAGGATAGCTGCTTGCTCTTCTTCACTGCGCTGTTCACCTGTGGTGTTGCCCCACACTGGGCCAGGCCACGCCACATCACCTTTGAAACGTGCGATATGGTGGATGTGTAGTTGTGGCACCATGTTACCTAGTGCGCCTAGGTTGAGCTTATCCGGTTGGAACGTAGCTTCTAGTGCTTGGCTTACTGCTTGAGATTCATGCAAGAACTGCTGTTGCTCTTTCATTGGCAAGTGATGCAGCTCTTTTAGGTTGGCACGTTTTGGGACCAGAATAACCCAAGGTACAGCGTTGTCTTTGTGTAGTAGTGTAAGGCTAAGTGGGAACTCGCCAATAACGGTGGTGTCTTTTGCCAATTGAGGATGAAGTTCGAAGCTCATGATCTTTCCAATTAATTGTTTTAGTTGAGTATAAGGTTGGAATGGGAATGTGGCTAGCGCTTACGATCTCAATAAGTAGATTCCCTATTACGTTCGTACCTCACTGTAGAGAATGACGGAGGAGGAGAAGGGTAGCGAATAGCGTCGATAGCTAAGTAAATATAACCTCCAAATAAAACAAAAGGTTGACGCTTTAACGTCAACCTTTCTAATTGTCTCGAATCTCGAATCTCGAATCTCGAATCTCGAATCTCGAATCGCTTACATACGCTCTAGAGTATCGATACCTAGAAGCGATAGACCTTGCTTAATTGTCTTCGCTGTTAGGGCTGCAAGCTTCAGACGGCTCTGTTTAACAGCTTCGTCTTCTGCTACTAGGATAGGGCATGCTTCGTAGAAGCTAGAGAACTGACCTGCTAGTTCGAATAGGTAGCTACACATGATGTGTGGTTGACCTTCACGAGCAACAGATTGAACCGCTTCTTCAAACTGTAGAAGTTTCGCGATAAGTGCTTTCTCTTTCTCTTCAGTGATTTTGATTTCACCTTCAAGAGAGTCCATAGAAACGCCAGCTTTAGCAAATACAGAAGCAACACGAGTGTATGCGTATTGCATGTAAGGTGCTGTGTTACCTTCGAACGCAAGCATGTTGTCCCAATCGAACACGTAGTCAGTCGTACGGTGCTTAGAAAGGTCTGCGTACTTAACTGCTGCCATTGCAACTGTGTTAGCGATCGCCTTCTTCTCATCTTCTGCTAGTTCTGGGTTCTTAGATTCGATCAGTTGTGCTGCACGAACTTCAGCTTCATCAAGAAGGTCAGCTAGACGAACCGTACCGCCTGCACGAGTCTTGAATGGCTTACCGTCTTTACCTAGCATCATACCGAACGCGTGGTGCTCAAGAGAAACAGATTCTGGGATGTAACCTGCTTTACGAACGATAGTCCAAGCTTGCATTAGGTGTTGGTGCTGACGAGAGTCGATGAAGTAAAGAACGCGGTCCGCGCCTAGCTCTTCAAAACGGTATTTTGCACAAGCGATATCAGTTGTTGTGTAAAGGAAACCGCCATCGCGCTTCTGGATGATAACGCCCATTGGGTCGCCATCTTTGTTTTTGTATTCGTCTAGGAACACAACTTGTGCGCCGTCGTCTTCTTTAGCAAGACCTTGCTCTTTAAGATCAGCAACGATGCCTGGAAGCATGTGGTTGTACATGCTTTCGCCCATTACGTCATCACGAGTTAGTGATACGTTTAGACGATCGTAGTTGCGTTGGTTTTGAATCATTGTTACGTCAACAAGCTTCTTCCACATCTCTGCACAGAACTCGTCGCCGCTTTGTAGTTTCACTACGTAGCCACGTGCTTTAACTGCGAACTCTTCGTCTTCGTCGTAAAGCTTTTTAGACTCACGGTAGAAGCCTTCAAGGTCAGCAAGTTCCATTGAAACTTCACCTGACTCAGCCTGAACGCGCTCAAGGTTTGCGATAAGCATACCGAATTGAGTACCCCAGTCACCGATGTGGTTAGCACGGATAACTTTGTGGCCTAGGAATTCCAGTGTACGAACAACGGCATCACCGATGATTGTTGAACGTAGGTGACCAACGTGCATTTCTTTTGCAACATTTGGCGCTGAGTAGTCAGCAACAATGGTTTGTGCTTCAGCTGCTGCAACACCAAGGCGAGAATCAGCAAGCGCTGCGTCTGCTTGTTTTGCAAGGAAAGCTTCATCTAGGAAGATGTTAAGGAAACCTGGACCTGCGATTTCAACTTTAGAAGCGATACCGTCTAGGTTTAGAACGTCCAATACTTTCTGAGCAAATTCTCGCGGGTTAGTGCCTAGTCGCTTAGCAACGCCCATTACGCCGTTTGCTTGGTAGTCACCAAATTGTGGTTTTGCAGATTGGCGAACAGCAGCAGGAGAGCCTGCAGGTGCGCCAGCGGCTTCTAGAGCCTGAGATACTTTGTCATTAATAAGTGCTTGGATATTCACACGCGTTTCCTTCAATTCAAGGATGATAAGAGTGGCCGTTATTTCGAGGTCATCAAATTTGGTTAATTATGCGTCTAGTTAACGATTTAATGCCGAAATGAACAACAGACACTGTTTAAGTTCACAAAAATGGCAGTAATCATACCAATTTTGTGCGGTTTCTTATAGGTCGAATTGATAGAAAATTAGCATTTCCTGAGGGGTTTTTGACAATCAATTTTCGCTAGGCAGCGTTTGTGTATTTAGGAATGTGAGCCAACGTGCTTATCGGCTGTCTTTTTGTATACGCAGCGCTTGTTGAACAAGGTAAAACTGATACCATGCAGCCAATATTTGGAGAACACAGACAATGACGATGAGCCTCAAGCAAGCCGAATTAGAACCACAACAAATGATTGCCCGCCTTGATACGTTTATGGCGAAGATTGAGAACCTAGGTAACGTACTGGGTTTAGATTTGAGTTTTGCTCAGGCGGATCATATCGCACTAAGAATCAATGAAACGGAATTAGCGAAAGCTGCACATCAAGCATGGTCTGAATACGGCTCTACTATTTCACAAGCGATGATCAATGGTCGTCCAATTGTTGTGATCGCTTTTGATGAACCTCTGCAAAGTCGCGGCTGGAGCATTGAGTGCTTGGAGTTGCCATACCCTGCAGAAGGTAAGATTTACCCGAGCCAAGATTGGGAACACGTTGAGTTCGTGATTCCGTCTCACGCTCAAACGGCTGATGAGTACCTAGCGGATCTGAGAGGTACTTACCCGCAATTCGCTGCTAACTTTGAAACGCTGGTTGAGCAAGGCGTTAAGATCAAACTCTCTAGTCCGAAAGGCGAGGGGGAACGCTTGAATAACCCAACAGTGGCTTTTAAACATCAAGGGATTTGCATTAAGCTGCACCCACATTCGTTGAAGAAGATTGTTGAGTCAGAGCAGGCATAACCTAAGGTTGTTCAAAGAAGAGATTCCTGATCTCGCCTAGGCTCGTCGGAATGACGGGTCTGGGCTGGGCCTTACAATCATTCGGTTTGAGTGGATGTTTCCGAGCCATAGTTTTCGCTAACTAGAGAACACCGTCATTCCCGATAGCGACGAAGGAGCGTAATCGGGAATCTCTAAAAGCTAGTCTAATAACTAGATACAAAAAACGCGCAATGGGTTAACCCTATTGCGCGTTTTTATTGGGTTCTAACTGGAAGTCTTACCGGAAATCGATATCCGACTTAAAGAATCACAGTCTTGTTTCCGTAAACAAACACGTGATCATTGATCACCTTGTTTAGCGCCTTACTCAATACGTTCTTCTCTACGTCACGACCAGCTTGCGCCATGTCTTTCGCGCTGAAGTTGTGATCCACTGGGATAACATCTTGTTTGATGATTGGACCTTCATCCAAATCATTAGTCACAAAGTGCGCCGTTGCACCAATGATTTTTACGCCGCGCTCATACGCTTGTTGGTATGGTTTCGCGCCGATGAACGCTGGCAAGAAGCTGTGGTGAATGTTGATGATCTTGTGGTTGTACTTTTCAACAAACCCTGGAGTAAGCACTCGCATGTACTTAGCCAAAACAAGGTAATCTGCCTCGTATTGGTCAATCACTTCCAACATCTTCTGCTCATGCTCTTCACGGTTTAGCCCTTCGTGAGAAACATGGTGGTAAGGGATATCAAAACGCTCGGTTAGGCTTTGTAGAATGTCGTAGTTACCGACAACTGCCGCGATTTCAACGTCTAAACTGCCATCAAAATTCTTCATTAGAATGTCGCCGAGGCAATGCGCTTCTTTGGTTACAAGAATCACAACACGCTTGCGAGAAGAGCTCATTAGCTTGCGTTTTGCATTCTCTGGCAACGCTTGGTCTAAATCGGCTAGTAAGGTTTCGTCATTGAAGTAACCCTCTAGCTCGGTGCGCATAAAGAAGTGACCGCTGGTGTTATCTACAAACTCATTGTTGTGAATAATATTGAGTTGGTGTTTGTAACAAATGTTGGTGATTTTTGAGATGAGGCCTGGGGCATCAGTACAATGTGTTAGTAATGTTTTTCTTTCCATTTGCATCTTACTTCCATGAAATATTTTTTATTCTTCAAATTAAATACAGGCCGTCGAACGGTGAACTGAGCCGCAATATCACCGTTATAATTAATCTATTATCAATTTGGTTTCAACAAATTCTGCTGCTCATTTATCGCTTTGATAAATTGTTTGATATCGAAATATCAGTATTCAGATAGAAAAACAGGCAGAAGCTTCATTTTTAAAGTTTTGACCGTAGTACGCATTTGAACTTCAACCGAGGCATTTTCGCCTTGGCCAAAAATAGAGGTGATACTTATGGATAAAGAGTTACTAGCAAAAAAACTGTACTGCAAACGCGTGAATTCATTGGCTGGCAGCGCAGAGCTAGATGGAAATGTTCTCGATGAAATGTGGGAAAGCAAAACCTTGCCAAGCGATGCAGTAAAAGCCATACAGCCAAATGATAATGAATTTGAAGGCGCTCCTTGGCTATCTCGTTATCTCAATCGAAAATAAGCAATTAACCTTTAAGCTAAAACAGCAATCTCGATTTTCATCTCCGTTCTGTTGGTAATTTGAAATAACCCAGACACCTCCTGTGCGAAGTCATTCTTGATTCGCGCCGGCTCACTAAACCTGCCATAATTCGCCTTCACTTTTTTTAAACTTCGTACTCTATGATATCTAAAACGTTTTCTGCTGATGGCGCACTGGGTAAAGCAATCCCGGGCTTTCAACCAAGACAAGCTCAGTTAGACATGGCTGAAGCAGTTTCAAAGGCCATTCAGCAACAGAGCCAATTGGTAGTTGAAGCAGGGACGGGTACCGGTAAGACATTTGCTTATCTTGTGCCGGCACTGCTTAGTGGTAAGAAAACCATCATTAGTACGGGGTCTAAAAACCTTCAAGAGCAACTGTTCCACCGTGATCTGCCTTTAATGACTGATGCCCTTGGTTTTCATGGTCAAGTTGCGCTGCTTAAGGGGCGTTCAAACTATTTGTGTTTGGATAGGTTGAGCCGCCAAATGATCGAAAGTCATGGTACTCATACGGATCCAACGCTACTCGCTCAGTTAGTCAAAGTTCGTAGCTGGTCGTCATCCACGCAAACCGGTGATTTAGGTGATTGTGATGATATTGCGGAAGATAGTCCTGTAATCCCAACGATTACCTCGACCAACGACAATTGCTTGGGCAAAGAGTGTCCAAGTTATACCGATTGCTTTGTATTGAAAGCGCGTAAAAAAGCGATGGATTGCGATGTCGTCGTAGTGAACCATCACCTTTTCCTAGCCGATCTCGCGATTAAAGAGACCGGATTCGGTGAGCTCATCCCAGAGGCCGATGTGTTTATCTTCGATGAAGCGCATCAACTTCCCGACATTGCGAGCCAATATTTTGGTCAGTCTGTATCGAGTCGACAAATTCACGAGCTCGCCAAAGACATTGAAATTGGCTATCGCACCGAAGCGAAAGACATGCGCCAATTGCAAAAGGTTGGTGACAGGCTCGTTCAGTCCTCATCCGATTTAAGAATTGTGCTGGGTGATACCGGTTTTCGTGGTAACTGGCGTGAGGCGCTAAAATCAGAGTCGATCGCTAGAGAGTTAGTTCGCTTGCAAGACGCATTGCAACTCGCTGTAGATGTCTTGAAATTAGCACTCGGACGAAGCCAATTATTGGATACCGCTTTCGAGCGTGCAAACATGATTAAGTCACGCATTGAGCGTGTATGTGATGTATCGATTACTGGTTACTCCTATTGGTATGACACCACTCCGCGCCATTTTGCTTTGCACATTACGCCGCTTTCAGTTGCCGACAAATTTCACGAGCAGATTGAGCTGAAGCCGGGCGCTTGGGTGTTTACCTCAGCAACCTTGGCGGTATCGGACGATTTCGACCACTTCACTTCGCGACTAGGCTTAAAGCCCTCGGCTCAGTTCTCACTGCCGAGCCCATTCGATTATCCGAATCAAGCGCGTTTGTGTGTGCCTCGTTATCTTCCAGAACCGAATAGCCCGGGCTTAGCCGATAAGTTGGTTCGTATGCTGACGCCTGTGATTGAGCAAAACCAAGGTCGTTGTTTCTTCTTGTGCACTTCACACAGCATGATGAAAGAGTTAGGGGAGCGATTCCGTGAAACCTTGACCGTGCCGGTGCTGTTGCAAGGTGAGACAAGTAAGCAAAAAACCTTGGCTGAGTTTATGGAGTTGGGCAATGCCTTGCTGGTGGCGACAGGCGCTTTCTGGGAAGGGATAGATGTTAGGGGCGATGCATTAAGCTGTGTTATCATCGATAAATTGCCCTTTACAGCCCCTGATGACCCTTTACTTAAGGCTCGCATTGAGGACTGTAAGTTAAAAGGGGGCGACCCTTTTGCACAGGTACAATTGCCAGATGCCGTGATTACCTTGAAACAAGGTGTGGGCCGATTGATACGTGATAAGCGTGATAATGGTGCTTTGATTATTTGCGATAACCGATTGGTGACTCGCGATTACGGTGGCATCTTTTTGGCGAGTTTACCGCCTATCCCTCGTACACGTGACTTAGGGGTCATTAAAGAATTCTTAGCTAAAGACCATTCAACCGCTGCCGAATAACTGGCATTGTTGAGCTTAGCCATTATTTATAGATTAGATAACGAATATTTGAGACACAAATGAGCGCGAAAATTCTTGCAGTAGATACCGCAACTGAAAACTGTTCAGTTGCATTAGTAATTGGTGACCAGGTGTTCGCTCGCAGCGAAGAGGCACCTCGAGACCATACGAAAAAAATTCTACCTATGGTTGATGAAGTACTGAAAGAAGCGAATGTCGCTTTAACCGATATTGATGCTATCGCGTTTGGTCAAGGTCCAGGCAGTTTCACGGGTGTACGTATTGGTATTGGTATTGCTCAAGGCTTGGCTTTTGGTGCGGATTTACCAATGATCGGTGTCTCCACACTGGCTGCAATGGCGCAAGGCAGCTACCGTAAATTTGGTGAAACTCATGTTGCGACAGCGATTGATGCACGTATGAGTGAAGTGTACTGGGCTCGCTACAGCCGTGAACAAGACGGTCGTTGGACTGCGGTTGATGCTGAATGTGTAACACCGCCAAGTGAATTGGCTGCGCAGCTTGAAGCAGACTCTGAAACATGGGCAAAAGTGGGTACCGGTTGGGAAGCTTACGCAGAGCATATGGACACACTAGCGATCAACACCAAAGCGTGTGACGTGCTATTTCCAGAAGCTCAAGATATGGCGTTCCTGGCTCAATTTGCTTATGCAGAAGGCAAAGCCGTGCCAGCTGAAGAGTCTGAACCAGTGTATCTGCGTGACAAAGTGACATGGAAGAAGCTACCAGGTCGCGAGTAATTTTTTACAAGGTTCTGATGCAAATTAGATCTAAATGCGTATTATTTAGATTTGAGAGGGCAGATATTTAGTCATGGTATCAATTAATAACTTACCTCCTTCTTCGATAGGCCATACGTCTAAGCCGAATCGAGTTAAAAAGAAGGAGCAGGCAAAAAAATCTGATGCTAGCACTGCGGTTGGGCAACCAACCAAAGTGGCCAATGCTGTCTCTCATTCTATTCGTCAAGTTAAAGAGTCTGAGCTACACAAGGCTCAAATCCAGTATGATCTTCCAGAAGGCCGAGGACGTAAGGCTATGGAAGAATACATGGATGTAATGAACCAGGCGAAAAAAGAAGAACTTGCAAAGCTTATCGGTGTCGATATTTACATCTGAAGCGATTTATTAATGCCTGTTTAAGGACCAGAACCATGTCTAATTACTTATCTAAAATACGCTTAATTGCCCTTTCTCTTGGTATCTTGGTGCTAGCAGGATGTTCATCACTACCTAGCGAACTCGAAGCAAAATCAGAGCCTGTTATCAGCGACTACCAACAATGGGTTGACCAATTACCAGACGCCAAGAGTGTTCGGTTAGGTGGCGTGATTTCTAAAGTGACCAACTTAAAAGACAGAACTCGAATTGAAGTTGCGAACATGCCAATTTCAAGCAATGGTAAGCCAGATCTCGATGCAGAGCCGAGTGGGCGCTTTGTTGGTTATATTGAAGGATACGTTGAGCCGTTAAGCTTTGCTGAGGGTCGTTTGATTACGCTAGTTGGTCAATCAGACGGTAGTGAAGATGGCAAAATCGGTGAGTACCCTTACACCTTCCCGGTGATGAAGGTAGATAACCAACGTCTGTGGAACATTACGGAGCGTGTCGTTGTTAACGATTTCGCACCAACCTACTATTCGTGCAGAAGCCTACATTGCCGCAGTTTTCAAACAATGCCAAGACAAGGCAGAGTTATACAGGATGTCGAGTAATTAACGCTAGTTATTAGATGTTGATTGCTACACCAAGCAAGGATTAGAGGTTACTAAAGCTTGATGATTGATAAATCATATTCCCTTGCGAGCGGGACGCTTGCCACACAACAGATAGGTAACCCAGAAACGACCGTCACGACGGTCGTTTTTATTCATGGGTGGTTAGATAACTCTGCGAGTTTTTCTTCTGTGATTGCCAACCTACAAACCAGTCTCCCCGATTGTCACCTGATTGCGATTGATCTCTTTGGCCACGGCTTTTCTTCACACAAGTCGGGAAGTTACTACCCATTTCATGACTATATAGATGATTTACATCAGCTTGTGACTAAATTATCGTCAAACAGACTGGTACTAGTAGGACATTCACTTGGTGCATTGATAGCAAGTTGCTATAGTGCCGCCTTTCCTGAAAAGGTGTCAGGATTAATTCAAATTGAAGGTCACGGACCTCTTTCTGAAGCTCCCCAAGAAACGGTCTCTCGTCTAAGAGATGGGGTACTCAGTCGTCTTCGACAGCGGAGAAAGCCTTCACGTCCTTTAGTAAGCCTAGAGGATGCTATTAAGCTGAGAGCACACGCCAATCAAATCAATGCAGAACTCATTGCTCCTCTTGTAGAGCGAGGGATTGCCGAGTTAGACGACTCCTGGCAATGGCGATGCGACCCTAATCTAAAATGTGACTCATTATACCGAATGTCACAGGCGCACGCTGAAGCGATTATGGCGGCTATTGAATGCCCTCAACTCATAATATTAGGCAATGATGGATTTAGACATTTGCAGCATAATCGCTACAAATCAGCCCATAGTCCTCTAAAAATCGAGACTGTTCCCGGCGGACATCACTGTCATTTAGAGAGCCCAGAGCTAGTTTCAGAGCTAATTCTTGGTTTAGTTAACAAAATTTAAACAAGTGTTTGAGCCTTTTAGTGCTCATGCACTAAAGCTGTGCTGTAATACCGTAATGATAAAAGCGGCGAAGCAGTCGTCAGCTGATAAACGAGGAGTAACATAGTGGATAAACCTTGGCTTTCACGTTATCCAAGTGACGTACCAGAAACGATCAACCCAGATCAATACCCATCTCTTATCGAAATGTTCGAGCAGTCTGTACAGAAATACGCAGACCAACCTGCTTTTGAGAACATGGGCTCAGTCATGACATTCCGTAAGCTTGAAGAGCGCAGTCGTGCTTTTGCTGCTTACCTGCAGAATGATTTGAAGCTCAAGAAGGGCGATCGCGTTGCACTGATGATGCCAAACTTGCTGCAATACCCAATTGCACTCTTTGGTGTATTGCGCGCTGGTATGATTGCAGTGAACGTCAACCCACTGTACACACCTCGTGAGCTAGAGCATCAACTGAACGATTCTGGTGCAAAGGCGATCGTTATTGTTTCAAACTTTGCTAGCACGCTAGAAAAAGTGGTCGATAACACTCCTGTGAAGCACGTAGTACTGACTAGTCTTGGTCAAATGTTACCTCGTGCGAAAGGTACTATTGTCGATTTCGTCGTGAAATACGTGAAAGGTATGGTTCCTAAGTATGATCTACCGGGTGCTATCTCGTTCAGAAAAGCGCTGCATAAAGGTCGTCGCCTTCAGTATGTAAAACCATTTATGACTGGGGATGATATTGCATTCCTTCAGTACACTGGTGGTACGACGGGTGTTGCGAAGGGTGCAATCTTAACGCATCGCAATATGATCGCGAACGTACTTCAAGCGAAAGGGGCGTATGGTCCGGTTCTGCATGAAGGCCGAGAATTAGTGGTAACAGCATTGCCGCTGTATCACGTATTTGCACTGACAGTAAACTGCTTGCTGTTCGTAGAAATGGGTGGTCGTAACCTTCTTATCACTAACCCTCGTGATATTCCTGGTTTCATCAAAGAGCTGCAAAAGGTTCCGTTTACCGCAATTACCGGTGTAAACACACTGTTTAATGCGTTAGTAAATAACGAAGATTTCCATGAATTAGACTTCAGTAACTTACGCCTGTCAGTTGGTGGTGGTATGGCGGTTCAACGCGCTGTTGCTGAACAATGGAAGAAAGTGACAGGTATCCACCTGTTAGAAGGCTATGGTTTAACCGAGTGTTCACCGCTGGTAACGGGTAACCCATATGACCTAAAAGATTACACGGGTGCTATCGGTTTACCGGTACCTTCAACCGATGTTCGTATCATTGATGATGAAGGTAACGTGGTTGCTAATGATCAAGTGGGTGAGCTGCAAGTTCGTGGTCCTCAAGTGATGCAAGGTTACTGGCAACGTCCAGAAGCGACCAAAGAAGTGATTGACCAAGACGGTTGGTTGTCGACGGGTGACATCGTTAAGTTTGATGACGAAGGCTTGCTGCACATTGTTGACCGTAAGAAAGACATGATTCTTGTGTCTGGCTTTAACGTTTACCCGAACGAGATTGAAGATGTCGTTGCACTACACGGCCAAGTGCTAGAAGTAGCAGCGATTGGTCAACCTCACGAAGTGTCTGGTGAGCTGGTTAAGATCTACGTGGTTAAACGTGATCCTAGCCTAACTAAAGAAGATATTATCGCGCACTGTCGTGAACACCTAACGGGTTACAAAGTACCTAAACTGGTTGAGTTTAGAGAAGATCTTCCAAAGACCAACGTAGGTAAGATCTTACGTCGCGTACTGCGTGAAGAGAACGATGCTGAGCTTGCTAAACGCGCAAGTGAGTAACAAGCACAGTTCTGCCTAAAACCATTGAAACGCTTAATCTAAGCGGGCGTGGTAAAATGGTGTTAGAATGCCGACAGTTAATGTCGGCATTTTTGTATCCGGCGATCAAATAGAAACCAGTGAGAGTTTTTGTGGATTATCAAATCATTACCCAATTGAAAGACCTTGAGCGAGTTTGCCAACAAGCACGTGAAGCCGATGTCGTTATGCTTGATACGGAGTTTGTTCGTACAAGAACCTATTACCCTCAATTAGGCTTGATTCAGTTATTTGACGGCGAAACGCTGTCTCTGATTGACCCTATTGCTCTTGATGAAATGACACCGTTCGTTGGGCTATTGAAAGACGCTTCAGTACTGAAAGTGCTACACGCATGCGGTGAAGATTTAGAAGTATTCCAGAACGCATTTGATTGTACGCCAACCCCAATGGTCGATACCCAAATCATGGCGGCGTTCTTAGGGCATGGCTTATCAACGGGCTTTGCTGCTTTGGTTTCAGAGTTTGTTGGTGTGGATTTAGATAAGAGTGAATCTCGCACTGATTGGCTGGCGCGCCCGCTTTCTCAAAAACAACTCGACTACGCGGCAGCAGACGTTCACTACTTAATGCCTATGTACAATAAGCTTCTTGAGAAAGTGATGGAAGCCGGCTGGTGGGAAGCGGCGCAACAAGAGTCTGACCTGCAGGTGGCTAAGCGTATCCGTAAAGTTAACCCAGATACAGCTTACCTTGATATCAAAGGCGCATGGCAACTTAAGCCACAGCAACTTGCTATCTTAAGACCACTTGCAACGTGGCGTTTGAAAGAAGCGATTAAGCGCGATCTCGCATTGAACTTTATCTTTAAAGAACAAGATCTTTGGGCTGTCGCGCGTTTTGCGATTAAGAATCCGAAGCGTATGGAAGAAGAAGGTTTTGATTTCCGATCTGTACGTCGTCATGGCGCGAAGATCAGCTCAATCGTTAAGCTAGCAGAGCATACGCCAGAAGAAGAGTACCCAGCCCCAGTTGAACGTCTGATGGACTACCCGGGCTATAAGCAAGTCTTTAAAGTGTTGAAAGATGAAGTGAAAACCGCTTCGCAACACAGTGGCCTAGCGACTGAATTTTTGGCATCGAAGAAGCAACTAAACCAAATGTTGAGTTGGGTATGGAAGCACGATCGTAATCCAGAAAAACTGCCGGATGTGATGCAAGGTTGGCGTTTAGATCTGGTTGGCGAGAGGCTGAATAAAGCAATCAAATAGCCAGACTGTTTAAGAACAAAACGCAGACACAAAAAAGAGAGCCTAGGCTCTCTTTTTTATTCAATCTGCTGACGAGATAGTGATGATTACTTATCGTCTTCAGGTAGTTTAACGTTCAGCTCTAATACTGAGATATCGTCATCTTTGTGTTCGAACGTAAGGTCAACCATTGATGGATCCACTTCTACGTACTTAGCAATACACTTCAAGATGTCTTCTTTTAGTTGCGGCAGGTAAGACGGCGCTGGGTCGTCATGGCTACGGCGTTCAGCAACAATGATCTGCAAACGCTCTTTGGCTAGGTTTGCAGTGGTCTTCTTCTGTGGTCTGAAAAACTCTAGTAATGACATTGCGTATTAGCCCCCGAACAGTCGTTTGAAGATGCCTTTCTTCTGTTCCGTTAAGAAGCGGAAGTCAACTTGGCTACCTAGTAGTCGTTCTACAGTATCATTGTAAGCCATACCTGCGTCGGTTGCTTCGTCAAAGATCACTGGAACACCTTTGTTCGATGCGTTCAGTACCGCTTGGCTCTCAGGGATTACGCCCAGTAGAGAAATGTGTAGGATCTCTTCAACATCTTCCACACTCAGCATCTCGCCTTGATTTACGCGAGCTGGGTTGTAGCGAGTCAGTAGAAGGTGAGTTTTCACTGGCTCTAGTCCGTCCTCTGAACGACGAGATTTAGAGTCAAGAATACCTAGAATACGGTCTGAGTCGCGTACAGAAGAGACTTCAGGGTTGGTCGTTACAATTGCTTCATCAGCAAAGTACAACGCCATCAGAGCGCCTTGCTCGATACCCGCTGGAGAATCACAGATGATGAAATCAAAGCCCATCTCATCCAGTTCATCAAATACGCGACGAACACCATCTTTAGTTAGTGCGTCTTTATCACGAGTTTGAGAAGCAGGGAGAATGAATAGGTTGTCTGTGCGCTTATCTTTGATCATCGCTTGGTTAAGCGTTGCTTCACCATTGATAACGTTAACGAAATCGTAAACAACACGACGCTCACAACCCATGATTAAATCAAGGTTACGCAGACCGATATCAAAGTCGATAACTGCAGTTTTCTTTCCTTTTAGAGCCAGACCAGAGGCAATAGCTGCACTAGAGGTCGTTTTGCCTACCCCGCCTTTACCTGACGTTACAACGATAATGCGTGCCATTATTTTTTCCTTTTATTTCTCTTATATTGCGAGGACGTCAACGTGTAATACATCGTTTGCCATACTGAACATGGTTTTCTTCTGCCAGTACTCGCTTTCAATTTGATCGCTGAGCCAGTAATTTCCTGCAATAGAAACCAGCTCGGCTTGTAAATCATTACAAATTATTTTTGCTTCAGTTTGACCACTTGCACCGGCAATCGCACGGCCGCGTAATGTGCCATGAATATGGATACTGCCATCGGCAATCACTTCTGCACCTGCACTTACGTGACTTAGAATTAACAGGTCGCCATCTTTTGCGTATACCTGCTGCCCAGAACGAATCGGGGTTCTAATTACTTTAATCGGTGCCATTTTTGCAGGCGCTTGCGATGGGGATTTACTTGCCGTCATGACCGCAAAGCCAGCTTCTCTAGCAAGGTTTTGCATGCGTTTGTTAGAACAGCCAGCTACGCCAACCGGAATCATACCCGCTTGAGATATGCCATCTTTTAGCTTTACGAAGTCGATATCGCCAGCCACTTTACTGATGTTGATAACCACAGGTGCGGCAGCAAAAAAAGTGGGCGCTTGGTCTACCTTCTCTTGAAGAAAAGAGACTGCATTTTCGACTTGATCATCGGATAAGTGCAAAACAGATAGCGTAAAGCTGCTACCTTTTAGATCTGGATTACTAGACATCGAAAAACTACAGGACCTCAATAGCGAATTGGTACAATTTCTTTATTAATAAAATAAAGGGCATTGCCTGAAACTAGGTTTATCATGTTATATTCCCAGACCAAGCACAGCAAGTAATCTTGTTGTCAAATGAACGTTTTGTTCCCAATATTTCCCTTACATAAACTATTGATCTCGCAAGTGAGAGTTTTGTAGTCATAATCAATTAAAAAGGTTTGTCATGCTGTGTTCTATATATAAAAGCTCAAAGAAAGAAGGAACATACCTTTATATCCCTAAGAAGGATGATTTTTCACAAGTTCCTGACGCATTGATGCAAATGTTTGGTAAACCTAGCTTTGTAATGGTAATTAAAATGGACGGTCGCAAACTGGCTCAAGTTAACATCGATAAAGTGAGAGAATCACTGAACACCGATGGTTTCTTTTTGCAGGTTCCGCCGCCACCAGTAAACGAACTTGAGCTGTACAAAGAGCGCAAAGCTCAGCAAAACAATCAAGACGAAGAGTGATAACTATCTCAATTCAGGGAGGAGTGATCGTTGAGTAAATTTTCGAAAAGCACATTGGCGGTGTCGGCATTACTTTTAGGTAATAGCTTGACCATTGGCTCAGTACAGGCTCAAGAGCTGAGTTTCGAGCAATATGTAGAAAAACTAAAGCAACAAGGCCGTGAAGAAGGCATTTCTGAAGCGATCATTGATGAAGCCTTTGATGGTGTAACGTTTAAGCCAAGAGCGGTCAAAGCGGATAAAAACCAACCTGAAAAGAAACTGACTCTGGATGAATACATTCCACGAGCAGTACCAGATTGGAAAGTGAAGCAAGCAAGATCACTGTATAAGAAGCATTACAAAGCCTTAAAGCGCATTGGTGATGAATATGGTGTTCAGCCGCGATTTATTGTCGCTTTATGGGGCGTTGAGAGTAACTTCGGTAAATTCACGGGTAACTACAGCGTTATCGATGCTTTAACGACGATGGCTTACGAAGGGCGCAGAGAAGCGTTTTTCCGCAGTGAAGCGATGGCGGCGTTGACTATTCTTGACCAAGGACATATAACCCCGAAAGAGATGAAAGGCTCCTGGGCTGGTGCAATGGGCCAACCTCAGTTTATGCCTAGCTCATTCTTAGCGTATGCCGCAGATGGTAATGGCGATGGTAAAAAAGATATCTGGGGTACTGAAGAAGATGTGTTTGCCTCGGCGGCGAATTATCTGAGCCAATCTGGTTGGGATGACCAGTACACTTGGGGCCGTCAGGTTCGCGTACCGTCAACGGTTTCTACAGATTTACAAGGTCGCTCTGAAGAAAAAGCGAAATACCTAAAAGAGTGGTCTGAGCTAGGTATTAAGCGTTATGACGACCGCCCACTGCCAAACCTTGATGAAGACATCAAAGCTTGGTTAATTATGCCAGATGACAAAGCGGGCCGTTCTTACCTCGTTTACAATAACTACAATGTGTTAATGAAGTGGAATCGTTCTTACTACTTTGCTTTGGCTGTCAGTCATCTAGCAGACAGAATCAAGTTTGATTAGTAGACCTAATTGTATTAATCGGTATGGCTTGCTTTGATAGCATTTGGCCTACCATAGGAAAAATGAACTAAAGGGCTCTTCGGAGTCCTTTTTGATTTTATATTTCAGAGATTTAAGAAGGTGTCCTTGTGCTAACAGATAGAGCTGCACAGATGGTGATATTCCATGCATTAATTAAGCATGATGGCTTTACCAGTGCTGCGAAAAGCTTGAACGTTTCGGTGTCTCATATCAGTAAACAAGTTGCTTTGCTTGAAGACTCTATTGGTATCAAGTTGGTACAACGAACCACACGTAGCCTCACGCTAACGGAAGCGGGGGAAGTGTTCTATCAGCACTGTGAGCAACTGTTTAATACGGTAAAAGCGTCTCAAATGGATATGGACAGCCAGCGTGATGACATCTCTGGAATACTGCGTGTTGGGCTGTCGCAGTCATTTGGCACCTTACATATTATTTCTGCGATTGATGAGCTCAGACAGCTTTATCCTCAGTTGAGAATCGAAGTTCACCTGTTCGATTACAAAGTGGATATGATTGAAGAGCGCCTCGATCTTTGGATCACCAATAACGAAGACTTGCCTGAAGGGTATATTGCGCAGCGATTGGCAGATAGTTAGTTTGTGGTAGCCGCATCACCCGATTACCTGATTAAAGCCGGAACACCACACGTACCGTCTGATTTAATTGATCACAATTGCCTCATCTATCGCAGCCGAGAGCGAGATTACACATCGTGGGCGTTTGATAACGGACAAGAAAACCTCAGTGTAAAAGTAGCCGGGGATTACTCGGTGGATTTAGCTGAGGCAGTAAGAGACGCAGCGGTATCAGGATGGGGTGTGGCTTACTTAGCCACTTACCTAGTGAAAGAAGAGTTTAGAACGGGTAAGTTGATTCAAGTATTGCCGGGATGGAGAGCGAGTCAACTGATGCCGTTCTATGCTGTTTATCCGAGTAGAAAGAATATGCCGAAGAAGCTTTCTGCGGTGATCGAGTTCATCAAAGATCATATCGGATCGCCAACTTACTGGGATGAAAACCTAAAAACTTGTGTTGAGCTGCATCGTTAACTGTTTCCAAATCTATAAATATAATTTCTATATGGAAAAAGTACGCGTTTTAATCAAAGTTAATTATTTAAATTCAATAACTTAATTAAAACCACTGCTCAAGAGTGATTACCCCAACATCACATTAACAACCGCCGCTTGCCGCAAACGATTTCCTCTATAGAATGCGTCGCCTTTCCTAACTACAACTTTTAGGTTGACGCACATGGCTTCGCTACTTGGAATTATTACTATTTTAGTTGCCGCTTGGTTACTATCTACGGACAGAAAAAATATTCCACTAAGAACAGTCTCTTTGGCTTTCTTATTACAAATCTCATTCGCGCTATTGGTTCTATATGTACCAATGGGTAAAGAAGCGTTGAATGCAGCCACAGGTGCGGTATCTAGCTTGATTAACTACGGTCAAGAAGGGATTAACTTCCTATTTGGCGGCCTAACAAATAACGGCTTCGTTTTCGCGATTAATGTTCTTGGCATCATTATCTTTTGCTCTGCACTTATCTCTGGTTTGTACCACATCGGTTTTATGCCAAAAGTGATCAACCTTATCGGTGGTGCGCTACAGAAGTTCTTGGGCACAGGCCGTGCAGAATCCCTGTCTGCGACAGCAAATATCTTCGTTGGCATGATTGAAGCACCATTGGTGGTTAAGCCTTACCTGAAACACATGACGGACTCGCAATTGTTCGCAGTGATGGTATGTGGTTTGGCATCTGTTGCTGGTGGCACGCTTGTCGGTTATGCGTCACTAGGTGTAGACCTAAACTACCTGATTGCAGCGGCATTCATGTCTGCACCTGCAGGTCTGTTAATGGCTAAAATCTTCGTTCCGGGCAGTGCTGACGATGTTCAAGAAAACATTGAGTCTGATGTTGAAATTCCACGAGCAACAAACGTAGTTGAGGCCATGGCAGATGGGGCTATGTCTGGACTTCGTATTGCCGTTGCGGTGGGTGCGACACTTCTTGCCTTTATCAGTGTGATTGCAATGCTGAATGGCTTGCTAGGTATTGTTGGTGGTTGGTTTGGCGTAAACCTAAGCTTCGAACTTCTCCTAGGTTATGTGTTCGCACCCATTGCATGGCTGATCGGTGTGCCGTGGTCTGAGGCTGTTGTGGCAGGTTCACTGATCGGTAACAAGGTTGTTGTGAACGAATTTGTCGCTTTCATTCAGTTAATGGATGCGAAAGAGGTTCTTAGCGAGCATTCACAAGCGATTGTAACCTTCGCACTGTGTGGCTTCGCTAGCATCTCAACGATGGCGATTCTGATTGGTGGTCTGGGTAGCTTGGTACCAGAGCGTCGCTCTTTCATCTCACAATACGGCTTTAAAGCGATTTGTGCAGGTGTGTTTGCTAACTTAATGAGTGCAGCGATTGCTGGCGTGGTACTTTCACTGTAAATACCAAGTTTATTGAATTAAGTACCGAGTGATCGAGTCAGTCACTTTATTTCCCCTATAGTAAAGTGACTGATTAATCACAATAATATTCGGTTAGCATGAAAAAGAGAGCCTATAGTTTAATGACGTAGGCTTTCTTGTTTCAGTAAACAGATTTGGACCACAGGGTGTGGCACCAACTATTTAGGGGCATAAATGGATTTGTCGATTACTTCTTCTTTGGCGCTAATTGGACTCTTGTCTTTAGCTTGTCAGCTGCTCGGCTGGCGATTGCGTCTTCCCGCGATTCTCCCTCTTCTTATTGTAGGCCTGCTATTGGGCCCCGGTTTAAATGTCCTTAACCCAGATGCCATTTTTGGCGAAGTGCTATTTCCGCTGATTTCATTAGGTGTTGCCATCATCCTGTTTGAAGGCGCATTGACGCTTAATTTCAAAGAGATCAGAGGCCATGGTCGCATGGTGACTCACCTCGTGAGTGTAGGCATGCTGATTACATGGGCGTGCATCGTGGTCGGTTCTTACTACTTTGTTAACTTTAGTTGGCCACTAGCGGCGCTATTCGGTGCTTTGGTGGTGGTGACCGGCCCGACAGTGATTGTGCCTATGCTGCGTAGTATTCAGCCCAAAGCTTCTCTTGGCAGCATTTTGCGATGGGAAGGGATTGTGATTGATCCCATTGGCGCTCTGTTTGCTGTTCTGGTTTATGAATACATTGTCTCTTCAGCTGACCCTACCGGTCATGTGCTGTCAGCGCTTGGGCTGACTCTGGCTATTGGTTTAGGCTTGGGGATCATAGGTGGCCATTTAATTGCCAAGATGCTACAAGGGCATTGGGTGCCACACTATTTACGAAATGTGGCGGTACTGACGCTAATGTTGGCGGCGTTCTCCTTCTCGAACGACCTGAGTGAAGAATCAGGTTTGTTGACCGTGACCATCATGGGGATCTGGCTTGCCAATGTGAAAGGCTTGGATATCGAAGACATCATCGAATTCAAAGAGACCCTGACTGTGTTACTCATTTCTGCGCTGTTTATTTTGTTAGCCAGTCGACTCGATTCGGGCGCGTTCCTGTCGATAGGTTGGGGGGGAATAGGGTTATTAACGGTGGTTATGCTGGTGGCTCGCCCGTTAAGTGTGTGGATCAGCGGGATCGGCACGGATCTTAGCTCAGCAGATAAATGGTTTTTAAGTTGGATGGCACCGCGCGGGATCGTGGCGGCGGCGGTTTCTTCTCTGTTTGCGATCAAACTTCAAGAGAAGCAATTGATCGAGGGCGCAGACCTGTTGGTGCCTATAGTATTCTTGGTCATTATCGGTACGGTTGTTATTCAGAGTTTAACCGCAAGCTGGTGGGCGAGAAGGCTCGGTGTCACTCAAGAGAAAGCGCAAGGGGTTATTTTCTTCGGTGCCACCCACTTCGCAAGACAGTTTGCCAAGGTGCTCGCGACTCACAACATCAACAGTGTGCTTGCCGATACCAACTGGGAGAGCATTCGCTTAGCGCGCATGGATAACTTGAATGTTTACTTTGGTAACCCAGCTTCCAGCCATGCAGAAAACAATTTGGAACTCGATGGGATAGGGCGTGCGATGATTGTCTCGCCTTATCGTCAAACTAACCCGTTAGTCAGCATGCATTATCAAGACGAGTTTGGTGCCAACAAGGTTTTTGCGCTTGAGTCACCAGAGAGCAAGCACGAGAGACACCAAGTAAGTCGAGATGTCAACCGAAGTCTATTTGAGGAAGGCGTCACCTACTCCAAGCTCAACTCATTAATGGCACAAGGCAGCCAAATTAAGAGTACAGGGCTGACAGAGGCATTTGATCTGAATGAATTTAATGCGCTTTATCCTAAAGCGATTCTACTTGGAGTCATCAATGACGGGGACTTCCGCTTAATTACTCAAGGGGCTGACTTGGAAAAGCTGATATCGACAGAATGTGAGATCATTAGTTTGCTGCCGCCTTCAGAACAGGTTGAGAAAGTCGAGGCGCCAGAGAAGTAGTAAGTGTTCTTTATCAAAAAAGCCGCAACGTGATATACGCTGCGGCTTTCTTATTCTATTTATACTACGTCTGCAGATTACTTCGAGTGAAATTGCTCACAAGCGATCATTGTGTTCTCGATCAGGCTAGCTACTGTCATTGGACCTACACCACCCGGTACTGGTGTGATGAAGCTTGCGCTCTCTTTCGCGACATCGTATTCAACGTCACCTACTAGCTTGCCAGAATCCAAACGGTTGATACCGACATCGACCACAACTGCACCTTTCTTAATCCATGCACCAGGAATGAAGTTAGGCTTACCTACAGCAACCACAACAACATCTGCTTGGCGTACGTGACCTTCAAGGTCTTTGGTGAAACGGTGACATGTCGTCGTTGTACAACCCGCTAGAAGCAGTTCTAGGGTCATTGGGCGACCCACGATATTTGAAGCGCCAACAACAACCGCGTGCTTGCCACGCAAATCGATGTTGTAACGGTCAAGCAGGGTGATGATACCTTTTGGTGTACAAGAGCGAAGCTTAGGCATACGCTGAGCCAAACGGCCGACATTGTATGGGTGGAAGCCATCAACGTCTTTTTCTGGTGTGATGCGCTCAAGAACGTGAGTGCTATCGATGCCAGCAGGTAGAGGCAGTTGAACCAGAATACCGTCGATCTCTGGATCTTGGTTCAGTTGGTCTACTAAGTTTAACAGTTCATCTTCTGTTGCAGTGGCTGGCAAATCGTAAGATTTAGATACGAAGCCAACTTCTTCACACGCTTTACGCTTACTTCCAACGTAAACCTGAGAAGCAGGGTCTTCACCCACTAAAACAACCGCTAGGCCTGGAGCGCGTAATCCAGCTTCAGTACGAGCTTTTACACGTGCAGCAACTTCGGAGCGAACCGTTTGAGAAATTAGCTTTCCATCAATATTTTGAGCAGTCATGAATTTCCTTAGTATTGATATTCAAGTTAGTGGCTGATGTTTTTGGCGCATTATTCCAGAAAATCTTTTTGATTACCATCAAGCAAACGATTGCCTTGCTCTATTTTCCAACACTTATATGTTTGTTGCCCTTTTTTTACTCACTTAGATCAGAATGTTACATAAAGCCGTTGCTTTCATGATTCGAATTCGTATAATTCCTTCCTGTAGCGCGCCCTTAGCTCAGCTGGATAGAGCACGTCCCTTCTAAGGATGTGGTCGAAGGTTCGAATCCTTCAGGGCGTGCCATTATTTACGGGGCGTAGCAGGTTAGTACTTGCTACGCCCTTTTTCGTTTTTGTCATTTGTGGTCAAGTATATGGTCAAGTAACGATGAACCTGCAGGCTACGACCTGATACGGCATGAAACACACCCAAAGTTAGAGTGTCACCTACTCTATATCAAATACCGTCTCTAGGCTTTTCTATCTTCTCCCTTTGCCTCGATATATTTTTAAGTTCTACTAATGCATCCCGCATTCACAATCATTTAAGCCAATTTGACTCAAGTTATCGATCATTACACCTGCATGGTGTATACATTTATTATAGATAACTACATGTTTATTAAAAGTTTTTATGTTGACTGTTCGTTTTTTGTACTGTATGTTTGTTTCAAATAGCGAAACATAGCCAGTATTTGGTGCAGATCCATTCTGGAGTCGGTATCAGTAGGTTATGAGAGGTAAAATATGAATGAGCAAACTACTCACGATTGAAGATATTATTTACACCTTTGATATTAGTCGAACTACCTTTTGGAGAATGAGGCAGGGTGACACGTTCCCAAAACCGATCATGGTTTCTAAACGCTCTCCCCGTTGGAGCGAGCAAGAGGTATATAGGTGGTATGACGCTAGTAGGTAGATTAATGTAGAGGCGGCATAGTCTGTTTTGTAGTTAGCAAGGACGCTAGCTTGTAATCGGTATTCAGAGTATAGGGGCAAGTCTCAGATATTTACTTCTCTACTAGCGAGCTCACTCCAATCGCATACCTATATATTATAAAGCGTTAGCTCTCTATTTTTGTGCCCCTAGTCTGTTATTACAGAAGCCAGCGCTTGATGTTTGCTGAGTTCGCTAGTGCTAGGTGGTATTTCTTAGGAGTCGAAGATAGTTTCTTATTATCCACGCAAACATCTAAGCGTTTGAGCAAATACTTAATCAGTGCTCGTCGGCAACTAATTGTGAGTGGAGAATCATGCATTCCATAGTCGACTTTCACAATGTGTTGTTGTGCAGGTGACAAATGTGGATTTGGAATGATTTCAATTGCTTCTTCTGTTGTCCAATCTTCATCGTCTTCGATGTTAATATCTGATTCATTGAGCAGTTCAGGCTCCCCTCTAAATCGGCTTAACACGAAATCTAAGAACATTGCTCTTTCTTCACAATATGCTCTTACATGCCAACGGAACCCATCAAATACGATGGTGTGTGGAACGATATTTCGACCTCGCCCCTCAGGGTTATCCATTGAAACATACTCAATATCAACTCTCCGCCTTTCTCGTGCTGCTTGTAGAAGTCTACGAACGATTATTGGGGCTATCTGCCTATCTGGGACTGAAAGGACAATAGAGTCAGCAAAGCCAAGATCTTTTAAATCAAAGCCGTCTACATGGTCACTGTTGTATTTGTGCAGTAGCGACAAATACTCGTTAGGAGTGCCTTTTGTAAACTTTGGCGCAAAATGATCAGTAAGACGGTAGCCTTTAATACTACGATCATGAACAAGTGGTGGAGAAGAGAAGTGCTCCTGATAAGCTTTGATGTCTCTAGAGGCTTGCTGTCGCTTAATGTTGAAAGAGTTACATAGGTGATTAGTCGTAACGCGACCCTCCCATAATGCGACAACCTCGATTAATTTGAAGCGTAGTAACTGATCCCACTTTATTGTCATAACAATTATCTAATGCCTGAAAATGATACATGTTGATGTGTACAGAATATACGTACATTTTTAACATGGGTATAGTACACACTCACCAGTTAAAATTGCGGAGTGTTACGTAAAGCAATGTAAGCCAAATCATACTTTTCTAATACTAAACACAATATTTGTTTGTAAAGCGAGTAAGATAAACAATTTGCATATGGTGGTGCTGATTCATCCACTCATTCCATTTTTTTATGGTTGTAAGTACCGTTACTTTTCCGTGTTTGATACTATTTATCTCCACAAAAAAAGTCCGTTTAATCAAATTTTGAAGAGATTCCTTTGAACTTAGAAAAAGCCCTCAGCATACTTTCTAAATCATCGCCCTACGCGGTAAGTACAGAAAGAGAGCAAAATCAAGACCTTCTGGCTGATTATAAAAGCCATGTGTACATCACCACAGATATCGAAGTGGACTTTAAAAAGTCGCTTTTGTCTTCTAAGAAAAGTGACATCATTTTTTTGTGTGGCAGTAGTGGTGACGGTAAGTCTGAGATCCTGACCCAATACAGCCAGAAGCATAAAGCGACACATGAATTTCATCTTGATGCGACACACAGCTTTAATCCAAATCAAACCGCAATTAATGCGTTGGATGAGCGATTCTCACAGTTCAAAGGAAATGATAAGCCACTTGTTGTTGGCATTAATATCGGAATGTTAGGCAACTATGCTGAGGAAGGTGCTGAACAACACGACGATATTAAAGGTTCGATAAAAGCGTTCTTGGAAAACAAAACGGACGATATTCCAACGAACCATATTTTCTTAGATTTCGAGCAATACCCGAAATTTACTCTGGGCCATGAGGTTAGTACCTCTGACTTTGCAGCTAAGTTTCTAGCTCGATTAACAGAGCCAACGCTAGATAACCCGTTTTACGCGCTGTATGACAGTGAAGTCCAAAAGCTAGGTCACAGCAAGCTCACGGCAAACTATGCGTTGTTAGGGCTAGAATCCGTGCAGAAGAATATTATTTCTTTACTTCTGAAAGCTCGTTTAATCAAAGATCAGTTCCTAACGGCGCGAGCGCTACTGGACTTTGTGTACCAGATCTTAGCGGGTGATGACTACCTATTCGACAATCTCTTCTCTGGTTCAGATAACGAGCTTTTGGAGCATATTCAAAGCTTTGACCCAAGCAATATTCACACTCGTAAAATCGACGAATTCGTTCTTCAATTTGGCCTGGGGATTGAAGATGGAGGCTTTACACAACTTAAAGATCAGGTGAAAGCACAAGGTGTATTTGATGTGCTCACTGCCGCTTCATACCTACGCATGGTTTATCTGTTGAAAGACGAAGCGCAATTTGCGAATGATTACATTAATGAGCTGAAAGCAGACTTTGATAACTCTTTGGTTGATCAGTACGCAAACATCTGGCTGCTTCACCGCGAGTTTGATGGTTCAGGAAAGCAGAAGAAAGAGCTGAATAAGTTCTATAAAGACACTCTCATTTCAGCTGTGCATCGTTACTGTAACCGCAATTCGCCATCACTCGATAAAGACCAATTCTTTGTCTCTGAATACAACGGCTTTAAAACGGCGGCTGAACTTGAAGTGAAGCCTGATTTTTCATCGATTAAAACACAAGCGGTGAGCAAGATAGGCTCATTTAACGCTCATATTCGAGTCGACGATCATTCGCTTCTACCTATGCCTATTAGCATTAATTTACTCGAGTTGTTGGAAAAAATTAACCAAGGGTACCGTCCGAATAAGCATGACAAAAATGCGGTGCTTTTGTTGGATGAAGTAATAGAGCAGATCATCACGGTAGCGAACGAAAAGAATACTCTGTTTATTCTGAAAAACGACAAACGCTACAAGATCGTGAATGAAGATGATGAATATTTCGAAGTGAGTGGTTTATAAAATGACAATGGATAATTACACCCAACCATTTAATCAATCGTTGCCACAAACTGCGGAAGGCGTGCCAAATAAAAACAGCCTAAGCAGCTACTTACCTATTCGAACCAAGGGTAATGACTTTGATTTTGATGCTGTCATCGGTTTGGTTCTACGTGGGCTTCTGCGTAAAAAGGTAGAAGGTTATAGCTACGAACAGTTTGTGGCCGATTGCCAAAGTGCGTTTGAAGAAAAGCTTGGTGAAGAAGAGTTTTGGCAAGTGTTAAAAGAGATGTATTTTGAAAACAAAGACATCTTTACTGTGAGCCCCGAACTCCTTCTGTTCCGTGCACAAAAAGGTGAATTTGCAGCAGGTGATTCACGTGTTGCTTCTATGTACACCAATTTACTTCAGAACATGCGTGTAGAAGAGTTTGATGCCAAATTAAACTTTATTGAACGTGAAATGCTTTCTACGCTTCGTGGAAAAATGAAGTCTGACTCGTCATTGCAAGCGAGCGAGAAACCGTATCTACCTTATCTTTCAACAGCATTCCGTGACGACCTGAAATTCTTGGCTAGTCGCCCTAAGTATCTGCTTAGTGAAATAGAGTCGTTCCTGTCTTTTTATGGTTTCGCATACACTGCGCAGTTGAGTTTAGCGCTAACAGATTGGCGTAGTGGTCAAGAGCCAGTGGCTAAGCCTCTCTATTTCATTATGGATCATGAACGTGCCAGTAATGAGCGCACTCATATAAAGAATCACGGCTATAAGCTGTTTAATGAGTCAGCCACCCGACTATTCCCTATGCTGACTATGCTTGAGCTACTTCAGCCGGGTGTTGGAAATAAGAACGCGATAAAAGTACCTTTGTGGGAGATATCGAAGGGTATTCAAGAGTCGAAATCGACGTACCTAAAAGAACAACTAGAAAACTTTGCCAGAGCGTTTAAGTCACAGCGTAATCTAGACACAGCTCTAGATGAATCTGAACTGGCGCTCGACTGGCTCGGTAACATAATGAAGCTCGCATCCGCACAGTTTAGCGTCGGCGAACGTTTCAATATCAACAAGAAGTATGTGTCAGAAGTAGAGAAGTTCCTAGCGTCTCACTTCATTCAAAGTCGAGGCCGCAGCGGTCGAGTACTCGTACTCAACCAAGACTACATCATCTTATTGACCAACCTTGTTGTTGGAGAAAAGGACAAACTCCGTTTCCACGAACTGATCACAGCCTTTGAGCAACGTGGTATTTTCGTTGATAAACAAACAGAACAAGAACTAATTAAATTCTATGAGCGCATTGGTAACGTAGAGCGCATGAGTGATAGTGGAGACGCAGTATATGTCCGTAAAACAATTTGAGACCTTTCTAGTAGAGCAGTTTTTAGCGGATGCTGAAACACACATTAAGGCAGGTTTTCGCTATCAGTTTAAGTCGCCAGATAATGAAAATAGTATGCGCTTGTATCAGGCGATGACGGCTCATTCTGAAAACAGCATTGATGCGACTAACGATATCAAGTTGCCATTCATTGAATTGTCAGGCTGCAAAATCGTACCTGTGATCCATAGCGAAAACCCAACAGAATTCGAAGGCTTTACTGAAAACTACATCTCACATCTGCGTGACGAAGTGGCGAGCCAATCTGGCTACTTAAAAGGTTGCGCGCTAGTTGTGATCCACAATAGCTTGCTTGATACCTTGATAAATTCTGCAGAAGACTTGGCTCAAGTGGGACAAGTTTGGAGCGCATCAAAGATCAAAGCAGCAATGAAAGGGCTAATCGACCAGCAAGACAAAGGGCGTGATGTGTCAAGTTGCCTGCTTGATGATCAATTCGATGCCATTTTAGAAGATGGCGCAACTATGTTTGGTTTCGAATCTCTATACAAAGCCGTTGAAGACGGTGACTTGCGCTTCAATGAGTTGGGCATGTTTGAAGATCCGCTCGTAGCTGAAATGAGCGGCAATCCCAAGCAAATAAAAAAACGCCTGGAAGATAACCGTGCACTTTACGAAGAGCTCTCTTTTGAAGTTGAACACTTTGGTGGTCAGCTTCAAGACCGCTTGAAATCATTCGGCGAGAAATTTATTAAAGAGAACTTCTCAGAAACGGATGCATGGAAAGACGTTGAGTTCGAAGCATTCCTACAAGAGAAAAAGCGCAATGCTCAGCAGCAGCTTGTTCTTGAAGAGGAGCTGGCTAGCGACGGTATGACCATTACAGCTCGTAACCGTGCAGAGACCAAAGCAGGCATGCGTGATCGCCACTTAATCATCGAGTTAGATGAAGGTGTAAATGAGTTTGAACTGAAGCTGATCTTCCAAGGTGCGAGTAATCTCGATAAAAGTCAGTTCAAAATTCAGCCAGCAAAAGCGCTTAATAATGAAGAAGTGATTACCACACTGAATGGTCTGAAAACGACACGAGCTAGCTTGAAAGGTACGTACAAGCATGAGCCACTGTTTTTTAACTTGGCTCTAAAGCGTGAAAACAAATCTGAAGTTTATAACTTCCGTTGTTTAGTGGTTCGTAAAGGCGAGTTCTATATTGAGCCGTTCAAGAACATCTTCTTGGTAGAGCCTGCACCTGCGAAACAGCGTTTAACCTTGAACATGGAAGAGAACAAACTGCAGATCAGAGCCAACGAAGGCAGCGCATATTCACTGCTTGATGCCAAGCAGGTTGTCGATGCTGCAGATTACGCCTTCGTGGATTTTGAAGCGTTAGCTAATGAAGCTGACGAAATAGATTTTTCCGTTAAATCAGGTGATAACCAGCTCAAATTTAATGTTGAAGGCGCAGTAGCGACTGATTCATTGAGTTTACCCTTACTGCTTAATAGAGGTCGTTACCACAAGCTTTTCAAAGATGAATATAACGGTGAGTTTTATTCTCAAAAAGGCAAAGTCGGCATCGATAACAGTGAGTTTGTTGTTCCAGGTGTTCGTTTAAAACTGCTGCGTTGGGAAGAAGAGTTCATCAACAACAAAGTAGTGTCTATTGCGGATTCAGGGGCAATTAAGCTTGATGACCTGCAAGCGATTGATGATGCTATTCATGGTTCTTACGTTGATCTTTTTGATTACCTAGAACAGCGCCGTAGTACGCCATCATTGGCGTCTTGGGGTGATGAGTTTACAACACTCGTCCAAAATACAGTTGATGCTTGCTTAGCGTATTTTGAAGCAATCCCAACGGGTAGCATGTTGACAAAAGAACAGAAATCAGCGTTGAAAATCGGTTTGGTTCAATCTGAAGACGAAGAATACTACTCGCCTTTCCATCCGCTGATTTTGGCTTATTACCTCAACCTAAGAGATGCGATTCGTGATGATAAGAGCTTTGCTCAGCTTCCTGATGTCACCTTTGAACGCTTGTCGCCAAAAGGTTTGCTGCCATATGTTTACCATCCTAAGCATGAGTTTTCCTACAACCAGCAGGTGAAAGAGAACGCGTTTTGGATCAGGAGTGTGCCTCAAGAGAAAAGCTCTCTTACGTTCGTTCGTAAGCTGGTAAAAGAGAAAATCGATGAGTTCCAAACGGCATTCAGCCAACTATTCACTGGCTCTGAGAAGAGCATTATCGTTAATGCGGTGAACCAAGATAGCGCCGAAGAGTTGTTTATGGGGCTGGTGGATTACATCCGTAGCAATCAAGAACAGTCTGCATCGATTCACATTAACTTGTATGACGATAAACTGGCGTTCAATGCGTTTGACCGGTTCGCAGAAACAGCCAATTACGATGAACTGAAAGAGTGGTTAGAGCTCAACAAGGGTAAAGTACGAGAGGTTGCCGATACTATTATCGATATCCTTCGTACTCGTCTAACGTATAGTAAGTTCACGAATGCTCAGGCTGAAAAAGATGGCCAGTCATACGCGCACCTTTCTTTCTTCCGCAACAACGACAAGGTTGATTGTTCAGATATTGCGATAGAAGACATGGCATCAGGCATTGCTTGTGACGGCCTACTAACGGGTGATGCTTCTGAAAGTAAATCAGGTTCGTACTTTACGGGCTTTGGTTTGAAAGGTACGGACTACCAAGACCACCCACACTTAATGATGGCGAAGTATGTTGGCGCTCTATTAAAGCCAGCACTCAAACCGAATACTCAATATCACGGTGCAAATGCAGTTGCCTTAGCGGTCAGTGAGGACTTTAAAGGCTTACTGGAACGTTCATACGATAGCTCTATCTGGACGACTATTATTGATCCTAAAGTGACGTTGGACTTCTTCCACAGCAACGAAGATGTAGTATTGATTCACTATTCAGATCAGTACACCAGCTCTTCTAGCTATGATGCAATAACAGTTACTGCGCAGCGCGGTTTGTTTGAGAAAGTCATTAAGCAAGGTGATGGTGGCCAAATCAATGAGTTCAACGCGTTCAACGGTGATTGGCTGTTGAAAATGATGACTTGCGCGCCAACCATCAATAAAGAGCGCAAAGGCGTGATTGGTGCCTACAAGTTTGTGACTAGCCTAGTGCATGATTCAGACATTACATGGGTGCCGCTGTCTGTTGCAGAGATGATTCGTGTATCGGGTAATATTGGTCTGAAGATGTCTGACAGCGAATTCTCTCGTAACGTTCAAGGCTACAGGAAAGGCGAAATTTCTGACGATGTATTATTGGTTGGTTTCAAAGACCAAGACATGTACTTGCTACCTGTCGAAGTGAAAACGGGTTCGGTGCCGAATTACAATAAAGCCGTTAAACAATCGAAAGAGCTATTGCGTTACTTAAGCCAAGACTTACTAGGTAACAAAGACTTAGCGAGCAAGTTATACCGTGGCTTGTTCATGCGCCAAGTTTTGATGCAAGTTGATAAGTATCGCTTATACAAAGTATTTGCTGATGATTACTTCGACACTTTACTGGCAAACAAAGAAGAGTGGCTAAGAGGCGACTATTCACTTGGCCAAATCGCAGATTACCCAGAAGGCTTTGTGGTTAGCCACCTTGAAGGGGCTGGCTGCTTACAACCTGACTACCAAATGATGGAAGGGGTGTTAAAAGTCGACCTACCTATGGGGCTACTTCCTGGCTTGGTGGAAACTCCGCTGCAAGAAGTGTTGAACGAATTAGATGTAGTGAAACTTTGCCACGTGCCAAGTGAGTATGTGCTGAATGGTGAAACTCGATTAGAAAAAATAACTGAAGCTGAACCTCAGCCAGTACTTGTGGAGTCTGATGAGGTTGAAACTACAGAATTAGTGCTGCCTGAACAGTCTGTTGTTGAAGAGCAAGTATCGCCAGTCGTTGAGCCAATGAAGGTCGAGTCTAACAGCAACCTAAACGTACTATTTGGCCACAATGCGCTAACACAAGCTCCATTGAATTGGGAGCCAACGAATACTGCCAAATTCATGAATACCAATACCGGTATTATTGGCACTATGGGTACGGGTAAAACGCAGTTTACCAAGTCGGTGATCACTCAGCTTTACCGCAATCAAGTAGACAACGTAAACGGCGCACCTATTGGCATGCTTATTTTTGACTACAAATCCGATTATGTAGACGACAAGTTCCAACAGGCGACCTCGGGTAAGAAGTTCAACCTTCATAAACTGCCATACAACCCACTCAGCTTGTTTGGTGATACGCCAATGCTGCCCGTGCACACAGCTCGTGGCTTCTCTGAAACCATGGGGAAAGCCTTTGGTTTAGGTCAAAAGCAGCAGCTGCGTTTACGTAAGCTGGTGGGTGAAGCGTATGAGTTAGCGGGTATTCGAAAAGCAGATCCAAGTACTTGGTCAAAAGCAGCGCCGACAATCTCACAGGTGTGGGACTTGTTCATTGAAACAGAACCAGATGAAGACTCATTATATGCGGCACTTGAAAGCTTATATGAACTAGAGATCTTTGAAGACGACAACACTAAGTGCATGAGCCTTTATGACTTGGTTGATGGCATCACTGTGGTTGAACTGGCGGGTTACCCATCAGAGATTCAAAACCTTGTAGTCGCACTGACGTTAGACCTGTTCTACTCACAAATGCAGAAGAAAGGTAAGCCAGAAGTGCAAGGTGACTTCCGTCAAATTACTAAGATGATTTTGGTGGATGAAGCGGATAACTTCATGTCTCAGAACTTCCCAAGCTTGCGTAAAATCTTGAAGGAAGGCCGTGAATACGGCGTGGGTGTGATTCTTTCTACGCAAGATATTACACACTTCCAAACTGGCGAGAATGACTACTCAAGCTACGTGCTTACATGGGTTATTCACCGCGTAGCGAAGATTCGCCCGCAAGAGCTCAAAGCCATGTTTGGTGTCAACGAGAAAGCTGAACAAGAGAAGCTCATGGAAACCATCAATAAACTGGAGAAGCACTACAGCTTATACATTGATGGAGCCAAGAAGATACTTCCAATGAGAGACAGAGCATTCTGGGAGCTTCTTCAGTAAATTACTGATTTTAAACGCCCTTTAAGGGCATTTTTTAATCTTATCAGTACTAATATATGACTCAGTATGTATAATCGCACTGGGTTATTATTGTGGAAGCTACAGATGGATCTACTCGACAAAATTCAAATGATTTCACGTTGGCGGCGTGGAGAACAACGCGCTCCGCACAAACCGTTAATGTTGTTATATGCTTTGTCTCAATACAAGCAAGGTCATGAGCGCTTGTTCCAGTTTGAGAAGGAAGTGGACAATCAGGTTAAAGAGCTGCTTGTTCAGTATGGCCCTTCGCGAAAAGCTTACCATCCAGAGTATCCATTTTGGCGTTTAGCCAATGAGAAAGATCCTTTTTGGGAATTAAAAAACGGTGAAGAGTGTATTCCCCGCAAGAGTAATACCGACCCTAAAAAGTCAGAGCTCATTAAATACAATGTAATGGCTGGGTTTGATGCGAACTCATATCAGAGCTTAATTTCTAATCCAGAAATGATAGAAAAGATAGCTTCTAAGTTAATTCAAGACAACTTTCCTGATACGCTTCAGGAAGAGTTGTTTGTCCGTTTCGGTTTTGAAGTTGATACGTCAACTAAGCAACGTGATCCCAATTTCCGTAAGAATGTTCTACGTGCTTATAACTATCGATGCGCTGTATGTGGTTTTGATTTGGCTTTAGACACTGTTCCAGTGGGTATTGAAGCTGCTCACATAAAATGGAAGCAGTATTCAGGTTCTTGTGAAGTGTCCAATGGCATTGCTTTATGTAGTATTCATCATAAGGCTCTCGATAGAGGAGTGATTGCTCTTGATAGTGATTACAAAGTTCAAGTATCTCCAGGTGTAACAGGAGGAGGTATGGTAGATATGTTGATTTGGGAGTATGCCAGTCAGCAGATTCTATTGCCTAGAGAGACTTCGTTGTATCCTTCTGAAAAGGCTGTTGAATGGCACCTAAGTGAGGTGTTCAAATCTAATTAGGTTGAGAGGGTTTAGTTTAATAATTAGTTGGTTTAAATGTCATGTTTGAGATAGTGGTCATAAAGTTGGTTGGGGAGATAAATGAAAAATAATAAGGTTTGTTATTGGAGAAGACTTAAGGGAAATATTTTAGGTGTTCCGAAAAAATCGATAGAAAATCCCAAGTTTGTGTTTTCATTTTTTATTATAATGGTTATATCTAGTGCTGGTGTTTGGGTTCCATGGGCATTTAGTCTAGAGCTTTCTTCTGTTTGTAATATAAGCCATGAATCATTGGCTTTGAAAGAAGATAGCTTTATTCAAAAGAGAGAATTAGAGTTAGGAGTGTATAAGGCTGTTCTATTTGAGAAGTCTAATACAACTCATCTAGATTCCACAAAGCTAAAAGAGTCCATTTATTTAGCCTGCGATTATATTAGCTCTTTGCCAGTTACTTTATTTCAAGGCTTTGCTGTGTTTATGTTTAACCTTGGGATTTTAGGTGGAATTGCCTTTGACTTTTTCATGACCCAAGGGCCAAAAAAGTATGAGAAAAATAATTTGAGCCCAGATAAGTTGAATGAAGAGAGAGTGAATGACTTTGCCGGTTTTTCTGCTTGGATAGTCGCGTTTATACTATCGTTTTATGGATTGACTGCACCAACTAGTTTCAGTTTTTTTACCCTAGTAGGAACAGCTATAGCAGTAAGTTTATGGATATGTGTCAATCATAATAAAGCCGACTTTAGACAGCCTAAAACTAATCCAGGAAATATTGTAGCCGAAAATGATAATGTTAAGCCACTTGCCGGTGGAGGATTAAAGTAATGGAACCTTATGTGTTTAAAGCGATAAAAATTAAGCAGCCTTTTTCTGATTACTATATATGTAAAATACCTTCGGATGTGTTGAGAACAATCAGCTATACTTTGAAAGCTGTAAATAACGATGGAGAGGTTCAAGGTGTCCAGCGGACTTTGAATACTAAACGCCTCCAAGAAATCGCTCAATTTATTGATAGTGATTCTGGTGCTTTTCCAAACCCTATTATATTGGGTGCTAATTTTAAAGAGTCAGGTCGTTATGCTGATAATAATAAAATTGAGTTTAAGGCAATTGATGATTCTGAAGAAATATATGATGTTATTGTTCCTAAAGACTCAAAGCTTTTGTCTATAATTGATGGTCAGCATCGGCTGTTTGCATTTGACTATGCAGATTCGTCAATGGATTTATCATGTTCAATATATGAAGACTTAGCTACGCCATATCAAGCTTTTCTTTTTTCTACAATAAACTACAATCAGGGGAAAGTAGATAAAAGTCTGGCGTATCAACTATTTGGTTATGAAATCGATAGTGTAGATCCTGTCGAGTGGCCACCAGAAACGTTAGCTGTATATTTTGTTCGTGAATTAAATAAAGTAGAACCGCTTCTAAATAGAGTTAAGTACCGTACTGCTGATGAGAAAAACTTAACAAAGAAAGATCGTGATGCCTTACCTCCTTGGCGATTTTCTACTTCTTCAATTGTAGAGGCTATTCTTTCTCTTATTAGTCATAATCCAAAGGAAGATAGGTATTTAATGAACACGAAGAAAACGGCTGATGATAATGCAATCGTAGGCCGAGGTGTTCTGGATAGAGATGGTAGATATCCATTGAGAGATTTATATATAGAAGGAAATGATCAAGCTATAAATGATGTTTTGACTCTTGCATTGGAAGCTACTGATGACGTTTTTTGGAGCAAGGTGGGCGATGATAACTTCTTAAAGAAAACTGTTGGAATTGCTTGTATATTTAAATACTTGAAGGCAGTGCTTTTGAAAGATGGTGTTTCACTAGACACAATGAAAAATATATTTCCTGAATATTTAAAAAAGATAAAGCTTGAAGAAGACTTTAGTGACCCTGAGATATATACATCTACTACTAAAGCAATGAATATCGCATACGAGAGAATGCTAAAACTATCAGGTGTGAAATAGAACTAACAAGAGGGGCTTAATAGTATAGCCCCACTTTATAGAGTGTTCAGAAGTTTATAGCATTGTTGAAATAAGATTAAGTGACTTGCAGTTTCGAACAGAAGCAATTCCATCCTCAACATGTGCAGCCCAAGCTTGTTGATACGCTTTTGTATCTAGTTCTGGGTAGTACATCTTCAACATTAGTTCGGTCACATCACTAGTTTCACCAAGCCAAGTGTACTTATCTAGCACCAATGATCCGTCTAGTTTGGCTTCTTGGCCTTGGTATCGAAAATCACTTTCGATAGAACGGAAGAAAGCAATACGTGCCGATACGTTTGGAGTGATTCCAGTATAACCCTTTAACTTTTTGAGCTGTTCTTCAGTAGAGCGAGTTAAGTTCATGCGGTTAGGTAGCATTAAACAGCCTCCTTAATCGATTCTTTCCAGAAGTAACCGTCTTTCAATGTTGAAGCCTTAGTTGTACCGTCGAAACAGATCTCATAAGTACGAGCAATATCGTCTTGGATAAGACTTGTGTAGTTTCTATCGATCTCTGTATCGGTAGATAAAATCACAACTTGATGGCTTGCGGTTGGGAAGTAATTCTCTACCAGTTTGTCACGGTGATGTGAATCCAACCGACCTAGTGGGGTGTCAATGATGATTGGAAGTTTACGACCAGATGTACGGCCAAGAGCCTCTAGAATCGAGATCGCGTAGATCTGCTTCTCACCAGCAGACATCGCTTTACGGTTGATCTTAATACCGTGTTCATCAACTAACTCAACATCGAATGTTGCTGGGTTGATTGAAGCTGTGAGTTGTAAATCTTCCTTACGAGCAAGCTTCTTGTATGACTGAACGAACTCATTTTCTAACTGGTTCACACGCGCTTTAGTTAGCTGTTCACCAAACTTATCTAGCAATAAGATTGAGTTTTGCGCATTACTAATACTTTGATCTTTGTTCGATTGGTCTTTGTGTTTATCGTGTAGCTTCTGAATTTGACGTGCTGTTTCTAAAGCTAGTCGAAGTTCTCGCTTAGCCTTTTCCAGTAAATCATGATATTCGATAATCAGCTTTTCTTTTTTCTTATCTAATGCGCGGACATCTGCAAACAACTCTTGCACTTGCTCCTGTTCAGGTGCTCGTGCGATATTATTTGAAGCATTGTCGATCTCTTCTTCGACTTTGCCGAGGCGCACTCTTGTTTTGTCGAAACGAGAGAAAGAATCTTGCGATAGGTTGGATAATTGGTAATCGATGGTATTCGCTTGGCGATCAGAGATATCCAAAAGAAGCTCTGTTGAATCGAATTCACCTACGTGTGCTTTAAAGCTATCTGCAATTGCGTTTTGCGCCATCTCGGTATCAAAGCTTGGGTATTTTGAGCATAGAGTTTCTAGGAAAGCATCTAGCTCATTACCAAAGTTTTGTTTTTTCTTAACTTGTTGCTCTTGTTTGATCTGAGTTTGAAGCCTTTGCATTGCTTTCGGAGCAAGTGAAAATGGAAGGTTCGTTTCCATTTCCATACGAATCTGTTTCTCAAGTTCTACTTTCTCTTTAAGCAAGCTTTCAACTTTGTGTTGCTCATCTTCTCTGGTTTTTGCCCAAGCACCGCCATTCTGGGAAAGTTTGTTTTCCAAGTTAAGAATATCGCGTGATACTAGCTCAATTTGAGCATCAACAATATCAGCCTCACCACGAAGCTTTTCAGCTTTACGTTCGTGATCAATTCTTTGTTCATCTAATGCATTCATCTCTTCTTTAAGAGATTGACTTAAAGCTCCGGAGCCTTGCTTTTTCAAGAAGATATTTAGGTCGCTTTTGAGTTTCGCGATTACATCTAAACCTAGTAGTCGACGTACAGCTGTTTTCAGAACTGTTCCAGATTCGTCTTCAGCTAGTTCTGCAATTTTTTCTCCATCAAAGAAGAATAAGTCAGCGATGCCAGTTGGAATAAGTTCATTAAGAAAACCTTGGCACTGTTCGTAATTGAGCTCTGGAATTTGGATACCATCTTTCTCAAGGCAAAGGTTGTCTTTCTTGCCTCGTTTCCAGCCGCGAATCACTTTATAAGTGTTCTCTTCACCGTTTTGGCTGTATTTAAACTCAAGCTCGATAGATGCGTTATCTTGAACGCCACCATGGCCGACACCTTTATGAATAAGCTCGGATAGGGCATCCACGTACTCGCCATTTGATAGTACTTGGCTAAATGATTGACGGCCAAAAAGAGCGAGTCGTACTGCTGTCAAAATCGATGTTTTACCAGCACCGTTAAGACCACCAAACAGAATGATTGGTCTTTCGGTTCCTTCAATAGGACCATTTTTACTTAGACGAGCAGGAGCAGGGCGCAGGTCGATTTCATGCACACCGCGAAACACGCGAAAGTTGTTTAAAGTTAGTTTTGTAATCAACATTTCAGTATTTAAAACTCTTTTTGAAGCTGCTTATCTAAGTCAGCAAGCTGTTCGTTATAACGCTCAATTTCTTTTTGGTGAATATCAAATTCAGCCTTACTCTGCAGAGAAGCATGCTTTTGTTTGATCTCTTCCAAGCTTCCCCAGTCTCGCTTCAATAGCGATGCAATTTTGTTTGAAATACCGCTACGGCGACTTAAACCTTCCATAGAAACTTCCAACTCGATCAGTTTCATGATCATCTCGGGCTCAACATCGAAGTTGTCGCATAACTCATGAATTAGCTGTGCGTCATCTTTACCAAAACTCGCGTTATCGTCGTATACCCAATCTAGGTCATAACCATAAACATCTTTGAAAAGCGTCGGTAGAGAGTCATCCCAGTCTGGCTCATTTGGATCATGAATCCACTCTTGGCGAATAGCATGCAGCTCTGGCACCGTGATTAACTCAATCTCTCGGCCTTCAGCTTTAAACTTCTTATCTAGTTCTAGAAGTTCACGAAGCCATTGGCGACGGTATTTAAGCCAGTAGGGGCCCGGTACGTGCTTTCGCTCGCTCGCTATATCTTCACCTTCTTTGGCATATTGGTAGCTTACTTTACCGGTTCGACGTTTGTGGTTTCGGTATTCTTCCTTGTTCGCTGGATCCGTTGTCATTGCTAACTTATTTCGGAATTCTAGAAGAGGAGCCATCCACTCTTCACCATTTTGGATAAGGCTTTCCATCGCTCGGTCTTTCGTTACAACCGTACATGTCCAGCAGCCAAAACGAGAGTTACCACAAGAAGGTGTTGTTTCGTCAATAACCATTGGGCATTCGCCTTGCCCTGAAGAATCTTTATAAAGATTCCAAAGCACTAGGTTTTTGCCACCCCAAGGGTTTTCCCATTCTAGGTCATAGTCATCTTTCCAGATATTTCTAGTACCTAATGGCGTTTCTTTTGTCTCTAAGTGACATAAACGCAAGATCTTCCAAACATCATCAACAGCCCATGTATCAATAGGGGTGTAAATGAATGCATTAGCAAGCGTTGTATGACGAGCTAGACGAGAGCCATCAATTTTGTGTTTAGCGATAACCTGAGCACGCGAGGCGCTTTCCTGGCTACGTGAGCCCAATACAACAATCACCTCATCAAATTGAGACACTTTGCTTTTGATGAAGTCACTAACTGGATCGATCTTCATTCGCTCCGTACACCAGCGAAATGAACGTGTCGGTGCTGGGTAGCCTTTACCAAGAAGACTTGACCAGAACGTTTGGTCTGACTCAGGCACAACTTTGTGGCAGCTGATTGGCAAGTCGTCACGCTTAGCGCCTTTTTGTATCGCCGCTAAAGAGTCTTTAATGTGGTTAACAACAACAGGTGTCTCAACCAAGGTATCTGATGAAACGACAAATACGGGTTTGTTGCGTTGTTCTTTTTCTAGGCCAAGTAGTGCCATATAGATTAAAGACATGATCGCGGAGGAGTCTTTACCACCACTGTAGCCAATCACCCATGGGCGGTTGTCTGCACAATAGACGCGTTGAACGTCAGCAACATAATAGCTGAGTTTATTATTTGCGAACTCTTCAGCGTTGATGAATTCTTGGTATTCTTCGGCGAGATCTTCTGCCAGTTTTAGCTCGTGTATCATGATAACTGCTTCTCTAGAGCTTTTTCTTCTGGGGTTAGTGGTAACCCAAGTTCAATTTTAAGTGCGTTTGCTGTGAGCTGAATATTGATGTTCGATTTACTCAACTTGCCGTGGTTCATGCTACGCTTTATCCATTCAGGGTTGGTTTTCAACCAATTAACTTTCCCTAGTAACTGAAGCTTTTCTTTCCATTGCTTTGGCTCTTGGCACAACAGGTGTTTACCCAAGACGCCAATCGCATGCAGCCCGACACCATGTGCGTGGATGTATTCTTGGCGAAGCTGTGCTGGGGATACTTGTTTGTCCATCACCATTTGCCAATCTTTAATATGGCGAGTGACCTCTTCCCAAAACTCAGACGCTAACTGCTTCTCTTCTTCAGTGAAACCATCTTTTGGCCCTTTACTTAAAAGTGCTCGTGTTGATTGTTTTATGCTGCTCAAAGTGAATAGTTTGTTTGACTTAGGACTGATATTGGATTTTTCCATTTCAGTCATTCCGATGAAGGGTTTCACTTTGGTTGCTAATTCACGAGCAAGCTCTGAGCTTTCGTCTCTATGGTCATAAAGTGTGCCAAGGGATGGACTCGGTTTGACGGCATACTTGTTTAAATCTGCAAACATTTGTTGGCTTCTACCTAAGCCTTCATCGATAAAGAATAAGACCGGAATATTGTCTTGCCCGAGGTCTGGGTTTTCTTTCAGTGCTTCCTCAATCGCTTTACGACGGTGTTGACCATCATTAATCAGAATCTGCGCATCCATTGGTATTTGAAGTGTACCCAAATTAGGTGCACCTTCGTGATCATGGAATGAGATATCAACACCAACCGATGCTGTTAATGCTGAGAATACGTACTCTTTAGGGTTATCGAGCAGGTACTTGACCATTTCAGGTATACGAGTTTTGTTCAAAGTTCTTTGAGCTCTTAGCTCTGGTGGAACGTCATCTTCGTTGTAACTGAAAATTTTTGGAATAATTCGAAGAGGGCATGTCGCAATGTAAAATGGACGTCCAGCTTGAATACCTCTAACAGCAGGAAAAGAGTAGCAATAACCTGAATCTTGATTTTGCATGGGAAGACCTTAGTTGGTTTGTTATTTTTATGACGTAAGAACTAAAAATAAGTAAAGTTAATTATTTTTAGTTTGTCAAAAAATGACATACTAGGCGTCGGGTTTGTTATGTGTGCGTTTCGAAAGTGCGAAATACTACATTGGTTTGCCAAAATAGGTCGAGTATTTTACAGTGATAGAGAGGGGATTTCTATGGCAGGGCGCTTTTTTTCTAAAAGTTTACGTGGGTACTTGGGTGTTGATTATGAACCCTTTGATTTCTTTGTTGTGTTTACCTAAAAGCACTTCAAATTCTGCTCTCACCATATGTGTTTCTTCATTTGATTCAAACTCCATGAGCTTCGCCAATCGCTTGTCGAAGCTCAGCTGTTTCTTATAGTTCTCGTGTTCGGCTGTCATGTAAAGATGCCTATTAAGTAGTGGTGGCCTGCGTTCTTCATTAACGTAATCGAAGAAGTCGATGTCTTGCTCGGCCATCTTGATTTTTATGCGTTCTACTAAGAAAGGAACCGATCTTTCAAAGTCGTCATAGGCGGTGAGGGTCAGCTTCCCGGATGTTATATGAATTTTGATTAGATCTATCTCTTGATCCATCTCGCCATACATTTGCAGTCCCGCCCCAACGTATGCTCGTAGCAGTAATGGTAACTCATCGATAAAGTCTCGATGAAGAATCAATGAGTGCCCTTCGTTTAGAAGGCTTGCTGGTAACTGGTTATGTGCTTTCTCGCACTGCCGCTGGATTAAGTCGGTGTCGGCAATCGCGAACAGTAGCTCGGCAGCGAGGTTAATGGCAGTTTTGTAGTCATCAAACAGCGCTTTGATATCGCGCTTTAGTGGCTCTGGCTGCTGCGTGTAAGGCTTTCTTTTCTCAAACAGCCCCATAGCGAAATACAGCAAAAGGTCTTCCTTTCTGCTTTTTTCGGCTTGCTCAAACTCTTGGGTATCGAACATTTCTTGCAGCAGATTGAACACTTTTTTGTGTGAGCCGATTAACTCTCGGATTTTGTCGGAGTGTTCAAATTCGTCGTTGGCCGGAATACGGCCTAGTTCTAAACAGGTATTCCAAAAGTTGTTGAACAGGTCTTGATGCTGAGTGATAAGTAGCTTGGCTTTATCTTTCGCTTCGATAGGTTCTGGCGAAGTCAGTTGTTGCCACTTGTGGTGTCGTTTGTATTTACTCTGTAGGTATTGCTGTTCTTCGAGTTTATCTTTGAATATATAGAAAATACCGGGCGCGACGGTAATGGTGTCTTCTTGAAGGCTTCTTTCTATGTATGCTTTTATCTCAGATTGCGCATAGTACTTTTGAAAGGTGTTACGAGAGGTGATCACCCCATCTTTATAGGGTTTGAACTGCGCAATGTAGTTCTCGTTCGCCAGCATCACAGACACCACCAGGAATTTGTCTGCTAGCTCCCAAGCCCCTAATAGTGCCTCTAATCGTTCATCTTGATCTTCAATAACGTTAAGTACAAAGCCTAAGTTAACGATGCTGGAACTAACTTTGTCGTTATCCGGTTGAAAGTTCGGGTCCCAACCAAGCACATCTAAACCATGCGCTTCAAGCTCTCGTAAGTCGTCACCTCGGCCGCAACCGTAGTCGAAAATAGAGTAAGAGCCTTCTAAGTAACCATGCTTGACCAATGTTTTCATCGGAGCAGACAACTCATGTCGTACTAATGCGGTTCTGTGCCTGTCTATCCCTGCGTCTTCTACTTGCGTAATTGCAGAGCTACGAAACAGGCGGCCATCGACAAGCTCGTAACCATGGCGTGCAATCAAGTTCTCCCAAGAGCGCTTAAATCCGATCAAGCGACTGTTCTCGTACAGCCCTGCATTTTCACCTTCTTGTGTTAAAGAGGTGAAGTGCTCGAAGTATTCGCTGTCGGGCAGAATCATGGTCTCTTTACGGTGCAAAATCGGAGGATTATCAGAGCCTTCGTAGCTCATAACTTTATGGCTGAGTTTAGAGAGGTCGACGTTTAAGCTCTGTTTTAAAGCCGGGTAGGAATCGGTGTAAAAGTCAGGGTAATGAAGCAGGGATAAGCGGAACTCTTTCTTGAATAGCTTAACTAGGTTCCAGTTGTCATCTTCTAAGCTAACGGCTTTTGCGACGGCAGGAATGAATTGAGTGAGAACGTTCGGAAGGGCATTGAGGGCGTCTCTATGAAGGTAAACGGCATCCGGCAATTGTTTCCCCACTTTGATTTGTGCCACCAACTCAGCAAACAGTTCTTCGTTCATTCCTTGTCCTCTCAGATGTTTTTTCGATTATAAGTCATCGAATAAGGTCTGTGTGGCGCTGCCTTTTGCACTTTTCGTATTTACGCGAAGCCCATCACTTCGTGCTTGCCGAATCAGTGCATACCGGCTGTTTTCAGGGCCAATGCTGATGTGGATCGGTTTGTTCTTTCCATAAAAGTAGAGGCGGTCGAACGGTAGGTGAGTGCAAATGTATTTCGCGACTTCATCCATTCGGGTTTCATAGCCTTCAACATAGAAATCGCAGGCTGCTCCATCGCGTTTGCAAATACGCTTGCCTTTGCTGTTGAGCTCCATGGAAGCGTGTTGGTCAATGTCTGGAGCCATGTCACCTGGGCTATTCTTCAATATCCAACGAAGCAAAGAGTGGCTGGTGTAGCCGTAGGTCACCGTTACTTCTCCAAACTCTCGTTCGATGGGCCGGATAACCTGAACCATTAAGCGCTGTAATTCGGCATTAGAAAGCTTATTAGTTACGTTGCTACCCAAATAGCCGGGGTGCTTGTCTTTATGCCAGTTAACCAGTATGTGGATCATATTCTTACCTAGAAGTTTTACGCTCTTACTATATTTAACGAACGACAACAGCAAAATCAATGCAATCTGGAGGCTATGTATGTTGTTTATTCTCGCTTTGCTCTGCATTTTCTTATTGGGATATCTCGCCCAAACCACAGGCCTTTGTATGGTGAGAGGAGTAAAAGAGGCGATAAAAGGATCACCAATGTTCATCGTTGCGATTGTTTTTAGTGGATCGCTGGCTTGGGTATCAATGGGGTTAGGTTCAGTGGTTGAGGGGCGCCAGTTGTCCATAGCTTTTTGGCCGAGTTTGTTCTCACTGCTTGGTGGCTTTCTATTTGGTATTGGCGCGGCAATCAACAGTGGTTGTGGGGTTTCTACAGTGAGCAGGTTAGCTCGCGGCGAAGTGGTTATGTTGGCTACTGTATTCGGTTGGTTTGTTGCTTGGCTGGTGTTTGCTCCAGTTTTGCCTTCGGAGTTGAAAGGCTCTAGGTTGGTACTGTCCGACTTTTCCAGATACATATTCCTTGGGAGTATCTCGCTCATAATTGTGGTGAGTTGTTACTTTATGAACTCGGTCAATCGTAAGCTGTGGTTTTCAATGCTGGGTATTGGGTTGATGGCCGGCTTCGTATTCTTGTATGAACCGCATTGGACGCCAAGTGGTTTGCTGAAATCTATGGGTACTTCAATTTGGCATGGGAAGACAGAAGACTGGCCGAGTAGTGAGCGTTTTATATTGATGACCTCACTATTGGTTGGAATGATCAGTGCTGCACTATTTACAGGATCTTTTTCATTGAGGTTTAGCCCGATACGTCGGTTTGGTAAACATTTAATTGCTGGTGTACTTATGGGGTTTGGGGCCGTGATGGCAGGAGGAGGGAATGACACTCAACTTCTTGTTGCCATGCCGGTGCTTTCTCTAGCGGGTGTTTTTTCTGTGTTGAGTATCATTGTTGGTATTTATCTTGGGACTCTTGTGTTGCCGAGTCTGCATACAAAGCCAAACTAATCCCTATTTATCGATTTTTAATAGCTACAACATACACAATTATTACTGCAGTGGTGCAACACATTAATCCATATCCAAAATTTAGTTATGCTTAACCGAAGCGGCTTAATATGTGTGCTGTGAATGTGGTGGTGGCTTTGTTATATATTTCGGGAATTGCACTTTGTTTGTGTATTGAAACCTTGAATGTTAATAATCGGGGCAGTGCGCCGATTGGATATGTCGGCTTTTCACTATGCAGTAGAATTCAGCAGTACTCATACTCCAGTAAACGATATGGCATAGTATGAGCAGAGATGGGGAAGCGATGGTGTGCCTCATCGTCATAACCTGCGGCGGTCATATTTAGCCTGATATGCCTTGAAACGATTTCAGGTAACATTTCTAATATGTTCTGCTTTATTGCAGGAACGGTGATACGCTTTGTAGTACAATACATACAATGTACTACAAAGCGTATCATTTTAAATGAATCCCTCACAACGAGATAAACTTAAAAAGTTATCTATATTTACTACCTCAGATGCCGCGAAATTCAACATCACTCGTGCAGCGCTTTCTCGCGCCGTGGAAAAAGGTCATATAGAAAAACTTCAGAGAGGGCTTTATGGATACGTAGGGCGAGAAGAGTCAGAAATGCAATCTTTTGCAGAGGTTAGTGCTAGAGCGAAAAATAGCGTTATTTGCCTTCTGTCTGCTCTCAGATACCACGACCTCACCACCCAAGCGCCATTTCAGGTGTGGATCAGCATTAATAAAAACGATAGAGCGCCCAGCATTGACTACCCAAACATACGAATTGTTCGCACCAGAGACATGGCGAATTTTGGAGTTGTCTCAAGACAAGTTGATGGTATTCCTATTTTGGTGACTGATGTTGAGCGGACTATTGTTGATTGTTTTAAGTTCCGTAATAAAATCGGGATTGACGTTGCGATTGAAGCATTTGTGGAAGCAAAACGAGCTAATAAGCTCAATCACGATAAGCTCTGGGAATATGCCAAGTATTACCGAATGACTAATATCATGATGCCCTACCTTGAAGCGCTGAGTTGGAATTAATAAGCTCTTTTTCCTTTGCGTCTTTGTCCATAGGTATAATAGATACCCTGAAATTTAGGTTGAGGGCGGATCCATGGAGTGTACTTTGTCAGTGCCTAAAAATTAGTTATTTGGGAGCTTTTGATTGAGTAGACGTTACATCTGCGCCAATAGGCAGTGTTAGTGCGCCAATAGGCAGTATTAGTGCGCCAATAGGCAGTGTTAGTGCGCCAATAGGCAGTATTAGTGCGCCAATAGGCAGTGTTAGTGCGCCAATAGGCAGTATTAGTGCGCCAATAGGCAGTATTAGTGCGCCAATAGGCAGTATTAGTGCGCCAATAGGCAGTGTTAGTGCGCCAATAGGCAGTGTTAGTGCGCCAATAGGCAGTGTTAGTGCGCCAATAGGCAGCGTTAGTGCGCCAATAGGCAGTATTAGTGCGCCAATAGGCAGTATTAGTGCGCCAATAGGCAGGGTTAGTGTGCTAATAGGCAGTAGTTGTACGCCAATAGGTATTGCAACTGTGCCTGTCTTAGTCTTTCATTTACTAGATTTTCACTGCAGAATACGCTAGGCGGTGGGGCTTGTAAGGGCGTTTAGTCTTCAGGCATACCTAGCTCCGTATGCTTGTTCAACGCTTTTATCATCGAGTAAGTCTCCCCCCACCTGTGCATTGTAATCTCTTAAGTTCAATCGCCCTCCTAACAACTGTTTAACTCGATCCATCTCGATTTCTGACAGCGAGCGTCTATGGTGTCCATTCCGCTCTTTCTAATACTTATTTGAGCCGTATAACTTCTGGCAACCCAAGGCATGATTTTGATGGGGACCGCGCTTTCAGCGGCATAGAAAACTCGCTTCACCCTGAGCGTTATCGTGATAGCTAAATCTCTTAACCGACGAGACCTCCTACGCTTATGCTGTTTTCTTTGTGCTCACCCATTTATCGCAGCGTCATCAAGCCAAAAGGTCAGAGAACCACGGTTAATGATTGGGTGTATTTGCTTCCTGGTTGTTTTGTAATGAGGTTTAGGTATTGGGCTAAGAGAGGGAGTGGACGGAACTAATCAGATCGTAGGTTCTGGATTTAGTTCCATTGAATTACGCAACAAAGCCGCTACGCTATCAAAAATTAGCTCCAATTAATTTAAAATAAATTAGAACTACCATGAAACATATTGAAACATCGTGGTTTAATATGGTTCGATGTTTTTTATTTTCCTTGTTTAATGTGATTTGTTCAGTGTTTACACCATGTGAAATTATTTGTTAATGTAAATAAAAAAATAGGTTTCATTATGAGTAATTATGTATCTAGTCAGATGAAGGGATTTAAAAAAACTCAATTTCTTGGTCTTAGAAAACATCATGTAAGAACTATTGTAGATGACAAGAACGTCTATCCGGAGTTGAGTTGTGGAAATGTTTATATTCAAGAGGTTGTTTCATTCGCAAATTGTGAGAAGAGAATGAAAAAATTGAAGGAAGCTGCAGGTAAGCGTACTTGCAATATTGAATTCTCTAAAAATTCAAACGCCTTCGTTGATAATGTTGTTGTTCTTTCTCGAGACCAAGTTATGGTTGTAAAGTCAAAGTATCCATTCAATTGGAAAGATAAAATTATAGATTGCTGTAAGAAATTGGCAAACTTTATTCATAAGAACTTTGGGCTGTTTCCAATGGCGATTGATCTTCATGTTGATGAGGGCCATTTTAAATCCGAAGAGTTCATTGAAAATTTTCACGTGCATATGACCTTCTTTAATTTCGATTTCGAAAAATTGATTCATCCTTTTCGCCTAATGGGAAAAGGCAATATGAAGAAGCTGCAAGATCTTACAGGTAGGGCATTTATTCAATTAGGGTTTGTCCGTGGTAAATCGAAGGAGTTAACAAGTGCTGTACATAAGGATAAAGCAGAGTATTTAGAGGCTCTTGTTGAACGACTTAAGGCGGCTTTAGAATCTCTTAATGCTTCTTATAGCCAAGTAGAAAAAGAGTTAAGTGTTAAACTGATTAAGCTTTCAGGCATTGAGTCAAAAATAATAGACCAAGAGTCCAATTTTAGAAAAGAAGAATGTAGGTCAGTTTCACTAAAAAAAGAATTAATAAAAACCACTTCTGAAATTAATAGACTTCGCTTAGTTAAGAAGCAGGAAGAAATTAATTATAATGATAGTAAGCATGAATTAATGGTCGCTAGAGAAGATATTGTTAAGTTAAATAACCACCTAAAGAAAATAAAACGTGATATAAATAAAACTGTATTAAATAGTAAATCAGAGAATGAAATTCTTTATTATAAAAGGTTAGAAAGAGCTAGATTGGAAAATGAATTAACTGTGATTGAAGGTAAACTGCTAGATCTGAGAAAGGAATATGATGAAGTAATTAGATCTAGTAATCCGACAGAGAGAGCTTTGCGGATTAAGTTAGATTTTGAATATAAGAAAAATCTAGAGTTGACCAAGAAGCTGGATGCTTATGAAGGAAATAAAAATAATAGTTTGGAGGGTGGTAATAATAAGGAATACACGAAAATTATCGTCCCGTAAATTAATGACTGTTTAGTATAAAAAGCAGATTTCGATCATGAGAGAGTAATTATTATTGTTTCTAAATGGGGATAAATCCACCAGCAATGCTGGTGGATGTAAACAAACTAGTGCAGATAGGTTTGTTTTAAGTACAAGAAGCCTTTAGCCATCAATGACTTTGCTAATGATATCGACAGTAAACTGTGATTTTGAATCCATGTAGAACATCCTTAGCACCCTTTAAAGCTTGTTCAAATACTTTAAAAAGTACGCTAATTCAGTCCCGTCATTTTCCCTCGGTAGTTAGTGTAATGACAAAGTCGCTCGGTAATTCAGGCACGACAGAATCGCTTGGTGATCACAAACGGGTAAAGATTCAATCTGAGAAGCTTTTGGACAGAAACGGGTTAGAGTTTGGACTCTAACGCGCTCGATATCTATTAGAAAAAGTATCTGTAAGCCTTGAATGCAAGTTCTTATCCAAGCAGTGGTTAAATTGGGACCGAAGTTTGTTGACCAGTACGTATGGGGCTTAGAGAGTTTGAACCTCCAATACCCCAGTTACCTTCAGTTTGCCGGTGAAAGAGAACGTTTTATATTAGAAAAAACAAAAGCACCAATCGTAATAATAGGTAAAGATACTATTATTCTTAAGTTCCCTTCTAACTGAAAATAACCATCTAAAATGATAGAGGAATAGACAATCGGCACAGATACTAATGCGAATATGCATGATTTTTTAAACTCAAGAAAAGACTTCTCTCTAACAAGTAAAATCCAGAAACTAAAGTAACTCAATACCGATAATATCAACAATCCTTTGAAGTTAAGCACTAAGGTTAAAAACCAAAAAAATGCTATACCTAATACTTTTTCACTTTTCTTCATAACACCCCAATATCAACACTTACTTACTCCTACATCACTCTCATATGAGTATGATCTTATCCTCTTTCATCGAATTATATTGGATAGCAGAGAACCAAGCTCATGAAATCTGTAGAGCTTGATCTAAATAGCTTTTGGACAGAAACGATTTAGGTAAATAGCTCTAAATCGTTTCTAAAAGATGAGAAATAGTAACTTGAAAGCTCAGATTCTACCACTATCGTCCATCTAGCGAGCGCAAAATAACGACCTATTTAGATCAAAGCATTGAACTCTCTTGTTGCTGCTTCTTTTTTTTCGCTTTTTCGCTCTGGGTGTTGAAGGCTTTCAAAAGGTCTGAGTGGATATAATTCATAGATAATTGAAAGTTCATGTGTGGAGCTTCCAATGTAATCTCAGTCTCACCATCTTTGTATGTCGCAGATTTATTCCCGACAAAAGGGATTTTTTGGTTTACTAATTGATATTTTTTCCCAAGGGTGCCATTCAAATAATCAAACTTATTTTTCGGTAATTCGGTTAAAACTGCAATCAGTTTGTTGGAGCGACTAAAGATCACCGTCACATCATTGATATCTTCGAATTGTATTTGATTTCGAGGGATCTGATACATATCACCCTGACTATACTTGTTGATACCTTGGTGGGATACATTATATTTGCTTTTAAGTTGTTCAACGGTAGTTTCACCAATCGTTAGCCCAAATACAGTAGGGTTTGCGAATACTGATTGGCATATAAATAACAGTGCAAAGATTAATTTCTTCATTTTTCAATCCATTTTAGTAAAGATGAGTATTGTTTAAGTAACCAATGGTGTGGTTTTTAGGAACATATACCTCTGTCCATTTGCTTCCAGAGGACAAGACATAAACACGCTGACCTTGTGGCAATGCCAGCAGTTCCTTACTGTCAAAATTGCCTTCTTCATACACTGAAGCTTTTTTGATCTGAACTGTTTTGGTTTTAAGTTTATTCAGTATTTCATTAAGGTACGATTGTGCTTCTTTATGATTTTGTTGTGCAGACTTTGCGTACCAGAACGCAGCTAGTTGATTACTTTTTCGTACACCTTTTCCTGTTTCGAACCTTACTCCCAGATTTTTTTGAGCAACATCATCACCTTGTCTTGCCGCTTTTTTATACCACTTGAATGCTTTATAATCATCTTTTTCTACTCCATTGCCCTCCGCATACATAACACCAAGGTTGTTCTGAGCGGCAATTGAACCTTGTTCCGCTGCTTTTTGATACCATTTAAATGCCTTTCTTGAATTCGGAGCAACCCCTTCGCCCTCACTCTGCATCCAGCCAAGCCTAAACTCAGCATCAACAACCCCTGCATTTGCTGATTTTTCAAACCAATTGTAGGCTTGCGTATAGTTTTTTTCTTTCCCATAACCATAATAATAATGATTACCAATAAAGTAATCAGACCAAGGGTGGTTTTGTTTGCTTGCCTTAGCAAAGTACTCATATGACTTTTTATAATCTTGCGTTATACCATCGCCATAATAGTACATTTTTGCCAAGTAGTGGGATGCGTACTTCGTGTGTGGTGCTGCTTCACTTAGGATAGAAAACGCTTTATCGGTATCCTTTTCAGTTCCTATGCCATAGAGGTAATAGGAACCTAGTTGAGCTTGCCCACTCCAATTAGTTTTAGCAGACTTTTTCATCCAGTGAAAAGCTCTCTTTTTATCTATGTGTACTCCCTTTCCATATTCATAGAGCCACGCTAAGTTTCTTGCAGCAGAGCCATTCCCCTTTTTGGCCGATTTAGTATACCAGTGGATAGCTTTCTGATAATCCTGAGTTACTCCATATCCATTTTCAAAAGCTAATCCCATGTAAGCTGAACAATCACTATAGCTTTCAACACATCTTTCATACCATTTTAGAGATTTTCCATAATCTTTAGTTGACCAAAAATGCTCACCAAGCTTTTTGATCGATTTAGCATCATCTTTTTCAGCTTTTAGCCATAATGGGAACAGCTTTTTATTCTGTTCTAGAACTCTGGATGCTCGATCTGATTTTAGCTCTGACGCTTTAGTCAAATATGTTTGTGCTTCTTTATATTTTTCGTGTTCAAGCGCATACATACCATAATCAAATTGAGCATTAACTAAACCAGAATCCGCCGCTTTTTTAAGCCAACCAATATCTTCATCTGATGGACGGTTCGTTGAGGTATATAAGCGATACATTGAGCGATTATCACCGTCTAAAGCCAGTTTTTGCCAAGATTCTCTTGCTTTAGCATAATCACCATCTTGATAGGCTTCTTCTGCCGATTCATATGTTGTTGCACACCCTGACAACATCAACGTGACTATAGCACTAGCCAACCACTTGCTTTTTAACATTATCCTTTTCCTTAAAGAGTTGTAATAATTTGTAATTATTATCAAATATGCTACAAAACACCCTTTAATCTTTCAAGCAGTTGCAAGTGTAAAATCATCAGTTATCACTATTTTTAGTTTTACATGTTGAATATAATTGCAGCGAACATAGTTTCCTTCTGACGACAAAACGTAATAAGCGTACTGGCAAAGAGAGTGACGGCTAAAATAACTTTTTGTAGGGCAAACGCACATTAACAGAATTTGTATGAGCATCTACTCTAAACCATAAAGGGGCAATTTTGAGTTAGCCATCGTGGCCCACTCAAAAGTGGGCAGAACAATGCTAGAGTCAGTCTAATTTAGGATGTGATCGTTCGCTTAGCAAAACAGAATTAGGTCGCCTAAACATGGGAAATGTAAATACCGTAATTTAACTGCCCGTAGTTAGTTGCTAAACTATATATGTATTAATGCAACAGTATTAGTAAATCTATGCGGTATTTTAGTAAGTGCTATAAAGCGAAGGTCAATATATTGCTGCATTTAGCAAAGATAAACGATCTCCCTCTAGGACTTGTAATTGACACCTTGGCTGGCAGACACGTCCACCAGCGATGCTGGTGGACTTTTACGTAAATTAATGCAGATAGGTTTGTTTTTCTGAAGATGATATTTGCCTTATAATCCAACTTGCATCATGAAGCTGAGCTCCTTGTCGACACTTAAGTAGTACTTCTATTGCTCGCTGGGATAAATGATTTACATAACCTTCAGTTAGGTGGCAATTTATATGGAAATCATGTTCCCATATTTTATCTTGTATTGAAGGCTGGTAGCTTCTTACTTCATCGCTGGTTAAGTGATGGAATTCCTCAAAAGCTGCAATCTCTAAGCATATTCCTGCAGTTTGGATCTCTATAGGGGTGATGTTCATTTTCAACTCCATATTCTTCGAAACTTTCGTGGGGTCTTCCCCCAGATGAGACCAGAGTCACAGCGAACTAGAGTTGTACAAATTACACTCTTCAGTCATACATATTGGTCTTTAGAAGCATATTTTTAATCTCCTATAGATTAATATTAGTACATAATTACGTCTTTGCAACTTATTATGACTTATAGGAGGTTATATTTTGCTTTTAAAAAGCGTAGTAAAGTGCCATTTGTCTAGGATTATGGGCGAAAAGCGGTTAAAGATTTCAATTGTTTCGAGGGATACCGGGATTAATCGAGGTACCATCACACGTTTGTATTATGATGAAGCGGAGAGGGTAGAGCTAGATGTCATTGGTAAGTTGTGTTTGTATCTGGATGTTCAAATTGACGAACTTTTTGAAGTTGAGCGTCTTGAATAGGCCATAGTTTCAATGCGTTATCTACGAAATGTCCCCAAACTTTGAGCGCTCAATTAATCGTTCATTGAGAACTTCTTCCCATAGTTCTAGTCCGTATCTTTTCTCGTCCAGGTACTCATACCTATCATAGTGTTTGCCTGAGACATCACTGATAGCATGTCCCTGAATTCTATCACGGACTTCTTTACTGATTTTGAATTGACCGCCAAGCGTTTTAAATGTTCGTCTAAAGTCTCTCGCAATAAAGTTTTCAATTTCTGTATTCCGTTTGTAGGACAGCACTGCTTGAGCAAGAGTGTTGCTTGGCATTGGCTCAGTTGGCTTGGTCTTTTTATGGAACACAAATGGACTATTAAATTCGTTATCTTTGAGGCAATCCTTGAGGATCTCCACTGCAGTATGAGTGAGAGGTACTACGTGTGCGTGGTTGGTTTTGAAAATTTCAGCGCGAATCGTGAGTGTTTTATCGCGGAAGTTAATATCGCTCCATTTAGTATTGGCGATCTCATAGGGGCGCTGGCCTCCTAAATAGAAACAAAGCTTGATAAAGCGTCGCGTTGATGTTGCTAACTTAAGGTCGTGGTAGCGATAGCTCATGTCATGGATGAGTTGTATTAATTCATCAATGTTTAAGAAACGGTCTCCTGCCTTTTCGGCGTATGTTTGCTTAGGAATGGCTGAAATAGGGTTGTATTTCAACCCAAACTTCACTTTAGAGTTATTACTTGCTGGGTCATTATCGTTTTTAAGTCCAAACTCAAAGGCGGCATGTAAGTAAGAACGAAGCTTATTACTTTTTGGAGCGTAACCTTCTTGGATAGGGATACTGAGTGCCTGCATAAAATCACTTGGTTCGAAGCTTTTTGCTTTGCGTGTTTTATCAAGGTAAGGGTAGATGTTGCAGATGATTTTTTGTTTATCTTCTTCGTAATTTCTTTTGCCGCGCTTACATTTGTCTAATGTATAGAGGTCTATAAGCTGCTCAAACGAACCAGCCCTAAGTGACTCTTGTTCGAGATATTCTTGCTCTGCTTCTTTTTCCTGAAGATATTCTAACGGGTCTATACCTTGAGACAGTAATTCGCTGTAAGACTCAGCGATTTTCCTTGCCTTTGCCAGCGTAACTCCTGGTAAGCGGCCTATCGGAATCAAAATTGCTTTTGAACTTTGGTAGTAACGAAACTTAAAAGATTTTGAACCGGCAGGCGTTACTTGAACACCTAATCGTCCTTTTCCGCGCTCGCCTGTTTTATCCCAAGCGTAGAATGAACTTTTTTTAGGCGTTAGGCTGTTAATTTGTGTAACAGTTAGCATAAGTTTTTCTCCAAGCTTCGTTGATTAAAAATAGCACTTGCCTAGATCCGTGGTCAAGTATATGGTCAAGTAACGAGTGATTTCTTTGAAACTTAGTGAAACGTAATAAAACTTATATTTATGTTTTTGATATTATAAATTTTTGATTTTTAAAGTTTTATCGTTTTATTTTGATTCTTTGTGTTTCATGTTGATTTCGACATCCCATCTCTTCTAAGGATGTGGTCGAAGGTTCGAATCCTTCAGGGCGTGCCATTATTTAAAGAAACCCGATAGCCCATAGAGTTGTCGGGTTTTTTGCATTTCATCCATCATAAAACACTTCTTTCAAAGCTCCAGTTATTTCCTTCTCTTGTTCATTTCGTTCGGCTCATGTAATAGAAAGTTAAAATTGTTCCTTTTTTGGGGTTTACATCATTTAGTAATAAAGCCACTATGAATTCACGAAGAATAGACAAGTAAAGCTATTAGCCGGTTGGTTTAGGAATCAAACCTTCTGAGTGATGGCTGATTTAGAGGAAGTAATGGCAGGAAACAGTATCGGACAACATTTCCGCGTGACTACGTTCGGAGAAAGTCACGGTATCGCACTAGGATGTATCGTAGATGGGTGCCCACCAGGATTAGAAATTACCGAAGCAGACCTTCAAAAAGATTTGGATCGTCGTCGCCCTGGTACTTCTCGTTATACAACGGCTCGCCGTGAAGCGGATGAAGTAAAGATTTTATCAGGTGTATTTGAAGGCCAAACTACGGGTACTTCTATTGGTCTATTGATTGAAAATACAGACCAACGCTCTAAAGACTATTCCGAAATTAAAGATAAATTCCGCCCAGGCCACGCTGATTACACGTACCACCAAAAGTACGGTGTGCGTGATTACAGAGGTGGTGGTCGTTCTTCAGCTCGTGAAACTGCAATGCGTGTTGCTGCAGGTGCGATTGCGAAGAAATACCTAAAACAAGAATTTGGTGTTGAAATCCAAGCTTACCTTTCTCAAATGGGTGATATCTCGATTGATAAAGTGGATTGGAACGAGATCGAAAACAACGCTTTCTTCTGCCCAGATGCCGATAAAGTACCTGAATTCGACCAACTGATTCGTGATTTGCTAAAAGAAGGCAACTCGATCGGTGCTAAGATTCAAGTGGTTGCGACTAAAGTGCCTGTAGGCCTTGGTGAGCCAATCTTTGACCGTCTAGATGCAGACATCGCGCATGCTCTAATGAGCATTAATGCTGTGAAAGGTGTTGAGATTGGCGATGGCTTTGATGTGGTTAATCAGCGCGGTAGTGAACATCGTGATCCATTAACGCCAGAAGGCTTCAGCAGCAACCACGCTGGCGGTATCTTAGGTGGTATTTCTACTGGACAAGATATTGTGGCAAGTATTGCCCTTAAGCCAACATCAAGCATCACGGTTCCTGGTGACACGATCACTAAAGACGGTGAAGCGACACAGCTAATCACTAAAGGTCGTCATGATCCATGTGTGGGTATTCGTGCTGTACCGATCGCAGAAGCGATGTTAGCGATTGTATTGCTTGATCACTTGTTACGTCACCGTGGTCAAAACTTTGGTGTAACGACTAACACTCCTCAAATCTAACGATTGAGCGAATGAAAAAAGGGTTGCTTCCTGCTGGAGCAACCCTTTTTGTTTTCTGCGTTACTGAGAATATATTATCTAATGCACAGAGCTTTCAGGATCAAGCTGGAATGAAGGCAAACGCCACTTGAATCTCACCGCCGCCATACGTAGCAAGTAACCCACCACGAGCGTTACAATCGTTGCGGTGACATCGTTAATGCCAAGTTCAAGCAAACCTAGGTATAAGCCTGAAGCAATCAGTGCGATAGAGGCATAGAGCTCTTCATGCAACACCAATGGTGTTTGACGACAGATAAGGTCGCGTAGCAAACCACCAAAGACACCTGTGACTAGCGCAGATACCATACAGATCATTGGATGTAGACCCATTGTCATCGCCACCTTGGTGCCAATGATGCTAAATACGATAAGCCCTAAAGCATCTAAACGAATGAATAAGCCTTTTAGCTTGATTACCCATTTAGCCAGTCCCGTTGTGATAACACCCGCGATACAGGTGATCGCCAGATACTGTGGATTTTCAACCCAACCTAAAGGGTAATGTCCAAGTAAGATATCTCGGACTGTACCGCCGCCAATTGCCGTTGCACTGGCAACCAACATTACACCAAACCAATCCATTTTTTGTTTGCCAGCACTGAGAGCGCCGGTCATGGCTTCTGCCGTGATGCCAATGATATACAAAACACTTAGTAGCATTGCTGTAGCTCTATTATTTAGGTCTATAAATTGGAGTCTTATAGGCCTTGGAGATATAAAAATGAAGCGCGAGTGTAGTAGTAAAATAGGCGATTGACGAATGAATATTTGTACCGTGAATAAGCATTTCAGATTAGATAAACTAATTATTTACCTCAAAGTAGTATAATCTAGGATCAGCAATCGTAACGTATTGGGAACCACCTAATGCCATTGCCCATGATAGGGCTTTACCATGTGTTAAAAAAACGCAAAACGCCTGAGTTCTTTTTACTAAAATTTGATTTATCGGCTTTTCAAGGTGACGATTATTCGTTTACTGATTAGGCTTGTATTCTTCACTTAATTTAAGTGGATGACTCTAAATTGATTGTAGCTCCTACAAGACGATTGCACTGGATTATTAGTAAGCGCTCCATAAAACCCGCATTCTAATCGCCTAGCGCGAAGAATAAGATCAAGTCTCCAACCATGAGGAGATTTGAAATGGGAAAACGACACACTAATCAAGAATGGCAAACGCTCATCGCTCAGTCTGAATCGAGTTCATTGTCAACGCTTGCATTTTGTAAGCTTAATGAACTCAATCCCTCGACGTTTTATGCTAAGCGCCAGCAACTCAAAAAAGCAGATGTCTCTCAAGGCTTTGTACGG
>NZ_JAKEUQ010000079.1 GCF_022397955.1 Vibrio sp. Isolate32 | reverse complement strand
AAAAAACACCTGATAACGTGCCTGTCGAGTGTAAGTAATCAGAGAACTGACTTGCTGTGGTGTGAGTATGTCGGGCAGTCGTTTCACTTGTGGCGGCTTGACGATATTGAGCCACTCCCACTGTTTATCGAGCGTATAGCGATAGAAGAACTGTAAGCCGTTACGGTCGAGTTTAATGGTGCTCCACGAGTGAGTTTGAATAAGAGATGCGAAGAACTGTTTGAGGTCGGCCGTGGTTAATGTATCAGGGACCCGATCGAAATGAGCGGTGATCCGACGAACCGCACGAGAATAGGCATCAATGGTCGCAGGTCGTTTACCTTGCAGCTTAAGGTTGGTAAGGTGTTGTTCATAAAGAATGTTGTAGCGTTCTAAGTCGGTGGAATTCATAAGTTACTCCTGTTAACGACCATCAGGGTGATGGTGTGATAAGAGTATGACTTGTGCTGTCTTTATTCTGCCGCGCAGCGGCTTCGTTCAACAAGGCGTTTAAACGGAACTAAAACAGTGGGTTAGGTTTCGCTTCGCTACACATTTTAACCCACTATTTTCGTCCGCTTAACGCGGCTACATGGATTCCCCCGGTTGTCAAACATCCGCTAAACGAATAGTGATGGGTTTTGGACTGCCGCTCTACATTCGGTCTACTTATCGATGATTCGCATACATCGTGACCCTGATGACTTACGCGACTGCGGGGCCTTATTCGTTAGATGACATCTAGTGTGTCCGCCGCATTAACAGGCTCTCCGCAAGTGGTCTTAACCTATCTCCATCATTAGCGTCTGCAATGACCCGGTGGGTTTAACTCTTA
>NZ_JAKEUQ010000078.1 GCF_022397955.1 Vibrio sp. Isolate32 | reverse complement strand
TCATCAAGAAGGGTTAATTCTTGATGACTGTTTGCCGGACTCAATGTGAATCAAACTAAAGTTTGATTCGAATACAAGACACTTGAATGTGTTTGTTGTGTTTATACCGTTCTTATTAACTAAGAGCAGATAAACATTGAGAACTTTTAAATTTGATTAACTTAATCACAGCCTTGAGCTGTTTGATTTCACTTTTTAAAGTGAAAACCAATTAAGTAATCAGTCAGCTTTCCAAATTGTTAAAGAGCACGAGTTTCAAAGTATTAAACTTTTAACCCATTTTTAAACACACTCGTAAGAATGCTTAAAGATGGTGGGCGATACCGGGCTCGAACCAGTGACCCCCTGCTTGTAAGGCAGGTGCTCTCCCAACTGAGCTAATCGCCCATGATAGTTTTGATTCCTTCATGGAGAAAGAATGGTGGAGCTATGCGGGATCGAACCGCAGACCTCCTGCGTGCAAGGCAGGCGCTCTCCCAGCTGAGCTATAGCCCCATATTTTTATTTCCTTGGGAGGAAATGGTGGGTCGTGCAGGATTCGAACCTGCGACCAATTGATTAAAAGTCAACTGCTCTACCAACTGAGCTAACGACCCAATGGTATCCCGTAGGGGAGTCGAACCCCTGTTACCGCCGTGAAAGGGCGGTGTCCTAGGCCTCTAGACGAACGGGACACTGGATTGAAGAACTTGGGAGTTCTTCGTCTCTTTTACTTTTTAAACCGTATCAATCTGTGTGGACACTTATCGTGAATATCTTCGTATAAGGAGGTGATCCAGCCCCAGGTTCCCCTAGGGCTACCTTGTTACGACTTCACCCCAGTCATGAACCACAAAGTGGTGAGCGTCCTCCCCGAAAGGTTAAACT
>NZ_JAKEUQ010000077.1 GCF_022397955.1 Vibrio sp. Isolate32 | reverse complement strand
TATCAACCCAGAAAGCCAAGATGTTGCCGAGCTACAAGCGATGGTGAAAGCGCTGATGGCGTCAGAAAACCAATGGAAACAAGAGCGTCAATCTCTGCTTGAGCAACTCAAACTTGCTTTCGACCGCCAGTTCGCAAAACGCTCGGAGGCGTTAAAGCCTTACGATGAATCTCAAGGTGACCTCTTCAACGAAGTGGAATGTGAAGCCGCTAAGGAAGAAGAGGTTGAGGTAACGACGACGACCACAACCACAACGAAGAAGCGTGGTAAACGCAAGCCACTTCCAAAGACTTTGCCTCGTGAGGTTATCGAACTCGATTTAGACGACCATGAAAAACAGTGTGCATGCTGCCAACATAGTCTGCATAAAATCGGTGAAGACCGCAGTGAGAAACTTGAGTTCTCACCAGCTGTGCTTAAAGTGCTGGAATATGTTCGTCCTAAATATGCTTGTCGTCAGTGCGAGCAAACGGAAGACAACAGCCGTATCGTTCAAAAGCCAGCGCCACAAAGCATCATCCCTAAAAGCTTTGCCTAGGATGATGTTGGCCAACATCATCCTAGGCAAATATCAATACGCGATGCCACTTTACCGCCAAGAGTCATTGTTTACCCAGTCGGGTATCGAACTGTCACGAACCACCATGGCGAGATGGATTATCCAAGTCAGTGAGAAGTTCTCCCCGCTGTATGCAGCCTTGAAAGAGCACCTGCTTCTACAAGTGGTGGTTCAGGCGGATGTAACGCTGCTCAATGTCCTCAAAGAAGATAAACAGTGTTATATGTGCCTCTACTGCTCGGGCGCAGACTCGCCCGACACTGCACAGCCGAATGTAAAGAATATCGCCTTTTACGACTATCAAAACAGTCGCGCGAGGGCATGCCCTGTTGCCTTCTTGGAGAATTACAGTAGTTATCTGCAAACCGATGGCTATGGTGCCTATGATGGTCTTCATCGCGTCACCAATGTTGGCTGCTTGTCGCATGC
>NZ_JAKEUQ010000076.1 GCF_022397955.1 Vibrio sp. Isolate32 | reverse complement strand
CCGGTACCCGTACCGGTGCCGCCGCCACTGCCGTCAATGTCAAAGGTCACATCTTGGCTGTCACTGAGCTCGGTGTCGTTGCCAACGTAATCGAGCACGCGCACTTGGTACGTCTGCACTTCTCCGTCGGTGCGGGTGGTGGCGTCGACGTAACTCCAGCTGCTGCCACTGACCGTGGCGTCGTTCCACGTCGCGCCGCCGTCAAGGCTCACTTGGACGATGTCGTTGTTGACCGTGCCGGTCAGGCTACCGCTGACGGTGATGCCATCGACGTCGTTGGTGATAAAGTCTGCCGCACCTGAGTCATCAGTAATAGTATCGATAGAGACCGCGGTCACGCCCGAGTTGGTGCCGCCGGTACCCGTACCGGTGCCGCCGCCACTGCCGTCAATGTCAAAGGTCACGTCTTGGCTGTCACTGAGCTCGGTGTCGTTGCCGACGTAATCGAGCACSCGCACTTGGTACGTCTGCACTTCCCCGTCGGTGCGGGTGGTGGCGTCSACGTAACTCCAGCTGCTGCCACTGACCGTGGCGTCGTTCCACGTCGCGCCGCCGTCAAGGCTCACTTGGACGATGTCGTTGTTGACCGTGCCGGTCAGGCTACCGCTGACGGTGATGCCATCGACATCGTTGGTAATGAAGTCTGTCGCCAGACCTGAGTCGTCGGTGATGCTGTCGATAGAGACCGCGGTCACGCCTGAGCTGGTGCCGCCGGTACCCGTACCGGTGCCGCCGCCACTGCCGTCAATGTCAAAGGTCACATCTTGGCTGTCACTGAGCTCGGTGTCGTTGCCGACGTAATCGAGCACGCGCACTTGGTACGTCTGCACTTCCCCGTCGGTGCGGGTGGTGGCGTCCACGTAACTCCAAGATAGACCACTGACCGTGGCGTCGTTCCACGTCGCGCCGCCNCGCCGGTACCCGTACCGGTGCCGCCGCCACTGCCGTCAATGTCAAAGGTCACATCTTGGCTGTCACTGAGCTCGGTGTCGTTGCCGACGTAATCGAGCACGCGCACTTGGTACGTCTGCACTTCCCCGTCGGTGCGGGTGGTGGCGTCCACGTAACTCCAAGATAGACCACTGACCGTGGCGTCGTTCCACGTCGCGCCGCCRTCAAGGCTCACTTGGACGATGTCGTTGTTGACCGTGCCGGTCAGGCTACCGCTCACGGTGATGCCATCGACATCGTTGGTRATGAARTCYGTCGCCAGACCTGAGTCGTCGGTGATGCTGTCGATAGAGACCGCSGTCACGCCCGAGYTGGTGCCGCCGGTACCCGTACCGGTGCCGCCGCCACTGCCGTCAATGTCAAAGGTCACRTCTTGGCTGTCACTGAGCTCGGTGTCGTTGCCGACGTAATCGAGCACSCGCACTTGGTACGTCTGCACTTCCCCGTCGGTGCGGGTGGTGGCGTCGACGTAACTCCAGCTGCTGCCACTGACCGTGGCGTCGTTCCACGTCGCGCCGCCGTCAAGGCTCACTTGGACAATGTCGTTGTTGACCGTGCCGGTCAGGCTACCGCTGACGGTGATGCCATCCACATCGTTGGTGATGAAGTCTGTCGCCAGACCTGAGTCGTCGGTGATGCTGTCGATAGAGACCGCGGTCACGCCTGAGTTGGTGCCGCCGGTACCCGTACCGGTGCCGCCGCCACTGCCGTCAATGTCAAAGGTCACGTCTTGGCTGTCACTGAGCTCGGTGTCGTTGCCGACGTAATCGAGCACGCGCACTTGGTACGTCTGCACTTCCCCGTCGGTGCGGGTGGTGGCGTCCACGTAACTCCAAGATAGACCACTGACCGTGGCGTCGTTCCACGTCGCGCCGCCGTCAAGGCTCACTTGGACGATGTCGTTGTTGACCGTGCCGGTCAGGCTACCGCTGACGGTGATGCCATCGACATCATTGGTGATGAAGTCCGTCGCCAGACCTGAATCGTCGGTGATGCTGTCTATCGCAACACCAGTGATACCCGAGCTGGTGCCGCCGGTACCCGTGCCGGTGCCGCCACCGCTGCCGTCAATGTCAAAGGTCACGTCTTGGCTGTCACTGAGCTCGGTGTCGTTGCCGACGTAATCGAGCACGCGCACTTGGTACGTCTGCACTTCCCCGTCGGTGCGGGTGGTGGCGTCCACGTAACTCCAGCTGCTGCCACTGACCGTGGCGTCGTTCCACGTCGCGCCGCCGTCAAGGCTCACTTGGAC
>NZ_JAKEUQ010000075.1 GCF_022397955.1 Vibrio sp. Isolate32 | reverse complement strand
GCCTTGAGAGACATCTGCTTTTTTGAGTTGCTGGCGCTTAGCATAAAACGTCGAGGGATTGAGTTCATTAAGCTTACAAAATGCAAGCGTTGACAATGAACTCGATTCAGACTGMKYGATGAGYGTTTGCCAYTCTTGATTAGTGTGTCGTTTTSCCATTTCAAATCTCCTCATGGTTGGAGACTTGATCTTATTCTTCGCGCTAGGCGATTAGAATGCGGGTTTTATGGAGCGCTTACCATGGTTGGATACGCACTGGTCAAAATAAAGTCTTAGAAACGACAGGTAATCGTAGCCGACTGAATATTATTGGCGCACTGAACCTGTCGGATATTGGTTCAGCCATTGTTAGTGACTACGACAGCATCAACAGTGAAAACATTGTCCGTTTCTCCTGCAAACTCACAGAGAGCTATCCGCTAAATCACAAGCTCCATATCATTTGGATGGAGCAGGATATCACCGCAGTGATTTAGTTAAAGATGCGGCATTTGTGCTTAATATTGAGCTGCATTACCTTCCACCATATAGCCCAAACTTCAATCCGATAGAGCGGCTTTGGAAGGTAATGAACGAGAAGTCGAGGAATAACGTTTACTTCAAAAGGAAACGTGACTTCAAGGAAGCCATAGACCAATTTTTTACTGTATCTCTTCCAGAGATTGCAGGTTCGTTGACGTCTCGAATCAATGACAATTTTCAGGTGTTCAAGCCAGCATCTTCAAGTTGATGGGGTATGTTTATAATTTATCAACTTCAAAGATAATGTTTATTAATGAGACCAGAATATTAAGATTTTATCTTGTTGAATATATTTTTTCTACTAAAAACAATCCTATACAAAAAGAGAGGTTATGCTCAAGGCCGGTATACTTAATACCAACTTCACCTGTATCGAAGTCGACAGACTTCGCGATATCCTCTTGAAAATTATCAATGACTAACTGTAAAAGGCAATCCTTGTCTAATATACTCATAAGTTTCCTTTAACATTTTAAATGATACAGATTGCATATTAAAGGACACTTTTTGAGCGTTATCAAGGAAAGAACAATAATATTCCTATCAAATAAATTATGGCTATCTCCCTAGAACTCTTAATTTCAATAAAACTGGACTACAGAAAGTGTTGTGATTTAACTTTTATAGATTTCAGAAGTCTGCAATTACAGCAAAATAGTAAGCGCTCCATAAAACCCGCATTCTAATCGCCTAGCGCGAAGAATAAGATCAAGTCTCCAACCATGAGGAGATTTGAAATGGGAAAACGACACACTAATCAAGAATGGCAAACRCTCATCGCTCAGTCTGAATCGAGTTCATTGTCAACGCTTGCATTTTGTAAGCTTAATGAACTCAATCCCTCGACGTTTTATGCTAAGCGCCAGCAACTCAAAAAAGCAGATGTCTCTCAAGCTCTCAAGGCTTTGTAC
>NZ_JAKEUQ010000074.1 GCF_022397955.1 Vibrio sp. Isolate32 | reverse complement strand
CAGCGATACTGCCCCAACCTTGACAATAGCCGAAGCCGCTGATGGTTTTGTGAATGCGAGTGAAAACAGCGATGGGTTACAAGTGTCGGTCAGCGTTCCGACCGGAGTCGAAGCGGGCGATACCATCACTCTTGCGATCACGAACCCAGACGGCAGCGTTACCGAGCAAACTTACACGGTGACGGCGACCGACATAAGTAACGGCTCAGCAGGGATCACCATTCCGTCTCTATCCGAAGATGGCAACTACAGCATTACCTCGACCATCAGTGATGCCGCAGGCAACACCACTGGCTCAAGTACGTCAATCGATTTTGAACTCGACACCACCGTGCCGGGAGATGAAGACGGTGATGGCAGCAGCGATACTGCCCCAACCTTGACAATAGCCGAAGCCGCTGATGGTTTTGTGAATGCGAGTGAAAACAGCGATGGGTTACAAGTGTCGGTCAGCGTTCCGACCGGAGTCGAAGCGGGCGATACCATCACTCTTGCGATCACGAACCCAGACGGCAGCGTTACCGAGCAAACTTACACGGTGACGGCGACCGACATAAGTAACGGCTCAGCAGGGATCACCATTCCGTCTCTATCCGAAGATGGCAACTACAGCATTACCTCGACCATCAGTGATGCCGCAGGCAACACCACTGGCTCAAGTACGTCAATCGATTTTGAACTCGACACCACCGTGCCGGGAGATGAAGACGGTGATGGCAGCAGCGATACTGCCCCAACCTTGACAATAGCCGAAGCCGCTGATGGTTTTGTGAATGCGAATGAAAACAGCGATGGGTTACAAGTGTCGGTCAGTATTCCGTCAATCGATTTTGAACTCGACACCACCGTGCCGGGAGATGAAGACGGAGATGGCAGCAGCGATACTGCCCCAACCTTGACAATAGCCGAAGCCGCTGATGGTTTTGTGAATGCGAATGAAAACAGCGATGGGTTACAAGTGTCGGTCAGTATTCCGACCGGAGTCGAAGCGGGCGATACCATCACTCTTGCGATCACGAACCCAGACGGTAGCGTTACCGAGCAAACTTACACRGTGACGGCGATCGAYATAAGTAACGGCTCAGCAGGGATCACCATTCCGTCTCTATCCSAAGATGGCAACTACAGCATCACCTCGACCATCAGTGATGCCGCAGGCAACACCACTGGCTCAAGTACGTCAATCGATTTTGAACTCGACACCACCGTGCCGGGAGATGAAGACGGAGATGGCAGCAGCGATACTGCCCCAACCTTGACAATAGCCGAAGCCGCTGATGGTTTTGTGAATGCGAATGAAAACAGCGATGGGTTACAAGTGTCGGTCAGTATTCCGACCGGAGTCGAAGCGGGCGATACCATCACTCTTGCGATCACGAACCCAGACGGTAGCGTTACCGAGCAAACTTACACGCCGAAGCCGCTGATGGTTTTGTGAATGCGAATGAAAACAGCGATGGGTTACAAGTGTCGGTCAGTATTCCGACCGGAGTCGAAGCGGGCGATACCATCACTCTTGCGATCACGAACCCAGACGGTAGCGTTACCGAGCAAACTTACAC
>NZ_JAKEUQ010000073.1 GCF_022397955.1 Vibrio sp. Isolate32 | reverse complement strand
GCCATCAAGGCTCACCTGGACGATGTCGTTGTTGACCGTGCCGGTCAGGCTACCGCTCACGGTGATGCCATCGACGTCGTTGGTGATGAAGTCCGTCGCCAGACCTGAGTCGTCTGTGATGCTGTCGATAGAGACCGCCGTCACGCCCGAGTTGGTGCCACCGGTACCCGTGCCGGTGCCGCCACCGCTGCCGTCAATGTCAAAGGTCACGTCTTGGCTGTCACTGAGCTCGGTGTCGTTGCCGACGTAATCGAGCACGCGCACTTGRTAYGTCTGCACTTCCCCGTCGGTGCGGGTGGTGGYGTCSACGTAACTCCAGCTGCTGCCACTGACCGTGGCGTCGTTCCACGTCGCGCCGCCATCAAGGCTCACCTGGACGATGTCGTTGTTGACTGTTCCGGTCAGGCTACCGCTGACGGTGATGCCATCGACATCGTTGGTAATGAAGTCTGTCGCCAGACCTGAGTCGTCGGTGATGCTGTCGATAGAGACCGCGGTCACGCCCGAGCTGGTGCCGCCGGTACCCGTACCGGTGCCGCCGCCACTGCCGTCAATGTCAAAGGTCACATCTTGGCTGTCACTGAGCTCGGTGTCGTTGCCGACGTAATCGAGCACGCGCACTTGGTACGTCTGCACTTCCCCGTCGGTGCGGGTGGTGGCGTCCACGTAACTCCAAGATAGACCACTGACCGTGGCGTCGTTCCACGTCGCGCCGCCGTCAAGGCTCACTTGGACAATGTCGTTGTTGACCGTGCCGGTCAGGCTACCGCTGACGGTGATGCCATCCACATCGTTGGTAATAAAGTCTGTCGCCAGACCCGAGTCGTCGGTGATGCTGTCGATAGAGACCGCCGTCACGCCCGAGTTGGTGCCGCCGGTACCCGTACCGGTGCCGCCGCCACTGCCGTCAATGTCAAAGGTCACATCTTGGCTGTCACTGAGCTCGGTGGTGCCGACGTAATCGAGCACGCGCACTTGGTACGTCTGCACTTCCCCGTCGGTGCGGGTGGTGGCGTCCACGTAACTCCAGCTGCTGCCACTGACCGTGGCGTCGTTCCACGTCGCGCCGCCGTCAAGGCTCACTTGGACGATGTCGTTGTTGACCGTGCCGGTCAGGCTACCGCTCACGGTGATGCCATCCACATCGTTGGTGATGAAGTCCGTCGCCAGACCTGAGTCGTCGGTGATGCTGTCGATAGAGACCGCCGTCACGCCCGAGTTGGTGCCACCGGTACCCGTGCCGGTGCCGCCACCGCTGCCGTCAATGTCAAAGGTCACGTCTTGGCTGTCACTGAGCTCGGTGTCGTTGCCGACGTAATCGAGCACGCGCACTTGGTACGTCTGCACTTCCCCGTCGGTGCGGGTGGTGGCGTCGACGTAACTCCAGCTGCTGCCACTGACCGTGGCGTCGTTCCAGGTCGCGCCGCCGTCAAGGCTCACTTGGACAATGTCGTTGTTGACCGTACCGGTCAGGCTACCGCTCACGGTGATGCCATCGACATCGTTGGTGATGAAGTCTGTCGCCAGACCTGAGTCGTCGGTGATGCTGTCGATAGAGACCGCGGTCACGCCTGAGTTGGTGCCGCCGGTACCCGTACCGGTGCCGCCGCCACTGCCGTCAATGTCAAAGGTCACGTCTTGGCTGTCACTGAGCTCGGTGTCGTTGCCGACGTAATCGAGCACCCGCACTTGGTACGTCTGCACTTCCCCGTCGGTGCGGGTGGTGGCGGC
>NZ_JAKEUQ010000072.1 GCF_022397955.1 Vibrio sp. Isolate32 | reverse complement strand
ATGGTGTAATACCGCTTGTGTTATAATGCCCTGTTGAGGTGTGAGCAACGCAATACAAATGCCGCCCATACCACCTTAAACACCAAAACCAACGCATAGTAAAAATGCCACGCGTTGCGAATCACTCTTAAACAGTTTGTTGAACGAAGCCGCTGCGCGGCAGAATAAAGACAGCACAAGTCATACTCTTATCACACCATCACCCTGATGGTCGTTAACAGGAGTAACTTATGAATTCCACCGACTTAGAACGCTACAACATTCTTTATGAACAACACCTTACCAACCTTAAGCTGCAAGGTAAACGACCTGCGACCATTGATGCCTATTCTCGTGCGGTTCGTCGGATCACCGCTCATTTCGATCGGGYYCCTGATACATTAACCACGGCCGACCTCAAACAGTTCTTCGCATCTCTTATTCAAACTCACTCGTGGAGCACCATTAAACTCGACCGTAACGGCTTACAGTTCTTCTATCGCTATACGCTCGATAAACAGTGGGAGTGGCTCAATATCGTCAAGCCGCCACAAGTGAAACGACTGCCCGACATACTCACACCACAGCAAGTCAGTTCTCTGATTACTTACACTCGACAGGCACGTTATCAGGTGTTTTTTCTTACTCTGTACAGCATGGGGTTACGACTCAGTGAGGGATTAAATCTTACGGTTCACGATATCGACAACCAAACAATGTGCGTTCATATACGGGAAGGAAAAGGCGGGAAAGACCGAATGGTGCCGCTTCCGATGCGAACGCTCAATGCCCTTCGCGCACATTGGCTCACTCATAAGCACCCTCAATTACTTTTCCCTGGCCTTGGTCAAGGTTGCGATGCGCCCATGGACAGAGGCGGCATCCAAAARGCCATGAAGCTTGTGCTCAAAGAGTGTGGCATCCAGAAACGGGCAAGCCCTCATTCACTGAGACACTGCTTTGCGACACATTTACTTGAGCAAGGGCTCGACCTGCGTTCACTGCAAACGCTGCTGGGTCACGCCAGTCTTAATACCACCGCCCGTTACACCCGAATGACCCAAATAAAGCAGCGTGATGCGGCGATGGCCGTCAACCAATTAACCGATGCATTGGATTTAACAGGGAGCATAAAATGAGTACTTTTATTGAACTGCTCCGCCAACACCACCCTGCACTTAAACGTCACCATCCTGCGCAGATAAATGGCGATATGCATCGCGCCATTGGTGCGATGCTCCGTTGCAAAACAGAGCAACAAGGTCGGTCACAATGGTTTTGCAGCCACTGCCATCATGATGACCGATTGCCCCTTTCTTGTGGTCATCGTCACTGCCCTCAATGCCAACAACGCACCACCGCTGATTGGCTTCAGCGTCAGCAACAAAAACGGTTACCTATTCACTACTTCATGGTGACCTTCACTTTACCGTATCAATTGAGAGTGCTAGCAAGGCATCAGCCTAAAGCGACATATAACGGTATGTTTAAGGTGGCATCGGGGGTTTTAAAAGATTTTGCCAACCGCCAGCTGCAAGGTGAACTTGGGTTTACTGCTGTGCTGCATACCCACAGCCGACAACGAAACTTGCACCCACACCTGCACATTATTGTGGCAGCAGGCAGTTACGACCCATCCAGACAAACGTGGCACAAAGGCAACAAGCATTACCTTTTTAACGCGTTAGCTTTGGCCAAAGTCTGGCGGGCAAGAATGTTAGAGGCCATGAATCAACATCCAACGTTGTGGCTGCCAAGTGGCATACCCAAACAATGGG
>NZ_JAKEUQ010000071.1 GCF_022397955.1 Vibrio sp. Isolate32 | reverse complement strand
ACCGATAATAAGGAGAATGGCATTGACGAAATCAAAGGAGATGTAACGACGAAAGAAACGGAAAACAGCTAACGGGTTGATAAGATTGCTATCGCAACCTTATCTTGACCTCGCTCGCCTTGAGAAAAGCCTCAAAGCGATGTGCCCTTCAAGTTCAATCGTACAATTTACTTAATAAAGTGGCTTCGGGCTTGTTCAACACTCGGGATTTAGTGTTGGCTGCGCAACACCTTAATCCTTATTTGTTATGCATACGTCTCCACGAAACGTACCTCGTTGATCGCTCACAGGGGCATCTTCTCGAATTTAGGGATATTGTCACTTAAGAAACCCTCATCCCAATCAGCTCTTGAGCTAACAAAAACATGTGCCGATACACTTGTATTAGTAGCATCTGTTATTAAGCCTGCTGGTACCCAATATGAGTCACCACTGCTAGTCAAATTAGGAACTGGACTACCACATTGAGTACAGAACTCCGACTTGAAGCCTGATTTGGTGGAATAGGATTTAATCATAACGAATGACATGGATTCCCCCTCCCGAGGATCTGCCACACTTAAGTGGTCAATATTACAACTGGAGGCAACATGTCTAATCTTTCTTATTGCGGTATCGACCTCGCCAAAAATCACTTCAGTGTCCATGCTATTGACCAGCATGGCAAAGTCATTCTTCACAAGAATGTCACACGCTCTAAGTTACTTAATACCATAGCAAAACTGCCTCCTATGCGTATAGGGTTAGAAGCTTGCGGTGGTGCTCATTATTGGGCAAGAACATTCAATCAACTCGGTCATGACTGTCGTATTATGGCAGCCAAATATGTTGCACCCTACCGAATGAAAGGGAAAAACGACCTCAATGATGCCGTTGCTATCTGTGAAGCAGTTCAAAGGCCATCTACTCGATTTGTCCCCATAAAGTCACCTGAACAACAAGCCGTCCTTGCAACTCACCGTATGCGAGAGCACTGGGTTCGAGAAAGAACTGCATTGATGAATCGGATACGCGCCATATTGTCTGAATTTGGGATTGTCATGCCTACAGGGAGAGCTTCTCTGATGAAACAAGTTCCACTTATTCTAGAAGATGCTGAAAATCAACTTCCACATCAAGCACGACAAATTATCAATGAAGCGTATTCGCACTTAAAAAAACTCAACCAACAAATTGAAGACACCGAAACTACGTTTCTGTCTATGGCCAAACAACATGACAATACGAGAAGACTTCTGAAGGTTCGAGGTATCGGGCCACAGACCGCAACCGCCATCATTGCCGCGATTGGTGATGGCAGTCAATTTGATAAGAGTCGAGACCTAGCAGCTTGGCTAGGTCTTGTCCCTAAACAGTTCTCTACGGGAGGGAAGAATCGGTTGGGAAGGATAACGAAGCATGGCGACAAGTATATTCGTACCTTACTCGTTCACGGTGCACGAGCTGTCATTACCACAATTGGTGATAAACAAGATAGGTTAAGTCAGTGGTGTCGCCAAATAAAGGAAAGACGAGGACTAAACCGAGCGATTGTGGCACTTGCAGCGAAGAATGCTCGCATCATCTGGTCTTTACTCCACAATCAAACCGAATATGAGAACTACGCTGCTTAGCCACTAAAAGCACTAAGCAGCGTTATTAAGAGTTAAACCCACCGGGTCATTGCAGACGCTAATGATGGAGATAGGTTAAGACCACTTGCGGAGAGCCTGTTAATGCGGCGGACACACTAGATGTCATCTAACGAATAAGGCCCCGCAGTCGCGTAAGTCATCAGGGTCACGATGTATGCGAATCATCGATAAGTAGACCGAATGTAGAGCGGCAGTCCAAAACCCATCACTATTCGTTTAGCGGATGTTTGACAACCGGGGGAATCCATGTAGCC
>NZ_JAKEUQ010000070.1 GCF_022397955.1 Vibrio sp. Isolate32 | reverse complement strand
GAGTTCTGCCAGGTAGGCAGCGGGCGTGCCTTGAGGAATGCTCAACTCCACATCATTGATGAGAAGTGTCATGTTAGCGGTGGCTATTTGAGCTTGATATTTCGTTGTCTTTTCGACGACCTCTGCCCGTACAAAGCCTTGAGAGATATCTGCTTTTTTGAGTTGCTGGCGCTTAGCATAAAACGTCGAGGGATTGAGTTCATTAAGCTTACAAAATGCAAGCGTTGACAATGAACTCGATTCAGACTGCTCGATGAGTGTTTGCCATTCTTGATTGGTGCGTCGTTTTGCCATTTCAAATCTCCTCATAGTTGGAGACTGGATCTTATTATTCGTGATCGGCAATTAGAATACGGGGTTTATGACGCGCTTACTTAACAGATTACAAATAATGATGTTCAATGGTTAGACTAGCCTACTGAGACCGTGACTACTTCGCAATGCTATTAAAAGCTTCTTTCGCGACAAGGACGGTAGGTGCGCACACATCAAAGGTTAAAAGGTAGCTCCTTCAATAATATACGACCGCATCTTATCCATTGCACATTTTTATCTTGTAAACCCGTGGATTCCATATACGAAGTAGGTGGCGGCCTTTTTTACGATATCTAGCTCTTCTGCTTGCTCAGCTAACTGTCTTTTGAGCTTAGCAACCTCCGCGGATAGCTATTGCTCTCGYTGACTGGTTGTAGTGTTTTTCTTTACCGTCTTRCGCCAAGCGTAGATCTGAGATTCATGTAAGGWGAGCTGTCTTGCTGCCGCWGCGACTCCCACTTTCTCTGCTAGCTTAAGAGTTTCGGMTTTAAATTCAGGAGAATGGATAATACGTTTCTTCTTGTTTGTCATAGTTCACCTCGTTAGTGATTTTACTCACTTAACTCAGTGTCCAAAATTGCTAGTGCGGATCAAGTAGCCACCAACATAGTGGCTTGATAACTGGACTAGAGTAACGGCCACCGCATTAACTTGTGGTGGCTTTCTTTTTACTCGCGGATATAGCGATAAACCGTACCCTTTGTAATCCCTAGCTCTTCTGCAGTAGTCATAGTTGCATCTTTAATATTAAAGAACCCATCTTCATTAAGTCGCTGTACTATTCTTTTGTTTCGATTCCCTGCAGGTATCCTGGCATCACTTCTCACTTGCTTACTTATCTTATTGATAGCCTCTATCAGCATTCCCTTTGCAGACTTAGAGAACTTTTCTGGTGAGTCTGGTGAACACTTGGGAAACATTTCCATAAAGAAGTTATTCAATGGAACATTAAGGTCCATATTGATGCAAAGAATACCAATGGCAGTGCCTTGCGAGTTCTTAATGACACTGGTTACGGATCTAAACAATCGACCATCTTCTGTTTGGTTAAAGTACGGCTCTGATACATCGCAATTAGTTTTAAGCTTCTGCAGCGCTAAGTCTGTTATAGGAGCACCTACATCCCTGCCAGTGAGGTGATTATTAGCGATCATGATTATCGAAGGGTTATCGATATCTAGGCTATGTAAAATGACCTCCGTATTACTTCCGTACATAACAGCTATGCCGTTCACTGTACTCTTATACGTTTGAAGTATTAATCGATCTTGTTCGGTTAGTTTAACTAGCATTTTTGCCTCTATAAAAAAGGTTCATCACGGATCAGCGGGAACTCAAAACAAAAACGGTAGTAAGTGATATGGTTTAGTCGCCAAACAAAAATCATACACAAACTACCRTTTCCATGCCGAATCATACTTTCCTATCTTCATTCTGGGAAGGMTTTAAAATAGTAAAGTCTCACCAGACAGCATCACTTATTACCCTGACTCTTAAACCTAACTCTGAGGCRAAATGCCCTTGTGGTCTTGAGGCCGAGGCTATCCATGAGTATCAATGGCGTCATGTAAAAGAGGCCATGTTGCTCGGTGTTCCTGTTGAGCTCTCGGTTCAAACACGAAGAATTAAGTGTCATGAATGCGGCATAAAAACAGAGTCTCTATCTTGGTTAGAGCCTTATGCTCGCATAACGAAGCGCTTAAAAAGCTATATAGAAC
>NZ_JAKEUQ010000007.1 GCF_022397955.1 Vibrio sp. Isolate32 | reverse complement strand
AGCTGCAAGGTGAACTTGGGTTTACTGCTGTGCTGCATACCCACAGCCGACAACGAAACTTGCACCCACACCTGCACATTATTGTGGCAGCAGGCAGTTACGACCCATCCAGACAAACGTGGCACAAAGGCAACAAGCATTACCTTTTTAACGCGTTAGCTTTGGCCAAAGTCTGGCGGGCAAGAATGTTAGAGGCCATGAATCAACATCCAACGTTGTGGCTGCCAAGTGGCATACCCAAACAATGGGTGGTTGATTGTAGGCAGGTTGGTTATGGTCAGTCAGCACTGAACTATTTATCTCGCTACCTCTATCGTGGTGTGCTGCCTGATGAAGACATTATCAAGGTCACCGATGATACGGTCACCTTCCGTTATAAAGAGAGTCAGACCAAAGCATGGCAAACTCGAACCTTACCCATCCTTGAGTTCTTGCTGCTCATCTTGCAGCACGTGCTCCCCAAAGGGCTACAACGAGTTCGAGATTACGGATTTTTACGTGGTCAAGCACACGCCTTAAGAGTTCGCATTCAACTGCTGNGATGAAGACATTATCAAGGTCACCGATGATACGGTCACCTTCCGTTATAAAGAGAGTCAGACCAAAGCATGGCAAACTCGAACCTTACCCATCCTTGAGTTCTTGCTGCTCATCTTGCAGCACGTGMTCCCCAAAGGGCTACAACGAGTTCGAGATTACGGATTTTTACGTGGTCAAGCACACGCCTTAAGAGTTCGCATTCAACTGCTGCTGTTGAACCTKCTCTATMTCATGCCGCCACTCACCGCACCGATAAGGACAAAAGCGATACGGGCATGCCCTTGCTGTCAGCATGAMATGGCGTGTGTTGGAGTCAGCCGACCCACGTAGCCGAAAGGCACCGATAATAAGGAGAATGGCATTGACGAAATCAAAGGAGATGTAACGACGAAAGAAACGGAAAACAGCTAACGGGTTGATAAGATTGCTATCGCAACCTTATCTTGACCTCGCTCGCCTTGAGAAAAGCCTCAAAGCGATGTGCCCTTCAAGTTCAATCGTACAATTTACTTAATAAAGTGGCTNCGGGCATGCCCTTGCTGTCAGCATGAAATGGCGTGTGTTGGAGTCAGCCGACCCACGTAGCGGAAAGGCACCGATAATAAGGAGAATGGCATTGACGAAATCAAAGGAGATGTAACGACGAAAGAAACGGAAAACAGCTAACGGGTTGATAAGATTGCTATCGCAACCTTATCTTGACCTCGCTCGCCTTGAGAAAAGCCTCAAAGCGATGTGCCCTTCAAGTTCAATCGTACAATTTACTTAATAAAGTGGCTTCGGGCTTGTTCAACACTCGGGATTTAGTGTTGGCTGCGCAACACCTTAATCCTTATCCGTTATGTGTATTGAGCAACGTACTCCGCAATCTTGTGGCTAGCTGAGAAGTATTGGCTTATAGGTAAGTCTAAACTTAGCTTTTCTATATCTACGTGAGACGCATCATACTTTTCTTCGAAGTCCTGCCAACTGACTCTAACCGTTTTTTGAATTACACAGTGCGTGACCAAGAGGTCTGCAAACTGTTCTGGGGAGTACCCTTTGGGCTCAGCAATAAAGTGCTGGCGTTCTGTTACGCTGGGATTTTGAGCTAAGAATAAATAGTAATTTGCTACATCTAAAACATGCACATATTGGTTATACCCTGTGCTAGGAGTAGCGACTTCTATTTCCGAGTTTGATTTTTCTTCGATTATTCGTTTGAGTTGGCAGCACTCTCCTCCGTAAATAATGCTAGGGCAATACACAATGTGCCAGTTGGAAGATAGCGCCTTTTCTAATGTTTCAACGTCCAATTTAACACTATCAAATGGCTTAAAATTAAACTCAACTAAATCTTTTTCACTCGCGGTCCCAAACAACCATATCCCTGACGTATGTATCTTAAGAGCACCTTTTGAAGCAAATTCATTTAGGTCGGAGAACAATTTCTGTTCGATAGCTAAAATTTGTTGACCATTAAATTCTGACCAGTGAGGGCGTGCACAATTTATAACAATACCAAACTGGTCATACATTTCACTACTTGTTTGTTTAACACTGTTAATATCTGCTTCGAGATTTGAACTTTCGCGTTGATAGGTGTAGACATCAAAGCCTTTGCTACGAAACAACCTTACGATATGGCGCCCCACATAGCCATTTGAACCGGCCACCAGTACTTTCATGTTACCTCTCTGTTTAATTTACACGTAACGTTTATTAGACGATAAATTGTCGTCTTTCATGCTTCAATAATGCAATTTGTTTTATATTATCTCAACTGATAATCAATAAGTTATGCCACATGAAGGGAAGCTAGGCTGCAAGATGTCGCCTAAAACGGGAATGCTAAGTTATCAACTTAATCGGATAAGTTTTAAAAATAATGTGAAATCGTCAGGTAACGCGTTCTTATGTGTTCAATCAACAACTTAATCTTTTTGGGCGGCTGGCGTGTAAAAGGGTACACCGCATAAATACCCAACTTCTTGCCCACCAAGTCAGGGAATATGTCCACTAACTGACCGTTGCGAATATCGTGATAAACCAGACAGCGCGGCACATACGCCACACCATGCCCGCCTAATGCCGCTTTTCTTAGCGCGGTCGCATTGTCCGTCGAGAAAGAGCCCGAAACGCGCACGATATATTTGTCGTTATCGGTACAACCGTCTTTACTGCGCAGAAACTGCCACTCACTCGCTCCAGTGGTTTGATAAGCGTATTGCAAGCAGTTGTGCTCAACTAAGTCCTTGGGCTGCATCGGTTTACCGTTCTTGGCGATATACGAAGGCGAGGCACACACCACCCATTGCGAATCCAATATATGTCGTGCAATTAAGCTGGAGTCTTCTAGGTAACCGGTACGAATCACCAAGTCCAAACCATCTTCTACTAAGTCAACAAAGCGATTGTCCAGTGACATATCGACCGTTAAACCTGGATGCATATTACAAAACTCGGCAACGGCGTCTGCCAAAATCAAATCTCCAGAGATAGTAGGCACTGACATTTTGATATGACCGCTGACATTTTCACCAAAGCCTGAAACTGCGTCCATAGCCTCTTGAGTCGCCTGCTTCACATTTTTGGCTCCGTGCAAAATTGCCTTGCCCGCCTCAGTCAGGGTCAATTTACGCGTCGTTCGATATAATAATTGCACGCCAATTTCTTCCTCTAGGCGTGCAATTCTTTTACTAACTACCGAATTTGTAAGGTTATTTTGCTCTGCCACCTTACTGAAACTGCCCAGTTCTACTACCTGTGAAAACAGGATCAAATCGTCTGCTCGCATTTGATTATGCCAATTTTGGAATTAATTATTTTCATTATTTCCCTATATCAATAAAAAATAAAGGGGTAAATTCACGCCAAATTAACAAAACAATTACAAAAGAGTCATTCCAATTACAAGATTCGCAACCAAATGGTTCCCGCTTAGAGGCCAATAGCGAGTCAAAAAATGACAACCCATAACGTGTTATCTACTTCAAACATGAACGTTTGAAAACAGTACGAGGAAGTACCCATGAGTGAAACTCTACTAGCTCTATTGGCCTTTTCACCAATAGTTGTTGCAGCGATTCTGCTGGTCGGCCTGAACTGGCCTGCGAAAAAAGCGATGCCAGTGGCATTTGCATTAACCGTTGCTATTGCCCTATTTGCTTGGGATATGTCTGGCACTCGCGTGCTGGCCTCTGTATTCCAAGGTTTCGGTATTACCGTGTCAGTTCTCTGGATTGTGTTCGGCGCCATCTTTTTATTAAACACTTTGAAGCACACCGGAGCTATCACCACCATCCGCAACGGCTTCACGGACATATCCGCTGACCGTCGTGTTCAGGCGATCATCATCGCTTGGTGTTTCGGTTCCTTCATTGAGGGCGCATCTGGCTTCGGTACACCTGCAGCTATTGCAGCACCGCTACTGGTTGCCATCGGCTTCCCTGCGCTTGCTGCGGTACTGATGGGCATGATGATCCAATCGACACCAGTATCATTCGGTGCGGTTGGTACGCCTATCATCGTTGGTGTAAACAAAGGCTTGGACACGCATAACATCGGTGAAAGCCTGATTGCTCATGGTTCTACTTGGGACGCTTACCTACAACAAATCACCTCAAGTGTGGCGCTGATTCACGCCTCTGTGGGGGTGATGATGCCAGTGTTGATGGCGATGATGCTGACTCGTTTCTTCGGTAAGAACAAAAGCTGGACAGAAGGTTTAGACATTCTGCCGTTCGCACTGTTTGCTGGTGCAGCGTTCACCATCCCTTACGCACTAACCGGTGTCTTCCTAGGTGCTGAATTCCCATCTCTAATTGGCGGTCTGGTTGGTCTGGCAATTGTTGTTACAGCAGCAAAACGTGGCTTCCTAGTGCCGAAATCAAAATGGGACTTTGAGAGCGAAGACAAATGGCCAGCTGAATGGCTAGGTTCTCTAAAAATTGACCTTGATGACAACAATCAAGGCCATAAGAAGATGAGCATGGCGATGGCATGGGCACCATACGTGCTGCTGGCTGTGACTTTGGTTGCGAGCCGCGTGAGCCCTGAGTTTAAAGGTCTCTTGAAGAGCGTTAGCCTATCGTTCAGCAACATCCTTGGCGAAACCGGTGTGAGCACTGCGATTCAACCTCTTTACCTACCGGGCGGTATCTTAGTATTCGTGGCATTGGTTGCTGTTCTGATTCAAGGCCGCAGCGCAGCGCCACTGACAAAAGCGTTCGGTGAATCAAGCAAAACACTGATTGGTGCTGGTTTTGTACTGGTGTTCACCATCCCTATGGTTCGTATCTTTATCAACTCTGGCGTGAACGCAGCTGACCTCGCGAGTATGCCTGTAACAACAGCAAACTTCGCCGCTGACCTTGTGGGATCTGCTTTCCCGGCATTAAGTGCAACCGTCGGCGCTTTGGGTGCCTTCATTGCAGGCTCGAACACAGTATCAAACATGATGTTCAGCCAGTTCCAATTCGAAGTAGCGCAAACCCTGACTATCTCAAGTGCTGTCGTCGTTGCCCTACAAGCCGTTGGTGCTGCAGCTGGTAACATGATTGCAATTCACAACGTGGTAGCCGCTTCGGCAACGGTAGGCTTGCTAGGACGTGAAGGTGCAACACTACGTAAAACCGTTATCCCAACGTTCTACTACTTGGTGATGACAGGAATCATCGGCCTAGTGGTTATCTACGGCTTCAATATGACAGACGCACTTATGTAAGCCATAAGCCGTCACCAAAGCACTTGGCGTTAATACTCAATTCCCCGACAGCGACACCGTCTAATAAGACAGTTGATGAGTTCCGGAATGGACACTAGAACACATCAACACCCACGGGTATTAACGCCATTTTCCCGAATTAAAGCAGCCCAAACCAAGCTCTCAAAGAAGAGCAACATCCCAAGAATTTAGGACTGAAATTATGATCATATCCGCATCGACTGATTACCGCGCCGCAGCAAAATCGAAATTACCTCCGTTTCTTTTCCACTACATTGATGGTGGTTCTTACGGAGAGCACACCCTACACCGCAACACGGCTGACCTTGCAGAGATTGCGCTAAAGCAGCGCGTACTCAACGACATGTCGGATCTAAACTTAGAAACCGAGCTGTTCGGCGAGAAGCTTGCGATGCCAATCGCACTGGCGCCTGTTGGTTTAACGGGCATGTACGCACGACGCGGTGAAGTACAAGCCGCCAAAGGCGCAGACAACAAAGGCATTCCGTTTACCATGTCGACCGTGTCGGTGTGCCCGATTGAAGAAGTCGCGCCTAAGATTGAACGCCCAATGTGGTTCCAACTTTACGTACTCAAAGATCGCGGTTTCATGAAGAACGTGCTTGAGCGTGCAAAAGCGGCAGGCGTGACCACTTTGGTCTTCACCGTTGATATGCCCGTACCCGGAGCACGCTACCGTGACATGCATTCCGGAATGAGTGGACCAAATGCAGCAGTACGCCGCGTATTCCAATCTATGCGTCATCCTAGCTGGGCAGTTGATGTCGGCTTGCTGGGTAAACCACACGACCTAGGCAACATCTCTACTTATCGTGGTTCTCCTACCAAACTGGAAGACTACATCGGTTGGTTGGGTGATAACTTCGATCCGTCGATTTCATGGAAAGACCTAGAGTGGATTCGTGATTTCTGGGACGGCCCAATGGTCATCAAAGGTATTCTCGACGAAGAAGATGCAAAAGACGCGGTGAGATTTGGCGCAGACGGTATCGTCGTTTCAAACCACGGTGGTCGTCAGCTTGACGGCGTACTTTCAAGTGCAAAAGCCCTACCTGCGATTGCCGATGCAGTAAAAGGTGACACTAAGATTCTGGTCGACTCTGGCATTCGCACTGGCTTAGATGTGGTTCGCATGATGGCACTTGGCGCAGACTGCACCTTGCTTGGCCGCTCTTTCGTATACGCATTAGCAGCTCAAGGACAAGCCGGCGTTGAAAACCTATTAGACCTTTACGACAAAGAAATGCGCGTTGCCATGACATTAACTGGCGCAAAGACAATCAAAGACTTAACTCGTGAATCTTTGGTGGGCTTAGATTAAGTCCGTCGATTCACTGTAATGCTTTGGTCTACTTAGACTGAAGTTCAATCGGTGTCACAGCAATTCCACTGCCGTTGTGACACCGTTTAAGCACTGGAAAATAAAACAAAAAACAAATCAGTGCCAAATAAGAAGCACAAGGAAGCAAAGATGGAGACAAACACATCCCATGAGCGAGTAGTTGACGCCAAAGCTTATCAGCAGCTTGAGGCGATACTGGCTCAAAGAATAGAAACGGAACGCATTGTCACGCAAGAGGCAAAGCGATTGGCTTACGGCACCGACGCGAGTTTTTATCGCTTGGTGCCGAAAATGGTTCTAAGGCTTAAAAACCTAGACGAAGTAATATTCACCATCCAAAGCTGTCGTGAACTGGGCATTCATTTTACCTTCCGCGCGGCAGGTACCAGTCTTTCAGGACAAGCGGTTTCAGATTCTGTACTTATCACTCTGACCGACGATTGGCGTGGCCATGAGATCGTCGATAACGGCAATCAAATCATTCTTCAACCCGGTGTGATTGGCGCTGATGCCAATAAATACCTAGCCCCTTTTCAACGTAAAATCGGCCCAGATCCAGCTTCCATCAACACCTGTAAGATTGGTGGTATTGCCGCCAACAACGCCAGTGGCATGTGTTGTGGTACCGCGCAGAACTCCTATCGCACTGTAGAAAGCATGAAAGTCGTGTTGAGCGATGGCACCCTACTCGATACCGCAGACAATGCCAGCGTTGAATCATTCAAGCAGTCACACAAAACGTTGTTTGATGGTATTGCTGAATTACATCGCCAAACCAGCTCAAATCAAGAACTCGCCGACAGAATCCGTCACAAATACCGTCTTAAAAACACTACGGGCTACGCGCTCAATGCATTGGTCGATTACCACGACCCAATCGAAATCATCAAGCACCTGATGATTGGTTCAGAGGGCACGCTAGGCTTCATCGCCGAGATCACTTACAACACGGTGATTGAGCACCCAAATAAAGCCTCAGCTCTGCTTGTGTTTGCGGACATCGAGCAAGCAAGTAAAGCCGTAACTACACTGTCCAAAACTCCGGTTGCTGCTGTTGAGTTGATGGATGGTAGAGCACTGCGTTCTGTCGCGGATAAGCCGGGTATGCCTGCGTTCATGCCAAGCCTAGATCTAGAAGCTGCAGCTATTTTGGTGGAATCACACGCCAGCTCCCAGCAGGACTTAGATTTACAATGTAAATCAATTTTGGATGCATTGGCTGATTACACGATTATTGAATCTGTTCCTTTCACGTCCGATCCGAAGACTGTCGCTACCCTGTGGGGCATCCGAAAAGGCATGTTCCCAGCCGTTGGTGCAGTGCGTGAAGTCGGTACGACCGTCATTATTGAAGATGTTGCTTTCCCAGTTGAAAACCTAGCGAATGGTATTCGAGAGCTGCAAGAGCTGTTCGATAAATACGACTACAGTGAAGCAATTATTTTCGGTCACGCCCTAGAAGGCAACCTGCACTTTGTATTTACCCAAGGCTTTGATAGCCAAGAAGAGATCGACCGTTACGGTGGTTTCATGGATGACGTTGCCGAGCTTGTCGCCGTGAAATATCAAGGCTCTCTGAAAGCGGAACACGGCACGGGCCGCAACATGGCGCCTTACGTAGAATTGGAATGGGGCAAAGATGGCTACGCTTTGATGCAACAGATCAAAGCGCTGTTCGATCCAGAAAGACTGCTTAACCCTGGCGTTATCATCAACGACAATCCAAACTCCCACATCACAGACTTAAAGCCAATGCCTGCTGCCGACGACCTTGTCGACCGCTGTATTGAGTGTGGATTCTGTGAGCCTGTTTGTCCGTCTCGCACACTGACCTTGTCACCACGACAGCGTATTGTGTTGTACCGTGAGCTGCAACGCCGCCGAGCTGCAGGTGAAGAGATAGAAGCCAGTGAACTAGAGAAAACCTTCGAATACCAGGGTATTGATACCTGCGCGGCAACAGGCCTGTGTGCTGAGCGTTGTCCGGTAGGCATTAACACGGGTGACTTGGTGAAGAAGCTTCGTGTTGCCAAGTATGAGAAGTTCACACCAATCGCTAAGTGGACAGCCGATCATTTCTCGACCACTACGAAGCTCACTAAAGCAGGCCTAAAGACCAATCAAGTAGCGAGTAAAGTCTTGGGTGCAAACACGGTCGGCAAGCTTACCAATGGCTTACGCTCAGTGACCAAAGGCGCGACACCGATTTGGATGCCAGAGATGCCGCAGTCCAACAGTCACTCGCTCACGGCTTCACCAATGACAGCCGCAACATCGAATAACACTAAAAAAGTGGTTTACCTTCCTTCATGTGCCAGCCGAACCATGGGGCAACAGAGCGATGCGAGCGACCAGCGCCCTCTTACTGAAGTGACCATGTCTCTGCTTAAAAAAGCCGGATTTGAAGTCATCCTGCCTAAGAAATTAGACGACCAATGTTGCGGTATGCCTTACGACAGCAAAGGGATGACCGACTTAGCCCAATCTAAAGTACAACAACTCGAAGAAGTCTTGTGGCAAGCGAGTCGTCAAGGTGAATACCCAGTATTGATGGACACCAGTCCGTGTGCCAAACGCAGTATTGAGCAGTTCACCAAGCCGTTAGAAGTACTAGAGCCGACAGGGTTTGTGAATCAATACTTGCTAGAGCACCTGACGCTAGAGCCACTTAAAGAGACCGTGATGCTACATGTCACTTGTAGCTCTCGCCGAATGGGCTTAGAGGGGGCTATGTTAAATCTTGCGAAGGCCTGTACCGAAGAAGTGATTGTTCCAGAGCATATTCAATGTTGTGGCTGGGCGGGTGACAAAGGCTTCACCACGCCAGAACTGAATGAAGCGGCAGTGCACCCACTCAAGGAACAAGTCCCAAGCAACTGCACTCGCGGCTTTAGCAACAGTCGAACCTGTGAGATCGGTTTATCACATCACAGTGGTATTCCATATCAATCGATCTTGTACTTGGTGGACGAAGTGGCGCAGTAGCTTCACTCATACTGCGAGCAATGTGCTCTAGTTTAAAACGAAAATGGCAGCCCAATCAGGCGGCCATTTCTTTATTCGGCTGAAATATATTATTGGACTAAATGCTATTAAGCGAGAACTACAGAGCCTTATGTTATTGAGCTAAGCGAATCAACTCTTCTGGCGAGTAGTGTTCTGCTTCTGCACCTTTGGCAATTAAGTCGATCACTTGGAACTCGCTCATGTCACCAAACTCTTTGGTCAAGTAATCACGAAACGCTTTTTCGTTCGGCCATTTTCCTCGCACGATATAACCCTCTTCTTTGTCGAAATCTTCCGTCTCAAAAAATGAAAAATCGGTCATACCAATATTGTGGCAATACAAAACAAGATACATCGTTAATCCTCAAACAAGGTTATTAATAAAAACTGACAGGAAGATAAAAATCCAACTCAAACACTTCATCACTATTAAGAAAGTGGTTCTTTTGATAATGCACATAAGCGGGCGTTGAACGTTGCTTAAAGCCTGAAGCGGGAAGCCACTTTTCTAATACCATACTGATCTGTGGGAGAAGTTCACCATATACACCCGTAAGGTGAAAAACCGCGTGCAATCCACTTGGAATCACCATCTGGTTAACGACACCACGATATTTAATCGGTTCATCTATCGCAATACACGCCACGTATCTACATTGGTCCATTTCAACCCATGCAGGGTTTGAGTGATGCAAGCCAAATTGGCTCGAAAAATCACGCTGTTCGGTATTTGCCCACGCCTTCAATATCAGCCAAGCATTCCGAATAGATCGGTTGTAGCCAGTATGACGAACATAGGCCGCCATGCGTTCTGGTACTTCCACAATTTTAGGCTCAGGTAATACACGTTGGGCAACCTTTAGATAGCCTGCCGCCACTTCAGGATCTTTCAAGTAAGGTTTTTCTGCTACCTGTAAATCATGTTTACGCCACTCACCCGGTGACATGTTAAAGGTCGCTTTAAATGCTCGGCTAAACGAAGACACCGAACTGAAGCCGCATTTATGAGCGATTTCAACCACAGACGAGCTGGTATCGAACATCAATTGATTGGCCGCATACTCCATCCGGGTGCGTCGGATATATTGATGCAACGACTCCCCGACCACACTTTTAAAGGTGCGATGAAAGTGTTGCTCTGAATAGGCCGCTATCTCAGATAACTCTTTGGCAGACAATGTCTGGCTGATGTCTTGGTGAATATGGAACAGAACATCATTGATTCGCGATATATGTTGACGTGACATCGTTTAAATAGCATAAATGGACATGTTTAAGAGCATAAACGGACACGCTAGTTTTTACAATTGCCGTGTAATATCAAGCGATAGAATAAAAACGATAAACGACGAGACACAACACATGGAAATCGCACAGTCATTACAACAAATTCAATCTTCATATATTCGAGAGATCCTCGCAGCCGCAAGTGATCCAAATGTCATCTCATTGGCCGGTGGTTTACCAGACGAGAAGACATTCCCTATCGATTTAATGAAGCCAACGCTAGAAAACCTAGCGAACATGCCTGAAGTTTTCCAATATGGTTCGACTGCGGGTTACGGCCCGTTGCTTGACCACCTAACACAAAGCTACCAATTGCCAGAGTCACACACGGCAATGATTTGTACCGGTTCTCAGCAAGGCCTAGATTTAATTGCGCGCGCGTATGTTGATCCGGGTGATGTGGTTGTGATGGAAGCGCCAAGCTACTTAGGTGCGATGCAGGTGTTTGGCCTAGTTCAAGCAAACATTGCGACCGTGTCTCAAACTGAATTTGGCCCGAACCTAGATGAGCTGGAAACGTGCTTTGCAGAGCAAGCGCCAAAAATGTTCTATGCTGTGCCTGATTTCCACAACCCAACAGGTGTGTGCTGGGCAACAGAAACTCGTCAAAAAGTGGCTGAGCTGTGTATCAAATACAACGTGGCCTTCATTGAAGATGCGCCTTACCGTGAACTACGTTTCACTGGTACAGAACTGCCGCTGGTTTCTTCATTCTGCCCTGATAACTCTATTGTTCTTCGTTCATTCTCTAAGATTGCATCACCAGGCCTACGTATTGGCGCGGTAACAGGCAAACGCAGCTACCTTGAGCCACTGATCAAAGTGAAACAAGGCGCGGACTTACACTCAAGTGTACCAATGCAAGCACTGCTTGTTGGTCTTCTAAAACATGAAGACTTCAACGTACACATGGAAAACATTCGCACACTGTACAAGTCTCGTTATGAGGTTCTGTTCTCAGAGCTAGAAAAACAACTGCCTGCAGATTGCGTGTTAAAATCCGTAGATGGCGGGATGTTCATTTGGGTTGAAATTCCAGAGTGCGATACCTTCGAATTAGCTAAAACCTTACTATCGAACGGCGTGGCGGTAGTACCAAGCCCTGTATTCTATCCAAAGGCCGGTGAAGCAAAAGCCGCACTGCGCCTAAACTTCACAAACGCCAACCCAGAAGAATTGACTGAAGCGGTGAAACGCTTAGCGGAAGTACTTAACCAAGCGTAATCGCTGATTAAGTAACACAGATTCAACACCAAGCCCTGCTGTATTTGTACAGCAGGGCTTTTTCGTTACTCAAGCCATAAATCCACAATAAAGCAAGTGATAAATAGCCCTACATTTGGTTGGTTTTTGTCCTACATCGCCTTGGTTATACTGCGGCGGATTTTAATAAGCCATCATGACAAGCTAGGTTTCATTGCCCAGCTATGATCAGAATAGGCAACCGCTCTGGATTTACGTTCCAGCTCGCAGAAAGGAAAAACCATGTCTCAATATGTTGTATGTGCTCTGTATAAATTCGTAGCACTTGATGATTACCAAGAAATTCGCCAACCGCTAACTGAGCTTCTAGAAGCCAATAACATTCGCGGTACTTTGTTACTTGCAAGTGAAGGTATCAACGGTACCGTTGCAGGTAAGCGCGAATCTATCGACGCTCTTCTTCAATGGTTCAAGCAAGACACTCGCTTAGCTGATGTTGTTTACAAAGAGTCGTTCAACGACGAACAACCATTCAACCGCACCAAAGTTAAGCTTAAGAAAGAGATCGTAACCATGGGTGTTGAAGGCATCGACCCTCGCCATGTTGTCGGTACTTACGTTAAGCCTAACGAATGGAACGACCTTATCTCTGATCCAGATGTGATCTTGGTTGATACTCGCAACGATTACGAAGTGGACATCGGCACATTCAAAAACGCGGTAAACCCAAACACGGAAACATTCCGTGAATTCCCTCAGTACGTTGAACACAATCTAGATCCTAAGAAGCACAAGAAAGTCGCGATGTTCTGTACGGGTGGTATTCGTTGCGAAAAATCAACGGCCTACATGAAAGAGCAAGGCTTTGAGGAGGTTTACCACCTTGAAGGCGGCATTCTAAAATACCTAGAAGAAGTACCTGAAGAAGAAAGCATGTGGGAAGGCGATTGCTACGTGTTTGATGGCCGTGTTGCCGTTAACCACCAGCTAGAAAAAAGTGGCTACGATGTATGTAACGCTTGTCGTCTACCAATCACAGAAGAAGACAAAGCCTCTGAGCATTTCGAGAAAGGCGTAAGCTGCCCTAAGTGTTTTGATAAGCACTCTGAAGAGCAGAAAGCGCGTTTCCGTGAACGTGAAAAGCAAGTACAGCTATCAAATGCACGCGGCGAAACTCACGTAGGTGGCGATGCTGCTCACCTAATCGAGCAACGTAAGAAAGAAAAACTGGCATACAAAGAGCAACAACGCTCTGGCAAAAAAGCGAAATAATCTCTTAGCAAAAACGCTGTAGCGATCAACGCAACTGAAAAAACAAAGGGCATCAGCGATTCCAATTGGGCACGCTAATGCCCTTTTTTGATCCTAATCTCGCTTTGTGTTTTGAACCACATTTATCTTCAAAAATAGGTTCTATACTGAAGTTAATTTAACGAAAGAGGAAGTGCCAATGCTCAATGAAAACCATGCCTTTATCTTAGATTTCCCAGAGCTGAAATTAGACATTGTTCAACTCAACCACGACGACGAAAAGTTCAAAGCAGACATGCAAAAGTACCATCAGCTAGATTATGATATCCGTCAGCTTGAGATCTCTGGTAGTCCAATTGATGACGACAGCATGCACTACCTAAAAGTAGAACGCATGGAGCTAAAAGACGCGCTACACAAACAGCTCACGCGCCACCACGCGCTTAAGATCGTATAGAAAAATAAATCCAACACTTTATTCTAAGCCATGCACCACGTATGGCTTTTTGGTTTCATCACAGCGTAAATCTAAGCTGATTCGGCTTCTTCAATTATGTTACTGTTTGCTTATTCGAAAGCGTTTGATAAGGAAGTGAGCAGAGTGACAATAGAAGAAGAAAATATACAATTCCAACTCGTTTCAAATTCTGAATTCGAAGAACTGTTTACGTGTGTTAAACAAGGTATTTTCATACACGTAGATAGCGTTTTCGGGTGGGACGACGACTTCCAACGCCAACGACTTTTAAACGATTACCACCCGTCTTGGTTTCATTGGATACGTCGTAAAAATGAAAGGGTGGGACTCGTCTGCTTTAAGCCTTACGACGACGCTTATCATGTTCACCTGTTGATCATCTCCCCTCAATACCAAGGTCAGTCTCTCGGTAAAAAAGTCATGTCGATCATGCACGAAAAAACGCTTCAAGAACAACGTAACCAAATCACTCTGTCGAGCTTTAGAAGTAACACTCGCGCCATTTGTTTTTATCAGTCACTTGGCTACCAAATTGTTGATGACAGCGATGAGGATTTTGTGGGGATGGCTCTCAACCTCGCTAACTCTCAGCCTCGCTAACCATAGAGAAAATACAGATAGCGAGTAGGTAGAGAGCGCTTACTTTAACGCACGGTTGAAATGTCTAATTTATCAATCAACGACGGAAAGCCCCAACCGTTCTCACCTGCCACCACAGGTTCTCCGGTCAAATACTCAAACAGCGTTGGCGCTAAAGAGCCATTAGCTTCGATTTTCAATTGCTGAGAGTTATCGCCAATTGGCGCTCCCCAGAATCCGATGAAGGCATCTTTCTCTAAGTAATCCTCACCAGCATGACGACCCGGTACCTTAGTGTTGTAGCCAATTCCCGCTTTAGGGAACAAGTTAACCGTGCCAGCCCTATCTTCAAGGTAGATATTAACCAGTTGATTCACTGAATCTGGTCGAGGTGTTGGTTGCGTCAATGAAGTCCACTCAGCACTGCTACACCACGTTGTCACATCCGCCTTAACTGCTCGATTAATACACTTTTCGACCAATTGAGAATACTGTGAAAAATCATCTTCGCTTGGTGATGCTAGGTATGGATTTAACCTTTGCGTATTGAGCAAAATCGGCGCTCGGTTGTCTTCAAATGACTCATAGAAAAGCTTGTCACCTTCACGTGTGATCAATTCATCGACCCGTTTTAAATCACGGTTGCCAATCACACGAACAGCGCAGCGTTGTTGATCACATGTGCTTTCTCTTACGACCATATAATCAAGACTTTCAGGCAAGCGTTGCGCTATCTGATTAATGATGTCGATATTCTGACCAGCTGACGCTGCAATCGGAGACCACTGCGTGAGTTCTTGGTAAACCGGCTGAACCTGCCACCCTTGAGCCGAATTAAAAAAGTCCATCATGAAGTTACCACCCGCAGTAGAGGCAACCACCACATCCAACTCCTTAGAACTTGGGTAACTTAGCGCATTGGTAATCTTAGGTCCTTCACCTTCGTCTGAAGATATTTTCTTCACGACAATGGGATAGTCTAACTCCGCTTGCAAGCCTTCAAATACCTGCTTTTCGGGATTGAGTGCGTAGAACACCGGCGTTAAACCATGATCCCCTGCCATACCCCATAGCGTTTTATCGTAAACGCCTGCACTACGGTAAGCCGCTTCAATCTGACGTATCCAATAGTCTAGTCGGTTAAGCTCTCCAGTCGGCATCAAAATCTCATCACTGAAAGGCCCTGTAAAATGGGCGAAATGATCGGGCCATGGGTTATACACCAAGGTATAGTCTGGCAACCCTTTTCCATCTAACTCGGCAAACTGAGTGATCGACTGTTTAACCTGAGCCCTCTTTGAAAACTTAGTGAAAAAATCAAAGCCAGATATAGACTGATACGCCTCAATATCTTCAATCAAGGCTTGACGCTTTTCTTGCAAAACCACTTCGACTTCTGAACGTTCTTGAAGCTCTTTCACGCAACGTTTCTCACCATAATCACGCAGTGACTCACCCAAGCCTAGGTTAACCAGCCCATCGTAAGTGGTATGAGCATTCCAATCGTATTGGGCGTTGCAGTTCAGCGTTTTTAGGTAATCGAGACGATCAAACATCGTCTGTACCTTATTGTCTGCCATTAGTACATCCAGCTGTAGAGCATCATTGCCGAAGAAGTAATAAGCTCGGTCGATATCCCGGTCTACAAAGTGGAAGTTAGGCACGCCTGTCCCACCTTCGTCAGAAACCTTAGCGCCCGTTTTGATGATAGGCAGGTTACGCACGCTGATCGTTGGAGTCGACGAAATACCGACGCGGCTAATGTTGTCTCGATGATCTTGATAAAGCTTTTTAAAGAAAGGCAGATAATGTGGATCACGGTAGGTTTGTTCAGATAGAACTTCCATGAACCTCACTTGTTGCTGATGCTCTGGCTCAATAACACTTTCGAACCTCGGCTTATATTGACTACGTTGTTTATGGTTGTGATAAGCAACCGAAATAAAAGGGGCATTTTCATCAACTAAACCCTCAATCAACCCTTGCTGTAAGCCATCTACCGTCACTTGCACTGCAAAACGTTTATTCTGTTGGGATTCTAAGAACTGAATGAGCGCATCAGGCTGGTCACTGAACGCTTGCTGCATCCAATCATCGAGCGCTTCTGCACGTTCTTCTTTAAACACAAATTGGCGGTAGGCTTTCAGCAAGTTTAAGCGCACAAAATCAATAAGCGTGATGGTAAGAGCTTGTGCTTTGTTATTCGGCTTATCAGCATTTTCTGGTTTACCATCTTCTGCAATCGCCAACATTGCAGACTTCATATCGCCGTCATCCATTCCCAATACCGCTTTACCGATCAAATCAACGATGATCGGTTGAATCTGAGCGATGATCGCTAGATCTTCAGGGCTATTAGTTAAGTAGGTGTAATTATCTGGGAGCTTATCCATATCCTGCCAAACACCAATTTCGAATAACGCATCGTAGATAATCACCATATTGGCAATGAAGTGTTCATCAATACGAATACCTTCATGGTGTCCCGTTGCTTCAGTCGAGGTATCTGATTTGTTATGCTCAGAGACAGGCTCATCACCAACATGATAGAGACTATGTTCAAAGCCCTTTAGCACAGGCTCATCATAAACCGTCGATAAGTAAGATTTGAACACATCTTCACTGCCTAAGCCTGAATAGCGATCGTAATAACTATAGAGAAAATACCCCAAAGGAATTGAGTACGTCGGGCTGGATAACTGTGCAATAACTCGAGCTTTGGTTTTAGCATCTAAAGGCAGCGCGAGAATGTACGCATCTAATGTTACGCCGCCAATCGTGAAAAGTGCCGCGTCGCGAGTAAGCGTGGCCGAGTAACTTAAACTTGAAAGCACCTGATTTTTCAACACTTCACTAGAGCTAAACACACCACCAATAACAGGCGTTGTTGATATATCAGCGGCACTCGGAGCTGACGCAAACGCCAACGAAAGCGTGCTGAATAACATGGCACGGCCGCGAAATTGGGAATAGAAACTCATCAAATATCCTTAGTTTAATGTGTTTTTATAAATGTAATTTATTGTTCCAGTTTACTTTAATAACCCAAACACGCCCACTTAAGCGCCATTTTTTAACAAGCTATAATATGAACAAACCACACTTTGCACCCGACGCAGAAACTGATTCACCATATGTGGTGTAAAGACCTCTACAAACGCTTACCGCTGCCGTCTTCCCACATCACTTCACACTCTTCTTTGATGGCGGCTTTCAATAATTCAACCAGTGGAAATGCTCGGCTACCGATATTAACAGGCGCTTCAGCAACTTCATCTTCATTGTCGTCATCCGTATCGTCTTGCTCTACAGCTTGGCTCTGCTCCGCAGCGATTGCGGTGCGCAGGTTATTCAATGCTTGGGGAACTTCTGTAGCACCAATCGCTCCTGGGATCGTGCCACTATGTCCGAGCATTTTAATAAACTGAAGGCCTACTTCACCAAACATCGTGACACTTGCGTGCGCCTTGCAACTGAACGTAATTAACATAATTGGCCCCTTAATAGTCTAATACTAGAAGAACTATGTGGAGTAAATCATTGGAAAGCAAGCACATAATCATCAGCTAATTTTTACTAAACTTCGCCATTAGTGACATTCATCACCATTTAAAATTCGTTAGCCATCCTTTCATATGAAACCTTGAGAATAGTCACATTAAATGGTCAGCTAAGGCTCCGCGAAGCCAATTATTTAATCTAGTATTAATACCATTATAGAAAATTAGTGGCACGAATCACATGAACAGGCTTGTAGGAAGGCACCTTGAAGAAATGGCGGACATCCGCTCTACCCGAAAACAAAAAATCGTCTACTCCTTTTCACTGACTGCAGCCGCACTCTTTATTTTTTACACATGGGCTTATTTTCAGCGGCAGCACTACACCCTATCGCTGTTCGAGCTGTGTTTCGCTTTTATCGCTATCGCCAATGCGATTTATGTAAGAAAAGTCTTCAATCCGGAGTATTCCGAATTAATCCTTAGCTGTGTGCTGCTTGTACAGGGCGTAATTTTATTTTTATACAGCTATGCAATTCCAAATCGCATACTTTGGCTTTACCCGATTCTAGCTGCCGTAATATTCATCAACGATTTTAGAATTGGCGTTATCCTCAGTACCTTTTTTTGCTTGTTTATCAGCACACTAATTACCGCACTACCCAACAATTTTTCCTTACCTTTTAACAGCACCCATCGTTTTATCCTAAGCTTGTTTACTATGAGTTTGGTGTGTCATACCTCCGCTTATTACTACACGAAAGCCATGAGTTATATTCAACGCTTATATAAAGAAGGGATTGAAGACTTGGCTTACCGAGACCAACTCACTGGGCTAGCAAACCGATGGAGCTTTGAACGTTGGGCTGTTGAAAAGCTCGCCACTGTCGATAGAGAGCGATCACTTACCGCGTTGGTCTTCTTAGATATTGATGATTTCAAAGGCATCAACGACAACTATGGTCACGATGTTGGCGACAGTGTTCTACAACATTTTGCGAATCGCCTAAGTAACAATATTCGTACCCGAGATCGAAAAAACCACAAATACGACTATTCCATCGCACGCTTTGCCGGAGATGAGTTTGTGCTGATGCTCTACGATATCCCAACCAGAAAAGACCTCGACGGTATTCTAGACAGGATCTGTGGATTATTTGATAGCGGTTACCAGACCAACGAGAGAATAAAGGAGCTGACTCTCAGCGTCGGTGTGTCACTGTATCCGCAAGATGCTCAAGATTTACATGAATTAACAAGGTGTGCCGACAAAGCCATGTATGTTGCGAAACATTCAGGCAAGAACCGATACGCATATTACCACGACAACCCTATTTCGACATCAATAGAAGAGTATCCGATGGATAACACCTATTCGAGGCTTGACTCTCCTGAAGTTGAGCAGAGGCTTGAAGCGGGAATAGAAGGAAGTAATGTTACCTTGCTAGAGACTCGCTAATGTTAGCCTGCCAAATACATGGCCCACAAACTGACCAAGCCAATAACAATAATCCAAACCACTTGCCGAACTCGGCTTCGGTTTTCCCACTTGGATCTTGAGACGGTTTTAAACGCAGATTCCTTTGCTGAATGTATAAAAGGCGCCTCAATTTCTCGCTTTTTGATGCGACGTTTCACTGCGCTATTCGCAACCTCGGTAAAACGCTGACCTTGTTCTGTCGTAAAGTCATTATCAAAACCCATCCGACCATGCCTTTCGCCATGTTTTTGCTGAACTGCCATAGCGGCCTCCTTGGCGGTCTACTCTCTATTCAAGTATAGACATAATTTCATATTGTTACCTGTTCAAGATTTTCGAATAAGTCACTCAACGCTGTGCCATCTTCTTTTTCAATCAAATTACATAAACTACAGCTATTCAAGTTTATGAGGGTTGCAATATGTCGAATGTAAGAACCGTAGATCATGTAATCTCAGCACATGCCACCTCAGATGGTGATGGCGTCAAAATCCAAAGACTCGCGGGTTTTAATAACACGCGTTTCTCTCCATTTTTGATGATTGATGAACTTAAATCGGACGAAAGCAAAGACTATGTTGGCGGCTTTCCTCCACATCCTCACCGTGGGATAGAAACGCTCACTTACATGCTCCAAGGTCACTTCCAACACAAAGACCATATGGGGAATGTTGGAGAGTTACGCAGCGGTGGCGCGCAGTGGATGGCTGCAGGTCGTGGTGTCATTCACAGTGAAATGCCAATGATGGAAGAAGGCGCGCTGCATGGTTTTCAGATTTGGATAAACCAACCTGCGACACACAAAATGCAGCCAGCGCAATATCACGACTTCCAAAGTGAAAGCATCGCAGAACATCAAAGTGAACAAAGTGGTTTGTTAAGAGTGATTGCCGGAGGGTTTGAACTGCGCAATCACACTGACGATGATTCAGAGGCTTTACGAACGCAAGGTCCATTACAGAAAACAGGTGTGCCATTAAGCGTTGCGGATTGGCGCTCTCATTCTGGGCAAAAAGTCACGTTAGGGACTAATGTTAATCAAAATGCAATGACTTACGTGTACCGAGGCAGTATTAAGATCGGCGACAAAGTCATCAACCAAGGTCAACTAGCCCTGCTTACCAAAGCTGACTTTCTGTCTTTGGGGAGCTTAGAAGATTCAGGGGTACTGATTTTTTCCGGTGAACCGATTAATGAACCAGTTGTTCACTATGGTCCGTTTGTCATGAACTCGATGGAAGAGATTGAACAGACAATTCAAGACTACAACAACGGTATGTTTGAGACTTACTGATGTCTTGGTTTTGAGCTATGAGCTATGAAGATTGAAGATTGAAGATTGAAGATTGAAGAGATTTTGCAACGAACAACTATTTGGTCATCCACTTGATGACTGCAAAAACAAGTGACACTATCCACTGCCGGTTACTATCACTTATTTAACCACGCTCCTAGAGCGTGGTTTTTTCTATTCAATCAGAGACAAAGATGCCCTGATAGAACGAATTTAGGCCTGATTACAAGTACTCACACAGGTAAGCAGTTGCTTCTTTTACCTGTAGGTCGAATGAAGAGTCACCCGCAACATCAAAAGACTCACCAGATTGGTATGTCGTCCAGTCATCATCGCCAACACGCTTTACAATCAAAGCACCTTTAACAACCGTCATCTTTTCTGGAGCAGCTGTACCGAACGTGTACTCGCCAGCCGCCATTACACCAACACTCACATCAGCACCAGACTGGTTAAACGCTAACGACTTAACGCCACCTTCAAAGTATGTGTTTTCTTTAATCATTGTACTTCCTTGTTATCTTCAAAATGCAATTATTGAGCTCACCGAGTAAGCCTATGCGTAAATTTAGGTGATAATTGTTTTAACCAATTCGAGACTTTCCTACAAGAAATAAATACGCATAGCTTAAGCATTTCTGGAATTCGCTTTCATTGATGACGCAAATGCTGGGGAGCAAGGCTAAAAACCACTAACGCAACCAAATTTATTAGAACATTCGATCCTGCTTCTAACTCTTAGAACAATTTTTGCAAACTAAGGTTTTAGTTAATAGAATCTAAAACAATATCAGTCGAAAAATGAAGAGATAATGGCAAAAAAGCCGACTAAAAGCAGAGATATATTTGCCAACTCGTTACTCTACGGCTTCCTATTAGTTGGCTTTATGGTAGCCCTCACCGCCGGCTATTTTGCTTACCAAGCCCACCAGCAATCTGTCAGCCCAAGCAACGTCTATGGCACATGGATAGAGATTGCGGCGCCACCTTACAACACCGATATCCTTACACTTTCAGATAAAGGTGTCATGATGAATCATCGCCTCATTGCTACCTCGTTTGACTTTGATGGCAAAATTGTCACAATCAATACAGGTTCCGGACCAACGGTTTACACCATCAGTGGCACTTACGATTCACCTCGCTTGAAGCGACTAGAGCCAAGCGTACCATCTCAGCAATTTATTAAAGAAGGCTACGAAAATACTGCTGCTGGTGATACCCATAGTGTCATGCAACAACGGCGTGCTTCCTTAGCGGAAGAATTCAAAAGATAATCCCCTTGTTCCCAGAAGCACAAGTCTTCATGCTTACTCATCGCTCGACCTTGCTCGCTCAACAGACTTCACTTTGTGATTCTGCTTCAACCCACAGTATTTTCTTATAGTTTGTCGCACCTTGTCATAACTTCATGTCGTGAATTTTCACTTGTTAGATTTTCATTCTGAAAGATGATTTGTTTTATAAAACATGGACTCAGCCTCTCATTCATTAAGCAACAGAATTGTAACAAGATACAATTTTTTAGTTGTCCATCGAAAACGGATTTATTTTCAGTTATAAAATTAAAACTCTCTCGAATACTGACTGGGAAGCTCCTTCAAGACTGACTGGAGCCGTTTATGGGGCCATTTGGTTCTCGTAACCTTCAAGGAATGAGAGAAAAAGTATGATTCGTATAAATACCTGTGCTGCGAGCATTGCTCTAGCGCTATCTGGTACAGCATTAGCTGCTCCAACGGCACCTAGCATCGACATGTATGGTTCCAACAACCTGCAGTTTTCTAAAATTGAACTCGCGATGGAAACCACATCAGGCTACAACCAGATGGTGAAATATCACGACAAAGCAAAGGTCGACGTCAAGTTCAACCAATGGAGCGGAACGTCAGGAAACACGTACAACATCTACTTCGATGGCGTTAAAGTTGCCACTGGCCCAATTACTGGCAGCCAAACCACAGCTTCATTCGAATACAGCCAAGGCGGCTTATTTGAGATGGAAATCGAAGCATGTGATGAAACAGGTTGTAGCAAGAGCACACCTGCTCAAATCACGATCGCTGATACCGATGGCTCACATTTGGCGCCACTTGCGATGAATGTGGATCCTAACAACAAGTCATACAACACAGATCCAAACACGGTAGTAGGTACTTACTTTGTGGAGTGGGGTATTTACGGTCGTGATTACACCGTTGATAACCTACCCGCTGACAACTTGACCCATATCCTTTATGGCTTCATTCCAATTTGTGGTCCGAACGAATCAGTTAAATCAGTCGGCGGTAACAGCTACAACGCACTCATGACGGCTTGTCAGGGTGTTAACGATTATGAAGTGGTGATTCATGACCCTTGGGCCGCTTTTCAGAAGAGCTTCCCTCAAGCAGGACACGAATATAGCTCACCGATCAAGGGTAACTACGCAATGATGATGGCGCTCAAACAGCGTAATCCAGATTTGAAGATCATCCCATCCATTGGTGGTTGGACGTTGTCTGACCCGTTCTTTGATTTCACAACCAAAGCCAATCGTGACACCTTTGTGGCGTCTGTTAAGAAATTCCTAAACACATGGAAATTCTACGACGGTGTAGATATCGATTGGGAATTCCCAGGTGGAGGCGGTGCTGCGCCAGATCTTGGTGACCCAGTGAATGATGGTCCAGCTTACATTGCACTGATGGCAGAACTGCGCGCTATGCTCGATGAGCTAGAAGCTGCAAACGGTCGTACTTACGAGCTAACTTCTGCGATTGGTGTCGGCCACGATAAGATTGAAGACGTGAACTACGGCGATGCAATCCAGTACATGGATTACATCTTCGCAATGACTTACGACTTCTACGGCGGTTGGAACAACGTTTTAGGTCACCAAACAGCACTCAACTGCGGTAACTTCATGCGTCCTGGTCAATGTGATGGCACTGGGCTTGATGAAAATGGCGAACAATACACTGGCCCAGCTTACACCACAGACAACGGCATCCAATTGCTGCTCGAACAAGGCGTTCCAGCTAACAAGCTTGTCGTTGGTACAGCCATGTATGGTCGTGGGTGGGAAGGCGTATTACCATCATCACTTTCCGATCCTAGCGACCCTATGACAGGTGTTGGTAACGGCAAACTGAAAGGTAGCTCTGCGCAAGGCGTATGGGAAGATGGCGTTATTGATTACAAAGGCATTAAAGCGAACATGCTTGGCGCGAATAACCAAGGCATCAACGGCTTCGAATATGGCTACGACGAAATGGCAGAAGCGCCTTACGTATGGAACCGTACTTCAGGTCAGTTAATCACATTTGATGACGATCGCTCTGTTAAAGCAAAAGGTGCGTACGTACGTAGCCTTGGTCTTGCGGGTCTATTCTCTTGGGAGATTGATGCTGATAACGGCGACATTTTGAATGCAATGCATGAAGGTCTTGCGGGCGGTACGACAGACCCTGCCAACCGTAAACCAACAGCTGCTGCGGGTGCAGACCAATCGGTTGAAGGCCCAGCTTCTGTTTCTCTAGATGGCAGCGCATCAAAAGACAGCGATGGCACAATTGCGAGTTACGCTTGGTCTCAAGTGAGCGGTACAGCAGTAACACTGGCTAACGCTAATGCCGCGGTTGCAAACTTCGATGTGGTTGAAGTCGCTCAACAAGAAGTACTAACGTTCAGCCTAACGGTAACTGATAACGAAGGTGCTACTGCAACTGACACCGTTGTAGTAACGGTAGCCCCTAAAGACACAGGCCCAGTCAATACAGCACCAGTTGCGGTTGTCTCAGCTCCAGCTGAAGTGAATGCGGGTGATGTAGCCGTGGTTGATGCTTCTGCTTCGAACGATGCTGACCAAGACACATTGACCTTCACGTGGGATGTACCTGCTGGCATTGATGCAACGGTTCAAGGTTCTTCAGTGAGCTTTGTTGCGGCAGAATACACACAAGATACGGTACTGAACTTCTCAGTGACAGTGAGTGATGGTACAGAGACATCAGTCGCAGCTGCATCAGTGAAAGTACTTAAGAAAACCACAGATGGTGGTACTTGTACTAACGCTTGGGATTCAAGTGCAGTCTACACTGGCGGCGACCAAGTGACTCAAGCCGGTAAGGTTTGGGAAGCGAAATGGTGGACCAAAGGTGATGACCCAGTTAACTCTGGTGAGTGGGGCGTATGGAAAGAGATCGGCCCAGCAAACTGTGCTAACTAAGAATAGGCTTTAGCTAAATACTTACTAAACACTAAAAAGTAAAGGCCAACCTGATAATGTCTGGTTGGCCTTTTTATTATTTGTTTTCTTAGCTGGCATTCTACTGACTTACGCTCGTTAGGCTTAGCTAATCAAGTTATCAAAGCTCTCGAACACTTGAGGGCACTTCATCACTCGCCCATGTCCCTGCCCTTGAGTCGCAATCAAGGTAACGCGACCCATTTCATTAGCAGCACGCTGAGACACATCAAACTTAGTAAACTTATCTTGCTCGTCATGCACAATGATGGTCTGAGACTGACGAAGCGCAAGCTTGCCATACGGGTCAACCGACTGAATTGGGTAGTTAAACTGCTCTTCGACTTCTCCAACTACCGCCTCGAAAAGTTTCATTGAGTAACCAGAACGCGCAACGCTGCCAAATAGGTTTTCTAGATAATACAGTACAGGGGCAATCAGCAATAATGGCTTATTTTCCAATTTAACGTGCTTACATTCCAACGCAGAAGCAGTACCCATACTGTGACCGACCAAACCTGCTACCTCACCCACCGAATCGAGAATGGCTTCAAGGCCGTTGACAAACGCAGGGATATGACCATGTACCCCATCGCTGCCACCATGCGCCGGATGATCGTAAGCCAAAGCCGTAAAACCTTGAGTGGCGATGTGCTCCATCAGAGGGAAGAACTGACTCGCGGTGCCAGACCAACCATGGGTCAGCACCCAAACGGGACCAGTACCCAAAGAGTAAGTTTTCAAAACGCCATCGCGGCCTTTGATGTCACTCTTGATAAGCCCTTGGGGATCAGCATTCTTCTGCTCAGTACGCATTGGAGTGAGCAGCAGCTTACGTGCGGTTTTCTTCGCATGGCTAGGCGCTAGGATGTAGTGCAGATTGGTTGTAGCCCCAATTAAGCTACGCTTGAAGCTGAATTTGTTCGATGTATTAAAGTAGATTTTGTCACTCATGACCGTTCCTTGTATCGCCATCATTATTGGCGGATCGAGCTCGGCCCTAAAAATCGAACGACCGTGCTATTTGTTGATATGAAAAATGGCGATAGTGCTGTTTATGCCCGCTTGCCGCCACTTCTCTTAAAATTTTTCGCAAGCCTTAGTTAAGCAAAACTCACATGTGTTGCGAACTAAATAGCTTAGAAGTTAAGCCGCTTTCCAGCTAGCGATTAAGCGCTCTACACCACTCCAAAAATGGGTGTGGCTCGCTTGTTGGCCTCGTAGCGAGTAGAACAAGTTCGCACTCAAGTAGAGACCGTATAACTCGAAGGTAGCCTGTTTAGGATCTAAATCGGCTCTGAACTGTTTGCTCTCAACCGCTTTTGCTACCTGAATAGTCAAGTAGTCAATCCACACTGAAATGGTTTTCTGCAGTGCTTTCTGAATCACAGACGTTTCACTGCCCGCATCTTTCCATGCATCAATAAACATGCAGCTGCCTTGGAATGAATGGTTCCAGCCCAACCAATTGTCGAGCAACTGTTTCAATTTCGCTTCAATATCACCATCTCCCAGCTCTCTTGCGGGAATGATGACTCTTTCGGTGAATATGGCGTTGGAATACTCGAGTACAGAAAGTTGCAGGTTCTCTTTAGAGTTGAAGTGTGCAAACAAGCCACTCTTAGACATACTACATAGCTTGGCTAACTCGCCAATCGTCAAACTCTCAAGCCCATTCTCACTCGCAAGCGCGAATGCATGGCTCAAAATATACTCTTTGGTTATCTTTCCCTTACTCATTATTCACCAAAAACAAATCTGATACGTTATTTTTAGCACGTTCGTTCTTTTTTTCAAAGTTTTTAGCCTAACCAGTGGGATTTAATTTCTCTAATCTAAAAATTGTGGAAAAATGCGACAGTACTCAAAGGATATTGGGTTACACGGTTATTGAATTAACCAGCGAGCGAATTGAGCAACTATTGAGTTTAATCACTAAGGAAAGGGAATGAGCACACTTTGGGAACAGTTTACGTTTTCGGCGTCGGTAACAGGCCCCATCTGTTTAATGCTGTTTCTTGGCGTGATGCTCAAACGTATCGGCTTAATCAATGATAATTTTATTGATGTCGCGTCCAAGGTAGTGTTTCAAGTCACCTTACCTGCAATGCTATTTCTTAGCATCGTTCAATCAAATCACAATTTCTCAGCCAGTAGTTCGTTAGTTGCATTTGGCGTCATCGCTAACTTTGTCTTTTTCTTGTTCACTATTTTCTCAACCAAATTGGTATTCAAAGGTTCGAAAGATCAAGGTGTGATTGTCCAAGGTGGATTCCGAGCTAATACTGCGATCATCGGCCTCGCCTATGTGGCTAATATTTATGGTAATCAAGGTGTTGCATTGGCTGCTATCTATGTCGCGTCCCTGACCGTGCTTTATAACATTCAAGCCGTAATTGCACTGACTCCAAAAGGCAAAGCTACCGGAGCTAAAGCGATTAAAGTGATCGTCAAGTCGATCACCAAAAATCCGTTAATCATTGCTATTTTCTTAGCGGTAGTTTTCTATGCGCTTTCGATTCCTATCCCAAAAATGGTGACAGACGCTGGGCAATACTTTGCCAACATGACCTTGCCTTTGGCACTACTGTGTACCGGTGGGTCGCTGGACATCAGCTCGCTCAAGCAAGAAAAGTTGTCGACGTGGTTCGCCTCTAGCTACAAATTAATTGCCTCACCGTTACTGATTACACTGACTGCTGGGTACTTAGGATTTAAAGGACTCGAGCTCGGGCTTATCTTCTTGATGAGCGCAGCACCAACGGCAGCGGCAAGCTACGTTATGGCTCGAGCGATGGGAGGAAACTCCACACTGGCGGCTAACATCATCGCACTTACCACTGTTGTTTCTCTTATCACTTGTACTCTCGGTATTTTTACACTTACTGCAATGGATTTAATATAGCTGCGACAGGCTTCAAAAAACCGACACAAGCCTTGAAAAAAAGGTCATAAGCCTTGATTTAGCACTAACTGGTTGGGCAGAAAGACTGCTAGATTTCGTCAAATTTTTACTAAGAGATCTGATATGTCTTCCGTTCAACATACGCCTTCACAACACATCGCCAGTATCGAGTTAGGCCGAGTGATCGCTATCTTGGCGATCATTGGTTTGCACGGCCAAATGGCCCTCACTTATTGGCAAATCGATGAAGTGCCTTGGATTGGCTATGTGCTTAACCAAGCCGCTCGTTTTGCGGTACCTCTATTTTTCCTAATTTCCGGTTATCTTATTCAGCCAAAGCTGACTGCATCCCCGTGGCAAACCGTCATTAACTACTCTAAACCACTGCTTAAGGTTTGGTTGGCATGGAGCATCATTTGCTTAGTCATGCCGTTCAACCTCGGGAAGGTAGAAGAGTTTGGCTATCTAGGTGAGCGCGAAGGCTATTGGGGCTTTTTGATGAGCACACCACTTAACTCTTTCTTAGAGGGCGGTTTGGTGCATTTATGGTTCATTCCAGCTCTGGTGTGCGCTGTGTTGATCATCGCTCTATTGGTGGAAATGAAGCTCAACAAGCTTCTATTGCCGCTCGCTATTGCGCTGTATGGCGATGGTGTTCTTGCAGGAAGCTACGCAACACTAACCGGATTAGAAGCCCCCTTCTTCACGCGTAATGGTCCGTTCTTTAGCACTTTGCTCGTTACCGCTGGTTTTCTGATTCGCCAACACCAATGGCAACTATCATCAGCAAAAGCGTTGGGCTTAATCGCAGTGGGAATGATCCTCCACTTTTCAGAAGCAGCATGGTTAAGCCAATTTGATGTCGCCTTTAATATTCACGATTTCTTGTTTGGTACAGCTTTGTGGGGGATTGGTGTGTTTATGTGGCTTTTAGCTAACCCAAACATGGGTAACTACGCTTGGGTTCGTGCCATTTCTAATCGCATGCTGGGTATCTACGTAAGCCATTTGCTGATCATTATCTTGCTGTTTAATGTCTGTGGAATCTTCAGCATTACAGAACTGACCAAAGACGTTACGGTATTTTTTGGTACCGTATTATTGAGCTATGGGTTGGTTGTTGGGATCGAGAAAACGCCATTACGACGCGTGCTACTTCGCTAGGGCGTGTTGACCTTTCGCGGTTAAATTTTGTTCGATATAAAAGCGTTTTAATCGCGGCGAGGGAGAAATAGCCTAGTCATTCTAAGCAAATCTCCCTCAACAAAGAGTAAAACGCTTTTAGCCGAACCCTTCGGGCAGCGTTTGCTGGTCATTTCTACTACATTATCGGCTTCTCATGTAGGCTAGCTACACATCGATGCCTCTGCCTTGTATAAATACCCAGCAACTCGCTGCAAAAATCAGCTCGAAAGATCAACACGCCCTAGTGTTTATACCTAAAACTATCAGCTAAATCAGTTTTAAAGAGCAACAAAAAAGAAAGGCAAGATAACTGAATATCTTGCCTTTCTTTCATCATATTAGAACTGAGATTCTCTCTCGTGAGGTGTTATCGGAACGCCATCGCGCCTTTACCTACCCCTTCATAAGCCACAATTTGTAGTGATTGATTTTCTACCAAACTTGGGGCTACTTGATCCGCAATGTAGCCTGCCAGTAATTCCACCGTGGTATCGGTTGGTAAGATTTCCGTTTCGCTCTTAGCAATCGCTAGCTCAAATTCGCCTTGTGGCGCTGTGTAGCGGAAGCCATAGTGACTTTCATCATTAACACTGTTCGCTTGTTCACTCAGGTTAAGTGATGAAACTGAAACTTGGTCTTCTTTAGAACCTAAGTAAATGTCTTCCCAGCGCTGAGCAAATGCTTGTTCGCGTTGTTCGTCACGTTGACCATCAACCACAATTTCGACTGGAGAACGGTGGCCATGCGCAATACGCTGACAGTTACCATCGTGCTTTTTTAAACCATGGGTATAGTGGTAAAACGCGCCAGTAATGTTCTCATGACGAAGGGTGATCTCTAACCCTGTGACGTTACTTGGTAGGTTATCGCGAAGAATATGATAAACGTGTGCGGTCACACTCTCGATAGTGATCGCTTCTGCATCAATCAAGCAATATGCTTCGTCAGGGCAATGTAGGTGAAGACTCTTGTCACCACGCAAAACATCAACCTTAGAGTAGCCCGCTTTGCTCGCCTGATGCACAATTGCAGCACTTTTCATTGGCAGCAGTAAACGGTGATCAACGTGCTCATCGACAAGCTGTTTGATCTGCTTTTTGACCTTGCTAAAATCCAGCACCATGCTCATTTCATTAAGTTCACCAGACATGGTGACATCTAAAATCCAACTATCTCCTACGACCCCTCTGTGTTCACAGATGTATGAAGAATCGATAACGGTAAGATCTCTTACAAATAGGTTCAAGTTGAACTCCTTAATACTTTAATGAGATACGGGAGGCTGAATAATGTTCAGCAGGCACTTCGTCTCATTGGTGTCTAGATAAAATAGGACGGGCAGGATGTTACAACGAGCTTATAAAGTCCACCTTTTTACATCATCATTCGAGAAATGAACAAACTACGTGCAATTTTCGCTAAAACATAGACCACCAGCCACATTTCAGATAATACTCGCCACCGCCCTTGTTATTGGTTAATTGCTTGCGTACATAAAACATTGATTTTCCTTGTTCCTACTAATACTGCTCTTAGGCTATGTGATCTAGACAACATTTTAAGTGGGTTAGTTATTGATAATCTGACCATATAACTTTGTTACGCTATAACATTTCACAACCTCTGCTTTCGATGGTTTTTTCGCAAAGCGTTTAAGAGGTCAATATTGAGTTAAAGGAAAGTATGATGAAACTACACAAGTTAGCGGCGCTGTGCGCTCTTACTCTCGCCGGTAATGCATTTGCCGACGTCACCGTTAAGGAAACAGATAAATTCCAAGATGTGGCAGATAAAGTAAGTCAACTAACAGAGAAAGGCGAAAAACCGCTGATCGTTATTGATATCGATAACACGCTTCTAACCTCGACGAGCGATATCGGTGGTGATATTTGGTATCAGTGGCAGCGAGGGAAGTTGGATGTGAAGCCATCAGCTGAAGATAAAGTAGATTGCCTATTCCAAGACTCAATCGGCCTGCTTTACGAGCTTGTTCCTATGAGAATTATCGAGGACGATGTGCCAAGCACAGTCAGCGGCTGGCAAGATAAAGGGCTTACTGTAATGGCTCTCACTTCGCGTTCACCAAATTACCGTTATGCGACCGAACGCGAGATGATTCGTAATCAATATGATATGACGCGTTCCGCACTGAAAGAAAAAGGCTCAGATGTGCTGCCAATTTACATCGATAACCCTGACCGCCCACTGAGTTACATTAATGGCATCATGATGACGACAGGAATGAACAAGGGGGTCATGCTCGACTACATCCTTGATAAAACAGGTCAAAGCTTTAGCAGTGTTGTATTTATCGATGACAGTAAAAAGAACATCGTAAACATGGAAGAGGCCTACAAAGATGATACTTCTATCGACATCAACATTTTCCACTACACTAAGGTGGAACATGATCGCATAAAACAGCATGGCTCAGTTTTGACACAAAAGCAGGCAAACAAGATGGCTAGCGATTGGAAAGAACTAAATGTAGTTCTTGATAAAATTGCCCCAGCTCGACTTGGGGAAGCGTGTTTGGGGCAATAATCTAGACCGTTACATTTAGGGTCGTGGGGCTCAACGCTCCCCGGCCTTTTTCCTGCACCATCTATCACTTCTTTTCTCATATCCTCTCACTTACACAGGGATAAATGCCACGCGAACCCAACCTATTTTTATTCTATACTCATGGCAGATAAGCTTTTCATTTCATGGAATAATAATGATATTACCTAGGATTTTGGTACTCGGACTTTATTTATTTTCAGCCCTTTCTTATGCGACTCCGTGGCAGTTCGTCAAAAGCGAAAACGGCATCACCATTCATAAGCGTAATCATGGGAATGGTCTTATTGAAGTTCGAGCCCAAATGCAGGTCGAAACGAGCTACTCAGGTTTTCTCTTATTATTGGAAGACAGCGATAACGTGCCGAATTGGATCGACAATGTGTCGCACAGTGAAGTATTAATGCAAATATCTAACAATGAGAATATCGTCTACACCCAGTTCAAAGCCCCTTGGCCTGCTCGTGACCGAGATATGGTGACGTATTCGAAATATGAAGTAGAAGACGGTCAATTCACCCTAACCATTAAAGATGCATCTAATTACTTGGCTAAAGAGTCGGGGTATATTCGAATCAACGAGGTCGATGCGCTATGGGTTTTGCAGCCTCTAACCAATGGCCTGACCCACATCACCTATACGGCATATGCGAATGCGGGCGGTATCTTGCCTGACTGGTTAATGAATCGCTTATCAGCTAACAACGCATTCAGTACCTTCAAAAAGCTTAAAGACCAGCTTCCAAAGTACCAAGGGCAACAGCACCCTAATCTCTCCCAATAGCTCGGCTTAAGGCGTGGGAGTGTTAATTTCGTATCGCCAAATCACGCGCAAGAATCAGTGTTAAGCCTGCTAATACAATCATCCACAATGTAGTAAGACGTAACGACATGCTTACCCTTACATAAGCTTATCAAACGAAAGGTAAACCAAGTTTAGGACAACTAAAATACCATGCAGGCAAAGGTTAAATACATGCCTTGCTTTCTTCCCTTTAGACTGCGAGCAAGAACACTTTTTCCATGAAAAATACGACCAAAAACAAAAACAACACCATTCATCTCTAGCAGCCCCATCAAAATCACCGTGATTGAGCTGTAACGATAATATTTCCCTATTATTTTATGTTTACTCAGTATTCTTTCTTATCTGTTCGACAATAACCGCCGAGATAAAATAAAAATCACGCCTGAGCACTTGTAAGAGATCTCTAACACTGAGCGTAAGAGATCACAATCAAGCTTCGCAGAAAACTCCTAAAATACAAACCCAATCCCTTGTTTTGGATGAATCCACGCATACTTCTTTCAGTTAGTGGGTACATTTATTTCTTGAGGTGGATTGTGAGTAAAGCCTCTGCAGTGTTTAATACACATGTCGACAGGGTTGGCAGGAACAGGAAAAAGCCTAATGGATTAGGTATCTTCAGGATGATGAGTTTGTAAGGACACCGCTAGGGAGGCAATAGATTGGATAGGTTAAAGGATTTAGCCACGTCAAGGAACGATGCAGGGAGCACCAGTTACCTATTGAAAGATAAGTAACGCGCAGTAGCAGGATGGCTACAAAAAGAATAGACCCCGTTTGGTGAAAGCCAAACGGGGTTTCCTTTTTCTAAAGCCCAAGAAATTTTAGAAGCTAGGCTACAGAATAATGTTCATTAGGAACATCGCACCAAACGCATTCAACACTGAAATAGCGATCATCACTGGAATGTAACGGCCTTCAGTACCAATTGGTCCCATGATACGACCCATGTATTGAACCTGTGAGCCCATCAAGTAAATAGCTGGCGCTAAGATCGCAATATGATTGCCATTCAAGATACCTTGGTCAAACAGCGTGATGACCACACCCACTGCACCGCCCATCGACATCCACGCACCGATCAATACTGCAGCTGCTTCACCCGGCAAACCAAACACCGCCATGATTGGAGCAAACACACTGCCCATCAGATCCAACGCACCCGTAATCTGCAATGCTTTGATGATTACAAACGCCATCAGAACGTTTGGCACTGTCGAGGTAGTCGCAATAACCCAGCCTTTCTTAGCACCTTCAACGAAAATATCAGTCACCATTGGTTTCTTTGCTTTCACTTCGCTCATTATGCTACTTCCTCTTCCAGTTTTTGTTCTTTGTCTGATTTTGGTTTGTCTTCTTTACCTTCAGTAATATTGAGGTAGATACGGAACAGGTTGGCACCCACAAACTWAAAGATGAACATCACCGCCACAGCAAGACCAATAGATGATGTTACCGCGAGAGAACCGTCCATTGCAGTTAGAGTAAATAGCACAGCGCCAGACGAGAAGAAGTTAACGATCGCCGCACCTGCGGTGAATTGGAACATGGTAAAGACATCTGTTTCGCGCTTGGTTAGATGCCCTTCATCTTTAAGCTGACGTGTCATCGCGGCACCTGCATCGGTACTTTGCAAAGAAGCGATCAGTGCCAAGCCTGAGTTACCAGGAATACCCATAAGAGGACGAAGTAGTGGAGTAAGCAGTTTACGAGCCGCATCCAGTGCACCGTAGTGCTCAAGTACGTTGATCATACCCAAAGCAAACATCACGGTCGGAATAAGTGTCAAAGCAAAAATGAAACCGTCGCGAGCACCACTACCGCCTTTACCACGCAGTGACGTCGTTGCCGCTTGAATACCATCGGCCGTTTCACTCACATCGTAAGCGACCTTACCGAATGAACCGTTGAGCGTTGTAAAATCGAACACTCCATACCATTCATTGGACTGCATTAAGCCTGAAAAGAATACAATCGCGAACGCGAGTGCGATATAGCTGCCGATCGTGACTGTACGATCGGTTTTAGTTGGATTAGTCATAAGGACCTCTATACATCTCGTTTATGTGGAACAGAACACGCATAGATAGTGCAAAATAATGAGCAACAGGTTACTGACCAAAATCAAATAGCGTATGACTTTGAATGTAAGTTCATCAACAACATATAAAACTGTGATTACGATTTAGATATAGAAAAACAAACTGACAAAACCCTCACATTTTACATACAAAACCAAATAGAATTCGCTGCAACAACGCAACCAAAAACACACACGTACGATAAAAAATTAGATCTGAATCCATAACTACCAACCCAATCCGATCTCTGATAATGGCCTGTTGAGATATGTGCTGCAGAACAAACAATGACGTTTGATCGAAATGCTGCATAATATTGGCGACACAGAACAAGCTCTATCGGCCCTAAACCCGGTAGGGCTTTTCTTTATTACTCGCGTGTACAAGACTGTAATTTGAGACACACAAGGCCGTACTTCAGCCCACCTCACAGTCTATCGCTTTCCCTGTAATCTGTTGAATTATTAAGATATCTATCACACTCCACATGGTTATTTAGGTCTACGCTTTTACGCGTGTTAATAACTCATTAACTTTGGAGCGTAATCCATGCTATGTATCCAGCTTTCTGTTGTCCTCTCTTTACTGTGTTTTTCTGCGGTGGCGGGGGCAGCTACCTCCCAACTAGGGGAACCTCTCAAGCTTACCAACTCATTTGCTGGCTACCTCTCGCTAACTATTTTCGTTATCGCTTACGTTATAGTGATGATGGAAGAGTATCTAAAGCTGCGAAAGTCCAAACCCGTTCTACTGGCGGCAGGCCTCATTTGGATCATCATTGGTTTTACCTACCAAGAACACAACCTTGTTGAAGTGGCCAAACAAGCACTCGAACACAACTTACTGGAATACGCCGAGCTGTTACTGTTCCTACTCGTTGCCATGACCTACATCAGCGCTATGGAAGAGAGAAGACTATTTGATGCACTGCAAGCGTGGATGGTGGGCAAAGGCTTTAATTTCCGATCTCTGTTCTGGTTAACTGGTATTCTAGCCTTCTTTATCTCCCCCATCGCAGACAACCTCACGACAGCTCTATTGATGTGTGCCGTAGTTCTTAAAGTTGCAGGATCTAACCACCCTAAATTCGTTAACCTAGCCTGTGTGAACATCGTTATTGCAGCCAACGCTGGCGGTGCATTCAGTCCATTCGGCGACATCACAACGCTAATGGTGTGGCAGGCTGGCTACGTGAGTTTTAGTGAGTTCATTCCCTTGTTTATTCCTTCGGTAATGAATTATCTCGTCCCAGCATTAATCATGTCTTATTTTGTTCCAACCACCCAACCCGACACGGTTCATCAACACGTTGAGTTAAAACGTGGCGCAAGACGCATTGTGTTATTATTTATCATGACAATAGCAACTGCGGTTGCCTTCCACGCCGTGCTCCATTTCCCTCCTGTCATGGGCATGATGATGGGGCTGGCATACCTTCAGTTCTTCGGTTATTTCTTACGTAAAACCTTGCCTAATTCACTGGCGAAGAAAAAAGCGGCGGCGATTGCCAATAACGATGAGGGCGCCCTCAAGCGACTCGGATCTGTTGTACCATTTGATGTATTTCGAAGAGTCTCACATGCCGAGTGGGACACACTACTGTTCTTCTACGGTGTAGTAATGTGTGTAGGAGGCTTGAGCTTACTTGGTTACTTAGAACTCGCCTCTGGTGTGATGTATAGCCAATGGGATCCAATTTGGGCCAATATCATGGTGGGGATCTTATCTGCGATTGTCGACAACATTCCGGTGATGTTTGCCGTGTTATCCATGGAGCCGCAAATGTCGATGGGCAACTGGCTACTGATAACCTTAACAGCAGGCGTTGGCGGTAGCTTATTATCTATAGGTAGTGCTGCGGGTGTCGCATTAATGGGGGCTGCGCATGGTAGTTACACCTTCTTTGGCCACTTAAAATGGATGCCAGTGATCATGATTGGCTATGCCGTCAGTATCGCCGCTCACCTATGGCTAAATGACGGGCTTTTCTAATTAAATGCTCCTTTCAAAAGGCTACTCAACGCCTGTCGAGATATTGCTTGGCTGTCATTGTCAGCGTTCTCGTACACGCCTTTAAACATAACAAGTTGTGGATCCTTGGAAGCTCGACTGGTATCAGTTAAGCAACCTGTCAGCAATAATGCGCAGCTGCAACCAGATATAAATAAGGAGAATCTATTCATTTGGGCATCCTTGCCTAGAGAACCTAGTCAAAGAATATGCAACCATACAAGTACTTTCCAGCAAGCCCAAATTTTATTGCAAAGTCACAGTTTGAAAGCCCTTAATATTCGCCCTTGAGTAGTGCAAAATCTTCAACCTTTACCCGCACAGGGCGACACTTCAAGTCGCTAGCTACTAAATAGCTTTCTAAGCTTGTTCTCTACACTCAATAACCAATAAGCGCTGTTTACGCTCTACACCACCCGCATAACCGGTCAGCTTGCCATTTTTACCAATTACTCGGTGACACGGCACAATCACTGAAACCGGATTTTTGCCATTCGCCAACCCCACAGCACGCACTGCTTTTGGGTTACCGATCGCATCCGCCAATTGAGCATAACTCCACGTTTCTCCGTAAGGGATTGTAGTGAGCGCTTGCCAAACCGACTGCTGAAACGGTGTGCCTTTGGCTGCGATCGGTACAGAAAACTCGATAACTTCACCAGAAAAATAACGATTAAGCTGACCGATAACCAATGCAAAGATCGGAAAGCTATCATCTTGAACGCCTAACTGTTCCGGCTTGGTGGTATGCGTTTCAAACCATAGACCGAGCAGCCCCTCATCGTTCGCCTGTAAAGTCACTGTTCCCAATGGGCTCTCATAATAAGTAAAACGGTTAACCATAATATCTCCTAGCCTAGTACTGCAAATGTTTATGTATTGCAGCTGTTTGTAGATTGCTCATGTTCGAGGGTTGCTCTTTCTATTAAGACTGATTCCAACAGTGGAACGTAGCATAGCTTCCCCAAGGTGAAACACTCTCTGTATTAATGGCTGGACGATGCTCGATGAACTTCTTCACCACCAAATCGCCAACCAACAAATGGTTAGGCTCGCTTAACCCGCGAAGCAACGCGTATTGAATTGTCCAAGGCCCAATGCCTTTTAGCTCAATCCATTTAGAAGGATGCGCAGTTTCATTGTCGACCATGTATTCGGCAAAACGCTTTAAGGTCTCTTTGCGGCTTCCCGGCATTCTCAAGAAGCTAACATCAGCCTCCGCTATCTGTTTGGGCGTTGGGAAATACGCTTTCTCGGATGCATCAGAAAGCTCTTTGACCAATAGGTTGAGCTGGCCAATCGCTACGGTTACCGAGACTTGCTGCCCTAGAATCGCTCTTACTCCTGCTTCCCAAGCACTCCACACGCCAGGAATACGAATACCACTCCTGGCCACCAAGTTAGGATCGATAGCCTTAAAGAAGGCCTCGACCTTCGCAATATCGACATCAAGATCGAACATACGTCGAATATTCGCAATCAAGCTTCTTAAATGGCTTATATCGTCCAACTCAAATTCAATGTCCAAGCGGTTACCCTTGACTAAGGTGGCCTTGAACCAACCTTTTGAGCCGTTAACATTTACCGTGCGCTGGTAATAATCCTCACCTACCTCTTCTAAGCCTTCAATCATTCTTCGTCGATAGAAAGCCAACAGGTGCTTCCAATCCAAAGGACCGTGAAAACTAAGCTGAATATGATTACTCACACTATCACTTAGCTTTGCCCGCCGAATTTGGCTTGGCGAGAGCTGCAATTCTTTTAGAAAAGCATCATTGAAACGACGCGTGCTATTAAAACCACTCGCAAAACCTACATCGGTAATGCTCATACTACTAGTGTGCAGCAGCTGCTTGGCAAACATCAATTGGCTATAAAGGCTGTATTGCTTCGGCGACACCCCGATGTAATTGTCGAATAAGGTTCGTAAATAACGATCGGAAATACCTAAACGGGTTGCAAGGTCAACGATTGAGCCTATATTCAGCGCACCGTTATCAATCAACTGCATCGCACGTAAGAAAGTGGTTTCAACGCCCTTCCATGCTGGAGAAAAAGGTGCGCTGTCTGGTCGACAACGTAAACAAGGGCGATACCCAGCCTTTAGCGCCTGAGCTTGATGAGAAAAGTATTCGACGTTTTCCTCTTTAGGTGGTGTCGCCGGGCAGATGGGGCGACAAAAGATTCCTGTGGTTTTCACCGCCGTAAAAAACATTCCATCAAAGCGAGCATCTCGTGCATATCGAGCCAAATGACACTGCTCGCTCGTTAATGTGCTGTTGTGATGAATGTTTCTCGACATACTGTGTTCTTCCCATTTGTATAACATCGACTCCGATAACCAAAAGTTTACCGTGAACCACCATTGTCGCTAGCCATTTTCGGAACTGAAGGTTAGATAAATCACGAAAAAGGGTTTTATTTTTATCCAATTCGACTAGATTTAACAAAGAGAAGTCAATCTTCTCACAACGTCAAACGATAGGTACTTAGCACGCCAAAGATGCAGAAACCTATCGAATATAAAAAGGAAAAGGCTATGGTTCTTCACACGTGTCGTATTGTTTTATCGAACCAACAGGTTCTCACCAGTCAATCAGTCGAACAGTCACTAGGCTTTCTTGAAGACCAAGCAGAACAGGGGGTTTCTAAGATTGAGATAGACGCAACGGATGGACAAACGATCCATTCGTACATGTCGCACTCTCTTGAAGAGTCAATCGAAAACCTAATGAACCTATAAGTGCTTTAACACCATAAAGCCTTTTAGATGGGTTACACACCAGGCTTAAACGATTTTCCAATCTAGAGTGTTCTCTAAATTGGACCGTATGAATATATCTCTGGTTTAAACAAAAATGGCTCCCCAAAAGGGAGCCACTTTTTATTTATTCAACAAAGCAATTAGTGACAGCCGAAACAGCTACTCAGGTGCTTGTTCCGCTGCTTGTTGCAGTGTGTATGCCGTCGATGGGTCAATCTCGTTAACCAACTTCTCAACCTGCATGATCGCCTCTACCGAGGTACTATTTTTACGGTAGCTTAGGTAGATCGGGCGATACCAGTCTTCAACGCCTTTCACCTTGTGCAACTGTCCTGACTCGATAAAAGGTTCAACAAGAGACACTGGCAAATAGGCACTGCCCCCTTTCTCTAAAATGAAATCGAGTGCGATACGAGCCGTTGAGGTGCGTAAGTAGGGCGCTGGTACTTTTGGATGACGCTCTGCGTGCTCAGAACCAAAACGTGTCCCCCAATCAACATAAACATACTTATGCTGGAACACGGATTCTAAATCATCAGGTTGTGTCGATACCAAAACCAACACGAGATCAGCCACTTTTTTACAGTTCAGCTCTTCAGCTTTGATCTGGTCAAATGCAAAGGCCATATCTAAGGTGCGCTCAAGCAAGTTACGGTTCAGTTGCTCACGCCCCATCACCTCTGCCATAAAGCCGTAACCACCAAAAGAATCTGTCACAACACTCAGACAGTTTTGTAAATACGCATCCCAAATATTCGGTGTACCACCCAGCGTTAGCTGCAAGGCTTTTCCACTCTCTAGTGACAGTTCAAACTTAGCCTGTTGCAAAGTAGAAACCATCACCTCAGCGTAGCCAATCAAACGCTCACCTGAAGAGGTAAGCTTGATGTTATTACGATCACGGATGAACAACTGAGTATCAAAATAGCCTTCTAGCTGTTTGATCCGCGCACTCACCGCCGCTTGTGTTAAATACAAGTTTTCAGCAGCACGCCCAAAGTGGCGCACCCTTGCAACCTCAAGAAAGGTTCTAAATACTTTCACATCCATCAAATACATCTCTGTAATAAATCTGCTAACTAGCGGATCTAGGATTGTTTATCGTAAAGGCAAAAACGTTTTGTTTCCTATTTTAGCCTTTTAACAATATTTTCGCGTGAGCAATAAACACTAATTTCTATCTAACCACATTACTGAGGCTGATATGTCTGAGACCGAATTCCGTCACGGAAAAAAACGTTTTTATGACACCATTAAATTCCCACGAGGGTTCGCTAAGTCAGGGGATTTTACTCTTTCAGAAGAGGAAATCCTAACCTTGTTTGGCGACACTATGCTTGCACTTGAGACTGGTGAACTTACACCAACCAATGCAGAAGAAAAGCACTTCCTTAAAGTGTTGTCTCACCCTCATAAGGCAAAGTCCAAGTTAGAGCGTGTTTGGTTGAAGTATATTCAACTGGCTCGCGGACGCCGTCGCTTTCATACCCTAAACGGCTGCAAACGCGGCGAAGTGCCTAGGGAAGAATACGACAGCGAGTTAGTGTTAGAAGATTAGTAAAATCGCCCAAAGTGATACCTCATCACTTTGGGCTTTTTTTCTTTCAAAACATATTTCTTCATCGCAGCCGATAAGTTTAGCTAATCTGGACGATTTTACCAAATAGCACCCCCGAACATGCACGGGATACTTACTGTTACAACTCCATACGTAGTTGGCTATGACTTGTTCATTTACGCCTACGTGACTGACAAAGTAAGCTAGCGACCAAACAATGTTCTCTTTCCTGTAAACCTTACTTAGCCAACTGTACGTTTTTCCAATCTGATGCGACGATTTTTTTGTTTCCCCATGAAATCTGAAATGCTGTAGATAGGTCGAATAAACAACATCATATGCAGATGATGTTCATCAAAGTCTATCTTCTCTATCTCAACCCCAGCCAGGTAAACTTCACAGTAACTTTATCATAACCTTCCGTAGGTAGCTGCACATGCCATGATTCAGGATTTTCTGACTGTACTTAGTGACCTAAACTGCATGATATTTCGCGTAATAAACACTGTGGGACAAGATGTTATATTGCATTTATCCATCGTACTGCCTCCAAAGGCATTCATCCACAGAATAAATTTCCCACAAAGTGCTATAAAAGTCAGCTCGAAAGGTCAACAGACCCTGATCTTTGGGAAACATTACAGTCAAATTGATCACTAAGACTCAACATAATCACTTCGATTAAGCGCATAGCGCACCATTTTTTGATTCAGTGTTCGACGAGGTAAATCCAAGTCTTGCATCACATCATGAATACGCCCTTGATAACGCACTAACGCATCATGAATCACTTTACGCTCAAAACTCTGCACCTGAACCGCCAAAGGAATACCAGCTGTGGTGGATTCCGTTACCGAGTTAGGGCGGCAAGCCAATATATCCCCAACCGTTAGGCTTTCATCCAACGCAAAACGAATCGCGACATTGCGCAGCTCACGCACATTGCCCGGCCATGTATAAGACAATAAGGCATGGCGGTCAGCCTCGCTGGCGATTCGGCTATCGCTGCTTGCTTCTTGGGTAAAGTGTTCAAAAAGAATAAGCGCGTCGTCTTCCCTATCACTAAGTGGCGGTAAATGCAGTTGGGCAACGTTCAAGCGATAGAACAGATCTTGGCGAAAATCTGGATGATTCAGTAAGTCACATTTCGAGGCAGACACAACTCTTAAATCAACATGTTGCTGCTGGTTACCACCTACGCGTTCAACCACATTATCTTGTAAGGTGCGCAGCACTTTGACCTGCATTGACAGGGGCATGCTCTCAATTTCATCGAGAAAGACCGTGCCTTTATCAGCAAACTCAAGCTTACCGATGCGTCGCTTGGCTGCCCCGGTGAAGGCTCCGGCCTCATGCCCAAATAGTTCGCTTTCAAACAAGTTCTCTGGAATGGCACCACAATTGATCGGTACAAAAGGGTGCCTTTTACGTTCACTAAATTTATGCAAACAAGAAGCGACCAACTCTTTACCACAGCCAGTTTCACCATAAATGATCACATTTGTGTCGATGGAAGCTACCTTCTGTATTTGTTCACGCAGATCGCATATCACCTTACTACGACCAATCAGAACCTGCTCGATGCCTTTTAAGTTATTTAGATAGGTTTGGCGACTCACTCTGTCTTGGCTACTTTGATATTTTTCGACCGCTTCAGCAGCAGTTTGAGAAAGGCGCTCAGGGTCAAATGGCTTCTCGATAAAATCATAGGCACCTTGATGTAACGCCTTTACCGCCATATCAACATCACCGTGCCCTGTGATCAAAATAACTGGCACATCTGGCACCAAACTTTTAAAACACCCAAGCAGCTCTACCCCATCGATGTCGGGCAAACGCACATCACTGATGATGGTGTGGAAATCACCCTGTTTTACTGCGTTTATGGCATCTTGCCCAAACTCAAACGCGGTCACATCGAAGCCAGCCAACCGCAACCATTGGCTGGTTGCTTGACGCACGATCGCATCATCTTCAATCAAAGCTACACGTTGCATAGTCTGTTCCTAACACTTAAACCAAACATGCCACCCACGGTATTCAAAAACCGAGCAGACGAAAAGGAGCTACCTCCCACTTTGAGTAACACCTCTTTAACAGTTTTGTGATGTTTGTTAGCTTCAAATTGTTTCACTTTCCAACGACTCAAAAAGCAAACACAAAATAGCTTTAAATCATTAATTTAAAAAGGGGTTAATGAAAAATGATGAATAACAATCGATATTGGTTATTTGTATTTGCCTGTTTAATTATTGGTTTAGTGCAAGTCACAACCAAAAACGGTATCAGCCAGTGGAAACTCGAACAAGCGCAACGTTATGCTGAGCAACGCTTCCTTGGATACATCGCTGAAGCAAGGCGTACCCTTAAGCGTTTCTATTATCTACCCTACCTAGTCACCAACGATGAGACCACGATTCGTTTTATCGATGGTGAAGACCGCCTTGAAAAACGCATCAAAAAACAGCTCATTCAATTAGACAAAGCGGCGAATACCAAAGGCTGGTACTTACTCTCCAATAAGGGTGATTTACTGGTATCGAGTGTGGAAAGAAACCAACTCAGCCGCAAAAATGCCAACACCATCGTGTCTAAGATCCACCAGCAAGGCGGTGCAATTTCTGTAGTGGCCAAAAACAAAGGTGTGACACCCGATTACTTCATTGCCGCACCCGTTTACCGAGCCTCCGATGTGTTGGGTCTTGTCGCGGTTCAAGTAGACCTATCACTGCTGACCGATCAATGGTTTGCCGATGGCGAAGCGGTACTGTTCCAGAACCCTCACGAACAATTTTTCCTCTCCAGTGACAACAGGCTAAATGCCGATTGGTTTAACGACACCTTCAACTCACAGCCAAGTATAACCAAGCGTGATCTTTATGATCAGACTCATATTCAAGTGTGGCAACTGCAAGGTAAAGACTACTTGATTCAGTCAATCAAGTTAGACGACCTCAATTGGCGTTTAACCTACCTCACCCCATTAACTAGCCTCAACCAAACCACTAACTGGATAAGTTGGAGCGTCGCGGTGGGCTGTCTTTTCATCATGCTACTACTGGTCATTCTCTACCAAAGACGCCAGAAGAAACTCAGCAACCTACGAATCCAAAAGCTGATTGAGGAGTCTGAAAAGCGATTGTCTGGAATGATAAACAAGACACACGTTGGACTTGTTCTTATCGATAAACACGGTCACATCCACGACATTAATCTGATGGCGAAAAACTACTTCTGCCTATCCGGTTCGATGATCAGTAATATCAAAGCATGGCAGCTTTTTGAGGCCGGTAACCCGAACTCAACAACTTTGCAGTTGCTGAAGAACTTAGAGCAACATCAGGAGCTGGCCGAGATCACCAGTGTCGAAACCATGGCAAGACGCAGCGATGGCAGTTACTTTCCGGTGTTGTTCTCTATTAGCGCCTTTCCTTGGCATGCCACGACCTATTACTTGTGTACCGTGATTGATATCAGTAAACGTAAGAAAGCGGAGATCGCGGTTCAGGAAGCCAATAAAACGCTGCAACTACGAGTAGAAGAACGAACACAAGACCTCAAAGATGCACAGCAAGAGTTGGTCGAATCAAGCAAGCTTGCCGCACTAGGCCGCATGTCAAGTGCGATTACTCATGAGCTTAATCAGCCTCTTACTGGCCTAAAAACCCTGCTTTCAAGTAACCAGTTACTGATGGAGAGAGGCGAGACTAAGATGTTGAAAGCGAACATGGACTTGGTAATGAGCCTCATCGACAGAATGGCTAACATGACCAGCCAGTTGAAGTCGTTCGCCTTCCAAAGACTAGAAAAACCTTACCCAGTTTCACTAACAGACGCGCTTCAAGAAACCCTGCGTATTCACCAAGCAGAGTTAGAAAACGTCGATATCCGCGTGCGTGTCGCCTCTAATATTTCGATGGTGATGGGAGAAGAGGCTCGACTGCGCCAAGTGCTTGGCAACCTACTTAGAAACGCCGTCGATGCCACGAAAAATCAGACGCCAGCGACCATTGTTATCAGCGCTCATACCGAACAAGAGCGTGTGATCATCAAGGTTCAAGATAACGGTTGTGGTGTGTCTGAAGACCAGCTTGAAACCATTTTCGAACCCTTCCACACCAACAAAAACATGGGCGAAGGTCTCGGGCTCGGATTAGCCATCACCGCCAACAATGTACGGGATATGCAAGGCACCTTGATAGCAAAGAACAACCCAGACCAAGGCATGACATTCTCGTTAACGCTACAGAATATTGATAGTAAGTAGTCGCTTACATAGAGTTTAGAATTCACATCCGATTGAGACGCTAAAACTAAAAAACCGCCCACAGGGGCGGTTTTGATTCACTTTTAGCGTGTGACTTGTTAGCTGATCAGTTAACGACTTACTCAGCCAACTGCTTCAACAATAACTCTGTCGGGCGAACAATCGCGATGATCGATTCGTCGTAGATTTTCGCTGAGTCAGACAGTATCGCTTGATAAGCTTTCACGTCTGCTTCTCTCACCTTTTCGCCTGCTTGCGCTTTAGCAATCAAGGTTAACGCTAAATCTGCGACTTCAACGGTTTTCTCTGCAACCACCACAGTCTCTACCGAAGATACGTTGCCAGCGAAGACAGTTTTAGCCGCTAGTGCAGCCGATTTTGCTTTCTGATAATGCTCAGCAAGTTGCTCCAATGCCTGTTGATTGCCTGTCGCTACTTCATTGGCCAAATCTTGCATCTCATACACCGCGTAGCTTTCTACCGGCAGAGCATCAACAAAGCGGTTTAGGCGCTCGTATTGACTGTACAAAGTGCCTTTAGGCTCTGTTGAGTTCCACTTCTCCCAGTTACGTGCGTAGTACTGTGCTGGCTCGGTGTACTTCGCAAGCACGCGCAGGTCGTGAATATCTTGGCCTTTAGCTATGCGTTTTAACAACATGTCGGCATCCGCATGATGACGCAAGCCAACCGACACTTCAGACCATGTATCCATCGCCTTCATGCGCTTATACATGCTACGTTCGTCAGTCAGTTCTGCATCAGACCAGAAACGCTCTGCAATGGCGTAACTACGCGGCCATAGGTAATTTTCCACGGTGAGGCTGTCTTTGTTTTCCAGCCACATAGTGATCTCGCCGCCCAAGATAAGTTCTTTTTCTTTGTCGGTTAACTCTGCTGGGTAACCGCCATTCGGCTCTGGAATCACGCTCCCTTTGATATCACTGCTCGCAATCACTTCACCAGTGGTTGGCCAACGCACGTTACCAATCAACTGATAACTGCCTTCCACAAAGCCATTCGGATTCAGGTTCAGATTGAATTCCGTGTAAGACATGAAGTTATCAAAGTGACCGACAAAGGTTTTACCCGGCACGTAATCAAGGATGTAGATCTCTTCACGAGACTTACCGTTGTAATCACTGAACGCCCGGAAAGTGCCGTCTTTCGCTTCAATGATAGTCAATGTTCCCTTACGCGGACCGCCTTTTGAACGTGGCTTCTCCCATTGGTACGTCACGAACTTTTCGCCGTTGTGTAGCTTATCGTCGACAGTAATGCCGCTAGGCATTGGGTCATTGCGGTAGTGGTAGCTGGTTGGCTGAGGTTGGTCTAGGTAATAACCTGTAGAAAGAATCCCTGGATAACCCTCTTTGGCTGCTCGACCGATACTGTCGTGCCCTTGCCAGCTTTGAATCACGATAGAAGTTGGCAGATCTTTGTGCCAAATTTCATCCCAACCGGTCATCTTTTTGCCGCGCTCTTCAAGCATCTTCTCAACTTTTACATTGAGGTAAGACTGTAGACCGCGTTCGCCATCGATATTGTTCTCTTCGATAAATTGCTGATGCTTCTCGCTATTTTTCCACTGTGCGTAGTTCGGCTCATCACCACCAATATGGAAATACTCATCTGGGAACAACTCGGTCACTTCATCAAATACATCGCCCAGCATTTCATATAACTCTGGGTTCAACGGATCCATGAGTGGCTCAAACACGCCCCAACCTCTTTCTTGCTCGTAGTTCTGCCCTTCACCGCCTGACATCAGACGAGGATAAGCGTGAGCAACCGCAGAAGAGTGACCCGGAAGAGATACTTCTGGAATAACACGAATACCAAGGTTACGTGCGTATTCAACTAAGTATCGCACTTGGTCTTTAGTGTAGTAATTACCATCAGCCGTTTCAGACCACAGGCGCGGCCATGATTCGGTTTGAATGCGAATGCCTTGATCGTCCCAGAAGTGCCAATGGAAAACGTTCATCTTCGCCGATGCCATCGCATCTAATTGACGAATCAACACTTCAAATTCGATAAAATGACGCGAGGTATCGTAAGAGATACCACGCCAACGAAAACGAGGTTCATCAACAATAGTAACAGCAGGAATGTGGTAACCAGCCGATGTGGTTTCAACGAGCTGTAAAAGGGTTTCGATGCCGTGGATAGCACCATAAGGGCTTGGTGCACTCAACGTAATTTGTTCGCCTTGAGTGGTGATCTTGTAAGATTCTACAGAGTCGATATTCTGAATTTCAGACTTTGGTGCAGCATCAATATCAATGATCAGATTCGCTTGATCTGCGCTATTAACCTGCCAGTTTAGAATCGGCACACCAGTTTGACGCTCTAGTCGGTCGATAAAGCGCTTCGCCGTATATTCAACACGGTCAGAATTAAACCCTTTAATGTAAACTTTAAACTCTCCGTCTACATTCACTTTTCCAGATTTTAATTCAACTATTTGGGGGTAGGGCATTAAATTTAAATCAGTGTTTGGAGCTATTGCAAAAGCCATTGGGGACACTATTGAACCTGAAATCAATAGTGATAATATAGTTTTTTTCATTATTAATTTTCCTATATAAATTTCATTGTATTTTATTTATCAGAGCCTATTCACAAAAATAATAAGCTTTGTTGAATTAGAATGAGAAGTTAACACCAACTCGGAAACGCCAATCCGTTTTGTCATTTTCTGATTGTATCGTATCGGCATCCACCACCTCTGCGTATGGCCTGACAGTTGGTTTCCATTTATAAACGGCTTTGACGGTATGTTCACGAGCATTTAGGTCACCGGTTGCAAGCTCTGCTGTATGGTGCGTTATCTGATCAAAATACGTAAACGCATAAGAGATCATGTACTTATCTGTGTTATAGCCCGTCCAGATATCGTAGCGATTTCGTTTGGCTGTCTCTTCATTGCCATAGTCATTCACTAAAGCTTCGGTCGAAAAGTCATAACGATAACGGCCATGTACAAAGAACCCATTGTCAAAGTTGTAGTTGAGCTTTAGATAAGGCATCAAGAAGGTATTTGAGCCTTGAAAATTCATCACTACGCCAGGGTTCAGCATAAAGTTGTCATTGATGGCATAGGTGTAATAATGGGTAAACTCAGTATTAATCACCTTCGTTTCGTCATACGCTCCCGCTGCATGTCGAACATTCGTCAGTGTTTCTAAACCATACCCATTATCAAAATGGTGACCAACAATAAAACGACTTCGATACTGATCTGTCTTACTTCGATACTCTGCCCTTAAATCAACATAACCCCGGCAATTGAGGTCATTGGTAATAATGCTAATAATGTTAAAGGAAGTAATTTTTTCATAGTTCACCGATATTATGATTATAAAAACCCCACCGCACATTGATATGTGAGGAAAGATATAAATACGGAGACTACCTTTTTGTTTCTTATTAATTATTTTGATTGCATGATATTTTTTATAGCTACTGCTCATATTCAGTAGCTATTATTTTTTATTTTAATAAAGCTAAATTTAACTATTTTACCAATTCAACAGCTTCACGAACCAATACGGCAATCTCATCCCATTGCTCGTTTTCGATCAACGTTGGTGACACCATCCAAGTACCACCACAGCACACCACGCGGTCCACTGCTAGATAGTCATTCACATTGTGTTTGCCGATACCGCCCGTTGGCATTAGAGAGACATCAACGTATGGCGCTAACAGTGATTTCACCATGTTGATGCCGCCAGACGCTTCTGCAGGAAAGAACTTCAAGAAGTTAAGACCAAGCTCTAGCGCTTGCTCAACTTGGCTTGGGTTGTTTACACCCGGTACGATTGGCATACCGATCTCTTGGCAACGTTTTACTGTGTTTGGATTTAAGCCTGGTGCCACGATAAATTCACTGCCCGACTCTTTTGCTAAATCGATCTGTGCTGGCGTTAATACTGTGCCGGCACCGATACACATCTCTGGGTACGCATCACGCATTGCACGAATAGCATCTGCCGCCGCCTCAGTGCGGAATGTCACCTCAGCGACCGGCAAGCCGTTTTCAACCAGCACTTTTGCCAAGGGAACCGCATGTTCAACCTTGTTTATTTGGATAACAGGAATAACTTTGAATTGCTTAAGTGTGTTGATCATTTCTTGGGACATAATAAATTCGCTTTGTTTTTTACTTTTTAATTAAGTGAGTCATGGCGCTTACTGGAATGATGGCACCTGAGTATTGAATCACGGTGGAAGCTAACTGATGACCAAGCTCTGCGGCTTCAATTGCGCTATCACCAGTAAGGCGCGCAGCTAAATAACCCGCAGCGAATGAGTCGCCAGCCGCACAAGTGTCAACTACGTTAGTCACGTGAGTCGCTGAAACATAACTCTCTATGATTTTAGCTTCTTCCTTAACTTGGACAACTTTGCATGGTTCGCAGCCACGTTTGATGACGATCTCTTGACAACCTAAACGAAGGCAGCGTTGTTGAACGCTCTCTGAGCTACCCCATACAAGTATGTCGTCGTCTTCCGTTATCAAGGCAATGTCCACCAACGGGAGTAACTTGGCATACCAATGTTGTGCTTGTTCGGTTGTCCAAAGCTGTGGGCGATAGTTATTATCAAAAATCACTTTACCGCCTAGGTTTGAGAACACGCCAATGGCTTTGAATAGGCGCTCACGCGAGTCATCGTCTAAAATCGCGATGCTAATACCACTAATATAGACCGCATCGACTTGCTTCTCTGTCAGTGCGATTTCAAGCTTATTCAAATCACTAACATGGAAATAAGATTTTACTGCCGCATCGTTGCGCCAGTAGTGAAAGTGTCGCTCACCTGTTTCATCGGTTTCTACCATGTATAAACCAGGCAACTTGTTTGGAATGCGTTCAACGAAATTGGTTTGAATTCCTTCTAGCTGCCAACTATCAATCATGTTCTGAGACAGTTCATCACTACCAAGGGCTGTCGCGTAATGCACCGATAGATTTTGATGTTGAGTTAGGCGAGAAAGGTAAAGCGCGGTATTAAGCGTATCACCGCCAAACTTTTTGGTTAACGGAGAGCCGCTGATTTCGACCATACATTCGCCAAAAAACGCAATATTGAACAGAGAAGATGCCGACATAGCCGCTCCTAAAAATAGAGATAATTAACTTTAGAAAAGGCCCTACCGCTAAGCAGGGCCTGAATTAAGCAAACCAGCTGTGGAGACTAGGTTTAGCTTGTTTGATTTGCAGGACGTTGAGGTGCCGCTTCTTCTTCAAGTACGCCTGATTCAGACATTTCCATCTCCATCAGAGCACGCTCATCATCAAGAATCGCTTTTGCCATTTCAGGTGTTACTTGGTTAGCCGGAGTCACTAAGCTCACAACCACACCTGCCGTTAGAGCAAACAGACATGAAGGAATCACGGGGTTGCCCCAGAAGGCTGTGTAGTCAGCGTTTAGCATTACTGCGAATGAAGCTACAGAAGCACCCGCTAGCGTTGCAAGCGCACCTTGCCAGTTGTAGCGTTTCCAGAATTTACCTAACATACCGCACACAAACATGCCTGACATTACCGTTGAAATCATCTTAGTGATGTAGCCAATGATATCGTTTGACGTAAGGGCGAACAGCAATGCAAAACCAATGACCACAACTAGAGCTAAGCGAGAGTAGTTCAGCATCGACTCTTTGTTTGGTACACGACCTGTGAACATCACGTAAACATCACGCAGTAGGATAGACACGCCCGCAATCGCATCAGAGCTTGCACTCGACATCGTTGCAGAAAGACCTGCGATAAGAACAATCATGCCTACGCCAACCGGAAGAACCGTTGCAGCTACGTAAGGGAACGAGTAGTTCGGGTTATCCAATGATGGGTCAATTGCGTGCGCAGCCATACCAATGATTGCTGGGATAATTGAGAAGAAAAGGTACAACACACCCGATGCCACAAATGAGCGACGAATAGTTGAAACGTCTTTACCTGAGTAGATGCGTTGACGGAATGAAGGCGTTGCAAGTACACCCACACCGATAACCACAGCCAAAGAAACAGCAGGCAGAAGACCCAGTTTATCGATTGCTAAAAAGCTCGTAGCAGCAGGGTCCATCGCAGCGTAAAGGTTATCCATACCACCGATGTGATCCACAGACATAACTGCCATCAAGATGAAGCCAGCAAAAAGGATGATAGCCTGGATAGTATCGGTCCACACAACCGCTGTGTAACCACCGATCACTACGTAAATAGTGAATGCCGCAGCAATAATGATTTTAGCAAGGTTAAGGTCGATATCAGCAATCCACGCTAGGTACATGCCACCGCCTAGAATGTGCGCACCCAACCAACCGATTGACGCGATAAAGATAAGCAGACCAACCACGTTTTTCACGATTCGGTTAGCACCCACGTAATACGCTAGCTCTTCACTCATGGTCATGAAGTTCAGTTTACGAACCGGAGCAAACCAAAGGGCTAGTAATAGGATGCCGATAGCACCGCCAATGCCGTATAGAGCACCAGCCCAACCATTCGCGTACCCGAAGCCAACCGCACCCATACTTGAGCCCGTGCCGACCATAGTCGCGACGGTTGTACCCAGAACTAAGAATAATGGCAGGCCACGGCCGCCTAATAAGAAATCTTCGCCAGATTTTTGATTACGCGAGACGAACCAACCTAACCAAATTAAAAAACATACGTACACGCCGAAGCCTGTAAGAAAAAGAGTGCTGTTCATTTGACACCTCTCAGTGAAATATTAAGCCCATTCCTGAACTTTTATTTATGATTCATTCATTTTATATTTCATATAATTACTTCATTTATTTGATATATTTTAATTAAAGTAATTTTTATAAATGTAGGGTGAGAGTATTAAGGAATAATAACAGGGATGACTACGCCCTAATACTCTCTAAGTAGGTTATTGTGATTAGGTTATTACTAAACGCGATCAGCGCGGTAGCAAGTCACATCTACTTCAACTTTCACGTCTACCACTAGGTCACAGACCATGCAGATACGTGCTGGCGGGTTAGCACCGAAGAACTCTTTGAATACCTTATTAAAAGATTGGAAGTAACGAGAATCCGTTAGCACAACCTTTACGTGCATTACGTCTTCTAGGTCGTAGCCCGCTTCAGTCATAATATCGACACAGTTTTGGATCGCTAGGCGAGACTGATCAACAATGCCACCCTCAACCACTTCACCATCTGTCATCGGTGTCTGGCCAGAAACGTATAGGAAACCACCCGCTTCAGTTGCGCGTGCAAATGGTAAATGTTGTCCGCCTGTACCTGTACCGCCTTCAACACCGTAACGTTTAATAGTCATTTTTTAACTCCACTTCTTTATAGATAATATTGGTGCTTCCCAATATATTTAAATTAATTCGTCGCTTTCTAATTACTGTATATTTAATAAAATAATTAAATTCTAATTACGGTAAATAAAAACGCCGGAACGATTATTTTTAACGATTCCTTTTTGGTAAGTTAACTCACCATTAACAAAGACACTCTCAATTCCTTCTGCAACTGAAATAGGATTTTCAAATGTTGCGGTGTCTTTAATATTCTTTGGATCAAATAAAACTAAATCAGCAAATGCGCCTTGGCGAATTTCACCTCGACCAGACAAGTTGTAACGCTCTGCCGACATACCGGTCATTTTGTGAATCGCTTCAGGCAGTGCGAACAGTTTTTCATCTCGGCAGTAGTGGCCTAACACTTTCGGGAAGGTGCCCCACAACCTTGGATGTGGATGCGGGTCATTCGGCAACCCATCGGAACCAACCATGGTCAGCTTGTATTTCAAAACGCGCTTTACGTCGTTCTCATCCATGCAGTGGTAAACTGCACCAGCTGGTTGAAGCGCTTTCGCAGCGTCCATCAAAGGTAGGTTCATCTCATCAGCAATCTTTTTAAGGGTTTTGCCTGCATGTTCTGGCTTTGTTTCAGACCAAGTGATGAAGATATCGAAATCGTCCGTCACCTGTTTTAAATCTAACGTCGAAGAGCTCGCTGAATATGGGTAACAGTCGCAAGACACATCTTGGTGCTCTGAAACCTTGTCCATCAAATCAAGCACTTCAACGGTTCTGCCCCAGTTGCCTGCACCTGCACATTTAAGGTGAGAGATCACAACCGGCACTTTGGCGTATTGGCCTGTCTCAAACGCCTCTTCCATCGCGCTTAAGATCTCTTCGAATTCGGTACGCATATGCGTGGTATAGATGCCGCCATGGCTAGACAGCACTTTGGCTAACTGCATCACCTCATTCGCGTTGGCTTGCTTCGCACTTGCGTAAGCCAAACCAGAACTCAAGCCTAATGCGCCCTGCTCCATTGCTAAATCAAGGTTGGTTTGCATCGCTGCAATTTCATCTTCACTTGCGGTGCGTTGTAGGTCGTCCATCACTTGGTTACGCAGTGTGGTGTGACCCACTAACGCTGCTACGTTTACTGCGGGTTGAGCTTGCTCTACCGCTTGTGCATACGCCGCAAAAGTTGGGTATTTAAAATCAGCCTGCGCCCCTAAAAGATTCATTGGGTCAGGTGGATCGCCAGCCAAAACGGTCGGTGATGCGCTGATGCCGCAGTTGCCAACAATCACAGTTGTGACACCTTGGCTGATCTTAGGTAGGCAGTCTGGGTAATGAATTACGTTGGTATCGTCGTGTGTATGTACATCGATAAATCCAGGAGCCAATGCTAAGCCAGCTCCCTCAACCAACTGGCCACAATCTTCGTGATCGATTTGACCAATTTCGGCGATTTTTCCATCAAGGATTGCTACATCGGCACAAAACGATTGTTCGCCGGTGCCGTCAAACACCTCTACATTTTTGATTATCGTATCGAACAACATTTTTCACTCTCTCAATCCACTGTGTTGATGGAGCTATATTAAGAATCCAGCCGATTATTTTCAGTGACAAAACACACATAATATTTTAATTTGTATGATAGTTTCTATCACGCAACAAACACAAGATAGATTTAAACATTAAATAACAAACACTTAAATCATGTTAGGAATCAGCAATGAAACATAACCCTGCAAAAAAAGATGTTATAAAGTATCAAAAAGATTGTTTCGTCTTGACTGAAAGAGGCCAAAAAGGGAGAGCAGTATCACAAACTGAGAACGGCGTTTATCGACTGATCGATGAAGATATTTCGCTTCCGGTAGCAATTATCAAACAATCAGCCTTAACCAATAATCTGAATTGGATGCAATCATTCGCTGATCATCATCAGGTGAAATTATCACCACACGGCAAAACATCGATGACGCCTGATTTCTTTCGTCAGCAGCTAGAAAATGGCGCTTGGGGAATTACTGTAGCGACACCTGCTCAAGCAGAGGTTGCGGCAATGGCGGGTGCAAAAAGAATCATCATGGCCAACCAACTAGTAGGTAAAACCAACATTGCGATCGTCGAACAACTTATTCGTGAATTCGACGTTGATTTTTACTGCTGTGTCGATTCACCAGTGAACGTGCAACAACTGAGTCAACACTTCGCTAGCACTGAGCAAATGCTAAAGGTTCTGATCGAGTTTGGAGTACCAGGCGGTCGCTGTGGTTGTCGCTCACCACAAGAGGTTCTAGAGCTTGCGCAATCCATTCAAGACGCGCCTGCGCTTTCTCTTACGGGTATTGAGGTGTACGAAGGTGTGATTCATGGCGACAATGCCGAGCAAGATATTCGTACGTTCTTAAAGCAAGCACTGAGCTCTGTCGAAAACCTTGCATCAGATAGCCTGATCACGGGACAGCCAATCATAACCGGCGCGGGATCGGCTTGGTATGATGTGGTGGCAGAGTGCTTGGCGAACCTAACCGATTGCTTGGCGATCATCCGCCCAGGTTGCTACGCCATTCACGATACTGGGATCTACCTCGATGCTCAAAGCAAGGTGTTGCAGCGCGCACAAGTAAACCAAGGTTACGCGTGTGAACTGGGTGGGGATTTAGAATCGGCCCTTGAGGTTTGGGCATATGTTATCTCTCGCCCAGAGCCAACCAAACTGGTGATTGGGCTTGGTAAGCGTGATGTGGCCTTCGATTCTGGGTTACCTATTGCTGAGCGCGGGTATCGCAATGGCAAAGCTATTTCAGTAAAAGGTCTGACAGCAACAGCCGTGATGGATCAACATACTTTTGTGGAAACGGACGGTTCTTCAGAGATTGAAGTGGGTGACATGATTGCGTTCTCAACCTCACACCCGTGTTTAACTTTCGATAAGTGGCGTTACATTGCTATCAGCGATGACGAGTATCAGGTAACAAACTGGGTAGAGACCTGCTTCTAGCTCGATTTTTCAATAAGCTAGAATCAGCGAAGCATTCAGATATACTAACGGGGCTAAGGCTTGGTTCTTACAAGCTCAGTGCTTAAAAGCTAAGTAGCAACGATTAGCCCCAACAACAAAGGATCAGGATTCTTGAGTTTAGAAGTAGATATCATTTCACAGATAACGGAGCGTTTTCCCGCTCTTCGTGATGCCGAGAAAAAAGTCGCCAAGCTGATCATGGATGACATTGATTTTGCCGCCAAAGCTAGCATTACAGAACTCGCTAAAAACGCGCAAGTCAGTGAAGCGACCATTACCCGTTTTGCTAAGGCGATTGGTTGTAACAACGTACGTGATATGAAGATCAAGCTTGCTCAAACCCTAACAGTTGGCCAGCGCTTTATTCTCGAACCGGTTAACCAAACTGGCTATCAAGGTATCTATGAATCGATCAAGCAGAGCCTAGACATCAACCGTACTCTATTTAAAGAACAAGATGTTGAAACTGCAGTAAATTGGCTACACAAAGCCAGACAGATCATTGCAATCGGCATGGGTGGTGGCTCGACCATCGCCTCTCAAGAGCTGCAACACCGACTGTTTCGTTTGGGCTATCCAGTAGTGTCGTACAACGATGGTTTAATGTCACGCATGGTTGCGGCAACAGCAGATGCCAATGACGTAATGGTGATGATCTCCGCGACCGGTTTTACGCCTGTGATCACTGAAACCGCAGAGCTGGCTAAACAGTATGGACTTAAGATCATCGCGATTACCCCACAAGACACGCCACTGGCAAAGATTGCCGATATCTTGTTGCCGATCAAGCACATGGAAACTGACTTCATCTACAAACCGTCGGCTTCTCGCTACGCTATGTTGGCGTTAGTGGATGTGCTTTCGATGGGGATCGCTGTCAATCATAAGAACCGTTCGCGCGACAAGCTGCGCCGCTTGAAGGTTGCTTTAGACTCCTACCGAGGTGGCGGCGATAGACAGCCCCTAGGTGACTAACGAATCAAGGATGGAATGGGCTTAAATTCGGGCGCGCGACAGTCCTTTGCCAGCTTGTATAAACTCATTTCTAATCCTGTAATTTGCACGCCTACATCTGCTAGTCGGCGAATAGCCAAATTTTATTCTGGGCTGTTCGTGAACGAATACAGTCACTGACCTCCGGCATCTTATATCCAAGCTCTAACAACCCCATTGCGGTTTGATACACGCAAATATGAGCTTCAATACCACACACCAGCCAAGTCTCGACATTCGTGGCTTGCACAATTTCAACGAACTTGGGCTCATCACACGCGTTGAACGTGAATTTAGTTATTGGCTCAACATCACTCAATACGTCATTCAGTTTGCTGACTGTTGCTCCCAATTTATCTGGATTCTGCTCCAAGTGAATAATGGGCAGCCCCAAAACCTGCGCGCCCTTAATCAGCTTCCGACAGTTAGAAATAAGTGTCTCGCTCTTATCAACGAGGCGTGCGAGCCTGCCCTGAACGTCCACAACCACCAAGCCTGTATTTTGTCTCATTAGCATGTTTATTCCTTGTTTTGGCAGTCTAACTCACTAAGCAATCTGATGGAGATGTTTTCTACTATGTAACGATTTAGCTTACAAAGCCATACAGTAATACGTATAAAACTACGGAATAATGCTCACCAACGGTCGAAAGGCTGAAAACAAAAATAATTGATACTGCATGACATTAAAGAGTGAGTAAGAACAATGAACAAATTCGCGAAATCAGCACTAGCACTGGGCTTAATCAGCGCAGTTTCTCTTCCTGCTTTAGCAGCAGGAACTGACGGCGGTGCGTACATCGGTGGCGGCCTTGGTGTGTACCAAGATTCTGATACAGACGGTCAAGGCAACCTAGACTCAGATGGCATGGGCTACAACCTATATGGTGGCTACCAATTCAACCGTATCGTTGGTGTTGAACTTGGTTACAACGATTACGCAGACTACAAAAAAGGTACAGAAAAAATGTCTCCAACATCTGTTTCTGTATCAGCAAACCTAGGTTACACGTTCGACAACACGATTCGTCCGTTCGTATTAGCTGGTTTCAGTTCTGTTGACCTAAACGCAAACAAGAGCGCTGGTTACGCTGATGACAGCGGTACCGGTTTCCACTTTGGTGTTGGTGTTGAATACACGCCAATCGAACATTTAACACTACGTCTAATTTCACAAGCAGACGCAGTGAGTGTTGAAAACGACTACGGCTTTAAGAAAGAAGACAAAACACTAGCATTCAGCAGCATTAGCTTCGGTGGTTCATACAACTTCTAATGTGATTGAACCACATAGAATAAGCTGAACATACTAATTCACTTTGCTGTTCCACCTTGTCATGAAGGTCACTTAGTAAAGTGAATTTTTTGTTTCTACTCCCCTATCGCGTCATTTCACTTTAGCCGGTTTATCGCTCACCATCACCGGTTTGAGCTTTATGCGTTGATATTAGAGCTTTCTTGGTAGCGAGACTAAAATAAAGGAATAAGAGACGCAGGAAAACAAAACCTATGAACCTACCAAGCTTAAACATGTCGATAAACAAGCTGCCTTTTGTGTTGGCTGTATATTACCTGCTTGTTGTCAACCTACCTCTTACCCAAGAACTGTTTAGTATTGTTCAAGCATCGAAGTCTGAAAGCGTTGCGTTTCTTATTTCCATTCCAATCTTCTTCCTTGCTGCCTTTCATTTCATCTTCCAAGTTTTCAACTGGCCTCTATTCTCGAAGCCGTTTTTCATATTATTGCTGATCACCTCAACACTCGTCAGCTACAGCATGTTTAACTACGGCATATTCGTCGACTACGGCATGATAGAGAACGTCTTCGAAACCAATAGCGGTGAAGCGGCGAGCTATATCAGCGGTCACTCGATCTTATGGTTACTAGCCATGGGCGGTATTCCATCAATCATCTTGTTGTTTACCAAACTTGAAAAAGAGTCTTGGAAAGATTTCTTTGTCTGGAAATCGATGGGGCTGCTCTCTTCCTTGATCGTTATTGCGATTATTGCCGGGCTTTTCTATAAGGATTACGTATCGATTGGTCGTAATAACTCGCACATCAAAAAGATGATTATTCCGATCGAGTACGTGGCATCAACGGTCAAATACATCAATAACACCTACATCAAACAACCTACCCCCTATCAAGAATTGGGGTTAGATGCTCAACTCAAACCACAAGCCCAACAAGCAACCAAACCGACTTTATTGGTGTTTGTGCTTGGCGAAACTGCTCGCGTATATAACTACCAGTATCATGGTTATGAGAGAGAAACTAACGCTCATACCAAGCCTTACGACCCGATATTTTTCTCTGATGTTCAGTCGTGTGGAACCGCCACCGCGGTTTCAGTACCCTGCATGTTCTCTAAGATGAACCGTAGTAACTACGACCGTGATAAAGCCTACAACCAAGACAACGTGGTCGACATCATGAACCGAGCAGGTATTCACTCAATCTGGCGAGAGCACGATGGTGGAGCCAAGGCCGTTGCACACCGAATCAAAGAGATGACTCTCGTCGCTAAAGATAGCGATCCTTTGTGCAATAAAGATGAGTGCTACGATACCGCCATGCTAGAGAACTTTGAACAAGATACTCAAGATCTTAAGCAAGATAGCATCATTTTTTACCATATTTCTGGTTCTCATGGTCCGACTTACTTCGAGCGTTACCCAAAAGAACATAAGAAGTTTACGCCTGACTGCGCTCGTGCAGATATTGAAAACTGCACCAAAGAGGAAGTGGTCAACACCTACGACAACACTATATTGTACACGGACTTCTTTCTCTCACAGGCTATTCAGAAGCTAGAGAAACTCATCGATAAGTACAACGTTGCACTGATGTACATTTCCGACCACGGGGAGTCCTTAGGGGAAAACGGCGTCTACTTACATGGCATGCCATACTCTCTCGCACCAAAAGAACAAACTCATGTCCCGATGATCGTATGGATGTCTGATGGCTTTGCCGAGCAAAAAGGGATAAATCAGACTTGCTTAAGAAAGGCAGGGAAGGAGCAGAGTTTTTCACACGATAACTTGTTTGACTCCCTACTTGGCTTAATGGACGTGCAAACCACTGAGTATAGGGAGAACCAAGACATCTTCGCACCCTGTCGTTAGTTTCCATCAATTAGTCGCGCATGCTTGATCTAAAGGGGGCTCGTTTATGAGTTCCCTTTTTTATGTGGGTACTACCTTTGTCTTATTAAAAATTCTGCTGAATACAGGGGAAATACGGCGGTTGTAAGGTTTACAATGTAAATTGAAACCAAATGATAGAAGAAAAAATAGAAGAAGGAGACTTTCTAAAGCGCTTTATCTCAAAAAATAAACGATAAAATGGCTATTTTTTTGAACTTAGTGCTCAATTTTGTTATTCGCTCGGTGAATTTTGGAACCGAATTGGACATGATGTGTCAATTATCAGTAACCACTAAAGACCTATAGGACAAAGGTATGCCTAATCTCTATTGCAAAGGATGTAAAAAAACAACACTACACAAGTCTATAATGAAACGTTGTGAATCAGAGCCCGAGACAGCCTCTGGCCGTATGTTGCAATGGACCTCAAAGCTATTTAGTGGCAACTTATATTACGATATGGAAACGCAGCACTTTTGTCGTACATGCAATTGCCGTTGTGAAACTGGAAGTTCAGTTCCTCAAGTTGGCTTAGCTTAGCTGATGGTAAGTGCTTACTAACCAACATCAAAAAAACCTCCGTTTGGTAGGTTTTTGTCATTTAAGCCTCTTTAAGCGCGATCTCGCTGTTAATGGCATTGCCATCAATTTTTACTTCCCATCCGTAGTTTGAGTATTCATTAGCGAGTGCTTGAGCCACATCTTTTGACACTGTTACTTGTGTCCATGAGCCGATACCGTAGGGTTTATATGCGGGTTCTTGTGTTTTCATAATAGAGTCATCCTTTCTCTTCGATAATTATATTATTCACTTTGCCATATATCCTTTCTTTCGTTTCTGGCTCAACTTATTTGTTTATCAGGCCATTTTTATAATAATTTGTTAATAACCAGAGTTTGATTTATAAGGGTTGCTATCGATTTGTATGGATTTATATTTGGTGTGAATGCGACTTGTGCGTTTAGTTTTTAAATGTGTGAGCGGGGTTTTCTTCGATCGTTCTAGGTATGGAATATACTGAGCCGAATTTAGAATGTTTAAGGAATGTCATGTATCATCATCAGCTTGATCGTATCGATAAAGAAATACTAAGAATTCTGCATATGAAAGGGCGCTTGCCTGTGGTTGAGTTGGCTAAGCAAGTTAACCTAACCACCTCTCCTTGCTCTGATAGATTGAAGCGATTAGAAAAAGAGGGTTACATCACGGGTTACCACGCAGAGCTGTGTTCCGAGAAGTTGGGGCTCGATGTTCAAGTGTTTATCCATATTCGTCTCGACCAAACCAGCTTTTCAATCTTTGATAAGTTTGCCCAAGCTGTGGAAATGATGCCAGAGGTGGAAGAGTGTTATTCGTTGTCGGGAGACTTCGACACCATGATTAAAGTTCGGGTGAAAGACATGAAGGCTTACCAAGCATTTATGGCTACCAAGCTGGGGACCTTACCTGGTGTGATTCAGACGCGCAGTGAAGTGGTGATTGAAGAGCATAAAAAGGGCTTTGGTGTGAACCCTGAGCTGTTAGCGACTTTAAATTAGCGCGCTCCTGGCTTGATCCAGTTTTGATAGATATAAAAATGGAAGCTAATGAGCTTCCATTTTTTGTGACTGCCAGAAAGGGCAATCAGTTAAGCGTAGTCATAAACGCTTTACAATGTAATCCCCGCTGAAATAAGACCAATCACACCGCCGAATACACCACCCCACACGACAAGCCAGCCAAGGTGTTTCTTAATCATGGTTTGAACCATCTCTTTTACCATTTTCGGTGTCAGTTCATTCAAACGCTGGTCGATGATGGCTTCAATGTTCTCTTTGATTTCATCCATCATTGCTGGTGATTCCAGCTCTTCCTTGATGGCATTTTTCACTGAATCACTCTTGCTGATTTCGATAACAGATTCTTGCATCTTCTCAACAAATGGCGCTTTCATTGGCTCTAATGCTTCTGTACCACCAAACATTGCTAGCATACCGCCAAACTGTGAGCTCTCAATAACGTTAACCAGTGAATCGAATGCAGGATTGAAATCGATTTTCTTAATCACAGGCTCTAGGTTCAGTGATTGGCCACCGCTCATTTCGCTGCTTAGGAAGCGGTCGATGTTACTTTCAGTAAAGAACTGCTCCATCATCAGTTGTTTGATGGCTGCTTTGAACTCTTCAAAGCGTGCTGGAATAACGCCAGAACCGTATAGGCCGGGTACTTTCTCGAACAACATGTGAATCGCAAGCCAGTTGGTGATGGCACCAGAAAATGCGAATAAGCCTGCATAAAGTAAGTATTGGTTTGCTGTCGTATAGCCGCTAGCAAGCAGTGCTAACGCGACGACGTTAGTTAGGACACTTTTGTTCATGGTTGATCTCTAGAAAGAATATTGCGCGCATTTTAAGAAAAAAACGCCAAGAAAAAAACAAAAGGATCGATGAAGTTGATGGAACAGGTAGGAAAAGTCGCTGATCTACGGGCATAAGAAAGGCCAGCCTCCCCCCCGAAGTCTAGCCTTATTCCAGAACGCGCAAGCGAAGCCGTCTTGGTTTGTTAGAGTCATTATATAATTACGACATAACATTCTGCCATGTTTAATTTACCGCTATTTAACAAATTGGTGTGAATCACGCCGCATTTTTAAAATAGCACAAAAATTAAGCGCTCGTAGCTTGCTCAAGATCATCAGCAATAAACCCACCCGTTTGGTGATTCCACAGCTGAGCGTAGATACCATTCTGGTTAATCAGCTCTTGATGCGTACCTTCTTCGACAATATTGCCTTCATCAAGCACTATCAGGCGGTCCATCGCAGCAATGGTCGAAAGACGGTGCGCAATTGCGATAACCGTTTTGCCTTCCATTAGCTCAAGCAAGCTCTCTTGGATTGCCGCTTCTACCTCAGAATCGAGGGCAGACGTCGCTTCATCAAGAACCAATAGTGGCGCATTTTTCAAAAGAACACGCGAGATAGCGACACGTTGACGCTGACCACCAGAAAGCTTAACGCCACGTTCACCCACTTGAGCATCGTAACCAATGTTGCCAAACGGGTCGGTTAGGGTTTCGATAAACTCATGAGCGTGCGCTTGTTTGGTCGCTGCGTATACCTCTTCGTCTGATGCTTCTGGCCGACCGTAAAGAATGTTGTCTTTGATCGAACGATGCAGCAGTGAGGTATCTTGAGTCACCATACCTATGTTACTACGCAGAGAATCTTGAGTAACGCTCGAGATCTCTTGGTCATCAATCAGGATGCGGCCACTTTCTACATCGTGGAAACGCAGCAGTAAGTTAACTAGGGTCGACTTACCTGCACCTGAACGACCCACCAAGCCCACTTTTTCACCCGGCTTAATGTTGAGGTTTAGGTTGTTGATCACGCCCTTGTTCTCGCCGTAGTTAAAGCTAACGTTGTCGAAGCTGATGCCGCCTTGAGGAACCTTAAGTGGCTCAGCGTCTTTCTTGTCTTCGATAGCGATGGGCTTAGACAGCGTTTTAATACCATCAATTACAGTACCTAGGTTTTCGAACAGACCGCCGATTTCCCACATGATCCATTTCGACATGCCGTTAATACGCAGAGCCAAGCTCACTGCAATCGCAATTGCACCCACGGTGATTGCGCTATCTAGCCATAAGTAGATAGAGATACCCGCAATGCTGAACACCAATAGATAGTTAGCGAATTCAACGCAGATGTTGAAGCCCGTAACCAAGCGCATTTGACGATGGACCGTATCTAGAAAGCCTTCCATGCCTTCTTCAGCGTATTCGGTTTCTCTTTTACTGTGTGAGAACAGCTTTACGGTTGCGATGTTGGTGTAGCTATCAACAATGCGGCCTGTCATCAACGAACGAGCATCCGCCTGCTCGGAAGACACGTCTTTTAGCTTTGGTACGAAGTGCAGCTGGATACCGACATAAACGAATAGCCAAATCAGCATCGGAGCCATTAAGCGCCAATCTGATTCTGCAAGCATGAACAGCATCGCCGTGAAGTAAACCGTCACGTACACAAACACATCGACCATTTTGGTCACGGTTTCACGCACCGCGAGCGAAGTTTGCATCACTTTGGTGGCGACACGTCCAGCGAAGTCATCTTGATAGAAGGACAGGCTTTGTTTCAAAAGGTAGCGGTGTGCTAACCAACGAATCGACATTGGGTAGTTGCCCAGCAAAGTTTGGTGAAGCAATAGCGAGTAAACACTGATCAAGATTGGCATCACAACCAACAGCAGAATACTGAGCCCCATCAATGTCGATTGGTTGTCTGCTAAGAAAGTGTCTGGGTTGCTTGTTGATAGCCAGTCAACCAGTTGTCCCATGTAACCGAACAGCGCGACTTCGATGATCGCGATGGTCATGCTCATCAACCCTAGCAAGATCAACGGTTTTTCGAAACCTCGAGTGTAATGGCGGCAAAATGCCAGTATTCCAGTAGGAGGTTGTATCGGCTCTCCCTTTGGAAAGGCTTCAGTAAAGCCTTCAAATTTTTTGTACATAGATTTCCCTTTATAAACGAATACATCTATTAGCAACTGCATCGTCTGTGTAGCTTTGTTTTTATAGGTTCGATTTGAAATTTTACAGTCTTGATTTGAAATTATATAAGCGCCCATGCGTTCTTATAAGCATTAAATCATTCGATGGAGTTTGGTTTTCACTCTGGCTTAAACGCTTAGCTCTAGAGCTCGGTTTAACACCGTGTTTTAGTGATCGCGAAAGGTCCAAAACGTATTGTGTATAACGCTTATTTTAGATTGGGTCAGATGGGAAGAGTTAAGCTTATTTCAAACGTAATTGATTGTTATGCAACGGTGATAATCCTAACGCTAATTGGATTAAATTGTAACCTAAACTCGCGGTAACACAGAAAAGACCGCTCGGATATTTATTCAGCAAACTCTCTAATTGATATGCAAACTGTTGGTTATTTCTGATGCGCTGTTATCTTGCAGTAAAAATTACGGCTTAAACTGGATTTAGCAGTAAATGTTTGGGATAAATATTCAAATCATTATTCTTTTCAGTGAATCTTGTTGTAACAACTTGCTTACAATTCTGAGGTAAATAAAAGATAGGGACGGTTGAAATGTTAAACCTACACAAAAAATCACTTCACATTACTAATGTTCAAAACGCCAATTGCGTTGTTATGGTGCCGCCAAAAGAATTTCGATTTAACGAAGAAACTGCACGTGATAACGAGTTTCAAAACAGAGTTAATCTCACCGAAACTGAGGTGAAGTTAGAAACTATGGCTGAATTCAAGGCGATGGTGGTTTCATTACGTAAAGAGGGTGTGCAAGTTGTAGAGTTTGATTATCCAGAGCTTGGTGTGGAAACGCCAGATGCGGTGTTCCCAAACAATTGGTTCAGCACCTGCAGCGATGGCAGCTTATTCACCTTCCCAATGGCCTGTGAAAACCGTCAGAATGAAGTGAAACCAAATGCGCTTATTGAAGCACTAGAGGCGTCGGGTCGTATTGTTAATCACACTGAGTCGTTAGAGTCTTATATCGCGCAAGGCTCTTATCTTGAGAGTACGGGTGTGATGGTGATTGACCATATCAACAAGACCATCTATGCCGCGCTTTCTCAACGTTGTGACCGTGAGGTGTTAGAGGATTACGCGAAGCGTATTGGTTATTCACGCGTTGTTTCGTTCCAAACGGCATTGCCATCTGGCCAGCCGATTTACCATACCAATGTCATGATGGCGATTGGTGATAACTTCTGCGTGATTTGTGATGAAGTGATTCCAGAATTTGAGCGCCGTTTTGTGGTTAAGTCACTCGCGAAAGACAAGCAGGTTATCTCGATCTCAATTGATCAGATGAACCGATTCTGTGGCAACATCCTGCAGCTTGAAACCGTGAATGGCGACAAAGTGGTCGCGATGTCTCAATCGGCTTACGACGCGTTCTCTCCCGCTCAACTTGCACAACTTTCGACACACGGAAAGCTGCTACCATTTAACGTGAAAACAATTGAAGACATTGGTGGTGGTTCAGTGCGTTGTATGCTCGGTGAAGTATTCTTACCAACACGAGTGAACCTTCTGTAGCAAACGACTCATGTTGAGCTATAAACCTTTGAATACCACTTTTATCATAGAGTGGTATTTTTGTATTTACCGAAACAGGCGCGGGAGAAAGGCTAGGAAGCCTTCTTGAAAGCTCTGTGTTCGATAAATTGAGTAGAGAGCGTGACTACTTCCTTAGAATACACCAGCGCGGTGTGATTGAGCTTGAGTGCGCAGGTGTCTGTTGCGCCTCGCAGGTTTGCGTCTTCAAGCGTCACGGTGCCATCTCCTTGGTTTCTGCCCAATATAATGCGTCCCACACCTGCGTCGTAGGTGCCAGTAATCACACCAATTGGCACATCATTATCATAGTCACCAAGCCCATCGTTGAGGATGTGTTTGGTCGAACCAAAAATGAACCCAAGACCATGATTAGAAAGCGTTTTAGCTATAGTTGCTCCATTGTGTGGTGTGCCCGCTGTAATGATGCAGGTGTCAGCGAAGTGTGGTTGATAGAACTTAAAGTAGTGACGAATCAGCAAGCCACCGAGTGAGTGACCAAAGAAATAGACCTTATCGTGTTCATCAAAGCGTGCATTCACGAAGCGATTTAGGCGTTTTGCTGCGGATGGAAAGCGCAGTGAGTTATAGGCGAATTTGTGGGTGGTGAAGCCGCGTTTCTTAAAATTCCTATCTAGATATTGCATGATCAACGCAGGCATATACAGACCATGAATTAAAACTATGTGTTTGTTTTTATTATTCATTATTACCCTCCGCCTGATGGTACTTCCAGTATATGGAGTCGCAATTCTAAACTCAATAAAACTTGCTACGAATGGGACACGATAGACAGAGATATAGCGCGCAGGCAGTCCGTTACTCTGACCACCCCCACAGCTCTTGGCGAGTAATCAAATTACCGTAATAACTGGTGGGCCACTCTTTAGGCGCGCCAATCGCTGTTGAAGCATAGTGACAGATACTGTGACTCTGCTGTGCTCACGAATGCGCCTTTCACCTCACCAATCATAGAGCTGTTGTTTTCGGTGATCAAAGTGAACAAGTCGGCAATGTTCGCACTTGCGGTTGGTGCTAGGTAAAACTGTAGCAAGTAACCTTCACCGTTTAGTACGCAATAACCGACAAGTTTGCCGCTCTCGTAAAAACCGAAATGGTCCGACATGGGTACAAAGCCGAAATGCCACATGCCATCGAGTAGCGCTGTCGCTTCTGAAAAGTAAGCCGTTTTTAATTCGATTAGGTCGTTAAGTGTTGTGATTTTTTTGATGTCTAACATCGCTTGTATTCGTGCTATTTCGATTCGGTAGAGTGCGTGGTCGACATCGTACTTTTACTGGATGTGCCACGTTTCAATGCCAGCAAGTGTAGGTGAATACTTTAGGTAGGTATTGAACAAAAGCGACAGTTTTAGATGGAAAAAAAGCCAAATGCTTGAATATTTGGCTTCTAAGTGAATCCACATATAGAGAGTAGAAGCGGCTTTCAAGAAAAACCACTGACCTAACTAGAGTTAACTTTGTGGTTTTAACAAATTCTTCAATTGATAGCTATTATCACCAAAAATTTCTTTCGCGTACTTTGTCATGTCCTGACTAGAAATAGAGTCTGCCGTCCCCTGCAGGTCGAACAACGCCTCAAAACCATAATCATGAATCAAATAACGAGAAATAAACCAAGCTTGTTCAGTAGGCTTATATTTAAGTGGAGTAAGATCAGCTACAAGCTGCTTAGCGGCTGTTCGAGTCTCATCTTCAGAAATCCCTTTTGCTGCTTCAGCGATGACCTTATCAATCGCCTGTTCAATTTTATCTGAGTTTTCTGGGGCCGTTAGAGAGCCGATTAGCCAGTCATAACTCGGCTCACTGTCTTGTGCGACCGAGTACACATAAGGCGCATAATCCAAACCTAACTCTTCACGAACATAAGCCGTTAAACGGCTCGACAACACGCGCTGAAGCATATCGTCCATGAATACATCTTTTGCGGTTTTATCCCGAGCTTGCTGAGTAATCACACGCAATAAATACTGACTGCTGTCTTCATTATTGACGGATATATCCATTCGCTCTTTCGAATCAGTACTATAAGCCACCTGATAATCCGGAGACATAGCGGCTTCTAATGGCAATGATGCAACATATTGACGCACAAGAGGCTTAATTTCAGCAGGGTTAATATCAGCAACAATAACCAATGTATTGTCTCTTAATTTTTGAAAGAGTTGATGGTGCATGTCTAGTATATCTTGCGACGTGACAGCTTTGATATCGTCACTTTCAAGCATCATGTGACGGCTGCTTGTTTGATAGCTATTGCGATTAACCATCTGAATAAACTGACCAACTGGAGTTTCTAAATATGCTGTACGATCTTGAGCAAATTCAGATTTCACAGCCTCAAGCTGATCACTGTCTATTTTAGGTTCGGTTACAATGGTGTGGAGCGCAGCTAAACCCTCTGCAAGCGTCTTTTTCTTGGCGCTTATTTCTAAGCCATGATGAGTAAAGTTGATGAAGGGATAGATTTCAATATCTTCGCGTCTCAAGTGAGCGGTTAACTCCGAACCACTAAATTTACCAACACCACTACGAATCGAAGCTGGCAGAGCAATTTCTACAGCAGGAAACAACGAAGGATCCAACGCCGCTTTCCCCCCCTCACTTGCATAGTAAACCCCAACACTATTACCAGCCTCAGAGTTACGGAGATACAAAACTTCAATGCCGTTGCTTAATGTCCACTGCTTCAAATCAGGATCGTCACTCAACTGAACTTGTTTTACAATTTCGCCTTGAGACGCTGGCACACTAAACGCCGAGCTAGCAGTAACGAGCAATGGCCTGTTGCCTGTCTTTTTATAGGCTTTTCTGACACCTTTTATCTCGTTATTCATTGCCTGCAAGTCTTCTTTAGACGATAAGCCTAATCCCAAAATATATGGGCTAGAAAGTAAATCATCTAAGTTATCATTTACGGCTTTCAGATCCGTACTCGAAAGAAACGCTTTCAAACTCGATTTATAATCGAGCTGTGATTGAACTGTCTGGTCAATTACCAGTGCCGTCGACTTACCGTCAGCATGAGCTACTGCGTCCATTCTCTCCCAGTTAGCTTTAATGTCATCAAGGTTCGCTAGGTATTGCTGTAGCACACTCGCCAACTCATATTCACTTACGCCATAATCACGCAAAGAGGCGAGAGTAGAAACAAACTGCTGCTGACTTTGCTCTCGGCTATCCACAGGAAAACCGACGGTAGTAATGGAATACCTTTGGTACTCTAATAAGTAGGGTGTTGAAGTAACCCACTGCACGGGTAATGCAGCGTCAACAAAATCAGAATTCAACCTTTGTTGGATAAGTTGTTGAGCAATATCATCTAGCCAAAGCTGATGTTGTTGCTCATGACTGCGAGTCACTCTTTGCCCACGATCAATCACTATTCCGATGCTCGGTGGCTCGACCCCAGATCCATACGCCACAAAATCTTGAGTATTGTAATCCGCTAATGTGTTCTTCACGGGAATCGGTGTTGTGCCTCTTTGCCAACCAGAGAAGGTTTCTTCAATCAAAGGGATCACTTCTGCCAGAGTGATATCACCAGAGACTATCACCTCGGTTAACTGAGGTTGATACCAGGTTTGGTAATAGTTTTTTAATTCTTGAACATTCGCATTAGAAACGGATTCTTTATTACCAATGGGATCGTTACTTTGGTAGTTCGTGCCTTCAATCATATGATCGTAGAACTTAAATGAGAGAGGTTTATCTTCAACTCGTGTGTGTCGAAATTCCCCTAATATCACACCTTTCTCTTTTTTGATTTCATCTCCAGACAACAGTAAACCATCGCCAATATCTCTAAACCAAGCCAGCGCTTTGTCTAGATTTTTATTATCGGGTAGATCTAACTTATAGAGGGTTTCTTGGTAAGAGGTGTAAGCATTTAAGTCTGCACCAAAGCTGGCACCAGATTGCTCAAATAGCTCGACCACCTCATTTCCTGAAAAGTTCTTGCTGCCATTAAACGCCATATGCTCAACAAAGTGGGCGTACCCTTTCTGTTTTTCGCTCTCTTGCAAAGATCCGGCATGCACTAGTAAGCGTACCGATACCGATTGTTCTTGGTCAGGGTAGACATGGTAGGTTAATCCGTTATCTAACTCTCCTTTGACCCAATACGGATCGGATTTCAATAACGTTTGTTGCTGAGGAGTAGAGCTGCAACCTAGCAATGTGGAGCTCAGTACGACGACTAAATAGTATGCTTTCATAACGATCTCTTTGAAGGGCTTTCCTCCAATATATCCGATCGCCAAAGTGTAATAATTCGCCATTAAATCAAACGACTAAAATTTTAGAGTCACTCGATATAAGTATGAAAGTGTTTAATTTATAAATTACATGAATGAGTTGTAGAGCCGATATGTAGCGCCTTTTATTCGTTCTCTACATACCTTTAAACAACGCTTGCGAGGCACGGCTGATCGGTAGCTTCTCACCTGACACATAAGCCGACATCTGACCTGAGAGCCCTTTCTTCACCTTATCAATAGCCGACACTTTCACCACCACCGAGCGGTGGATCTGCCAAAACTCATCAGGATTGAGCTGGGCGATCAGCTCTTTTAGTGACACGCGAAGAATAAACTCATCTAGAGAGCCACCTTGGCCTTTTTTGAATATCGAGACGTATTTGTCTTCTGCTTTGAAGTAAGCCACATCATCGACGGCGATAAGGTGAATGTCTTCCCCAACACTGGCTTTGAGCCACGTGAGGTACTTTTTCTGCGATAGATAAGGCGGTTGAGCTTGTTGTGATGTTGATTGAGATAATTGCTGAAGCTGACTCATTAACGCAACAATATCAGGCTGTTCAGGCGTAATACCGGATTGTGTTTGATTGCTCGACAGACGTGCTTGAACCTTCTGACAGGTAGCGAGTAGACGCTCTTCGTTGATGGGCTTCAGCAGGTAATCCATCGCATTGTGTTCGAAGGCTTTAACTGCGTATTCGTCATAAGCCGTAATGAACACAATCAATGGCGGCGAATCTAGCTTGTTCAGTTGCTTCGCCAGCGAGATTCCATCCAGCTCAGGCATACGAATATCGAGAAACGCCACGTCGGGCTTAAGCTGCTGAATACTCTGCATCGCCTCCAAACCGTTTTGTGCCTTGCTGACGATTTCTAGCTCCGGCCAAACCTCAGCCAAGCTCTTGTCTAAGTGATGCCTTAACAGTGCTTCATCGTCTGCGATAATCGCCGTTACGCTCGGCTGTATTGCTGGGTTATTCATGGTTAATCCTTTAAATTCACACTGTAAATCGTCTATTTTTCGTCACTGTTCTGTACTTTCTGGTGTGTCGTTCTAGACAACTGCGTCAGTCAGCGGTAACAAGATCGTCGACACTACCCCGCCTTCAGCTTGTACAGTAATCGTTAGGCTCGCCTTATCACCATAAAGGGTTTCGATTCTTTGACGGATATTGCTTAACCCAACACCATGCCCCGTATTCGCAGAGGGCGTTTTCAACCCAGCACCACTGTCTGACACTTCTATTTTCAACTGCTCAGCTTGTTGAGTAATACGGATATTCACTTGGCCACCCGCTGCTTTGGGTTCGATCCCGTGCGTGAGTGCATTCTCGACCAAGGGTTGAATCAAGAACGGTGGAATCACCTGTAAATTGCTAATCTCGTGTGTTTCAATCGAGAACGTTAAGCGTTCACCCAAACGTATCTTTTGGATGTTCAGATACGCGTCGAGCAAATCGACCTCTTGAGCGATGGTCGATTGCTCAGTGCGACTGTTCTTCAGAGTCACACGCAACAAGTCAGTCAGTTTTTCAAGCATCAACTTAGCTTTGGCGCTGTCACCCTCAATCAATACATTGATGGTCGCAAGAGTGTTAAACAAAAAGTGCGGCTCAATTTGGCTTTGCAGCTGTTTTAACTGGCTAAGTACGACAACTTTTTCTTGATCAGCTTGGCGACGCTTCGCCACCTCTAATTCATTATCGGCACGTAGCTGCTGCTCTCTTGTGTAGAAATAGTAATAACAAACGGAACAGAAGATCACACCAAGCAGCATCACAGACTTAAGATCGGAAAGGTTAGAGCCGAAAAAGCCGTTCAACCAATAGTGTGCATTCAAGGTACCCACCACCATAGCAATGAGCATCGAAACGCCAACTTCAAATACGCGAGATTCTCGTTTAAACCACTTAACCAACACAAACGAAGAACCAACCGCGCTGTAGCCAAAACCGAAGCTGATGGCCAAATTAAGTGTTAACCCGCCTCCCCAAATCGTATGGGTTGTAATTGCAATAAGAACGCAAAATAACGTGGTGAACGCGAAGCTTTTAATCCATGAAAAGCGACTGTTTGAAGAAGTGTCCATTAAAATCGTCCTTTGATATTTAAAAGAATCATATGACTATCCGGTAAATTGGCGTAAGCAGAATCACTTTTACCGCCTAGAAAGCGTGCAGCAAGTTCCAATTCCAACGATGAATCGCCATTATCTAACGCCTGATAGTTGAGCCACTGCGTAGCAATAAAGCCACCATCTTGTGGAGACAGCATGACATCAAATGTTGGCGTAATATCTTCTAGCCAGCCATGTGTCGAGTCTAAAGACCAGTGAAACATGAGATTGTGTTGAACCAAATTAGCGTGTTGATAACCTTGAGCGTTAGAGCCCGCCAACGATGTTGTCATGGGATTAAGAGATAAAGACTCGGCACTTTCTATTGCGCTTTGCCACTCAGAATGACTCCAAGCACGGTTATCAAACCAGTATTCCAACACCACATTGTGGCCAGTATCATTGGCCCATGTTAGTCCCGCTAACGCTTGATAAGCTTCGCCCTGCTCTTCAAGATAAACCGGTTTAAGCATTGAATCCGGCTGACTGTAGCCAAGGCTTTGTCGTTGATAGACCACCGAACCATGAAACTCCCACGCGAGGTTCAACACCGACACTAAACTCGCCCCAAGCAAGCCGTGACGTACATCGTCGTAATAAGCGACCCACTGATACTCGTGATCACCTACAAGATTGTAACGACGTAACCCAAATCCTTGTTGCTGGTTCTGCTTTTCGAATTCATTTACGTCTTGAGAAGTCCATGACGAATCACTGTAAAGCAGTGTCCATTCGCCCGTCATATCGAACAGTGACGCCGATGCCACACCCGCGCCCTCTTCTGCCACAATACCCACAGGGTTTTGTCGATAAGGCTTGATGATGTCTAAAGGTCGATAGCCATAGCCCACGCCCCAATCCAAACGAACCTTACCAAGCGTGACATCGAGGTAGTGGTCTCCGATTACTGAATTCGACAGCTCGACACCACCTTGCCAAAACAACTCACGCACAATGAATTCAGCCTCAAAGATCGCGTCTTGTTCTTGAGGGTTGTTGCTTAGAATATCGTTGGCTTTCACTGCGAACAGACCAAGCCAATTGCCATATCCAACCTCTAGATCCAGCAAGCCATTTAAAGACTGACGATTATCAGACGCTAAAGGGCTGAATGGCGACTCTCTCGATTCAACGGCTTCTGCACTCAATTGCCAGTCCCACGCCAAGCTCAGATCGTCCGCTTGAACTGTGTTACTCCCACAAGACAAGGCAAGCAAAGTAGCGATTGAAAACTTGATGTGGAATCGGCGATTGGAAGCTTTCATGACGTCCACCTACAACCCAGACACGCTGTTACGCGATAGGTAGGCAGGGTTGTAGTATTTGTCTTCCAAGCTTTGTTCAATCACTTCGCGATACTCAATCACGGTTTTCTTACTTGGCTGTATCTTATCGAGCAAGGTCATCGACACCACTGTGGGTAATCCATCACGCACGCCTTCAGTAAACCACGCTTGTTTCGCCAGTTTTCCTGAGCGCAGATACAGATCCGCTTTAACTGGGAATGCACGGTCTGCTGTTAACCACAGATCAATCGACTGGTAACTCGCCCCCTTGGTTTTCGCCGCGAGCTTTAAGTGATGGGTATCGAGTGTCTCGCCAGCCGGCATCTCAACTTGTTGTTCGGCAACCCACTCACCTTGGTAATCTTCACTCCAAGTGAGTGTTGAAATATCGCCTACCGAAGCTTCACCCAATAGCTTTTGCATCGGTGTGATACGAATTGGACGGCGCGATTTCGGCATCAATAACCAATAATTATCTTCAATCATCAGCATCTTTTGACCTGCCTCAACAGCTGATTTAAAGACGACTAATGACTCTCGATTTGGTCTTGTGTAGACGTTGTATTCACGGGTTTTGTCCAGTTGCTCGTCTTGGTAAAGCGCCACCAAAGACACTACCTTAGAGGCTTGTGCGCTGTTCAACCGGTAACTATCCGCCTTGGCGATCATCTCGGTGACTTGTTGTGAATCGACTGCCCAGCTTGGTGTCGATGCTAGAACCAAAACCAATACAGAGCCCAACGCGAAAGCCAAACCCAAGGTATTCAATGAACGAGTTAATTTACACATAAACCAGTGCCTCCGTGATTGGCTTATTCACGCCTTTGCGAGCAGAGAAATAAGCTGCCAGCAAACATATCGTCAGCACACCTAAAGTAGCATAACCAACCAATTCTAATGAGAAGTAAATGTTGAGTGGGTAGCCTTCGGTTCGACCCGGAGGTGGTGGCATTTGCACATCAACCACCAGCAGTAACACCGACACTAAGCCACTCACGATTGCGCCAATCGCACTGCCAATCACCGCCAGTAATCCCGCCTCTTTTAAGAAGCCTGCCACGATTTCAGAAGGGTAACTGCCAAGTGCCGACAAAGTGCCAATTTCACGAGTTCTCTCCGTCACTGACATGGTCATGGTATTGAACAAAGATACGAACACTACCAATGCCATCACTGCGCCCATGATGCCGAAGATCCGGTCGTAAAGGTCTTTAACCTTGGTGTAGAAAAAAGCGCGATCTTGCCACGGGGTAATCTCTATTTCGGGAGCTTGTGGATCGCTTTGTCTATTCAGTAACACCTCGATGCGTTGCTGCACGGTCGAGGTCTTGCTGGTTTCGAAAAGGAATACCGATAAAGTGCTGACTTTGTCTGAGGCTAGAAGCTCTTGAGCAGTAGTGATGTGTACATACAGCTGACGCTTGTCCAGCTCAGGAACGCCTATCGAGTAAATACCCTGCACCTTAAAATCAAAGGCATTCAAAGCGCCGTCGCTAGTGGTGGCGAGCAATGTGACCCAATCGCCAACCGCTACTTTGAGGTTACGAGCAAGATCAGTTCCCAGCATCACTTGTGGCTCTTGGTTGTCGTATCTTGGCGATTTCACATCCGAGAGAGTCTGCCCGCTGCGCACATCAAGAAACGGCCCTTTCATGTCGAACTCACGCTCATTGACGCCCGTACCCATAAAGATGGTCGACTTACTGCCGTTAGAAACCAAACCGCTGAAGTAGACTCGTGGCTGCATACCACGCACGTCGGTGTCGCCAATAATGCTCTTGATTAGCGCTTGAACGTTATCCAGACCATTGCTCAGCGGCATGTCTTCATCTTGTTCAAAATAGCCGGGCGTGCTCAAAGTAAGGTGACCAGTATCTCGGGCGGTCGATTCCCTTAAGGATTCATAGGTGTATAGCCCATAGCCACCCGCACTGGTGAGTGCAAATACGGCAATGGCGATGATCAACACCGAAAGCAGGCTGCGTCTCCCATTTCTCAATAAATTAAGCCACGCCAAACGCACCGAAGTTGGAAGTAAAAACGTGCTCATTTTTTGTTTTAACTTGCCCATGAGATCGCCTCCATTGTTGTGGCTTGTGGTGCCAGCTGGCCGTCGATTAGTTCAATCACTCGGTCACAACGCTGCGCCATTCTTGGGTCGTGCGTTGCGACAATAAAGGTAGTGCCCATTTCGTGTCCGAGCTCTTTCATAATGTCGATCACCAGATTGGCAGTGTGGCTGTCTAAGCTAGCAGTCGGCTCATCGGCAATCACTAGGCTTGGGTTGTGGACCAATGCTCTGGCTATCGCGACACGTTGCTGCTGACCACCTGAAAGGTTGTCTGGACGGTGATGGATGTAATCCCCTAACCCAACACGCTCCAACATGTCTTGCGCTCTGGTCTGCTGTTCTTGCTTGGAGCATTGGTTCAACATCAATGGATAAGCTACGTTTTCTAGCGCCGTCATCACAGGAACGAGATTGAAGCGCTGAAACACAAAACCCAACGACTGACGACGAAAACGTGCAGCGGCAATCTGCTCTGTTGGATACGCTTTGCCATCAATGTTTATCTCGCCTTGATAGTCCATATCCAACAAACCAAGGATATTCAACAATGTGCTTTTTCCAGACCCAGACGGGCCACATAGCGCCACCATTTCACCGCGCTGGATATGTCCATCGACCCCGTTTAATGCATCAACACGTTGACCGCCTGTGACATATGCTTTGCCGATACCTTTAAATTCAATCATTTCATTGTCCTCTGATTACCCATCATTCTTTAGCGTTCGCTGCTGTTACTTTGCTTTCGCGTCCATTATTTAGCATTCGCAACTATTACTTGGCTTTCGCTATTAGGGCCTTCGCCGTCATGGTTTCGATGTTGCCAGCATCGGCTGTTTCCATTTGTTCTAGCCACGCTTGTGCTTGCTTAAGATCTTCAGCACGAATCGATGCCTCAATCGCATAACGGTAAATCCAAGATGTCGCGGCGAAATGCTGTTGCTGGAAAGCGTCTTCCGCAAGTAGCGAGAGGAACAGGTCATAACCACGATCGAAATGGTTAAACATGTCAGGTAGAGAGGTGTAGGTCACCGCAGCCATAGCGCGAGTCAGGTAAGAATCTGGTAGCCCTTGAACACGAGGTTGCTCATGAATCGGTTGGTCTTCGTCTTTCAGCAACACCAGTGATTTATCGATGGTTGATAAACCCTTTTCGACATACTTCATCTTGTTCCAAGGCAAGAGTGCATCACGACCCATTAAGGTTTCTGTGCTGCCTAGATAAACCAAAGTCAGTGGCGTCGCGCCGTCTTGTTGCAGCGTGTCATTGAGGCGCTCATAAGCCACCTCGACCAGCTCTTCATTGCCTTGCGCGGCTTGGTTATAAATATCAAGCACATCTGAACTTGGATTAGCTAGCGCCATCGTTGGAGCGATTGAAGCTAACCCAATTAAAAGTGAACGACGAAACAGAGCAGTAAATGAGTTTGAAGTGTGTGAAGCAGTCATGATGTGTAATCCCTTTCAAATGTTGACGTTGAAAGGTTAACCACAAACTGTCACGCCGTTTTATCAATGCGACGAATGGCAATAATGCGGAGTGAATGGTTGAGTGAAGGCGCGAGTGGGGAAGTTAGAGGTGGGAGTAATTACCCTTTTCTGCAAAGAAAGATTCAGATTTGACCACCAAAATACTGAACTGATTGATAAATGACCATTTCAGTTAACCTAAATAATTCAGCCCTTTACAAAGCTAGTTAGAACAATTTAAGAGACTTTAGTACATACTTTAATCAGCCCAACAATAGCCCACAAAAATGATAGATAACCTCGTCTTATTCCTCTTCTTATTATCTTGATTTCATAAGGAATACTGATGTAGGGTACGAACCGAAAATAGCTCATTACAAGTTATTGAATTTAAAATAATAAAAAACCGATAACTTATTTAATCAATACTTTAATAGCTACAATTCGTGTACGTCGGTCGTTCTGACCAATGGCTAGTTTTATAACAATTCAATGAGAACAAAATGAATTTAATTAACAAATCGGTTATTGCAGCTATCACCAGTGCATTAATAATGACATCAACTCAGTCAATGGCTAGCAGCGGCTGTTACTTTGGAGAAACCGATGGATCTCAATGGTTAGAAAGTGTCATCGAGCCAAATAAACCACTCCTTATTAACTACAACACCAGTGCATGGAATGAAATCGAAAAGTTTGATTTTGACTTCGGCTACGACAAGATTGAAAATCCACGAGGCTTTTCAGTTGAGGTTCTGTTGGCTAACCACACTACAGAAGCAATGTCGATTTCAGGTATCCTTGAGGGAGAGAGTGGAGCAAGCGGCGGCTCGAATAACGCTGGTAGAATTGAACTTCACATGAATCTAAACAATGACCGTTATTTTTCACGTTTAGTTGACGGAAAACTGAATCTTGGGTTAGGCCGTACAGGTTCAAATGAAACCATCGAAGTAATCAAAGTAACAGCAAGATTCTGTGGTTTACCTGTTCAAGAAGGTGTCGCTGTTAGCGCGTCTGATCACAATATTCTTGCAGGCAACGCTCAGCCTCTATCACATTTTATTGATGCGGATACGACGTATCGAGTTTCGGCGACAGGAAGTGCAGTCGATGAAAACGGAAATGCTATCACCGCAGTATCAATCAACTACATTGATTCTCGAAATTCCGAAAATTCGACGCTTCAAGTGAACACCAGCGAAGAGTTCTACCTGCATTCAAATGGTAAGGTATCTCTATATTACGCAACAGAGTCAAGTCAAAACACCGGTGGACACACTGTCAAATTTGAGCGTGTTAATCTGGATTAACACCTACCTACTGATTGGGCTCGCGAATTCTACTCAATACTCGATTATACATAGCAATCGAAAAACTTTTCTGAGCACATAGACAAACCAAAATAGCCGCTAATCAGCGGCTATTTTTAATGTTCCAAATGAAGCTTAGACTACTTTATTCATTAAAACCAACAAGTTAAATTAACCGACCTTCTTAATCATCGTCACCGGGTTGTAACCTTTCTCACCTTTGCTGACTGGCTCACTTGGGTTGTAATGGCGAATAAGCACATTAAATTTGCCCGTATTATTGCCTTCCATAGTTGGGATATTGTTTGGCTGGCCGTCACACCCAAAACGGAGAGTATAAGTGCCATCGCTGTTCATCACAGGCTCCATTTCACTCGAAATGTTAGCCTTATCGTTAAACATACGCCCATCAGCATTGTAAACCGTCGCAGACCAGAATGCCCCTGCCTTCGGGTCTTTGAAAGTCGTCTCGTAACATGCATTTGCATCGAAGTACTGACTGGTTTGATAGATATTGTCTTCGACCATTGCGCCACCCCAGCCACCAGCCGCGTCAACATAATTCATGTAATCAGTTTGACCACTTTCTTTGTTACCAAATGCTTTTGATTGATCATAGCCGTCACTGAAATCGATGTTGCCAGCTCTATCAGTGGCCTTAAATGACGCCATATCCCACTCTTTTACAACAAACGGCTTATCGCTGCTGGTCTCAATCTTCAGGTTACGGCGCGCATCATCTTCAAGAGCCCGAACAATAACAAATGCGTGATCCGTTTTTGCGCTGATTTTATGGCGACCCGAACCGTAGATCATTGGCTGTGTTTCGTGGTTTTCATCGACGACTTGCAGGATACATATTGGTCGGTTTCTGGAACCGTCACATAGACATCATCGTTCGACATATCGATGACAGAAACAGAATAGAAAGTGTCTCGATTCATTCGTACAACGAACTGCTCTTCAAGAACACTGCTCGGTACTGGCATCTCAAAAAATGTGTTGATACCACCCGCTTTTTCTACCACAGCGCCGAGGCGCATATTCGTGTATGCCTGAGCAAAATTATCTTCCGTGACAATAGTTGGCGCTGCAATAACGCTGGTTGAGAATAAAGCGACAGCAGTAAGGGGAAATAGTGTTTTCATAGTAGCGACCTTTATATTTCAAAGTGAATGTCATTTGGAAGAGTATTGTTTGCTCCGCCGACAGTGATCACTCTATACTTCCAAAATGGAAAGCGAGGAAAATAGGACTTTCCAAGGTGGAAAGTGTAGATTAGAACTTACTGCGTACGTTTGTATTGCTGTGTCAGTCGAATAGCCTAAAAAGGGCTGGGATAAAGCTGGGGATCTCAGAGAGCGCTGTCAGCAAGCAAATGACCAAGCTAAGAGAGCAATTAGGACACCCACTTTTCGAACGTACCACGGAAGGGTTGAGGCCAACGCACTACAGCAAATCTATTTTGCCCAAGATTGAGCAAGCTCTGTCGCTCGTGCACTCCGCTACCTCACCAGTAACATTCGATCCTGCTACCTATGAAGGGCCAATCACCCTCGCTTTCTTCGCTTCCACACTCGAATTTTCAGGTCTAAGTTTATTTAGGGAGCTCTCGAAAACATTCCCCAAAGCACAAATAGAGCTGAAGACTTGGACATCAGATACAGAGCAAAAATTAGAAGAGGGTGATATCACCTTGGGCGTGCACTTTCTAAACGAAGACCGCAGTACCAATATCTTCCAGAAACGCATCATGGCCGACCAACTGGTGGTCGCCGTGTCAAAATCATTGGGGCCACTAACATGGGAAGAGGCGTTGCAATTGCCTTTTATCAAGATCCGCAGTCAAGGCTGGAATGAAGACCGCTATCGATATTTAGAGATGTTGAGAAGCAGTGGAATTAACCCCAACATCAGTATCACAGTGGACAATTTTTCAGTTGCGAGGCAAATTCTCGAGCAGGGAGAGCACGCCTGCGTGTTAAGCGACAGTTGGAAGGACGCTTCGCTTAATACGATACAGCCCCCCAAAGCGCTTAGAATTGATTTAAACCTTGTATCCTGCATGCGTCTTGTCGATCGTCAAAGCCCTCTAAATCTTGCAGTTCATGACGTGGTTAAAAGGGTTATGCTTCAGTCTGGGTAGTTAATTCCCTAACACGAGCGGGAAAGGCTCGTTATCACTTTTTACAAACAAAAATAGCCGCTGATTAGCGGCTATTTTTAATTGTCTAAACGAAGCTTCTATTACTTCTATCTTTCTACTTCTTTGTCTCTTCAACCACAGCTTTCATCAATACAGAGGTATCCATGCGGCCTTCACCTTGTGCAGACAGTGCCTTGTATGCGTTGTTGGTCTTTTCCGTCAATGGAAGTTGAATGCCTTGGCGCTCAGCTTCATCTAGGCAGAAACCTAAGTCTTTGATCATCCAGTCAATGGCGAAGCCAAAATCGAACTTGTCTTGTGCCATTGTGGTAGCACGGTTTTCCATCTGCCATGAGCCCGCAGCGCCGTTTTTCAGGCAATCAACCAGTGTTTGGATATCCAAGCCCGATTTCTCTGCAAGTACCAAGCCTTCAGATAGGCCATTCAATACGCCTGCGATACAGATCTGATTGACCATTTTTGCACGTTGGCCTTGGCCGACTTTACCCATCAGAACTGACGATTTTCCGTAAGCTTCGAACACAGGTTTAAGATCGTTAAATAGCTCTTTTTCGCCACCACACATGATGGTTAACACGCCGTTTTCTGCGCCCGCTTGACCACCAGACACGGGGGCATCCATAAAGCGAACACCCGCTTGCTTCGCGGCCACTTCAAGCTCTTCAGACAGCACTGCAGACGTTGTGGTGTGGTCGACAAGAATCGCGTTTGGCTTCATTGCGGCTAATGCACCTGTTTCGCTGGTTGTCATGCTGCGAACGTCGTCATCATTACCAACACAAACCAATACCACGTCAGCTTCTGCTACACATTCAGCCACAGATTCGGCCGCTTTACCTTGATGTTTATCAGCCCAGTCTAGCGCTTTGCTGTGAGTGCGGTTAAATACCGTCACTTCAAAACCGGCTTTGACTAGGTGGCCTGCCATTGGGAAACCCATAACGCCTAGCCCGATAAAACTTACTTTCATATTCTTTCTCCTTTTATTTGACCAAGTCATCGCTATGAAAAGATCGAACACTCTCAATCAATACACCAATAAGCAGGGTCAAAGCCTTTGGCTGATATTTTCTTTCTTTGTACACTAAATACGCTTGGCGATCATCTCCAATGATACTCAGGGAGCACTTGAATCAGATTCAACTCCGGGGAGACATGACAAAAGGCAATGAGGAAAATTTGTACAAATCAATCGCAGTAAATAACGGATCACCTCAGGTTTATAAATACTCGATAACCTCGTCGAGATGTTTGATAGTCGAATCACTGCTTATCAAAAAACTAGGCTTTGTTCTAAAGCCTTTTTTGCCGCTATTTCTGAACACTAACTTTGATAGGGTTAGACTAAAAAGTTAGAGGCTCATTATAAAGGACAACCATCCGAGGTTTCGTTTATTTAAGTAACAAATAGCTTGGGAAACTCTTCTTAGTCAGAACGATATAAACTCTAAAAATCACAATAAAGGCAATGCAGAAAGTCGTGTTAATATTGGTGTCCATACCTAAATGAGAGAGCCCTACAAACGCTGCGCACCCCATGATAACTGGTGTGGCATAGAATTCAGTGTTATTGAACATTGTGGGGCGATTAACAAGGACATCACGCACTACACCTCCAAATACGGCAGTGATTACCCCCATGGTAATAGCAACATAATCCGCATAATCGAGGTGGATCAATTTCTTAGTGACCAAAATAGAGAAAATTGAAATACCAATCGCATCCAAAATCAAAATAATTCGCTCCGCTTTAAGTTGTCTTAGTTTAGCCGCGCTAACAAAACCAACCAGTGAACTAATGATCGCTGCCCAAAAATATTCAGGATATTGAATCCAAAACACTTGCTCGGTGGATAGAATGACATCACGAACTGTACCGCCACCTAATGCCGTTGTTAAGCCAAGAACCAATACACTAATAATGTCTTCTCCTTTGTTGGCTTCACTTAATACTGCGCTGAGCGCAAAGGCACAAATACAAATAATTTCAGTTATGTGGACAAACATACAACTCTAGCTCGTGAATTTCATTGGCTTTAAAAGAATAAAGGCTAACTGAGATTACGATTAGCCTTTAATACATGTATTGCTTCACCTAATATCGAATTATCGATAATTTAGTTTAATGACCACTGTGATCAAATGAACTTGAATCTTTCGCACTGCAATTAGTGGAACCATTTTTCTCCAAAAATTCAATTGATCTTTTGAAATCTGCAATCAATAAGTTCGCTAAGTCAATGGTCAAACCTTGTTTTGCCAAAATACGCTGTATAACCATACTCTCAATATGAGCAGGCAAGCTGTACGCAGGCACTAACCAACCGCGCGTGCGCAGACGATCAGCTAAGTCATAGAGAGTGTAATCTACCTTAACTCCCGGTTTTAAACGCCACGCGATAGCCGGAATGCCTTTTTCACGGTTACCATCGAATAAAAATTCAAACAAGTCGAACTTATTGAGCTCCTCTACTAAATAGTCACACACATCGTAGCTCGCAGAATGGATACGTCGATAACCCTCATAACCTAAACGAAGGAAGTTATAATACTGCGCGATGATTTGACCGGCAGGACGAGAGAAGTTCAACGCGAAGGTCGGCATATCACCACCTAAATAATTAACATGGAACACCAAACCTTCCGGTAAATCTTCACTAGTGCGCCATATGACCCAACCTACGCCCAAAGGTGATAGACCAAATTTATGACCAGAGGTACTGATTGATTTCACACGATCTAAGCGAAAATCCCACGCATCAATTTCTGTCGCACAGAAAGGCGCTAACATTGCACCACTGGCACCATCAACATGAATATCAATCGAAACACCACTTTCACGCTCATAAGTATCTAAAGCATCTGATAAGGGTTTTACCGTTTCGTAAAGACCTGTAAATGTTTGCCCAAAGGTAGAAACTACCATGATTGTGTTTTCATCAACCATATTTAACATGTCTTCTGGCTGCATGAAGTAATGGTTTTCCTCCATATCCATCTGACGAATTTCTATATCCCAATAGCGAGCAAATTTTTCCCAACAAACTTGCACAGGTCCACAAACCATATTGGGCTTTTCGATTGATAAACCTTGTTCACGACGTCTATCACGCCAACGCCATAATGCTGCCAAACCTCCCAACATACAGGCTTCACTTGACCCCGTAGTAGAAGTTCCAACCGTAGTACTGGCATCTGGCGCATTCCATAAATCAGCCAGCATGTGTACACAACGACCTTCGATTTCTGCCGATTGAGGATATTCATCTTTATCAATCATATTTTTGTCGATAGAGAGGTCCATTAACTTGTGAACTTCATCTTCTTGCCATGTTTGGCAAAAAGTCGCTAAATTTTGTCGAGCATTACCGTCTAGGTAAAGCTCATCACGGATCATCTGGTAGATCACGGTTGGTGATTGTTCTTGCTGTGGCAGCTTTTGGGCAGCCGCAACACGATGGATATTTTCTGAGCCAAAAATGGGATCATTGTTTTGTTTTACATGATGAAGTGCCATATTTTTTTCCTACTTTAACGTTGCTGACTACTAAACAAATTCCAACCCATAGTTTGAGCAATTTGTTTGATCATTTGTTGACCACGTACACTGTTTCCATATTGATCTAAGCGTGGTGAAAATGCCGCTAATGCGCCTACATTAGGAATCACGACAACCAAACCACCACCTACACCACTTTTCCCCGGAAGACCAACGTCATACGCCCAATCACCGGACGTATCGTACAACCCTTCCATCGTCATTTCAGCCAAGATATGAGGGATGTTTTCTGGCGAGATAATGACATGTTTTGAGCGTGGATTTTTACCACCATTTGCCAAGGTGGCACCAACGGTTGCTAGCTCAACTGTATTAAATAAGGTTGAACATTGGCGAGTGTAAACATCACACGCTTGCATCGAATCAGAGTAAATACAGTCAGACGACTCAAGTAATAATGCAATAGCGCGGTTATGTACATTGGTGGTTTGCTCAGATTGGTTCACTTCTTCAGAAAGCACTATATCGCTATTGGCTAAGGCAGATTGAAACGCCAAGATTTTCTGCCAACGATCTTGTGCGTCATTAGCTTTTACCATGCTCACCGTTGCAATCGCACCCGCGTTAACTAATGGCGTAAGTGGCTTACCTTGATGTAGCTCCAGAGCCAAAACAGAGTTAAAAGGCATACCTGTTGGTTCTGCACCAATTTTACGATGCAGTTCATCGGCACCGGACTGTTCCAGGACTAGGCCCAATGTCATAATTTTGGAGATAGATTCAATCGCAAATGGGTACTCCGCATCTTGCAACTGAATGACATCACCAGTGACAGAGACAAAAGCCAAGCCCGTCAATTGCGGAGGTACTAAGGCCAAACATGGGATGTAATCGGCATTTTGACCCTCATCGTTATTAATATTACTTTCCAACGCTTTCTGCATAGCTGCAGCTAGCTCGTTGCTACATATAGAGGTATCACCTTTTGACATTAGAAATCCTACCCTATGAGTTCAATGTATGCGTAACTTTGTCAGATGTATTGATCACCCCAGGGTGGATATCTTCAATCTCCCATGTAAACGGAGCGAAATCTGTCACTGCGGGATCACGCCAATGTGGTTTGCGCACTTTGTAAATAACAAATGGCACGGTAACGAACATCCCCGTTAACACAACAAGGATACCGATATACGCTTCAGGGCTACCCACTGAAATTTGACTTGGCGGAATGAATGAGAAGACAAATGCAATCAATGATCCGATAAAACCGAGACCAGCGATGAGCCACATCCCAACATTGCCACCCGGAATTTTATAAGGGCGTGGACGATTAGGCTGGGTGTAACGTAGATGGATTGCCGCTGCGAACATCAACAGATACATGATGAGGTAAAGAACTACCGTTAACTGGCTTAAGATCTGATATGCCGCCTGTACTGACGGTAATACCACAAAGACGGTTGAAATCATTGTTACCAACAATGCTTGTGCCATCATGATATGTGTCGCCATACCATGCTGGTTGGTTTGTTGCCAAAAACGTGGGAGATACCCCCCTTTAGCAACAACAAGTAAACCTGAAGACGGGCCTGCGACCCAACCAACAACCATTGCTAATACGCCCAGAGCCAAACAAGCAGCCATAATAGGTGATGCCCAACTGATACCTGCCCACGCAAACATTTTGTTGTAAGCGACAAGTAAGCTTTGCGTTAAGCTGATGTCTTGTTGCGGGATCACAAAAGCAATGGCTAGAGTGCCTAGAACGAAAACACTAACGGTACCAATGGCTGCAATCATTATGGCTAAGGGATAATTGCGTGCAGCGTTGTCCACTTCTTTTACGTGTAATGCGTTCATTTCCATACCGGCATAAAACAGGAAGATACTTGCTGCAAGAACCACATTATTGAAGTTGGAGAAATCAGGGATCACCTGGCTCCACGACAATTCCACTTGAGGTGTTTGGCCTGAGAATAATAAATACGAAAAACCCAAAACAATCAACACAAGCCCAGGAATCACCGTACCAATTAGACCGCCCCATTTCGCGACTTTGGAGAATGCCTCCGTACCACGTAAAGCGATATAGGTTGCAACCCAATAAATGGCCAACACAATACCGAGAACAAAAAATTTGTTTTGTGCCAATGCTTGATCCCATGTTTGGTCGGGGCCAACAAAAGCAAGTGAAACGGAACCAAATGTTAATGCTGTGGGAAACCAAACCGTTACTTCAATCCACAGCATAAACATGGCCACGAGAGCAAAACGAGGGCCAAATGCTTCGCCTACCCAACGGAAAATACCGCCTTTTTCTGACCACCCCGTGGCGAGCTCAGCCGCAACAAGAGAGACAGGAATGAGAAAAACGATTGCTGCAAAAATATAGTAGAAAATGGAACTGAGACCATACTCAGCTTCGGCAGGAAGCCCCCTTAAACTGACCACCGCAACGATGTTCAGCATTGCGAGGGCAAATATTCCAATACCCTCTTTTTTCGTATTATGCAAATTTGCCATGTTTACCAACCTTATATTTATCATGTTTAAATTGAACAGGTCGGGTGCTGCGAGTAGGCATATAACCTTACTTAATAGTGACAGGTTTTATGGAGACAGGAGGAACCCAATGGCCGAAAAATACCACCAAGAGAATAAACTGAACATTTCATAAAAAACAATTTCATATTTCACATATAGAAATTGCTAAGTAGCTTGTAATATGATAACCAAAGGTAGTAATGATCTTCCTAATCTTATAATAATACCCATGCTATGAATATTTTTATTCTAAGTACTATAAAACGAAGTTTTTTATGATAAAAATATTAATAAACAAGCTATTAAATAAATCTGATATCACAATTTCCTAGTTATTAGGACTGGATAATTCGGATAAATAGATGGAACTAAAATAATTTAGATTATTTTATTTATTAATCTACAAAAAGATGGTGTTCAATCCCAATATAGGTAAAAAAACATCCAAATTAAAAGGTTCATCGCGGCTTTCCAGGGAAAGCCGCTTTTATCTTCAAGAAGAAATAGTCTGTATCTCGATACCCATACCCCATTCGCTTGATTAGCTTTATCTTGTTGTTTATCCCTTCCAATGTGCAGGGGTTGAGCGGATAACTTGCCGATGCGATAATGCCGTGAAGATAAGGACTCAGTTTTCGTGCGAACTCTTGCAATGGCTTAATTCCACTCTCTTGTACTTGTGCCCACCACGCCTCCCAGAGCCCTTTAGCATGTGCTTCTGATTCACAATACCAAAGCTCTTTGAGTTGGGCTCCGAGTATATAAGTGGTCATTAACTCCTTATTAATATTCAATATTTCTGTAAGATAGCTGTCTTGCCGTGTATTTAAGTTGCCTCTATTTTTCAACAACACCCAGCGTGAACGCTTGACCCATTGCCTCGCTTTTTATCTTGCTTGAGTTTGTTGGCTTGGTCGACTCTGACTCTATCCATCACCTCACGACCGAACTTAGCAACAACATGGAACAAGTCGTAAACGATTTTTGCGTTCGGGCAGTGCGCTTGAACTTCAAGGTCAAAAGCCGTATTCATGTCCATCGCGACGGCTTCGATATTTATCCCATGCTCACCTAGCTGCTCGAAGAACGGTCGTATGTCCTTACGGCTACGGCCTAACCCTATCCAAATGACTTGGTGAGTCTTAGCGTCAGCGATGACAGTAGCATACCGATGCCCCTTAAAGATGGCGAACTCGTCCATGACGAGCTGCCTTAGCTCTTCCCATTTCACTGRCGGTACTACTTGTTGAAGTCGGCGCTTATCTATCTCTTTAATRGTGTGCCAATGAACGCTCGTTAACTGGGAGATATGCTTRATRGGRAGAAGAGGYARTAGTTGTTCTATATAGCTTTTTAAGCGCTTCGTTATRCGAGCATAAGGCTCTAACCAAGATAGAGACTCTGTTTTTATGCCGCATTCATGACACTTAATYCTTCGTGTTTGAACMGAGAGYTCAACAGGAACACCGAGCAACATGGCCTCTTTTACATGACGCCATTGATACTCATGGATAGCCTCGGCCTCAAGACCACAAGGGCATTTCGCCTCAGAGTTAGGTTTAAGAGTCAGGGTAATAAGTGATGCTGTCTGGTGAGACTTTACTATTTTAAAGCCTTCCCAGAATGAAGATAGGAAAGTATGATTCGGCATGGAAACGGTAGTTTGTGTATGATTTTTGTTTGGCGACTAAACCMTATCACTTACTACCGTTTTTTTTTNTGGATAGCCTCGGCCTCAAGACCACAAGGGCATTTCGCCTCAGAGTTAGGTTTAAGAGTCAGGGTAATAAGTGATGCTGTCTGGTGAGACTTTACTATTTTAAAGCCTTCCCAGAATGAAGATAGGAAAGTATGATTCGGCATGGAAACGGTAGTTTGTGTATGATTTTTGTTTGGCGACTAAACCATATCACTTACTACCGTTTTTTTTTGTTTTTAGTTCCCGCTAATCCGCGATGAACCATAAAAAAGGGCATTCAATGCCCTCTTTTACTATCACACAATCGAAAAATAATTAAAGCTCAGCGTTGTGGTAAACCTGCTGAACGTCATCACAGTCATCAAGAAGGTCTAGGAACTTCTGGAACTTCTCAGAATCTTCTTCCGCTACTGGCGTCATAGTTTGAGGAACGAAAGTGATTTCCTCAACATCTAGAACTAGCTCAGGGAACGCGTTAGTTAGTGCAGTCTTCGTTTTGAAGAACTCAGTTGTTGGAGCGAATACAGTGATTACACCATCTTCTAGCTCTACATCTGTTACGTCTACGTCGTCCATCATTAGTGTTTCTAGGATGATCTCGTCATCTTCACCTTTGAACTGGAATACAGCTTGGTGAGCGAACATGTGAGAAACAGAACCTTCAACACCGATTTTCGCGCCAGTTTTAACGAAACATTGGCGAACGTCTTGGAAAGTACGGTTGCCGTTGTCAGTTAGACAGTCAACGATTACGCTTGTGCCGCCTGGGCCAAAGCCTTCGTAACGAGCTGGAGCGTAGTCTTCACCACCGCCGCCGTTTGCTTTGTCAATCGCTTTGTCGATAACGTGTGCAGGAACTTGGTCTTTCTTCGCTTTAGCAATAAGGTGCTTAAGCGACAGGTTCATGTCTGGATCTGAACCACCATTCTTCGCACACATGTAAATTTCTTTACCGTATTTGGAATAAACTTTAATTTTTGCGCCAGCAGTTTTAGCCATTGAGGCTTTGCGCACTTCAAAACTTCTTCCCATCGGGATCTTCTCTCTGATTCAATTAACGGGGCAAATTCTAGCAAATTACTGTGTCATTTCAATTCTACAGCTTTGCTGAGCAAGGTTTGTCTGCGGTTATGCGACGCCCATTACTCGTTTGTATTTTTCTACAGACTGTTCAAACCACGCCTTTTCAACTGGGTCACCGAGCTTCATTGCTTCTTCAACAATGGCTTCTGGGCCACATTTAGCCTGCTTCAATTTCCATACTAGAAACGATGCCTGCTTATCCAGTTCGATTTTGTTTTTCTCGCTGGGTGGAAGGAGTGAAAGGTTGATAGACATTAGTCGCCTTCGTCTGTAATACACTTGGCCGAGAAATATATCATAGAGCAGCCTCATAAAACCAATACTATGAGTAGCAGAAAGGATTTATGAGACAAGAAACCAAGCAAGTACTGGTGCAGGTCAAGTTGGGTTAAGAGAAGTTAGCCCTTTTACAACGAGAGAATCAATGATTCGGCTCGCAACACGAACCGAATCAGTTAATCAAATTACAATGCTATTCACTCACCGCGAATACATCACAGCGTGAGGCGCAGATGAAGTCATTTTTGTGTAGGCCTTTGATTGAGTGACTCCACCAAGTGACGGTGACTTTGCCCCACTCCAATAAGATAGAAGGGTGATGGAACTCTTCTTCTGCCAACTCTGACACCTTATTGCTGAATGCCCATGCTTGCTTGTAGTTCTTAAACTTGTATACCTTTTCAAGCTGAGGGATGCCGTCTCTTTCGATGATTTGCCAATCAGACAACTCCAACAAAAGAGACTGTTGTTCATCTTTAGTCAGGGCAATCGCATCGATACTGCAGGCTTCGCATTTTAGTTCATTCAACATGTGTCGGTTCCTTGGGTTCAAAAAGTGGTGGTAGTAACCCCGCCTCAATCGCGAGATCAGCTTGCTGTAACAGGCTTTCTTGGCTAATTTGAAACAGTTCAGCCAAATCATTAATCACATAATATTTCGGTTGCATGATGTCGATGCGGTAAGGCGTTCTTAGCACCGTTTGTAAATCAAAACGCTCACGAACAGCCAAATCCCCTTCCAGCGCATAATTGGTTTCTGCTGGAGAAGAGAGAATGCCGCCGCCGTAGATTTTCAATCTATCGCCCTCTTTTACTAATCCGAACTCAACCGTAAACCAATACAAACGGGCAAGATAACCTCGCTGCTTAGAGGTAGCCGCTTGGCCCAGTTTTCCATAATGCTCAGTGAACGCAGCAAAATCGGGATTAGTGAGCATGGCACAGTGGCCAAAAATCTCATGGAAAAAGTCTGGTTCTTGTAGGTAATCAAACTCGTATCGCGTTCTCAGAAACGTCGCGACGGGAAACTTCTTATTCGCAAGCAGATCAAAAAAACGATCGAAGTCTATCAATGCAGGCACGGGTTGAACTTGCCAACCTGTTGTTTCCATTAGCACTTTATTTATCTCTGGAAGCTGGGGGACTCTGTCTAATGGTAGATCCAGCAGGGTCAAACCGTGCAAATAGGCATCACATGCGCGGTCATTAATGACGTCCAGTTGCCTTTTCACTAAGTCGTGCCAAATGGCGTCTTCTTCGAGGCTCCACTCAACCCATCCCTCTTGGCTCACGGGCTTAGAATGATATTGAGTCATTACACACCTCCTTTTGAATGTCTCACTTTAAGCCTATCTCCACTCCTTATATCCGCCAATTTGCACGATGTTTCGAAATAGGCGACTGTGTAACATTTTATTTACACAATTCCGGTAGCCCCTTATTTTGCTGATCTTTTGACTTTGTAAATCTTAAATACCAGACTGAAAAAGTTAACTTTTTGTTAAAGGTAAAGGAATGCACGAAAGCAATAAGTCAGTTTGGCAGCCTAGCGAGCAACGTATCGCTGATACCAACTTATCCCAATTTATCGACAACCTTAATCTGTCTGGACTAAACCGAGATACGGGCATACAAAGCTATGCCGAACTCCATCAATGGTCTGTGGATCAGCCGGAGTCGTTTTGGCAAAACGTGTGGCAGTTTTGTGGCATGGTTGGCTCGCAAGGTGGTATTGATAACGCACAAAGAGAGAGCATTAGAGCTCAAGGTGAGAGCCGCTGGCAGCAGCCTAAATCGAATCGTGATGCGGTGTGGTTTCCGAATGCGCAAGTAAACTACGCCGAGAGCTTGCTGCGTTTGGCGCACACCATGTCTGATGAGCTTGCGATTTGGTTTGAGAATGAGCGTGGCGAGCAGCAGAGTTATACATGGAAAACCCTGTGTGAAGAAGTCTCTAACGTTCAACAATGGCTCGTAAATTATGGCGTAAAACAAGGCGATGTAGTCGCCGCTTATACCCCTTATCTGCCGCAAACCGTGGTCGCGATGTTGGCAACCACCAGCTTGGGGGCGATTTGGACATCAACCTCGCCTGACTTTGGCGTCGAGAGTGTGATTGAGCGATTTGGCCAAGTGAAACCTAAGGTGCTGTTCACCTGCGATGGTTACACCTTCAATGGTAAAACATTCGATATGGCGGACAAGAACAGCGCCATCATTGAGCATCTCGGTGAGCTAAAACAGGTGTGTCAGATCGGCTATTTAAAAAAGAATGATTTCGAGCATGACCTGTCACTGCAAAGCTGGCACAGCATCATTCATCACTATCAGCCAAAACCTCTTCGATTTACTCGTGTCGGCTTCAATAAACCGTTGTTCGTGCTCTATTCCTCCGGTACCACCGGAAAGCCAAAGTGTATTGTACATTCTGTTGGCGGCACCACCATCAACCACCTAAAAGAGCATCAACTTCATTGCGATATTAAACCAAGAGATCGCGTGTTCTACTACACCACTTGTGGTTGGATGATGTGGAACTGGCACGTCTCTGCGCTCGCGAGCGGTGCTTGTTTGGTTATCTTTGATGGTAGCCCAGTTTACCCACAACCCAATGTACTCTGGGACTTGGCACAGCGCGCGAATGTGTCGCTGTTTGGTACCTCAGCCAAGTACCTAGAAGCGATTGAGAAAGCCGAACTCTCACCGATCGACAGCCACTCTCTGCCTCAATTAAGAACACTGTGCTCGACGGGTTCAGTGCTCTACCCAGAGCAGTTCGATTATGTCTACAAACACATCAAGCAAGACCTGCATTTAGCGTCCATTTCTGGCGGTACGGATATTTGTGGCTGCTTTGTATTGGGTAACCCTATCTCACCTGTTTATCGAGGTGAGTGCCAACAGGCAGGGCTCGGAGTCGACATCAAGGTGTTCAATTCGTCGGGTCATAAGGTAAATCACGAACGTGGCGAACTGGTGTGTGCAAATTCCCTCCCCAACTTCCCTGTTGGCTTCTGGAATGACAGCGGAGAGCGCTACCACAACACCTATTGGGACAGGTTCGATAATGTATGGCATCACGGTGACGAAATCGCCCAGAGCGTACATGGTGGCTATCTGTTCTACGGTCGAGGCGACACCACACTTAACCCCGGTGGCGTGCGAATTGGTACTGCAGAGATCTACCAGCAAGTGAACACCATAGAGGGCATCATCGATTCCATCGCAGTCGGTAAAGACATCGATCGTAATGAGCAGATATGGCTGTTTATTCAGTTACAACAAGGTGTGGATCTAGATGAAACGCTATTGACTGCCATCAAAAGCAAGCTCAAGTCATCTTGTTCACCAAGGCATGTGCCGAGCCAAATTTTTACTATCAGTGAGGTACCAAAAACACGCTCTGGCAAACTGGTGGAGCTGGCTGTGAAACAGGTAGTAAATGGCAAGGATGTAGAAAACCTCGGGGCGATTGCTAACGCCAAGATTTTGGACGAGATAAAGCGTGTCGTTTCAGTTTAATGCTCAAATACCATGAGGCGTTTTTATTGTCCACCTTGCAAGGGTTCACCGCCTAACTCGCTTTTGGTTCATTTCTACTGCGTGATAGGCTTTTCATATTGGCTAGCTATACATCAAAGCCTATGCCTTGTATAAATTTTCCACAAAGTGCTACAAAAGTCAGCTCAAAAGGTCATCAGATCCGAAAGTTGCATTAGGCTCGCTGGTATCTCGAATTACGGATAATTTTCAACTACCGAAACCTAAATTTTCAAGTTGAACGGGCATTGAGCTCATTCCACTTGACACTGATTTGATAAACAAAGCCAAGTTTAATTATTAATATTTCGTATTTCTATCTTAAGGTGTCGGCATTTTACAACTATGTTAATAAATTGTGATGTAATTTAACCAATTGTTGCTTGGTTGAGAATCACCGCTGGGGGAGACCTACTTGGACTTACTAAATTTCACCATAGATAACTTAGCGCTACTAGGTACGCTTACAATGGAACACATCTCTTTGGTCGCTCTCGCTGTTGGGCTTGCCATCTTAACTGGCGTACCTATCGGCATTCTTATCACACAAAATGAGCGTGTTGCGAAAGGGGTGCTTTACGTAGCGTCCATCATTATCACCATTCCTTCAATCGCACTGTTTGGTTTGATGATTCCTCTCTTATCGACCATTGGTCATGGGATTGGTTACGTGCCCGCCGTAATTACCGTGCTGCTTTATTCTCAGCTGCCTATTATTCGCAACACTTATACCGCCATTCATAACGTAGAACCGTCACTCAGAGAGGCTGCTCGCGGCATCGGGATGACGCCTTTTCAGCGTTTGAAAATGGTGGAAATTCCATTGGCGATTCCGGTGATTATGGCGGGGGTGAGAACGGCCGTAGTAATGAATATTGGCGTTATGGCGATCGCCGTATATATCGGAGCGGGAGGGCTAGGCGTGTTTATCAGCCGTGGCATCTCGCAAAGTGATCCTCGACAACTGATCGTGGGTGCCATCGCCGTCAGCCTTCTGGCTATTATCGCGGATTACGGATTGATTCGACTACAAAAAAGATTAACGCCACCGGGCCTGACCGCAGCTCGATAAAGGATAAATTATAGGGACATTCAAATGATCAAAATTGACAAGCTAACCAAAATTTTTGAAACGCCTAATGGCCCGGTGACTGCGGCAGATCACATTGAGATGAAAGTTCCCAGTGGTGAAATTTGTGTGTTACTTGGCCCATCCGGTTGTGGCAAAACCACCACGCTGAAAATGGTCAACCGAATTATTCCCGCGACATCGGGCAAGATCTATCTTGGTGGTGAAGATACCTCCGGGATGGATACGGTTACTCTGCGCCGTAACATCGGTTATGTTATTCAGCAAATTGGTTTATTTCCCAACATGACGATCGGCGAAAACATCGCGGTGGTTCCCAAGTTATTAGGATGGGATAAGGCAAGGTACATGACGCGTGCAAAAGAGCTATTGGAGATGGTGGCTCTTGATCCCAGTGTCTTCCTTAATCGTTATCCAAATGAGTTGTCTGGCGGACAGCAGCAACGAATTGGTGTTGCCCGAGCGCTAGCGGCGGATCCTCCCGTCATGCTGATGGATGAACCTTTTGGTGCGATTGACCCGATCAACCGTGAAGTAATCCAGGATGAGTTCCTTAAAATGCAGCAAGAGCTCAACAAGACCATCATGTTTGTCAGTCATGACATTGATGAAGCGGTCAAAATGGCCGATAGAATAGCGATTTTCCGTGATGGTCACCTAGTTCAGTACGATACGCCTGACGATTTGCTTGCGCACCCGAAAGATGATTTTGTGAAAAACTTTGTCGGAGATGATCGCGCGCTTAAACGTCTTCGTTTAGTTACAGCTGAGTCCGTCATGCAGACCACCTTTGCGTACGTTAAACCTAACGATACGCTTGCCGACGCTCTAACCAAAATTGACGCGTATGGATATCGCGATGCCGTGATATTAGTGAATGACAAACACCAACCTATCGGTTATGTGCCCAAAGCTACCACAATCAATACGAAGGGGTACTGCGGCGAACATTATGTCGGTCTGAAAACAATCGCCCGAACCACGGATGATCTGCGTAAAGTGGCGTCGAAGATGTTCACGCACGACATTGTTTGGATGCCGTGTGTTGACGAGAATGGCCGCTTAGTGGGTGAAGTCACACAGCGCGGCATTACCCATTATCTAGGCGCAACTTATCAGCGCGATACCTCTCCTAGTCAGCTGCAGTCATTGCATCAGGCTAAGGAGGCATCGTGACCAATCAGTTAAAACAAACCTACTATTTCGTTTTATTGGCGTGTGTCTTTGCGTTGGGTATTTATTTACAAGGCGTGGGTACGATCGATGATTTTCTTTACTACCAAGAAGACATTGTTTATTTGACGGTTCAGCACATTGAACTGGTGCTGCTGTCTGGTGGATTGGCGATCCTAATCGCGATTCCCGTCGGCGTATTGCTTAGCCGTCCTCGTTTTCAGAAAGTCGCAGAATCGGCGATGCAGGTTTTGAATGTGGGGACCACGATTCCTACTTTAGCCATTCTCGCGCTGGCAATGAGCTTTCTTGGCATTGGCACCGTGCCAGCGGTATTTGGGCTGACGATTGCCTCGTTATTGCCGATTGTCAGAAACACCTACATTGGACTGAAAGAAGTGCCCGCTCATTTAAAAGAAGCGGCATCAGGCATTGGTATGACCGAGTTACAAATGTTGTTTCAGGTTGAAATTCCTAATGCGCTGTTCGTCATTTTTGCCGGTATCCGCACGGCTTTAGCTGTCAACGTGGGAACCGTGCCACTGGCCTTCTTAATTGGTGGCGGTGGGTTAGGGGAGCTCATTTTTACCGGTATTGATCTGGATGAACCCATCATGATGCTAGCAGGCGCTATTCCTACAGCGATGTTGGCTATCGCTATCGACAGTGTGGTAGGAGCCGTTTCCTATGTCACTGTACCTAAAGGCTGTAACCCTATTAGAGCTAGACAATAACAATCCAAAAATTGAACACAGACAGGAGTCAAACATGTTGAAGCAAATTACTCGCCGCTTGCTGGCCGTTGGTGTACTGCTTTCAAGTTTTCACGCATCTGCGGAAATCGTCGTAGGTGGTAAGAACTTTACAGAACAACAACTTTTAACGGAGATTACGTCTCAATATTTAACCCAAAAAGGCTACGACGTTGATAAGCGTTCGGGAATGGGCAGTGCGGTTTTGCGTAAAGCGCAAGAAAACGGCCAGATCGATCTTTATTGGGAATACACGGGCACATCACTAATCATTTACAATAAAGTCAAAGACAAGCTCCCAGCAGAGCAAGTGTATCAACGCGTTAAGGAACTGGATGCAAAGAAAGGCCTAGTTTGGCTTAACCCTTCAAAAGCGAACAATACCTACGCGCTCGCTATGCGCAGTGACGATGCGAAACAACGTGGCATCTCAACCCTATCTGACTTTGCCGAGCAAATGCGCCAAGAGTCAGAGCCGCCAATGGCCATTGCTTTGAATGCGGAGTTTTATGCACGAAAAGATGGCTTCCGACCTTTACAGAAAGCCTACAAATTTAAAGCTTCACGAGAACAAGTGAAACGTATGGATACGGGGTTAACTTATGATGCGCTGAAAGGTAAAGAAGTCGATGCTGCGCTAGTATTTGCAACAGATGGTCGTATCAAAGCATTCGATTTTACCGTTTTAAAGGATGACAAACAATTCTTCCCTGATTACGCGATCACACCTGTGGTTCGCCAAGAAACGTTAGATGCGAACCCTGAGCTTGCCGAGCAAATGAACGCGCTTTCTGCGGCGATCGATGGCGATACGATGTCGATGTTGAATCAACAAGTTGATGTGGAGCGACGTTCGATTTCAGAAGTCGCTAGCCAGTTCCTATCTGAGCATAACTTGGGGTAATACCATGACTCCCCTAAAAGTCAGTGTGGTCTAAATCAACGCCCAGTTAGGCGATGTGAATGCCAGTCTGAATACTCACCAGGATTACGAAGATCCCCCCGGGCATGCCCGGGGTACTGCCATTCATCCACGGGTAAACCCGTAGTTTTCTGTATCCACAGAATAAAGCAAGCTGTGGCCTTAGGGATCACAGCTATTGCTGTTTCCTGAGCTATCCTTGACCGGATACCAGCTCAAATCCTCTGTGCGTGAAGGCACCATGAAGCGTGATGGTGATACGTGGCTTAAAGAGCTTGCACAACTTGCGCTGAAGATGTCCGTGGTTGTCGGCTTTATTGAACAGGTCACCTCGGAAGAGCACTGAAACACGATGGTTTGGTTTTAACTTGCGCTGATTTGTGGAATCCACCTTTGTTTCATTGCGCGCTACTCGATAAGCCTGAAATTTTGCTCGCGCCGATTAACTCGGCCAGCAGTATTGTCAGTAAAGACTTTTCTAATGAAGACAATTGGCTGGTTAACGTTAAGTTTTATACGGTACTCTACAGAACCCCAGTTTTGATGGCCAATCGTTACGGGCCAGAGGGCAAAGCGTGGTTTTTGGGGGAAGCTGTATTTTGTCTCCAACGGGCGAGCTATTGGCGCAGACAGAAGGCGGTGAAACCTTGATAACTGCAACCTTGTTATTGGGCGATATTGATAAAGCCAGATTCGAGCTGCCTACCATGCGAGACAGTAATACACCATTGATCACAAGGCTATTGTCGAAGGCAAAACGCTAAAACTGGAACAGTAGACGATGCAATCTATTCATCGATTTATTCACGAATTAACCTTTGAATACCTTCCAACTTACGTTATTGAACAAGCGAAATATTGCGTCTTGGATCTGTTAGATGTCGCCGCAGCTGGTAAAGCGACGCAGCTGCAAAACATGGTAGCCAAACTCGCGCAGAAACAGTTTGCCGGTGATACGCCGATGCTGTTTTCTGATCACACGGCCAGTGGTTGTGGGGCGACTCTATATGGCGGCATGTTGATTGATAGTATGGACACGCACGACGGCCAAGTCCTGACGAAAGGCCATGTTGGCGTCGCTGCGGTGTCTGCAAGAAGAAAAGGCTTAACGGAGGTATAAACAGAGCACGCGCTCGGCATTGCCGAGTTTTATGGTCCGCGCAGTCAAATGATGCGTTGTATTGAACATCCAACCATGCTCAAAGACGGCTCTGGTTGGATCCGTGACTCTGCAGGGCCAGCAAACTCACGCTTTGTGGGCAGATTTAGGGCAGCGCTGGTATATTCTGGAGCAATACTTTAAACCGTATCCGGTTTGTCGTTGGGCTCAACCCCAGGGTTGAAGCAGTGAGAACGCTGCAACAAGAAAATAAACTAGAACCTGATGAGATTGAACTTATCGAAGTTCATAGCTTTCATCAGGCGGTGTGCCTGCATACCAAGCGCCCAGAGACAACCGAGCAGGCTCAGTACAGTTTGCCATTTTCAGTCGCTAGTGCGGTCATGGATAATACGGTCACGGTAGGCGCAGTTACCAAAGGACTGAAAGATCCTGCTCGCTTGGCACTTAAGGAGCGGATAAAGTTAATTGAAGAGCCCGCTTACAATGATAAGTTTCCAGCCGAACGCTGGGCGCATGTCGTGGTGACGTTGAAAAATGGCGACAAACTGACTTCGCCTCCCTGTATTGCGCGAGGTAATCCTGAAAATCCTCTCAGTCGAGACGAGATGCGAGGTAAGTTTCGCACTTTGGCAGAGAAAGAACTGTTCGCTTCACGCGTGTCAGCAATAGAAGAAGGGTGTTTGCAACTTGATAAAGCCAGTAAAGAGCAGGTACTTGCATGGCTATCATTGCTTTACCAAGGTACTTTGTCTGACAAATCGCCTGGCACGTCACTATGAGATCGAAGAGATCGAACTTCTTTTCTCTTACTCAATCTTAAGCTAAACGTCGCTCTTCACGCGGCGTTTTTTCATAGCGTTTTTTGTAGCAGCGCGCAAAATACGATGTAGAACTGAACCCACAAGCGGTGCTGATTTGGGTGATGGACAGCATGGTTTGCAACAACAAATGTTGAGCGCGTTCTAAGCGCAATTGGAGGTAGTAATTGCCTGGTTTGTCTTGCAAGTATTGTAAAAATAACCTTTCCATCTGCCTGACCGATAATCCTACTTGTTCGCCAATTTCATAGCATTTTAGCGGCTCTTCCATGTTGGCCTCCATGATCTCTACAGCGTCGAGCAGGCGCGGGTGGCGGATGTTGTGTTTACGGATTAACGACATCCGCTGTTTATCATGCGCTGGTCGAATCGCAGGGTGAATGCATTGCTCTGCCACTTGATTCGCCAAGTCGCTCCCATGTTGGTTTGTAATTAAATGAAGCATCATATCCAAACCAGCTAAGCCGCCCGAACAAGTTGGTGTGCGTGGGTCGAATTCGTACAACTCACTGGTCACGTTAATGTCTGGGAACTCCTCTGCCAGGCTGTTGGCGGACTCCCAATGCACGGTACACGTTTTGTTTTTTAACAGGCCAGCTTTTGCTAACAACACGCTGCCTGTTGAAGTTGAGCCCACGGCGATGCCTTGACGAAGCGCCTGTTTTAACCACTGATTCACCGAGCCACTCGCAGCAGCAACGTGGGCGCCAATACCTGCTACAACTAGCAGCAAGTCTAAATGGGCAATGTTGTTGATTGACTGTGTTGGCGAGAATGAAACGCCATTACTGGCCGATACTTCTTTATCTTCGAATCCATAAATGTCCCACTGATACAAATCGCAACCAGCGAGGCGATTAGCCATTCGAAGAGGCTCAATAACCGCCGAAAAAGAGAGCATCGAGAAATCAGGAATAAGGTAAAAACCAATGCGATACGTGTTTGTCGTTTTCATTCTCTGTGGTCACCTAGTAGGTAGTTCGTCTATGTCGTATTTCTTTATAAGAATGTCGCAATTATTAAATTATTGCTATCAAAATTCGAACATGATGTGACTTAAGACAAGGAGTTCATTGTCGAGCATACACATTCATTTGGACGAGATAATTATGATTGAACAAAAAGCCCCAGTAATTAGTGATGGTCTACGCCTTGATGGCGCTTTCTTTACTGACGAGAACGTTAACAACCCAGACTTACCGATCGTTATTGTCTGCTCAGGCTTTACTGGGCAAAAAAATATTCACCCAGAGCGTTACGCGAGAGCCTTAACTGTGAAGGGCTTTACAGTATTCGGATTTGACTACCGCGGCTTTGGTGAATCTGAGGGTATTCGTGAGCGAGTTATCCTGGATGAACAAGTACGTGACATCGCCAATGCAGTTGCGGTTGTGAAGCAGCGAGCTAACGAGGAAGGGCGCAAAGTCGTACTGGCTGGCTGGGGCATGGCGGGTGGATTAATTCTTGATGCTTACCGAGTTTGCCAAGATGCGATTGATGGCCTTATCTCCATGAACGGCTTTTATGATGCGGTGCGTGTTCAGGTTGCTCAACGTGGCGAGCACGGTTGGAAAGCGTTTCGTCAGTTTATGTTAAAAGAGCGTACACGTCTTGCTCTTGGTGGAGAAAAGCAGGGGATTGATCCGTTTGAAATCTACCCGCTTGATCCAGTCAGCCGAGAATATGTATTCACTGAACTGGTCAAAGCACCAGGCTACGGCGTGACATCTGATCTGGATTTTGCGGATTCTCTCATCAATTTCAAACCGGAAGCTCTACTGGACGAGCGATTTGCAGACGCGCCAATCTTAATTGCTCACGGTGCAGAAAACGATCTTCACCCAGTGACCGAAGCAAAGTCGCTGTACGCGAAATACCCTGGGCCGAAATCTATATTCTTACTGCCTGAAGGTGGTCACACCGAGTGGATGTTGGACGATGATCCTAAGTTTATTCAGTTCTCTGCCGTGATCGCGAACTGGCTGAGTGAGCACTTCAGTTAAATCTTCAAGAGGTGCTTTCGTTGATGGCACCTCTACCTTTCTGACAGGATGATTTTCGATGAGCATAATTCCATTTTGTGAAGCGTCTGACCCATTTGTAAATAAACCAACAATCGCGATTCCTGAAGGCGCGGTTGATTGCCACGCCCACGTTTTTTCTTCACGTTATCCGTACTGTGAAACGCGAACCTACACGCCACCTGATGCCAGCGTCGGCGCGTACCTGCATTTGCACCAGCAATTAAACATCCGTCATGGCGTGCTGGTTCAGCCGAGTGTGTATGGCAATGACAACCAGTTGCATCTTGATACATTGCGATATTTACGCCAGCAAGGTTACGACTACAAAGGCATCGCGGTCGTGGATGCGGACGTTTCCGAGCAAACGCTGGATGAGCTACAAGAAGCCGGATTTTGTGGGGTGCGGATGAATTTACTGTTTAAAGGTGGTATTGAGTGGCGTGATATTGAACGTTTAGCGGCTCGCCTTGCAGAGCGACACTGGCACCTTCAATGCTTAATTGATGTTTCGCAGTTTGATGACTTATATCAGCGATTAAGGGCTTTACCCGTGCCCGTAGTGATTGATCATCTTGGACATATGCCAACAAACAAGCTTATTTCTCATCCTGGTTTTCAAACCTTATTGAAGCTTAAGGCCGAAGGGAAAGTGTGGACAAAATTGTCGGCACCGTATCGTTTATCTCCTCAATCGCCGCCTTGTAATGACGTTTCTCCGTTTGCTCAAGCTTTGCTAAAAGCAAATGAAGAGCAATGTGTCTGGGGTTCGGATTGGCCTCACCCATGTTTTGATGCTGAGATGCCGAACGATGGCCAGCTGATGGATACTTTGTGGCACTGGACGCAAGATACGACACGGTTTCGCAAGATTCTGGTCGATAACCCGAAGTGCCTATACCGCTTTTAACTCCGCATTCAGGTTACGAACCCAAAAAGACAAACGTCAGGCACTGATCTAAATTATGCTTCCTGCACTTCCGCTAAAGGCTTCCTCTGACTCTGTGGTTATCCAGGTTTTTCACCCTTAAACAGCTTGGTTTCAAGGCTGATACTGGTGCTCGCTACATGAAACGAGTGTTAGAAATTAACGAGCAGGAGGGCTGGGTGAGAGTGGAAACAGGAACAGTCAAAGACAAACTCTACGACATCATTTGCCCTTTTGGTTATTTCTTCTCGCCAGATCTATCGACCAGCAACCGCGCAACACTAGTTGAGATGATTAATACCGATGCATCAAGCCAAGGCTCTTAGCAATATAGCAAAACCTAGGATCATGTGTTCGGACTCAAAGCCGCATTGACGGATGGTTCGGCGCTCGATACCGAGCTGTTCAACAAAACAAATGGTTAAACAGTGATATAGGATCGCGAGCGTTAAAAATTACGGAGGAAATTTGTCGAGTTCGCAAGCAGGCAGAGTGATGATATTAAGGATCAAGTTGAACGCTTACTTTCAATTATCGATAAAGAAATGGATCACCGACGCAGTGATATAATAGGTTATCAAGTCTGTCGTGAACCCCAAGACATCCAGGCCATTAATGGTATGCGTAAGAAAGCGGCGTTTTGACCCCGACAATAAAATAAACCCTGGGAAGATTTGCACACCACTGAACAGCGACACTGAAATGGTAAAAATAACAGCGACCAAGCGTGTAAATCTGGCACCCTGATGTTTACAGTATCTCCGCAACATAGGGAGTGCTAAATTATCTAAAATAATTCAGCTAAAATTTGTTTCTTTATATTTACATCATGAAATCGCGTCCTGTTGGCTATCCGGCATCGCATCAATAAAAGCGGGCAACTGATTACACGCTTCGACAATCGAATTAATCAACGGATAAGGCGACATATCAACGCCAAAGCGCAGCGCATTATACACTTGCGGCACTAAGCAAATATCGACGATACAAGGCGAATCCGTAAGGCTATACACCGAGTCGCCGTGCGCTTTTCTGTGCTTCGCCAGCTTCTCTTCTAAAGCATGGAAACCCTGGCTCATCCAATGATGAAGCCAATCCCTTTTCGCCTCTTGTTCGCACAACAATTCTCGCTCCAAATACTGCAACACACGCAGATTATTCAGAGGGTGAATTTCCATCGCAATATCCTGAGCCATTGCCAACGCTTGATAGCGCAGTGGTGATTGCTCAGGGATCAACAAGGTGTCTGGGCTGCTCTCACACAAATAGCTTTCGTCCAAGTATTGTAAAATCGTCAGCGACTGATTGAGTTGAACTTCACCATCCACCAGCACAGGCACTAATTCACTGGCATTGAGCTCGCGATATTGTGGATCATGCTGCTCGCCGCCATTACGCACCAAATGCACTGATTTCGACTCATAGCTAAGTTGCTTTAGGTTCAACCCAATACGCACTCTATAGGCTGCGGAAGAGCGCCAATACCCATAGAGTGTGATCTTCTTGTTCATAAAGAGCCCTTGTCCATACTATTTCTCTCTGTTGCTTTACTCTTGTCGCTATCACTAGCGTGGTCGATATTGACTGACTTTTTGGTCAATCGCGCCAAAGATCGAGTCTCCATCAGCATCGAACATCTCTAGGCGAATCGAATCACCAAACGACATGAATTGAGTCGACGGTTTGCCATCACGAATCGTCTCTATCATGCGTACTTCAGCAATACATGAATAGCCCACACCGCCTTCCGCAATCGAGGTGCCGTGGTCAGTGCCTTGCTTATTCGATACTGTGCCAGAACCGATAATCGCACCAGCCGACAACGGACGAGTCTTCGCAGCATGAACAATCAGCTCAGCGAAATTGAAGGTCATGTCCACACCTGCATTTGGACAACCAAAAGGCGTGTCGTTGTAGGTTGAAGTCAGTGGCAGATGCACCTTGCTCCCTTTCCATTGTTCACCCAGCTCATCGGGCGTAACGGCAACCGGAGAAAACGCTGAAGAAGGTTTAGACTGGAAGAAACCAAAGCCCTTGGCAAGCTCAGCCGGAATCAAACCACGCAGCGACACATCATTCACCAAAATTAGCAGACGTATCGAATCATGCGCTTGCTTGGCACTGGCTCCCATTGGCACATCTCCGGTGATAACCGCAACTTCTCCCTCGAAATCGATCCCCCATTCGTCACTGGCAAATTCAATATTGTCACGTGGGCCAATAAAGGCATCTGAGCCACCTTGATACATGAGCGGGTCAACCCAGAAGCTTTCTGGCATTTCAGCACCACGAGCCTTGCGCACCAGTTCAACGTGGTTTACATACGCGCTACCATCTGCCCATTGATAAGCGCGTGGCAGAGGCGATTCACAATATTGAGGCGCAAACACTTCACTGCCCGTCACATGGCCAGTGTTGAGCGAGGTGTATAGCTCTTCTAACTGAGGTGCAACACTATCCCAGTTATCCAAGGCTACCTGCATGGTTGGCGCCAGGTGCATCGCGTGGAAAATATCCGTCGCTGGCACACACTGTTTGAGATCTCGACTCACGACCATCAACAGACCATCGCGAGTACCATTTTTCTTGGTTGCTAATTTCATCCTTGTTGCCCCTTACTTCTCTTGCCAACTGTAGACATATTCTTTGTTCTCAACGCTATCAAGTGCGTCAGAGAACTGCAGTGCATGGCGGGTATCAATCATCACAGCCACTTCGTCGGTAAACTTTTTCTTATACGCTTGCCCAGCCTTAAAGGCTTTAGGGTGAGGTCCATGAGTGAAACCCGCAGGGTGGAAAGTCACCATGCCCGCTTCAATATTGTCGCGACTGAAGAAGTCCCCTGCGTGATAGAACAGCACTTCATCGTAATCATCATTGTTGTGGTAAAACGGCACTTTCAGCGCACCGGGGTCGCTCTCAATCGGGCGCGGCACAAAGGTACACACCACAAAGCCAGCGCCAACAAAGATCGTGTGTGCAGACGGTGGCAAGTGGTAGCGATGTGACATCAGCGGTCTGATATCGCGCCAATTCACTTTCACCACAGCCAAATCACCATGCCAGCCAATCGCGTCTAAAGGATTGAACGGATAAGTGATCACACTGACTTTGTCGTGGCGTTTCACCTGAACTTGAGTTTGATCTTCTGAATACTGAGCGCGGAATTGATCGTTGATCGATGGAATTTCAAGAACCGCCGGATCAAACACCGCGTGATTGCCGACCATACCTTTCTCTGGCAAGGAGTAAGCCGCGTCTGTGTTCTCAATCATCAAGATAAACATCGGCTCGCTTGGCTCTAAACGCCAGTTGGTCGAGCGCGGGATCATCACGTAATCCCCTTCACTCACGGCTAGATGACCATAGTCACAATAAAGATCAGCGCTGCCTTGGTGAATGAACAGCAGCTCATCACCGTCGGAATTACGCACTAAGAAATCCATCTTCTCATCCATTCGCCACACACGAATTTTGCAGTCCGCATTGTGCAAAAGATGAGGCACCGCCCAAGGGGTTATCTGACTGGCTTTCTCCACCAGCGTAAAATCAAAAGCGCGAGGACGTAAATCACCCTCCCACTCCGACCAACCTGTTGGGGCGTGTTGGTGATGAAAGTGAGCAGCAGGGCCGAAGAATCCACTTCGACCCGCCTCTCGCTCATAGATTGCCTCTTCAGGGAAGTCGGCGTGCGCTTGTTTAGAACACAGCCCCTCCCGATGAGGAAACGAGATCCATTTATGCATCGTCTAACACTCCTCGACGAATCTGGTCCTCTTCAATCGATTCAAACAGCGCCTTGAAGTTACCTTCGCCAAAGCCTTCGTTGCCTTTACGCTGAATGATTTCAAAGAACACAGGCCCGATTACGGTCTGCGTAAAAATTTGCAGCAAAATGCCGTCTTTGGTCGGTGCGCCATCAATCAGAACACGCAGCTCGCGCAGCAGATTCGTGTCTTCACCGTGGCCTTTCACACGATCGTCAACTTTCTCATAATAGGTATCTGGGGTTGGCATAAAGTCCATGCCGCGATCACGCAGAGTCTTCACGGTTTTGTAGATATCATCTGTAGCAAGTGCGATATGTTGAATGCCTTCACCATTGTATTCACGGATGAACTCTTCAATTTGTGATTTGTCATCTGAAGACTCATTGATAGGGATGCGGATTTTGCCACATGGGGAGGTCATTGCGCGGCTCACAAGACCAGTCAGCTTGCCTTCAATGTCGAAGTAGCGAATCTCACGGAAGTTACCAAGACGTTCATAGAATCCGGACCACACATCCATATTGCCTTGCTTAACGTTGTGCGTGAGGTGGTCAATTTCATACAAACCAACATTGGCTTCGGCCATGCGCTGTTCCGCATCGTCATAGAATCGGAAGTCGACGTCGTAGATGCTCTGCTTGCCATAACGATCCACAAAATAGAGCAGGCTTTCACCGATACCATAAATGGCAGGAATGCTCAGCTCCATCGGCCCGATTTCTGTTTTGTACTCTTCACCACCGCCGCTGAACGCCTGCGTCATTGCCGCAGTTGCATCATTTACACGAAACGCCATGCCACACACAGATGGGCCGTGAACTTTAGCGAACGCTTCAGCTTGGCTGTGTGGTTGTTCATTGACAATAAAGTTGATGTCACCTTGTCGATACAGCCAAGCCTCTTTTGAACGGTGCTTAGCAATCTCGGCAAAACCAAGTGACACAAACAGCGCTTTAAGTTGCTCTATTCCCTTGTGGTCGACAGCTGTGTATTCAACAAACTCGAATCCATCCGTACCAAGCGGGTTGTATGACTCCACCATGAACTTTCTCCTTGTACCTATCGGTCTTGTGTTACGTTTTTTATGAAATGGTTGTGTGTTTTTTGTCCTTAATTAAATTTGGCCTACAAGCCGACAGATTGGAATGGATGGAGAGAAATGAACAATCACGCTAAAAACTCGTCAACTTGTAAAATATTTGTTACACACAAATCACAACAACAAGAAAGTGAGTACTATCAAGGGATTGAAAGACGGTGGTTTGATTTACAACCAAGCAATAGATGTTATTAAGTTGTTACGTTTGAGATTTTCAATGGAAAGTGCAGATTAGAGAATTCCGCAAAAACTCATTCACCGGCAAACAAAAAAGCCGCTGTAGTCAGCGGCTTGATAAGTTCTAAAACGAAGATAATTCGCATTTAAAGATTCACTTTAATCCCAGTTAAGGATCGACCAATTTGGTTTATCGGCCAGTGCTTTCAAACGCGGGCATGGATTCACCAAGTAAGCGAAGTCAGCGTGTTCACACAAAGGTAAATCGTTGATTGAATCCGTATAAAAGTGAATGTCTGAATAGTTGGTTTCTTGATTGTCTAACCACTCTTTCAAACGCGTCACTTTACCTTCTCGATAGCTTGGCACACCTGATATTTGAGATGTGAAACGACCTTGGTTTTCGACTAAATCGATACCGAGTGCGTTCTCAATACCAATCTTGCGACCGACCGCTTCTACTAAGAAAGTGACGCTCGCCGAGATGATCAACATGTCGATATCGTCACGTTCTAGCTGCTCTATCAATGGTTTCGACTGTTTGAACTGCTTAGGTAAAATATGCTGCTCAACACACTCCTCAACCAAAGCACTGACTTGCTCAGTTGGCATGTCAGCCAGTGGCTCCATAGCAAACGCAAGGTAATCTTCCATGTTAAGCTTACCTTCCGAATACAAGCCCATTAAGCGCTGGTCTTCTTCAATAAAGTTCGGCGCTGTAGCAATGCCCTTTTCAACCAAAAATTCATTCCATAGCATCGCTGCATCGGCATTGATCAGCGTTTCATCCATATCAAATACATACAAAGGTTTGAACATCTTAGGCTCTCACAGGTTGAATTTCGTTAAGGTTAAACAGGAGTTCAAGTTGGCTGCCGTTTGCCAATAGTCGTTCAGAGGAACGGTTAAGTAGGTCGACCGTCAGCTCGCACTCATCGACATCCACTTGGTAGCGAATCACGTTGCCCAACAGCTGATGGTTACGAATGGTGCCGGTTTTCGGCGCAGAGATATGTTCGCCATATTGTCGACCTTGCTCTTTAACGTAGATAGATTCAGGTCGAATCGCCACCTTCCACTCGGTTTCAATATTAAACAGCTGCTTAGCCTTGTTCGCTTGTACCAAGTTGTAGTGTCCCATAAACCCTGCCACAAACTCATTAGCTGGTTGAGTGTAGATCTCTTCAGGTGTGCCGGCTTGGACGATCTCGCCTTTATTCATCAGGAAGATACGGTCAGACATGATCATCGCTTCTTCTTGATCGTGAGTCACGAAGATCGTGGTCAGGTTCATCTCTTTTTGGATGTCTCGGATCTGTTGGCGCAGATGTTTACGGATCTTCGCATCCAGCGCTGAAAGAGGTTCATCAAGCAATAAAATACGCGGCTTGACCACCAAAGCTCTGGCTAAAGCCACACGCTGACGCTGACCACCTGATAATTGATGCGGGTAGAACTTCTCTTTGCCCGATAAGTCCACCAGCCCAATCACTTTCGCGACTTCGCGCTTTATCTCGTCAGCAGCAAGCTTTTTCATTTTAAGGCCAAACGCAATGTTGCCCTCAACCGTCATGTTCGGGAACAAAGCATAAGATTGAAACACCATGCCGATGCCACGCTCTTGCGGCACTTGGTGAGTGATCGCTTCACCATTCACCCAAATCTCGCCACCATCGACCGGATTTAGACCTGCTAAGCTACGCAGCAGCGTTGATTTACCGCAGCCACTTGGGCCAAGCAACGTGATGAATTCCCCCTTCTCGATAGAGAATTCAATGTCTTCAAAAACTGTGTTGTCACCAAAACGCTTGGTGAGGTTTTTCGCATTTACATAGCTCATTATTTGGTTCCTTGGCTGAAACGACTTGCCAACCAAGTCAGTAAGAAAATAAACAGGAAGTACGTCATCGCAAGGGCTGACGTGAAGTGACCGCTGGTTTGACGCATGTTGTATAGGTAGATTTGCAGTGTCTCGTAACGTGTACCAACCAAGATGTTGGCAAACACGAACTCGCCTAGTAGGAACGAGAACGATAAGAACAGCGATGCCATTAAGCCTTTTTTAAGGTTTGGCAAAATAATCAACAAGAACGCCTTAGTGGTGCTTGCACCGAGCAGGTGAGCCGCGTCCATCAAGTCGTGCAAGTTGATTGCTTCAAAGCTGTTGGCAATCGCGCGATACATGAATGGCAGCGCGATGGTGAAGTAAGTACCAATCAGAATCCACGGCGTGCCTATCAGTGAGATTTCGCTATCGGCATACAGCTGAAGCAAGCCTACCGAAGACACCACTGGTGGCACCGCGAACGGTAATAAGATCAGGATATTCATGACCTTGTCGAGTTTCGGGAAATAGTAAAACACCACGAAAATCGCAGGCAGAATCAACACCACACTTAATGACAATGCTGCCACACAAATAAACAGTGAACGACCAAAGGCTTGTAAGAAGCGAGGATCCGTCAGCAGATTGATGTACCAATCCAAAGTAAAACCATCAGGCAAGATCGTGGCGCCCCAACGCGACGAGATCGAGTAAATGAAGGTCGCTAAGATCGGGATCATCATGATGCCAACGATCGAATAGACCACGGTTTTATGAAAGTGAGTATTTGCGGTGTTCATTACTTTCTCTTCCCTGCGTAGCTTTTGCTGATCAGCCATTGGTTAATCACAGTGATAAAGGCCAGCATCGCCATCAGAATCACGGAAATTGCAGCGGCTAGGTTTGGCTCTAGGAACAAGTCGCCCGATACCAAGCTCGCGATTCGAATCGTAATCACGTTGTAGTTGCCCGAGGTCAACGCATACACGCTCGCATAGGCGCCAATCGCATTGGCAATCAAGATGATGAAGGTGCCAAATAAAGCAGGGGAAAGCACAGGAAGCGCAACTTTGGTCCAGTATTGCCAGGTTTTCGCACCAAGCAGCGCTGAGGCGGCTTGCCAGTCATCGCTAAGGGCATCAAACCCTGGATACAGCAACAGCACCGCCAATGGGATCTGGAAGTAGATGTAAATTGCTAGCAAACCCCACTTGCCGTACAAGTCGAAGTCCCCTAGCAATCCGTACTGCTTAAGCAATAAGGTGATTGCTCCGTTGGTGCCTAATATGATGATGAAGGCGAACGACAGAGGCACACCAGAGAAATTGCTATTCATGTTGGTGAAAGCAATCACTGCGTCGCGGATTTTAGAGTCGACACGGCGCAGTGAAGAAACGAGCAGAGTCGCAATCGCCAAACCAAAGATACTCGACCAAATCGACAGCCATAAACTGTTGCCAAAGGCCTGCATCATGAAGGCTGAATCGAAGACTTCAGAGTAGTTTTCTAAAGAAAGCTCATCGTCGTAGAAGAAGCTGTTGATCAACACCCAAACCATAGGAGCCAGTTGGAACAGATAGAAAAACAGGGCGAGAGGCGCAAGCCACAAAGCGGGCTTGAAGCGTTTGAACCAAGATTTGGTTTTAGGTTTAAGGACAGAGCCATCGCTCTGCGTGATTACAGAACTGCTCATAAGGCCAACAATTCCTGAGTGTAAGATTTATCGTGTTCAAGGTTGAGTAGCTGACACACGCTGCCGCAGATGTCAGTCTGTTTAACTGAACAGGCTTGGTGTGTGAACTTATCGCCAATCACAAAGAATGGAACTTCACGTTCTTCAGGAAGAATGCCACCGTGTGATAAGTCATTATTCATGCCGTGGTCACTGGTGATGATCACCTGATAACCATCGTCCACCCATTTCTCAAGGTAGTTCGACAGGTAGATATCTGCGCCACGTGCACTGTTGCGGTATTGGCGAGAATCCAACCCATGCTTGTGTCCCATGTCATCAATGTTCATTGGGTGAATCAGTAAGAAATCCGGCTGATGAGTGACACGCAAGTGCTCAGCATCCAAGAACAAGGCTTCATCTGGGTAATGATCCCAATGATAGAAACAGCCATGTTGAATGTTCATGGTTTCGTCGTTGGTAAAGCGGTCACGCACCGCATCAAATGGCGCTCGATTATACAGCTCACTCACCCAGTGATACGCCGCGGCAGCCGTCACTTTGCCCTGCGATTTGGCCAAGCTAAAAATCGATTCGTGATTCGATAAACGCACGATTTGGTTGTTAACGATACCACTCTCAACGGGGCGAACTCCGGTAAAGATGCATTCATACAGTGGACGTGACATGGACGGCAACTCACACTGCATTGCGTAAAGTGTGGCGCGAAGCTTGTTTTTTTGCGCGCTCACGTTTAGCGAGTCGCCCTGCTTGTTATGCAAATCGCCCTGTTTTTCATGCATATCGCTCAGTTCTAGAAGACCGTTCAGGTAGCCCATGCAATCACGGGCTACCTGATAATTCAGTCCATCTAGAACAACAAGGATAACCTTATTGCTCATGGTCTATTCTCTGTTGCTTGTTTTGAATATGGATTACTGCTGATGAATCAAGACACTTTCTTGCCATTGACGCGGCAGTCGGCGTGCTGATTTTTCCCATGCTGAGAAATCAGTGACTGGGTGAACGTTGCTGTATTGCTCGTTCGAGATCAGCTTGTCTTGTACTGATTGAGGAAGCGTAACGTTGCTACGGATTGGGCGCGCGTAACCTTCTGCTAGGTTGATCTGGCCTTGGTCACTGAAGATGTATTCACGAGCCAGCTTCGCCGCATTCGGGTTCTTCGCGTATTTGTTGATGATGGTGGTGTAACCAGAGATCACTGAGCCATCTTGTGGGATGTTTACAGTGAAGCGCTCACGATCAATCTTGTCGCGGTAGTTCAGTGCATTGAAATCCCACATGATCGCGACTTCCACTTCACCTTTTTCAAGGTTCGCAATGCTTGGATCTGTGTAAGATAGACGGCCTTGCTTCGCTAGCTCACCAAAGAATTTAATCGCCGGTTTTAGGTTCGACTCATCACCGCCATTCGCAAATGCTGCAGCTAGAATCGCGTTGTTTGCTTGTGCTGCGACACCTACGTCACCAACAGTGACTTTGTAATCGCCTTCTAGTAGGTCACTCCAAGATTTGGGTGCGTCTTTAACAAGGTTGTTGTTTGAGATAAACGAGATAGTGCCCGTATAAGCCAGAGCCCAGTGACCATCTTTGTCTTTCGCCCAGTCCGGAATATCATTCCAAGTACTTGGCTTGTATGGCTGAGTCACGTCTTTCTTCACCGCAACACGAGCAAAGGCGAAGCCAACGTCACCGATATCTGCGGTTGCGTTTCTTTTCTCTGCTTCAAATTTCGAGATCTCTTGTGCAGAGCTCATGTCAGTATCCTGATGCTTCAAACCGTAGTTCGCTTTCAGATCAGCCCATGTGCCTTTCCAGTTTGCCCAACTGTCTGGCATGCCCACACTGTAAACCGCACCCTCTTTTTGAGCAGCTTCAATCAGTGACTCAAGATCGGCATCCTTCGCCATCGCTGGCATTGAAAGTGTTGCCGTTATGAGCGTTGCGCCTAACAGTTTTGCAGGTAAACCTCTCAGTTTGGCTGGCGATACAGTTGAACGGCTAAGCAAAGTTTTCATTGTCTCTATCCCTCTGGACTAGGTCAGTAAGTTCGTTTTGTATGCTATCGCCAGAGTGTGACGCTTTCGCGCAACTTATTTGACAGTTCAGATGCATTTACATGGCAGTTATATTTCACTCATATGACAGTAAGCCCTTGTTTACTGTCATATTCCTGTTAACTGCATGGTTTACCTTATTGAGCACACGAACTTATGGACTAGATCAGTAATGAGAATATTGGCAACAGCGCAATCAGGGACACAGCTAGGTAGAATTAAGGCGAGCATTAGAGAACAACTTCAATCAGGTATATTCACCGAGGGGCAAAAACTGCCATCCGAACGAGAGCTCAGCGAACTGTTTTCCACCACTAGAATCACGCTCAAAGATGCATTGGTGTCGTTAGAAACTGAAGGTCTGATATACCGAGAGGAGCGCCGAGGATGGTATGTGTCACCCGAACGTATTCGCTACAACCCACTGTCTCGTTCTCACTTCCATCAAATGATTCGCGAACAAGACCGCATAGCAGAAACACGGCTACTGAGCACTCGCACAGAGATGGCGGCAGGCGATTACGCCAAAGCATTAGAAATAGAACAGATAACGCCAATACACGTGATCGAGCGATTACGCTTTATTGATGGCAGAGCGGTGCTGTTCGTTGAAAACGTATTGAAAGCCCCCCTGTTTGAAAAAATATTGTCGGAAAACCTCACCATGTCGCTGACTGGTATTTATAGAGAGAAGTATGGCTATGAAACCAAACGTTCGCGCTTTGATGTTATTCCCACTTCAGCCCCAGCCTATGTCGCTAAGGCGCTAAATTTGACTGAGGGTCAACCGGTGTTGAAGATCTGCCGTGTGAACTACAAGCAAGATGGCGAGCTAATGGACTGCGAATTGGAATACTGGCGACCAGACTCAGTAGTGATCCACATTGATAGCATTGGCTAGTGCCGCATCCATAAAGATAGGTAACCCCACTTATACAAAAACTCCGGCGGATTAGGTAGGAGTTTTGGGTTTTTACGATGAGGTTTAATGGTGCACCGACTAAATAATCTTCTGCTCACCTTCTCCTGTCAGTTCGCGCTTGCCAGACAAAAAACTCGCCACGACTTCTCTCAGTGTACCTTGGTTAACAGGTTTAGGTAGAAACTCGTCCATACCCACATCAAAGCATAAGTGCTTATCTTTCAGCACTACGTTGGCTGTCAGCGCCACGATAGGAATATGTTTCGACGTCCCTTCTTCGAGTGCTCTAATCTGTTTTGTCGCTTCAAAGCCATCGAGCACAGGCATCTGACAATCCATAAAGATCATCTGATACTCATTATGCTTAAACTTTTCGACTCCCACTTTACCGTTATCGGCAATGTCTACCTCAAAGCCAAGCTTCTTAAGCATCATCTTGGCAACCTGCTGGTTGACTCTAGAGTCTTCAACCACCAGTACTTTACCGCTAAATAACGAGGTTTCAGTTTGAGGCTTAGACTCTTCAGCCTTTACGCTCTCTTTCGCCACCACCGCTGGTTTAGTGGTTGGTACAGGCTCATTGTCCTTAAACGCGACTTCACCTCGGTTTGGATAGGTGAAAGTCGAGGTGTCCGCCGATCTCGCTAATACCTCACTGATGGTCCATTTAAGCTGGTTATCTTGATATGGGCGAGCAATGTAGGCAATAAAACCCACTTGCTTAGCATGTATTTCGTCTTGCTTACGTGGATCAGCAGAGATCATGACAAGCTTAGGGCAAGCTTTGCCGAACCGCTCGATCAGGTTTCTTGCAAGCTGGAACCCATCGATGGAAGGCATCACTTTATCAATCAACACTAAGTCATAAGGCGAAGCGTTTTCGACAGACTCTGAAACGAGATCTAACGCTTGGGTTGCGGTTTCACAGCATGTAGAGGACACACCAAACGATTGTAGCTGTGCCGATGTAATACGCATGTTCAGTTGGCTATCATCCACCAGCAACACCGAGACCTTATTAAAATCGATATTATTCTCGTCGATTTCCAAACACGGATCAAAGTCAGCCACAAAGCAAAAGGTACTCCCCTTGCCTTCAACACTGGTTAGCTCAAGCTTGCTGCCCATTAAGGTCACAATCTTATCGCATATGGTCAGCCCCAATCCGGTACCGCCGTATATGCGCGTGGTGCTGCCATCCGCCTGCTGAAACTTATCAAATACCGATTTTTGTTTGTCTTCCGCGATACCAATACCGCTGTCGGCAACTTCAAATCGAACTCGCAACTTGTGCTCAGGCTCGATCACTTTCTCTAAGCGAAGAGAAAGCGTCACATGACCTCGCTCGGTAAATTTAATGGCATTACCGACTAAATTATTGAGCACTTGTCTGAGTTGGGTTCCATCACCAATCACCATGGTTGGAATCTTGGGATCAATCAATAGTTGGAATCGAAGCCCTTTATGCTCGGCTTTCACTCTGAAGGTCGATTCAACATCGGCTGCAATACCCATCATTTTCATAGGCTCTTGTTGAAGCTCTAAGCGTCCCGCTTCAATTTTCGAATAATCCAAGATGTCATTAATTAGGTCTAGAAGAGTTAGCGAAGAGGTATTGAGCATGTTGATGTACTCTTTTTGCTCTTTCGGCATATTCATTTCTGAGAGCAGAGACGAAATTCCTATAATCCCATTCATTGGAGTGCGGATTTCGTGGCTCATATTAGCCAAAAATTCACTCTTGTTGAGGTTAGCAACTTCAGCCGTCTCTTTGGCTTTAATCAACTCTTGATACTGTTGACGAATACGTTCAATTGATTGGTTATAGCTGTTTTCTAGCGTCGATATTTCATCTTTATAAGTAGAGTCGGTTGGCGTTAAAAAACGGGGGTTATTGTCTTCAACTTGCTGCTCGTTTATCTGAGATGACATAGTCATTAAGCGTTTGACGACCAAACGATAAACAATGGCCAAAGAGACCAAAGACAACAAAAAGATTTTCACGGCTTCAAAAGCAAGTAACAACAGCACTCGCTCTTCGAAGTCATTGAGGATCATACTTAAATCGGATTGCACCGTGAGGGTGGCAAGTGAGAAGTCTTTCCCCCCCATCTGATACACCATTTCCCATGACTGAGAATATGACTGCCCAGTCGTAGAGCTGCCGAGCTCTAAGATTTTTTCATCAGGGCTTTCAATGAGGAGATAACTGACCGAAGGAAGACGGGAGATGCCCTCTGCTTGCACAAACAACTGAGCTCGATCTTCAACCCATAGGCTTGACGTTAAGCCAGAGAGGTAACCAGCTTTAACCTGTTCTATCTGAGAACTGATAAAAGAAACTCGATTTTGGTACTCCAAATACAACCCCAGACCTGTCACAATAACTGTGAATAAGGTACTGATAGCAATGATGGCCCCGATCAACTGTCGAGAGAGTCCAATATAGCGTTTTCCTTTTTTCACCATATAAAAATTACCGATGTTGTTATCTTAGTAAACTACAATTACTCAACTAGTATAGTAGTAGTCATTCATCAAATAACTAGGGAAGGTTATGAAAAAACATCTTATCGTTGCATCCATAGTCAGTTTGTTTTCAAGCAGTTACGCTTTCTCAAGCGAGCCTCTTCACTACTACATTATTGCGAGCCAAGCGCAACCTTTTCAGATCGAAACTGACGGGTCATCCCACAGAGGAATCGTTTCTGATATTGTTGAAGCAGTGTTTGACGATAGCCAGTACGAGATTAACTACCATACCTACCCTTTTAATCGAATGATTGACAAGCTAGATGCGAGAGAGAACCCAAATTGGGTTACCTACGGCAGCCCTAGCTGGGGAAACATACAATCAGTAAACCTATCTGAAGAGCCAATTTACAATGTAAAACACGTATTGTTGAGTAGCGGTAAAAAGCCGTTCGAGTTTAATACGATTGACGATTTAGATGGCAAGGCAGTGGTATTGCTGGTGGGATTTGAATACCCAAACCTAGAGCCTTACATACAACAAGGTAAGCTCAATGAGATCCGAGTTAAAGATTACAACGCAGCCTTTCGCGTCATAAACCGTGCGCCAGGTAACATTGTTTTTGTAGAGATGGAGTCTCGAATCAAATACAACCTAAACCAACAGAAACTCAATATCGATGATTACCAAATGCAGGACTTTGGTTCAGTCATCTATAACTACCCGATTCATTTGGCTTTCGATCCGGAAATGGACCCCAAGCTCGAGACTTTTATTAACCAACGTTTAGGCCAAATGAAAGACGATGGTCAACTTGATGACATTGTCCAAAGTTACTTATAGTGCTAGCGTCACTCTATGAATCGGTAATGTACTATAGCGACCTCAGATACCTGGAATTATAGAAACCTAAAAGGCCGCTCTGCATTTAGCGTACGAGCTAAACAGAGCGACCTTTTTAATGTGTACTTAATGTGACGTGATCAAGTGCAGTTGCTGACTACGAAGTTGTTGGCGCACTGCCATCAAAATTTTTCCTAAATGATTTTCACCAGTTCCATCTCCCCCATCACCCCAAAAATGGTCTTTATGAGAGTGCTCTTTGATCACCGAATCACCCGTGCTCGTTAAAAACAAAGCAAATTGCGGATTCTGTGTGAATTTCTCGGTCACAATAAATCGCATCACCTCAACACGAATATCGTACCAGTCCTCTCGAACCTGCTCTTCGTATTGTCGGCTTAATGAGAATGCTTCAGCAGGTGTGCAAGCTTCAAGAATCATGTTTCTCAGCGACGGTGAACAAAACTTCATCGCCTGATAATAGTGCTCACTGGTTGCCCACACTTGACCATCCACCTTGATCGGGCAAGCGGCAAAATTTGAAAGGTATCCGTTCTGATCTTCTGGTTCATAAAACAACAATTCTTCAGCTTGAGCCACAGAGTTCGACATAGCCTTCTCCTTACCAACGACATCACATTTCTTGTTTTGCCTTTAAAATTAGTGGCTCCACATTTCACTGTCAAACAACTTGGTTCAAGATTATGTAGTCAACCTGCTTTTAAACGAAAAGTAGAAGCCACCGAGAAAAATTGTGTGAGTGAGCAGTGAGCCTAGAAGGTAAAATTGCGGATGAGAATCGAGAGAGAAATGAACAAAGTACTTATAAATCAAAGGGTGGCACTGAGCCACCCTATTAAATGCAATCGGGGATATTAGTGAATCAGACCCAGCTCCCTCGCTTCTTCCAGACTCAAACCGCTTTCTCTAATTTCTTTTAGAGCCTCGATACGACGACGAGCTTCAGCGGACTTCATTTTCTTTTCTGGTTTGAAAGATACTTCTTCTTCAGCATCCCACTTGTTTGCAATGTTTGTCATTTCATCATGGTTGATAGAATTAATGGACATGTTTTCCTCCGAAAAGCACCATGTAATGGACAGGTAATCTGTAGCAAATGCTATTTCGCTTGTTAAGAAATTCTGCGCTGAAATGTGATGATTCCGACGCTTCATAAAGCCAATTAATAAATAGCTAATTTAAACTTTGCCAAAGCCATTTTCTGCAATTACATTTAAAAAATTCCCCATAAGAAATGGGGTTTGATCCAACTCTCACTTTCCTCCTTTATTGTTCGCGTTCCCCACTGAAAATTCCTGAAATACTCCAAGATAAATTTCGAGGCACTTCATTGTTTTTGTGCTGATCGCTTTCACTAAATCCAATACATGTTAATGATAATAGTTATCAATATCATAAATAAGTATCAATCATGTCTATGGAAAACCCAGATACGCCTCTTCTAGAAGTGAAGAACCTATGTGTCGACTACATCACCGATGACGGAGACTTCAACGCGGTAAAGTCCGTCAGCTTTAGCATAGGACAAGGAGAAATCTTTGGTCTAGCTGGCGAGTCGGGTTGTGGCAAGAGCACCATCGCATTTGCTGTTAACCGACTTCACAAGCCGCCCGCATTCATCTCTGGCGGTCAAATACTTTTTGGTGGGCAAGACCTACTGAGACTATCTGACAGCCAGCTCAATACATTACGCTGGAGTGAGATCGCCATGGTGTTCCAAAGTGCCATGAACTCACTCAACCCTGTATTAACTATCGAAGAGCAATTTGCTGACGTACTACGCCACCACAAAGGAATGAGTAATGAACAAGCCAAGGATCGCGCAGAAAGGCTACTCGACCTAGTAAACATTCCTCGCTATCGCCTGACCGAATACCCTCATCAGTTTAGTGGCGGTATGCGTCAACGATTAGTGATTGCAATCGCTCTCGCTCTCAACCCCAAACTGATCATCATGGATGAGCCCACTACGGCACTGGATGTCGTCGTTCAACGAGAAATATTGCAACAGATACACCAACTCAGAGAAGAGTTCGGCTTCTCAATCCTCTTTATCACCCACGATTTGGCCCTGATGAGCCAGCTGTGTGACCGCATTGCCATTATGCGTCATGGTAAGATAGTTGAAGTCAATCAAGCCTACGAGATTCGCAATAACCCTCAGCACTCCTATACACAAAAGCTGTGGAGTTCATTCCCTAATATTCACGAACATGCTCACGCCACAGCGTGCTAGGAGCCTCAATGTCACAACCAATTATGCAAGTAAAAAACCTCGTTAAAGAGTTCACCGTTGGTGGCGGATTTGGCAAAGAGGAGATATTTAGAGCCCTGCATGGCGTGAGTTTTGACTTATACGCAGGAAGAACGCTAGCACTCGTTGGCGAATCAGGCTGCGGAAAAAGTACCTGCGCGAGACTAATGACCAAGGTTTATCCACCGACAGAGGGCGAGATCCTGTTCAATGATAAAGATATCTCAACCCTCAACAGCCGCAAAAATATCTTGGACTACCGCAGCCGAGTACAAATGGTGTTCCAAGACCCATTTGGCTCGCTGAATCCGACACATACAATAGAACATCACTTAACACGCCCTCTTAAGATTCATAAACAAGTCGCTAACAAACAAGCGCTAACAGAGCGCCTGGAAGAGTTATTAACGCTGGTGGAGTTACCCATTGAAACACTGGCTAAGTACCCTCACGAGCTCAGTGGAGGCCAAAGACAAAGGGTTAACCTAGCAAGAGCACTGGCTGTTGGCGCTGAGGTTATTCTTGCCGACGAACCCACCTCCATGCTAGATGTTTCGATTCGACTTGGCGTACTTAACCTAATGCAAAGAATGAAGAAAGAACTCGGTATTGGCTTTTTGTACATAACCCATGATCTCGCTACCGCACATTACATCGCAGAAGAGACAGCAGTTATGTACAAAGGACAGATCGTCGAATGGGGATCCACTCAGTCGATCTTGACCAACCCTCAACACCCATACACCAAGCTATTGATCTCTGCGGTGCCAGATCCTGATCTGCCATTTGGCGAACTCGTTAAAAATGAACCAAACTATTCAATAGACGCGGATCGTATTCGAGAACAAAGCAGTGAAATACAGCATAACGTTAAGCAAGTTGCTGATAATCACTTTGTAAAACAATGGGATAATGTTGCATGAATGAACTAGACACTTGGTTAGAGCGGATCGGAGATTGGTACAAAGCCCGAAAGCATGATCAAGTGGAACGGTTAGAACCTTTGATCTTAACGCCTCCAGATGCACTCTGGGGGCCATTGATCACGGATGAACAAAGCAAAGGCATCGCATGTTGGTTAGATGGCTGCCTGAGAATCTTTACCTTCTATCGACAGCCAAACGAAAATGCACACCATCAAGAAAAGGCTTACCAATACCTAATGTTTGCTTACGGCAAGCTGCAAGCGGTGTCTTATGACCCCAAAGCGGAGCCAGACTTACAGGAGTGGTGTACTCAACGAGTTCAGCATCTGTGTGTGGTGGCTCTAGAGTTTGCCAATCAGCAGCAGGAGCCGCGCTGGCAAGCAGAATCAGAGAAGTTGATCGAGTCGCACGTCCGCTTCATGGCTAGCCATCCAAGAAACGATGATCAAGGTAATGTAAAACATCAGATTCACTAATCGCTACTCACCTGCTCCACAGTCGTCTCTAAAAAGCATCCATTCCTGCCAATGAGCCAGATCCATGAAAGTATGATCTAACCTTGATCATGCTTCGGAAGGAAACACATTAAACTATTGATTTTTAATTGCTAGTAGAATTTTAGACAAAAAAAAGCGAGTCCCTTATGGAACTCGCAAAAATCTATTCAGTATGATGTAACAAAATATGAGCCAATCTATTAATCATAAGAAAGGACAAAAGGTTGTCTATTCGGGATAAATAGTAATCAACCGAGTGCGCTACTTTGTCATCACTTTGTCAGCGTTAGGTGCGGTTCTTATCAACACCTAATGATGTTTCAAATTTCCATTCACAGGCTTAAAAACAGGCCCGGAATTAGTGGCCAATCGCCATTTCATCTAACGCTAAGAACACATTCTCGTCCAAATGCCCTTCGTGAACTTGCTTACACACTTTACGGCGAACCGCTAAGCCTGAGATAAGACGTTCAATCGAAAGGTGGCGGTTGCTGTTGCTATCGCGTCCGTTGTACAGCTCAATTAACTTACTTAACGTTTCGTAAGGAATAATCTCATCCCCTACTCTTAGCCAATCAAGCTTCTCAATGAGCTCTGAGCACTCTTCTTTGATTGAGGCGTGAGAATGCCCTGTCATAGCGGATAAAGCCGTTATGCTTCGTCCTAGAGCCTCTGCAGAGGTATATTTAGAGAGTGTTATCATGATCTCGTCTGCATTGATCTCAACAGAATGCTTACGCTGCTTAACACGACGCCCTAATTTACCTCTTGGTGATGGTGCCTTACGTTGGATTGGTTCGAACTCACCATCGATAATTTCAGACAGCTCTTCCAGCTTCTGCTTTGATACCATCTCGTTGCGGAGCGGGTTTGGCAGCGTTGGTGCCATATTACGTTTGCCGGCGTTGGTGGTACGGGCTCTCGAGTAACGCAACACTTCTTCCACGTTACATTTGATATCAACTTGATAGTCGGTAGTTTTTCCTTTCTCGATCAAAGCCGTGATCGTCAAATGGTAACCCCACAGGTTAACCAGGAAGGTATCTTCTTGATCCCCAGCTTCGCCTAGCTTTCTCAACTCACGGATCAGATCCATTGAGAATCGACGCCAATCGATGTTACGAGCCAACTTCTGATTAAGTTCGCTTAACAGCATGCAATCAGAATGACGACGTGCCATACGGCTTCTGAAGTAAGAATACATTTGGAAAACCAAGGTATGCTGTTTCAGGATCTCAGGCGGGAACAAGAAGAAATAATCACGTGTTAGCAGCTCTTCGTAGAACGATGGTTCCCAAACAAGGATGTATAGGTTCGGTTTAATGCGAATTTCGCCGTCAGAGCCCTCTGTAGGCGCCTCTTCCGATGCAGTAATGGTTCTAGCTAAGAATCGGAAACGATCACTCTTAAAGCCTTCAGGCATGTTCTCGCTAAGCCAACGACCAGTAAGCTCGTGCAATTGAAAATCCGTAAATTCGATACGGTCAATACTGTCACGGATTGAGTCACGTGCAGGTCCGCTGTCTTTTTTGCCTCGAAGCGACAAAATATCGGTGATGTAGAGAGGTGTTTTATTCGGTGTGTGCTTTGCATCAAGATGGTAATCATCTTGGTGGTGATCATGGTATTGAACGGTGAGTGTAAATAACGCGAATAGCGTCATGAGATCATCAACCGTCATGATATTTTTCGATGATCTTGTCTCAATCACTGCGCGAGTACCTGAGATAGAAACCATTGATTTTTGGTAACTCTTACGTGTTCGTGGTGGCGCCAACGCTTGATCAATAATCCCCGCCCAGTTTGTTGGAGACACAATGAACTGATCTGCTTCATCTTTCATTGTTGGAGGAGTATTTAGTCCGTGTTCATTCAGCAGGCGTTTGTTTACTTTGGTTTGAGCTAGGGCTTTAGAACGCTTTTGTTTTTCATTTTGTTTGACACTTTCCGTCACCAAGCTGGTGGCACCCAATACCGATATTAATTGGTTAGGGTTAACAAAACGATGCAGCATGGTCTTTCCTGCTAGGCCTTCTTCAAAGCGAACAGGGATTTGCTTGAAAAGACCGATATTTACAGCCGCTCTCAATCTTTGTTGCAAAGCAGCACGGGTAACTTGGCCATCGGTTGATTCAATAATCTCGGTCGTTGAAACGTACCCATCTTTGCTGCTAAATCCACGAAGTGAAATTAGGTTAAGAAGCTCAACTATACTTTTAGTGACACCTTTGAAGTGTTGATATTGTTCTATCCATTCAACGGCTGTTTCAGATACCTCAAATAAATGACCATCTTTGTGGCTTCGTGCCTTAATTAACAATTTCTCTTCTGGTTTCATTTTTGATCCGTATCACACTAACCGTAATTTCACTATAGTTCCTGAATGATAAAGAAAGAATGATCATAAATAAAGAGAATTTATTGGCTTTTAAATAACTGATCTTTTTGATTAATATGATCTTAAATGATTAAGTGATCTAATGATCTGGCTGTAATTTTGCTTTTAAGTTTCTGAATTTAAAGTGTTAAATAAAATGCGCTTGGAAAGCATGATCATAAGTTACTCGAAACTATGATCATAAAACAGAAGAAAGCATGATCACAGAGAGTCAGAACGATGATCATTAAGTCATTGTAAGCATGATCATTATTGATTCGAAAGCATGATCATTATGGTTATACAGCTTATCCACAGTCGATCTTTGTCTATTTTGTTTCGAAGTACTTATTTGCAGCCAATGTGGACATTTTTGACGTCCAATTTATCGGAACAATGATCAAGCAAGTCGTGATTTTCATTGTTCCTGCTCTCTTTCGTACAAAATCCATTCGATATTGATTTATCACAGGTCGTCTCTAGTTTTAAAAAAGCACCTAATCAAAGGTAGGAAGCATGATCATGAAATTGTCATGTTTCTGTATTCCCATCTTGTGTCGATTGAATTTCCTAGCAATGAGGCTCAATAAGCCTTGAATCCCCATTCCAAAAGCATTTGTCCGTAAGTTAGCTCCAAGAATATATGCTTCCGGGACGATATCTACTTGATCATTTTTCCGAAGGTTGATCATTTTGAACTGACATTCATTCGGATCAATATTGGCGACGATGAACCTTGATCATGCTTCATAATCTGAGTTTATCAATTATAGAATTCGTCATTTACACCATGATCATTCTTCCGGTGTGATTCGATATGTCCATTATCCAATGGTACCGATTACTTTGAAATGGTGCGGTATCGGATCGTTTTTCTTAAATCGAAGTTTCAATTTTCATGTATTGTTATTTTTTGCCTGATTTACCTGTAATTTAGAATGAAAACCACATATACCGTAATCTATGGTTGTATTTCAATCGTTCCGGCGTTTTTTCTTGATATTAGCATTTACATTGTAAATAAGTGACGATGTAACATTTTAAATCTAGTGGAAAATCAGGTTGGTTATGCTCTATGAAAATGGTCAAATTTGTATTCGTTTTAGATACTATTTCATCAAACTGTAAAAATTCAGTCTATTTTATGTGATTTTACTCATAAATGTATGTTCATGTTTTTGTTGTTTTTATAGATTATCGCTGTACAATTTGTACTTAGTTAATCATTACGGAAACTGGCAATGAAAAGAGAACAAACGATTGATAAGCTCTATCAGCTAGCCGAACAAACTCAACAAGTTCAGGCTGACCGAATTGAGATTATTTTGGAAGAGCGAAGTGATGAGCATTTTCCGCCTATGTCTAAGGCTATGATGGAGACCCGTTCTGGCTTAACTCGACGTAAATTGGATGAAGCTATCACTAAGCTTGAGGCGGAAGGTCATCAGTTTACGAAGAATAATGCCAACCACTACTCAATTTCATTGACCGAAGCTCACATGCTGATGGACGCGGCTGAAGTGCCAAAGTTTCACCAACGTAAACAGCATGCGGGTAATAAGCCATGGGTTATCAACGTACAGAACCAAAAGGGTGGTACGGGTAAATCAATGACAGCGGTTCATTTAGCGGCATGTTTATCTTTGAATCTTGATAAGCGTTACCGTATCTGTCTGATTGACTTAGATCCACAAGGCTCTCTGCGCTTATTCCTAAACCCACAAATTAGTGGTGCTGAGCACGATAGCATTTATTCTGCTGTTGATATCATGTTGGACAACGTGCCAGAAGGCCAAGAAGTTGACCAAGAATTTCTGCGTAAAAATGTATTGTTGCCAACACAATATCCAAACCTAAAAACTATTTCAGCTTTCCCAGAAGATGCAATGTTCAACGCTGAAGCGTGGCAAAGCCTTTCTCAAGATCAGTCTTTAGATATTGTGCGTCTTTTAAAAGAAAAGCTTATCGATAAAATCGCGGATGATTTTGACGTGATTATGATTGATACCGGCCCGCATGTAGACCCGCTTGTATGGAACGCAATGTACGCGTCTAACGCACTGTTGATTCCATGTGCGGCGAAGCGTTTGGACTGGGCTTCAACGGTTAACTTTTTCCAACACTTACCAACCGTGTACGAAATGTTCTCGGACGATTGGAAAGGGCTTGAGTTTGTTCGCCTGATGCCAACCATGTTTGAAGATGATAACAAGAAACAGGTATCTGTACTGACTGAAATGAATTACCTGTTGAATGACCAAGTAATGATGGCAACCATTCCAAGAAGCCGTGCATTCGAGACTTGTGCAGATACTTACAGCACGGTTTTTGACCTTACTGTGAGTGATTTTGAAGGCGGTAAGAAGACTCTGGCCGTCGCTCAAGACGCGGTACAAAAAAGTGCTCTAGAATTAGAGCGAGTATTACATAGCAACTGGCCTTCACTTAATCAGGGATAACAAGAATGGCAATTAAAACATCTGACTTAAATGCAAAGCTATTTGGTAAGGCAAACAAACGTCGTGTTGCTACGCCTCAAGAAGCGCAAACTGCTGCTAAAGAACAGGCTCAAGTGATCGAGCTTTCTGTTGCTGGCGAAGATTTAGTTTCATTTGAATTGGTTCGAATTCCTGCTTCTGAGGTAGCAACTCGCACCGTTGTTTTTGAAGAGAATGCTCGTGAGCAATCTTTCCTAAACGAACATGCTCTTTCTGATGTTCTTACAACATTGAAAGAACGCGGCCAGCAATACCCGGCAGTAGGTCGTAAAAACAAAGACGGTAAGATTGAAGTTCTTGATGGTAGCCGTCGTCGTATGTCCTGTATTTTGGCTGACAAAGAGTTCCTAATCTATGTTGCTGAAAACATTAACGGTGAACACGCTAAGTTCTTATCTGATGTAGCCAATGCTCATAAACCACTTTCTCTGTACGAGAAGGGTAAAGAGATGCAAGCCAAGCTTGATAAAGGCGAAGCTGAAGACCAAAAAGCGTTAGCAAAAATGTTCCAGTGCAGCGAAGCGCTAGTGAGTGGTGCGTTGAAAGCCGCAGCTTTACCACTTGAACTACTTCAAGCGTACCCAAATGTGAGCGACCTTGGTCGTCCAACGATTGTTAAACTGCATAAACAATTCAGTGGCCTGACTGAAGACCAGCAGCAAACATTGCTCACTAAATGTGATGCGTCTGAAGGTTTTGTATGGCAGCGCAGTGAAGCACAAGGTGTGACTCGTCTAACTAAAGATGTAACGGAAACGCTAGAAGGTTGGATTCTTGAATTGGCTCCTGCACCAGCGAAAAAGGCATCACAAAAAATTGAACTGATCAAAGGCCGGGCATCATACAGCCGTAAGGGTTCAAACCTAGCGTTAAATCTTAAGAAAGTTGATGATGCAACGATGCAAGAAATCCTAGCATTCGTTCAATCAAAAATCGACTAAGTCGATTGCTTTCCAAAACTTCTCTAAAGCCGCTTTATGCGGCTTTTTATTTGGCTGTGATAAACTGTGTTTAGATGAATCTGGACACAAATTATGACAAGCCTAACCAACACATTTCTGCATACACTTTCTGATATCGCCCAACATAATGATCACCGTTACGGCGTGGTGTTTAATGGCGACGCGACATGGCAAAACTCCGCTATCTCTGGTTACCTCAAAGAGAACAAAACACAAACTGTTTTCCAAATTGGTGGGACTCCATTTGATGGCGTCATACATGCGCCTGTAAAGAAAGCTCAGCAGCTTCTCGGTCGCGAATGCCAAGTGCTTGTTTGTGATTTTAGAGAGCAGTTTGATGCGAATGGCTTTAGTGCAGCACTCGGCGCCTTGGTCGGTGGCGGACTGTTGTTGGTGTTACCGCCTGATATCGAAGATACTGAAGGTTTAGTGTTTGGCCAACGTTGGTTAAATATGTATTTCGAAAAGCTCATTTCAGTGTTTCAAGGTGATGGAGCGTCAGGGTTGGAGCGCAGATTCGAATCTCTCCCACAAAAGAGTAACGATCCAAAACATCTAGATCGATTTGAGCAGCAGAATGTCGCCATTGAGTTAGTCAAAAAAGTGGTGTCTGGTCATCGAAAGCGTCCTTTGATTTTAATTGCTGACAGAGGCCGTGGTAAAAGCTCGACGTTAGGTATTGCAGCAGCGCAGCTTTTGGCTGAACGTTCGAGCCTCAACATTGTTGTGACAGCTCCATCAGTTAAAGCCACTGAACCTGTTTTTGCACATGCGAATCAACGACTCAATGATTGCAAAGTCGTGAATGCCGCTCATATTCACTATCAAGGTGGCAGCCTTAGATTTGTTGCGCCAGACGAACTATTAAAATCAAAGCCCGAGTGTGATTTATTATTGGTTGATGAAGCGGCGGCGATTCCTATCCCAATGTTGAAATCTATGGTCGACAATTATCACCGTATGGTTTTTTCAACCACGGTGCACGGCTATGAAGGCAGTGGTCGAGGCTTTGGAATAAAGTTTGAGGCTTGGCTTACTAAACATCGTCCAGGTTGGAGGGGTTATAAGCTTGAACAACCTATTCGTTGGAAAAATCATGACCCGCTTGAAGCTTGGTTGTTTGATTGTTTCTTACTTGGTGCCGCCTCATCAAATGATGTAGCAGAGCGCGATGTTGAGCTGCTTGCTAGCGAGAAACTCAACTCACTAAGTTTGGTCGAGTTATCCAAGCGAGATTGTTTAACTAACCCGAGCATACTTCAACAATGTTTTTCGCTATTGGTTGATGCTCATTATCAAACATCCCCAAATGACTTGATGCAATTTCTCAACAACCCAGCGATTCAGTTGTACGCTGCTTGGCAGCAAGGAGAGTGTTTGGGTTGTATGTTGGTCACGCAAGAGGGCGGGTTAGACAGTGAATTGATTTCCCAGATTCAAATTGGAAAACGCAGACCACAAGGTCATCTGGCTCCGGTGTTGTTAGCTAATCAGCTTGGCGCAGTACAAGCGGCAACGAGCACCTGTACCAGAGTCATGCGTATTGCGGTTTCAACACGTCACCAAGGTCTTGGTATTGGCAGTTGGATGCTGGACGAGTTGTCACAGCATATTGAACAGGCCGACTACTTAGCGACAAGTTTTGGAGCGACTAGCGATTTGATTGCATTCTGGCGTAATAATGATTTTACACCAGTACATATTGGCCACCAGCGTGATCAGGCAAGTGGCTGTCACTCTGTGCTAATGGTTAAACCTCTTAATGCAAATTCAGAAAGTTGGATCAGCCAACTTGTGCACCATTTTGAGCGCAGCTTTTGTTTTGTCGTTTCTGGCTCTCTTGCATCTCTCGAAGTCGATATGGTGCGAGCACTTTTGCCAATTTATTCAGAATCGCTCTGCGAACTCGAAAGCCAGCTTATCAAGAACTATGTTGATGGAGGCAATAGTTACGACAGTATCGGCTACAGTGTGCTGAAGTTGGTACTCATTAGTAATGCACGCCAATCTCAGAAAGCGGCACTCGATTCTGAGAATGTTACTCACTCTTCCGTTTCTGATTTGTTGCTTGCCAAAGTTGTTCAACAGAAAGGGTGGGGGAGCTGTGTTGAACAGTTTAACTTTATTGGGCGTAAGCAAGTTGAGGCTCAATTTCGAAAAGATGTAGAAGCCTTATTGGTGAATTTACAGTGTAAATAGCGACAGTCAATTTCAAATGTGATTTACAGTGTAAATTAGAATGTTGAATTTACACTGTAAACTATTCATTAATCCCAAGCCTTCAGCCTCATTTCGATTCCACTATCTCAATTTTCTATTTAACTCAGACAACCCACCACATCACAGGACAGTGAAACTTAAAATTAAACCGTGTGAGAATTGAACCTTTTTTTGTAAAGGTGAGACAAATCATAAATGAGTACGTCTTATTTATGAGTCATCTTTGCAGTCACGAAAGTAAGTGATGTGACGCTGATTATTATAATGTGACGATTCTAAGCTCAGATTGATTTATATAGACTGAATAACAACTGAGTCATTAGGGATACTCAATTCGAATGTGGGATAACATCGTTACACTGTCGGAAGATAAGCAACAAGTGATGGCATGTCTGCCGTCAGGGTTTGTGGTTGATGCAAGCTTTGATAACAAGACACTGCCACCAGCCTTGGAAGCAATAGACGCATCAAGCTTTTTTCTTTTTGAAGAAGAAGTGCTGCGTTTTGTCACTCTTGCTAAAGAAGGCAAGGATGAAGCTTATGAAGGGATCTTGATTGCTGAAGTTCGTAATGCAAGTGTTGCGGTCGAATTGTCTGATGATGAGATGCTCGCAAGTCTTGTGGTTACGGGGCCATATAATGGACGCGCGCTGCGCGGAAGCGATATCATTCACTGTCTAGCTCAAGCCCATATAACAAAAGGAATTAATAAGTTAGCACTCAAAAAAGCATTGATGATGAGTAGTAAACTTGAACCCGGCGAAAATTTTACTCAGCCAGTTGCCAAGGGGACACAACCAGTAAATGGAAAAGACGCTAAGTTTGACGCTTTGGTTGAAGATATTACCCGCCAAGTCTTGAAGCCTCGCAGTAAAGACGAAGGCAAGATTGATATGCGAGACTTGGGTGAAACCATTACCGTCGGTCAAAATGATCAATTAATGAAGCGGACTCCCGCTACGAAAGGCATCGCTGGCTTTACCGTCCAAGGTCGAGTTATCCCTCCACTTCCTGGACAAGACAGTTTAATCAAGCCTGGCAAAGGCACCTTTATCTCCCCTGACGACCCTAACTTACTACTAGCCTCGTATCCTGGACTACCCATTGTTAAAGATCGAACCATTGAAGTGGATGACGCCTTATGTGTTAGCAACGTTGATGTATCAACTGGACACGTTAAATTTAAAGGTAATGTACTTGTCTCTGGCAACATTGAACCAGGAATGGTTGTGAAAGCTACGGGAAGCATTACGGTCGGTGGCTTCATTGAATCGGCTGAAGTTCAGGCGCAAGGTGATATCAAAGTCGCGAAAGGGATCATCGGACATACAACCAAAGAGGGAGAACCGAAAAGCTGTAAGGTATTTAGCAAAGGTTCTATCACGGCAAGCTATGCTCAAAACGCCGAGTTACAAACAGCGAGCGATATTCGCCTTGGCGTACACAGCATGAGTAATGAAATTCGCTGTGGTAACAACCTTATCGTGATGGACTCACTCAAGAAGCATGGCACACTCAGTGGCGGTGAAGCGAAAGTGGGTGGTAAGGTGGAGTGCGTTTTCTTGGGCGTTGAAGGGGATACTGCAACTAAGGTTCATGGTTTTGCACGCTATGATGGTTACCGACAGAAGATTGCTGAACTCAAGGACATCTATAGACATGCGCAAGAGCAAACTATGGATGTGATTCGCCTAGAGCTCGAATTTAAGAAACGACCAAAAGCTGAGAGAAGCGAAGAACAAGCGTTGAAAATTAAGCAGCAACGAGAAAAGAACAATCTAGCGATTGAAAATTTTAAGTCGCAGTTAGATACACTCGAAGCTGAGTTCGAAACTAACCTTGCCGAGTGCACCGTAGAGGTATACGAAAAGGTGTATACTCGAGTGACGATTCAGTTTGGTGATGAGACGGTCACGACTAAGCGAACTCATGGTGGAAGCGTATTTTCCTTCAATCAATACGAGATTCAATGTTCATTCAAGATGGAACAAGAAGGTATCTCATTATGAATTGAGGCAGGCTTGACCAAATTGCTGTTTTGACCGAAGAGTTGGCTCTATATAGGTTACGATAATCACCCCTGTCATTACTGAGATGAACAGATCAAGAAACATGAAATTAGTTCAAAAAAAATCCCTAAGCCACGGCTTAGGGATTTGTGTATAAGAGACAGGCTAATGCTCCCTCTTTGCTTTTTATTCTTCTGATTTACCGAGGTTATTTAAGTAACTTGAACGCTCTAGCTAGCAGCTCTTACTCGGCCTTGTTTAAGGTCTGAAAGAACTTGCGTTTTCGGACCATCGGCAATGATGCTGCCTTTCTCCATTACAATGATTCTGTCCACTACGTCTAACATAGAGGTTTTGTGAGTGATAAGGATCAGCGTCTCGCTTGGTAATAATTGGGAAAGCTGGTGCTTGATGTGCATTTCCGACCGGTTATCCATAGCACTGGTTGGTTCATCCATTAACAATACTGGCGGACGGCCTAGGAAGGCTCTAGCAATGGCAACCGACTGACGTTGACCACCAGACAGCAAAGCACCACCTTCACCTACTTGGCGTTCTAAACCTGCAGGATCTTGCTGAGTAAACGCGGTTACGCCCGCACGGTTCGCTGCATCCATCACGTCACGATCATCCACCAAAGGGTGACCTAAGGTGATGTTGTCTCTTACCGAGCCATAGAATAGGTTACTGTCTTGCGGCACACAGCCTATGTTGCGTCGTACGTCGACATGATGCAGTTGTTCCATGTCGGTTTCATCAATGCGTACGTGGCCTTCTGTGGGCTTGTATAGACCCATAATCAGACGTTCTAGTGTCGTTTTACCTGAACCAATTCGGCCAATAATAGCGACTTTTTCACCGGGTTCAATATTCAGGGTTAAGTCTCTAATGGAAGCGACCGGAGAGTTAGGGTAGTGGAATGTCACTTTGTCTAACGCGATATGACCTTTAATGATCGGACGGTGTATGTAGCGCTTACCTTCTTCTTGCTCATCTGGCATCGACATCACTTGTTCCATCAAAGTCATCGATGACTTCGCTTGGTTGTAACGTGTAGAAAGCAAAGACAGTTGAACAAGAGGGCCAATCGCACGGCCACTCAACATAGTTGCGGCAATCAAGCCGCCCATGGTAAGTTCACCTTCCGCTATGAGATGTACACCAAATATGATCATACCAACGTTAGTACTTTGCTGAACAAATCCTGCGGTGTTTTGGATGTTGTCGGTAATACGGCGACTTTTGATATTCCAATTTGCCATGTGCGCGACAGCTTCTTCCCATCGGAATTGGAATTGGCTTTGTGCACTGAAGAGTTTTACGGTTTCTAGCCCAGCTAAACTTTCGATTAAGTTTGCGTACTTTTGAGATGCAAGACGAGAGCCCTCTTCAATAGCGCGACGCAGGGGGCCTTGGATTAACAGTGCATAGATGATCAAGATTACAACACCAACGACGGGAACAAACACAAGGTTTCCGGCCATTAGCCAAATTAACGCCAAGAACATCAGCGCGAATGGTAAGTCGATTAAAGAGCCGATGGTTGCAGAGGCAAAGAACTCGCGGATTGATTCAAACTGTTGCAGGTTTTTAGCAAAAGCGCCGACAGAAGCGGGCTTCGCCTCCATACGAATGCCCAATACTTTACTGAATAGCTTGGATGAAATCAGAATATCGGATTTCTTACCGGCAACGTCAATGAAGTAGCTGCGCATTAACTTTAAAAGCAGGTCAAATAGGAAGACCACAAAGATACCACTTGCCAGCACCCATAAGGTTTCAAAGGCGAGGTTAGGGACTACTTTGTCGTAAACTAAGCGAGTAAACATGGGCGCGGCAATAGCAAATATATTGATCAGAATGGATGCAATCAATACATCTCGGTAGATGTTTTTCGACTCCCAAAGAGTGCTCCAAAACCAGTGACCTTTGCGTGTTTTTAGAACCTCTGGTGAACGTTCATCATAACGGAATTGCTTTTTCACCAAGAAGTAACGGCCGATAAATTGTTTTTTCAACTCTTCGATAGGAATGATAATAGGCATCATTCCGCTTTCCGTTGTAATAACTTCCGCTTCTTTTTTTTCTAAATCGATACTGTTGAGAACACATGCCTCGCCCTGTTTGAGAAGCAGAATAGCAGGGAGAATAAGGTGAGGTATACTTTCTAGGTCGGAACGGTTTTCTTGAGCCACTAATCCCGCTCGCTCCGCAGAACGAGGAAATAGGAAAGGGGATAGCTTTCCATTTGGTAGTGGTAGCCCATTGACCAACGCTTCGGGCGAGTTAGCTAACCCGTAATAGCGGCTAACGTAGATCAGTGAGTTCAATAGTGGATCTTGCATGCGATATAACCTTACAACTATTTATCAACAATGAAGCCTTGGAACACTTCTACGTAGTTATCAGACAAAATCTCGAGTTGAGTCTGAGTTTCAATTCGTGACGCAATGGTTGTCACACCAAGATTATGAGCCGTTCTTGAAATTGATGTTAATGTGAATTTCTGTTTTTCGTCGTCAAGGTTGTGAGTAAACAAGTAATCTAGCTTCACATAGCTAGGGCGGTATTCGTTGATGTAATCCAATGACTGGAAGTTACGTCCGTAGTTATCGACACCAAACACTGCTTCAGCGTTGCGAATGGTATTACACAAGAGTGCCGTGTAGTGCGGAACGTTAATGAAACAGTTTTCTGGAATCTCAAAGTGCAACAAGTGCGCGATTGAGGCACTGTGTTCAAGAGTTTTACCGATCCAACGGATGAAGCTTGGCTGAGAAATACTGCTTGGTGAGATATTGATAGCGACAGGGCTCGTTACTTCTTTCGCATTAAGTTTCTCAATCATCTTCTCGATAACGTATTGGTCGAGGACGTGGCTCATTTCAAGTTGTTCTAGTGCGTAGAGGTATTGGTTAGCCCCGTAATGAACACCATCTTTTTCAATCGCAGAGAACACTTCTTGGTGATACGTTTTACCAAAGGCATTGTTTGCAGCCTGAAGACGAAAGGTAATTAGGTCGTTGATGATCGCTTCTTCAACCAACATACGCCATTGTTGTTTGCCCATCACTGCGCCATGATCGTCAGCGGTGACGTAGCCATAAGAAAGCTCTCGATTTGCCTTGGCACTTGAGAGTGCGTTATCAACCAAAGACATGATTTCAGTGCTGGTTTTACGCGTATTGCTGTATGTCACGCCTAGCGCGATGTGCGGATTCGCCGTACCTGTTGGGTCTGAACCTAGGTTTTGAATGCAGTTTACGATGTTGCCAGCGACAAGTTTCAGTTCACTTTCGTCAATGTTTGGCATAATGAAGCCAAATTCGTCACTAGAAATACGAGCGATGGTGATATCTGGCGATGAGATTGCCCCCTTTAGCTGTTCAGCCAATTGATGAACTAAGGCATCACCTTCTTGGTAGCCTTTTTCGTCGTACTCTTCACCAATAAATTCGGCTTTTAGTAAGGCTAAACCACCTAAGCTGGACTCTTCTAACCACTGAGTTAATTGAGACATGTAATAAGCGCGGTTGCCTAGCTGAGATACAGGGTCGATATACGCTCTTTTACGCAGCTTTTGAGCTTCTTTCGCTTGGTTTTTGAATGCCAGTTCAACTTGTGTCGACATGTGGTTGATGCCATCAACAACCAAGGTAAGATCTTTTGTCTTCGGACGAGCCAGTGGTTCACCAAACTGATTCTTAGCGATTTGATCCATCTTAGTAATGATCAACGAGAGCGGACGTAAGGCACGCTTGAGGAGCCAAGAGATAGACACTAAACCTAACAAAAAGATCGTGCCAAAGATGCTTAATAAGCGGATGAATGCTTGCCAAAGTTGGTCGTAGGCTGGGCCAGGATGGCTTACTATCTCTACCTCTGCCAGTTGCATCCAGCCACTGGTGATTACGCGGCGGTCATGAACTGGCTCAAACAATTTAAGATTGGTGAACCATTGTGGTACTCCAGTTGGTTTTACAGGGTATGAACGGAGAATGTCTTCACCGCTGTCGAGAAAGATCAATCGAACGACGGAGTAAGAACTACCATCAAACAGGGCGTTGATAACAGACTCCACTGCCACCTTGTCCTTTTCTTCTAGGTAAGGGGCGAGAGCCAGTCCAACAGTATTAATGGTATTACTTACCTCAGAGCGTTGCTGCTCCTCTAAGTATCCACGGGTGGTATTGAATTCGATCATAAAAACTGACGTCATCAGTAGTATGAACACCGCAATCATCCCGACCACAAGCTGTTTATATAAAGTCATTGTACCTACTCATCGTAATTGATAATGGGTTTGTTTAATTTTAGATTGCGTTCACGAGAACGTAGGTCGTTCCATAAGCTCAATCTTGAAGATTTCCCTGCCAGCTTACCGCTGCCAGCTGCCGATTTAATTAACCAAAGGTTTTTACCATTGAAACTGTAAATTGGTCGTAGGTCTGGTCGCTTAGAGCCACGTTTTATTTCAGGGTTTAGGTTATCCAAAATTAGTGGTTCTGCACTGGGTGTTGAGTAGTACGCCAACACCATATGAAATTGGTTTAACTCAAGTGCTTTTACGTACACCAATCGTAATTTCTTATCTAGGACGCCGAGTTCAAGTAAAGAGAAGTATTTTGCGATAGTGAAGTCTTCGCAATCACCCGCGTTACTTCCTAAAAACTCCAGTGGTGTCGCCCAGTAGTCATTCTTCCCCCACAGCATGTTGTCAGCGGCAAAGTACATTTGGTTGAAGAATCGGTTTACCGAATCCAGCTTCTCTTTTTCACTTAACCCTTCGTATAACGTCATATTTGAGCGCCATGTCGCCACTCGTTTTCCGGCTCTTTCTCCGTAGGTCACAGTGACCGTGTCTATCCACTTTTGGTCGATCTTGTTGAGCGCCACAGAGGTGAAAGAAGTCAGGAGCATCAGCAATAGTAAAATCCGAGAGTTCATAGCCTTTGTTCTTATCTATTTGCAGTGTCTTGCAAGACGTTACCCAACATCCAATATCCTTATTCTCTTAACGCGTTGCTTTGAGCGCTTAATATTGGCTTCAACATAAAGTCAAGCACGGTTCTCTTGCCGGTGATGATATCGACAGAGGCCGTCATACCTGGAATGATAGGCAGCTCTTCGTTATATCCAAAGCTGTATTTTTTGGTACGTATACGTACGATGTAGAAGCTGTTGCCTTCTTCATCTTGAGTAGTATCGGCACTGATGTGCTCTAACACACCCTCTAGACCACCATATTTGGTAAAGTCGTAGGCACTGAATTTAACAATGGCGGTCAATTCTGGACGCAGGAATGCAATATCTTGCGGGGCGATTTTTGCTTCGACTAATAGTGAGTCTTCAGTCGGCACAATCTCAACGATGTTCATACCCGGTTGGATAACGCCACCGACAGTATTGATACCAAGTGTTTTGACTGTACCTGTTACAGGAGAGACCACTACAGTGCGGTTTACTCTGTCTTCTAGGCCAACTGCAGATTCGGTCAGTGCAGAGAGTTTATCTTGTGCTTGGTTGAGCTTTTCTTGTTGTTCCGAGCGGAAGTTGAGAGCCGCATCGATACGGCTGAGTATGGCTTCTTTGATTGCTGAGCGTAGTAGAGGGATTTTAAGCTCGCTTGAGGTCATTTCTCGGCGAGTGTCGTTGACTTGTCGTTGTAGCTTAAGCAACTCAATTCTTGGTACTACGCCTTCATCGGCAAGCGGCTTCGTGATGTCTAGTTCTTGGCGAGCGAATTGGTAACTCTGTTTTAGGTTTCGCACACGCGCTTTTATTTCAACAAGATCTTGTTGTTTCTGTTCAACTTGTTGATCAAAAACGGAAAGTTGGTTTTTAAGGTTGTTTAAATCTTGGCGGTATTCTGCTTTTTGGCGATTAACTAGGTCTGGCTGAACCTCGTAAAACTTAGGTGGGAAAGCGAGTTTTCCATAATCAAGAGTGACACTTTTCTTCCACTCTTTTTCGTTAAAGTCCTCGTTGATTACTACGCTGGTTAACGATGCGGAAAGCATCAATACGTTGGCGGTTAAGTTGGCAACTTGCTGTTCACGCTCACGGAAGTCAGAGCGGAATCGTGTGTCATCGATTAAAAGTAGTTGCTGGCCTTTTTGAACTTGTTGTCCTTCTTTTACTAAGATCTCTTTAACTAAGCCACCTTCAAGGTTTTGCACGATTTGGATTTGAGAGGAAGGGATCACTTTGCCTTGGCCAACGGTAACTTTGTCGATCTCTGCCCAAGCAGACCAGCCAACAGCAGCAATAAAAAACAGAACGATCACCCACAACATAATACGCGCACTGGTCGGCGTATTGAGGAGCAGTGCCGCTGTTTTATCATCGACATACTCAAGCTCGGTCTCGTTCAATTTGCTGAAATTTTTCTGACTCATAACAGTCCTTGTTCGCTAAATAAAAGTGCAAGCCTATTGAGTGTATTCCTACTTTTGATAAATGTTAAGAAATTGCTCCTTTAAATATTTGAATTTATATACATATTTTAATTCTTATCTGGTTTTGAAATCTGTTTTGTCGAGTTGGTGCTTTCTTAGCTTGTCATAGAGGGTTTTTCTTGATATTTGAAGCTCTTGTTGTACATCTTTTAAGCGCCCCTGATGGCGATGCAGTGCTTCAACCAAAAGGATTTGTTCAAAGCTGTCGGTTCGTTGGCTTAATGACAGCTGCTGTTCTTCAACGCCGGTAGTAAGCGAGCGGTTATCAGTTTGCTCTTGTTTATCATTTGATTCCACCTCATCACTGTCGAGGACTGGCTGCTTCACTTGAGTGAGCGCTCGTAATTCAGCATGTTGACGAAGCTGGCGAATATTTTCGCCCCAGTGAGTGGCTATCAAGCGTTGAATCTCTTTCTCTGTGATCACTGGCGGTGGCAACTGGTAACGACTTGCTGCACCTCTAGCAAAGTGTTTGAACAAAGAGCCAATATCCTCTGTTCGTTGCGCCAAAGGCAGTAAGTCAAATCGGCGCAGTTCACTTGTAATTGTAGTCGGTACTACTGCAGTTGCGATAATGATACAAGTTGCACTTGTCTTACATGAGTTTTCTCGAAGTAGAGTCGGTTTTAAAGCCGTCAACCACTGCCATTGCTCTGAAGTTAATGCTTCTGTTTCATGGATATAGAGTGTTCCGCCTTGATGTTTGTGAAAGAGCTGTAGGACAAACTGATGAAATGTCGTTTCGTCATTGCGTGGCAAATTAAACGCAGCAACCGGACAAAGTTCAGCGGTGGGATGGCTGTGTAAATCGTGAGTGTACTGCGCGGTGATTCGTTTACCTGTTCCTATGTCGCCAACAAACAGTAACAGCGGGTTCTGTTTGCAATCTAAGGTGATCAATTCGCGGCGCAACGCCTGTATTGATTGAGATTGACCAATCAGCTTTGGGCCAACTTGATTTTGCATCGCGAGCTCTTTTCTGAGTAGATTGTTCTCTTCAACTAAAGCGAGCTTATCGGCTGCTTTTTTTACTGCCGTTAATAGCGCATCAACAACAAACGGCTTCTCAAGAAAATCATAAGCGCCGGACTTCATGGCAGAAACGGCGGTTTGCACGTCACCGTGACCAGTGAGAACAATGATTTGAAAATTCGGATTTTGACTCAACAGCTTTTGCGTAAATTGAATGCCATCCATCACTGGCATGTGAATATCGGTGATCACAATGCCTGCTTGCGTGATGTTAATCTGCTTGAGAGCCTCGATGGCATTCGGAAAGCAGACAATATCGATACCTTCAATGAGCATGGCTTGTTCTACCGAGTCGCGAATTGCGGGTTCATCATCGACAAAGTAGAGTTTAGGCATAGAGTGCAAGTGTTGAGTCCTTAATGTTGAAGAAAGCTTTTAATAACAGTCTGTTAGCCTTTATTTTGGTACAGTGGAATATTCAGAGAGAATACCATGCCTGAAGGCTCGAGCTGGGTTGCGCTGATCGTGCCGTGATAGGCTTCAATGATTCGCTTCGATATCGAAAGTCCGAGCCCTAACCCTTCGGGCTTAGTGGTAAAAAATGGGTCGAACAAATGTTCAAGTTTGTCGCTGGCGATACCAATTCCGTTATCCCAAATGATCAGTTGACAGGCATCATCATTAAGCTGCCACTCTACGCCAATTTGAGGAATGGTCAGTTGATTCCCTTCTTGAGTTTCTAAGTCGTTTTGAAGCCCTACTTGTTGCGCGGCTTGCTGCGAAAGCGCTTGTGTTGCATTGTGCATCAGGTTAACCAACACTTGCTCAAGCTCGGTTGGGTGAATCGCGATATTAATGTCATCTGGCACGGTACTTAACCTAAGGGTAATACCTTGTTTGATCATCAGTGCGCTGAGAATGCTGGTGGCGTTGTTGATCGCTTGATGCAGATTCGCCACGTGATGTTCTTGCTTGGTTACCTTGCGTGTAAATACCTTAAGGCGAGCAATGATCTCGGTAATTGAAGTGTTTAGCGCGATCATTTTATCCAGATTACTTTTTACTAAGTCTGAACGTCCCATCTCAAGCAGTTTGACGCTGTTTTCGCTGTAGGTTCTAAGTGCAGCAAGTGGTTGATTAATCTCGTGGTTAATACTGGCTGACAGCTCACCCAGTACGGCTAACTTAGCGGTTTGCGTGAGCTCTTGCTCTGTCTGTTTTAACTTCAATTGAGACTCTTGATATTGAAAGAGTGTCTGTTGAAGTTGTTGATTGGATTGCTTCAGATACTGAGTTCGCTTATCTACGGTTTGCTCTAAGTTCTGATTGAGCTCAGTCAGTGCCACTTTCGCGAGGTAGGTTTGGCGCCACGACCAAGCAATGAGCACGACCAAGCTGTAAATCACGATGAAGATAACGTCGAGCTGCAGCACCTTGAGTAGTTCGGATCTTGTGTCCTTGATAGCAACGACTTGGTACTGGTTGTCACTGGTAACGGCAGGGTATAGGTTAAAAGTCCCAAGTTTAAATAACTGGTTTTCAGTAAGCACTTTGCTTGCATCGGTTGTTTGGTTCGTAGAGTTAAACGCATCAATGATCGAAATTTTGTTTTGACCGTATTGGCGTTGCGCTGCGATATCTTGTTGCTGTTGATCCGTTAATGGGAGTAATGAGTGATAAAGCCAAGGTGCCTGACTAGAGAGAAACACCACTTGGTTGGAATCAAGCACCACAATCTCAAAGTCGTCGCTAGTTAGAATATTTTCTAGGTTTTCTAAGCTTACTTTCACCGTGATGACGCCTACGATGTCATCGTCGATATAAAGTGGTGAAGATAAGAAATAGCCTCGTACATCAGAGCGAGCGCCGAGTGCGACATATTGGGTTTTATGGCCTTTTATTGCGGACGCAAAGTAGGGGCGAAACGCGAAGTTTTCGCCAACGAAAGTTCGAGGTTTTCGATAGTTACTTGAGGCAACCACGGTGCCGCTCGGATCGTGGATGTAGATGGTATCGGCTTGGCTTTGCCCCGACCATTCGAATAACAAGGTGTTGAGTTCAGCTGTGGAGATTTTGTCGGTCTTTAGTGATTTATCAAAGTAGGACAGCAGGCGTGGATCGTGGCTGAGCAAGTCGGGAATTTGTTTGAACTTATCTAATTCAGAATCGATCTGTAGGTTGGCTTTGTTCGCCGCTTCGTTGAGTTGTTGTGTGACAACTTGCTCTTGGTATTGACCTGCCAAAAAGTGAGTTGCGGTTAGCCCTGCCGCTCCCAATATCAATGAGAAAAATACAAAAGGCGTGATCAGGTTAGACAGTTTTTTAGACACGAGAAACTCAAGTTACAATCAGTTTACATATAGACTATCAATATGATGGTTGGCGTACCGAGATCTCGTTAACACAGAGCACCTTCAATGAGACAAAACCAAGGCTTAGACTTGTGTTTCAAAGGATTACGGCGCAGAATCACAAAAAAATTAAAAGGAGCAACCAAATGGAACTGACAGACATTCGTCGTGAATACGCTCAGGGTGGATTGAGACGTAAAGACTTAGCCGCAGACCCAATTGACCAATTTAACCTTTGGTTAGAGCAAGCGATTGAAGCTAAGTTGACGGATCCGACGGCAATGACAGTGGCGACGGTTGATGAAAATGGACAACCATTCCAGCGCATTGTTTTGCTAAAGAATGTTGATAAAGATGGTTTCGTTTTCTACACCAACCTAGGTAGCCGTAAAGCGCAGCAACTTGAGCACAACAGCAAGATCAGTTTGCATTTCCCTTGGCATCCTTTAGAGCGACAAGTTCATGTTGCTGGTACGGCTGAAAAGCTGACGGCGATGGAAAACATGAAGTACTTCTCGTCTCGTCCAAAAGAGAGCCAATTGGCAGCTATTGCAAGTAAACAAAGTAGTCGTATCTCTGCTCGTGGCATCTTAGAAGGCAAGTATCTAGAGCTTAAACAGAAGTTTGCAAAAGGTGAGATCCCAGTGCCTTCTTTCTGGGGTGGTTTCCGAGTGCGCGTCGATAGCATTGAATTTTGGCAAGGTGGTGAGCACCGCTTGCATGATCGCTTCTTGTTCTCACGTCAAGACAACAACTGGGACATTGATCGTCTAGCGCCATAGTTTGAGTCTGCCGGACTAAGCAGCAAAGAGAGTAAAATTAAGAAGATACCGTTGATTTTGTGTTCATCCACATCAACGGTATTTTTTTGTCTATATTTTCAACTTTCTGGGCGTTGTGAGTCGTTAATCAGTCGCTGTGTAGAACCACAGAGATCTGTTTCTTGAGTAAGGTTTCAGGAATCACAGAGCCTAACCCTGAATCCAATGCATACTCGATTAACTGGCTCTTACTGCGTGCATCAAACTTTTGCTTGAGCCTTGCGACATGCCCTTCGACCGTCTTGATTGAGATGTTTAACGTCAATGCAATGTATTGAGGTTTCTTACCGAACAGCAGCAAAAATAGGACCTCTGATTCACGTGAGGTCAGCTTCTTTTGCAGTTTAGACACACGCGGTGTTGAGCCTGCGATCGATGCCTGATTGTCTTTGGCGCAAGTTGCCTGACACACCCAATGACCTACTTCTAAAATCGCCGTATCAGTCAGCTCTTGCCCATAGAAGATGGTGCCTTGTACGTTGTCGTTGTCATCAAGCCAAGGCGTTTTGGTGAAGATATGGGCGTGCCAGCGTCCATCGGGGTAGGGGTGAATATCAAGGATCTTGAGTGTCGAACGCGTTTCCATTACATGCTGATCTTGAGCCCTAAAGTCTTGCGCGCATTCGATGGTTTGGCTCGGCATATCGAAATCTGTCAATCCAGTACAACTCTCACCCGGTTTTAAGCCGATCAACTGGTTGTAAGCGAGGTTTGCGTATACGAAAACAGAGTCAGTATCTTTACAGCCCCAGCAGCCTGGAAGTTGTTCGAACAAAGAACGATGTATGGGGTTTAGTGATTCTGGCAAGGTTTTATCTCGTAGATGGCGATGTTGCAATGATATCAGTTTACTATTGCACTGCAATGGCAATTACAGGTTGGAATACGTGTAGAAAAGATGGGGTGAGTTTTCGTTAATCAGAGTGTTGAATAACTGCATGATTTACGAGTAATAGATAGGCGAACCGCGTGAACGATAGGCAAAAAAAAAGCCAGCCTGAAGAGGGGCTGGCCAAAGACAAGATATGCCTTGTCGACATGTAGAAGATTTTCAGCTTAGTTTACGAGGGTCAGGCAAATTAAGCTGAGGCATCAGTTAGATACCCAGAGTGACTTACTACTCTATCGACGAATCTACTCCTAGGCGTGCTCATGCATAAGGGGGGAATTCCCCTATAAACACAATTCAATGCGATAAATGAGAGCCTAGAGTAAATATTTTAAACAATGGTACGAGTTATCGTGAGCTTATAGCTCTCGTAACACTCTAAAGCCAAGATAGTTGGCTGCTGTTGAAGGCGGAACGTATAGCTCGTTAAATGCTTTGGCTTCTTCAGGAGAGAAGCTCCACGCCCCACCTTTGGCTAGGCCTTTCTGAATGGTTGTCCACTCCCATACATTACCTACCATGTCGTAGAAACCTGTTGGTGTTGGCATGAATGATTTTACCGGAGAGGTACTTACATTTGACCACGGTGTGCCTGCCCACCCCGTATTCGCTTTACCTGAACGGAACTCATTACCCCACCAGAAGTTGGTTTCTTGGCCTGCTCTTGCTGCCGCTTCCCACTCTTGTGGTGTTGGTAAGCGATAGGTAAAGCCCGTGTTCTTGGATAACCAACGAGTGTAGGCCATCGCATCATTCTGACTGACACACACTACTGGTGAATTGTCTGCTTGCTTGAAGCCCGGTTTTTGCCAGTCACTGTCGGCAACAGAGGTAATTTCAGCATTGGCGAAGGTATCGCAGGTATTCATTAGCTCTGCATCGGTTTGGTAGCCAGTGCTCTCTACAAACGCTCTAAAGTCTTGTACACGTGTTGGGGTTGCAGCTAAGGCAAACGGCTGTTTTATTGTCACTTGCTTGGCGCTGTTTTCACCCAGTAGGTAACGACCAGAGCCGACAACAATCATTTCAGGGCTCTGAGTGCTATCTTTCATCGGATCCGCAAACTTGGTGCCCACGTTTAAGTTATTTTGCTTGGCTTGTAACACGGCTCTTAGGTTGTGATCGCGAGTTATTTTTAGCTCTTGGTGGAAAGAGATGTAGCCTTCTTTCTCGATCGTCACCATGTGCGGACCGGTTGGCAGCATCACTTCAACAGGAGTGCTGCCGTAGTTGACGCCGTTGATTAGTACTTTGTCGTTATACTGATTTGAGCGAACTACCAAGTTAACCCAAGCGACTTCTTTTTGTTGGTCGTTGGCTTGTTGATCAGTTTGTGTGAAACAGTTGGATGACTGAATACCAAGCAGGCGACAAGGGGTGTTCTTGTTTGGGCGAGTTTCTAGGTTCGCAGAGATGACAGCGCGGTAGCGGTTATCTTCCGAGAAGCCTGAAGAGGTCACTTTGTGTTGCAGAACGTGAATGTTCAGTGATGTAGACGACAAGTGCTCTTTAACGGTTTTCGACTCTGTCGTGTTATCAATCAGGCTGTGTTGGAACTGTTTCACCGCCTTCTGAAGCGCTAGGGTTACCGTTTGATCAGAACATTGGGCTAATGTCATGTCGCTGCTACAACGATTGGTAAAGCTGACTGTCTGCTCTTGTGTCTGGGTGATCTCGTTTCTGAGTCTTTCAGCTCTTGCTCTCAGCTTGTCTTGCTCTAGCTGTGCGATGGCTGTTTCGGTTGCTGCTTTCTCGGCTTGGATAGCTTCAAGCTCCATAGCCAAACCTTGCTGCTTCTGCTTAGAGTCAGAAATTGCAAGTTTGCCTTCTTTCACGGTTTTCCATGCGTCTTGGAAGTGATTTTGAGCCGTCGAGATATCGAAGTCTGGCTCATCAATCATGCGCGTGTAATCTTGCTCTAGGCTTGCTTTGGCCGCTGCAAGTTTTTGTTCTGCTTCCACAGATAGTTCAGCGAGACGTGCCGTTTGCTGTGCTTGGTTGTCGACTTGGTTTTGTTTGTCTGCGACTTTCTTTTCTATAGCCGTTAACTCGGCATGCTTCTCGAAAAGCGAACTTTCAAGATCAGTAACAGACGCGGCCGTGATTGCTGGTGGTGTTGCTTCAGCGAAAACAGCAGGTGTCATTAAGCAGGGAGCAAGTGCAAATAATAGAGTGGGTAAACCTTGGCGCATGATGGGCTACTTCAATCGTAATTTAGGTTAATCGACTATTCTAAACGACAACGCCATTTCGTCTGCAGCTACTGTTTATTAAAATCAACAGTTTATAACTATCAACAAAATGGCGAGTGTTCATTCAGCTTCGTGAAATCGGTATGGCGATCTTCTACTGAGGGAATTAGCTTTCTTTGCTAGGAAGAAGCTTAACCCAGATAGTATCGCTGCCATTGATGGTGACTGTGCGGTTGTATGACTCGTAACCTTGCTTAGAGATGGTTACTTGATGACGACCGCTTGGTAGCGCAACCTCAAGAGGTGTGCTGCCATACTTAATGCCGTTGATGGTCACAGAGTCGTTGTATTGGTCAGAACGCACAGTTACGTTTGCCCATTTCTTGTCGCTCTTTTTGACTGCAGCTGCATCGCTGCCAGTTAAACAGTAGCGTGTCGAAACGTTCAATAGGTTACATGCAGCAACTGCTTCAGGTTTTGCTTGCAGCTGAGCTTGCATTTGCATGAAGTAAGAGTTGTTGCCAGAGAAACCGCTCTTGATCGGCTGGCTATCCTGAACGTGGATGTTCAGCTGAACACCTTGCAAGTTCTGCTTCGCCAAAGTGCTTTCTGTGAGCTGCTCAAGTAACTGGGTCTTGAACGTTTGCACCGCTTTTTGGTTCGTTAGGTATTTACCTTGTGCAGTACACTCACCAAGCGTCATTGTTGATGCACATGTCGTGGTGTAGCTGGTTTCCAAAACTGCACTTTCACGCAGTTCTGTAGCAATACGTTTTACGCGAGCTTCAACTTTAGACTCTCGTAGATTCGCTAACTCATTATTTAGACGAGCTTGCTTTTGCTTGATCTGAGAAAGGTGAATCTCACCTTCATTCATCGCTTGTTGATTGTCTAACTGAGCCGATTGATTTTCTTTAACTGCGGCCCATGCATCTTGGTAGCTTTTTTGAAAAGAGACCAGATCCGTTTCTGGATCTTCAAGTAGACGACTGTACTGTTTGTCTAGTACAGACTTGGCTCTGTTACGTTTTGCCTTAAGTTCTTCACCTTCGCGCAACAACTTACTATTTTTGTTTTGTAGTTGTTTTAGGTTCTCAGTCGCCGATACTTTGGTTGCTGAAATACGCTCAATATCTGAGTTTTTCTCTGTGATTTTTGCATCGATGGCTGAAACGGGATCGACTTGATTCAGTTCTTCAGCTGATACCGATGCAGATACCCAAAGTGGGGATAGCGCAAGTAAAAGCGCTGAAATTCGAAAGTTAGTCATAGGTCCCTGCAACTTATAGATTGTAATTGGCTCATTGATAATGTGTCTGCTTTCTAGTTGTGAGTCACTAGTTATTAGCAATTAACACAGTATCCGTCTTTATACCGTTTTATTGTATTTCAATCTACTCAAATGCCGCGTTTCGGTACTTTGGATACACTTTTTATAAGTTTTATGCGAATTGTTTGAGCTATAGAAGCAAATTTTTCAGCGATGTTCTGGTGATTAAATTCTCATTTATGAGTCATCTTGAGTGAGTTGAATAATGAGGTTGGGATTTATAAAAAAGCACCGGAAATATTGATTTTACATAGCCCGTAGTTTGTACACTCTTGATCATCTTTCCGGAGGCATGATCATGATGATCGCGATAATGATCTTTTCGCTCTTGCGAGCAAATAACTCTCAGGAACATTTACAAATTCATCTTATGCGCATTTAAGAGTATTATTATTAGTATGTTGACCCGAGTATTTTCCTGTCATGTCTAAACCTTTACCCTTTCCTAACCTAGACCTTTCTCCGCTCGGCCTTACTGGCCCTAGACCAGCTGAGATAATCACTTTGCCATCGCACATGGATTGTCACGATCATAGTTATTCTCAGGTGGTAATTGGTTTAAAAGGTCAGGCTGAATTTGAAGTCAGTGGTAAGGGAAATCTTGTTGGCCCTGGACAAGGTTGTGTGGTGACAGCGAGCTCTGATCATGCTTTCGGTGGTGTGGTCGGTCAGTCCGATATTTTGGTACTTAACATGCCCGTGCCGAGTGACGACGACCCGCTGATGCTAGAGAAGATTAACCAGCTCGAATCTTCGAACGTCTATTTCCAATTAGATTCGCAAATTCAGAAGCTTATCCATATGTTAGTGCAAGAGATGCAGGCGAGCCCTGATGATCTCTTATTAAGCCGAGCGTGCAATGACACGGTGATCGCGTTAATGCAAAGACACATCTCAGCATTTGAAACGTCAGTGAAGGATTCGCGCTTCGATCTTGAAGCACTTGATCGTTACATCGAGCAACATTTAGCAAGTAAGATCTCAGTCGCGCAACTAGCGGGGAGCGTGTTCTTAGGCGAGAGCCAATTCCACATGCTGTTTAAAGAGCAAATGGGCATTACTCCTCACCAATATGTATTAGGTAAGCGAATCGACCGTGCTCGACGCCTTATTGAACAAGGAAATTTAAGCCTTGGTCAGGTCGCAGAACTTGCTGGATTCTCCGGTCAATCCTCTTTTACCCACACATTTTCACGCCTTCAAGGCATGTCACCATCTCAATACAAAAAGCAAATTTCTGTTAAATAGTGAAACGAAACGGCATATTATATTAAAGTTTAATATGTGACATTGTGTTTGTTTTGTTAATAAAGCGAGTTTTTAGCAAAAAACTCGGAGTTTTTGACAAGTATTCCTTATATACTCTAAATACACTGCAGCCATTGTAGAGATCCCGGGCTAATTCCGGGTGTGAGATTAAGGAAAACGCATGTTTACAGCTACTGATGTGTTAAAGCCAGAATTCAACGAGCAGTCGCTTGATGATCTATGGTCGCTTATCTCACCATTATATATGGTGGATGAAACCCAATGGCTAGAGCAACTTCTGCCACTAGCTACCCCTTCTGAGTCTGAAAAGCAGCAAATCACAGACAAAACGACTTCTTTGATCGAAGCTATTCGTGCGGATAAGACTTCTATCCAGATGATCGATGCGCTGTTGCTTGAATACAGCTTAGATACTCAAGAGGGCATCTTGCTGATGTGTCTGGCGGAAGCCTTGATGCGTATTCCTGATTCAGCAACGGCTGATGCACTGATTCGCGACAAGCTAAGCGTTGCGGATTGGAAGTCTCACCTAAAGAATTCTGACTCGGTTTTTGTTAACGCTTCGACTTGGGGCTTAATGCTAACAGGCAAGGTGGTTGGACTTTCATCGAATGAGCAGAGTGCTGGACAAGCGGTTAACCGTTTAGTGAACAAGCTTTCTGAGCCAGTGATTCGTAAAGCGATGCACCAAGCGATGAAAGTGATGGGTCACCAGTTTGTTCTTGGCCGCAGCATTGCTGAAGCGCAAAAGAACGGTAAGTCTATGCGCGACAAAGGCTTTACCTACTCATACGACATGCTAGGTGAAGCGGCACTGACCACAGCTGACGCAAATAAGTACTTTAAAGATTACCTAATGGCGATTGAAGCCGTAGGTCGAGATACTTATGTCTCTTCAAAATCTAGCCCAGCGCCATCAGTGTCTATCAAGCTTTCTGCACTTCACCCTCGTTACGAAGTGGCGAATGAAGACCGCGTACTGACTGAGCTATGCGACACGCTAGAGCAGTTACTGCGTCGTGCAATTGAGCTTGATGTAGCGATCACGATTGATGCAGAAGAAGCGGATCGCCTAGAGCTTTCGCTTAAGTTATTCGAAAAACTGTACCGCAGCGACCTAGTGAAAGGCTGGGGCAAGTTTGGTCTGGTTATTCAAGCCTATTCAAAGCGTGCGCTACCGGTTCTAGTTTGGCTAAACCGCCTAGCAAAAGAGCAGGGTGACTTAATCCCACTTCGCCTAGTTAAAGGTGCTTACTGGGATAGCGAGATCAAATGGTCACAACAAGCAGGTTTCGATAACTACCCAGTTTACACTCGCAAAGAAGCGACTGATGTGGCTTACCTAGCGTGTGCACGTTACCTATTAAGCCCAAGCGTTCGCGGCAATATCTTCCCGCAGTTTGCGAGTCACAATGCTCACACGGTTTCTGCTATTGCAGTGATGACAGACCATAAAGACTTTGAATTCCAACGCTTACACGGCATGGGTGATTCACTTTACAACCATGCAATGGAAGCTTACCAACAGTCGGTACGTATTTACGCGCCAGTTGGTAGCCATAAAGATCTACTGCCATACCTAGTTCGTCGTCTGCTAGAGAACGGTGCAAACAGCTCGTTTGTACACCGTTTGGTTGATGCTCGTTGCCCTGTAGCAGAGCTAACGCAGCACCCAGTCGATATGCTTTTGGCATTCGATACTTTGAACAACACTAAGATTCCTCTGCCGCCAGCGGTATTCCCTGAGCGTAAGAACTCATACGGTGTAAACATTGATATCGAAAGCGAAGCGCATCAGTTTGAAGAGCAAGTCAAAGGCTTTTTGAATAATCAATGGACTGCTGGACCTGTGATCAACGGCGAATCTCTTGCCGAAAGCATGATCAAGGCTGATCAGAATGTTGAGCAAGTAACAGCTCCTTACGATCGTCGAATTAACGTGGGTCAGGTCGCTTTTGCAAACCTTGATCATGTTTCCGCAGCGATCACTGGCGCAGATGCAGCATTCGCTGATTGGAACGCAACTCCGGTTGAAACCAAAGCGGCTGCGCTTGATAAGCTGGCTGACTTGATGGAAGAGAATCTAGCTGAGCTGGTGGCGATTTGTCATCAAGAAGCGGGTAAGACCATTCACGACAGTATTGATGAAGTGCGTGAAGCGGTCGACTTCTGTCGTTACTACGCAAAGCAAGCTGATAATCTGCAAGGTTTCGAACTAAAAGGCTTTGATGGCCAAACTCGAATCGCTTCTCGACAAGGTCGTGGTGTCTTCGTTTGTATCAGCCCTTGGAACTTCCCATTGGCGATCTTCCTTGGCCAAATTACCGCTGCACTAGTGGCGGGTAACACGGTTGTGGCGAAACCTGCAGAGCAAACAAGCTTGATTGCAGCTCGCGCGGTTGAGCTGATGAAGGAAGCAGGTTTCCCTGCTGGCACGATTCAACTTCTACCTGGTCGTGGTGCAGAGATCGGCAGTGCGCTAACGAGCCACGATGCGATTGCCGGTGTTGCCTTCACGGGTTCAACACCAACTGCACAACGCATCAACGTGTCTCTGGCAAGTCGTAACGCTAAGCCTGTGCCGTTTATCGCGGAAACCGGTGGTCAGAACGCGATGATCGTTGACAGTACTGCACTGCCTGAACAAGTGGTTCGTGATGTCATTCGCTCTGCCTTTGCTTCAGCAGGTCAACGTTGTTCTGCGCTACGTGTGCTTTACATTCAAGAAGACATTGCAGACCGCGTGATTGGACTCATTCACGGTGCGATGGATGAGCTAAGTGTTGGCATTCCACATCTTCATAAAACGGATGTGGGCCCGGTTATCGACCAAAACGCGAAACAGAAGTTGATGACGCACCTAGAAAACATGACCAAGACCCAGAAGAAAGTAGCTCAACTTTCTCTTGGAGAGGATTGTGAGCATGGTGACTTCGTTCCACCAAGTGCATTTGAAATCGATGACATTAGCTGTTTGAAAGAAGAGCAGTTTGGTCCTGTGCTGCATATCGTTCGCTTCAAAGCGAGTGAACTGGCGCAAGTGGTAGACCAAATTAACCAAACCGGTTTTGGCTTAACCATGGGTATCCACAGCCGTAACGAGACAACTTACCGTTGGATCGAAAAACACGTTCGTGTGGGTAACTGTTACATCAACCGTGACCAAGTAGGTGCTGTTGTTGGTGTACAACCATTTGGTGGTCAAGGCTTGTCTGGTACTGGCCCTAAAGCGGGTGGTCCTCACTACCTATACCGCTTTACTGATGTTCATTTCTCTCAATCACAAGACAAGGCATAAGGAGCAGTATCATGGTTCATCAAGTGACAGGTTTTTCTGATGCTTTCTTGGCGTGGGAACAATGGAATCTTACCGATTTTGATCATAAGAGTGCTCAGGTACTTGCATTCAAATCAGAGATCGAAAGCCAATCTACGTCTTTGGCGGCAGTGGCAACTTATCACCTAGAGCAAGCGTCTGCGCTGCTTTCTGAGCAGCATCTAATGGCTGGCCCTACTGGTGAAACAAACGAGCTGTATGCTGCAGGTCGTGGTGTGGCTTTGGTGATTGTTGATGATTGCCAAGACAAAGAGCCAGCACTGCAAACAGCAACGGCGATGATTACCGCTGCACTATTAGCGGGTAACAGCGTGCAACTGTGCAGTGATGACGTGCAATTCAACACGTTGATCGCTGATGCGGCGAAACAAGCGAATCTACCGACGAACTTGGTGCAGGTTGCTTCGTACGACGCGGCTCAACAGCTGCTGTCTTGCGATGTACGTAGCGCAGGTTACGTAGGTAATTCACAAACGGCTCAAGCTATCAATTTACAACTTGCTAAGCGTGACGGTGCCATCGTCAGTTTAGTAGCTGAAACGGATCTGACAGCAATGCATGTTGCTCACGATCCACACCTATCGCTACGCTTCATTACCGAGCGTACGCGAACTATAAATATAACAGCCGTGGGCGGTAACGCGACCTTGCTCGAACTTGGAAGCGAAGCTCACTAACCTTCAGTAACAATGGCTCTAAGCAATTGGGTTTTCTACCTCAGTGCTTTGGAGCCACAATCCCTAACTCAATGTAATGGCTTGCCTTTATTTAGGTAAGGGCAGGGTATTGGGTTAGGCATGGAAGGCTTTTTACAAATGAGGACTATCTAATGATAGAAAACAGTTTTGCAATAACGACGACGTTCATTGCGTATCTAATTATGATGCTGGCAATCGGTGTTATTGCTTACAAACGTACTTCTAGCTCGACAGACTACTTCCTTGGTGGTCGTTCGCTAGGCCCATGGCCTGCTGCACTTTCTGCTGGTGCATCAGACATGAGTGGTTGGTTATTACTTGGTCTACCGGGTTACGCTTACGCTGCTGGTTTTGAAGCATTCTGGCTTGCTGGTGGTTTGCTAGTTGGTACTTGGGCGAACTGGTTAATCAGTGCTAAGCGTCTGCGTACTTACAGCATTACGACAGAGTCACTGACACTACCTGAGTTCCTATCTCGTCGTTTCAATGATAATTCTAAGCTGATCCAAACAATTTCTGCTTTCTTTATCCTTTTATTCTTCCTTTTCTACACAAGTTCTGGCTTGGTAGCAGGTGGTAAGTTGTTTGAAACGGTATTCGGCCTAGATTACACAACAGCGGTAATCATCGGCACTGTATGTGTGGTTTCTTACACGCTATTTGGTGGCTTCCTTGCGGTATCTTGGACGGACTTGGTTCAAGGTCTACTGATGTCTGCTGCGCTATTGATTGTACCAATCGCAGCGATGAATGGCGGTCTTGGTCAGCTATCGACTGATCTTCACAACATCAACCCAGAGCTGCTAACGCTATGGAATGATGCGAAAGGTGAACCACTGTCTGCTATCGCGATCATTTCGCTAGCGGCTTGGGGTCTTGGTTACTTCGGTCAGCCACACATCCTTGCTCGTTTCAAAGCAACACGTACTAATAAAGACCTAGCAACAGCGCGTCGTATCGCTGTGGTATGGACAGCACTGTCTATGGTTGGTGCAATGCTAGTAGGTCTGGTTGGTCTTATTTACGTGACTAACTCCGGCGCGCCTAAGCTAGACGATGGCGAGAAGATCTTCATGCTTCTTGTTAACGCGATGTTCCACCCAGTAATCGCAGGTATCCTACTGGCGGCTATTCTTGCTGCAATCATGAGTACTGCGGATTCACAACTTCTTGTATCTTCATCTGCGATGGCAGAAGACCTTTACAAGCAAGTGCTTAAGAAAGATGCGACATCTGAAGAGATCGTTCGTGTGGGTCGCTTTGCGGTAATCATTATTTCTCTTATCGCGCTATTCCTAGCGATGACGCCAGACAGCTCTGTACTTGGTCTTGTGTCTTACGCTTGGGCTGGTTTTGGTGCGGCATTTGGTCCAGCTATCGTGATGAGCCTTTACTGGTCTCGCATGAACCGTAACGGTGCTCTAGCGGGTATCGTGGTTGGTGGTGTGACTATCGTACTTTGGAAACAGTTCACGGGCGGTTGGTTCGACGTTTACGAAATCGTACCGGGAATCATCCTATCGACTATCTCTATCGTTATCGTGAGCCTAATTACTGGCGAGCCAGAAGACGAAGTGAAAGCGCAACACGCTGAGTTCGAGAAGAACCTGGTAGAGCTAGACTAATTTACACTGTAAAAATACAAGAGAATTAGCAAAAGAACATGAGCTAAAAAGCAATTGCAAAAAGTAAATGTAAAAAGCAATAGAGTTACTTCGGTGGCTCTATTTTTTATTGCGCTGAGTCTTGATGATTTTTGGCAGAATTACCCATCAGCCGCGCCTCGCAAGCCCTTTTAAGAGGTATGTAGAGACTCACTTAAGGCATGTAGCAAGCGAGTTTAATCGGATGTATTAGGCTCTTAGCAAAACACCACTTTAAATGAGTACGGGCGATTTTACATAACGCTGAGTGATTTATAAAAAAAGATCCAGATCACAAAGATACTCATTCGGTTCAATATTAAATAATAATCATTAGTGTGGCCTGTATATTGTTGGTGAATAGCATAAAGAGGTTGTTATGAAAAAATATTATTTAGCGACGGCACTATGCCTCACCTTAGTTGGCTGTAGCTCAACATCAAAAACTACCGAAACGCCAATCCAGCCGGATCCGGCATGGACTTCAGGCCAGTTACAAAATGGCCTTACCTACCACGTTTACCCAGATCATGAAAAATCCGTATCTGTACGTTTAGTTGTGCACGCGGGTTCGATTCAAGAGACTGATCAACAAGAAGGTTACGCACACTTCTTGGAACACATGGCATTCAATGGCAGTAAGAATTTCTCTGAAAATGATGTGATTCGTCTATTCGAAGATGCAGGCGCTAGCTTTGGTGCTGATATTAATGCCTATACCTCTTATGAAGAGACGGTCTACCAGTTAGATTTGCCCGATAACATCCAATTGCAGTCTGCTTTGACGTGGATGCGTGACATTGGCGATGGTCTTGATCTATCAAGTTCAGAAGTTGAAAAAGAAAAAGGCGTAGTTCTTGGTGAGTTCCGTATGGCTCGCCTCGATGATAAGTCATTCGGAGATATATATTATGATCACTTCATTGAAGGTGGCCCGTACGAGTCGCAAGATGCACTAGGGACTAAATCGTCGATTGTGAATGTCACTCCTCAAGGCATCACCAACTTTTATCAGGCTTGGTATCAACCTCAAATCGTTGAGCTAGTGGTTTCTGGTGATGTGGACCTTAAAACCGTGATTCCACTCATTGAAGAAAAGTTTTCTAGCTGGGAGCGTGGCGACACGCCAAGACCAGAGAAACAGAGAACGACCTCATTCAATGAAGATGATTATGTTGAGTACGCAGGAAGAGAAGCGCCAAGCATCACTCTGACGTTTAATCGAGGTTTAAATAGAGTTGAAAATCATGCTAAGCAGCATCAACGCTGGTTAGATGAAACCTCTCAACAATTGATTCGACAACGATTAGAAGCGGTATTCAATGATGCCGCGCTGCCTACTCAATGGATAGCGTTTGATGGCTATCGAATGGGTGCTCTGCACTATTCGTCAATAAGTGTTGGGTTTCCGGCTGGAGACCGTGAAGTTATCCAGCAAGATCTGCTGTCTACCTTGGCATCACTGCGTGATTTTGGTGTTTCGGAAACGGATATTGTTGGCGAACAGCACTATTACCAAGACTTGCTGGATAATATCGAGCATGACTGGGATAAAATGGACAGCGTTGAACACGCGAACTACAAAGCGAGTGCTTTAGTCACTGATCGAATCGTCCAATCACAGAAAGACTATCAAGTAAGTTTGGAAGCTTTCATCGCTAACTTGAGCCTTGAAGTGATTAACGACAACATCAAAAATCTACTTTCTGATGATTACTTTATTGTTATTGGGATGGATGACTCTGAAGACAGAACAGCGGTCATCAACTCTCTCGATAGTTTAAAAGCCACGTATAGCGAGGCGGGAGTTCCGCCGCTTGCGATTGGAACAGCCAGTGCTTTTGCAGTACCTAGCTTGCAAGGCGAGGTTGTACTTGCGGAACAAATGTCCGTAGACCCATACATCCAAAAGTGGACGTTAAGCAATGGTATCGACATGTGGTACCTGCGTGATTATGGTGCGGGCGATGATGTTGGTTTGATGTACATGAGCCTCGGCGGAAAAGCCGCTTTGGATCCGAGCTTGTACCCTGCCGTTGAAGTTGCGTTACCTACGTTCGCTCGAAGTGGTGTCGGTGAATTTACGGGTTCTGAGCTTTTAGCGTACTTTGATCGTGAAGATATTAGAGCTGATTCCTTTATTGGCAACACGCGCCATGGTGTTGAATTTAGTATTAACAAAGATGGGCTTGAACACACGTTTGCTGCGCTTTATACCTTCATAACTGCGCCTAAAATTGTTCCCGAGCAGTTAGAGGCAGTGAAGCAGGAGTTTGTACAAGGTCAAGAATCTTTCTTGAGCAGCCCTGTTGGTCAGTTTGAACGAGCGGTAAACCACAATATTTATCGTCAGGAAAGTGGACATTATCTTGTAGATAAAGAGCGTGTTGAAGCGGTTTCTGTGGAAGACGTCGCTAATCTTCATCAGCAGCTGTTTGGCCAATTGAGACATAACCAATTGGTGATCGTGGGTGACATCGACCCAAGTGACTTAAAGCCTTTGGTTGAGCAATACCTGGCTTCGATTCCATTAGACAAAGCCGAGGTTCCAGACTTTAAGGTGGCTTACAAGCAGCCATCGGAATCACGCATTGATTTAGCCATCAATAATGTGAATAGTGCAGAGTACATCCTACGAGTTATCACTGAGCCTAGCGTTGAAGTTAAAATGTCGGCAAAAGATGTTTTCATGGAAGATTTACTGCAACGCTTGCTAGCGACTCGTTTAGATACCTATATTCGTGAAGAGTTGAGTTTAGATTACTCGCCTTATACGTATTCAGCATCCGCAGATAGTGAATTTAGTGGTGAGTGGGTTATCGGGGCGATGGTAGCGCCGGAGAACGTTGAACAAGTCGAAGTGGCGATCGATAAGGTGATTGCAGACCTTTTACAAGGCGTCTCTGAAAAGGAAATGCAAGCAGTCGTGAAACAGTTTGAAGCTGACTTTAAGCCTCTAGAGAATAGCTCTATCGACCAAGCGTGGTTTGTGTCTCGTTACTTGCTCCATGATTACGGTGTCGAAGCTTTGTCTCAAGTTGAGCGTGTTGCGAGATCGATCTCTGTCGAAGAGATGAATGCGTTGGTGCAAAGTATCTTTGGTGAAAATAGCCGTAAGGTTAAGAACATTATGCGTCCCAAAGCCTAAAGCTTGAAACCAACAGAAAGAGACAACTCAAAGCCAAGCGATCATCGCTTGGCTTTCTTGTTTTTCCACCATTCATAACATCTATACATCACCTGTTGTTAAGCCGTTTTAGAACTATGTAAATCTAAATTGCGAGAACGCTTAATCGGTTGCATCGTATCGTTTTCTAAAAAAGGTTTTAAATCAAGACAGCGTTTCATTTGTATTGTATATTGGCGATCTACGAGAATATTGTTTGGATATTAGATTGCTTAAACTGGGTACCCGATTAGTCTTAATGTTGTTTTTACTGAGCTTTGGCTTAGTGAATTCTAACGGCTATTCGTTTCCTTCTAAGCCGTTTCAAACATACTCGGCGCAAGAGCAATCTTCACCGAATGATCTTTGTAAACAAGCCGTTACGGATAATCCGTCGAGCTACTTAGAATGCGATAAGGATCGGTTTGGCAGCGTGCCTTCTGGTGATAGTTCCAACTATCACGACACTGAGTCGAGCCTCCAAGCAGCAAACTTCAGACGTATGCTCAGTAACGAGCAAGAAAGCGTGGCCGATCTTGAGCCTGCTTATCATCTACTGATCGACTTCTCTCCCCCTTCAATACTGGCTTCTCTGCTTTTCAACACACCGTTGTTGGATTCTAAGCAGCATTGGACCAGCACTGTGAGTTCTCGGTCCTTCCGGCTCTCTGGGTGGAAAGAGGGCAACATCCAATATTCCCACTTCCGAGAACTTCTTAGCTAATCGTTTGACCCTAAATTGGTCGTATCGTTGGTCACTTGTGCCCGTTGAGCTCGCCAGTTAACCAACACAAACATAGCGACATCAGCTTTAGCATCACTATCTTTCAATCAGCTTGTTCTGGTTGTGATTAGCCATCGCTCGTGTTCGCAAAATATTAGTTCAAAGAAGAGATCTTGACTGTGAAAAAACGCATTCCAAGAAAACAAATTAACCACTATTCAAAGTGGAAATACGTGGTGCTTATCGCCACTATCATCATCATGGTTCTGAGTGCTTTACCTTCTTGGTATGGCGAGAATGCATCGGTTCAAATTAACAATCGCTCTGAGCAAACCATCGACGCGACGCAGGTGACCCAATACCTTGCAAGCGAAGGCATTCAAGCCAAATCGGCATTTCAAAAAGACAACCGTTTGGTGGTGATCTTGGAAGATGCAGAACAACAAGCGAAAGCCAAAGAGGTGCTGAATGAGCGCCTATTGGATAACGCGACTGTTGCGCTAGCGATGGAGCCTGCAGCACCAAAATGGTTGACTGACATGGGCTTCGCGCCGATTCAGCTAGGCCTTGATTTACGTGGTGGTGTGCAGTTCCTGCTAGAAGTTGACATGGAACCGGTTTACCACGCACAAGCGCAATCTGTGGTCGACGAGATCACCAGCCAAGTGCGTTATGCACGCGGTAAAGTGGTGGACAACCAAGTTGAATTTAACTTCCGCACTGATGCAGATTTCGAGAAAGCACAAAAACTGATTCGTGAAGAGTTCCCACAATGGCAGCGTGACCGTTCAGATAAATCGCTAACGTTAACTCAGTCTGAAGAAGAACAAAGAACGCTACGCAACCTAACGGTTCAACAAAACCTACAAATCATGCGCAGCCGTATTGAAGAGCTCGGCATCACGGAGGCATCGATTCAACGCCAAGGTGAAAGCCGTATCCGTATCGAACTTCCGGGTGTTCAAGACCCAGCAGCCGCGAAAGACGTGATTGGTGCTACGGCATCATTGGCGTTCTACTCGGTTTACGACAACCCAACACGCAACACTCAAACGCTAAAAGATACCGATGGAAACCGTGTGGTTGTCGCTCGTAAAGCAGTACTAAGTGGCGAGCACATTATCGATGCACGCAGTGGCATTGGTGAAATGGGCAGCGCAGAAGTAAACATCACGTTGGATTCTTCTGGCGGTAAGAAAATGTCTGAGTTCTCTCGTCATAACATCGGTAAGCCAATGGCGACGGTTTACAGCGAGTACAGCCGCGACAGAGCCGGTAATAGCGAGAAAACCAGTGAAGTGATCAGCGTTGCGAACATCCAATCTCAACTGGGCAGCCGCTTCAGAATTACAGGTGCAGGCAGCATGGCTGAAGCGCAAGAGCTGGCTCTGTTGCTTCGCGCAGGCTCACTAACTGCGCCTGTTACCATTATTGAAGAGCGTACCATTGGTCCATCTTTGGGTGCAGAAAACGTGACTAACGGTTTTGCTGCATTGGCGCTTGGTCTTGGTCTTACTCTTACGTTTATGGCGCTATGGTATCGCCGTCTTGGTTGGGTCGCGAATGGTGCGCTTATCGTTAACATGGTAACGCTATTTGGTCTGATCGCATTGCTACCGGGTGCGGTATTAACACTGCCGGGTATTGCTGGCTTGGTATTAACCGTTGGTATGGCGGTAGATACTAATGTACTTATCTTCGAACGTATTCGAGACAAAATGAAAGAAGGACGCAGCTTTGCTAGCTCCATCGATCGTGGTTTCGATAGCGCGTTCTCATCTATCTTCGATGCTAACTTCACCACCATGATTGTAGCCGTCGCTCTTTACACCATTGGTAACGGACCAATTCAAGGCTTTGCTTTGACACTAGGCTTAGGTCTTCTAACCAGTATGTTTACGGGCATTTTTGCTTCACGAGCGATCATCAATTTGGTTTGGGGGCGTGACCAACGCCACGATGTAAGGATTTAAGCATGAGTACTTCAACAAAAATGACAATTTCAGAACGCTATTTTTCAAATAGTAATATGACTCTTCTGCGTAAGGTGATGTCGGTAATCTCTATTGTGCTGTTCATGAGCTCGGTGATGCTGGTGGCCGTGAAAGGGTTTAACTGGGGCTTGGACTTTACAGGTGGTGTGGTTGCTGAGGTTCAACTTTCAGAACAAGTGACCAAAGACGCACTGAAAACACAGCTTGATGCCGCTTTCCAACAAGACGTGCAAGTGGTTGGTATGGCAGAGCAAGACCGCTGGACCATTCGCTACAGCCAAATAACAGACGCACCGCAGATCAACTTAGTTGATGCTTTGGCATCGGTGAGTGACCAAGTGAAAGTGCTTAATAGCAGCGTGGTTGGCCCTCAAGTGGGTCAAGACATGGTTGACCAAGGTGGCTTAGCGGTATTGGTGTGTTTCTTAATGATCATGCTTTACCTAAGTGTACGATTTGAATGGCGTTTAGCTCTCGGTGCTTTGGCTGCGATCATTTACGACGTGACGATTATCTTCGGCTTATTCGCTTTGACTCAGTTTGAGTTCAACCTAACGGTGTTAGCGGCGGTATTAGCGATTCTGGGCTACTCACTGAATGACTCGATCATCATTGCGGACCGTGTCCGTGAGATGCTGCGTGGTAACCCTAACGGCGATACCGACAACCTGCTTAACGAATCAATCAAAGCAACGTTCTCTCGTACCATGGTGACTTCAGGTACGACGCTGTTGACGGTATCTGCGCTTTGGTTGCTTGGTGGCGCAGCGCTACAAGGTTTTGCTATTGCATTGGTTGTGGGTATTGCGAGTGGTACATGGTCTTCAATCTCGGTCGGTATCACCCTTCCGAAATTACTTGGCCTACAGCCTTGTCACTACCAAGTGAAACCGCCTGTAGAAGTTGAGGGTGAGTACCCTTAGGTTATCTACTGTCATAATGCTGCAACTCAGTAAGTGAGCTTACTTTAGCCCTTCGTTTTTAACCAAACGAAGGGCTTTATTTTATTTAAGAGTCAATTAGTTAGAGAAAAGATAGCCTATTTCAAAAAACGACGGGTTGAGCAGGCAAGCACTAATGATATGAAGTATGTTTATATGACGTTAGTAGAAATGAGGCAAGGGAATGGAATATCGACATCAATGTCACGTAGGCGACCACGGTGACGCACTGAAGCACCCTGTATTAAGTGCTCTGGTTCAGTCATTAATGCAGCAGCATTCGCGCCTCAATGTTATCGACACTCACTCAGGTACAGGGTGTTATGACCTAACCACTGCGCCAAGTAATCACGCGGGAGAATTTGCAGAAGGGGTTGGATACCTTTGGCGAAACAAGGCTTACCTTCCTGAGTCATTCGCATCTTTTATGTCGGTGTTGGAATACTACAATCCGAATCAACTTATCACGCTGTATCCCGGCTCGGCGGCGATTACCTATCAACAAGGTCGTAGCCAAGATAGCTTCTATTTCTCCGATATTCAGCAAGATGAAGCCGATTTACTGCAAACCAATATTGAGAAGTTGCAACGCGATCTCGATGTCTCTAGCAAGCTCACTATTACTGCGGGCGATGGGCTTAAAGCACTGCCTGACGATGTCGCTAAACATGACAGCCACCACCTGGTTGTGATCGATCCTCCTTACGAAACGGGTTCCGAATATCTCGCGGTGATTGATGCTTTGGTTAAGGCCTATCAGCAGTCAGAGAGAGTATCTGCATTAATTTGGTATCCGTTATACACAGATGATCGAAGCGCTTTAATATTGGACCACTGTGTGACAGCGGTGAAAGATGGCTTGTTGCCAAGTCCGATAAAGTCGGAATTACGATTGCGCGATCCGAAAGGAGATGACCGCCTTATTGGTAGTGGCTTGCTGTTATTTAACCCACCGCAAGGCATTGCAGGGACGGTTGCTGACACGCTTGATTATTTATATAGTCAGCTCGCAACTAATGGTGAAGGCTATTGGCAAATGAAAAGTCTATAAATCTGATTGGTATGGTATTTCTGATTAATTAGTAGACACAGCTCACTAAGTCACTGTTATTTATGTGGTTTAAATTGACCAAACGCTAACTTTTATCGATTGATTAATTGCCGTGAATCATTTAAAAATGGAATATTAGTGCGCGCAAGTGCATAATGGCTCATAAGTTAAATAATTAGCCCGAATTAATATCAGATTGTGGTTTACCCCCTAAACTGCATTAGGCTCGCACTAGTCACGCGAGCCTTTCTTTTGCCTGCCGTAAAACTCAAGCCAACACTATCACTTCAAAACCCGCTACAACGCTAGATAGTCGATGTAGCCTTTTTCGTTGCCGCCGAATAGAGTTGCACCATCGAGTTGTGCTAGCTCTCTGCCGTTTTGTAGGCGTGATACGAGATCTGGATTTGCTACGAATGGGCGACCAAATGCGACTAGGTCGGCGTAGCCTTTGCTTAAGACTTCTTCGGCGCGTTGTGGTGTGTAGCTGCCAGCGACGATGATAGTGTTAGAGAACAAGGCTCTTAGCTCAATTCGGAAGCTTTCAGGGATAACTGGAGCATCATCCCAGTCGGCTTCTGAAAGGTGCAGATAAGCGATATCACGAGCTTGCAGGGCTTTCGATGCTTCTAAAATTGTTGGCACTATGTCTGGGCAGTTCATATCTTTGAAGGTGATGAATGGCGCCAAGCGCACACCGACTTTATCGGCACCTATCTCTGCAATCACTGCATCAACCACTTCAATCAGGAAGCGAAGTCTGTTCTCACCGCTTCCGCCATAGTTGTCGTTGCGCTTGTTTGAGTTAGTTCTTAGGAATTGATCGATTAGGTAGCCATTGCCGCCGTGGATCTCGACACCATTAAAGCCTGCTTCGATGGCTTTCTTTGCTGCGTTCGCAAAATCTTGAACTACTCGATCGATGTCTGCTTGGGTCATTTTTCTTGGTTGGATGCAATCGACCATATTGCCGTTGCCATTCTCATCAGAAATCCACACCTGAGTTTCTATTGGAGCCAAAGCTGACGGCGCAATCGGCAGTTCGCCCTTTTGAAAGGTAGGGTGAGAAACTCGACCTACATGCCACAACTGACAGAATATTGCTGTACCTTGTGCTTTAGCGGCGGTGGTTACTGACTTCCAACCTTCGATTTGTGCATCGGTATAAACGCCGGGAGTGAATGAGTAACCTTGAGAGTCATCAGAGATCTGCGTCGCTTCAGTGATGATAAGCCCAGCGCTAGCACGTTGTTGGTAATAAGTCGCCATCATGTCGTTGGGCACATTGCCCGGTTGGCTGCTGCGAGCTCGGGTCATGGGTGCCATCACCACACGATTTTGCAGTGCTAACTCCTTTAATTGTGTCTTGTTGAATAATTTAGTCATGCTCTGGATTCCTATCTTCTGCTGATAGGGACTATTTTATTTGTTCGACTGAGTTTGATAATTAGCTAAAATATGAATTTATTATTCGGTTGAAATGAACAGTGTGACGAGGAAGAAGTAGCATGGATAAGTTTTCAGACATGGCGATGTTCGTCAGTATCGTGAAGCATCAAGGTTTGGCTGCAGCAGGACGCGAGCTAGGCTTATCACCTGCGACTATGACGGCAAGGCTGCAGGCACTGGAAGAGCGATATGGTGTGAAGTTGTTGAATCGAAGTACTCGACATGTGTCTTTGACCGATTCTGGCGAGCTGTATCACAGGGCATGTCTGGAGATATTGGATAACGTCAGTGAGACTGAAAACCTGATTCAAAATGGTGTCAAAGAGGTTAAAGGCCCTTTAAAAGTCGCCGCTCCCAAAGACATCGGCAAGCAGTACATTCTTCCTATTCTCTCTGAGTTCTGTCAGCAATATCCCGATGTGATCCCTTACCTCTATTTGAACGATAACCTGTCGAATATTGCAGAGTCGGGCATGGATGTGATTATTCGCTACGGAGAGTTAATTGACAGCAGTTTGATATCAAGACGTTTATCCACGAGCCGACGTGTGCTGTGTGCTTCTCCTGAATACCTTGCCAAGCATGGAACGCCATTAACGCCTCAAGACTTAACAGAACATGATTGCTTGGCAATGCTGCGTAGCAATGAGGAACTCAAGACTTGGCACTTTCAAGATCACGACATGAAAAAGTCGATTACCGTTGTGCCAAAACGATTTTCAGACGACGGTGAAGTGATTCGTTATTGGGCATTAAAAGGCGAGGGTATTGCGCTCAAATCAGTGTTGGATGTGCAAGATGACATAAAAAACCAACGTCTTGTCACTCTGCTCAACGGCTATATGAAAAACTTCAATACCTCGACCTCTGTATCGAGCGCCGACTTGAATGTGGTGTACATCAGCAAGAAGTATCAACCTAAGCGAATTCGACTATTTTTGGATTTCCTAATCGATAATTTTGGTCGTTTGACCGATAAATCAATTAATTAACGCGATATGACAAAACTCTCAAACTGAAAGCGGGACAGCGGACAGAACTGACTGGACTGGTTATGATGTGAGCAATAAATGGATGTTACTGGAGAGAACAATGAAAATAGTTGGCAACACGGTGATCAAACCATTGCATAAAGCGACCTGCCATTGCGGTGCGGTGGAGTTAGAGCTCAGCCTACCTAACGGCATCGAAAAGCCACGCCGTTGTGATTGCTCTATCTGTCGTCGTAAGGGTGCGATAGTGGGTTCGGTAGCCTTGGATGGTCTCAAGGTCCTCAAAGGTGCAGAGCATCTCAAGTTATATCAATTCAATACCAACACCGCGAAGCACTACTTCTGCTCGAACTGTGGTATCTATACTCATCATCAACGTCGTTCTAGCCCAAATGAATATGGATTCAACATTGGTTGTTTAGAAGGGGTGAACCCTTTTGATATTGGTGATGTGGTGACTAACGATGGGGTGAACCATCCTGCGGATCGCTAAGGAGAAAGTATGTCTGATTATGGTGCCTTGATTCGCTGGCAGAAAGGCGACGATGAGGTATTTAGCGACAACCAATACAGTCGCGGGCATACGTGGGAATTTGATGGTGGTGTTATTATACCTGCGTCGTCATCGCCTCATGTGGTGCCACTACCATTCTCTGTTGAAGAAAATGTTGATCCCGAAGAAGCCTTTATTGCGGCGATTGCCAGTTGTCATATGCTGACGTTTTTGGGCATTGCTGCTAAACAAAAGTACGTCATCGAGTCTTACGTTGATGATGCAGTAGGTGTGCTTGAAGAAGATAAAGCGGGGCGAGCTTGGGTTAGCCATGTGACGCTTAGACCCCAAATTCGATTTGGTGGTGATAAGCGCCCAACGGATAAACAGATCGAAAAGCTGCACCGTCTGGCGCACAGTAACTGCTTCATTGCCAATTCTGTTAAGACTGAGATAAAGATTGAGCTTCTTCATTGAGTTTTAACTGCTTCGTATTGTTGTTGATGCTGAATCTAGCTGTTTTGTAAAGGCTGTGTAATCCTAAGACCCTCTGTCGATTATCTGATATAAGTTATGTTTAGCGTCCCACTGAATAGTTTTGTACATCGTGTGAGTGATAAGAGCCAAGTAATGGCGAACGCCGCTGAGTGTGGATGTCAGTTGAATCGAGTTCGTCGCTCACGCAACTGGTTATTGGTGGCTCAAGAGCATCAATTGATCGAATTCAAAGCTTTGTTAACTCATGAAAAAGACGACTGGATAACAGTCGCCATAGACAAGGTACTGCCAAAACCTGTGGTGTGTTTGGCGTCGCTGTTAGCCGCAACTCCTTCTATGACAGTTGCTCAATTGGTTATGGAGTCTGGATGTTCAATGGCTGAAGCACGACGAGCCATTGATGACTATGAAGGGTTATAGATAAGTTGTGAGCGCTTGGAAAAGTACCGAGCAGTAAAAAGCCCGTAACGATATGGCGTTATTTCAGCGCGATATCGTTACGGGCTTTATCATCTGAGTTTCTGTGAAACCAGCGAGAGCGTTAAAGTTGAATTAAGAGTTAGCGACTTTTACACGAATCGTGTTTTTGCCAAGCTTAGTCATGTGCAGCTTGTCTAGTGCAGTTTTCGCTTCTTCTTGCTCTGGCATTTCAACGAAAGCGAAACCTTTTGAGTAGCCAGTTTCTTGGTCTAATACTAGGTTGCATGCTTTTACTGAACCGAACTCAGAAAATAGTACACGGATGTCTTGCTCTGTTGTTGAGCGAGATAGGTTACGAACTAGAAGTTTCATAATGAACCTTGAATATGAATTTACATCGCGCATTGTCGCACACTTTGAAGGTCACCCTTACAAAATAATTTAAGATCTCATTTGTTTGGTAGCCAAGATCTGCGGCAGCACTTTGAGTTGTTTGTCGTGATTATTCGTCGTCGAACTGTTTGATGGTGAAGATGTCTTCGATTCGGTTCAGCTCTTCTTGTTCTTTCTGACGAAGCTCTTCTTGGCGAGCAATTTTCATCTCATTAAGACGTTTCTTCTCTGACTTGGTCAGGAATTTAACGGCTTTTTTGTTGGTTAATGCGTAAGCAGCTACGTCTTCACCTTTTTCTCTGCGCTCGTTTACGCGTTGTGAGAAACGTTCATTGTCGCGAGCTTTACGCTCCGCTGAGGTTAACTTGCTCATGCTTTAAAGCCTTTTTAATTTATCGTGGTAGGGAATCTACACGTGGCGAAACAAAGGGGCATTCATCAGTATGAGGTATTGGCCATTTGTACGCTGGTGGCGCATCTTAGCACAGTGGGGGAGCATGTAGGCATGCTATTCGAGGGATTAAACGAAACAACCCACAACGCGTAGTAGCGGGCTGAATACAAAAGCTGTTTGATTCAGATTGAATTGAAAGGCGAGTTGTCTAAATCTTTTCGATGTACAGGATGACCTCTCCGACTTTGAAGCCGAACTTAGACATCTCGGTCTTATTGAACAATCGCTTTTCGTCCATCAAGAACATCCAATCATCCAATGTAACTTCATAGGTACTGCCGTCGACTTCAATTTCTAAATCGTACTTCCAGTAGAGCGCAGAGCCTTGGGTTTCACCATAAGCGGTTCCTACGACATCGTTAGCGGTGCCTGAGTAGGTGTTGTCGCCGGTTTTTATCAGGTTCCACACTCGGGTTGAGCGTTCACCATCGGCAAATGAGAACCACTCTTTGATTTCACCATTATTGCCTTTCCACGTAGCGATGAGTTTTGCATCGAAGCGTCGTAGCAAGTTGCCGGAGCGGTCGAGTACCATACCGTAAGCCATTAACTCGCCATTGAAGAAGGACTCAAGCTTGAGCTCTGGTGTTGTGTCGACATGATTATCAAGGCTGGCAGAGCCACAGCCTGTTAGCCAACTAAGAGACAGTATTGCGAGAGCAAATTTGATTATTTTTGTTTTTGAATTCATTTATTCAAACCTAATAGTTGTTTGCGTAGGCTAGGTTCGGAGGTGTTTTCAGATAGCCAGATAGCTAGGAAGGCATCGCCAAACTGTTTGTCTTGAATGACACCGATAGGCTGCTCATCGAAGTAAAAGCGGCTGACATTATCTTCGGCTACTCGAATCGTTAGTGTGCTTCCTGCTTCTACGTTGGGCCACATCGAGTAGAGTGGCTTCAACCAGCGCTCGATGTTGCTGTTAGGATAGCCAAGCTTGTTCCATTGCTCTTCGGTCGCTTCGACTAGGTCCTTACTGTCTATCGCACGGTAGTACTCTATTTTTAAAGCGCGTTCTGAACTCGAAGGTGAGGTGTAGAATTCAGCAGAGTAGAGTGTCCAAAAAAGGTAACTCATTTCTCCTTGTCCGCGCTTATTTAAATCGTCGACAGCAGAGGCGCGCGCTTGCCCAGCAAAGAGTAACGCTACCATTAATAGAAAGAGGGTGAAGACACCTAGTATTGCTCTTGTGGTTTGATTGTTCGCAGCAGTTTGAATGTTAGATTGGGCACACGCTTGTCTCTCAGTGCTCTTGGAATTGAGCGACTGCGTCCATTTGAGTGAGTAAGCCATAAGTCACCTCGTTGTTCTTGCCATTGTCGGTTTCATCAAGTTGGAGTAGGCCGCCACAAGAAGAGGTAAAAATATCCCCCAACTCAACGCAAGGGCAGCAACTACCGATGCATCTGGCCAAGCAGCAAGGAGGGCTCCCGCTTTTATCCCTCCCCAATAGCTACTAGTACCCGCTACGAACCCTAAGGCGAACAAGATCATTTTTGAGCATTTTAAGAGCCAATGAAGGCTGTGGTTGAAGCTAATCAAGAACATGATCCATAGGCAGACGAGCCACACAGGGAACCATGATTGATTGGCAATGGCAGGGTCGACGGCGAAGACGCCGAAGTGAAGCATGAGGCTATCAAGCAGTAGCCCCAATGGTAATAAAACGAGTATTTTAAGGTCGCTGTGGCGAGTCGGTGACAATAGGAAGTGAATGATCACCAGCAGCGGCGTTGCGAACGGGGCTTGAGCGGTGAAGAACGCGCTGCAAACCCAGGTCGCTTGAAACAGAATGAGATTAATAATCCAAAACCGTTTCATCTTTCGCTCCAAAGTAACGAGGTTTTCTTGCCACCAGATGATGAGTGCTGATCACGCGCTCGCGGAACGCACCTTCACAGTAGCAGAAGTAGAAGGTCCACAGGCGCTTGAACTCTTCTGAATAGCCCAGAGACTGCAATTCTTCCCAGCTGTTTTGAAAGGCAATGTTCCAGTCGTTCAATGTGCGTGCGTAATGTAGACCAATGTCGTCAATCTCTTGAACAACAAGGTCCGTACTGTTCGCAAGATGCTGGGTCATCACTGATACAGAAGGTAAGCAGCCGCCAGGGAAAATGTATTTTTGGATAAAGTCGACGCTTTTACGGTATTTTTCATAACGCCCATCAGCGATGGTAATCGCTTGAATCAGCATTTTGCCGGAAGGCTTCAACAATGAAGAACATTTCTCAAAGAAGGTTTGCAGGTATTCATGTCCCACCGCTTCTATCATCTCGATGGAAACCAACTTATCGTATTTACCCGTTAGGTTGCGATAGTCTTCTTTGAGTAGAGTAATTTTGTTGGTTAAGCCGAGCGATTTTACGCGCTGCTCTGCGAGCTCATGTTGTGCGTCTGAAATCGTTGTGGTGGTGACGTGGCAACCGTAATGTTGTGCCATGAAAATTGCTAAACCACCCCAGCCAGTGCCAATCTCAACCACACTGTCGGCCTCAGAGAGTTCTAAACGCTCACAGATCGTTCTCATTTTGTTCTGCTGTGCTTTCGATAAAGTCAGTGCTTCATCACTGTAGATAGCTGACGAGTACTGCATTGAGATATCAAGAAAGCGTTCGTACAGCTCGTTACCGATGTCGTAGTGAGCCAAAATGTTTCGTTTAGAGCCTTGCTCGGTGTTGGCATTTTTGCGACGAAGCAGTAGATTCTTAATTCGAGAAATCCACTGAGTTCTGTCGTCTAGCTCATCTAATTGAGCTTGGTTGCGAGCCATAATCTGGATCACGCGGGTTAGGTCTGGGCTGGTCCATTTGCCATCTATATAGGCTTCGGATGCCCCAATACTGCCGTTGATAACCACGTCTCTAAAAAAGGTCGCATCATGTATCACAATTCGACCTTTCAGATCTGCTTCTCTGTCTCCGAACACCGAATGCTCGTCTCGCTCGATGATTTCCAGCGTTGCAAATTGCAGACGCTCTAAGACCTTAAAAATTAAAGCTCGATACTTACAGTTGCTTGAAACAGCAACGGCTTTAGCTTGTTGTTCAATGTTGTTGTTTTGTTTTGCAAGCTGTTCCATTTCAACCTCGCTGAGAATTCATTCTAACTTTTTTGCCAACTAAGTTGGGTGGCATTCGTTGGTTTGAGCACACCCACAACATAATTGAGTATTGGTTTCGGCGCTTAAGGTGTTGAGTCTGGATGCGCCACAAACGGTACTTTTTTCAAGAATAACTTGAGAGCCTGATAATAAATCCCCATCACGACTTTCACCGTCATTGCCGGGATCTTAAAAACCGTTTGCCTAATGTTTGTTTTCGTTACTGACTGCTTGGTAAGTGCTAGCGTTGCATCGAAAATTCTTTCGCTTTGGCGGCTTTCGATGTGGACTAACGTACGTTTCGCTGGTGGCTTAATTTTCCAAAAATAGGTCATGTTTAAATCCATGAACGGTGAAACGTGAAAATTTTTTTTAACTTTCAACTTTTGGCGCATGTCGATCAGATAGTAGTGTCTCTCTCGCCAAGGTGTGTTGCTCACCTCGGCCAACATATATCGACACTTGTCTGCTTCGTCGTAACAGAAAAAGCAGTTGATTGGGCTGAAGTAAACACCTAAGCATCGGCATTGAGCCAGCATTGTTACTCGGTTTACATCAGACCAATTGCCACCAAGCAGTTGTACTTTGGATGCTATACGTTGTTTTAGAGATTTAGGTTCATCGCCAATTGCATTTTCTTCTTTTTCAGCAAGATAGTCCGATTCGACAAAGCGAATCGGGTTGTACCAGCGAGTTCCAAACAGCACACTGCGCGCGGTGGTCTTAGGCAGCTCATCGAGATCCAGCCCCATCATGTAGAGCTGGTAGCTGAACTCATGAGGGATATTGCCAAAGCGGCGATGCCTGACATTTCCCCAATAGATACCGCTGAACTCTTCACTGTGTTCGGATGCGATCTCCGTATTGGATGCTAGGGTCTCGGTGTTCATTGTGCTGAGCTCGTGCTGAGATCCAGACCAAAGCGCTTGGTCACATCCAATGCGCTATGCACGCCATCTTCGTGGAACCCGTTGTACCAATACGCGCCTGCGAAATGCGTATTCTGTTTACCGCAAATTCGGTCACGCTGTTGTTGTGCATTGACCGTGTTGGAGTTCAATACTGGGTGGTGATACACAAAGCTTCGGATGATCTTTTCTGGAGCAATAGCTTCACTCTGGTTTAAGGTCACACAGAAGGTGTCTTTGCTTTCTATTCCCTGCAGAATATTCATGTTGTAAGTGACGCAAGTTGGTCGCTTGCTATTACCATCTAGCATGTAGTTCCAACTTGCCCACGCCAGTTTTCTGTCTGGTAGCAAGCTAGTATCGGTATGAAGAACCACTTCGTTGCGGCTGTAAGGTATCTCACCTAATACCTCTTTTTCCTCAGCCGTTGCATCGCCTAACAGTGCTAATGCTTGGTCTGAATGGCAGGCGAAAATAACATCATCAAATTGCTTTGTTGCACCGTCTTTAAATTCGATAGTCACACCTGCTTCATGGCGAGTGACTTGTTGAATCGATGTGTTCAATGCCACTGGCTTGCTTAGGCGAGAAAGGATGATCTCAACATAAGAACGAGAACCTTTTGGAATCACATACCATTGAGGGCGATTGGTGATATCTAGCAGACCGTGGTTGTAGAAGAACTGTATGAAGAACTTGAGTTCGAACTTTTCCATCTCTTCAAGGCTTGTTGACCAAATAGCGGCACCCATTGGCAGAATGTAGTGTTGGCTAAAGAAGTCAGAAAATTGATGGTCACATAGGAAGCTGCGAAGGGTAACGTCAGGTGTGAAGCGGTTACTTTCAAATTGAGCCTTACACAACTTGTTGAATTTCAGAATGTCAGAGATTAATGACCAGAACTGCGGCTTGAAGATGTTGCTCCTCTGCGCGAATAGCGAGTTAACGCTGTGACCATTGTATTCAAACTGAGTGGTTTTGTTGTGAACACTGAAACTCATTTCTGTCGGTTGTCGTTCAACACCCAACTGTTCAAGTAGTTGATTGAAGTTTGGGTAGGTTCGATCGTTGAACACGATGAAGCCAGTATCAATCGAGAACGCCGAGCCTTGATGTTCAATATCAACGGTGGCGGTATGCCCACCAACGTAATCATTTTTTTCGAATACTGTTACGTCGTGGTGTTTATCTAATATGTGCGCGCAAGTGAGTCCAGAAATACCTGAACCAATAATGGCGATTTTCTTCATTGTTATACCATCCTTGAAGCGAGTTTTTGCCAAACTGAAGTTGGAAGCATTCTTAATAGCTTCATCAACATGATGAATCGTCGAGGGAAATCGATCTCACTCTTTCCTTGAGCAATTCCGTTGACGATTCGCTGAGTCGCAGCCTCACTACTTATAATCATAGGCATAGCGAACGTGTTTCGCTCGGTTAAAGGTGTTTCGACGAAGCCAGGATGCACAATTGAGACATGAATATTGTGCTTGGCGAGATCAACCGAAAGCGTTCTTCCTAAGTAAGTGAGTGCTGCCTTTGAAGCGCCATAAGCCTCGGCCCTTGAAAGAGGCAGAAAGTTGGCGCTAGAGCTTACTAAAACCAAGCGTCCGCCGGGTTTAATGTTTTTCAACCAAGATTTTAGAGCGTAACCAATAGAGATTAAGTTAATGTTGATGACTCGCTCAAAAAGCTCTGCATCAAAGTTGACTGGGTCATCGATGTATTCGCAGTCCCCCGCATTGAGAATCAGAAGGTCGAGAGGCTTGTCTTGGTCAAGCTCCGGGAAGTTATGATAATCCGTCAAGTCAAAGCAAAGAGGTGTAATCGACGACTCTGCGATGTCTGTCTCGTGTGAATCGACTAGGGCGTTTAATTTCTCTTGGCTACGACCACAAGCAATGACTTGATGACCTTGTTGGGCATAATCGAGAGCGAGTGATTGACCGATGCCAGAGGTCGCGCCTGTAATCATAATACGCATTATCGGCTCGCTCTTTTTTTGATGGATTTGATGGCGCAGCCCAATACCGGAATATGTTCATACAACATAGAGCCGACATCGAGATAGTCTCTGTGGTAAATCACTTGATCGTCGAGCATTTTGAGGTGGCTGTGGCCTTGCACCTCAATAGGCTTCTGCCCATTAAGTTGTTTGTGTACAAAGTGCATTGTCCAATATACCGATGCTTCGCCGTTAACTTCAAACGTGTGCTCGATGTGAAAGTCACAGCTAGTCACTTGGGTGTAAATGTTGTCGAAGTAGTGAGTTAGCGCTGCAATTCCTCTGACATGATGCAGCGGGTCTTGGAATTCGATATTAGGGTGATAAACTGTCTTTAGCACGTCGAAATTGTCCGTTCCGAGCTCTCGATACATGTTGAGAAAGTTATCAAGCCATAGAGAGTTATCCATAATATTCACTCTAATTATTTGAAAAAGGCTAAGGCTCTCAATCGTGCTTCTTTATGTTCAACGATGGGTTGCCAGTATTGACTGTTTATTCCGTTTTTTGCTATGTAATCATGTGGGAAATGCACATGCTTATCCGGAATATTTTGCAGCTCTGGTATGTACTTACGGATAAAAATTCCTTTCGGATCAAACTTTTCACTCTGGGTGATCGGATTGAAAATTCGGAAGTAAGGTTGTGAATCACAGCCGGTACTTGAAGCCCACTGCCAGCCGCCATTGTTGGCACTGAAATCACCGTCAATTAGGTGTTCCATAAAGAAGCGCTCACCCCAACGCCAGTCAATCAACAAGTGTTTAGTTAGAAAGCTAGCGACTACCATTCTTAACCTGTTGTGCATCCAGCCAGTTTCGACCAGTTGACGCATGGCCGCATCAACCAATGGATACCCCGTTTTTCCTTCACACCAAGCTTTGAAGCTCGGATGATCTTTATACCAATCTAAGCCATTGTATTTCTGCTGGAAGTTAGCGCCTTTAACCAGTTTAGGATGGTGGAACATCAAGTGCTTATAAAAATCTCGCCAAATTAACTCGTTGAGCCAAGAAAAAGCGGGCAGTTGGGTATCAAACAGTAAATCGGGTTGCTGTTGGATCAGTTGAATGGCTAACCATCTTGGGCTTACCGCGCCAATCGCTAAGTAAGGCGATAAACCGGAGGTCCCTTTTACTGAAGGGATGTCTCTCAGGTGAGCGTAGTCGTTGACCTTGTTGGCTAGAAAGTTAGGTATCACATTGCCAAGTACGTCTTGGCTTAGCGGCCAACGGCTTGAGTCGACACGTGGAAAGTCGAAACCATAGTCACTGGCAAGCTGGAGCATTTTAAGATTGTCAGGCAACTGAGTCTTAGCATTGTTATTAGAAGCGAGTGCAGCCGGGCTACATTGAATCCCTTTTGCTTGTACTTCTTTTAACCAGGCATTTTTAAATGGCGTGAAAACCTTGAACATCTCACCTTGTTGGTTAAGCACACTGCCTAGAGGGAGCATCACATCACAGTCGCTGATCTGAAGATTTATGCCGCTCGATATCAGTTGTTGGTCACGAGCTTGTTCATCGACCTCTGGCTCTGAATTGGCGAAAACAGCCTGAGAACCGATTTGTTGGTACAGCTCGGTCAACTGCTTGGCTTGATCATCAAAATCGGTCGCTTTGAGGTGCAGCAGGGTTATGCCCAAGTCGGCGAGTTCAGCTTCCAGTTGCTTTAAATGACGGAAGATAAAGTCTGCTTTAATCGGAGCAAGGTGATGTTGATTCCACTTTTGTGGTGTTGAAATAAAAACGGCGATTGAAACGCCGTTTTCGATTGCTGAGACGAGAGCCGGATTATCGTGAATGCGTAGGTCTCGTCTTATCCATAGAATATCGCTCAATATCCGTATCTCAATTTAAGTTCTTGCGGGTGAGGATTTAAGTACACCTGTGACTGCAGGTACTCGTTTGGGTATTCCATCAAATAATGATTGATCAGTGTGAGTGGCACTAACAGAGGAATCACGCCCTCTCTGAAAGATGCGATCTGGTTAGACAGCTCTTGCTTATGAGCACTGCTTAGTTGCTTTTTAAAGTAACCCTGAAGGTGTTGAAGTGTGTTGGCGTGCGTACCACGGTTTGCATGGTGCGATAATGCCGTCATCAGCCCTTCGATATACGTATCTGCAAGCTCATTTATATCTAGCTCGTTGCCTGCTAGTAACTTACCAAGGCTTTTGTAGCCTTCAACATGATGACACATTACTAGGTACTTGTGGGCGCTGTGGAACTGGATAAGCTTGTGCTTAGTAATTCCTTCATCTACTAGGTCTAACCACTTCTGATACGTGAAAACACGAGTCATGAAGTTTTCGCGCAAAATCGGATCGTTCAGGCGACCATTTTCTTCCACAGGCAGCAATGGGTTGCCTTCCATAACCTGCTTAGTGAACATGCCAATACCTGTTGATTCAGAGCCGCGGCCATGATGGTGATACACCTTAACGCGCTCCATGCCGCAAGTAGGACTTTTTTGGCACACAATGAAACCAGCGATGTGTTGGTTATTCTTGGAGTAGTTTTGACCGAATTCGATTATCTCATCAGTGACGTCGCCAGTACCATCAGGACGGGAAACGTGAATGATATCGTCTAACATCCGTGTCTGACGAATAGTTGGGCGAGGTGTTGGCAATCCAACTGCCATTTCAGGGCACACTGGCTCAAGCTCAACATAATCTGCAAGGTCTTCAGTACAGAAGCGAGATCGTTTATGGCCAGTATCGAACCTAACTTTATGACCGGCGACACATGCACTAATGCCTATTTTTATTTTTTTATTCATTGGTCAATTCCTTACGCTCATTGCTCATTTTACTTCTTGTTATGTAGGATGTTGCTTATCCCATATTAATTTAGTTTGTTTTTGACGTTGTTTCCTAGCCGACTTTTAAAGTTCTGTGATGTAACTTAATAAATATATTTACCTAGTGGGTTGAACAGTTGGCTCACCCCTTTAGTGAAGTACAAGGCGTCGCTTGATACTGTCAGGCACACACATCCTTCCTTCGTTTCTGGCTGGTGCGTATGGTTTCCATCTAACCAAATGAAATCGCCTTTGTTGTAGACACCCATCTCGTCTTCGAAACTGCCTTCTAACAATAGAGTAATCTCGAAGCCCTTGTGTGTGTGGCAAGGAACTTGTCCATCTTTATCGATGTGCAACAAACTAGTGTGGTGCGCGTCGTCTTCAAAATCGAGTCGTGCTCGAGATATCTTCCCAAGGTTCATCCAGTCCTTTCTCGCGATTGAACTCAATGCTCGTGGAATAGTGAAAGTAGTGTCAGCGACTGCCACTTGCTCAGCTTTCGATTCCACCTCGATTGATTGCGACAGATCAGCAGTGATCTGATCAATCACATCAAAATTGAAATCTATGTCGTCGGCAAGGAAGCTATCCATTTCGTCGCTTGTTGCTGTTTGCTGTTCATCAAATACGCTGTCAGCTGCATTAGCCGTTAGCTTCTGCACTTTTGCCAGGCAGTGTTCACACAGCTCAACATGGCTGGACACAATTAGAGAAACTGAGTCAGCAAGCGTGCCATCAACAAAGTTTTTCAATATTGCATCGTTTGGGTGATGTTTAATCATGGCTTTGTTCCCCCATGTGAACCTTAAGTTTGGCTAGAGCGAGTCTTAAACGGGATTTCACGGTTCCAAGAGGGACGCCGAGTTGCTGTGCGAGTTGCTCTTGTGACAGCTCTTGGAAGTAAACGCCTTTCACTATAGTTTTCTGGGCTACTGGAAGCTTCTCGATTTGCGTCATGACATGGCGGCTCATTAAATGATCGCCAAACGGCAAATCTTCATTTTGGTTCTCGGCCACCATTGCGTCTAATGGCCAAATGTCGTCGGCTATCGTTTGCTCTGCTTTCGCTTTTACCTTGCGAAGCATATCGAAGGCTGCATTTCGCATTACTGTGTAGACCCAAGTGGTCGCTGCTCCTTTGTCTTCGTTATAAAGGTGTGCTTTCTTCCAAACATTGGTCATGGTGTCTTGAACCAATTCATTAGCAGCAGCTTCGCCGCCAAGTTTGCTGATGCCAAAACGTTTAATTTTCGGTGCGAAGAACTTGAACAAACAGGTGAATGCGTGCTTGTCTCGATTTTCTCCCACCGAAATCAACCAGCTTGAGAGCTCTGTAGGTACCTTGTTTTCACTCGATAATTTGTTGTCGGGAATGATGACATGCTCCTTGCCCTTCCCTTTACTTCTGCTTTCCACTTGCATAGTCAGTAACCATCATGCGAATTTGTGTGGCACTACGTGTAAAGCATCAGTAGGGATCACTTTTGTCTAAATTAATTTTTACCATACAAAATTATAGTGAACAAAAGTATTCACTGCCCCGTAATGATTTGATTCAAAAAAGGAACGAGCGAAGGAAAACTCGCCGGTTCTGTAAATTCTGATTTCTTTTCTAACGGGATTGGCATCATCTCTAGCAATCGCGCACAAATCCACTGCGGGCTATCAAAGTCTGGGGTCGGGTAGAGCGTTCTGATTGAATCGTGGTCACGGAACAGCTGGACTAGAAATGCAGTAAAGACATTGGGCACATCATAATCGAGCGCTGGCCAATGGGGTATATCACGGGATTGGCTTCTGATCAGGCCGTCACTTTGGCGATATGAAGAGTGCAACTGCACCAAGTTTTGCCCTTCTACGTCGATCTCTAACAACTGATCATCCGACATATTGAAATCGACAATCGTTACCTTGGTTCCCCACGTACTAAGATGTTCGGACTTTGTATTGTCTTGCGTCACGATAATAAAACCTTCGCCTTTGGCTGCGTGCGCTACCATGGCGAGATATTTTTGTTCGAAGATTCTTAACCTTTGTCTCCCTCCTGGCAAAAGAAAGATGGGGAGAGGGAACACAGCAAGCTCTAGAGAAGACTCTACGGGTTTGTCTGGTTTGGCTTCTGTCCGCGTGATCTTCCCAGTTGAATTCGGCACATAGCACTCCTTAGTTCAAAGATGATTTAGGAGGGTATACGGACTGTCTGAGAGGTTCGATCAATCTAGGTCAGGAGGTGGTTGTTTATTAATCGAGGTTGTTTGGAAAACCAGCTGCAATAGAAGGATATGTTTTTGTTGCACTTGTTCATAAATTCATAGTTCGTCTCTTCTTTAGTCGATTTCATTAGGTAGTATGTGGATAAATAGTAAGCGAGCAGAAAGAGGTGGATGGTTGCCTCTGTCTAACTTTCTTCTTTACTTAACATCACATCGAAGGACTGGTCATGATTGTTATTTATGGTATCAAAGAGTGCTTAAACCCGATTAAGCTAGAGCTCTCTAATGTTTTGCAGCAGTGCTTAAATAGTGAGATGGGGTTGCCAGATGACAAGCGTGCACATCGTTTTGTGCCATTGGAACGAGATGACTTCTTTTACCCAGAAGGGCGAACGCAGGCCTATACCGTTATCGAGATTAATATGATGGAAGGGCGCGCTGTTAACACCAAAAAGCGCTTAATTAAGAAGATCTTTTCTGAGATTGAAAAGCAGCTCTCTATCTCTCCGAACGATATTGAAATCACCATTAAAGAGCAGCCTTCACATTGCTGGGGTTTCCGAGGGATGACTGGCGATGAAGCACAAGATCTGAAGTACAAAGTGAACGTTTAGGTCTTGTCTGACGTTTCATTTTGCGTTCCCCAAACAACATTCAGCGGCTTTAAAAGCACGAAGCCGTTGTTGGAAGTAGCAGTTGAATGGGTAAACCTCTGAACTGTGATAGTGGAGCTGTTAACTATCGTCGCTCTCTTTTAAATATCGGTGCCAATTGGCGTTGATGACATCAAAATGCTCTACACAAAACTCCTTTCTGTCTTTCAGATAGTCGTTTTCTACTTCATCAAGTAAGTTTTTGTAGGCCTCAGGATCGCTGCCATAGACCAAACATAAGGTTGAGAAGTAGCGTTGTAGATCGAAGCTGTGCTCATCAATGTATTCACCCAAATCGTAATACTCTGGGCGGTCCTCTGATTCGAAGGCGAACATATCAGCTGCGCTTATCGCTGCATCTGTACCGTGTTCGACATAGTTGATTAGTAGGATGGTCGCTAAATTATCAACCGCGTCTTCTTCTTTACCCAGAATGACAATTTTCTGATCTTCAACATAGGCATGGCCAGCCTCGTGAATCAGTGTATGGAGCAAGGTATCGATGGCGCCAGTTTGCGCGGATTTCCCATACTCTTTTTCGTATTGGTTCTTTTCAAAATAGTTGAGTGATTCGGCGTAGAAGCTGTAAGGAATCAGTACATGATGAGTTTGCGGGTCGTAGAGCGGCCCCTCATCACCACCGTATTGAATGACCAAAGGCTGTTTGAACAGAAACAACTGATTTGATAGGTCTACCATTGTGTCATTAACGCCACTCTGCTCAATCTCTTGCTTAAGCTGTCTCTCTGCTTCGTTTTGAGGCGCTGAATATTCAATAATCAGATTGTTGTCGTGCATGCTTTCATTAGAGGCTTCGCTGGATGCATAACTTGTGGCAAATACAGATCCAAGGACTAGGCTGTAGGTTAATGCTCTTTGTTTCGGTGATGTCATTACGCTTCCTTATGGTTGATGTCTGATCGGTGGATTAGTGACATTTTGTATCGATGGGCTGATAGACAGTTTAGGCTGTTTTTTACTCCAAAGGCTATTTATCAGATAAATTTCGGTTCAGGTAAACCCTTGTGCTATACTCCGCGCCCCAATCCGAATTGGCTTGTTTAATCTTAGGAAATTATTATGAGTGCTAAAAACGAACTTCAACAAATTAATAACCGTTTAGACAAGTGTCGCCATAAATTAGCGGCTGCTAAAGCTCGTAATGATCGTCCTGTTGTTCGTCAATTTGAAGACGAAATCAAAAAGCTAACAAAGAAGATTGCCCAGCTTAAGCACAAGCAAAGCTACGATGTGAATCAAGAACGTAAGTCGTTGCTTGATATGCCATTTAGCCGCGAAATTACTAAAGCTGAGCAAGCGGATATGGGTAAACTGAAAAAGTCTGTAAAAGGATTAGTCGTTGTTCACCCAATGACGAAGATTGGTAAAGAGCTTCGTATTGAGGTTATGACGGGTTATGCCCCTAAAAAATTCTAATTACCAGCGATGGTAATAAAAGAGGAGCTAGCAATAGCTCCTTTTTGCTTTTTTAGGTATTCAGAAAGGGTTAAATCGACGATCGCATTGGCGAACAGATAAACAGATAAACAGATAAACAGATAAACAGATAGGTGTTGATTTGGGTCACAAAACCTCTCATCGCCTACTAAAGTTAACGTGTTACTAACATGACATTTAGCTGACACGCTAATGTGTTCGGTTTTCTAATCCAACAATTTCTCATCAATTTGCATAAATATAGGCAGAGCAACACAAGCACTTACAGATAAAACTAGACTCATTAGGGAAGATGAGAACGTAAAACAATAGAGGTTATATGAATCAATTAATTTCAATAGGGCCACTAGAATCTTTCTTAATCGCGATCAGCGTTTTGTTTCTAGGTCATTTTGTAAACGCAAAGCTACCGATTCTCAAAAAGTACAATATCCCAGAGCCCATTGTGGGCGGCTTAATTGTTGCTTTTGCGATTACAGGTCTGCATTTTAACGGCGTTGATCTAGAGTTCTCCCTACCTTTACAGAACACATTCATGTTGATGTTCTTTGCGACTGTAGGTCTTGCCGCTAACTACACACAGTTAATGAAAGGCGGTGCGAAGGTATTCTTGTTCTTGGGCGTCGCTTCGGTATACATCATCATCCAAAATGGTGTGGGTGTGACGTTAGCTACTGCGCTTGGTCTTGAGCCGCTAATGGGCTTGATAGCAGGTTCTATTACGCTATCTGGTGGTCACGGTACGGGGGCAGCTTGGTCGCAAACCTTTTCTGATACTTATGGCATTGCCAATACGCTAGAAATCGCGATGGCTTCGGCAACCTTTGGTTTGATCATTGGCGGTATCATCGGTAGCCCGGTGGCACAAAAGCTGATCGACAAAAACAACCTTGAATCAGAGTACGGTACAGGTACACAAACGCACGAGCGTTTCCCTGAGCTGGTGACGTATAACGAGTATGAAGAAAAGATAAAGTGACAGCCAAGAAGGTGATTGAAGTATTGTTCATTCTCCTTATCTGTATCACTGGTGCGAAATACCTAGAGCAGTGGGTGGCGACTTTTGAGATATCTTGGTTGATGATTCCTGACTTTGTTTACGCTCTTTTTATCGGTGTATTCATCACCAACGTTTTTGAAGTGACTAAGCTGCATAAAACCGACAGCGAAACCGTGGATATTCTGGGTACTGTGTCATTGTCTCTATTCTTAGCGATGGCGTTAATGAGCCTGAAACTGTGGAACATCTTCGACCTTGCGATCCCATTCTTGGTGATCTTGAGTGTTCAAGCTGTGGTACTTGGTCTGTTCTCTTACTTTGTGACGTTTAAAGTGATGGGTTCAAACTACGACGCAGCGGTTATGTCGGGTGGTCACTGTGGTTTCGGCCTAGGCGCAACACCTACGGCGGTAATGAACATGGGGTCTTTGGTGAACCGATTCGGTCCATCACCACAGGCGTTCATGGTGGTGCCAATCGTCGGCGCATTCTTCATTGATATCGTTAACCTGATTATCCTGCAAGGTTACATCTCGTTTATCGGTTAATGTGAACAAATCGCTTAACGCATAAAAAGCCAGTCTATTGACTTAACACTGATCAGTTGAACGATCCTACAGATGGTTAAAAATACCCTTAAGCACTTTTGTTTAAGGGTATTTTTTATGGTTCATCGCGGATTAGCGGGAACTAAAAACAAAAAAAAACGGTAGTAAGTGATATGGTTTAGTCGCCAAACAAAAATCATACACAAACTACCGTTTCCATGCCGAATCATACTTTCCTATCTTCATTCTGGGAAGGCTTTAAAATAGTAAAGTCTCACCAGACAGCATCACTTATTACCCTGACTCTTAAACCTAACTCTGAGGCAAAATGCCCTTGTGGTCTTGAGGCCGAGGCTATCCATGAGTA
>NZ_JAKEUQ010000069.1 GCF_022397955.1 Vibrio sp. Isolate32 | reverse complement strand
ACTTCATGGTGACCTTCACTTTACCGTATCAATTGAGAGTGCTAGCAAGGCATCAGCCTAAAGCGACATATAACGGTATGTTTAAGGTGGCATCGGGGGTTTTAAAAGATTTTGCCAACCGCCAGCTKCAAGGTGAACTTGGGTTTACTGCTGTGCTGCATACCCACAGCCGACAACGAAACTTGCACCCACACCTGCACATTATTGTGGCAGCAGGCAGTTACGACCCATCCAGACAAACGTGGCACAAAGGCAACAAGCATTACCTTTTTAACGCGTTRGCTTTGGCCAAAGTCTGGCGGGCAAGAATGTTAGAGGCCATGAATCAACATCCAACGTTGTGGCTGCCRAGTGGCATACCCAAACAATGGGTGGTTGATTGTAGGCAGGTTGGTTATGGTCAGTCAGCACTGAACTATTTATCTCGCTACCTCTATCGTGGTGTGCTGCCTGATGAAGACATTATCAAGGTCACCGATGATACGGTCACCTTCCGTTATAAAGAGAGTCAGACCAAAGCATGGCAAACTCGAACCTTACCCATCCTTGAGTTCTTGCTGCTCATCTTGCAGCACGTGCTCCCCAAAGGGCTACAACGAGTTCGAGATTACGGATTTTTACGTGGTCAAGCACACGCCTTAAGAGTTCGCATTCAACTGCTGMTGTTGAACCTTCTCTATCTCATGCCGCCACTCACCGCACCGATAAGGACAAAAGCGATACGGGCATGCCCTTGCTGTCAGCATGACATGGCGTGTGTTGGAGTCAGCCGACCCACGTAGCCGAAAGGCACCGATAATAAGGAGAATGGCATTGACGAAATCAAAGGAGATGTAACGACGAAAGAAACGGAAAACCGCTAACGGGTTGATAAGGTTGCTATCGCAACCTTATCTTGACCTCGCTCGCCTTGAGAAAAGCCTCAAAGCGATGTGCCCTTCAAGTTCAATCGTACAATTTACTTAATAAAGTGGCTTCGGGCTTGTTCAACACTCGGGATTTAGTGTTGGCTGCGCAACACCTTAATCCTTATTTGTTATAACACTACTTCGACGGTTTCGCTTTCTCTCCAAGATGTTGAGTAAACCTCAATAAGTAACCATCTGGATCTTGTATAAGAAACTCCCGTTCACCTGATAGTTTTTCACCAATGTCATACCATGTCTCTTTTAAATCACGGAAGAAAGACACCTGAGCTTGCTTCAGCCTTTTAAGCAATGGCTCTAAGTCTGATAGCTCTATTTGAAAATTAACCCCACGTCCTAACGGAGCGACTAACTCGCCAGTACTCCAACCTGAGTCTGTGATTTGTTCTAGCATGATTTGAACCTGTTCTTGTTCAAGGTATACAAAATCAGGATTTTCTCGTTTAATTCGCACAGAGAAGCCAAGTACATCGACGTAAAATGATAATGACGCTTCAAAATTGCTTACCGATAATTCGGGAACCATAGGATTCCAATATTCTTCCATAATCTATCCTTGCTATATGGTGTAATACCGCTTGTGTTATAATGCCCTGTTGAGGTGTGAGCAACGCAATACAAATGCCGCCGCATACCACCTTAAACACCAAAACCAACGCATAGTAAAAATGCCACGCGTTGCGAATCACTCTTAAACAGTTTGTTGAACGAAGCCGCTGCGCGGCAGAATAAAGACAGCACAAGTCATACTCTTATCACACCATCACCCTGATGGTCGTTAACAGGAGTAACTTATGAATTCCACCGACTTAGAACGCTACAACATTCTTTATGAACAACACCTTACCAACCTTAAGCTGCAAGGTAAACGACCTGCGACCATTGATGCCTATTCTCGTGCGGTTCGTCGGATCACCGCTCATTTCGATCGGGCTCCTGATACATTAACCACGGCCGACCTCAAACAGTTCTTCGCATCTCTTATTCAAACTCACTCGTGGAGCACCATTAAACTCGACCGTAACGGCTTACAGTTCTTCTATCGCTATACGCTCGATAAACAGTGGGAGTGGCTCAATATCGGGAGCACCATTAAACTCGACCGTAACGGCTTACAGTTCTTCTATCGCTATACGCTCGATAAACAGTGGGAGTGGCTCAATATCG
>NZ_JAKEUQ010000068.1 GCF_022397955.1 Vibrio sp. Isolate32 | reverse complement strand
GGTACCGGCGGCACCAGCTCAGGCGTGACCGCGGTCTCTATCGACAGCATCACCGACGACTCAGGTCTGGCGACAGACTTCATTACCAACGATGTCGATGGCATCACCGTCAGCGGTAGCCTGACCGGCACGGTCAACAACGACATTGTCCAAGTGAGCCTTGACGGTGGCGCGACGTGGAACGACGCCACGGTCAGTGGTCTATCTTGGAGTTACGTGGACGCCACCACCCGCACCGACGGGGAAGTGCAGACGTACCAAGTGCGCGTGCTCGATTACGTCGGCAATGACACCGAGCTCAGTGACAGCCAAGACGTGACCTTTGACATTGACGGCAGTGGCGGCGGCACCGGTACGGGTACCGGCGGCACCAACTCAGGCGTGACCGCGGTCTCTATCGACAGCATCACCGACGACTCAGGTCTGGCGACAGACTTCATCACCAACGATGTGGATGGCATCACCGTCAGCGGTAGCCTGACCGGAACAGTCAATAACGACATTGTCCAAGTGAGCCTTGATGGCGGCGCGACCTGGAACGACGCCACGGTCAGTGGCCTATCTTGGAGTTACGTGGACGCCACCACCCGCACCGACGGGGAAGTGCAGACGTACCAAGTGCGCGTACTCGATTATGTGGGCAACGACACCGAGCTCAGTGACAGCCAAGACGTGACCTTTGACATTGACGGCAGTGGCGGCGGCACCGGTACGGGTACCGGTGGCACCAGCTCTGGCGTGACCGCGGTCTCTATCGACAGCATCACCGACGACTCGGGTGTGGCAGACTTTATCACCAACGATGTGGATGGCATCACCGTGAGCGGTAGCTTGACCGGAACAGTCAATAACGACATTGTACAAGTGAGCCTTGATGGCGGCGCGACGTGGAACGACGCCACGGTCAGTGGCAGCAGTTGGAGTTACGTGGATGCGAATGTTCGAGCGGATGGCGATAACGTAACGTACCAAGTACGCGTACTCGATTATGTGGGCAACGACACCGAGCTCAGTGACAGCCAAGACGTGATCTTTGACATTGACGGCAGTGGCGGCGCCACCGGTACGGGTACCGGTGGCACCAGCTCGGGTATCACTGGTGTTGCGATAGACAGCATCACCGACGATTCAGGTCTAGCGACGGATTTCATCACCAATGATGTCGATGGCATCACCGTCAGCGGTAGCCTGACCGGCACGGTCAACAACGACATTGTCCAAGTGAGCCTTGACGGCGGCGCGACGTGGAACGACGCCACGGTCAGTGGCAGCAGCTGGAGTTACGTGGACGCCACCACCCGCACCGACGGGGAAGTGCAGACGTACCAAGTGCGCGTACTCGATTATGTGGGCAACGACACCGAGCTCAGTGACAGCCAAGATGTGACCTTTGACATTGACGGCAGTGGCGGCGGCACCGGTACGGGTACCGGCGGCACCAACTCAGGCGTGACCGCGGTCTCTATCGACAGCATCACCGACGATTCAGGTCTGGCGACGGACTTCATCACCAATGATGTCGATGGCATCACCGTGAGCGGTAGCCTGACCGGCACGGTCAACAACGACATCGTCCAAGTGAGCCTTGATGGCGGCGCGACGTGGAACGACGCCACGGTCAGTAGTCTATCTTGGAGTTACGTGGACGCCAGCACCCGCACCGACGGGGAAGTGCAGACGTACCAAGTGCGCGTGCTCGATTACGTCGGCAACGACACCGAGCTCAGTGACAGCCAAGATGTGACCTTTGACATTGACGGCAGTGGCGGCGGCACCGGTACGGGTACCGGCGGCACCAACTCAGGCGTGACCGCGGTCTCTATCGACAGCATCACCGACGACTCGGGTCTGGCGACGGACTTCATCACCAACGACGTCGATGGCATCACCGTSAGCGGTAGCCTGASCGGCACGGTCAACAACGACATTGTCCAAGTGAGCCTTGACGGCGGCGCGACGTGGAACGACGCCACGGTCAGCGGCAGCAGCTGGAGTTACGTGGATGCGAATGTTCGAGCGGATGGCGATAACGTAACGTACCAAGTGCGCGTGCTCGATTACGTCGGCAACGACACCGAGCTCAGTGACAGTCAAGTTGTGCTCTTTGACACTGATGGCAGTGGTGGAGTGGTGG
>NZ_JAKEUQ010000067.1 GCF_022397955.1 Vibrio sp. Isolate32 | reverse complement strand
TCTTGGCTGTCACTGAGCTCGGTGTCGTTGCCGACGTAATCGAGCACCCGCACTTGGTACGTCTGCACTTCCCCGTCGGTGCGGGTGGTGGCGTCGACGTAACTCCAGCTGCTGCCACTGACCGTGGCGTCGTTCCACGTCGCACCGCCGTCAAGGCTCACTTGAACGATGTCGTTGTTGACCGTGCCGGTCAGGCTACCGCTGACGGTGATGCCATCCACATCGTTGGTAATAAAGTCTGCCGCACCTGAGTCATCAGTAATAGTATCGATAGAGACCGCKGTCACGCCTGAGCTGGTGCCRCCGGTACCCGTRCCSGTGCCGCCGCCACTGCCGTCAATGTCAAAGGTCACATCTTGGCTGTCACTGAGCTCGGTGTCGTTGCCGACGTAATCGAGCACGCGCACTTGGTACGTCTGCACTTCCCCGTCGGTGCGGGTGGTGGCGTCCACGTAACTCCAAGATAGACCACTGACCGTGGCGTCGTTCCACGTCGCGCCGCCGTCAAGGCTCACTTGGACGATGTCGTTGTTGACCGTGCCGGTCAGGCTACCGCTGACGGTGATGCCATCGACNACTGAGCTCGGTGTCGTTGCCGACGTAATCGAGCACGCGCACTTGGTACGTCTGCACTTCCCCGTCGGTGCGGGTGGTGGCGTCCACGTAACTCCAAGATAGACCACTGACCGTGGCGTCGTTCCACGTCGCGCCGCCGTCAAGGCTCACTTGGACGATGTCGTTGTTGACCGTGCCGGTCAGGCTACCGCTCACGGTGATGCCATCGACATCGTTGGTGATGAAGTCCGTCGCTAGACCTGAATCGTCGGTGATGCTGTCTATCGCAACACCAGTGATACCCGAGCTGGTGCCACCGGTACCCGTACCGGTGCCGCCGCCACTGCCGTCAATGTCAAAGGTCACATCTTGGCTGTCACTGAGCTCGGTGTCGTTGCCGACGTAATCGAGCACGCGCACTTGGTACGTCTGCACTTCCCCGTCGGTGCGGGTGGTGGCGTCGACGTAACTCCAGCTGCTGCCRCTGACCGYGGCGTCGTTCCAGGTCGCGCCGCCGTCAAGGCTCACTTGGACGATGTCGTTGTTGACCGTGCCGGTCAGGCTACCGCTGACGGTGATGCCATCGACATCATTGGTGATAAAGTCTGCCGCACCTGAGTCATCAGTAATAGTATCGATAGAGACCGCGGTCACGCCTGAGTTGGTGCCGCCGGTACCCGTACCGGTGCCGCCGCCACTGCCRTCARTGTCAAAGGTCACRTCTTGGCTGTCACTGAGCTCGGTGTCGTTGCCGACGTAATCGAGCACCCGCACTTGGTACGTCTGCACTTCCCCGTCGGTGCGGGTGGTGGCGTCGACGTAACTCCAGCTGCTGCCACTGACCGTGGCGTCGTTCCACGTCGCACCGCCGTCAAGGCTCACTTGAACGATGTCGTTGTTGACCGTGCCGGTCAGGCTACCGCTGACGGTGATGCNCATCTTGGCTGTCACTGAGCTCGGTGTCGTTGCCGACGTAATCGAGCACGCGCACTTGGTACGTCTGCACTTCCCCGTCGGTGCGGGTGGTGGCGTCCACGTAACTCCAAGATAGACCACTGACCGTGGCGTCGTTCCACGTCGCGCCGCCGTCAAGGCTCACTTGGACGATGTCGTTGTTGACCGTGCCGGTCAGGCTACCGCTGACGGTGATGCCATCGACGTCGTTGGTGATGAAATCCGTCGCTAGACCTGAATCGTCGGTGATGCTGTCTATCGCAACACCAGTGATACCCGAGCTGGTGCCACCGGTACCCGTACCGGTGCCGCCACCACTGCCATCAGTGTCAAAGAGCACAACTTGACTGTCACTGAGCTCGGTGTCGTTGCCGACGTAATCGAGCACGCGCACTTGGTACGTTACGTTATCGCCATCCGCTCGAACATTCGCATCCACGTAACTCCAGCTGCTGCCGCTGACCGTGGCGTCGTTCCACGTCGCGCCGCCGTCAAGGCTCACTTGAACGATGTCGTTGTTGACCGTGCCGGTCAGGCTACCGCTGACGGTGATGCCATCGACGTCGTTGGTGATGAAGTCTGTCGCCAGACCCGAGTCGTCGGTGATGCTGTCGATAGAGACCGCCGTCACGCCCGAGTTGGTGCCGCCGGTACCCGTACCGGTGCCGCCGCCACTGCCGTCAATGTCAAAGGTCACATCTTGGCTGTCACTGAGCTCGGTGTCGTTGCCGACGTAATCGAGCACGCGCACTTGGTACGTCTGNGTCTATCGCAACACCAGTGATACCCGAGCTGGTGCCACCGGTACCCGTACCGGTGCCGCCACCACTGCCATCAGTGTCAAAGAGCACAACTTGACTGTCACTGAGCTCGGTGTCGTTGCCGACGTAATCGAGCACGCGCACTTGGTACGTTACGTTATCGCCATCCGCTCGAACATTCGCATCCACGTAACTCCAGCTGCTGCCGCTGACCGTGGCGTCGTTCCAGGTCGCGCCGCCGTCAAGGCTCACTTGGACAATGTCGTTGTTGACCGTACCGGTCAGGCTACCGCTSACGGTGATGCCATCGACATCGTTGGTGATGAAGTCTGTCGCCAGACCTGAGTCGTCGGTGATGCTGTCGATAGAGACCGCGGTCACGCCTGAGTTGGTGCCGCCGGTACCCGTACCGGTGCCGCCGCCACTGCCGTCAATGTCAAAGGTCACGTCTTGGCTGTCACTGAGCTCGGTGTCGTTGCCGACGTAATCGAGCACCCGCACTTGGTACGNACGTAACTCCAGCTGCTGCCACTGACCGTGGCGTCGTTCCACGTCGCGCCGCCATCAAGGCTCACCTGGACGATGTCGTTGTTGACCGTGCCGGTCAGGCTACCGCTCACGGTGATGCCATCGACGTCGTTGGTGATGAAGTCCGTCGCCAGACCTGAGTCGTCTGTGATGCTGTCGATAGAGACCGCCGTCACGCCCGAGTTGGTGCCACCGGTACCCGTACCGGTGCCGCCGCCACTGCCGTCAATGTCAAAGGTCACATCTTGGCTGTCACTGAGCTCGGTGTCGTTACCGACGTAATCGAGCACGCGCACTTGGTACGTCTGCACTTCCCCGTCGGTGCGGGTGGTGGCGTCGACGTAACTCCAGCTGCTGCCACTGACCGTGGCGTCGTTCCAGGTCGCGCCGCCGTCAAGGCTCACTTGGACAATGTCGTTGTTGACTGTTCCGGTCAGGCTACCGCTGACGGTGATGCCATCGACATCGTTGGTAATGAAGTCTGTCGCCAGACCTGAGTCGTCGGTGATGCTGTCGATAGAGACCGCGGTCACGCCTGAGTTGGTGCCGCCGGTACCCGTACCGGTGCCGCCGCCACTGCCGTCAATGTCAAAGGTCACGTCTTGGCTGTCACTGAGCTCGGTGTCGTTGCCGACGTAATCGAGCACCCGCACTTGGTACGTCTGCACTTCCCCGTCGGTGCGGGTGGTGGCGTCGACGTAACAATGTCAAAGGTCACGTCTTGGCTGTCACTGAGCTCGGTGTCGTTGCCGACGTAATCGAGCACCCGCACTTGGTACGTCTGCACTTCCCCGTCGGTGCGGGTGGTGGCGTCGACGTAACTCCAGCTGCTGCCACTGACCGTGGCGTCGTTCCACGTCGCGCCGCCGTCAAGGCTCACTTGGACGATGTCGTTGTTGACCGTGCCGGTCAGGCTACCGCTGACGGTGATGCCATCCACATCGTTGGTAATAAAGTCTGTCGCCAGACCCGAGTCGTCGGTGATGCTGTCGATAGAGACCGCCGTCACGCCCGAGTTGGTGCCGCCGGTACCCGTACCGGTGCCGCCGCCACTGCCGTCAATGTCAAAGGTCACATCTTGGCTGTCACTGAGCTCGGTGTCGTTGCCRACGTAATCGAGCACSCGCACTTGGTACGTCTGCACTTCYCCGTCGGTGCGGGTGGTGGCGTCGACGTAACTCCAGCTGCTGCCACTGACCGTGGCGTCGTTCCACGTCGCGCCGCCGTCAAGGCTCACTT
>NZ_JAKEUQ010000066.1 GCF_022397955.1 Vibrio sp. Isolate32 | reverse complement strand
GGGAGGTGTGGTGGGCACAAGTACAGGAGAGTGGAATTAAGCCATTGCAAGAGTTCGCACGAAAACTGAGTCCTTATCTTCACGGCATTATCGCATCGGCAAGTTATCCGCTTAACACATGCACATTGGAAGGGATAAACAACAAGATAAAACTAATCAAGCGAATGGGATATGGGTATCGAGATACAGACTACTTCTTCTTGAAGATAAAAGCGGCTTTCCCCGGAAAGCCGCGATGAACCTTTTTTAATGACTTCTAAACCACAAGCGTAATGACTACTCTTGCGGAACTACCTTACCAATGTACGGTAGGTGACGATATTTTTGTGCGTAGTCGATACCTACACCAACAACGAACTCATCTGGGATTTCAAAACCAATCCATTTTGTATCTACAGTCACTTCACGGCGCGAAGGCTTATCTAGTAGCGTACAAATTTCGATAGACTTAGGACCACGTAGGCTCAGGATCTCTTTTACCTTAGTCAGCGTGTTACCTGTATCGATAATATCTTCTACAAGTAGAACGTCTTTACCTTGGATATCGTCATCTAGGTCTTTTAAGATACGAACATCACGCGAGCTTTCCATGCTGTTGCCGTAGCTAGACGCGGTCATGAAATCAACTTGGTGAGTTAAATCGATAGCACGAGCAAGATCCGCCATAAATACAAACGATCCACGTAATAAGCCAACTAAAACCAGATCTTCACTGCCTTTGTAGTATTCCGTGATCTGTTTGCCTAGTTCGTTCACTCGATCCTGAACTTCCTGCTCAGAGATCATGACTTCAACTGTATGCTTCATACTGCTCTCATTTTGTTTGGTGATTGCGACAAGTGTAGACAGTTTTGCCATTAGCGCCGCTCAATTTTGTGCGTAAGTCTAGCACTGCTCAAATACCCACACCACCTTATGGTTCGAATTTACTGTCAGATTCTCAACGAAATGTGCGCTGGTGCCTTGCCTGATAGTCGCCTTCTTTCACATCAATGTGGATCACGCTTTATGGAACAAGTTTGATGTAACTGTCTATTAAGTAAGTTCAAAGGATTGACCATTTGCATATGCACCATTACACTCATACTGGCTTAAATAATAATAAAATCATTAATATAAAAAATCGTTGGCAAGGAAAATAAAATGGACTCAATATCTAAGAGACCTAGAACTAGGCTTTCACCTTTAAAAAGAAAACTTCAGCTGATGGAAATCGCACTTGAAGTATTCTCTCGTCGCGGCATTGGCCGTGGCGGTCACGCTGACATTGCAGATATCGCTCAGGTATCTGTAGCAACCGTATTTAACTACTTCCCTACTCGTGAAGATCTGGTTGATGAAGTGTTAAATCACGTTGTACGCCAATTCTCTAACTTCCTTTCAGACAATATCGATCTGGATATTCACGCAAAACAAAACCTACATAATATTGCGACTGAAATGGTAACGTTAGTGGCTCAAGATAGTCATTGGTTAAATGTGTGGTTCGAATGGAGCGCATCAACTCGTGATGAAGTATGGCCGCTGTTCGTAACAACTAACCGCACTAACCAAATGTTAGTACAAAACATATTTAGCAAAGCGATTGAACGCGGCGAAATATGTGACGATCACGACCCTAAACATCTAGCGAACCTATTCCACGGCATTTGCTACTCACTATTCATCCAAGCGAAACGTGTCGATACCAATGAAGAGTTGTCTACTCTAACTGACAGCTACTTGAACATGTTGTGTATCTATAAGTAGATTCGAGAAGAATTGTGAAGGGTTGACCTAATGGGTCAGCCCTTTTTTATTTTTATGTACTCGCTCTTCGTATCTCGGAGCGCAGCGTACTCTTATCTCGAAGTGAAACGTTACTGGTCTTTACTTCAGAATCGAGTAGGAGGAGGCCTCGCAGCCTCCGTCCTCTCACACCACCGTACAAGCGTGGGTCGCATACGGCGGTTCCGAATATACTTTCAGTGACTCGTACCCATCTCTTATGGAGTACAGCCCCCCCCCCCGAACCATTTTATTGGCATNTAACTGACAGCTACTTGAACATGTTGTGTATCTATAAGTAGATTCGAGAAGAATTGTGAAGGGTTGACCTAATGGGTCAGCCCTTTTTTATTTTTATGTACTCGCTCTTCGTATCTCGGAGCGCAGCGTACTCTTATCTCGAAGTGAAACGTTACTGGTCTTTACTTCAGAATCGAGTAGGAGGAGGCCTCGCAGCCTCCGTCCTCTCACACCACCGTACAAGCGTGGGTCGCATACGGCGGTTCCGAATATACTTTCAGTGACTCGTACCCATCTCTTAGTGAGTACAGCCCACCCCCTCGAACCATTTTATTGGCATGGCGTGATTAACCTGTGGCGTTGAAGATAGATGCCACCAACCCTTATCTGACATCGCTAGCTTCCACGCATTACGCTCCGTTACACCTTGTCGCTGTAACCATATCGCTATGCTGTGTCTGCGTTTGCGCTGCTTTAGTCGGTAGCACCTTAATCTACGCCGTATCCATTCATCTAAGCGCTGCATTGCACTTTTACGAACAGTAAGCTTGAAGTAGT
>NZ_JAKEUQ010000065.1 GCF_022397955.1 Vibrio sp. Isolate32 | reverse complement strand
GGTTGTAATAGCCAACCAGATAATCCGTTACTGCTTGGTTCGCTTCAGTAAAACTTCTATAGCCATTCTTTGGTACCCATTCCGTCTTCAAGCTTCTGAACACTCGCTCCATAGGACTGTTATCCCAACAGTTCCCACGACGACTCATACTTTGAGTAACTCGATATCTCCATAGTAATTGACGATACTTCTTACTCGTATAGTGGCAACCTTGATCCGAGTGGAACATGACACCAGACGGCTTTCCACGGCTCTCATAGGCCATAGTCAACGCCTTGCCAGTCAATGCGCTATTTGGTGCGTTAGACATCGCCCAACCGATGACTTTTCGTGCGAACAAATCAATAACAACCGCTAGATAAGACCATCTCTGTCCCGTCCAGATGTAGGTCACATCGCCGCACCAGACTTGATTCGGTTCAGTTACCGCGAACTGACGATTTAACCGATTGGGTATATGAACATGTTCCAGTTGTGTTTTTTTGTACGAGTGCTTCGGTAGTTGGCAACTGATTAAGTCTAGTTCTTTCATGAACTGACTCGCTCGGTAACGACTAAGTGGTATGCCTCTTGCCGTTACTATATCAGCAATGGYTCTCGCCCCAGCGGAACCATTGCTCAGCTCATAAGCTCGGCGAACTTCGGCACGAACAAGCACACGCTCTGACGACAGAGATTTATCTCTATTTGCCCAATAACGATAGCTACTGCGATGAACCCCAAACATTTCACAAAGCCTTTTCACAGTATAACTCTTCTTGAGTTTCTCGATTATCGGGAACCGTTCAGGGAGTCTGACATCAAGAGAGCCGTAGCCTTTTTTAGGATTTCCTTTTCTTCTTCAATACGCTTGATTTTCTTTTTAAGGTCGCGGATTTCTCTTTGCTCTGGCGTCAACGGTGATGCACTTGGTGCTTTACCCGCTCTTTCAGCTTTGAGTTGTCTTACCCAGCTTTCTAGCGTGGTTCTTCCGATGCCCATTGCTTCGCAGGTTTCTTTGTAAGTCCGCCCCTGATCAAGCACCAACTTGCTTTACCCGCTCTTTCAGCTTTGAGTTGTCTTACCCAGCTTTCTAGCGTGGTTCTTCCGATGCCCATTGCTTCGCAGGTTTCTTTGTAAGTCCGCCCCTGATCAAGCACCAACTGAGCGCATTCAAGCTTAAATTCTGGGTTAAAAGTGCGTCTTCCACGCTTAGTCATAATGTCACCTGTTTTAGTATCGAGATGATCATACATCACCTCTTAATCAGGTGGCCAAATTCACTATGCCACTACATATACCTCGTAAGAGTCTAGGGTTGGTGTTGAGGGCCTAATATACATCGGAATCTTTGTCGGTCAATAAAAAATTATTGTATAACGGTAATTTTTTGTTGTTTTTTATTTTCCCTACCATCCAGAAAACGGTGTAAGCCTTCGGTTTTATTGGGCTGTTCGCTCTGAACTAACCCTTAGCTCGACTGTGAAATTTTTGAATGCCCGCGTTTTCGCTCCATCATTTTTACGCAGCTCAACCGCTTGATGACTTTTGATGGAACTGTTCTGTGGGGGATTTCGCTGGTGGTGGGGGCTATTGGTTTAACCTGTGGAATAGTCGATCAAGATTGATTTACAACACATGGTATTTAGTGCTGAATCGGTGAGGGCTCATAACGCGAATAGTCAAGTAGATTGCTCAACTCAGTCACATCTAAAGAGAGCGCCACTCTCCATAACCCATCATCCGCAACTGATTCATTACACGTGGTGCTCTTGCTACCAGTATTGTTTGTAGCTAAGCCCACACTTAAAAACGTTGGGCACTGTGCTTAGCAGAAATGACCACACAATAAGCACCTTCAAATTAATCGTGATGACAAAAATTATCAGTGGACAAAAGGTTTCATGACTGTGCTGCTTTAGGTATCGAATTAAGAAAGATTAAGACCATTAAATTTATCAGTGCGAGACTCGCCGATACTGCGGCTTAATCATCATGCTACCGACAGATCTAGAACCAAAATGCTAAGACGGCGGGGAAGAAATCAACCTGTAAGATAACGACTCACTCACAAATTGGGCTATTTTCTGCATTTCTCCGAAACTATATAGAAAATTTCTGTGTTTCATCATGTTCGATCCAGAAGCGAGCAGGTAAGATATTGTTATTAAATCGGTTAATAGACAGCCCCCGAACTGTTTAGATTACTAGACTGAATGGTTTCAGGGACAAAATGCAGAATTATTCTGTCTAATATAGCTGTTAGCCGTCAAAATGGAGAAAACATGGAAGTACAATTTTTAGAGAAAAATTCTGATTACGAGTCAGTCCTAGAAGTGTTGTTACAACTTCGCCCAAATTACAACTTAGATACTTTGTCTGGTCAGATCGAGAAGCAGCAATCAAATGGTTACCAAGTCGTCTATGTCAAATCGCCAGAAGGCGTACTAGCAGCAGCAGGCTTTAGCGTAGGTGAAAAGCTTGCTTGGGGTAAGCATATTTACATTGAAGACTTGGTAACTAATGCGCAATTTCGTTCGAGTGGTGTAGGCAAATTTATTATCGATTGGTTTAAAACATATGCTTTAGAAAGCGGTTGCGAACAAATACATTTGGATTCTGGTGTTCAGCGTTTTCCAGCACATAAGTTCTATTTACGCGAAGGTTTCAATATCGCTAGTCACCACTTTTCTATAGTTGGCGTCCAAAACGGCTAACAAATAAGGATTAAGGTGTTGCGCAGCCAACACTAAATCCCGAGTGTTGAACAAGCCCGAAGCCACTTTATTAAGTAAATTGTACGATTGAACTTGAAGGGCACATCGCTTTGAGGCTTTTCTCAAGGCGAGCGAGGTCAAGATAAGGTTGCGATAGCAATCTTATCAACCCGTTAGCTGTTTTCCGTTTCTTTCGTCGTTACATCTCCTTTGATTTCGTCAATGCCATTCTCCTTATTATCGGTCTTATTATCGGT
>NZ_JAKEUQ010000064.1 GCF_022397955.1 Vibrio sp. Isolate32 | reverse complement strand
GGGAGGTGTGGTGGGCACAAGTACAGGAGAGTGGAATTAAGCCATTGCAAGAGTTCGCACGAAAACTGAGTCCTTATCTTCACGGCATTATCGCATCGGCAAGTTATCCGCTTAACACATGCACATTGGAAGGGATAAACAACAAGATAAAACTAATCAAGCGAATGGGATATGGGTATCGAGATACAGACTACTTCTTCTTGAAGATAAAAGCGGCTTTCCCCGGAAAGCCGCGATGAACCTTTTTTATGCACTAGAATTTTGAGAGATCGGCTCTAGACTGCGCTGCCCGCTTCCCAAATAAACAAAAGGCTTGGTCAACGGCGACCAAGCCTTTTAATTAGATGTTGTGTTTTTATTTATGACTCCAGTTTTTGGAGCTCTTTAAATTTTTCGATGCTATCGAGTTAAGAAATTAACCGCCTACTGCGATGCGCTTCATGTCGCTCATGTAAGCACGTAGTTCTTCACCGATGTACTCAACTGGGTGGTTACGGATAGCTTCGTTTACTTCAATTAGACGAGCGTTATCTACTTGGTTAGATGTTTCTCCTAAGCCTTTACCGATTACGTCTGTTGATACTGAAGGCATGAACTTCTCACGTAGTAGTGGTGTTGCAACGTTAGCGAACAGGTAGTTACCGTATTCAGCTGTATCAGAGATTACAACGTTCATTTCGTATAGGCGCTTACGAGCAACCGTGTTCGCGATTAGTGGAAGCTCATGTAGAGACTCGTAGTATGCAGACTCATCGATGATGCCAGATGCTGTCATTGCTTCGAACGCTAGCTCAACACCCGCACGAACCATAGCAACAAGTAGGATGCCGTTATCGAAATACTCTTGCTCTGAGATTTCTACATCAGAAGCTGGGTAGTTTTCGAATGCTGTTTCGCCTGTCTCTTCACGCCAGCCAAGTAGGTTCGCATCGTCGTTCGCCCAGTCAGCCATCATAGTGCTAGAGAATTCGCCTTGGATAATGTCATCCATGTGCTTGTTGTAAAGCGGACGCATTAGGTCTTTTAGCTCTTCAGAAAGCTCAAATGCTTTGATTTTAGCTGGGTTAGATAGACGGTCCATCATGTGTGTTACGCCACCAAACTTAAGCGCTTCAGTGATCGTTTCCCAGCCGTATTGTAGAAGCTTACCTGCGTAGCTTGGGTCGATACCGTCAGCAACCATCTTCTCGTAAGATACGACAGAACCAGCTTGTAGCATACCACAAAGGATAGTTTGCTCACCCATAAGGTCAGATTTAACTTCAGCAACGAAAGAAGACTCTAGACAACCTGCGCGGTGACCACCAGTACCAGCAGCCCAAGCTTTAGCGATGTCCCAACCTTCACCCTTAGGGTCATTCTCTGGGTGAACAGCGATTAGCGTTGGAACACCGAAACCACGCATGTATTCTTCACGAACTTCAGTACCTGGACACTTAGGTGCAACCATTACAACCGTTAGGTCTTTACGGATTTGCATGCCTTCTTCAACTACGTTAAAGCCGTGTGAGTAACCTAGTGCAGCGCCTTCTTTCATTAGGGGCATTACTGTTTCAACTACGTTAGTGTGTTGTTTGTCTGGAGTTAGGTTGATTACTAGATCCGCTTCAGGAATTAGCTTCTCGTAGCTGTCTACTTCAAAACCATTCTCTTTTGCATTTTTGTAAGACTGACGTTGCTCGTCAATCGCAGCCTGACGTAGAGCGTAAGCCACGTTTAGTCCTGAATCACGCATGTTTAGACCTTGGTTAAGGCCTTGAGCACCACAACCAACAATTACGATTTTCTTGCCTTCAAGGTATTCAGCTTCTGTCGCAAATTCTTCACGACCCATGAAGCGGCAACGACCTAGTTGGTCTAGTTGTTCACGAAGGTTTAGTGTATTGAAATAGTTAGCCATTTGAGGCACTCCTTTAAAAATAAGTCCGTAAGGTCGATATCTCTCTATCGAATAACTTCATACTAAAACAGACACTCCGTTGCTGAAAGTGATATATTCACAATTAGTTATTGCAATAAATGCAACATGGAAACGATCACAGAACATGAACATAAAATCTCTACAATTATTTATACATTTATGTGATAGCAAGAGTTTCAGCAAAACCGCTGCAGCCATGCATGTCAGCCCTTCAGCGCTAAGCCGTCAGGTACAAAAGCTTGAGGAAGAAACAGGACAGGAACTGCTTATCAGGGACAATCGAAGCGTTGATCTCACTCCGGCAGGAAAACATCTATTACCAGTAGCGTTGAATATTGTTGGAGAATGGCAGCAATACAACCTTCACCTAAAAGGCGGTGAGCAAGAGTTAAAGGGTGAGATCAGGATATTTTGCTCCGTGACTGCAAGCTATAGCCATCTTCCTGAGCTAATTACCGAGTTCAGAGCCATTCATCCATATATTGAGTTCAAGCTTTCTACAGGCGATCCAGCTCAGTCTATCGATAAGATATTAAATGACGAAGCGGATATCGCGATTTCAGCGAAACCAGACATCCTCCCTTCAAGGTTAGAATTCGAAACCATTAGTGATATACCACTATCTGTCATCGCCCCATCTGGCGTCAGCAGCTTTAGCCAACAACTGCAATCCGACAAACCAAATTGGAATGAAGTGCCTTTTATCATTCCTGAAGCGGGTACCGCTCGCGAACGTGCTAATGCATGGTTTAAGAAGATGAAGATTAAACCCAACATTTACGCTCAAGTATCAGGTCATGAGGCAATTGTAAGTATGGTAGCGTTAGGATGTGGGGTTGGTATCGCACCCGATGTGGTCATTAACAACAGTCCAGTAAGAGATAAAGTTAGCCGCTTAAAGATAGAACCTATCAAGCCATTTGAGTTAGGGGTATGTTGTAAGCGAGCACAGCTAGATAACCCTCTAATTCGCGCGTTCTGGCAAGTCGCAGAAGGTAAGTATTTAGCGGACTAGTTGTCACTTCTTTTATTTATGTATATCGCAGATAAGAAAAAAGCCCGCTGATTTCCCAGCGGGCTTTCTAATGGTGGTGGAGGGATAGGGATTTGAACCCTAGAACCGCTATTAACGGTTGCCGGTTTTCAAGACCGGTGCTTTCGACCACTCAGCCATCCCTCCAACAAATTGTCATCAACAGATTAGTGCACTGTTGAGGTTGTTATTTTCTATGCAAATAACGAAGCCTTTTGTCTTCACTTTTAAAAAGTGAAAATAAATTTGAAGCCTGGCGATGTCCTACTCTCACATGGGGAAGCCCCACACTACCATCGGCGCTATTGTGTTTCACTTCTGAGTTCGGCATGGAATCAGGTGGGTCCACAATGCTATGGTCGCCAAGCAAAATTTTGCTTTTACTTCCAGTTTTAAACACTGAAGGCAAAATAATCTGGAAAGCTGTTTTTCGTTCTCTTCAAACGCATTCAAGGTCTGTCTTTCTATTGAGTCCACAA
>NZ_JAKEUQ010000063.1 GCF_022397955.1 Vibrio sp. Isolate32 | reverse complement strand
ATCCAGTATGAGCCGATCATGACGCGAGACGAGATGCGCCAAACAATCTTTGAATACATAGAGGTTGATTATAATCGGACAAGAAGGCACAGTGCTCTTGGGTATCTAAGCCCAGTTAACTTTGAAAATCAAAATGTCGCTTAATGAAGTGTCCAGTCTGGCTGGAGCAGATCATACCAAGGTTTCTTCCGTGGTCAACATTACATATGGCAAACAAAGCTTTAGAGAGCAAGACAACGACTTTGTACAAATTCAAGGTCAGATATCCGGACAGAAGAGTAATGAAAATTTGTTCTTAGGACAGCTAACGATACAAGGCCAAGATAACGGAAAAGTGGGAAGTGAGGACTTTAACCTATCTCAAGTTCGAGCTCGCTATTTCGAAGTCAGTCGAACTGATTGGCAACATGCGCCAATGGTTGGTGTGTCACTCGATTATATAGAAACCAGTTTTACCGATGCTATATCAGACCGCTTGTTCGCAATCGGAGGGTTGATTCGTGTAAATACCCCTTTTGATAATTGGTTATCTTTCCCGATTTTGGCGGGTGCAGTAGGGCAAAACAACAGTGACTTTAGCCGCTTAGATCTTACCGATGACTATACCTATGGCGTTCAATTTAATTTCTTGAACTCAATTTATTTGCATGAAAACGGCACTCATATACAAATAAACCCTCAGTTTAGCTCACTTGATTTTGGTGGCACTATTGGAACGATAAACCAACTACAACTCGATCTCGCTTTTCAAGGGCCACTTGCTGACAATCGTAAGCACTGGGGTAAAGTAACCTACACTGAATTCTTCGATGACGCAGAGCAAAGCTTTGGTCACAACAGACAGGGAACTGAGCTGAAGTTTACCTACAGCTACTACTTCTAACTTGGTTGAGCGCTTTCCTTCAGTATGTCTAATACACCAATAAAATGCTCTTGCGACTTAAATCGCTAGAGCATTTCATTTTTCACAAACAAATTCTAGATAGGTATAATGCAACTCTGAGGTGTAAGGGGGTCACTTACTCTTGCACTTTGCTAGTAATCTTACTGTGAATGTTTAAAACGTATAGTTCTGCAAAAAGTACTTTGACGCGTTATTTCTTTATCTTGTTTCACTCTCCGTGCAAATAATAAGCACGAATTTACTTCCAGTGTTGATTGAGATAGTAATTTGCTACAAAACGCGCATAATCTTGCTAAACAACACTTAAAGAAGAAATTACCTATGACTGCCTTTCAATACTACTTTCACCAACTGCCTTGCTTCGATTGTAAAAAAACGACAGTAAGTACAGATCTTGGTTGGTTAACGCCTGCGATGAAAGATGATGCAATCGCACAAGTGACGGCGACACTTGCACAAGGTGAGGTTACTCCAGATCTTTCAGCAAACGTGGTTTGTACTAAAGATGAAGCTCGCGAGTACTTACTGCTTAACTTCTTTGGTTATTCAGAAGAAGAGTTAGCAAGCGGCATCGAAGCGGATGATGAAAAAGAAGTCGCTGATGAAATCGCAGAACTACTAGAGGAAGGTAAAGACACCATCACCTTCGAACATGAAATTGCGCTTCAGTGCTGTGCTGATTGCGACATCATCGAAGAGTAACTAAATATCTTCTAAAGCACGCGAATCGGTTCGTCATGTTTGGTGATAGATCATTCGCAAAAGGCGCTAGTGAGTTATTGTTCGCTAGCGCCTTTTTGTATGTGGGGTTTTGAAATTAAGCACTAAGATGCTTTGCTGTTGATGACACCTTGCTTGTTGAGCTGAGAGAGGATTTCTGCCGTTTTCTCATGGAATAAATCTCTAAGATTCAATTATCGAATGTAAGGAGAGGCATCATGTTACTACCATTAACAATGAAAGCCATCGGATTTACTCAGTCGCTAGCGATTACAGAACCAGAAAGCCTATTTGAATTTGAAACGAGCCTGCCGGAATTAAAAGAGAATGACTTGCTGGTAAAAGTGAGTGCGACTTCTATCAACCCTGCAGACGCGAAAATCCGTATTCGCAACGCAAAAGATAAGACACTTGAGCAACCAAAAGCGTTGGGCTATAACGCTGTAGGTGAAGTGGTTGGCAAAGGTGCAAACGTCGAGGCTTAGAGTTAGGCGATCGTGTGTACTATGCGGGTGACGTGACACGCATGGGTGCCAACGCAGAATACCAAGCCGTTGACTACCGCTTCACAGCTAAAGAGCCACAAAGCTTAACGGATGAAGCCGCAGTTGTTATGCCGCTTGCAACGCTCACTGCGTGGGAAGCGTTATTTGATCGCTTGCGTGTTCGCCCTGAAGAGAAAAAGTCTATCTTGATCATTGGCGGTGCTGGTGGTTCTATTACTATTCAGTTAGCGAAGCAATTAACCAACCTTAATTTTATTGCGACAGCCTCAAGACCTGAAACCGAACAGTGGGTAAAAGACATGGGGGCTGACCACTTAGTGAACCACTGTAACTTGGTTGAATCACTGCGTGAGCAAGGTATCCAGTATGTTGACTACATATTCAATGTTGCAGACAAAAAAGGTCACTGGGATGCGATGGTCGAGCTAATTGCACCACAAGGCATGATCAGTTCGATTGTTGAGTTTGATAGTGAGATTGACCTGTCGGCTCTACAAGGTAAGTCAGTAGGCTTCATTTGGGAGCTCATGTTTACGCGTTCGCTGTTCAACACCGACGATATTCAGAAGCAGCAAGATATCTTGTTCCAAACGGCGAACTTGATTGATGCGGGGCGTATCAAATCTACGCTAACCACAACACTGAATGGTTTGAGTTCAGATACGCTGAAAGAGGCGCACCAACGTATTGAAAACAGCGCAACGATTGGTAAAACTGCCATCAAATACTAAGTGTTAATAACCTAGAATATAGGCGTTTGAACCCTTGAGCATTGGTTGAGTCTTGACGCCTGAAAAGAAGAGCCCCAGACATTTTTCGCAAAGAAATTGGTGTCTGGGGGCTTTGTTCATCTGTGATCTTTCCAATTTATTCGGATGCTTTGAATTGAATCTGAAGCAGTTTTAACTCAAAGGGCAAAGGCTGTTTGTCTGCAATCAAAAAGCCTAACTGTTTGATGTCTTGAGCTTTGAGTTCTGGTGCATTGTTGAGTAATCGGCCTCTAAACACGGCTTGAAAGTCCTCTAGTCTGAACACTTTCTTGAGTGGCTCACCTTGGATGGTCTCAAAGCTGTGCTTGTAGTTGGTTCGATAGCCGTCTTTCCATGTGGTGAACCTTAACTGGTATATGCGTCCATCACCAACAAAGGATAACTCTACGTTGTTAACCGCGGGATTTAACGATTCAAGAGAACGGTTTATTGAGCTGAATCCACCATTATTTTCTAATGATAGGTCTCCCTTAAATAGGCTCTGCTTGCCATCGTAAATGAGCCCTCCTGTTGAAATGCCACCCATTACATTATCGTTGATTGCAGACCATTTCTGGTGTTCGCTTGCTTGCGTGAAATCAATCATCTCAATTCCTGCTGTTGACGTTTCAGACCATAACAAAGAAAGGCTGAGGGTTAGCCATAAAGGGGTTATTGGTTTACGCAATGAAGACGTTGTGAAGTCCGACTCGTTCATGATTTTCTCCATTACTCATTAGTCCGCAGAAGATTCCGTGGCGAGAATTCTTAGACAATGGTCGATGAACTCAGAGTAGTTTGACGCGTTTTCGTACTCAATTTTCAGCGAACCATGAAACATCAGTGTCACGGTGACGTCTTTGTAGCTTAGCCAACAGGTGTAACCATCGTAATCATGCCAAGCTATCATCTCACCGACTTGATATTTGTTGTTCAGTTGTTCTCCGGAAGAGCGAATGAAATCGAATACTCTAAGAAACTCAATGATGGTGATCCTGTTGTCCATATGTGATTCCCTCGGTGTGAACGACGATAAATAGCTAAGCACTTGTATTTAAATCGTTACGGTTTGCTTTTAGGTTCCGATCACTAAGAGAGACGCGAGCACTTTTAGATTGTGCTCGCGGTATGGAAGTAGAGAAATGTATCTACTGATGAGCTCCTAAAAGAGCTTCAGATTTATGCTTGATTCGAAACACAAAATAGACCATAGATGCTAAAGCAGCGATTAGGTTACCGAGGGTCATAAAAAAGTGATCTGCTCCAGCCAGACTGGACACTTCATTAAGCGACATTTTGATTTTCAAAGTTAACTGGGCTTAGATACCCAAGAGCACTGTGCCTTCTTGTCCGATTATAATCAACCTCTATGTATTCAAAGATTGTTTGGCGCATCTCGTCTCGCGTCATGATCGGCTCATACTGGATCGCTTCAACTTTCATTGAATGGAAGAAGCTCTCAACACAAGCATTGTCCCAGCCGTTTCCTTTCCTACTCATACTGCTTCAACTTTCATTGAATGGAAGAAGCTCTCAACACAAGCATTGTCCCAGCCGTTTCCTTTCCTACTCATACT
>NZ_JAKEUQ010000062.1 GCF_022397955.1 Vibrio sp. Isolate32 | reverse complement strand
GCCTCGGCCTCAAGACCACAAGGGCATTTCGCCTCAGAGTTAGGTTTAAGAGTCAGGGTAATAAGTGATGCTGTCTGGTGAGACTTTACTATTTTAAAGCCTTCCCAGAATGAAGATAGGAAAGTATGATTCGGCATGGAAACGGTAGTTTGTGTATGATTTTTGTTTGGCGACTAAACCATATCACTTACTACCGTTTTTTTTTGTTTTTAGTTCCCGCTAATCCGCGATGAACCAAAAAAGAGCCACTCTAAAGTGGCTCAATTCTTAAAATTTAAAACAAGTGTTTTAAACGTTACTCTTTACCGAATACGTTGTTCTCTTGCTCTTGTACACGGATGAAAGTCGTACGCTTAGTTAGCTCTTTAAGCTTTGCTGCGCCTACGTATGTACAAGTTGAACGCACACCACCAAGGATGTCAGAAATTGTGTTGTGAACAGAACCACGGAACGGAAGTAAAACAGTTTTACCTTCCGCAGCACGGTACTTAGCAACACCACCTGAGTGCTTGTCCATAGCCGACTGAGATGACATGCCGTAAAACTTCATGTATTGCTTGCCATCTTTCTCAACAACTTCGCCGCCTGACTCTTCGTGGCCTGCTAGCATACCACCTAGCATTACGAAGTCAGCACCGCCGCCGAACGCTTTAGATACGTCACCCGCACATGAACAGCCACCGTCACCGATGATCATGCCGCCAAGGCCGTGGGCTGCATCGCCACACTCGATGATTGCAGAAAGTTGAGGGTAACCTACACCTGTTTTAACACGAGTAGTACAAACCGAACCAGGGCCGATACCAACCTTAACGATGTCTGCGCCGGCTAGGATTAGCTCTTCAACCATGTCACCTGTTACAACGTTACCAGCAGAGATAACTTTGTTCGGGAATTCTGCACGTACTTTCTGTACGTACTCAACTAGGTGCTCTGAGTAGCCGTTAGCGATATCAATACAGATAAATACGAAGTCTTCGCTAAGCGCCATGATTTGCTTTGTTTTCTCAAACTCAGCTTCAGATGTACCTGTTGATACAAATACGTTGTTCAGTGTTTTCTTGTCTGCTGTTTTAGCGAACTCAGCCCACTGCTCTACTGTGTAGTGCTTGTGTACTGCAGTCATGACACCGTGCTCTGCTAGAGCCGCTGCCATTTCGAAACTTGCTACTGAATCCATGTTCGCTGCGATTACTGGTACACCAGACCATTGACGACCGCTATGCTTGAATGTAAACTCGCGGGTTAATTCAACTTGAGAACGACTTTTAAGAGTAGAACGCTTTGGGCGGAATAATACATCTTTGAAGCCTAGCTTAAGTTCTTGTTCGATACGCATGGTGTTTTCCTTGATTCATAAAATTATGTGTCTCTCGCGAAATGCGTAGTAAAACCGTTGGCAGACGAATTTACTTTTCTTCGGACACAAAAAAACCGGAGCGTTGGCAGACGCTCCGGTTTTCAGCATTATAGGTCGTGATTTAGTAACAGCAAGGCTGATATTTCATTTTTTTTTATGCTATCCTCTCAAAGACTCCATATCTGCTAAAACTCCTCTTGCTATATTTTCCAACTAAATTCTTACTAATTAATAACTTAACTAACCAATCACGCAAGCGGTGTCGGTTTATTGCGCAATCGTTTTCCTCCCCTTTTCACACAATATTGCCTTCAATAAGCAAATATGTGAAAAAAGTGCCTCGAATTCACATAAAAATCACATTTTTCTCCAACAAAAAAATGCCCTTTTTCTTAAATAAATTCGATTTTTCTCCTAATTTTTTCTGTTTTCGACCAAATTCGACAAACTCATGGTGCTATTGGTTGACCCTAACTTTGAAAAACTCACCCCAGTCAGCTCGATCTTGAAGGCAAGATTCAATTTGTTTCGACAATCAAAACTCCAACTTCTATTAAAAGCCTCTTAAAATACCCAACTTTATAAACCACTCACAGCCGAAATCGCGCTTCTTTGTCGTCTGGTAGTTCATTCAATCTAGGTTCTTGAAAAAAAGGTTTGAACAAAGAAAGTTCGCTGAGGTGGTGAACTGTGTAATTGGTGGAGATTTGCAGTGAGTAGACGAAAAGAGATCGAAGCCTTTAAGGGTTAATTGAAGAATAAAAAGCAAAAAATGGCTAAGGTGATTCACCTTAGCCATTTTTATTCGATGTTTGGACTGCTCTTTAAAGCCATTTAATCATCACTCTGAAGGTGTATTAGCTTTTTTGAGACATCAACGCTTCTGCTGTGGCATCCTGAATAGACAGGAACAATGACGTGACTTGCCCTGTTGGCGAGCGCATCGGGTTTAGCGTCACGTTCTGGTACATAAAGTCGGCTTGCTGAGTTACAGGCCTCACGTTACGGCACTTAAACAGATAAGGTCTTTGTTGCCACGTAATGAAGCTACGACAGCCTAGGTCATAAACCGGTTTTGTTTTAAGCCTAAACCACTCTTCTGGGATCTCAGGGAACAGTTCAAAAATAGACTTACCGATCGCATCATGCGATTGCTTACCGCTATGGTGCGTCATGAAGCCATTCCAAACTTGTACCTGAAAGTCACGGTTAATGACCACCAGCCCCATATCGACGTTTTGAACCATGTCCACCATCCAGTGGAACTGTTCAAATTCAGCAGGAAGATTCAGCATATTAAAACTCCTCCATTAGGTAGGCCAATTTGTTGTCTAGAAGAGGCAGAGACTCATCAACGAACATAAATAGAAGGTCACAACGGATTGAAGTGCCATCAATGTTGTAGCTGACTTCAAAGGTCATGGTCTTCTTAAACGAGCCACTGGTATTTTCAATGACAGAGTCAATCGAGATGTGTTGCCCGAGCAGAACCGGAGAGCTCTGGAAGAAACGAACTTCAGATTGCTCCCCTAGCCCGTTAAGGAAAGAGCCAACTAGGATATTAGATACATCCATCAGCAGTTCTAACTCTTCGAGCTGTTCACTTTCAGTTGGTACCTTCATGAGCTTTTTAAGATCGCTTACGCTGGAATCACTCAGTAAGACTAATGCTTCTCCTGCAATGCCTTCTCCGCTGAAGCCTTGGCAAACACCCGACACTTGGTCGTTGTCGGCTAGGTCACGAAGCGCCATGTGCAATTCGCTCACTTCGAAGATGTTAACGTTCGGCAGTGGTAAATGAACAAATACATTAAAATGACGAGCCAGTGCATCAGCGGCACGGCCTATCGCTACGTTCGCGACTTCCATATAGATATCGCGTCGGCGCAATATTGGAAGTTCGAGAGCAGTAGGCGTATACAATTGAGGTTGTTTTGGTGGCTCGACGTGCTCACGTAAAATCGCTTTTAACGCTTCTTTATCGATCGGCTTTTGCAAAAACGCTTTAGCGCCGAGATCCATCACCTTCTGTTGTGCTTTTGGTTGTATGTCACCAGAAACAACGACAACAGGCGTGGTATCACCCAAACGTTGCATCTCTTCCAATGTGCCATAGCCGTCTAATTCCGGCATGGTGAGGTCGAGGAACATCAATTTAAATTGGTTTTGAGCTAACTCTTCAAGTGCATTAAGCCCATGAACAGCAAAAGTTATATCTGCATTTAGAGAACTAGGCAGTGATCGAGCCATCTGCTTCCTTGCTAACGCAGAATCATCACATATAAGAACTGGGAACGACATAAATGCACCACTGACAAATTAAAGCTAATTCGAAAGAGTGTACCAGAACATTATGGTATCAGGTACGGGGTGAATGGATTTATATACAGATTATTAGTAAGAATGATGAAACAAGTGGGCAAGCTATTATTTCGCATTATTCTTCATGAAAAACAATATGCTACAAAGGTGATAATCACTCTTTACTATGGAGTAACAGCACTATTTTTATTTAATGGCAGCCTTAATAAGTCAGTTTATTAAGGTTCGCTTTGCTCATGCATTTATTGGCTTTATGTAACCATGATAAGAGAAATAGTGTAAAGAGCTAGAACTGATATGTAGGCCATAAAATCAACAATGCGAAGCGGATGATCACGGCAAAAACCAATAACGCGATGCCCAGACGGTACCATTTGTACTCCGCAATATTCATTGGGATACGTTTGTAGAACATAGTAATCACGCCTTTCCAATCGCTACTGCGTCTTCCGTACTGCATCATGCTCGTCAAAACAAACAGTGCACCAAGCACCAACATCCCTTTTTCAGCCCAGAACAATCCGACTTCCATTTGTGTATTCCTTGATAAAACGGTGAGCGACTTAGGTCATTCTAGTCACCTTTTAGCTCGGTTTCTGTAAGACCAAGGTCTAATCTTGTTCTCTGCTTATCCGGACATAGCAGTTAACTGAACAGCGTGTTCAGCTTCGCCATCTATACTCATGTTTCTACCAACAGGTGAAACTCAATAAAATCACTAAAAAAGTCACTTTGTGTATTAACTGTTTCAGCTTTGCTTGTTACTGCTCCGTTTGTGAGTGCCTCGTCAACACAAAAACCGACACAGCCGGCACTCAGCCTGAATTCAATGAAGCTGAGATGGAAAAGGTCATTGATACGGTTCAAGCGACCGAGAAGTCGATGGTGATGCAAGAGATGCGTCTTAAGAACAACATCTACAACGTGTTAACTGAAGAGCAGAAAGAGCAATTTAAGACGATGATGAAGTCAGCGCTCTCTGGTGGAAAGTAGCCTGGTAGAAACTAACTGCCCCTAATCCTGATATTGACTCCTTCCCCCGAGAGTTAATTTAGATAAACAAAAGCCACAGTATTGTCTGTGGCTTTTTATTGGTTCATCGCGGATTAGCGGGAACTAAAAACAAAAAAAAACGGTAGTAAGTGATAGGGTTTAGTCGCCAAACAAAAATCATACACAAACTACCGTTTCCATGCCGAATCATACTTTCCTATCTTCATTCTGGGAAGGCTTTAAAATAGTAAAGTCTCACCAGACAGCATCACTTATTACCCTGACTCTTAAACCTAACTCTGAGGCGAAATGCCCTTGTGGTCTTGAGGCCGAGGCTAGAGGCTA
>NZ_JAKEUQ010000061.1 GCF_022397955.1 Vibrio sp. Isolate32 | reverse complement strand
GGAGTCTGGACCGTGTCTCAGTTCCAGTGTGGCTGATCATCCTCTCAGACCAGCTAGGGATCGTCGCCTTGGTGAGCCATTACCTCACCAACTAGCTAATCCCACCTAGGCATATCTTGACGCGAGAGGCCCGAAGGTCCCCCTCTTTGGCCCGTAGGCATTATGCGGTATTAGCCATCGTTTCCAATGGTTATCCCCCACATCAAGGCAATTTCCTAGGCATTACTCACCCGTCCGCCGCTCGACGCCCATTAACGCACCCGAAGGATTGTTAGTGTCGTTTCCGCTCGACTTGCATGTGTTAGGCCTGCCGCCAGCGTTCAATCTGAGCCATGATCAAACTCTTCAATTTAAGATTTTGTGACTCAACGAATACTGACTTCAAAACTACAAAAAGTAATTCTAAAGCTATTATCATTCCAACAGAATGATAATGAATTGACTGTGCCAAAATTAAGTAAACTTAATTTTGTATTGGTCACTCAGTTCATTGAAATCAAGTTTGTTACCGAAGTAACTGTTATTACGCTCTTTCGAAAAAGAACCAATAACGTTTTGATATTCATCAACGAGTGCCCACACAGATTGATAGGTTTAAATTATTAAAGAGCTTAACTTCTTGAGCGTTCCTTTTTAGTACGGAGCCTCTCGAAGTGGACGGCCATTCTAGCGAATTAACATTCAGTGTCAAACACTTTTTGAAAATTAATTTTTTGTCGCTTTCCGTCTTACTGATTCTTGCTGAAGCCTTATGGCGTCTGCCGTCTCAGTGGGACCGCATTATAGGGAACCCACTCAGGTTAGCAACTACTTTTTCATAAAAAATGAATAAATAGAGGTTAACTGCCTAATAGTTCACCTAAACATAAAAAAGAGAGCATTTCTGCTCTCTTTTTACTCAAAACCTAAGATTATTATTAGATAAATGCGTAAGCATCAGCGTACATATGGTCGCGCTTTGCTTCTTTATTCTGAGTAAATAGGTCTCTTGCTGCACCTGCCATTTCAAAACGACCTGCAATATAGATATCGAAATCAGCCAGTGATTCGAAACTTTGTGTAATTGCTTCAAGTACATTACCAGTTTGACCATGCCAAACTTCAGGCGCTTCTTCTACAACTGGTACAAAATGCACATTGTCGTGCTTTTCTGCGATGCCTACTAGCTCTTCTTTTGCATATAACTGGCACTCGTCTTTTGCGCCCCAGTATAAGTGAATCTCTTTTTTGCTGTTTTGCGCGATGCAGTGATCAAGAATAGAGCGTACGTAGCTGAAACCCGTACCACCAGCAATTAGTAATAGAGGGCGATCGCTTTCTTCTTTGATCCAAGCATCTCCGTGTGGAGCATCAATAGCAATATCGCCATCTTCAGCTTGTGCCTTCTTCATCGCTTCAACTACTTCTAATGCGTAAGCATTGTGCTCAGCGGCACCAATGTGTAACTCAAGCTCACCTTCATGGCGGCATGGGCTGCTTGCAATAGAAAATGGACGTTTATCTTTCTCGCCCATTTCAACCATCAGGTACTGACCCGCTTTAAAAGCGACGGGTGTCTCTGGGTGAAGCAGGATTTGGTAAGTGTTACAAGCCAAAGGCTCGATAGACTTAACTTTACATTTAATAGTCATGTTCTTCCTCTCACTAACCCTTAATCGGCAAAGGTTAGAACTAAATTACTTTCTGCAAATGCTTGGCAAGCGAAAATCCAACCCTGATGCTGCTCTTTCTCTGTGAGCATAGGTTCAAGGTGGTAACTCACTTGCCCTTCTAATTTTTTGCACATGCACATAGCACATGCGCCAACTTGACAACGGTTAGGGAAATAGATATCGCTGTTGAGCGCAGCATCCAAGACCGTTTGCCCTTTTTCTACGGTGAAACTGATGTTTTCTGGATACAAGACTACTTGGTAGCTCATAAAATTCCTAGTTGTTCCCAGATGCTATCAATCTTTTTGACCAGCTCAGGGTCTTTTGTGATGGGAACCCCCCACTCACGCAAGCATTCGCCTTCCCATTTATTGGTCGCATCTAATCCCATTTTGGAGTGTCCTGCTTCGTTCTGTAGGAACAACGTATCTCTGGCCGGATCCATTCTTGTTGTTACCGCCCAAATGATGTCATTCCAGTCACTCACGTTGACATCGCCGTCACATACGATAACAAACTTGTTCTCATCAAATTGAGACCAAACCGCTTCCATGATTTTCTTACCATTACCTGTAGCTTGCTTATCAATAGACACCACTACCATGCTGGCATTGTCGTTTTGTAGGTGAATATCAATAATTTCAGGGTGAACCTCGGTTAACTCAGCCAAGCTACCCTCTATATGTTCACTATTTGTAGCTGCTGATTGAATATCTGGCGATAGCGCTAACTCTGCATCCCACTTCTTAGTAATATCTAAGCCCATCTTAGAACCTAACCCAACTACGGGCGATGCAAAATCCAATGAATCGATCGGCGTGTTCTCTATCATCAGACTATCGCGTGACGGATCCATATGTTCGCACATCGCAGCGGTTACTTGAGACCAATCACGGGCATTGACATCTTCATCACACACCAATACAAATTTGGTGTACATGAATTGGCGTAAGAAAGACCATACCCCCATCATCACTCGCTTAGCGTGACCTGGGTATTGCTTCTTCATGGTCACGACTGCCATTCGGTACGAACAACCTTCAGGCGGTAGATAGAAATCTTCAATCTCTGGGAACTGCTTTTGAAGAATAGGCACAAACACTTCATTTAGCGCAACCCCCAATACCGCAGGCTCATCCGGTGGACGGCCAGTATAGGTGCTGTGATAGATAGGGTTCTCGCGCATGGTTACATGAGTAATAGTAAACACATGGTGCTTTTCTTTCTCGTTATAGTAACCAGTATGGTCTCCGTAAGGCCCTTCATCCGCAAATTCATTCGGGTCGATGTAACCTTCCATCACGATTTCCGCACTTGCAGGAACCTCTAAGTCGTTGCTGATTGATTTAACGACCTCTGTTTTACTACCACGTAGTAAGCCTGCAAACGCGTACTCAGATAAAGTATCCGGCACTGGCGTAACCGCACCAAGAATGGTGGCTGGGTCGGCACCAAACGCTACCGATACCGGAAATGGTTTACCTGGGTTGGTTTCCATCCAATCACGCAGATCCAGTGCTCCACCACGGTGAGCTAACCAACGCATGATGATTTTATTCTTACCGATCTTCTGCTGACGATAGATACCTAAGTTTTGGCGTTTCTTGTTTGGACCTCGAGTAACCGTTAAACCCCACGTTAGCAATGGCGCGACATCGTCGGCCCAACAGCTCATCACAGGAATTTTATCTAGGTCGACGTCATCGCCTTGCCACACGACTTGTTGGCATGCTGCTTTACGAAGGCGCTTAGCCGGCATGTTCAATACCTGTTTGAACACGGGTAACTTATCAATCGCGTCTTTAAAACCTTTCGGCGGCTCTGGCTCTTTTAAATAAGCCAATAGCTTACCCACTTCGCGCAACTCTTTAACTTCCTGACGGCCCATGCCTATCGCAACACGGTTGGGAGTACCAAATAGATTGGTCAAAACAGGCATGTCATAGCCTACCGGGTTCTCGAACAGAAGAGCTGGGCCACCAGCACGTAGAGTACGGTCGCTAATTTCGGTCATTTCATAGTTTGGGTCGACTGGGTGAGGAATGCGTTTCAACTGACCAATACTTTCAAGATGGTCGATAAAATCACGTAAATCTTTAAAACTCATAGAACTTCTACATGCTGATTATTCTGCGCTCAGTATATCAAAAAGGGGCATCGTGAGATCCCCCTTTTTAGTAAGGTTATTGAGAGGTAAAACCCAGTTACGGAAGCACTTGCTGGATCACTGAACTTTTGACTTGTGGGTTGTCACTCACTAGCTCTTGCAACCAGTTAGTGTACCCTTGTTTTGCCAACTCACGAGCGACCAATGGCGCATCATCAGCAATCGCCATGCGAGAAACTAAAAAGTCTTTCACCTCTTCTGAAAGTGGGTTCACTCTCGTCAGTAAAGTAATCGCTTCTTCTTTTAATCTTGGGTTTTTCGTTGCAGCCATCACCTGCTCTAAGGCAAATGGGGATTTACTCTCAGCGAGACGAACCAGCTCAACTTGGCTATGATAATCGGCTTTCATCTTCCAGAGAATTTGATAGACATCCGAGTCTTCGCTCACCTGTGCCAATCGAACCACTACTTCGGTAGAGGGTAACCAGCTGACTATCGGTGACTCTGTTAGCTGTTTTGCTAAGTAATTCACGGCCTCTGGAGACAAGCTATCCAATTCTCTTATGAGTAGCGCTTCTCGAGTTTGGACCTGATGCTCAGAGCCAGTTAGCCACTCTTTAAGATTGAGGTTCTGTTTCTCTGCATCGAGCACAAACACCAATGTATTTTGGTCAGCACGGAATTGTTTGATTAAGCGGTTTGCTATCGAAGGATAATTAAAGGCTGGAACCGTAAACTCATAGCCATCACCACGCTCTAATACCTGGTAGGTTGGCGTAATAGCGAGCTGTTGCTCCACAAAGATAGACATCTTCGGTGTGAGTACGATTTTTTGCTGTTCAATCTTCTTTAAGAGTTGGTAACGAGCCGCCTCTTGCTGGGGAAATGTCAGGCGCTCAAGTGCAAAGCGTAACGAATTCACTTCATCACGCACGACAAGCTCAAGCAATTCAGCAGTTTTTAGTTTTACTTGATCATTCTCAAGCCAAGACTCTACTGTATGTGGAGACATCTCGGTGGCATTCACAATACCGACCTGTGAAAGTAACAGTGAAGTAGACAAGAGTAATGATGACAACAGTCCATGTTGCATTTTAACTTCCTTGTAACATTTTTGGTCATTCTGCAAGCTGCCGCTACAAAATGCAAATAAAAAGGTTCATCGCGGCTTTCCGGGGAAAGCCGCTTTTATCTTCAAGAAGAAGTAGTCTGTATCTCGATACCCATATCCCATTCGCTTGATTAGTTTTATCTTGTTGTTTATCCCTTCCAATGTGCAGGTGTTAAGCGGATAACTTGCCGATGCGATAATGCCGTGAAGATAAGGACTCAGTTTTCGTGCGAACTCTTGCAATGGCTTAATTCCACTCTCCTGTACTTGTGCCCACCACACCTCC
>NZ_JAKEUQ010000060.1 GCF_022397955.1 Vibrio sp. Isolate32 | reverse complement strand
GTGCTGGTGTCGCTCTTAACTGCCTTACGCCAACCATAGATCTGGGATTCGTGTAATGACAGTTGCCTCGCTGCCGCAGCTACTCCSACTTTCTCTGCTAGCTTCAGGGCTTCTGCTTTAAATTCAGGGGAATGGATAATACGTTTTTTCTTGCTTGTCATGGTTCACCTCGTTAGTGATTGTACTCACTTAACTCGATGTCCAAAACTGCTGGTGCGGATCATAGTACAGAGCAACCAGATATTGGTCGCTGGCGTTGGTTGCATCTGCCGCAACCTCAAACGTCATCACTTCATAAAATGGTGTTACCGCGGGGCCTCCTGCACCCACCTCTGTACCTTCTTGACCTGGAGAGATATCAACACCACCAGTTTCGACTGATTTCCATGTGCCGACTAATTTTGCGAGTGGACCAAAATCCATACCATTGATTGTGTTATGGTCGGCTATTGCTGGAGCCGAGATTGCTGTTGCGATACCAAGTGCTAATAATTTTTTCACTTTCACTTTCACTTCCTTTTTATTAATTATCTGACCGCAATGAAAGTAAAGTTATTGTGAGACTCGTTTATTAACCTAGATCAGTGTTGTTGGCTAATATGAAATCGAAGTGTAAGCTGATGTATCAGTCAATAAGGGGATGTTAATGCGTTTAAATATTGAACAGGAAACTTGGTTTCTTATCCAAATTTGAGGGAATCTAGTAGGTTTACTTTTCTCTTGAAGTAGAGGTCAGTTATCTGGTTTGAGGTCGTCTAAACTTAAAGTTTGTATTTCAATAAATATGACAATTTGGGCTTTAAAACGTTCTCGAAATAAATGCAAATTAGTGCTTTACCTCAACTTAACTTGAGGTATTAGGATATGCAACGTTGCTTACGAGAATACTTTAAGGAGAGAAGAATGATCCAACTTGAACATGTAAATTTAGTCGTTAAAGACATCCCAGAAATGCTGACTTTCTACAAAGCGGCGTTCCCTCATTGGTATGTTCGTGACGAAGGTAAGGGCGAATGGTCAGGTAAGCCACGTAACTGGTTGCACTTTGGAGATGAGTATCAATACATCGCAATGAGTGATCATGGTGAGGGTGAGAATAGAGATTTAGATGGGCATTCTGTTGGCCTCGCGCACTTCGCTTATGTGACCAGTAATATCGAAAGCGTCACTCAACGTCTTATCGATGCGGGCTTCCCGATTGCTAAACCCGGCGCTGAAGAACCTTATCGAAAAAATGTCTACTTTGTAGATCCGGCTGGCTTTGAAATCGAGTTCGTTGAATATCTGAGTGATGATCCTAAGCTGAGAAATGCTACAAGTTAGCAGAATCGTTAGGTAGGAAAACTGAAAAAGGCATTGTGGAACACTCCGCAATGCCTTTTTAGATTGATTAGCTAACTGTTCTTTCGCTCGTTGTTCTACCTAGCTTTGAACGACACCAATAGTTGTTTCCCAAACACATTAATAAGCGCGCCAGTCACAATCAGGCCACCACCAAGATATGTCCATATTGATGGGATCTCATTGAAGATCCATACGCCTAACAATGCAGAGAAGACGATTTGAACATAAGAGTAAGCCGAAGCTTTTCCTGCTGCTTGAGTTTGCATTGCCTTGGTTAAACCGTATTGGCCAATTTGAGTGAATACCCCAACCAAAACCAACATCACGGTTAAGAATAGGCTTGGCATTACAAAGTCGTTCCAAATAAGCGCTGTCGATATTGGTAAAGCTACTAATGGGAAGTAGAAGATGATGACAGAGCTGTCTTCCGTTTGGCTAAGCTTTCTCACAATCACATAAGCGATTGAGCTACCAAACGCTCCAAGTAATGCCACCAGAATACTGAATAACGGCAAATCGCTGCTTACGTTACTGTTCATACTTGGTTGTACCATCACCAATAAGCCCGCAAGACAAAAGGCAATGCAGATCATGGTCGATTTCTGGACTTGCTCCTTGAGGAATAACACGCCAAGCAGGGCAGTAAACACGGGGTGTACGTACTGTAGAATGGTTGCTTCTGCTAGCGGTAACGTAGTAACTGCGAAGTACACACACATCAGCGCCGCAGTGCCAACTGCACCTCGAACAAACAACAGTGGTTTGTTGTTACCCCAGATAGAAATGCCTTTTCGTTTTACGTCAATATAGCTAATGATCAAAGACACTAACGCCCTTGCCGCAACAATCTCAAATACAGGTATGCCATAGTTGCTGATGTATTTCACACAGGCTGACATCAGTGCGAATCCAAAAGCGGAGAGGAGCATGAATCGAACCCCAACAGGGATCATTGAAAAAGAGAAAGAAGGCATAAAAATATCAATCGGTTGAGGGAGAAGGAATCATAGCTCAGTTTAAGAGAGGCGACCAAAGTCTTTGTCTTTTTCTCGTCAACTTGATTCAATTAATTCTCATTTCTGCTCTTTTACTTATTACGGATACATCAATGTACCACCAAACCTACATCACATTTTGTCTCACATAATATCGACCATAGCTCAATTTTATAAAATCAACATCAACAGAAGGTGACGCTAATCCAACTCTGATTTATAGGGCATTTTAATTGTCCTTATCACTCATATCATTCCTGTGAATTTGTAATGAGAGATATGTTCTATGAAACCAAAAAATACCTTACTCATATCCACACTTGCGCTTTGCTCTTTTAGTTCAGCGACTTATGCCGATACCATTTTGCATGCATTTAACTGGAAATATTCAGATGTGACAGCCAATGCTAATCAAATCGCCGAAGCTGGTTACAAGAAAGTACTGGTTGCTCCGGCAATGAAATCTAGTGGGACCCAATGGTGGGCGCGTTATCAACCACAAGATCTACGCACGATTGATTCTCCATTGGGGAATAAACAAGATTTAGCGACAATGATTGCTGCGCTGAAAAGCGTCGGTGTTGATGTTTACGCGGATGTTGTACTTAACCATATGGCGAATGAAAGCTGGAAGCGAAGTGACTTAAACTATCCTGGTACAGAAGTGCTAAACGAGTATGCCAGCCGTTCAAGCTACTATGCTGACCAGACTCTTTTTGGCAATTTAGCGCAAGGTTTTGTGTCGGCTAACGATTTCCATGCTGCAGGCTGTATTACAGACTGGAACGATCCGGGACATGTTCAATACTGGCGTTTGTGTGGTGCTGATGGCGATACCGGGCTACCCGATCTCGACCCAAACAACTGGGTAGTGTCACAGCAACGTTTGTATTTGAAGGCGCTAAAAGAGATGGGTATCAAGGGCTTCCGCATTGATGCGGTGAAACATATGAGCCAGTACCAAATCGACCAAGTATTTACACCAGATATCACATCGAACATGCATGTATTTGGTGAGGTGATTACCAGTGGTGGAGCAGGAAACAGCGGCTACGAGTCATTTTTAGCACCTTATCTGAATAATACCAACCACTCAGCGTATGACTTCCCGTTGTTTGCTTCGATTCGATCGGCGTTCTCTATGGGCGGTGGTTTGAACCAACTGCATGATCCAAGAACGTACGGCCAAGCACTCGATGATAATCGTTCGATCACTTTTGCGATCACACATGACATTCCAACCAACGACGGCTTCCGTTACCAAATTATGGATCCACAAGATGAGCAGCTTGCTTATGCGTATATCCTTGGTAAAGATGGCGGTACGCCGTTGATCTACAGTGATGATCTTCCTGATTCAGAAGACAAAGATAATGGTCGTTGGGGTAATGTTTGGAATAGCTCGAATATGAAGAATATGCTGAGCTTCCATAATGCGATGCAAGGTAAGTCGATGACGATGATTTCGAGCGACCAATGTACTTTGCTGTTTAAGCGTGGCAAAGAAGGTGTTGTTGGAATTAACAAGTGTGGCGAAACGCGTGACGTGACGGTTGATACCTACCAATATGAGTTCAATTGGCATGTTCAATACAAAGACGTATTAAGCAGCGCGACAGAAACCATTTCTTCTTGCTATCATACGTTTAATCTGCCACCACGCAGTGCGCGTATGTTTAAGCTTTAATGCTTATTCTATAGAGCGAACACCACTGGTAAAAAGCATAAGCCGTAGCACGTGCTGTGCTTATTCGTATCTGGGCTTAAGGTCTATCGCTCTTGTTAATCGGTAATTACACCAAACCAATGGTTCTGATGAGATAGTGCTTTCAGTAACTCGATCTCTTTCTCTGTCTCTTGTTTCAGCCATTCAATCAAGTCGTTGATCACAGCAGAGTGAGTACGCTGGTGGATGAAGTAGGTCCAAGCACTGTGTTGAATCTTGGCATTTTGCGGGCAGTGCAAGAAACCTCGTTGCAAATCCTGCAAGACCAAAAGCAGATCCGTTACCGTGACGCCTTCACCGGATAAGCAAGCACTGAGTGCCATATCCAGAGATAAGAAGCTGGTATTTCTAACGGGTTTTGTCGGTGGCGATTTGACATCGGCCAGCCATACCTTCCAGTCATGGTGATCTAAAGTCGGGTGAAGCCTTGGCATGGTTAAGATCGAATCGAGGTCGGTATTTTGCTTAGTCAAACCTAAAGCATTGGTTAAGCTTGTGGAACACACGGGTGCCATAAACTCTTCACGTAAGAAGGCGATGTCAGGAGCGTTGTCATAGCGGCTTTTGAATCGAGTATGGAAGATCAACAGGTCATACTCACTACTATTAATGGCTTCATCTTCTTCTATAACAGGAACAATAACGATCTCGTAATCTGGGTAACGCTCGTTTAATTCACGAACCTTAGAGATCAACACGCGCGTAGCAAAACTCAGGGTTGCCTTTATCACGATACGTTTCTGTTTGGGTTCACTCCAAGATGCGATAACCGATTCGATACTGCCGTAGCTTTCCCGCAAAGCGACATACAAATCATGACCTTGTTCTGTTAATTCAATCGCTCGATGTTTACGAATGACCAAAGATGCGTTCAGCTCATCTTCAAGCTGTTTTATCTGACGGCTAATCGCACTCTGTGTCACGTTGAGTTCATCGGCAGCGAGTGTAAAGCTCATAAGCCTTGCAGCCGCTTCGAAGGCTTTTAAGCCATTATGTGAGGATGGCAGGTTAGGATATGGGGTCATAATTCACTCGCATGAGTTTTTGGAATGTTAGAGTCGCAAATTTATCAATTGAACGCTAGTCCCATCGATCGTATTTTGGTCGAAATTAACCGAGGCGCTCATGAAAAAAATACTCACTCTTGCATTCCCTTTGATCATTTCACAGCTGATATCCATGGCTTTAGTCCTTACTGACGTTTGGATGATGTCGCGAATCAGCGTGTCAGCCCTTGCGGTTGGTGGCTTAGGCGCGTCTATCTACTTTTTTATCTTCATTATCGCGAGCAGCACGGTAGGCTGTGTCGCGAATTTGATTGCGATCGCTTATGGTCAACGAGTGGCTCGCCCTGAATTTGGTAATAGTCAAATTCGGTTGGCAGTGAAAGGCGCAACCATGCTGGCATTTGTACTTAGTGCGCTCTTAATGGCAAGCTTCTGGTTAGCCCCATTAGTGTTAGAAGCCGCCAAGCAACCACAGGAAGTGATTACCTTAGCGATGGAATACGTGCATGCTCTTAAATGGGTGATGTTGCCTTCGCTTATCTTATTGGTGTTGCGTGGCTTAACCAGTGCGTTTGGCAATGTACGTTCTATTTTAGTGATGTCGATAATCACGGTAATTCTGAATGTTCCAGTGAGCTATTTCTTAACCTTTACATTGGATATGGGATTAACCGGACTTGGGCTAGGTACCGCGATTGCGGCATTTATGGTGATGATTGGTTACACGATTTGGGTATTCAAGCGTGACGAATTCAAACAATTTGCCCCTTGGCTACACACAGAAGAGTACTCCATTAAGCTGATGAGCCCTTTGCTATTGATGGGCTTACCTATCGCGATTGCAGCGTTGCTTGAGCATGGCTTGATATACGGTGGAACCTTGATGGCAGGGACGATCAGCATAGCCTCTCTGGCGCTTCATCAAATCCTGCTGCAATGCTTGAGCTTTACTTGGAACTTCAACTTCGGTTTCTCGCAAGCTGCGGCAATTTTGGTTGGCCGTGATTATGGCGCAGGCAACTATGAAGGTATCAAAAGAACCTCGATTCAAAGCTTTATATTAGTGTCGGTGTTGAGTGTCGCCTTGTCTGCCGTGTTCATCATATGGCCTGAGATGATCGCTTCTATCTTCAAGCTAGACGACGGCACTGGCGCAATGACATCGCTATTGGCTTCAGTGATCTGGGTCGTCGCTCTGTGCTTTATTGTTGATGCTTGGCAACTGTTGGCGATTAACCTGCTAAGAGGGATGAAGATTGTCTCTATGCCAACGGTGATGACTGCCATTGGTTACTGGATGTTTGGCCTGCCTGCTGCTTGGTACTTGATGCCAAAATTCGAGCTAGCAGGGATCTGGGGTGGGATCGGCGTTGGCTTAGGTGTGACCGGTATTCTATTGCTCATTCATTTGATGGTCGTGCTTAATAAGAACAGCAAGGCTCCTGATGTAGGTTGTTCTGCTTATTCTTAAGCTTTTTAGTGAGATTATTACCGACAATAAAAAGGTTCATCGCGGCTTTCCGGGGAAAGCCGCTTTTATCTTCAAGAAGAAGTAGTCTGTATCTCGATACCCATATCCCATTCGCTTGATTAGTTTTATCTTGTTGTTTATCCCTTCCAATGTGCAGGTGTTAAGCGGATAACTTGCCGATGCGATAATGCCGTGAAGATAAGGACTCAGTTTTCGTGCGAACTCTTGCAATGGCTTAATTCCACTCTCCTGTACTTGTGCCCACCACACCTCCTGTACTTGTGCCCACCACACCTCC
>NZ_JAKEUQ010000006.1 GCF_022397955.1 Vibrio sp. Isolate32 | reverse complement strand
AAGGCGAGCGAGGTCAAGATAAGGTTGCGATAGCAATCTTATCAACCCGTTAGCTGTTTTCCGTTTCTTTCGTCGTTACATCTCCTTTGATTTCGTCAATGCCATTCTCCTTATTATCGGTGCCTTTCGGCTACGTGGGTCGGCTGACTCCAACACACGCCATTTCATGCTGACAGCAAGGGCATGCCCGTATCGCTTTTGTCCTTATCGGTGCGGTGAGTGGCGGCATGAGATAGAGCAGGTTCAACATCAGCAGTTGAATGCGAACTCTTAAGGCGTGTGCTTGACCACGTAAAAATCCGTAATCTCGAACTCGTTGTAGCCCTTTAGGGAGTACGTGCTGCAAGATGAGCAGCAAGAACTCAAGGATGGGTAAGGTTCGAGTTTGCCATGCTTTGGTCTGACTCTCTTTATAACGGAAGGTGACCGTATCATCGGTGATATGGATGATGTCTTCATCAGGCAGCACACCACGATAGAGGTAGCGAGATAAATAGTTTAGCGCAACCTGACCGTATCCTACTTGTCTGCAATCAACCACCTATTGTTTGGGTAATTGGGCAGCCACAGCGTTGAATGCTGATTGATGGTCTCCAGCATTCTTGCTCTCTAGACTTTGGCGATCGCGAAGGCGTTGAAAAGATAGCGCTGCTTGCCTTTGTGCCACTCTTGTCTGGATGGGTCGTAACTGCCTGCCGCGACGATAATATGCAAGTGTGGGTGCAAGTTTCGTTGTCGACTGTGGGTATGAAGCACAGCGGTAAACCCGATGTCACCGTGCTGTTGCTTGTTGGACAAATCCTTTAATACTCTCGATGCCACTTTGAACATCTCAGCGTCCTTGTGGTCCTGCTCCTTGGCACGTTAACATCCGCTCACTCTTCTCTTTGAACATTGTGACACACTCACATTTTTCTACTTACGGGTTTGTTTGAGTTTGTGCGGCCTACCTAGGTACGCTCAGTCATCGTGGCTTGATTCTGTATGTGATTAATAAACATTGGGATTTTCTTTGCTAAGTGTTTTCTGGACGCATAAAAGGCATACAGCACCAAATCCGCCGGTGAGTACTCCATGTTTAGTTGGATCAATGTGCCCGCGTCTAACTCTTGTAGGCAGGCTTCAACTGGCAATAGAGCGACACCAAGTCCAGCTAGGGCGCCTGTTTTTGCAAGATGACCACTATTGACCTTAAACGTAGAGTGCACCTTTTGTGTGATTAGCTCGCCAGTGGCATTTTGAAATACCCAAGGGCTGCCATTTAACGCTGTGTAGCTGGTGATGCAGGATACGCGGCTTAAGTCGGTAATATGGCAGGGTGTTGGGTGGCGATCAAGCCAAGTCGGGGAAGCCACCACCACACTGGACCATCGAGCGATCTCTTTCGCCACCCAGTTGTAGTCTGCGAGTTTCCCACGGTGAAAGCTGATCACAATGTCAAAGCCATCTAGGGGATCGTCTTTGGGGTTAATGCTAGTGTCGCAGCACAAGGAAATGGACGGGTGTTGTTGACAAAATGACACAACGGCTTCGGCCAAGGCGGGCGAGTCTGGCATGAGCACTTTGAGCTGTCCTTGCACTTCATGAGAATGCTGGGTCACCTCTTCGAGTGCATCATTGAGTTTGCTTAAAAGGGGCTGGGTTCGCATATAAAGGTGCTCGCCTGCATCCGTTGGGCTGATTCGCCGTGTGGTTCTGTCAAACAGCCGAATGTCCAACCGCTCTTCCAGCAAGGCGATGTGACGGCTGATGTTTGAGGTAGGTAGCCCCAGAAATTCGGCCGCCCGTTTGAAACTGTTGTTTTCGTAAACACAGTGAAAGCTGTTGAGCCATTGTTGCTCTATTCTATCCAACACTTTTAATCCCATAATATTGGATTGTAAAACCCATTTTATACACTTTTTTACCAAAAAGTTGGCTAATACAATGATTGATTCGTAAGTTTTCTGAAAAAGGTTCCCATGAGTTGGTTAGAAAATCTATTTGATAGAAAAAATAAAATTAGTACGCTTCGAGCTTCTATTCCTCAAGGTGTTTGGACCAAATGTTCTTCCTGTGAACAAACTCTCTACCGTTTAGCGTTAGAAGAAAATCTGGAAGTGTGCCCCAAGTGCGATCATCACATGAGAATGAAGGCACGTCGTAGATTAGATAGCTTTTTGGATAAAGAGAATAGAGTGGAGATTGCGGGTGAACTTAAGCCAAAAGATATTCTGAATTTCAAGGATATGAAACACTATAGGGACCGCATCTCAATTGCTCAAAAAACGACAGGGGAAACAGATGCCTTGGTGGTTATGAAAGGATCGCTTTTTGGGATGCCAGTGGTAGCATGTGCATTCGAGTTTTCATTTATGGCTGGCTCAATGGGAGCTGTAGTCGGAGCGAGATTTGTTAAAGCGGTTGAAGCTGCTATTGATGCTAATTGTGGTTTAGTGTGCTTTTCTGCCTGCGGCGGAGCCCGAATGCAAGAATCACTAATGTCCCTAATGCAAATGTCTAAAACTAGTGCAGCCCTAAATAAATTGTCTACTTATAGGTTGCCTTATATATCAGTACTAACAGATCAGACATTTGGCGGTGTCTCAGCAAGCTTAGCTATGCTTGGAGATATCAACATTGGTGAGCCTAAAGCGATTATTGGTTTTGCCGGCCGTAGAGTTATCGAACAAACTGTGCGTGAAAAACTTCCAGACAACTTTCAACGAAGTGAGTTCCTTTTAGAACATGGTGCCATCGATATGATTGTAGACCGACGTGATATGCGTAAACGTGTTAGCGGACTGATCGCAAAAATGACTAATACGACTTTACCTGTCGAAATGACTGATGTTGATCAAACTGAGTCGTAATCTAGAATATTTATAAATTAGTTTAACCAATTAAACTAATGAGTTAATGGGGCTGTAGGTGAACGACTTAAGCATAGCTAAAACTATCTATACATATCAGATAACATAGGGTTGATGTCGCTTCCTTAAATATGTTAACTATTTTCGTAAACTTCGTGTGACGTGCTAATTCCGTCGTCGTCATACTTTTCGATAGATTTCGTTTATCGGTCTTTGTACTATAATTGATAATAGATTACATCATGGGCAGTTAACATACCACTGTCATCTGCTTTCTTGTGTAGCAGAACACGAGCTAGCAATAGAACCTTCAGAATCGTTAGTCATCGAACTTAAATAGGCCTTTCATTACGAAAGGCCTATTTCTGACTATAGGTGTGAAAATATCAGTTTTTTAGGAAACGGTTATAAACAAATAGCAACACGAATGCGCCAAGCGTTGCGGTTATAATGCTACCGATGTTAATGCCATCAGCACTGCCGAGGCCGATGAAGCTCCCTAAGAAACCACCAACAAAGGCACCAGCAATACCTAGAATAATGGTGGCGAGCCACCCACCACCATCATTGCCCGGCATTAGCCACTTAGCTAATGCCCCTGCAATCAAACCAAGAATAATCCAAGATATAAACCCCATAACTTCTCCTTACTCATTATCGTGTTCGGTGCATGTCATCACACATCCATGGTTACGCTTAAATCATAGACTATGTATCAAAAGTTCGATTTAATTAACTGATGACCATTGCGATGTAACCCAGAATAAGAACCAAGACCGATGTTAAAGCGTAGGGCACAGGATAGCCTATCGCTGGCATGTCACTGTAACTGGCATCTTGTGCGCCTTTCAGTGCTGGCGTACTGTTCCTGCCTCCGGCACAAGCTCCAGCTAAAATTGCAGGATTCATTTTGCGGAAATACAAGCCGTACAACCAAGCTAATAAAGGTGGTACTAAAGCAGCTGTCACCCCGAGTAAAGCTATCTTGATGACAATGATGCCTTGAAAAGAGGCCAGTATTTTTGGGCCTACCGTCGCTGCCAATACAGCAACAAACAGATTTAGGCCGATGTCTTGTAGAAAGCTTCTTGCCCCTTCACTCATGGGGCCGCCAAAGCTAGGGTTACGAGTTCGTAGGAATGAGAAAACGATCCCGGTTAACATGCAACCCGCCGATGTGCCTAGGGCAAAAGGGATACCTGCAACGGTGACACTCAAATGTCCAAAGACATAGCCAATAAGAAGGGAGAGGGCGAGGTAGAAGGTTTCGGTGACCGTGCTCTCTACAATCGGAACACTATTGAGTTTGGATGCGGTTTGCTCTACGCACCATTGGGAGCCTGCAATACGCACAACATCGCCCACTTCGACCTTAGTTTGTGGCAATAAAGGTTGCTGGTGGCCTTGTCGAAATATCGCTTTGAAATAAACACCAAAGCCGACTTCGGCATGCAATTTTGCGACAGTTTTCCCTGCATGCTCAGATTTACCAACGTGAATATCAGCCACTTCAATGTCGACATTTCTTGCGCGTGGCTCATCGACTTCATTTCCGATATCGGCTTCACCTTCCGCAATCAAGACGCGATATTCTCCGCGAATGCCAATAACATCATTTAACTCAAGCGTTGGGTTATAGGAAGCATCAATGACTTGCTCACCTCGAACCACTTTAAGCACGGCCGCATCAGGGAACTTATGATACAACTCATACACTGAACGGCCAACTAACTCTTGGTGTGTGACTTTATAGGCACGAACATCAATCGGTAGGACACCCACATCTGAAAACCCAAAGGTGCTTGGGAGTTTTTCATTGTCATCCCCTGTAGAGAATTCCGCCTCTGCCTCTTTACCTGCTTTGACCGGGTCAATACCAAAGAGAGAAGGGAGATACTTAATGAACAAGATGATCAGGACGGTCGAAAGGACATAACTTATCGCATAGCCCGCGGCAATATTAGCACTGACCTGATCAATACTCATACCCTCTGGTGGTGTAAATGCACCAGAGCTAATTGCTGACTGCGCTACGCCCATTACTGCGGTCACTGTGTAACTGCCAGAAATGATGCCAGCGGCGTAGCCGGGCTCTAGACCCATTAGCTTGGCGCCGATGATAACAATCGCAAAATTGCTGAACACGACAATCAAACCAATGACGACGAAGTCGATCCCTCCTCTGGCAAGACCGGAGAAAAATTGTGGCCCCACTTTCATCCCAATCGCGTACATGAACATCATTAAGAAGATATCTGAGACCAGCCCCGGCTCTTCAATTTTTAGCCCATAAACCGAAAAGGAGGTAAGAGCTAAAGCAACACCAACAACTAAAGTGCCAGCTGTTGTTCCTAGGCTCACTCCTTTGAATGTGAGTCGACCAAGCGGGTATCCAATAGCGAGAGATAGAAAGAGAAAAACGAACGGGTTTTCTGACAAGTAACTAAATAGAAAGGACATAGTGTCACCTGTGAATTTGTTGATATAAGAGCAAGGAATCATGAGAGTTCCTTGCTTTAAGTGGAAGGGGACAATTAGCCGTGGTTAAAGTTACTCGACTCATCAGCGTCGCTACCGTTGACGACAGGATGCTTGTTGAAGAAGTCCACGCAGTGTTGTAAATCGGAAATCAAAAGATCCGCCATATCTCGGCTAAATCCATGTCGAACCAAAATACGCATGATCACTAGATCTTCGCGTTCGGCAGGCATAGCATAAGCCGCAATTTGCCAGCCACGAGATCGAATGCGATCAGAAAGATCGTAAAGATTGAAGCCTGGGTTTGCGCCATCTTTTATTGACCAACTCAGTGCAGGGATACCACCATGTCCATCATAGATGATGTGGAACATACCCATTTTATCGACTTCTTTGGCAAGGTAACGAGCTGTGTCGTAACAAGCATCGTGGATCTTACGATAGCCCTCTTTGCCAAGACGCAAGAAGTTATAATATTGAGCAACGATTTGACCACCAGGGCGAGAGAAATTGAGTGCAAAGGTGGGCATGTTGCCACCGAGATAGTTGACGTTAAAGATCAAGTCTTCATGCAGAGCATCGGCATCTCGCCAAACAACCCAACCAACGCCAAGTGGGGAAAGGCCAAACTTATGTCCAGAGGCATTGATGGACTTTACTCTTGGTAAGCGGAAGTCCCACACTAAATCTGGATCGCAGAATGGGGCGAGAAAGGCACCACTCGCACCATCAACGTGAATCGGAATATCTAATCCGGTCTCTTCTTGTAGTTTATCTAACGCTTCGTGCACCGCTTGTACTGGCTCGTATTGGCAAGTAAAGGTCACGCCTAACGTTGGGACAACACCAATCGTATTTTCGTCACAACGTTTGATTACTTCCTCTGGGGTCATGATCAGGCGGTGACCTTGCATTGGGATTTCGCGAAGTTCAATGTCCCAGTAACGGGCAAATTTATGCCAACAAACTTGAACTGGGCCACAGATAAGATTCGGGCGATCAGTTGGTTTGCCTTGCTTCTTCATTTTCTCACGCCAAGACCATTTAAGCGCCATACCACCAAGCATTGCGGCTTCACTTGAGCCAGTTGTTGAACATCCCATTGGATTTTCAGCGTTAGGTGCATGCCAAAGATCGGCGAGCATATGTACACATCGAGATTCGATTTCTGCCGTTTGTGGGTATTCATCTTTATCGATCATGTTTTTGTCGATGCATTCATCCATCAATTTATGGACTTCGTCTTCGACCCATGTTTGACAGAATGTCGCAAGATTCTGACGCGAATTACCATCTAGCATCAGCTCATCATGTACTACTTGGTAAGCATGATCGGGTGCATGCTCTTGCTCTGGGATTCGATACTTGGGCATAACAACGGAAAGATCTTTGGAAGAATAAACATCATCTAAGAGTGAACCACGGACAGTCGATTTTTTATGAAGAGGCATGGTAAATCCTTTATCGTATTGAATTTATTTTACTTATTTCCATTGACATATCAGTAAATAGAAATGTTGACAGTTAAATAAACATAGCAGGATTCTATAAAATTTCAGTTTAAATAAGCATGTTATTGTCTATTGCACATTGTTTTATCTGTTTTGTGCACGGTAAAACAAATATTTAAAAAAGAACATCATGCTATTAAAAGCGGAGTTGTCATGATGAGTGTCAAATTAATGTTTGTGCTTACTTTTTCGTATTGTAAGTTTTAGACATATAATTGCGATCGCTGAATAGAATTTGACCATCCTGCGATGTTAAGTTTTTAATCCTCTTAACTCGCGGGCAATACAACAGCAGACACTTCTTCCTCTGAATCTTCTTTGTCTTCTAGTTGGTCAGCAACCCAATCAATTGTCTTTGTTAGATAGAGCTTGTTGGTTTCGGTATCACACCAACTCTTAGATAATCCTCTTCGATTAAATTCACTGCCAATTGCTGCGAGTGTTTGGTTGCTCGGTCTCCCGCAATACAAGGTATCGCACAGTTGGAGGTTTGACATGGATTGTGGGTATGTATTAACTGGCGAGGAATTCATACTTAGTGCTTTCGACTGGTTGTGAGTACACCCAGTTAGGCTCAAAAAACAGAACAATGCCAAGATTTTCTTCATGATATTTCAGAACGGTTGCCGATGGTTGCTACCAATTATTCGTGTGTTCGATATGTGTATTGTCAGTTTTTCGCCAACTAGTTATAGACCAAGACTTTCCTCCCAGTTAGAAAGCGTTATTAAGGCAATGACAAAAACGGTATTAACAAACAAAAGCGCAATTTTGTACAAAAGCTGAAAGAGACTATAGAGTAGACTGATAAGTCGCTCGATAATTAACAGGCTTGGGAATTGTTATGGAGAACAAGAAACGCTCTAAAGAAAAGGCCGAATATAAGATAACTGAAGAGCTCGGTGGCCTTGAAATTCTTGATGCTGAATACGAAAAGCAGAACTTCTCACGCCATAGCCATGAGGGCTACACACTTGGCGTCATCGAGCAGGGCGCTCAGCGTTTCTATCGAACGGGCGGACATCATATTGCACCACAAGATGCGATTATTTTGGTCAATGCCGACGAAGTTCATAGCGGGCACTCTGCCACAGAAGGCGGTTGGGCGTATCGAGCGATGTATCCACTCCCAGAGCAACTTGCCAAGATCACTCAAGAGTTAAACCTACCGAACTACGGTGCGCCTTACTTCCCAAGAGCGGTTGTAGAAGACTCTGAGCTCGCCAATCAATTGAGATTAGTCTTCAACACGATAGATGAGTCTGATAACCGCTTGTTAAGAGAAACATTGATGTATGGGATGTTGGTTAAGCTGATTAGTCGACATGGAAAATCGCCGCTTAACTCTCAACTCGATGGGAAAACTCAGCGTCAGCTCGTTCTGGTTAAAGAGTTCTTAGATGACTTTCCACAAACCGATGTGTCCCTAGAAGAGCTATCTAAGTTAGCGGCATTGAGCCCGTTTCACTTAGTGCGTTCTTTTCAAAAAGAGTTTGGTCTTCCGCCACATGCGTATCAAATCCAATCTCGGTTAAGGCTTTCTCGTAAGCTATTGAAACAAGGACATACCATTTCTGATACCGCGCAAGAGTGTGGCTTTCATGATCAAAGCCATTTTCATCGACACTTCAAAAAGGCCAATGGCTATACGCCGGGGCAATACATTAAAATGCTCTGAATCGGACACCTTAATTCGTTCGCGAAATCGAGCAAGTTTGTACAATCGAACCGACTCAACTCTTCTTACATTGAATAGCTAATGTGGGAGAGAAAAGAATTATATGGACAGTGAAAAAATGGATAGACGAACACAGTTATGGAAGGGCGTTTTAGCGGGAATGCCGTTGAGCATTGCGGTTATCCCTTGGGGAATTCTAGCGGGCTCATATGCGATAGATGCTGGGTTGAATCAACTTCAAGCGCAAGCGATGTCGGCTATTTTGTTTGCTGGCTCAGCGCAACTTGTCGCCGCGGGTATGTTCAAAGCGGGCATTGGCCTTGGCACCATGTTGTTGACCACACTGTTCATCACCTCTAGACACTTTTTATACAGTGTGTCGATGCGCGACAAGATAAGCCACCTTCCTGCTCGTTGGCGTTTATTGCTTGGCTTTTGGTTAACAGATGAACTGTTTGCGATTTGTAGCGGGCAGTCTCAGCAAGAGTTTAATCGTTGGTATGCCGCGGGCGTTGGCGGCGGTTTTTATCTGGTTTGGAATATCGCGAGCTTCGTTGGCATTGTCGCTGGAAGCCAAATTCCATCCCTTAATGAAATTGGCCTCGACTTTGCGGTCGCCGCGACTTTCATTGCGTTGGTATTCCTGTTAATCAGAACATTGCCTGTTGTAGTGTGCGTGTTGGTTTCATTGGTGACTTCGGTTGCTATGTCGGTGAATAACGTTGAAGGCGGGCTCATGATTGCAGCAATTGCTGGCATGTTAGCGGGCTTTCTCAGTGAGTCATTTCAAGAGCGCAATAACGGCAAAAAGCCAATCATGGAAGGGAAATAGAGATGATCTGGTTAACGATATTACTGATGACAGCGATTGTGTTTTTTAGCCGATACTTATTTCTGGAGCCAGCGATTCCGCTTCGACTTAACCAAACTACGCGACGTTTATTGTGTTATTCAAGTCCAGCGGTACTGACTGCGATCTGGGGGCCGATTGTGTTTGCTCCAGAGCAGGCATTTTGGCCAAGTTTTGAAAACCCATACTTGATAGGCGCGGTGATGACTGGCTTGCTGATTTGGAAAACAGGCAATGTGCTACTTACGATCGGCGTCAGTATGGGCGTGTTCTTGCTCTATAATCTTGTCGCGGTTGATTACCTATTTAACTGATAGACCTTGCAACGTATAGCGTGGTGGCATCTAATGTACGGATTCACTGTTTGTGTGTTTAGGTTTTGGTAAGGAGTTAGTTTGGCTAAGAAATATTATGTGGTTTGGAAAGGTCGCACACCGGGTATTTTTACCACTTGGAACGAGTGTAAAACGCAAGTCGATGGCTTTGCTGGCGCGAGATATAAATCGTTTCCAACACTAGGCGAGGCTGAGTCTGCTTTCGGCGGTAAAACGTCGTTTGTGTCAGGTTCTACAGTTACAAAGCCAAGCTCTGCGGGTAAGGCGACAAAAGTAAAGGCTCCGCCTCTTTCGCAGCAACAAATCACTGATATGCCTTTTGATATCAAGATCTTTACCGATGGTGCATGTGAACCAAACCCTGGGGAAGCAGGAACAGGGTTAGCGGTTTATAAAAACAACCAGTTAACAGAATTGTGGTATGGCTTGTATCAACCTATGGGTACCAACAATACCGCCGAGCTAAATGGCCTTAAACAAGCGTTTATTCTTGCGAAAGAGAAGTTAAACTCTGGTTTGTCTGTTGCGATTTATTGTGACTCTAAGTACTCGATAGATTGTATTGCTAAGTGGGCAACGGGTTGGGAGAAAAAGGGCTGGACGAAGTCGGGCGGCGAGATCAAAAACCTCGATATTATTAAATCTGCCTATGTGCTTTACCAAGAACTGGCTGCGAAAATTACCATCTACCATGTGAACGGTCATGTTGGTATTGAAGGTAACGAATTGGCCGATAGAATGTCGATTGTGGCTATTTCATCGAAAGAACAACAACTTGCTCAATATCGTGATATCGAAGATATTGCATCTATTTTGGCACTGCGGGCAGGTTAGCTAGGCTTCTTAATGAAAAGCCAATAAAAGTTACTGAAAGCCTAAGACGCCATCATAAGGCAGTTCTAAGTTGAGCGTTACATTTAAAATTAATGTGGCGTTCTGCTTTTCTTGTGGTACCTCGTTGATCTTCGTTTATTAAGTAGTCATTAGCTACTTTAGTTAGCCATTATTGAGCCGGGTTTTCTATCCAGCGAGATAATTGCTGAGCTTGTTTTATCGAATTAAAACTGTTCTTCACTCTCTGACGTGCCTTTAATCCCATTGACGTTTTATCATTGCTTCTCAATTGTGCAAAACGCTCAACCGCTTCTCTTAATTCCTCAACGTTCTTTTCGCTAACCACAAAACCGGTTTCAGGTGAGACGATCTCTTTGTATCCCATGATGTTGGTCACTTTACCCACCTGAACGTCTTTGCCAATTTCGACAATGTCGTAGTCAAATTGTTTTTCGCTGTTTTAAATTTTAAGGTCATGACACAGACATCGTGTCCACAATCTTGCAAGGAGTCGACTTCTGTTTGAATGAAGGTCTCACTGAGTACAGGGTAGGTTAGCGCCACAAATGCTACTTTCTTCATTCTTTGCTCCTCTAATCAATACTATTAAAAGCTTATTAAAGCTATCAAGTAGGGTAATAACCAACAAAGCAAGATACGAACCAAGATCAAACCGTAGCTTTGGCGAGCGTTTCAATGGTTTCCTAAGGTTACCCACCTAGAAGTAGCTCGTTTTCTCAAATTGAAAATCAAATTGAGGTTGTAGGTTTTTCGACCGGTTGTGTTTTTTCGTTATTTTGGGAATGGGCATGTAGGAGGCTGATCTAGAAGTGATTTTATCGCAAGGTACTCTCGGCATGGAACATGCAATGTCAGCCATATAACGTATAAATCTGAGGGCGTCATTATGGCTAAAGTAAGTGTTGTTATTCCCACCTACAACTGTTTGGATTACCTGCCGAAAGCAATTGGCAGCGTACTTAAGCAGACTCATCAAGATGTTGAGTTAATTGTTATTGATGATAATAGTAATGATGGGACGTCGACTTATCTCTCGTCGCTACACGATGAGCGCATCATTAAATTATCAACTCTGGGTGTGGGTGCACCTCAAGCTAGAAACCTTGGAATAGCGAAAGCAACGGGTGAATACATTGCTTTTTTAGATGCTGATGACTTCTGGTTACCCGAAAAACTCGAATGCCAAGTTGAATTTCACCAACGATACCCAGATCTCGCGATGAGCTTTACCAATTACGAACATCTCACTGAAAACTACCAATTCATAGTTGATTGCTTTAGTTATTGGTCGCAGTTTCAGGGCCAAGATGATTTGTTCATCAATATCGAAAAGCCTTTAGAGTTCATCATTGAAAACAATGTCATTGGAACATCGACGGTAATGGTGAAGGCAGAAGTTTTATCTCAAACAGACGGTTTCAGAGCTGATATCAAATACGCAGAAGATTGGGAGTTGTGGCTTCGAATGAGTGAAAATCACCAGATTGGCGTATTGAACTCGGTGCAAGTTGGCTACTTAATGAGAGCAAGTTCTGTCACTCAAACTGAAAGTCTCAAATTGAGAAATTTACAGTCTATAGAAACTATTCTTCAGCGTTACCAAAATGACCCTCAACGATGGAACCTGCCAGCGTCTAGCTTCAAGATAGCAAGGGCGAGAATATTAGAGGGCTACGCTGACTATTACCGAGGTTTACAGAAAAACCGCTTGGCCATCTCTTATAGCATCTGCTCGTTAGTTTTGGCTCCACAAAAACGAACGTTACGACATCTTCTTGGGGACTGTAAGAGTTTCCTAAAGCCTGCATGGTAAGAGATCGGTGACTCGTATGGGTTCGTTAAAACAGTCAGCCTATTACGCTATTGGCATATTGATGATGAAAGGGATCTCATTGGTGATGATCCCTTACATTACTCACAAAATGACGTTGGCAGAATATGGATCATTAGAAGCGATCGTCTTATTGGCGGACATCGGTACGATCTTGTTTAGTTTTGGTATTGTCGAATCGATGTATCGTTACGTTGGCGTCGCTGAAGGCGATGAAAAGCGCAAGCTGATATCTAACTGCTTTACGCTCAGTTTAGTGGTGTGTGTACTTGGCGGCGTGCTCATTGCGCTCAGTATGCCTCTGTTGCTACTGATGTTGCCTGTTGAATTCAAACCCTATCAGATCGCTCTTCTACTCATTCCTACGATGCTCGACGGGGCAATATCCATCCCTCTTACTTTGATGCGTATGAACGCCATGGCGAAACGTTTTTGCCAACTTAACGTATTGAAAGCCGGTGTTCAGGCTGTTATGACGTTTGTCCTGCTTGAAGCGGGTTATGGCATTGATGGCGTGCTGATTTCTGCCGCTGCTTCTAGTCTGCTATTGATGCTTTGTCTGGTGAGTTATCAGTGGCAGCAGATGGGCAGTTTAGGTTGTTTTCAATACTCAGCGAAGATCTTGAAATTTGGGTTACCAACCTTGGTTGGCGGGGCATCCATTTATATGATCACCGGGCTAGATCGCTGGGTGATGGCAAGCTTTGTCGGCGTTGAAGAGTTGGCCATTTATGCGGTTAGTGGTAAGTTTGCGTTAATTTTAGGCTTGCTGCTGCAACCTTACGCGCTTTGGTGGTTTCCAAACCGAGTCGCCATGCTTCAGCTACCCGACGGCAGCAAAATGTGTGCAGACAGAGCGTTAATCGGAGTCAATCTAGCCATAGTGTTAGGAGGGTTGATGATCTTAACTGTCCCTGGTTTCATTTCTCTCATCTTACCAAGCAGCTATCATCAGGCTGGGGTTATAGTGGTCGCATTGCTAGCCATCGCTGTTATTAAAAGTGCGGGCGACTACCTCAACTTAGGCTGTTTCAGCGGTGACTCAAGTCAATCTCAGATGTGGATCCAAGGTGGCTGTGCGATCTTGGCTGCGATTGGCTATTTTGTTGTGGCACCGATTTATGGAGTGTGGGGCGTGGTGGTGGTGCTTTGTGGTACTTATACCGTGAGGCTGTTACTGCTCTATATCGTGAGCCAAAAGATGGAATATTTACCTTATGATCACCGTAAATGGATGGTCGCGGTGAGTATCGGTCTACTTGCGATTATCAGTGACAGGCTCCTTGGTTGGGTGCTGGTTGATGTGCATGATTTTGTTTTAGGCAGTTTTGTTGCGATAGTGACGTTAGTTGCCTTCATTCGATACTCTATTATCCCTGTACCACAGGCGCTACTCGATAAGTTTATGTTAGGTAAGCATTCGCATGTGGGTTGAATTCGTGTCACCTAAAGTACAGCGGGTAATCGGCACTTAGACACACAATCATCCGCGACAATAAAACGCTGTTCATAATCGGTCGAATTAGATAGTATTTATAAATTCGGTGAATACTAACGATGGAAAGATATATGAATAAGTGGATGCTGCTCCTTTCTCTGTTTTCAGCTACCTCATACAGCTCCTTTGATTTTTCAAGCGAAGGTATTACTGCTCCTGACTTCAATTCTCCGGATTTCAAGCCGCCTGAAGTTTCTCAACAGGAACAGCACAATATCGTTTGTGAAAGCGTGGTCTGCAATTCAACGTCTGCACGCCAGCCGGTTCCTGTTGTTGGTGAAGTGCCTGATAGAGAGCTGAACCAAACCATTGAAACTCTTGCGAGTGCTATCTATATCATCGGTGAAATTGGTGTCGCGGAAAACTTGTCTACGCCAGAATATGAGAAATTTTTTGAGAATTAGTTGAAAGGATACGACAGTAGGATTGGTACTGGTTTTAATAGCTGCTATAAAAGGTCGTATCTCACTTAATGATACGACAACCTTGGCATATTGAGACTAGGAAATACCAATGGAAATATGGAAGTTGCTGCTGTTTATCCCAGCGTGTTTTGCGCTCAACATGACACCGGGCCCAAACAATTTGTTATCAATGAACAACGCCCGTTGTTACGGATTTCAGGCCGCCTTTGTCGCTGGGTTAGGAAGAATCCTCGCTTTTTCTGGCATGATTGCTTTGGCTGCATCTGGCTTAGCGGTTGTGCTTTATACCTCTGAAACTCTGTTCTTCCTTATCAAACTATTTGGTGCGATGTATTTGTTGTGGATCGCGTTCAACCTATGGCGCTCACAAGTGAGCCCGGTCGCGGAAATCGAACGAAATAAGAATTGGTTTGGTCTAGTTAAACAAGAGTTCGCACTCGCAGCTGGTAACCCCAAAGCGATACTCATCTTTACCGCATTTCTGCCTCAATTTGTTGATGTTTCTGCGAACGTAAATACTCAATTCTTTGCTTTAGGTAGTACGTTCCTTGTGTTAGAAATGTTCGCGATTTCCATCTATGCGGCATTTGGCTTATATCTACGAAATTGGTTTTCAAAACCTCAAATGGCCAAGCGCTTCAATAAAGCATGTTCTGTGTTTCTTGCCTTGTCTGGTGCGAATTTGTTGGTGAGCCGTCAGTAGCTCTCATTTTGCTTGTTTAGTTTATCGTTAATCTTTTAAGGCCTATGTATGAATTTTGTCTGTGCGGAAAAACAAGAACTGGCTGATATCTACCAGCTTGAACACGCTTTGTTTGGCGAGCACGCCTATCCGCTGTTTTTCTTTCGTCAGGCATTTGATTGCTGGGGGAAGGGCTTGCTGGTGGCGAAACAAGATTTGCAAGTTGCGGGCTATGTGTTAATGACACCAACCGACAAACAACAAGAGTATTGGGTTTTGTCACTGGCTGTTGATGCTGCTTACCGAGGCATGGGGGTTGGTCGTTCATTGATGCAGCAGGCGATAGTAACCTTGCCGCAAGATTCCAAGCTGTTGCTTACCGTTGATCCAAGTAACAGTTAGGCTTGTGAGCTGTATTTGTCGATGGGTTTCGTGACTATCAAGGAAGAGAGTAATTACTTCGGAGATGATGAGCCTCGTCTGGTCATGCAACTCATCATCTAGTTCTTCCTCAAAAACATCTATTTGGGGGCTGTCAATCAAGTCAGCATCACGATACCGTGCATTAACACGACACTAGAGGTTAGCCGAGTCCTCATATCAAAGTAGCCATCGGGGCCTTGGCTCTGGTTCTCTTCTCTCATCGCCCTTTCAGCTCGCCAAACCGCAATATAACCAAAGATGAGAATCAGTGTTGTCACTAGCTCTTGTTGTTCGCCAAGCAATACTGCCAACCAAGCGACTAGTACAATCGCGTTGCTTAGCAGTAGCGCTTTGTTGCTTGATTGGCTTTCAAAGTTTTCGATGCCATTTGCCCACAAGATCCCTGAAAGAAAGCTCAAAATAGCCACGCTGTAGGTGATGAAGAGCGTTTCACCGCTTATCCCCATAAATTGGCTGTCGGTGAGCGAAAGGAGGAGACCGAATAAAAACGGAATTAACCCCATGTACCCCAATTTGGACATGGTGTTACGGGTTTGAGTTGTTGCCATGTAATTCGCCCTCATAGCTGCTGCTCGATCGCGTTTTTGAGCGTAGCGCTCACTGGTGATGTGGAGCTAGGGAAGGTGGCGACGACTTTACCTTCTTTACTGATCAAGAATTTGTAAAAGTTCCATTTAGGCGTTACGCCTGCTTGCTGTTGTATCTCTGCAAACACGGGGTTGGCGTTGCTACCAGACAGTGAAGCTCGCGCCATCATAGGGAAGGTCACGCCGTAGTCGAGGTAACAGACTTTTGCCGTCTTCTCTTCACTTCCCTTATCTTGGCGAAAATCATTACTTGGGAAACCGATAACGGTGAGGCCTTGGTCTTTGTAAGTTTGATGAAGTTGTTCGAGCTGCTCAAACTGCGGAGTGAAGCCACATTGGCTAGCGGTGTTTACCACCAATAGAGTTTTGCCTTTAAACTCATCGCACAGCGCAATTTCTTCGGTTGAATTTAATAAGCGCTGTTTGCCATTAAGTATCTCTGGGCAGCTCGCTGCAAACGCGATGGAGCTCGTTAGGCTTGTAATCAGTGCGGTTGAGCAAAGTAGTGAACATTTCATAGGTTTGGCTCATTTTAGTTGGCGTAATGATTATTACTCTTGAGCACGATGAAATGATCACTTTGCGTATGATTTTACTGTCTCTTTAACTCGCGCTTTTAGTTATACATTTGTTCTCTGACATAAGATATGGAGTGACCAAGCGACTGATATTCACCTTCGCACCAAGGCGAGCTGCTAATAGATACATACCTCCGATCTTTCGGTGCAAGAACAGCGCATCGGCGGGAGGGGTATGCCAATACTCTTGTTCCATGCTCAGAATGGTGCCAGCTTCACGAAGACGTTGTGCTAAACCACTTGCTTTGAAGTCGTAGTCTTCGTCTACCAACATTGGCTCACAAGCCATCTTTACTAGGTTTAGAATCGCTTGGCGTTGTTCGGGAAGAATTGTCTCGCTAAAGAAACCAATCTGCTCTAACGCTTGATTGAGCCCTTGCTCATCGTTGTTAATGACAGAGGAAAAGGCCAAGCGATAACCCTCGCTGAAGCGGTCACTGTATTCACGGGTTGCTCCGAAATCTAACAAGCCAATTTGTCGGGTGTTTTTAACATAAAGGTAGTTAGCGAAATTGGGATCGGTTTGCACCATCTTAAAGTCGAATAACTCTCTGAATAGGAGCTCAAGCAAGCTGTGCATCACAAAGTCACGGGTGCGTTGGTCGTAACTTTCTATCTGTTCTATTGAGACGCCCTCAATGAAGTCCATGGCGAGCACGGATTCTGAAGAGACTTGCGGATGGATCTTAGGTACGACGAAGTGTGAGTGTTCTTTTAATGCATTGTGATAACGAGTCGCATAATCAGCCTCGCGAGCATAGTCCGCTTCATCATGGAGTTGTTTTTTTGCTTCCTCTAACAAACCTTTGTAGTCGACCGATTTTGGTATCAAGCCAACAATGTTGAGCAGTGTGCCCACGTTATCTACGTCACTGTCGATACTTTTTCGAATGCCTGGATATTGGACTTTGACGGCGAGCTTGTCCCCGGCATCGCTGTACGCTTGATGCACTTGTCCTATAGATGCACTGGCAATCGGTTTAAAATTAAAGGAAAGGATTTCGGTTTTCCAATGGTTTCCGAGCGAGCTTTCTAAGACTTGATTGAGCTGCTTTGTTGGCAGTGGGTCAGCGTCTGAGCGCAGGCGAGAAAGAATGTCGGCTAACTCCGGCTCTAAGACATCCCCCGCATCCATTGAAAGCATCTGCCCCAGTTTCATAGCAGCGCCACGTAGGTGCGCGAGCTGATCGGTCAGGCGAGCTATGTTCTGTGGTGTTAACAGTAAATCTTTTGCTTTGGGCATATTGCCTTGTGCAATTTGCTTGGTGCCTTCTGTTAGCACGTTACCTGCGACTCTTGTCGCCAGCGAAGCGAACTTACTAAATCTAGAAAGTCGATGAGTGGGAAGGTTTCTCTCTTTTGCCGACATAAAGGTTCTCTCTGGGAATTAGGTGTGATACCAATCGTAGTAAATAACGGTTCACCCTAGCTTGTTAAAAAACTCGATAACTTCGTTAGATTTTTTGATTGTAGAATAACTACTTATCGAAAAATCTGCCTTGTTCTCAAGCTTTTTCCCTGCGCTATTTTTGACCCCTTACTTACTGTGATTGGTATGACTACAAAGTTCTATCAATCATTACACAACCGTTTGTTATGTTGTGATAACTTGTCGCCTGAATCAGTAACTCGATTGAAAAGGACAAAGCATGAAGTTTATTTGGTTGAAAGTCGCTCTTACCGTATTAGTATTTGCTGCACTGTTCGGCATCGTTTACTACAAAGTCGCCAGTGGTATGTCTTAATTCAATACTATTTCGTGCAGCTGTTTCCGTTGCAACGTGATTTTCCGGTCAGCCAGAATGAGATCTTATATCGATTCTTGGCAAACCTTAGGTAGCACCAGTCTGCAATCGGCTTGAATATGGCCCAACGTAATGGCGCATAAAGCCAACCTTTTCCTACTAGGTTCCATGCTTGGTAGGTCACATCTAACCCCAGTAGTAGCTTTCCGTTTTCATCAAGAGCATGCAGCACTGTGTTCGCCGCATCCGCATCAATCTGAGGATAGTTTGCAAACGCTTCACTGTAGATGTCGATGGTCTGAATCTTGTTCTTGGTATCGTACTTGGCGAGCGCAGCCATCTCTTTTGCACACAGTGGACACGTTCCGTCATAAAATATCGTTAATTCAGTCATTGATTTCTTTACTATTTTTGCCATTTTCAAACTATACGCGAATGTTGATTAGGTGGATCATTCTGCCTACATATCCGACACTGTCAGTGTGACGACTGTTTTACGATATCATCTAGAGGTAACATCCGTTCCATGCAACTAGAAATTAAGAGTCGAATTTACATGACAACCAAGCTAATTAACCGCCTCATCATCGCCTGTATCGCGCTCATCTTGAGTGGTTGTGTCAGCTACAGTATTACTGAGCAAGAGATGACAGAATATCTTGCTGATTCAGTCATGCTTGAACAAGAGGTAGGTGTACAAAGCGTGATGTATGCGCAAGTCGCGGTCGATGATCTACAAGTGAAAATTGGTCGAGCAGATGAACAGCGAGTGTCAGTGTTAGCGAACACCAATGCAAAAGTTCAAGTCTTCAATATGCCGAATATGGGGCTGGACCTAGATTTGGAATTCAGCGCGATTCCAGAATATGACAAGGAAAGTGGTGAAGTGTACCTAAAATCATTGCGCCTCGAGCGCTTTGAAGAGAAGGAGCAACAGCTATCTCCTGAGATTGAAAAGCTGCTTAAGCCTGCGGTATCAATGATCGGTTTTGCTTTGTCTCAATCCCCAGTATACAAACTGGATAGCAACAAGGCTCAGGAGTCGTTGATCAAGTCATCAGAACCGAATCTAGTGATCCGAGATAACAAACTGGTCATTGAGTTATTTGATTAACCCAACATACATCAGTTCTTACTAAGTTATCACACATAATGGCTGCCTATTAAGCGGCCATTTTTCTTTCTATTGAGTTGGTTCACTAACCTTATCTAATAGGTCATTTATTGAATTAGCCGCGTATCTCACCTTTACTTTACTCTTGTGAGCAAGTCATCGCTTCAGTCATCAAATCATAAGAAAGAAAAGGTGAGCAAACTATGAAGAGTCCAGTAATTGCGGATAACAAACCCGTCAAAGTAGAGCTGACGAAGGGAGAGGAGTATTACTTCTGTACCTGTGGGAAATCAAAAAGCCAACCGTTTTGTGATGGTTCTCATTCCGGTACAGGGTTCAAACCGAAAAGCTTTATCGCCGAGGAGGACGGTGAAGGCTACCTGTGCCGCTGCAAGTATTCTAACAACCTTCCTTTTTGCGATGGCACTCATAAACAGTTCACTGCGGAACAAATTGGGCAAGAGGGCCCTGAAGTTCACATTCAAGCGGCAGCCCCTGACTTATCTCCTGCGGCAACCGCAACCAAAGAAGAACCTACTGTGGAGTTTATTCACCAACTGGCGCGTGATGGTTTGTCCAAAGTGGGTCATCATGGGCCTATGACCTCTATGGGTGTACCTAGGCACCTCTTGCCTCACTGGGATGACATTCAAGTGATGGTCGCACAAATGGCCACCAAGCCTTTATTGGAAAACGTGCCAGTAGGAACGGAACTGATCATTGGCCCGAATGCTAGAAAACCGCTGAAGCTCAATATTCCGCTGTTTGTGTCGGATATGAGTTTCGGGTCGCTATCTGAGGAGGCGAAAGTGTCTTTGGCGACGGGGGCTGAACTTGCAGGAACCGGGATCTGCTCTGGGGAAGGTGGCATGTTACCCGAGGAACAGGCAGCCAATTCTCGCTACTTTTATGAGTTAGCCAGTGCTCAGTTTGGTTACGATGAAGCCAAGCTCAAAAACGTTCAAGCCTTCCATTTTAAAGGCGGGCAGGGCGCAAAAACGGGAACGGGCGGGCATCTGCCTGGTGTGAAGAATATCGGTAAGATCGCGGAAGTACGTGGCATTGAAGCGGGTACGGCAGCGATTTCTCCTCCTACTTTTAAAGATCTAAAAACCGCAGCGGATTTCAAGAAATTCGCCGACCGAGTTCGAGAAGTGACAGGCGGTATCCCGATCGGTTTTAAACTAAGTGCTAACCATATCGAAGAAGACATTCAGTTCGCATTAGAGGCCAGTGCCGATTACATCATTTTAGACGGTCGAGGCGGCGGTACAGGCGCAGCACCAGAAATGTTCCGAGACCATATCAGTGTGCCAACTATTCCAGCGCTTGCTCGTGCCAGAGCCTATCTAGACAAGCAAGGTGTCAGTGACAGAGTCACATTGATCATCACGGGCGGTTTGCGCGTACCGATGGACTTTGTGAAAGCAATGGCGCTTGGTGCTGATGGTGTCGCCATCTCGAACAGTGCCATGCAGTCGATAGGGTGTGTGGCGGCGAGAATGTGCAACACCAATAATTGCCCAGCGGGTATTGCGACTCAGAAGGCCGATTTACGCCAGCGTTTAAATGTCGAGAAGGCATCGAATCAGCTTAAAAACTTCTTCGAGGCGTCGACAGAATTAATGCAAGTAATGGCGAGAGCGTGTGGGCATGATCACTTGAATCAATTTAACCCTCACGATTTGGCAACATGGAATCGCGAAATGGCAGAGCTATCGGGCGTTGCCTATTCTGGTGTCAGTCCACTAAACCAACTTAAGTAAACAGCACTTCGATAAGGCACACCTACTGCTTTTTTGGGTGTGCTTATTTCCTCAAACTCAAAACTATCATTTTGTAATTCATTGCTTTATAAGGGTTTTTTTAAAATATCTCCTATTTTTTGAAAATATCGCTTTACCTAAAGTTAACTTGAGGTTTTATTATCATTCCCAATCTAAATACACAGACAATCGCCTCTGAAACCATGAATGTGGAAAGGTGATACAAATGAATTAGGAACCAACAATGAAAGTATTAGCGATTGGCGCGACTAACAGTACAACATCAATTAACCAACAACTTGCAGCTTACACAGCAGGTTTAGTCGAAGGCGCGCAAGTCGAGGTGCTCGACCTCAATGATTTCGAGATGCCAATTTATAGCGAGAAAAGAGAGCAAGACTCGGGCATTCATCAACACGCTCAACGCTTCTTTGAGAAGATTGGAGAGTCAGACGCAGTCGTCATCTCCTTTGCGGAATACAACGGTTCATACACCGCAGCCTTTAAGAATGTGTTTGATTGGACATCACGCATCGACATGAAAGTTTATCAAGGCAAACCTGTTGTTATGCTCTCCACATCACCAGGCCCTGGTGGTGCAAGTTCTGTGTTGTCGTCAGCGGTAAATTCTGCACCTTACTTTGATGCTGATTTGAAAGGCTCTATGTCGATGCCAAGCTTCTACGATAACTTCGATATGGAAAGCGGGAGAGATGACTAACGTAGAGATGATCGATAACCTCAAGATGATCATGAAGAAGATCTGAATATATGGTTTATATTTCAAACTAAGCGAAATCAGCCATCATTTGACGGCTGTTTTTTCTTCAGATAGAGATGTTTTTCGTGGTATGAACGTAATGTAATCAATGGAACTAAACTTAAGGTTAACTTTAGCTTTAGCTATAATCGAAAACGGATTCTAATCTACCAGCAATACATTCAGGGAAAGTAAACAGATATGAAAAACATCGTGTATTTAACGATTGGTCAACTCTCGGAGCGCAGTGGTGTCGCACCTTCGGCTCTGCGTTTTTATGAAACCAAAGGATTGATTGCCTCTATCCGCACCAATGGTAATCAACGACGTTATCAATCAGCGATGTTGAGGCGAATTGCCCTTATTCAAGTTGCTCAGTCGATAGGTTTCACGCTAGAAGAGATCACCGAAGAGCTGTCTAGCTTGCCGATGAACCACACTGCAACCAAGCGCGATTGGGAGCGAGTGGCAAAGAAATGGCAAGGGCAACTCGACAGTAAGATGGCACAGATCCGTTCATTACAAGCAAACCTCACAGGCTGTATTGGCTGCGGCTGCCTGAGCATGCAAAAGTGCCATCTATTAAACCCAGAAGATATTTTGCATGACCAAGGGCAGGGTGCTCAGCGTATCGTTGACTAGATTGGTTTTCGGATTTAGCTAAAGCTGGTTGAATCCAATGCATTCAATACCATTGTCAGAGAGCCATTGTTTTAAGACCGGACTAGTCAATAAGGCGTGTTCTTCCACTCGCTTAGTGAGATAGCTAGACAATGACCTCAGTTCGTCACTGGCAAAAAGCGCGGGATGGCACATCAATTCGATCGTGCCGTTAGGTGTCATGGCTTGGTGGCTTAACAGCAAATCTTGCAAGCCGGTTAGTGAAACCCCGTCATCAAAAAATCGCATATCAAACGCATCTGGCGTTGGCACTAAAAGTGAATCTTGCCCGCTCACAATATTGTCGATTCGTCTCACAGGCAGGCCGATATCATTGGCGGTTCGAGTAAACGCAGCTTTAAGAGGCTGGAAAACGCCGCCGAAGTGATGACTATCGATATGATTGATCTTTAAACCGGCATCAAGTGCAGCTTGGTATTGCGTGTTAAGCTCAAGCACCACCTCTTCTTCGACAACATCTGCTTTGTTGAGTAGGGTAGTTTTATCTAAAAAATAACCCTGATTATCGACAAGGCTGGGGATGAGCTTTGGTGAACTAATGGGTTTGCCTGCGGTGACCGTAAAATGTAATCCAACTTCAGGAACTAAGCCTTGGTGGTAAAGTTCGATGGCATGTTGTGTGCCTGGTTGGTTCATCATAATGGTAGTTGATTTCACCATACCGGCTTTCAAACAATCGACAATGCCAAGGTTTACGCTTTCTGTGAGACCGAAATCATCGGCGTTCAATATCAATTTCATGGTTGGCCTCATTCTAATGAGAAGGTGTGGACTTTTAGTTTTGAATTAGCTCAGCATTTACTGAGCTAATGTACCGAAAACAGTGAGTTATACTGAGGGAGTTATCACACTATGTGAGCCGATGAGCGAACGCAGGCATGAACTCTAAGTTTTCGCGAATCGTTTCTAGTAGAGCCTCATCAATGTGCGAGCCCGTATCGACGATTGGGTTTAGGATCAGGGCGCGTTTCGCTGTGGCAATATCTCCCGTTATTGCAGCTTTTACGGTGAGGGTTTCAAACTCTTTCATTTGTTGGATCAAGCGTAATGTGTCACTGTCAAAAGGCTCGACGTTGAGTGGGATGATTTCACTGCTAGTGATCACAGAGCTGACTTCTACCGCGCAGTCATCTGGCAACCCTTGTATTGCGCCGTTATTGCGGGTGTTTACATGCATGATAGAGCGCTTGTTGTTATAAATACTGCTCATCAACTCACAAGCCGCTTCAGAGTAATAGGCACCACCACGCTCTTCTAACAGTTGAGGTTTGGTGTCTAACCTTGGATCTTTGTATATCTCAAGCAGTTGCTTCTCAACTTGAGCCACCAAGTCGGCGCGGTTAGCGTTGTTCTTCGACGCCTCAAACTCTTTATCTAATATATCTCGAGACTGATAGTAGTAACGCAGGTATGCACATGGAATGATGTTGAGTGAGCGAATCAACTCGCCGTCCCATTCAAAGAGAGGGATATTTTTCGGCATCATTTGATCGTTGCCACCAAGAAGTTGATTGATGACCTCACCCAGTTTGTCTTGCCCTTCATGTAGCACCTTGCGAGCCCACACTAAGTGGTTCAAGCCCGCAATTTGCATCGTAATATCTTCACGTTTTGCGCCAAGCATTTTGGCTGCACCAAGCTCCATGTTGACTGGAACGTTACATAGGCCAACGGTTTTAATCGACGAGTGTTTAAGCAGAGCTTCGGTCACCATGCCTGATGGATTGGTGAAGTTGAGTAGCCATGCGTTCGGGCACAATGCTTCCATCTCTTTTGCGATTTCTAAAGCAATCGGGATAGTTCGACAGGCGTTTGAGAAACCACCCAGCCCGTTAGTTTCTTGCCCGATCATTCGATATTTCAAGGCGATACGTTCGTCACGCAACCTTGCTTCTAGTCGACCCGCTCGAAATTGAGAGCATACGAAATCGGCGTCTTTCAGAGCCAATTGTCGGTCCGTGGTTAGGTGAACATTAATTTCGCAGTTCACTTTATTAATCATACGCTTGGTTAGATCGGCAATGATCTGAGCTTTTTCTAACCCAGCTTCGATATCCACCAGCCACAGATCAGTAATAGGTAATTCGTGATGACGTTTTAACAAGCCTTCAACTAACTCAGGGGTGTAACTTGAACCACCACCGATCACGACGACTTTTAATTTTTGTTCTTGTTTCATGTTATTCACCATTAGACTTTTAGATTACGTGATTTAATCTATATGATGAGTTGGCACACCGACAAACCAGAATTGACGAGTTATAAATTAGTGAGATTAATCCATGAGCTTGTTTGAAAATAGGCAACAGACATTATCACTGCTACACACATTCAGTGTTGCGGCTAAACATTTGAGTTTTACTTTGGCTGCTGAAGAGTTGTTTTTGACACAGGGCGGTGTCAGTCATCGTATTAAAAAGTTGGAGCAACAACTGAAGTTCAATCTGTTTGTGCGCAAGACAAGAAAACTTGAATTGACCCCAGAAGGACAGCGAGTGCTTTCGATGTTGAATGTCTCTTTTGAGTCGATATTTTCTGAACTTATGGACATTCAAACCGGCGAATTGAGTGGTGAGCTATATATAGCAACCTCTCCTTACTTCGCTTCTTCTTGGTTGATGCCACGTCTGCCCGAATTTAGAAAACTCTATCCGAACTTGAGCCTCAAGTTGCAAACCAAACAGAACCAATCTGACTTTCAATTCGAACCTTATGATGTGGCCATTTTTTATAGCGAAGGGCATTACCCTAACCATCACAGTGAGCGACTTTTTTCAGGGATCAGAACGCCTGTGTGCAGCCCAGAGTACGCCAAGAGGTTTAGTCTCGATAAGGGGGTACATCAATTAGCGGATGTACAGTTTATTCATAGCGGGAACGTGACGGCGTGGCAGCGGTGGCTAGCTGAAGCTCAAAGCGATGTGGATTGCACCTTGATGTGTGATTACTACAGTGATAATCGTTTGGCCATGGATGCTGCGATACTCTCAATGGGCGTTGCACTAGGGCGCTTAGAGTTTATGAAGCCGCAAATCGAGCAGGGGCTGTTAGTGGCTCCAATGATGAGTATTGAGTCTGGTAAGGGCTATGACTTGGTGTGCCCGAAAGGGATGGATCAACGAACCAAGTTTCAGGTTTTTGCTCAGTGGATAAAGCAACAATTGTAGTTAGGGAACGCCTAGACAAATGAGGTTGAAGGGACTAGTTTAGGAAGTTCTTTCACTAAAAGAAGAGGTTAGTTATGTTTAGCCATGTTTTTCTAGGTACCGAAGATGTTGAGCGCGCGAAGTCTTTCTATGATCCAATTATGAAGGTGCTTGGTTACAGCGAAGGCTCTGTAGACCCAAAAGGGCGTTGTATCTATGTTAGCCAAACTGGAGTATTGGGCTTAACGAAACCGATTGATGGCCAGCCAGCGACACACGGCAATGGTATGACGGTTGGCTTTTTGGCCTCTTCACCAGAAGCGGTGGATGAGTGGCATCGTGTTGGTGTAGAAAATGGCGGTACGAGTATTGAAAACGGGCCTGGTGAGAGAGGGTCGGATGAACGCCGACTTTACATGGCGTATTTGCGAGATCCTGATGGAAACAAGATCTGTGCAACTCACTTTATGCCTTAGTTCATGATATGCCTCAGTTCGTTTTATGCCACTGTGGCGTATAATTAAGTCATCTTAGTGGTTCAAACCAAACAGACTATTGCAAAGGATTGGTGAGATGACTTCAAACGAACTATTTTATGAGAGCTTTGAGCGTTGCCGGATTGATCAAGCGTTTTTAGAGTCATTCTTGGCCGACTTTTGCCAACATAATCCTAGGTTTTCAGAACGCTTTGAGAAAGTAGGATTGGAGCAACAAACTAAGACAAGAGTCTGGCACGTACTTGAAGTGGATGGGGCAGAAGATGTGGGCATTTGGCCCAGCGCAAGCTGCTGTACAGCAACACTTCGTGACCTTCAAAGAGTGGCCACCTAAAACACCAGAAACCCAATCAGGTAATACTGGTGGCGTGGGCAACTAGTTAAACAGCATAACAAAAATTCCGCTTTGTATGAGCGGGATTTTTGTTGGAAGGTGTCTTTCAGTCGGTATTACTTGAGCGTCGTTTTTCTCTCAATAAACTTCACCGGGACCATCAGTTTTACTAGGCTAGTGTCTTGGTCTTGAATCTGACTCACTACAATTTTCACTGATTCACGAGCAAGGCGTTTGAAATCTTGTTTGAACGTTGTGAGTTGGTAGTTAAGCCACTGCGTTTGAGGAATATCATCGAAGCCAATGACTTGAAGATCTTCAGGGATACGCAGGTTGAACTCTAAACGTGCTGCCATTTCATGAGAATGGCATGATGATCACTGCTTTCGACCAAGCTGGAAATGTGATTGTCGATGAAACCTATTACTCGATCGGTGGCGGTTTTATTGCAACGGCAGATGAATTGCAAAATGGCACTAAAACTCAATCGGTTGAGGTGGCTTATCCTTTTAAAAATGCCGATGAAATGCTGCAACAATCCGAAAAAATGGCATGAGCCTTGGTGGTATGATCCTGAAAAATGAGTCGGCTTTCCAAGATGCTGATGTGATTGCAGAAAAAGCCGATCACCAAACCTACTGAAGAAGTTGGAAACGAATGCTGCGGTTGAAAACGACCCAATGGAAATCATGGACTGGATTAACTTGTTTGCTTTTGGTGCTGCAGGCGTGATTCCAGCTGTGGTGATGTATTACCATCGCTTTATTAAAGTGTTGGATACCAAGCAGCTAAAAGACTTTTTAGCGGTATCGGGCATGATTGGTATTTTGTACAAAACCAACGCTTCCATTTCAGGTGCCGAAGTAGGGTGCCAAGGTGAAGTCGGCGTATCATCTTCTATGGCGGCTGCGGGTTTAACTGCATTGCGCGGTGGTAGCAATGAGCAGATTTGCATTACCGTTGACTAGGCTTTCTAAGTTTTAAACACACTAATCTTGCAGTGGCAGTTGGTAGCTGTTTTTAAGCTCCTTCACTGAGATGTTAGACTGAATTGCGCTGACGCCTTTCACTCGTCGAATTGAACTGATTCGTTCAAAATACTCTTCTAGATCTCTTGCTAACACCTGAATCATGTAATCGGCTCCGCCTGCAATGCAGTGACACATGGTGATCCAATCTGTCACTGCGACAAACTCTTCAAAAGGCTCGGTGTTTTCAACCTCATGGTTGCCGAGTGTCACCAGGGTGAAACCTGCTACATGCAGCCCCAGCTTTTTGCGGTTCAGTTGCGCAGTATAGCCATCGATATAGCCTGTCTCTTCCATGCGCTTCCAACGACGCCAGCAAGGTGTCTCACTCAGGTTGACCTTCTCGGCAAGCTTGCTGTTACTCATGCGCCCATCTTTTTGGATATGTCCAAGAATGGCAATATCCGTATCATCTAGCACTTCATTGGTGGATTCTTTCATTTTCATGGTGTTTTTAGGAAAAGCCTGCTCAAATTTGATTTTATACTAGCGCATATAGCAATTTAATTCCTACTCGAATCGGTAAACTCTTCTCCCAATAACGTTTTATTTACTAGGAGAGAAAGAATGAGCGCTCAATTAATGCTGGCGTTCTTGTTGTTTTCAATATCTATTGGAATTACACCGGGAGCAGGAAACATTGCATTGCTTGGGATATCAAGCCGATATGGGTTTGCGGCAACATTGCCTTTTGTCTCTGGTAACGCTTTTGGCATTATCATCATACTGGCGGGTTCAAGTGCTGGCTTAGTGAGTCTGTTTACCCTCTACCCAGAGATCTACACGGTAATGAAGTACCTTGGGGCAGCTTATTTACTGTTTATGGCGTGGTCGATTGCCAACATGGAAATTGAGCAAGAAGAATCGGTGAATCGCTCAGGATTTCTGTCTGGTGTTTTGATTCAAGTATTGAACCCGAAAGGGTGGATTGCTTCACTGACTGTATTTTCTCAGTTCATCACCACACAGGCAGATTACCTGATTCAAGTGGTGACGATTACCACCATTATGGTGGGAACCGGTGTATTGTGTATGTTGGTTTGGGCGTATTGCGGCACTATGTTGCAGCGTCTATTACAATCACCAAAACAGATGGTGATGGTTAACCGTTGTTTGGGTGGAAGCCTAGCGTTAGTGGTTGCTTTTATGCTCTATCAGCCAGCGTAAAGCGTCTTTACCAAAGAAAAAAAACCACTCCTAAATCCATAGGAGTGGTGTCTAAATATCGACAAAGTCGTTAACAAGAATCAGTCAGTTAATCATCACTAATAAGTTAATCATAACTGATACGTTAACAAGGACACTTAAGGAAATTTGCTTACAAGATTAAGCGGTTTCAGCCTCTTTTACTGGAGCTGGGTTACGAATTAAGTGGTCAAATGCGCCTAGACTTGCTTTCGCACCTTCACCCATCGCAATGATGATCTGTTTGTAAGGTACTGTTGTTACATCACCTGCTGCAAACACACCTTTCATCGATGTTGCGCCATGAGCGTTAATCTCAATCTCACCGCGTGGTGAAAGCTCAACCTTCGAACCTTTCAACCATTCGCTGTTCGGCATTAGACCGATTTGAACGAAGATACCCGCGAGTTCGATCTGTTTCAGCTCTTCAGTGTTGCGGTCTTTGTATTCCAGACCTGTTACGCGATTTCCATCACCCAACACTTGTGTCGTTTGAGCCATTTTGATGATTTCGATGTTTGGTGTTGCGTTCGCTTTATCGATAAGCACTTGGTCAGCGCGTAGCGTGTCTGCAAATTCAAGCACGGTTACATGTTCCACAATACCTGCTAGGTCGATAGCTGCTTCGATGCCTGAGTTACCGCCACCGATAACCGCCGTTTTCTTACCTTTGAACAGTGGACCGTCACAGTGTGGGCAGTAAGCCACGCCTTTGTTACGGTATTCTTGTTCACCCGGAACGTTCATTTCACGCCAGCGTGCACCTGTACTTGTGATAACAGAGCGAGCTCGTAGCGTTGCGCCACTCTCTAATTCAACGTGGATGTATCCGTCTTTCGTGTCTTCTGCAGCAATGATGTTGGCAGCACGCTGCTCAGTCATTACTTCTACACCGTACTCTTTTACGTGCTCTTCTAGGCTCGCCACTAGCTTAGGACCTGTCGTCGCTTTCACTGAGATAAAGTTTTCAATCGCCATGGTATCCATTACCTGACCACCAAATCGGTCAGCAACAACACCAGTGCGAATGCCTTTACGTGCTGCGTAAATCGCTGCTGAAGAACCTGCTGGACCACCACCCACAACTAACACGTCAAATGGTGCTTGTTGATTTAGGTTTGCTGCTTTTTTTTCCGCTGCGCCTGAGTCTACTTTATTAAGGATCTCAGCCAGTGACATACGGCCTTGACCGAATAGTTCACCATTAATGAACACGCTCGGTACCGCCATGATATCGCGAGACTTCACTTCCTCTTGGAATGCTGCGCCATCAATCATAGTTGTCTTAATTAGCGGGTTAATCGCTGACATCATGTTGAATGCCTGAACCACTTCTGGACAGTTTTGGCACGATAGTGAGATGAAAATTTCTACATTAAGCTCTTGATCGAGTTCTTTAATTTGCTCGATTACGTCAGCTTCAAGCTTGATAGGGTGACCACCACTGTGAAGCAGTGCCAGTACCAGTGACGTGAACTCGTGACCCATTGGTAAACCGGCGAAACCAATCGCAGTGTCTTTCTCTTGGTTCACTACCTGCATGATAGGGCTGCGCGTGCTTGCGCTATCATCGCGAGTTACTTCAATTTTGTCCGTTAAAGACGAGATGTCATTTGCTAGGTCTTGGAGTTTGTGTGCGGTATCGCTGTCATCTAGGCTCAGCACTAACTGAACATTGGTTTTTAAGTTTTCTAGGTATGCTTTTAGCTGCTGCTTCATTGCTTGATCTAACATAATCGTGCCTGCTCTTAAATTCTGTGTCTTGGTATTGACCAATACCTTCTTGCTAAAAAAGGAAAATAAAAAGGGGGCGCAAGTCGGCAAATTGAATGTGGTGTTGATGCTTTGAAAGGGTGGCGCGCGACTGCCCTTTAGGAGGGAGGCCGAAGCGCGCCTGTAGAACCGTTTAGCTATTCTGCTTTATTTGTTCTTTGGCTAGGCTTAGATTAAATCTTACCTACTAGGTCTAGAGATGGAGCTAGAGTCTCTTCGCCTTCTTTCCATTTTGCTGGGCAAACTTCACCTGGGTTAGCCGCTACGTATTGTGCTGCTTTAACCTTACGTAGTAGGTCTTCAGCGTCACGACCGATACCTTCAGCAGTGATTTCCATTGCTTGGATAACGCCTTCTGGGTCGATTAGGAACGTAGCACGGTTTGCTAGGCCTTGACCTTCACGCATTACGTTGAAGTTGTTTGTGATAGTGCCTGTTTGGTCGCCTACCATGAAGTATTCGATAGTGCCGATTTTGTCAGAAGTATCGTGCCATGCTTTGTGAGAGAAGTGAGTGTCAGTTGATACTGAGTAAACTTCTACACCGCGAGATTGAAGCTCTGCGTATTTGTCTTGTAGGTCAACTAGCTCAGTTGGACATACAAACGTGAAGTCCGCTGGGTAGAAGAAGAATACAGCCCATTTGCCTTTAACGTCTTGCTCAGTGATTTCTACGAATTCGCCGTTTTTGAATGCTGTTGCGTTGAATGGTTTGATTTCTGTGTTGATCATGTTTTGACTCTCTTTCTAATTTGTAGTGTTTAACGCTATCCCGCGTCGATGGATATATATTGCATTGGCACCGAAAATAAGTGAAATCGGACATTTCTATAGATTCAATAGGCGAATCCTATCTTCGAAAGGAAAGAACCATCGAGAAAAGCTATCAAAGTTGGTTAAAGCTATATGGGTATGGTTTCTTTAGTCCCACTTATAGGCTTAGTTTGAGATTAAATCATAAATAACAAAAAATTATCATTAATATAAATTATGATAATTTAAATTAATTGCAATCTCTCCCTATACTCTCTCCATCGAAACGAAGTACAGAAGCTGAGCTTCGAAAAGTACAGAATTAAAATGAATTGGAGAAAGTTATGAAAATGAATCACGTAGGCATCATGGTAGGCGACATGGACCAAGCAGTAGAGTTTTACACTAAGGCTCTAGGTCTAAGAGTTGTAATGAACAACACTAAAGTGATGGAAGAGCGCGAATCAGCAATCGGCCGCATGTGTATCGCCGTATTTGGCGAAGGCTTCAAAGGTTTCAACATCGCTCACCTAGTAACATCTGATGGTATCGGTGTTGAGCTGTTCGAAATGGTTGACCGCCAAGAGCGTCACGAAGTAGATTTCTCTCGTCTAGGTATCTTCCACTTCTGTCTGCAGCTTCCAAAAGAGCAATTTCATTCAGCTATTAAACGCGTTGAAGAGTTTGGCGGTAAAGTACGTATGGATATTCACCGTTACCACCCAGAAGACGAACTAAAACAAGCACAAATGGTTTACCTAGAAGACCCGTTTGGCAACCTATTCGAATTCTACTCTCACTCATACGAAGATACGTACGCGACTGATTACGAGTAATAGATGCCATCTACCTGTCATAAGGTAGAAAAACCGAAACACCCCCTGAAGAGGATTGGTAGAGATACCAATCCTTTTTTTGTGTGGAGCATATTTGTCAATTTCATCTCGCCGGTCATTGCATATGATATCGAGAGATGAAAAAACGAATAGACCACCAGATTGAAGGCTTGATTTCGTCCAGAATAGCAACTAAAGAGCTTTTAAGATTTTTAGTATAATCTGGCGCGGATCTCATCAAAGAGCTGAGGCTAATGATGTCTCCTATAAACTCTGAATACATTAGCGCAAACCAACTCTGTTATTTTGAATTTATCACTTACAAAATACGGCGTACCATAGATTCTAGACAAAAGCGTGCTAAGCAAAATCGAGTATTACTATTAATGAATGACAGCGAATCTCACGACAAATATAAAAGATAGAGAAAGGCTTCTTGAGCCTCTAAAGCCTTTCTCTATAGTTCAAAGTGACAAAAACAGACCAGCGATTGCGGCACTCATTAAGTTAGATAACGTACCTGCAAGAATGGCATACAGACAAAGGCTAGATATTTCAGAGCGCCTTTCTTTTGCCATGCTACCTAGACCGCCTAACAACATTGCAGCTGCTGAGAAGTTAGCAAAACCACACAAGGCAAAGGTGATAATTGCTGTAGTACGCTCAGATAACGGATGATTTACTAGGAACTCAGTAAAATTGACATAGGCGACAAATTCATTAAGTACTAATTTTTGACCAATAAACGTTGCGGCGTTAAACGCTTCTTCTAGTGGAATACCAATGATCACAGCAAGAGGCGAAAAGAGGTAGCCAAGTATAAGTTCTAATGATAGTTCGGGTATACCAATAACCCCACCGGCTAACCCTAGTAGACCATTTAAAAGAGCAATTAGGGCAATAAAGGCCAGAAGCATCCCACCAACGTTAATCGCTAGAGCAACACCATTTGATGCCCCCTCTGCGGCTGCATCAATCACATTGCTTGGTTTATGAGCTTTTACTGGTTGACTTACCTCACCGTTCTCACGCTCTGCCTCCAACTCTTCTGATTTCTTCGTTTCTGGTAATAAGATCTTCGCAAACAACAGACCACCAGGTGCAGCCATAAACGATGCCGCGATTAAGTACTCTATGTTCACGCCCATGGCAGCAAATCCACCAAGCACCGTGCCCGCGATAGATGCAAGGCCTCCACACATCACAGCAAATAGTTCAGAGCGGCTGAGCTTGTTAATATATGGAGCGATAACCAAAGGGGCTTCCGTTTGACCGACAAAAATATTTGCAGTTGCTGACATCGATTCATACTTACTCGTCCCCAACAGTTTTTGCAAGCCGCCACCCAGAATACGAATGAATATTTGCATGATGCCAAAATAGTATAAAACGGATACTAGAGCAGAAAAGAATACAATTACAGGCAATACGCGAATGGCAAAGACGAAACCACCGCCTCCAAATAGTTCAAACATTTTGTCGCTTGCTAAGCCACCAAATAAGAATCCAATGCCATCAGCTGAATAACCAAGAACCGCATTGATTCCGTTTGATACATACTGGAGTAGATCTTTACCAATAGGCACAAACAGTACGAATGCGCCGATCAAAAATTGAATAACAAATGCACCTAGAACCGTTCTTACGTTTATGGATTTACGGTTCAAAGAAAAGGCATAAGCGATACCAAGCAGCGCTATCATGCCAAGTAGACTAAAGAGGGGTTGCATAGAAATCTCCTTGTTCTTTCAAATAAAAACGGCAAACCCAAATAGTCCACCGTCAAGTAGAGATTAGTGATTGATCCAGTGTTTACAGGCTAGTTCAGCCACCATCATCTCAATGTCGTATGGCACTGGTTGAGGTATCTTAGTGAGTGATTTAGCATTCAGTGCTATACGCTCAAGGCTTAAAGTTTGCAATGCAAGACCTAAGTCCATAATTTCAATTGGATTTCCATCTCCTGCAGACAGATTTACCAAGTTAGCATCAGATAAGACGAACAACACTTTGTCTTCACCTGCGATTTGATAAGCGGTAACGTGGGGACGTATACGATAAACACTCTCGCTCATCTCATTGAGTTGAGGTAGGTTAATTTCTCGTTGAAAGTGACCTGCGTTTACGAGAATGGTTTTATCACGCATGAGTTTGAAATGTTCTTTGCGTAGAACATCGTCGCGACCTGTGATCGTAACAACTATGTCTGCATCCGATAGCGCTTTTTCGAGCGTTGAGGTGTAGAAACCTTCCATATGCGCTTCAAGCTTAGTAAGAGAATTGCTCTCAACCACGGTTACATGAGCGCCCATACCACGCAAACGTTGTGCAGTACCAGAACCACAGTAACCATAGCCGATAACAATTACTTTCTTTCCATGTAGCATTACGTTTGTGGCTCGCATAATGCCGTCAACAACAGAAGACCCCACCCCAAAGCGATTTTCAATGACACGCTTAGACATGGTGTCATTGATGATTAATGTTGACCACTTATCAGATTTGAAGTCTTCACGGAGACGGTTTGCCCCAGTGGTTGTTTCTTCTGTTGCACCTAACAGCGTGCCTTGCAGATGCTCAAATTCAGGGTGTGTAAACACAAGCTCGTGTAAGTCTGCACCATTATCAGCAATTATGTCTGGGTTAAAGCTGAGAACATTTTCACAGTAACGAATGTGGTCTCCAAATGATTCATTACGATGAGAAAATACATGAACACCGTAGTCTTTTACGAGCGCTGCTGCGGTTTCATCTTGGGTCGAGCCTGGTGAACCTGTCAGTACAACTTTTGCCCCGCCTTTTGTTAGGGCTTCCATCCATACGCCTGTTTTCGCTTCTACATGTAGACAGATGCCGATAGTCAAATGCTTGAATGGTTGTTCTTTTTCTAGGCGCTCGATAAGACTTCGCATAATCGGCATGTGTTCACGCGCCCAAGCGATTCGTTTAGTACCGCTAGGTGCAAGACTCAAATCTGCTACGTGATGGATGATGTTCGTCATTTCAGTATCCTTTTGGGGAAATAGGGATAGACACAGAATGCGCGAAATGGAGTTTTTGAAAAACAAAGCTACGTGGAAAGATTGTTCTTCTAAGGAAACTATAACGTGAGGTGTATAGAAGGAACTTCTGAAGTTTTTAGTAGTCGTACGTTAGAATAGATTTGCTATTTGAGGCTCTCTGATGAAAAACCTGAATCTAAACTTGGTTACTACCTTTTACACCGTAGTTAAGAACAATTCTTTTTCTCAGGCAGCCGATGAGTTGATGTTATCTAAGTCAGTTATTAGCAAGCAAATACGCCAATTAGAGAATGAGTTGCAATGTACACTGATTCAGCGCACCACTCGAACGCTTTCATTAACTGAACATGGACAGTATCTCTATGAACGTTACTCAAAGGTTCTAGACGACATCAAAAACGCCCATGACGTGATCGACCAACGAAATGACACATTGAGTGGTTCTTTTAAAGTGCGGATCCCCATTGTTCTTGAGAATGACTTAAGCTTAATGAAAAAAATCAGTTCGTTTGCACAAGTTTACCCGAAAGTAGAGCTCGAGTTTCTTTATGGATATACACTAGATAATTTAGTCGCTGACGGCATCGATTTAGCCTTTCATATCGGTGACATGCCTGATAGCAGCTTTCGATGTAGAAAGATAAAAGACATAGGTACTAGAGTTGTCGCATCCAAGAATTATCTAGATAAAAATGGTAAGCCAAGCGTTCCGTCTGACTTAAAACAGCATCAATGTATGAACTATCGAAGTTGCCTGACTAAGGACAAATGGCGCTTTAATTTTTCAGATGAAACATACGAATTTGTTGATCTCAATTCAGCGATTCGATCTGACTCTGAAGCTATGCTCGTCGAGATGGCAAAGAATGGGGTGGGCGTTGCATGCGCACTAGATTTTCTTGTTAATGATTACATTGAGCAAAAACAACTGGAAAATTTGTTGACAAACTACACGTGGTCTACTGAATTGTACGTTGTTTATCCTAGTTCGGTTATAGTGTCTCATAAGGTGAGAACTTTTATTGACCACATTTTGCAATGACTTCACTGGTTACTGTGGGCTACTACGACAACCCAACTCATCAATAAATCAATAACCTGTGTTTAGTAGTAGCAATGATCTGCTCCAGCAATAAAACAACGCTTAACAAAAAGGGAAGCAAGCGACTAAAAAGTTCGCTTGCCTGACTTTGAGTTTTAGTTACTCAGTGAGTGAATATTGAATACTAAAGCGTGTTTTTGTACACCTTACCGTCTTTCATGATCAGTTTTTGTGTCTCTGTATTGGCAACACATGCCACACCTTCTAGTGGGTTACCATCGATGATCAGTAGGTCGGCATAAGCGCCTTCAACCACTTGACCAAGTTTGCCTTCTTGGTACGGGTGTTGGTATGTCGACATTTCGAATAGTCGTCCACAGTTTGACGTCGCCATGCGAAGTGCAGTGATGGTATCGAATACTTGCTCAATCGCACCAAGCTCATTCAGCTGGGTCGCATGCACATTGGTTTCGCCCACACAGTCGGTACCAAACGCGATGTTTTGGATGTCGTATTTCTTAATCAGTTCTGCCGACTTGAACATGGCTTTACCCACACGCTCTGTTTTGCGATATGTCTCTTCGTTTGGCAGTGGGATCTTACGCTTTGCAATCAATGAAGAGGTAAAGTAAGACGGGATCACCCAAATACCTTTCTCTTTGATGATCTCGGCGATCTCGTCATCCATGATAGTAGCGTGTTCGAAAGACATGACGCCCGCTTCAGCTGCTCGACGCATCGCATCGGAAGTGTGGATGTGCGCGGCAACATAAGTACCATAGTCTGAAGCGGCTTGTACTGCAGCTTCCATCTCGTCAGAAGTAAACTGCAATGTGTCTAGCGGGTCGAAGGTCGATGATGCACCGCCACCTGCCATGATCTTGATTTGTGATGCGCCCATAAATAGTTGTTCACGTACGGCTTTCAATACTTCTGAACGGCCATCGGCCACTCGCATCGCGCCTAGCTTCATCATTGGCGAGTCTTCGTGCCCATTAGCCAAACGCTCTTGTGCTTGGTTTTGGCGATAATCTGAGTGACCGCTGGTCTGTGAAATCGCCGCCATTGAAGGAAGAATACGTGGGCCAGTCGCGTAGCCGTTGTCGATACTGTTTTTAAGGCCAAGCGTGTTACCTGCGACATCACGAATAGTGGTAAAACCGCGCATCAGCATCTCTTCTGAAATCTTGGCAGAGCGAATTGCGACTTCTTCACGTGTCATAGTATCAATCACATTGAAAGGTGCAGATAGCGTGATATGAACGTGGGCGTCAATCAAGCCAGGCATTACCGTGCCACCTTGAGCATCAATGATTTCATCGGCTAACGTAGCGTCAACCTCACCAATTTGAGTGATCAAGTTGTCTTCGATAAGAATAGATACGTTCTCGATTAGGTTGTTATCAACACCGTTAAATACGTTCGCGTTAGTGATTAGCTTTTTCATAGTCTGCACCTTTTTCAAATGAGTGTTTGTCGCTGATGGAGCCATCTTATGAGGTGACGCCTATGAAAAATGGCCATTTGATGACAAGCAGTGACGAGACTTATCTTTTGGCACTTTTCTATATTATTGAGTATTGCCGTATAGAGGGAAGAGAATTATTGGTACAGAAAATGATCAATCAATAAAGATTAACAATTTTGAATGGAAAGGGGATGGTGTCACCAAATGGTAAGTTTTGTTCTGATTCGAACGCTAAGATGTATTTCAAATCGAGGCTACTTATCAAATTAAAGAGAGACAACATGACTAATTCAGACAAAGTTTACGGATTCAATACACCACAACGTTTATTTGTTGGTTACACGTTAGCAGTGCTAGTGGACCTAGTGGTTCTTAACTTCTTTGATGAGTACTGGGACTTTGTGAATATCGAGTCTTTCACTATCTCTTTGATAGCGGCGTTGTTGCTTCAGCTACTATTGAAACTTTCTATTGGCCTAGAACATAAGATTGCTGAGCACTTTAAAAGCAAGCCGGGTATGGCTCCTAAGGTTTACCGAGCAATTACCACTTACATTATTTTGGTGGGTTCGAAGTTTGTCATGCTAGAAGCGATTAACTTATTGTTCGGTGACAAGGTGAGCTTTACTGGCCCTTGGAACGGTATTGTTGCTTTCTTTGCTGTGGTATTTACGATTCTAATTGCTGAAGTGCTTGTGTCGAAGATTTACTTTGTTTTGGATGATAAGCAGGAAGAGAGTGGTAGAAAGGTAGATGGTAAAAAAGTGGAAGCATAGCCTAAACGTTGATGCTCTGGACTCCAAATAAAAGGGTTGGTACTAAATGCCAACCCTTTAATTATTAACAAACTTTAGAACTTAACCTGATAGTTCAGAGTGTAAGTACGTCCACGGCCTTTGTAGCCGTATGCAGCTGGAGCGTAGTGTGCTGAGTACACAATTTGAGCACGCTGTCCCCAAATGGTTGTGTAGTCTTCGTTCAATAAGTTTTGAATACCGAAGCCAAGGCTACCAACAGGAAGCTGATAGGTACCGACTAAATCAAACACGGTGTAACCATCTAGCTTGTTTTGATCCGCATCTTCGTAATCGAACATAGTTTGGCTTTGTAGTTTTACAGATAGATCTGTGTCGTACCAACCAGCCCATGCGTTCGCTTTCGATGTACTTGCTTCACCCGCGGTAAAGTCTTCCCAACCGTCGTCACCTTTTACTTCAGAAATCACATAGTGGCCAGATGCGCCAAGCTGAATGTTATCGTGTACCCAGTAAGAGGCCATCGCTTCTAGGCCGTAAACACGCTTCTTATCATCAATTTCTTCGATAAGTAATGTGTTCTTGTTGTAACTCACAGACTTGTCGGATTGCGAGTAGTACGCCGCCGTTTGTAGGTTTAGCTCGCCGGTTTCTAAGCGGTAACCTAGCTCGAAGCTGTTGGTTTTAATACCAGACATCTTTGAATCATTCACATTGATGCTGTCGTTCAGTTGCCAATGATCGCCAACCAGTGTGTAGTCACCTTGTCCGTAGTATTTTGCAGGGTCAGCAAGGTCAAAGCCTTGAGAGAAGTTTGCCCATACTTGAGACTCGTTGTTTAGGTGGTAAATCGTACCCAAGTTAAATAGACCAACGGTGTAGCTTGTTTCACCGCCTGGTACCGCATCGGCAGACGTGCCAGTGCCAGAGGCAATTTTCTTTTGTTGGCTGTAACCGACAAAATCATCAATCTCGTTAGACATATATTGGTAGCGGAAACCACCTTCGACAGTCCAATCATTGGTTATCGCATAATCCGTTTGGATAAAGCCAGCAATTGAGCTCACTTTTACACCAGGGTAGCGACCTGTTTTAGCATACGTTTTGTTGATCAAATTACCAGAATCATTGGCAATCGTTGGATCATACAGAGCTTGGTTACTATCCAGTTTGTCTTGATAAGCATCAATACCGTAAACAAGATTGAACTTGTTAAAGCTTTTCGCTAATGCTGTTTTAAGTGAGATAACGTCGGTAATTTGCTGACCAGAAGATTGGTAATAAGGTGTATAAGTTTGATCTTCTTTTCGATAAGACGCTTCTGCGATCAGCTGATGACCAAGGAACTGCTCATCAATATAGGAAGCACTCAACATGATGCGCTCTGTGCCATGTTCGCGGTCTGAATCAAATCCTTTTCTTACATCAACAAAGTCACTGCCGACAATGTATAGGCCGTAAGGTGAATCTTGTTGGCTATCGTAGTATTGAGCAAGGAAGTTAAGCTTCTGAGTCTCAGTGATGTTGACACCCACTGTAGTTAAGAAGTCGACCGTCTTATTAAATTGCAGCGAACCTTGTGAAATATCAGGGGTAACAATGTCACCATTTGCATCGAAGAAGCCTTGTGTCTCTGTGTAAACCACAGAAGAGCGAGCTTGAACCGTCTCGTTGCCACCAGAGATAGACTGACCGATTTTGTAATCGAAATCTTCATTCGAGTTGAAGCCAGATGAACCGCCAACAAAGGATTCGAATTCTAGCTCTTCACCTTGCGCTTTTTTGGTGATGATATTGATAACACCACCCGAAGCGCCTGCACCATAAATCGAGGTTGCGCCTGATAATACTTCAATACGGTCGATGTTGAATGGGTCGATGGAATCTAGGTGGCGACTGATTGGACGAGACGACTGTAATGATACGCCGTCAATCATTACTAGCATTTTACGACCACGTAAGTTTTGACCGTAGTTAGTGCGGGCACCACTGCTAACATCTAAAGATGGGATGGTCGCCGATAGAATCTCACCTAGTGATTTACCACCTCGATACTCTTGTTCAATTTGTTCAGCATCGATATACCAAACGGTACCAGGGATATCACTGATGGCTTTAGGCGTGCGGCTAGAAACCACCACCATTTTTTCTTCAGTTGTTAGATCTTGAGCTTGGGCTGTGAATACTGTAGTTACTGCCGCAACTGCTAATGCGACGGTGGAAAGCTTGAAACTTCCTTTTTCGGTCTTCATTTTTTTCTCTGCATTTATCAATGAAAGGCTGCACACATTTCTTTTGGCGCGGTGACTCTATTTTTTATTGTGTTTATCCAGACTCAACAGAGTGGTGAGTAATGACGAATCGGATAAGTGAGTCGTTATTACTGCTGTTTCTGCTCTTGGTCTAAATAAGAATCATTATTATTGTATTTCTGATGTGAAAAAACAATATGAGAATGCAATTTATTTTCAAATGCAATAATAGTGTCTGTTTTATAGGATCGTTAAAGCCCAGCTCTTATGTCTGGTTTCATATTAAGCTTATGATTAAATAGTATTTTTTGCGTTGGGCGAGAGGCGACGGAAAGTAAATGAAGAGAGAGCAGCATCAAAGTATGCTGCTCCTAGGTTAGTTGTTTTTTCCTGAAAGACTGCTGAGTAATTGTTCTCGTTGCTCGCGCGATACGTTCATGACATTGTTGTAGGTGCGATTCATTACTCGTATATCGTTTTCGAGCAGTTGGGCTAGTTGTGTTGAGGCACTTTGATTGTCGCCTTCTAGAACTAGATCCATGATGTCCAAGCGGCGCTGGCATGACTTAACCACGGAAGATTGAATATGCATAGAGACCAAATCCGTAGCCTTACGTAGACGATTTTGTTGTTGCATCATCCCTAACAAAAATCGGTTTCCGGAGCTAGCTGCGATCAGTTCATGGAAGTCGACACTCAGCGCAAAAAGTTGACTAGCGGAAGTCGATTTTGGATTGTTGATGGCGTATATATGGCGATCTCGGCATGCTTCGAGTTCGCTACGCTTTAAGTTCCATGTCGGCTCAAGTAGTCCTGCGGGTTCAAAGATCAAGCGGCATCGATAGCTCTCGGTATGCCTTTCAAGTGTGTTTAGAACACCATCAAGTTGCCATTTATAGCCGGGGCTGCGACGGAAAATACCATCGCTTTCTAGTAGGCGAGTGACATTTTGAATTTCGCCACGGTTGGCCTCATACCGTTCTTGTAAATCTTTTTCCGAGAAGGAGCTGCTTAATTCCCCAAAGAACAGGTCCATTAAAATATTCAGGTACAGTTGTTCTTGGCGGGGCTGTTCGTCGTCTGTCGGTACGTCTAGCTTAATATCAGCCGCATCCATTTGAAGCACCGAACCTTTATAGGGAACAACCTTAGTAATGCCCTGACTCGACAAATGTTTTAAAACGGCGCGTATTGGACTTCTTGAAACTTCGAATTGTTGTGCCAAAGAAGATTCATTGAGGCTACTACCGGCTTTAGCGTCTTCGGCTTTTAAGCTAGCAATGACTTTAAACAGCAAGTCTTGTTGGAGCTTTGTAATTGTCGTTATGTCCATAGGGCTTACAAATCAGTTTGTTATTGGAACCATGGTAAACATAAAAGTGCTCGAATACCATTTATTGTGTTTCTGCAACCAAAAAACAATTGCTAGTATTCCGGATTAGCGATGTCGGTGAGAGGATAAACAAGGATTGAAGGGGTAAAGACAGAATTGAAATAAGCCTCCACTTCGGAGTTCAGCGAAGTGGAGGAGAAATTAATAGGCTTGTTGAAAGGTTACTTTCTCATTAGGTAAAGGAAGTAGCCACCCCCAAGTAGAGAAGCAAGCAGCCCAGCAGGGAACTGCCAAGGGAACCACAACGTACGGCCAATCCAGTCCGCTGCGACCATGATGATCGCGCCCAACAATGCCGCTGTTAGCATTTGCGGGAGCGCTCTATATTGGTGAAGCGAGCGGGCCATGTGAGGCGCTAACAGTCCGATGAAGCTCAGCGGACCAATAACGATGGTGCACAGCGTAGTCAGTGTTGCGACCAATAACAGCAAGGCTAAGCGAACTGTGGTTGTGTTCATCCCCAAACTGCTGGTGGTTACTTCCCCCAGGTTTATAAGCTCAATCCAGCGATGCAGTGAAAGGGAAATAGCACCAACAATTGTCACACCAACAGCAAGTAAAACGACATCTTGTGTGGCAACCAGATACGTTGAACCCGATAACCAAGTCAGCAGTGCCGTGGCATTTTCGTTACCTGAACTCATCGTAATACGCAGCAAAGCATCCAGCCCTGCACTTAACGCGATACCGGTTAATAGAGTTTGCGTTGGCGCGAAGTTGTGCTTTCTGCCCATCAACCAAACTACAGCCGTAACAGACGTTGCTCCAAGTGTACCAAGCAGCATTTGTTCTTCGCGTCCAATCGAGTTGCCCCAGAGTGTGCCAAGAACCAGCGCTAGGGCAGCACCTGAACTTATGCCCAATACTTCCGGGCTCGCCATCGGATTAATTGAAATGCGCTGAATAATGGTACCTGCAAAAGCAAGGCCAATACCGGCTAACAGTGCAACCAGTACTCGTGGCGTGCGTAATTCGAATAAGGATTCATGAATCTCAATACTCCAGCCGAATTGGTTTTTGCCGACAGTGAGCGCAATCAAACATGTAACCGCCAATACCAAAGACATAGCAATCAAGGTTTTGGCTGTGCTAACTCGCTTGTACTGTTCTATATGCTCGTTACGGCTCTTGAGAGCCGATTGAAGTTTAGTACGTTGCAATAGCCACAATAAAAATGGAGCGCCAAGTAATGCTGTCATTGCGCCCGTTGGTAGTAGCTCTCCACCAAAACCTGAGAATGGCTGAATCACTAAATCGACAATCAATAGGATTAAACTACCGATCAAGCCACTGGTTAAAATTTGTTTAGCTAATGATCTAACGCCTAGCAGCCTTGCAATCGCTGGGGCAACAATACCTACAAAGCCGATTAAGCCCACCTCACTGACTACCGCAGCGGTGATAAAGATTGCGAGTGATAGACACAACAGTTTGATTTGCTTAATGTTCACGCCTAGCGAAGTGGCGACATTATCACCAAACTGTAATGCAGATAATGGTCTTTGCAGGGCGAGCAGTAGTAGAGTTGGAATGGCAATCAGGGGTAATAAAACTTGAACGCTAGACCAATCATTTTGGTTAAGCACACCAGCGCCCCATACGAATACACTGGTAAGCTGTTGCTCATGCAGCATCAGTAGCATGGTGTTGAGTGATCCTAAAAATAGGCTCACGACCATACCCGCCAGAACCATATGCAGTGGCGAAAACCCACGTGCAGAGCTGAGTGCAAAGACTAAACCCGTAGCAAGGCAGCCACCAATGAAAGCAGGGATAAAAAGAGGAACAGCGACACTTGCCGGGATTAAAAGCAAACCCAATACCATACCTAGCTCTGCGCCCGCAGCGACACCCAGTGTCGTGGGTGAAGCAATAGGGTTACGTAACACAAACTGCATCACACAGCCGGCGACCGCTAGTGCAAAACCACACAGGAGTGCAACAGCAAGTCTGGGTAAATAAGTGAGATGGGTGATCAGGTGTTGGTAGTTCGCTGAATCAAAATGAAAGAGCGTATCCCAAATCAACTCAATGCCTTTCGAGTAGGGGGCAGTTACCTGCAGTAGCGAGCAGATAAGGAGAACAGCCGTAACCGATAGAGCGACTGTTTTAACGTGAGTTCTTGCCACTGCTGAACCTTCAATCTTGGTGGTTGCTATCATTTTTGGGTCAGTAGTTCTGTTATGTGGTCACTAAATCTTTGCGCAGCGATAAGACCTCCAAAGGTCCAGATGCTCGGAAGCTCATACACTGAATCTGTTCTGGTGAATTCCATTGCCTGCCAAAGTGCAGATTGAGTGAGTTGATTTTTTTCGTTTTCAGTCAAAGGACCAAAAAGCATCACGTTTGTTTGTTGATGTTCCGCGAGCCTAACGACACCTGTGGTGCTAAAGCCCCAAAGGTTGGTCGGTTCCTGCCAATCGTTTTTTAGCCCCATCGCTTGAATGGTCGCTTGAGCTAGTGAACCTTGGCTGTGAATTCGTAAAGTTTTATCGTTGATGAAACGTGCAAAGATCAATGGCTTATCTGAATTGCCTGCTGCTTGTATTTTCTCACCGTTGTCGTGAAGTCGCTGCTTTGTGTCTGCAATAATTTGTTGAGCTCTTTGTTCTTGGTCGAACAATTTACCAAGCGACAACGTAATCGCCGTTGCAGATTCAATCGGCTGCTTCTTTTGGCTGTAAACGCTATAAACTAACACCGGAGCAATTTTATTGAGTTGGTGATAAGCCGCAGCCATGTGTTCGCTAATTAGGATTACATCAGGCTTCAACTTAGTTAATAGTTCTAAGTTAGGCTCGCGTCGAGAACCAACATCGGTGACACCTTGGTTCGACTCTGGCTTCACAACCCACTGTTGATAGCCTTTGGCATCGGCAATGCCTTCTAGCTCAACGCCAAGGCTGAGCACCGTTTCTGACAGAACCCAATCTAACGCCACAACTTTTTTAGGGGTTGTTTCGAAAGAAGCGGTTCCCATTTCGTGTGTGATTTCTAATGCATGAGGGCTCTCTAGCGCATAAGCATTAAATACGAATAAGACAGACAGTAACGCCATGAACTTTTTCATAACAGATTCCTCATCATTTAAGGGATATAACTGATTGGTTGCCCTGTTTCAGGGTGGTCGAATAGCGCCAGCTCCATGCCATAGATTTTCATCAGCGTTTCCGGTGTCATCAACTCTTTCGGAGAGCCAGAAGCGATCACTTCACCGGAGTGAAGAGCAATAAGATGGTCACTGAATTTTGCCGCCATATTGACGTCATGAAGTACCATAATCACGGTCAAACCAAGCGATTGGTTAAGTTCTCGAATTAAAGCCAGTAACTCATGTTGATGGGCAACATCTAATGCCGATGTTGGTTCGTCTAATAAAATACATTGGCTTTGTTGAGCAAGCAGCATGGCGACCCAAGCTCTTTGTCGCTCACCACCCGATAGGGTTGCAACGAATCTATCTGAGAAAGCGTTCAAGCCTACTTTCTCAATAGCTTCATCGACAATTTGGTAGTCTTCTTTGCTGTATCTTCCAAATGCGCCTTTCCAAGGGTAGCGACCAAAGCAAACTAACTCACGAACGGTAACACCATCAGTAATAGGTGGGTGCTGCGGTAGGTAAGCGACTTGATGTGCAAACTCTAGGTTACTGTAGGAAGACAGTGGTTGTTCGTTCAAGAATACTTCTCCCTGGGTTGGGGCATTTTGTCGACTCAGTAGTTTCATGAGAGTCGATTTACCGCATCCATTATGACCAAGTAATGTGGTGACCTTTTTAGGCTCAAAGGTTAATTGGGTAGGGGAGAGGATCTTCTTACCGTCGATTTCGAACGAGGCATTGGTAAGTTTGTACATAGTGAAATATGAAGTTGAGTTATAGGCTACTAGCCGTTAATGTAACATAATGAAAAACAAATGATAATCATTCTTCAAATCAATTAGTTTACTGCCATTCATGTTGTTGCCCACTCACTTGCTTTCGAAAATAGCTTAATCAATCTCGATACTATGTCCGTTATACAAAACAAAAAATTTCATTTAGGGGCCATTAGCCTGATTTCGGCGTTGATGGGCATAGGACAAAACGGCTTACTTGTCTCCTTACCGTTTCTTGTTGAACACTCTGCGTTCAGCTTACCTACGTGGTCTATATTTATCGCGATTGGAAGTTTGCGGTTTTTGTCTTCCGCCCCTTTTTGGGGAAGGTACAGTGATAAACATGGCCCAAAGAAAGTGGTGTTACAGGCGTTATCTGGAATGGCGGTTAGCTTTGCGTTATTGACACTGTTTGCAATGAATAGCGGCTATTTTCAATCGGATAGCCATAGTGATCGTGTGTACATTGTCTGTTTTATTGGGCTGGTCATCGCACGAATTCTATATGGCTGCACGGTCGCAGGTTTGGTGCCGGCAAGTCAGCACTGGGCAATATTGTTGTGTGGTGAGAAGAACCGCTTGCAGGCGATAACATCGGTGAGTATCGGTTTGAGTGCTGGTCGATTGATTGGCCCACTCATTTCAATTGTGGCACTCAAATTTTCTTATTTCTCACCGCTCATGTTGATGATTCTACTGCCGTGTGTTGCGCTAGTCTTAGCTATTTTCTTGCCTGAACCGGCAATGCTAAGTACCAAGCAGGCCCAGCGAGAGAGCGCATCGTGGCTGCCCCAAAAAGGGCTATGGGTGTTTTTGTCGAGCGGGTTGTTGCTTTGTGCGACAGTGGCATTAAAGCAATATAGCTTCTCGCCACTCATTTATGCTGTTACTAGTTGGTCAACTGAAAAAGTGAGTGATGCGATTGGCGTATTATTAACCATTAGTGCAGCGTGTACTTTTTCGACTCAAGTTTTGGTGGTTAAGAAAAGCAAATTGACGCCCACAACTATGTATCGCTTTGGCGCTGCGCTGCTTGTTCCTGCATACACGGTATTTGCGACTGAAAAACAAAATGAAGCCCCCGGTACTGCCGTAGGCTTCATTTCGATGTCTCACACACCTGGCTATGGAGTCGCGTCGTTGCTGGCGTTCACCGCAACTCTCCATCCGCTATACCCAATCTATTTGTGTCTGATCTTTGCCACACTCATTCTTGCCGCATCGTTTTCAGTATCTAATAAAAAGAGTTCCTTAGGTTTAGAACGAGGCTAGGTTTTAATCGTTCTGCGTATACACCACATCGCCACGCAGTACCGTCATTAGCACTTGAGTCTTGGCGATGCCTCTTGCTGACAAGGTGGTGATATCTTTATCTAGAATGGCGAAGTCTGCAGATTTACCAACTTCAATCGTGCCCGTAATATCATCAATTCCTAGGCTTTTAGCTGCGTTGAGGGTGTAAGCGTCGATGGCGGTATAGATATCGGTTAGACCGGTCTTTCCCATGATCAAGCTATTCGCGATGCCAACCAGTGGGTTGATGTCGTGTACGTTCCAGTCACTGCTTAACGTGATATTGGCGTCGGTTTTGAGGATTGCGTCGAGGTTCATCATGGCTTTCGCGCGTCTAGCTCCAAGGAAGGCATTAGCCCATTCGTGGTCATGTTGCGCGACGTAGTCTGATCCAACTTGGAAATCTGCGGTTACGCCGAGTTGTTTAAATCGTGGAACATCCTCATTATTGATCAATTCAACGTGAGTTAGTGTGTATGGCTTTTTCGAACCTTGCTTACGTACGCTCTCGATGGCATCTAAAGATTCTCGAACTGCGCCGTCACCAATGGCATGTATGTGGGCACTAAAGCCGATTTTTTCTAGGGCCGTTAACCACTGCTTCATCTGTGCTGGTGGGATGTAGTTCAAGCCGTTAGGAGAGTTTGGTAAGTAAGTATCTAAGTACGGAGCGAGCGTTTTTGCTGTGCCATTGATAAAAATACCATCGCTGTACATTTTCACCTGATCGACCAACAATAGACGACTTTTTTCATCTGAGTACATCTTCTCAAACACTTCCAATTGAGAAGGCATGGCCATGGAAGGGTAAACCCAAGGGCGCAATGAGACGCGCGCTGTAAGGTCTTGGTTTTGCTCGGCTTCTAGCCAAATATCATACCAACCGCGCTTCCAATACATTCTACCGTCACCTATGGTGGTGATACCGTGCGCGGCCGCTTCTTTAAGGCCGTACATTAAGCCTTGGTAACTTTGTTCGAAGAGTTCGCTTTGACTGTTCCACGCCATTTCCATGACTTGGTCACCGGCGTTGTCCAGTAAGATGCCGTTGAGCTTACCGCTTGTAGGATCTTTTAAATATGCTCCGCCTTGTGGATCTGGTGATTGGGGACTAATTCGGGCGATTTTTAGCGCTTTGGAGTTAACCCACATTGAATGTGAAGTTTGCTCCATGATCACGACTGGTCGATCGGGGAAGACACTGTCGATGATCTCAAGTGGCGTGTACTCGGAGTCACTGTTGATTGTGGATTCCAAAGAAAATCCATACCCCATCAACCATCCTCTGCCGTTTGAATCAGCATTGATTTTGCAGGCTTCTAAGTAGGGGATTTGTTCTTCAAGTGTTGCTTCTGAATCCAGCTCGCAAGTGCCACCCAGCTCAGAGGCGGCCTCAAAAACATGGTTGTGGTTGTCTATGAAACCCGGCAGAACAAAAGCATTCCCTAAGTCGATAACGTCGGTATTCTGCCCTTGAAACGTTTTGGCTTCTTCGAGGTCGCCAATAAAAATGATCTTGCTGTCATGGGTAACGATAGAATCTGACTCTCGATGCCCGTATATATCGGCATTAGTGAAAATTTGGTCAGCCGCTTGGCTTTGCACTGCTGATTTAGCTTGTGCGAGGGCCGGTGATACGGCACTTAACGTTGTGACTAAAGCGGCTAATGCAGTGCGTGGCAGAGTAAGCTTGTTGTTCATTATTGTGTCTTCCATGTTCCACTGTTTAATAAGTATAGAAAGCGAGTGGTCAGTGTGAAACTTTACATGAATGAGGAACAAAAGCCGCGATTACCCCGCGTATTGTGGCTTTGGTATGCCTTTCATCATGGTTATTGTTTCAAACTTTTAAGCAGATCATTCTTGTACTCGGTGTATGAGTGATAGCCATAAAGTTTCCACGTGTGGTCACCTTTAATATTGTGGCTGTAGGTGATTTCTCCGATCCACTGCTGACGTGTGGCATGAATCATATCGCGTATTTTTAATAATAAAGTGTCCATAGTTGCTCTCCTGATTAAGTTCACCTGCAGTATATTTAGCGGAGAAAGTTGGATGAGTACCGTTAGCGCAATATCCAATACTTTTCAGTAAATGACTTAGCTAGTCATTTGTATGTTAGTGAGAGCAGCGTCAGGCCTTTGTTTTAAAAGCACTACAACGAGAGCTTCAGTCAGCGGTTGAAGAAAATTAGATTAAATGTGGCGTGTGATTTACTGCTAAATACAAGTCTGCCTGTGAATTTGATTATGGAAAAAGTCGGTTATGATAACCAAGCGAACTTCAATCGCCAGTTCAAATCTTATAAGCAGGTGACTCCTACTCAATATCGAGAGTCAATGAAGCGGCTTTGATTCATTCACCAACGAAACGATTTCCATAAACGTCTGAATAATTTAATGTTATATGAACCATGCTAATGGGGTTCACGTATTAACAAGGACGTAAGTTAAGACTCAAATGACTTACTCGTATTACGATTAAAACAAGTCGAGGTTAGGATGAAGAAAATACTTTTGCTGCTGAGTGTGATTTTATTGGGCGGATGCGTTGGCATGCCAGAAACCGTCAAGCCAGTTCAGCAGTTTGAATTGGATAGATATTTAGGGAAATGGTACGAAGTGGCTCGCTTAGACCACTCGTTTGAGCGCGGTTTAAGTAATGTGAGCGCTGAATACAGCCTACGCGATGATGGCGGCGTAAAAGTGATTAACCGCGGCTATTCGGCTGAAGAGGGCGAATGGAATGAGGCTGAAGGCAAAGCGTACTTTGTTGAAGGTAGCGACCAAGGTTACTTAAAGGTGTCGTTCTTCGGTCCGTTTTATGGTGCCTATGTGGTATTTGAATTGGAAGAGGAAGGATACCAATACGCGTTCGTTTCTGGGCCCGACACTGATTACTTATGGCTATTAGCAAGAACCCCTGAAGTCGCACCAGAAGTGATGGAGAAGTTTAAAGCGATGTCGAAAGAGCGTGGTTTTAATACCGATGAGCTGATCATTGTGGAACATACCCAATAAACCGATCGCTGTTATTGCTGAGAGTGACTGATGATTGATAAGGCACAGAGGATGAATTTCTCTGTGCTTTTTTTATTCAAAGATAGAGCTACAATTCACGAGGCTGGTTTCCGTTCAAGAAAAGTGCAACGCATTCGCGTGTGTAGTTGAGTCTTTCGTTATCGGATTCACCGCTATCATGACCGAAGAAAGACCAATAGGCTGATTTGCCATGAAACATCAGCAGCAGTTGACGAGCTGCAATGATCGGTGAGCTAGACGTCGACAAAGTAAGGTCACCAGAATCTATTTTCGATTGCAGGTAATCGGCGAGTAATTTTGTTGTTTTTTGAGGCCCACTTTCTAAATAGATAGAGGCGATCTCTGGGTGTGTGTTGGATTGGCTGACCGCATTCTGAAAGGTTTGTCGTGACTGTTCATCCAGCAATAAGTCCTGAAACTTCACACCAAACTTCATCAATTCTTCTTCCAAAGTGGCGTCCATATCAAAGGCTGAATGGCTCAGTTCACGCTCGGCACATTTGGTTTGCATGCAGGTTTCAAAAAGTACGTCTTTATTTTTAAAGTGAGAGTAGACCGTTTGCTTGGAAACGTTCGCTGCTTTGGCTATTTGATCCATATTGATCTTGAAGCCATGTTCAGAGAAAAGCTTACTTGCTGCGGTTAAGATCTGCGTTCTCTTTTGTTCACTTTTGATGATTTTCGTCACGTGCTTATTTCTCGCTACCTAGTGCTAACTTGTTGTGCGCTAGCATTATGCTTTTTGTGATGGTTTTATCAATCACTGACGATGAAACTTATTTTTAACACAATCAAACTAGACAGTCTAGTTTGATTTGGTTAGTCTAAAAAAAGAACACAATTGAGTACCGCATAGGAACAGTGAGTATGTATAAATTGATGAAGGGAAGCGCAGTAGCCGTGGCGTTGTCGACTCTTCTTGTTGGGTGTGGTGAAAGCACACAAGCCGAGACAACTACCGATGCAGCGAGCACTGCTGAATCGAACGGTACCGAATCGACAGTGTTAACGGTAGAAACTGTCGCCCTAGAGCGTTCTCCATCATACGAAGTACAACGTGAATATGTCGGTGTGGTAAAAGCGGGTCAACAGGCGAATCTCGGCTTTGAATTGGCGGGGAAAGTTAACGAGATTCTGGTGGATGTCGGTGACACAGTCACAGAAGGTCAGCCGTTAATCACGTTAGATACTCAGCTGTTGAAGACCGAATCGAGCCAACTAAAAGCACAAGCTGAAGAAGTGAAAGCTCAATTGAGCCTGGTTGCTGCGAACTTAAAACGTCAACGTTCACTGAAAGCAAAAGGCTTCAGTGCCGAAGCTGAAATCGATTCGCTAACCAGTGAGCAGCGTGTATTACAAGCGAACTTGCTGCGTATTGACGCCTCGGTGAAAGGTAATGATCTCAAGCTAGTGAAGTCTACGATTCTTGCTCCTTATTCTGGCACCATCGCTACTCGATTTGTCTCGCTAGGTGACGTGGTCAATGTCGGTAATCCGACGCTCACTCTATTGGCATCGGAAGGCAAAGAAGCCTTTATTGGTATTCCAGCCCATCAAATGCAAAAGGTCACGTCACTCTCTGCGCCTAGTATTCGAGTTGGACGTAACGATTATGCAGTAGAGCTATTGAACCCGGGCGCGATGGTCGACACTCAGTCTCGCAGTGTTGGATTACGCTACCTATTTCCGGAGCAATCTTCGGTATTGGAAGGGCAACTGGCCTATCTTCAATTTGACGAACAGGTTGAAGAACAAGGCTATTGGGTCCCTTTAACAGGCTTGATTGATGGCTTACGTGGTGTGTGGAATATCTTTGTGATTGGCGATGGCAACAAGGTTGAACGTAGAAGTGTTCAGGTGTTGTTTGCGAACAATCAACAGGCATACGTGAGTGGTGCGATTGAAGATGGTGAGCAGGTTATTGCGAGTGGTTTGCATCGCTTGGTTCCGGGGCAAACCGTGAAGCCAGTAAGCACTGCTGCTGAATAGGGAATAGTATGAAAATCATAGAGACTATTTCCAATACCCGACTGCTGCTCTTAATGACTGCGCTGCTGATGGTGAGTGGCATTTCAGCCTTCATGACGCTACCACGCGCAGAAGATCCGGTGATCATCAACCGTTATGCGAACATCACCACTAGTTTTCCAGGCGCTAGCGCCGAACGAGTGGAAACTTTGGTTACGGAGGTTATCGAGAATAAGCTTCGTGAACTGAGCGAAGTTAAACTGGTGAGCTCAACCTCAAGGCCGAGCGTGTCTATTGTAACGCTTGAGCTTGATGACACTATCACCGAGCCTGAACCAGTCTGGTCGCAAGCACGTGACAAGCTGTCTGATATCGAATCCATCTTACCTGCGGGTGCCCATTCTCCCGATCTCGACAGTGACCATACCTATGCTTTTACCACTATCGCTTCCCTGACTTGGTCTGGTGCGGGTGAACCTGACCGCTTAACACTAGGGCGTTATGCCAAAGAGTTAGCCAAGCGATTAAGAACCTTGTCAGGCACTGAGTTTGTTGATGAATACGGGATGCCTCAAGAAGAAATCCAGATAAGTCTACGAACTGCTGATGCTGCAGCGCTTGGTCGTTCTAGTTCAAACATCGCAGAGTCTCTAGAAGGGGCAGATGCTAAGAACTCAGCGGGCGAACTGGTCAGTGCTTATTCTCGTTTTGGTTTAGAGATTGAATCGGAACTTGATTCGATTGAACGTATTAAGCAAGTCCCTATCGCGACGGATAGTAATGGTCACATCATCCGCATGGAAGACATCGCTTCGGTAAAGCGTGGTGAGAAAACCCCACAAGACCAGATTGCCATTATTGATGGTGAACCGAGTGTGATCGTCGCGGCGCGAATGCACCCTGATCTTCGGGTTGATAACTGGACTTCACGTGCGAACGCTTTGATCGACAAGTTTCAACAAGAGCTGCCAAGCAATATCGATGTCACCGTGCTATTCAATCAGCAGGGCTATACCGAAACTCGCCTAGATGATTTAGGCAAAAGCTTGATGATCGGTTTCGGGTTGATCTTGATTGTATTGTTCGTGACCTTAGGCGTCCGCGCGGCAATATTAGTGGCTATTTCGCTGCCACTCACTTCACTGCTTACGTTATCGATCATGAAAATGACCGGTGTGCCAATCAACCAGATGTCGGTGACTGGATTAATCGTAGCACTCGGGATCATGGTCGATAACGCGGTGGTGATGGTCGATACCATTCAGGCCTATCGATTGAAAGGGCAGCATAGAGCAGAAGCGACTATGAATGCCTTGAAGCACTTGTGGGTGCCGCTGTTGGGCTCAACCTTGACCACGGTTTTGGCGTTTGCCCCGATTATCTTGATGCCGGGTGCGTCGGGTGAGTTTGTCGGTGGTATCGCGATTACTGTGTCTTTCTCACTGATCGGTTCTTATGTGATTTCGCATACCTTGATTGCAGGCTTAGCGACTAAGTTATTGCCGAAACAACTCAGTGATGTGGATAAAAAAGGCCAACATCACTGGTATATGACAGGCTTAAGAATTCCCGCATTAACACGTTGGTTCTCATCTTCTGTCCGCTTTGGTGTCACGCATCCAATCATCACTATTGCTCTGGTGTTGTTGGTTCCGTTTACCGGTTACTGGAGTATGTCTCAACTGACAGAACAGTTCTTCCCGCCATCAGACCGAGACATGTTTGAGATTCAGGTATATATGCCTCCACAAGCGAGCATTTATGCGACGAAAAATACCTCTGAAAAAATAGACGACATCATTCATCGCTATCCAGAAGTGGAGCGCATTGATTGGCTAGTAGGCGCTAACTTCCCATCTTTCTATTACAACTTGCAGGCAAGGCAAAACAACGCGCCTTACTTCTCGCAAGCCATGGTGAAAACAGAGAATTTTGACCAAGCCAACGCGCTGATTCCTGAGTTGCAAAAGGTGTTGGATGAAGAGGTACCTGAAGCACAAATCTTGGTACGTAAGCTTAATCAAGGCCCTCCATTTACCGCGCCAGTTGAGCTGCGTGTTTATGGTGAAAACCTTGATACCCTAAAAGCGATTGGTGAAGATGTACGCTTGATTTTGGCCGGTGTTCCTCATGTCACTCACACGAGGGAAACGCTGCAACCGGGTACACCTAAGGTGTGGTTGAAGGTCGATGAAGACACTGCAAAACTGAATGGTATATCACTGAACCAGTTTGCGGGCATGTTGCAAACCACGTTGACAGGTCGTGAAAGCGGCTCTGTGATTGAGGGCAGTGAGTCGGTGCCAATCCGTGTTCGTGTGGCGGATGAAGCGCGCGAAAACTTAGCGCATTTAAGCAATATCCGTTTGCCGATCAGTTCTGATGTCTACTCAACGGGCATCAATGTGTCGACTTTGGCTGAACTTGAACTGACTACCAGCCGTGGTGCGATTACACGCCGAAATGGGCAACGTGTGAATACCATTGAGGGTTATATTGAAGCGGGAGTCTTGCCTCAAACTGTGCTCAATGAATTCCAAAAACGCCTAGAAAGCTATGAGATGCCATCGGGTTATACGATTGGTTTTGGTGGTGAATCGGCTGAGCGTGACAATTCAGTCAATAGCCTTATCTCGAATGTCGCCGTTGTGGTGGTATTGATGGTGTTGGTGGTGGTGATGTCGTTTAATTCGTTCCGAATGAGTAGCATCATCTTCATGGTGGCAGGATTGGCTGGTGGTCTAGGGTTGCTGTCGGTGTGGATCTTCGGTTATCCGTTCGGCTTTACGGTGATCATCGCGATGCTTGGGATTGCGGGTTTGGCGATTAACGCGGCCATTGTGATTCTGACGGAATTGAAGCTAGATAAAGAGGCTTCATCAGGCAATGTGGATGCGGTAGTCGAGGCGGTGATGTCGTGTACGCGTCATATCAGCTCAACCACGATTACGACGGTTGGCGGTTTTATGCCATTGATCATCGCAGGTGGTGGCTTCTGGCCTCCGTTCGCGGTTGCGATTGTTGGCGGTACGGTACTAACCACACTTATCTCATTCTATTTTGTGCCTGTGGTTTATCATTTGATGACTAAAAAACAGCGTAAAACCGTGGCACCACAAGCGGCATAATTGATAAACCAGCGCCCTTACTTTCCTCGACTTTGGAGAGTAAGGGGGTGCTTATCTCTGTATTTTGAGGACAAAAACGACTCCTTTTACTCTGCTTTAGCTTGATTAACCTTCTATTTCGATACCCATCATCGTGATGTAACTAAGGTTCTTATTCATGCTGGCAATGAATGCTTCGTGGTAACGATTTTATTTATGAATACCATTAAACTTGTATGTGAATTCATAAATTTGAACTTGATCACACTTTGTTTAATTCGCGATTTTTAATGTAGTTCATCGCTGTGGTGGTCGTTGACTACCAGTCTCTTCGTCAATTGTTTCTTTGCGATTCCTTTTCACAATTAGCTTTGTTGATGTAGCACGCCTATCTCGTGCACCTTTCTATCGACTCATTTCAGCCATTCTACTTTCATAACTGGAAGGTTAGTTTTCAAGTTTACTGGGTGAGCTTTCAATTCCAACTCCCCATAATGCGCAGAATGTAACAATGTATTTCAAAGAGTAACAATTAAGTCATATTTTTTGTGTGGTTTTAACCGTGCGGTAATGTTTTCACCAAGCAAAATTAAACTCAATTCGGCTTCCCTTTGAGATGCAGCGTTTCACATGCTCAACACATAAATATTCTAATGACCATGATAACCAGTACTCGGGCGTTCGTTCTGAGGCTGGATAACCATCGAGAAAGTTAATGGAAGCTTCAAGATATAAACGCATTTTATCGAGAGCAAATCTGTCGAGGATTGGTTTGGTGGGAACCGTCCTGATGCTCGAAGGATGTAACTCCGCATTGCTCGACCCAAAAGGTAGCGTTGGCGTTCAGGAAAAGGAGCTGATTATCACGGCTCTATTACTGATGCTAATAGTCGTCATCCCCGTGATTCTGATGACCATCTACTTTGCTTATAGATACCGCGAAAGCAATACCACAGAAGAGTATGCTCCTGACTGGGCGCACTCAACCAAGATCGAAGTGGTGGTATGGACGATTCCAATCATCATCATCGCGATTCTTGCCACCATCACTTGGCGAACAACACACGAACTAGAGCCTTCAAAGCCTCTGGAAAGTGATGTGCAACCTATGGTGATCGAAGTGGTCTCTCTGGATTGGAAGTGGCTATTCATCTATCCGGAGCAACACATTGCAACGGTTAACTATGTTGCGTTCCCGAAAGATGTTCCGGTGACGTTTAAGCTGACTTCAGACAACATCATGAACGCGTTCTTTATCCCGCGTCTTGGTTCGCAGATCTACGCGATGCCGGGAATGGTGACCAAGCTTAACTTGATTGCTAACCATGAAGGTGATTTTAAAGGTTTTGCATCGAACTACAGTGGCAAAGGGTTCTCTCAGATGAAATTCACTGCATCAGCGATGCCCGATCAAGTGGCATTTCTAAACTGGGTGGAGAAAGTGAAAGCAAGCCCAGACCGTATTGAAGACTGGGAGCAGTTCCGTTCATTGGCCGCGCCAAGTGTGGCTGAACCCGTCACGCTGTTTTCTAGTATCCCACCATTTTTATTCACCGATGTCGTGACCCAGCACCCTGGTTCAATGAACTGTCTGCCGGAAACCCAAGGATAATCGTCATGTTTGGAAGATTAACTCTAGACTCAATTCCCTACCACGAACCCATTATTTTGGTCACGTTAACCATGATTGCTTTAGTGGGCAGTTTAGTGGTGTACGCGGTAACCAAAGCCGGTAAGTGGCAATACCTTTGGAATGAATGGTTTACGTCTGTAGACCACAAAAAACTGGGCTTCATGTACATTGCGGTTGCGATGGTGATGTTAGTTCGTGGCTTTGCTGATGCGGTAATGATGCGTAGCCAGCAATTGCTTTCTGCAGCGGGTGAGACCGGCTATTTACCGCCGCATCACTACGACCAGATCTTCACTGCTCACGGCGTGATCATGATTTTCTTCGTGGCAATGCCGTTGGTGATTGGCTTGATGAACATCATTGTGCCGCTGCAAATTGGCGCTCGTGATGTTGCATTCCCTTATCTGAATAACTTGAGCTTCTGGCTGTTTGTGGTGGGTATTATCCTCACCAACATGTCACTGGGCTTAGGTGAGTTTGGACGCACGGGTTGGTTGGCGTATCCGCCGCTCTCTGGCATTGAGGCAAGCCCGGGAGTGGGTGTCGACTATTGGATATGGGCACTGCAAATATCTGGTGTCGGTACAACGTTAACGGGTGTGAACTTCTTCGCGACTATTTTGCGCATGCGTACTCCGTCTATGCCAATGATGAAGATGCCAGTGTTCACGTGGGCGTCGCTGTGTGCCAACATCCTGATCATTATCTCATTCCCTATCTTAACGGTAACCATCGCGCTACTGACTTTGGATAGATATATCGGTACGCACTTCTTCACCAATGATCTTGGTGGCAACGTGATGATGTATGTGAACCTGATTTGGGCATGGGGACACCCTGAGGTGTACATCCTAATTTTGCCTATCTTCGGTGTGTTCTCTGAAGTGACGGCAACCTTCTCACGCAAAAAACTGTTTGGTTATACCTCGCTGGTATGGGCGACGGTCGCTATCACAATCCTTGCGTTTGTGGTTTGGCTGCATCACTTCTTTACCATGGGTTCAGGCGCCAATGTGAATGCCTTCTTCGGCATCGCGACCATGATTATCTCTATCCCAACTGGGGTTAAGATCTTCAACTGGCTGTTCACCATGTACAAAGGCCGCATCCGTTTCACAACACCTATGTTGTGGACTGTTGGCTTCCTTATCACCTTCACTGTTGGTGGTATGACGGGCGTATTAATGGCGGTTCCGGGGGCGGATTTCATTCTGCATAACTCGGTATTCCTGATTGCTCACTTCCACAACGTAATCATCGGCGGCGTAGTATTCGGTTGTTTTGCAGCGATTGGTTACTGGTTCCCGAAAGCGACCGGTTTCACTCTGAACGAGCTTTGGGGTAAACGCGCATTCTACTGCTGGATCATCGGTTTCTTGATGGCGTTCTTGCCGCTTTACGCTCTGGGCTTTATGGGTATGACGCGTCGTTTGAGCCAAGACATCAACCCTGAATTCTTCCCTCTACTGGCGGTTGCGGCTGCAGGTACTGGTGTGATTGCGATGGGTGTTGTGTGTCAGTTTGTTCAGTTCTTCGTGAGTGTTCGTGACCGCGACCAAAACCGCGACCTTACTGGTGACCCGTGGGGCGGACGTACTTTTGAATGGGCAACGTCTTCACCACCGCCGTTCTACAACTTTGCAAAATTGCCTAAGGGCGATGAGCTAGATGCGTTCTGGTATCAAAAGCAAAGCGGCGAGTTCGATCCAACTCAGGAAGAAGAATACGAACGTATCCATATGCCGAAGAACACACCGACAGGTATTTATGTATCTGCATGGTCGTTGGTATTTGGTTTTGCAATGATCTGGTACATCTGGTGGCTAGCGGCAGCAAGCCTGGTTGGTATTGTCGTGATGTGTATTCAACACAGCTACAACGACGATGTTGACTACTACGTGGAAGTAGAAGAGATCAAAGCGATTGAAGCGGCTCGACGTGCACAGTTAGCAGAAGCGAAAAAACAGTCGGTGGGTGAGAACAGCGCTGACGGTGATAACAACACAAATAAAGATGATTTGGAGACGACGTATGCAAGCTAATACTCCGTCGCACACTTACGATCTTGCACACTCGCATGATCATCACCATGACTCAGCGGGCAACAAGCTGTTTGGCTTCTGGGTTTACTTGATGAGTGACTGTGTGCTGTTTGCCACGCTTTTCGCGACTTATGCCGTGTTAGAGAGTGGCTCTATTGCAGGACCAACGGGCAAAGACATCTTCGAACTTCCGTTCGTGTTTGTGGAAACCATGATGCTGCTGTTCAGTAGTATCACTTTCGGTTTTGGCATGATCGCAATGAAACGCCAAGATGTTGCTGGTCTGAAAAAGTGGCTAAAAGTAACGTTTCTACTGGGCTTAGCCTTTATCTGTATGGAAGTGTATGAATTCCATCACTTGATTGCTGAAGGTTATGGCCCTCAAGAGAGTGCGTTCCTATCTGCGTTCTTTACCTTAGTTGGCACACACGGCTTGCACGTAACGTTTGGTCTTATTTGGATGGCAGTGGCGTATCACCAGCTTTCAACTAAAGGCTTGAACGACAATATGTCGATGCGCTTTCAGTGCTTGAGCTTGTTCTGGCACTTCCTAGATATCGTTTGGATTTGTGTATTTACCATCGTGTACTTAATGGGGGTGATGTAATGGAACAGCATCTAGACAGTGGCGCAAAAGATTACGTGATTGGCTTTGTTGCATCACTGATTCTGACCATTATTCCGTTCTATGTTGTGTGGGCGCATGCGCTTCCAAGTACTGAGACTTACGTAGTTCTGTTTGGCTGTGCGCTAGTGCAGATCTTCGTACACTTTAAGTACTTCCTACATATGGAAGTGAAGACAACCGATGGTCAGTGGAACTTAGTATCACTGATGTTTACAGCCATTGTTGTATTGATCCTGATCGCTGGCTCGGTGTGGATCATCTACAACATGAACGTCAACATGAAGTTGTAGGCTAGGGTATGCTGAAAAGTTATTTGTCTATTACCAAACCGGGCATCATTTTCGGCAACCTGATTTCTGTTGCGGCGGGGTTCTTCCTTGCCGCAAAGACAGAACCAGCCAGTGCGATGTTGTTACTGACAACATTGGCGGGTGTGGGGCTTGTGATTGCATCAGGTTGTGTGGTGAACAACATTTTTGATCGCGATATTGATCAAAAAATGAAACGCACTCAGAACCGAGAGTTGGTTCAGGGCAACATCAATACTGACGTCGCATTCATCTATGCGTTGGTCATGTTGCTAGCTGGTACGGCTTTATTGTTCCAATACGTTAATCCGATGTCTGCGGTAGTGGTGTTGCTAGGCTACGTGTTTTATGTCTTTTTCTACACCATGTGGTACAAGCGTAATTCGGTGTATGGCACGCTCGTAGGCAGTATCTCTGGTGCGGTACCACCGTTAGTTGGTTACCTTGGCGTGACAAACTACTTGAGTATCGAAGCGGTGCTGCTGTATATCATGTTCTGCTTATGGCAGATGCCGCACTCGTATGCGATTGCGATGTTCCGCATTCAAGATTACCGAGATGCGGGTATCCCTGTGCTCCCGGTAAAAGAGGGTGTCGGTAAGGCCCACAAACATATGAAAGCGTACGTGGTTGCTTTTGGCGCGGTTGCTCTTGGGCTGTTCTTGCTAGGAGAGGCGGGCTACGAATACCTAGCGGTGTCGGCGGCAGTATGCTTTATGTGGACTAAGGTGACATTCCGTAAGGTGGATTGCGCCAACTACATCCAATGGTCAAAGACGGTCTTTAAAGTCTCTTTGCTGGTGGTGATGAGCATCAGCGGTGTTCTTGGACTCGAACTTATCCCACTGCCATTTTTATAGTACTGCACTAATAAACTATCCCGCATCAGCGGGGTAGTTTTTGTATTCTTTACCGATTACTTGTTGATCGTAACTTTTGTAATCACAATATCTTCACAAGGTACATCTTCGTGACCCAAGCGAATTGTCGTTGGTTCAGCTGCAATCTTATTTACTACATCCATACCCGCCGATACTTTACCGAATACCGCGTAACCCCAGCCTGCGTTCGTAGTCGAGGTGTGATCAAGGAAGTCGTTGTCATCAAGGTTGATAAAGAATTGTGCTGTTGCAGAATGTGGTGCATCAGTACGTGCCATTGCTACAGAGCCAATTACGTTCTTTAGACCGCGGTTTGCTTCATTCACGATAGGCGCACGAGTTGGTTTTTCTGTCATGTCGATAGTGTGACCACCACCTTGAATCATAAAACCTTCAATAACACGGTGAAATGTCGTGCCTTCGTAGAAACCGTCTTGGCAGTATTTAAGGAAGTTTTTCGACGTTACTGGTGCTTTTTCAAGGTTCAGTTCAATTTCAATGTCGCCAAAGTTGGTAGTCAGAGTGATCATAAAGGTCCCAATATTTGAGTGCTAAGGGTTTTGAGTACGAGTATTTTCAGTACAACAATATAGTCGATGACTTAATAAGGTGCAGTATATGAAAATTTACTGCGGATGCCAGTTAACAATAGCGCTAGTCTTTAATTTACATGCGCTCTGAGAGCGGTAGAGATAAAAAAGCCAGTGAGGAGTTCACTGGCTTGGAGATGCAAAATGACTTAGAGCGTTAGCAGGTAGTTAGCTAGCTGGTTGTACTTTTTGGAAGCTTGCTGACTTTTGTAAGTCTTCTTTTAGATATTTAATCACCCCTTCAAATTGTGCGGCGTTTACTGAAGCACTCAAGATAAGAGCGGCAAAGAGGCTAAATAGTGTTTTCATGTGTTCATTTCCTAAATTCGGATGTCATTAGATACAACAGAAAATGCGCTGTTATATCTTGGTAGCAGATATTGCCAAATAGGGACAAATGATTAAGAAAGAGGACGGCGATAGGCGCTTGTGTTGCAACAATCGCTTTGTGTGAAGGCTCTTTTTCTATCAATGCCAGCGATTCAATCTGAGTATCGAAAGATTCAGAAACGGTAAGTGGCGGCATTTTCAGTAGACAAACTGCTCCACAGCAGTGGTGTTCAACGTTGGGTTATGAGCAGGGAAAAAGTATTGGGGGCGCTTTCTACAGAACTGATGCTAGAAGCAGAGAAAGAGAAGCTATTGACAGAATTTGATTGAGCTTGTGGTAGTAGCAGAGCATTGCTGCTCGCGATGCTGTTCACACTGATGATACCCATAAGCATAGCGAAGAGCATGAAAGCGTGTACCCAAATTTTGTTAATCAACTTTGGCATCAACTCTTAGTCTTGGTATATGAACGAGTGTTGGGGCGAATAAAATTGTGCAACCGCTAACCGTAAAATAGGAAAAGTGCAAACGTTTCGATAATACACGACTTGTTTCAGCATCTCTAATCAAACCCAATGAAACTTGCCAGGGTTCTATTTTTGTTTAACCTATCAAGGTGCTCTGCTGCATACGTTTATTTTACCTCAATTTGTGTATTGATAATTAGGGATCAGCTGTTGAATCGCTTTGCAATGGACCGCGGGTATCATAGAATCGAAAACGTATTCGAATTTTATTGATATCAACGGAAGAGAATAAACAATTAATGAGTAGTATTTTAGAGTGTATTCGTACAGTTGGACGAGGAGAAAGAGGGCGTAAGCCTTTGTCGTTCGATCAAGCCTACCGCATCATGGATGAGTATTTAAGCGGAGAGGTCGGTGACGACCAAATGGCGATGCTACTGATGTTGATTCGTGTGCAGAATGAAACCAATGAAGAGATTGCCGGCTTTGTAAAAGCTTTTCAATCACGAGTGCCAGACTTAGGCGCAGATATTGACTGGCCGTGTTACGCCGGTAAACGTAATGATACTGCCAGTGGTAAGCCGTGGAATTTGCTTGCTGCGAAGATATTGGCTGACGATGGTTATAAGGTATTGATGCATGGCTATATGGATAAACCAAGTGGCCGCACGCACGTAGAGAATCACCTTGGGTGTGTCGGTGTGCGTAGTGCGAAAGATCCACAAGACGCGAAGCAGATCTTAGAATCTGATGGTATCGCTTATTTACCGCTTGCCAACTTTGCGCCAGAAGCTCAGACCATGATCGGCTGGAAACACCGTTACGGTTTGCGCACACCAATCAACACTGTGGTTCGAGCATTGAACCCAGGTGGTGGTCGTTTAGGTCTGCGTGGCAGTTTCCACCCTGGTTTTCCTCAGTTACACGCTGAAGTTGAACATGTCATTGGTAATAAATCCCACTCGGTGATTTCATTCAAAGGGATGAATGGTGAGTCGGAATATAACCCTAAAGTTAGCCAAACGGTTTGGATGAGTTCTCCTGACAAAGTCGCATCGTTCTACTGGGAAGAGGTGATGAACCGAGAGCTGCCACTTCCTAGTCAATGTATACTTGGTACGCCGGCTGAAGAGATGGCGTTAATGGCGAATACCGTTGTTGACAGCATGACAGCCATTCTCTTTGCAGAAACACACGATAAAACTGAGGCATACCAAAAAGCGGTGCGCTTATGGCATGAGTACTGTGTACGTTAGCAGAAAAATGATATAGCTTGTAAGAGAAGGTCAGCGATTACTGGCCTTTTTTATCGGGTATTTATTGAGTATACCGTTTGTTGCTCAAGCTTGTCAGTCTGAATTCGGCAACCAGTCGAACATGGCTGCCATATAGCGAAGAGTTGGTGTACAAGCTGTTATCTGAAGAACAAGCCGAAGTCAATCTCTTGTTCTCTTTGGTATTTCACCAGCTTCACTTTTAGGTCGTGTTTTGCTGCTAAGTCAATGGCCAAGCACGACATGCGTTTTATCTCATCAACGCAGCTTGAAATAAGCGGTTTTTCTTGATTATCGATAGTGGCGATGAGTGTGTTTTCTGTACCGTCTTTACCTGCATAAACATACGCGTACATGTTGTTGTCGTGTTGCATAAATTTCCTAAATCGGGATTTTTTAATTATTAGTACGGGGAAGGTTACAGGGTTTATCTACTCAGGCTAGTTTTCTTAAGTAAGGTTAAGCAAGTAAAAGTAAGGCTTTGTAAGGGTTATTTTTTTCTTTTTTCTAGTGTTCGAAAACGTGCTCAACCCTTTGTTTGTCTCACTTTTTTGTCTTGTTAGGTTTTGCCTATCAATAAAATTGTTGAAATCCATTTAGTAAAATCAAGATTTTAGACAACAATTAACTTAACAAGATAGAAAAATATATGACGCAAAGTATTTAGGGAGAACGCAATGCATTCTATTAAAGTGAAAGATTACATGACGCAGCAGGTTGTGACATTTACTCCTGATATGCCGTTAAGTCTAGCGTTAGACAAAGTGATGCGCAGCCACCACATGGGTGGCCCCGTAATTGACAATAATGATCAAGTGATTGGTTTCCTTTCTGAGCAAGATTTACTCTCGAAACTGGTTAAGGTTAGCTATTTCTGCCAAGACACACATATTGTGGGTGACTGCATGTATCAAGAAGTGCTGTCGGTTTCACCTGACTTATCCATTATTGAGCTGGCGGACATGATGCAAGTTGGGAAACCTAAGGCATACCCCGTAATTGATAACGGGAAGCTAGTCGGTATGATCACTCGAACCGATGTCTTGAGAGCAATCGGCAAGAACTTAGATGAATGTTTCAAACATCCTGTATAGTAAGGTGTTATGAACGATTATTTTTATCAATAGCCATAACTGACAAAAGGCGCACTTTGGCGCCTTTTTTCTGTATAGAGCTTTTCTAGATAGCCCCTTTCTTTGTGAATCCCCAGCTTGTGGTGACTAGTTTATTAAGCTTTGGCTTGTGGTATGCTAATTTTTGGAGGTTTCATGTCAAATCAAACGGCGAAGTTTGTAGAAGGTTCAACGATGCGCCACATATTGGTGATGTCGGGGGCTAGCTCTGTCGGTTTGATGGCGTTATTTGTAGTAGATTTACTCGACATGCTGTTCATCAGTATGCTCGGGCAGGTTGAATTGGCCGCGGCAGTGGGCTTTGCAGGTACGCTGACTTTTTTCTCTACCTCGGTTTCGATTGGTACTTCGATTGCGATGGGCGCAATAGTATCAAAAGCTATCGGCTCAAAGAATCAAGAACACGCTCGAAATCTAAGCACCAGTATCATGCTGACTGCGTTTGTTATCAGTTCCACCGTAACTGCAATTATGTTCGCTTATATTCCAGAGCTGTTAGCCGCGATAGGCGCAAAAGGGATTGCTGCTGAGCGTGCTCAAGTTTACTTACAGATTTTGCTACCGAGTGGTCCATTTTTGGCGTTAGCGATGGCGGCGGGTGCGGGCTTGAGAGCGGCGGGCGATGCGAAACGCTCTATGTGGGCGACTTTGTCGGGCGGTATTGTTAACGCGATTCTCGATCCTCTGTTTATTTTTGGTTTTGGTTGGAACATCGAAGGGGCAGCTATCGCTTCTGTGGTGGCACGTTTTTCGGTTCTCTTCTTCTCGCTTTATCCTCTGATTCGCAGCCATCAGTTGGTGGCTCCACCTTCGTTTGTGCAATGGCGCATTAATATTCGACCAATATTGGCGATTGCTCTGCCTGCGATTGTCACCAATACCGCAACGCCTATCGGTAATGCGATTGTGACGACAGGTATCGCACAATATGGTGAGGACTTTGTCGCGGGCTTTGCCGTGATCGGTCGTCTAACACCGGTTTGTTTCGCGGTGATTTTTGCTTTGTCTGGCGCTGTGGGGCCCATCATTGGTCAGAACTTTGGTGCAGAACGCATGGACAGAGTTAAAGAAACACTCAATAACTCATTGCTGGTGACGACACTTTATACCATTGCCGTTTGTATTCTGTTGTACTTCGTTCAAGGTTATGTCATTCAAGGCTTTAGCTTACAAGGTGATGCGGCAATCATTGTGGCGGCTTTCTGTACTTATGTGGCGTTAACGTTCACTTTTAACGGCGCGCTATTTGTTGCCAATACCTCTTTTAATAATCTAGGTAAACCGCTTTACTCAACGGCGTTGAATTTGGGCAAAGCGACGTTAGGTACTCTACCATTCGTCTATCTAGGCTCTCAGTGGTATGGCGCTTTGGGGGTTTTGTACGGACAAGCGTTAGGTAATGTTCTGTTCGGGATTTTAGGTATTTTGGTACTTCGACATCATATTACTGAGCTGATGCAAGGTTCTCAAGTTGATCCAGTTGAAGACGATGTGTCTATTGTCAGCTTGAATACACAACCGTTTTGTTCACACGATGCGGTTCTTATTGATGATGTATCGGCGAATCGTGAAGAGTGTGCGGATCTTAAATCTCAGTAAACCATTGGCGCTGGCATAATATTTTTGTTTTCTCGATAACTTCTTCTTGACCTTGGAGTAGCCTCCAAGGTTTATACTTTTGATGAACTTATGGTTCTGTTGCTCGTAAGTTAGCAACAACCTCAAGGCTTTTGAGTATTAAGGAGATACATTATGTGCGCAAAACATGCAACGTGCCGCTCAGTAAAAGTGGACGTTCAACCACAAGCAGCCGGAGCAAGCTGCTCTAGCCCTAAAATTTCAAGCATTACTGCAGCTGGCACATCATCAGCATGCTGCAGCTCTTCTTCAGCTACAGTCGCGTCATCGGGTGATGGCTGTTGTAGTTCAGACAGTGGAGAAGAAGACAGTCAGTCCTCAACGATTACGAACGATGCTCAATTTTCTAAAAGTTGGTTGGTTTCCGGAATGGACTGTCCAGCTTGTGCCCGAAAAATAGAAAAAGCGATCAGCAATATTGACGGTGTAATTCAAGCGAAGGTGCTCTTTGCTACCGAAAAACTGGTTGTGAAATATAACAGTGAACTTCTTGCAGACATCATCGAACAAGTCTCTATAAACACTGGCTTCCCGTTAACGGAAGTGGGTTCTAAGAAAGAAAAACAACAACCAGAGAAGTTTTGGCAAGCGCATATTCAACCTAATTTACAGATCATAGCGATAGCCGCTGCGATGCTGTTTGCGGCGTTACTGACAAGTACCTTTCCTCAATTAAGTGAAGGTTTATTCATCGCGACATGTCTACTTGGATTGTATCCGGTTGCTAAGAAAGCCGTTCAACTAGCCCGCTCGGGAACTCCTTTCGCGATAGAAACCTTAATGAGTGTGGCTGCTCTGGGTGCGCTATACCTTGGCGAGACCGCTGAAGCGGCAATGGTATTACTTCTTTTCTTGATTGGTGAACGCTTAGAGGCGTTTGCTTCATCTAGAGCAAGAAGTGGTGTTCAAGCGCTAATGGCTTTAATACCTGAGAATGCGACCAAGATTATCAATGGTGAACGTGTTGAAGTGGCAGTAAGCGAGCTTGTTCCTGGTGATATCATTGAAGTCGCGGCGGGTTCTCGCTTGCCTGCTGATGGCAAACTGATTACAGACGCGGCAAGCTTTGATGAAAGTGCGTTAACCGGTGAATCAGTTCCTGTTGAACACACCGAAGGTAACAGCATTATGGCTGGTGCCGTCGTCGTGGACAAAGTGGTTCGTATAATCATCATTTCAAAACAAGGTGAAAACGCAATCGACCGTATTCTTCACCTGATTGAAGAAGCAGAGTCTCGTAAAGCACCGTTGGAACGTTTCCTTGATAAGTTCAGCCGTTGGTACACACCATTAATGATGTTGGTTGCTTTGTTGGTCATCATCACGCCTCCACTGTTGTTCGCTCAACCTTGGGAAACATGGGTATACCGTGGCCTAGCGTTACTGTTGATTGCTTGTCCGTGTGCGTTAGTTATCTCGACGCCAGCAGCGATTACTTCTGGTTTAGCGACAGCAGCGAAACGTGGTGCACTAATTAAAGGCGGTGCAGCACTGGAGCAGCTTGGCAAAATTCAAACTGTTGCCTTCGATAAAACAGGCACATTGACAGAAGGTAAGCCCCAGGTGACTGATATTGAGCCACTGTCAGGTTGGCAGAAAGATGCGATGCTTCGTGTGGTTGGCGCTATTGAAGTTGGCTCTACTCATCCATTGGCAAAATCGCTGGTGGCAAAAGTTGAAGAGCTAGGCATTGATATTCCTGAGTCACATAACAAAAAAGCGCTGATTGGTAGTGGCGTGGAAGGTGACGTCGATGGTGTGAAATATCGAGTGCTTACGCCATCTAAGCTTGATTTCGCTTTGGATGCAGAGGTATCTAAGCAAATCGAATCGCTAGAAGACGAGGGTAAAACCGTTGTTGCTGCATTAGAGGTTAAAGACTCTGATCAGGCAGCCAACGCGATTGGCCTGATTGCATGGCAAGACACATTACGTAGTGATGCGAAGTTAGCGATTGAGCGCCTTAATGGTCTCAGCATTCAATCCATTATGCTGACAGGGGACAACCCACGCAGTGCTGCTGCGATCAGTGGCAAGGTTGGTATGCAGTACAAAGCGAGCCTGCTTCCAAGTGATAAGGTGTCTTACATACAAGAGTTGTCTCAACAGTCGCATGTAGCGATGGTTGGAGATGGCATTAACGATGCGCCAGCGATGAAAACCGCTCATGTCGGTATCGCAATGGGTGGGGGCACAGACGTTGCTTTGGAAACCGCGGATTCAGCACTGACTCATAACCGTCTAACTGAATTACCAGCAATGATTGAGCTGTCGCAAGCTACTATCAATAACATCCGTCAAAATGTCGCTCTGGCTCTTGGCTTGAAAGGTGTGTTCTTAGTGACGAGCTTGTTTGGTATTACGGGTTTGTGGGTAGCGGTTCTAGCGGACAGCGGTGCAACTGCACTGGTGACATTGAACGCATTGCGCTTACTGCGATTCAAGTCTAGAGCAGACTAAATCCAACGCTATTATACAAAATAGTCCACTATATAAACGCCTTTAGTGGTAGTACGTTAAAGGCGTTTTTTGTCTCAATGGTATGCAACGAAGGTACTAATATTGCTTGTTTGTGTGATGCCAATCGTTTTATTGTGAAACTTGAAATCTTATTGCCATCATTGGTGTGAGGTGTATCACTTTATTTTGTGGTGAGCTTGGTTAGAGTGTGTTCGTACCCCACGAATTTACTATGAGCTTAAATAAGGGTAAAAAGCCCAATAAGCCAAAAGGAGCGAACTATGTCTCAAGCTGTTTTCCATTTAGGTGTTACTGAAGCAGATCTTAACGGTGCTACTCTTGCGATCATTCCAGGTGATCCTGCTCGTGTACAAAAAATTGCAGAAGAGATGGAGAACCCAGTATTTCTTGCTAGCCATCGTGAATACACACTTTACCGTGCAGAACTAGACGGTAAGCCAGTGGTTGTATGTTCAACAGGTATCGGTGGTCCATCTACCTCTATCGCTGTAGAAGAGCTAGCTCAACTGGGTGTTCGCACTTTCCTTCGTGTTGGTACTACTGGTGCTATCCAACCTCACGTAAATGTAGGTGACATGATTGTTTCTACTGGTTCTGTTCGCCTAGACGGTGCTAGCCTACACTTTGCTCCAATGGAGTTCCCAGCGGTTGCTGACTTCGAAGTTGCGACAGCAATGAAAGCAGCAGTTGAAGAAGCTGGTGCAACAGTTCACATGGGTGTAACGGCTTCAAGTGATACTTTCTACCCAGGTCAAGAGCGTTACGACACGTTCTCAGGTCGTGTAGTTAAGCGTTTCCAAGGTTCTATGCAAGAGTGGCAAGACATGGGTGTTCTAAACTTCGAAATGGAATCTGCAACATTGCTAACTATGTGTGCAAGTTCTGGTTTGAAAGCGGGTTGTGTTGCTGGTGTAATCATCAACCGTACTCAAAAAGAGACGCCTGATCACGACACACTAAAAGTAACAGAAGCACGTTCAATCAAAGTGGTTGTAGAAGCTGCTCGTAAAATGCTTTAAGTTGCAAAAGTGCTTCAGGTCTCAATCTGACAGCAAATTTTGAAATGGCTGCATCGATTGATGCGGCCATTTTTTATTTACTCGTTAAGTGACAGAGAAAAAACAGACAAGAAAAAGGCGAGTCACTAAATAGCGACTCGCCTTTGTTATATTGGTTTAAGAGATTTTTGCTCTTAGCATTCTTGATCTTCGTTACCGCCAGCAGCCGTAAACCAAGCTGTTAGGTGTGTTTTAAGATCTTTCAACTCATCAGGGCCGATCAAAGCAAGACCAAGATCTTCTGCGCGTGTTATGTCGCTATGGCGAAGCGGGCGGAAGCTCACTAGCATGGCGCGGGCTTGTAGACCACCTAATAGGTCTCTTAGTGATTCCAGTTTGTATAACGTGTCATCACCATCATCACGCATGCCTTTGGTCTTACATTCGATGATGTGAAGTTTATTGTTCACCACAGATGCCACATCTAGCTCATTTCGAACTTCACGCGCGCCGAGCTCGCGGTATACCTGAACATTCAAAGAGCGATCTTGAATAGTCGGCATGTCATCTTGGATCTGTTTTACTGTGCTGTGAACGAGAGTTTCAAGCCACTCGCCATTCGAGAAGCGTCGAGCATCTTCATTGGCAAAGGTTAGGGTGCCATTCTCATAAGTCGCAATTTGCGCTTCTACTAAATCGCTTAAAAGCATATTCAGTTCACGATAGCCTTGTTGCTTCTCTGATAACTCAACATCCAGCTTCTGCTCTTTACGACAGGTGGTTGCAAGGTAGTTAAGTGTCGCAAGACCAGGACCTAATTCAAGTGCGTTACTTGCCCAACGTTCACCTAGCTCGTATAGCTTCTGATCGAGTTGCGGAGGTAGCTGCACATCACTGAATTCGCCACGGGCGCCAAATACGGTTAGGTAGTCATCGATAGTGATGCGGTCTTGAACTTGCGCGTCTTCTTTTCCGTTCGGGTAAAGCCAGCAAAGCTTGTCACTATTTGGTTCTACAACGAAGATAGGCCAGTGGTAAGTTCGGAACACTTCGTAAACCGAAAGTAGACGGTGACGCAGACCACAACTTGCGTTGAGTTTTACTTCTTGGCCACGTGCTTTTAAATCTTCCGCAAGGTTTTGAATGGATTCTTTAATTACTGACGTGTTTACGATCGTCGGAATTTCAAAAAACTCGCTCGTAATATCACGTTTTTGTAAAACGCTGTCTAAGCGCTGATACATATCGACTTGATTCTTATCGCCGATGAACACGATGTGCGTGCTGATCGTGCGGTTATCAAGCAGTGGGGTAAGCAAGCGAATGGGGTCTTGATCGATAATGCCAACATGAACAGCCATATAAATTCCTTAATAGCGGCTCGCTCATAAAGGTAAAAGAAAACGGGAAACAGCAAGCCTTAATAACCATATAATGACAAAGCTCATAAAAAACAAGGGCAACTCTTGATAAAAGTTGCCCTTGTTCAAATAGTTACCACTATTGGGTAGGAAGTCCCAACAATCTCACCTAATAACTATGGTTTCATCATTTATCTATAGCTTAAATTGATGAACCAAATCTCCTTGTTGGTTCGCAAGAATCGTTAGGTTTTGGCTCGCCTCAGCGATCGATGACATTGCTTGATAACTTGCATCGGCAATTTGGTTGATGTCTTCAATATTACGCGCAATATCGCCTGACGTTTCACTCTGTTCAGCTGCTGCCTGAGAGATATGAGTACTCATATGGCTGATTTCCAGAATCAAGGCTTGAATTTCTTCCATTGCACTGTTGGCATTCGATGCTTGTTGTACCGACATGTCCATATCGCTCATACAGCTTTCAATCACATTACTTGCTGTCTTCGAACTTGATTGTAGGTTACTGATCATGGTCTCGATCTCAGAAGTCGATTGTGTGGTCTTCTGTGCTAGCACTCGAACCTCATCAGCTACCACGGCAAAACCTCGCCCTTGCTCACCTGCACGCGCCGCTTCAATCGCAGCATTCAGTGCCAGAAGGTTCGTCTGATCTGCAATGCCGCGAATTACGTCTAGGATTGAGCCAATTTGGCTACTCATCTGTTGCAGTTCACCCACAGCACTAACTGATTCGGTTAAGCGAGTTTCCAGTTGGTTGATGGTGCTGATGTTGGTGTTCATGATCTGACGACCCGATTCAGAAGCCGTCTCGACTTGCTGAACCATAGTCAAAGAGCTTTGTGCGCTATTTGCCACTTCCTGTACTGAGTGAGACATCTCTGTCATCGCAGTCGCTACTGTCGCAGTTTGCTCACGCTGGCTGTTAAGTTGAGCCTGAGTTTCTGAAGAGGTCTTCTGATTGACGCTTGCTGTTTTGGTTAGGTCATCTGACGCATCGTTAAGCTTCACAAGAATATTGTGTAGGTTATCGGCTAAGGTGTTGATGTGACCACTGACGCGGCTAAATTCGTTGTTGTAACGAATATCGATGCGCTGAGTCATGTCGCCTTCAGTTAAGCCTTCTAATGTACCTAGAATACGAGTTAATGGTTCTCTTACACTATGTGCAATGTGGTAACCAATTACTGCTGCGAACACGGTTACAACCAGGCCAATTGCAATCGCGTTGAATAGACCTTTATCGTAAATGCTGCTCGCGTCCGCTAGCGAAGAGCTAAGCAGCTCCTCCGCGCTGACGTTGAATGAATCCAAAACAGCCATCGCTTGGTCAACTTCAACCGCTAGGTTAGCAATGTTCACATACAGCGCTTGTTTCGCTTGCAGGTAATTGTTGTGTTTATCAAGAACGCCACCCTTTTGGCCAACATCTTTGGTAAATTTTTGAACTGATTCGTCGAACACATTTTTAAGAGCAGGTAGCTGTGTTGCCAAACCGCGGTAGGCGTAGTTTAGGTGAGTAACGGCTTTCTTGTTTTGGTTAACGGCTTTTTGTACGAATGCAACATCAGAGCTCGCAAGTGCGTCTGATGTGATCACTTCTGCGTCTTGCAGTTTAATGAAGTAGCTTTTTGCCATTACTTTCACAGAGATACTTTTTTGATCGGCAACGTAATCTTTCATACCAATCGTTAATTCTGAATGCAGACGTTGGAAGTCACGGGATGCTTTTTGCACTTGCTCTTGTGCTTCAAACATAGCAACGTAGTTATTCATCGCTTCATCCGCTTCGGCGAAGTAGCGTTCTTCCATTGCTCTTAACTGGGTGATACGTTCGGTAAGAGAGGTGTTGTTTTGACTCGCAGCTTCTAGATTGCCTAGGACTTCTGAGAAAGCGTTTTGTGATGCAGCAAACTCTGTACGTATTGCAGACATGCGTTTAGCGTTTTGTGTGGTTAAGAAATCTTTGAACGATTTATCGGCAGAAAGCAATTGAACACTTGTTTGATTTGAAAGCTCAACAAGCGGTAATGAGGTTTCTGAGACACTCTCGAAATTGCTGTGTATCTGATTCATGCTGTTCATCATGATGGTTATCGTGACTGCGAACATGATGATGATCAGTGCGAAACCAGCGTACATACGCTTGATCACAGATCCCTTCATGGCTTTCTCCCTAAATAAAAATGCAGACCTAATGTCAGGTTAAAGTAAAACTAACAAAATTATCAGCATTTTGTTGAGCTCGGTTTACGCATTTTATGACGCATACGTCAAAAATAACCCTCAGTTATAACCAACATGCCATTCTTGAGAAATAAGACTCGTTTTCTTTGATTTGAACGGTGTTTTTTATTATGCTTTAAAGCAGATTTATTGTGGTTTGATGCGGCATAGCGCATACTCAAAGCATTAAAAAATATATGTTTTATCGGAGAGAAACATGGCTGAAGAAACCATTTTTAGTAAGATCATTAATAAAGAAATTCCAGCAGATCTGCTATACCAAGACGATTTAGTGACAGCGTTCCGTGACATCAACCCACGCGCTCCTAGTCACATCCTTATCATCCCTAATAAGCTGATCCCAACGACCAACGATGTTGAAGAGGAAGACGAAGCAATGATGGGGCGCATGTTTACTGTTGCTCGTAAGCTAGCAAAAGAAGAGGGTATCGCGGAGGATGGTTACCGTCTTATCGTGAACTGTAACTCTCATGGTGGCCAAGAGGTTTACCACGTCCACATGCACTTAGTTGGTGGCCGTCCGCTTGGCCCTTTACTTATGAGTTAATCAAATAAGTTAACGAGTTAACAAAACAGTCCATGAACGAACTAGAAAGTTAATGAGTTAATTAACACAAACAGCAAGTTGGAAAATTTGTTGTTTGTATGCCAACTTTAATTGTTGTCTGTTGTCTGAATATCGGCTTTGCTTAGCCAGAGCCCGATGAAGCAAGCACTTACTTGCTTTGGATCCTTTTTACAGCACGTTTCGTTTTGATAACGAGACCATTGAAGTTGGCATTTTAAACATGCACGGAGACGATAAGTGAAGCAACAGTTTAGATTCGCTTCCATTGCCCTACTATCGGCGCTGACCACGGGATGTGCGAGTATGTCTGCAGGTAACCTGTTCAGTCATTACAGCGCACAAAATAAAATTATCTACCAAGCCGTTAAATCTGGAGATTATTCAGAAGCTCAGCAAGAGTTACCAGATTACGCAGCAGGCGATGTTCTCGATAATTTTGAGAGAGGCAGAATCAATCTGTTGGATCAAAAATACCCAGAGAGTAAGTCTTCGTTTGAAGCGGCGGATCAGGCTGTTACCGAGCAGCAGAGAAAAGCCGTAATCTCAATTTCAGACAACGCAACCAGTGTGGGTGCATTGGCTGTGAATGACAACATTACCGAGTATGTGCCGCCCGATTACGAGTTGGGCTTTCTTCATCTCTACCTCGGTTTGAATTATCTAAAGAAAAACGATTTAGAAGGTGCGGTGATTGAAATGCGTCGCGCTAACCAAGTTCAAGAGCAAGCAAAGAAGCAGCGTGAGGCGGAGCTAGAAAAAGCAGCCAGCGATGCGAAGAAGCAGGGGCTATCTGCCAATGTTGGCAGTATTCTCGCGAATTACCCAGATGCGGGTAAAAAGCTGCAGTCAGTGCAGAACGCTTATCTGATGTTTTTATCGGGTCTGCTTTATGAAGCTTCAAACGATCTTAACAGTGCTTATGTCGATTATCGACGTGCACTGGCGGTGATGCCTGATAACCAAGAGATTATCGACAGAACCATGGCTACGGCCGCACGCTTAGGTATGCGCCAAGATTTAGCCACACTTGAGAAGCGTTACAAACAGTCATCTAAGTTAAGTAGTGGTCAAGGGCGCGTGATTGTTCTTCAAGAGCAAAGTGCTGTTCAAGCAATGGACAGTTGGCGATTAGATTTACCTGTTTATGACAGTCGCGATCGGGGAGCAATATACTCTCTTGCGCTGCCATATTACCCAAGCCAGAACGTAGAGCGTTTTTCTCCGTTACGAATCAGTGGGCAGCCGCTGCAAGAGCATTTGATCACTAATGTAAACGCCATGGCTCAGAACGATCTATCTGAGCGTATGACGACAATTGTTATTCGCCAAGCGCTGCGTGTGGTCGCAAAAGACCGCATCCGAAAAGAGGCAACCAAGGGTGATGATGTTGGCAACATTTTGTTCAATGTGTGGAACACGCTGACAGAGCAACCAGATACTCGCAGTTGGCAATCATTACCAGCTCAGATTAAGAGCAGTACGTTTGTAGCAAACAGCGGCCAATATACCCTGGAAGCGGGTACTAAAACCTACGATTTTGATATTCGAGAAGGGCAGACCACTTTGGTATGGATTTCTCGACAAGGAAACAACGCAACAATGTGGCATAAACAGCTAGGGAGGCTGTAATGAAAAAGTGGTTAGTGAGCTTAGCAGCGGTTATGGCTCTGGCTGGTTGTGCTGATAATACAGCCGGCGTAAGGGTTGATAGTCTGACTCAGAACGTATTCTTTGGCGACAATGTATTGGGCAGCCGTTTACAGGTTGAAGATATCCGTACTGATCAAATTGATGGACATACGCGAGGCATTGTTCGCTTAAACAGTAACGATAAAGGTGACCAACATATCCTTTATCGTTTCTATTGGTATGACGATGCTGGGCTTGAGGTCAACTTGAAACAGGGGCCTTGGAAGCAAGCGATTGTACGTGGCTTTGAAAGCATTTCGTTGTCGGAAGTATCGGTAAACCCGAAAGCAACTCAATTCCGAGTGCAGTTCCGAGAGCAGTAAGAACAGATTTAGTTATAACCGGTGCTAGTTAACGTCGACTAGCACTTAAGAAAGCGAATTGATTCGCACAGATAAAAGTTTAAGAGTGTGGGTAACCCCACTCAATGATAAGTTGAGGAAACATCATGAAAAAGAGTGTCATTGCGCTACTAGGCTTAGCGGTTATTTTAGGCGGTTGTTCGAACAAGGTAAGCTACGGTGATGCACAAGCAGTAGAAACCACAACAATCGATTTCGGTTCAACTGACCTTCAAACTATTGCTGGTGAGATGGTTGATAGCATGATGGCTTCTGGTTCAGTGTCTTACATTACTCGTGATCAGCGTCCAATCGTGTTCGTAGAGCGAATCAAGAACAAAACAAGCGAGCACATCGATACTGAGTCAATCACTGACACAATCAGTACTAAAATGCTGAACTCTGGTAAGTTCCGTTTCGTTGATATGGACCGTGTAGAGTCTGTTCGTGACCAACTAAACTTCCAAAACAACGATGAGCTAGTGAACCAAAGCTCTGCGATTCAGTTCGGTAAGATGGTTGGTGCTCAGTACATGCTGTACGGCAACCTATCAAGCATCGTTAAGAAAGCGGGCAGCGACGAAGATGTGTACTACAAAATGACCATGCGCCTGATGGACCTTGAGTCTGGTTTGATCGAGTGGGCTGACGAGACTGAAATCCGTAAGCAGCAATCTAAGAGCCTACTAGGTCTTTAATTTCGCTTAACTGCCAACTATGAACACTTACTATTGAAAGTGAATAGATTAGTCACACGCCAATTCAGTACATGATGTGCTGATATTTGAAGACACTGGCTCTGGTCAGTGTCTTTTTTGTAGGGAAACGAAGACGTTTATAGGGAATGAGCAATGGCAATTTTTTCTTGGTCTGAGGCTAAGCTTCTTGACATCAGTTTGAGTTCGCTTGATGGCTATTTTTCGCAGCCGCCAGTGAAGGCGCAGACACTCACCGGTGGTCTGACTAACCGATGTTGGAAGTTATTTTCTGCTGATGGCGCTGAATACGTGTGGCGTCCGATCACACCAATTACCAGCGCCTTCTTTATTTCCCGTCATGAAGAGTACCAAGTGTTGTCTGGCATCGAGCGTCTTGGTATTGGACCAAGCCCGATAGTGGTGAATGAGCAGGGCTTATTGGTTGAATGGGTTGCTGGGGATACGCTCTATGAAGGTTTAGATATTGATGACCTTCTGAAAACGCTTATCTCTGTGCATTTGGTGAACATCGCGCGATTACCACTTAAGCCGTTTAGCTTTACAGCGCGAGTGGACCATTATTGGCTTCAGCTTGATGCCGTTCATAAGACTGAAGCGTACACCAAGGTTTATAAAGAGTGGCGCACAACGCCAAGTATCCCGAGTGTTGAGCTTTCTTTATGTCACTTTGATCTAGGCGGTTATAACCTAGTGAAGAACAGCGACGGGATTAGAATCATTGATTGGGAATACGCGGCAATTGCTGACCCTAGGTTAGATTTAACGTTAACCATTTCAGTCGCAGATGTCCCGGTGCAAGAAACGGTTGAAAAGTATTGCCAGCTATGCGGAATTCACGATGTTCAGCCCTGGCTAGATGGTGTAGAAGCGTGGTTACCACGAAGTCGAATGATGGCAATGTTGTGGTATTTGCTCGCTCATCAACTGTGGGGAGATGAAAGTTACCTGCGTGAAGCTGAGGCTCTTAGTCATACTTTCTGTAGCTAGGATCACGTTTAGGAAGTGAAAAATATAATTTCGATGGTCTTCCCTTTAAAACCTTGTTTTTCGTGTTAGATTGATCAAAACGTACCAATATTCAATGGGGGAGGTACAATGATCATCTATCTTCACGGCTTCGACTCAACAAGCCCGGGCAATCACGAGAAAATACTGCAGTTGCAATTCATTGATGATGACGTTCGTTTCATCAACTACAGTACTTTGCATCCAAAACACGACATGCAGCACCTACTGAAAGAGGTGCATAAAGTGATAGAGCAATCAGACGACCCGCACCCAATTATCTGTGGTGTTGGCTTAGGTGGTTTTTGGTCTGAGCGTATTGGCTTCTTGTGTGGTATCAAACAGGTTGTTTTCAATCCAAATCTTCAACCTGAGAAGAACATGGTGGGTCGAATTGATCGCCCTGAAGAATATGAAGATATCGCGACTAAATGTGTTGAGCAGTACCGCATGAAAAACAAAGGTCGCTGCCTAGTGGTGCTTTCTCGCGAAGATGAAATTCACGACAATAGCAAAACCGCCGCTGCACTTGAAGACTACTACGATGTGATTTGGGATGAAAAAGAGAGTCATAAATTCAAAAAAATCTCTCAACATCTTCAAGCAATGAAAGCTTTCAAAGACGCTTAAGATCCTAAGTATTTTATAAAAAGCGGCACTCAATGAGTGCCGTTTTTTTTATTTTGAATGTAACGTTACTATTGATGATGCTGTCGTAGCTGCTATGTTGATAAGTTTGCGCAAACGTTAACTATTTGGCGGCGAATCCTCATTGAGGGTAAGGATTTTAGTTGCGGTCATCGGTTTGCTATATATAATGTTCCAAAGCAAAATATTTTGATAAATATCAAAAAAATTGAGAGCGAGTGATAAAACTTGCCCATTATTTGTGTACTGCCTCTAAGGTCGTCACCTTTTTTTATCCACGTGAGCAAGTGGACAAGCGGATGTTTGTTGCTTGTAATCCCTCTAACTACTCGGTGAGCTGTCGTTATTCTTTTTCGCGGTTATCCAATATGTCACAGCCTTATGTAAAGGCCGGGTAGATACATAGAATTTATCGGTTGGAGTAATCGAGCCGAACCCTATTTATTCATTTTGTAGAGGATTGTCATTGTGACAAAAATTATCGTAGTAGGCGGCGGTGCTGGTGGTTTAGAGCTAGCAACTAAGCTAGGCCGAACTTTAGGCCGTAAGAAACGTGCCCAGATCACTCTGGTAGACCGTAAAGCAAGCCACCTATGGAAACCATTACTTCATGAAGTAGCAACTGGCTCACTGGATGAAGGTGTTGATGCACTAAGCTACCGCGCACACGCAAAAAACCATTACTTCGACTTCCAAATGGGCAGCCTGAACGACATCGATCGTGAACGTAAAGTGATTGCACTGAGCGAACTGAAAGATGAGCACGGCGAGCTGTTGATGCCAAGCCGTGAACTTGAATACGATATTCTTGTTATGGCACTGGGTTCAACGTCGAACGACTTCAACACTCCTGGCGTTCGTGATAACTGCATTTTCCTCGATAGCCCAGAACAAGCGCACCGTTTCCGTACTGAAATGAACAACCAGTTCTTAAAACTTCACGCTAAGAACGGTCAAGGTACGGTAGACATCGCGATTGTTGGTGCTGGTGCAACGGGCGTAGAGCTTTCTGCAGAGCTACATAACGCGGTAAAAGAGCTTCGCACTTACGGTTTCGGCGACCTAGATTCCAGCAAGTTGAACGTTAACCTTGTTGAAGCGGGTGAACGTATTCTTCCTGCTCTTCCTCCTCGTATTTCAAGCGCCGCACACTCTGAGCTAACTAAGCTTGGTGTAAACGTTCGTACTAATACTATGGTGACGCAAGCTGATTCTGATGGTCTAACAACCAAAGACGGTGACAAGATCCCTGCTCAAATCATGGTATGGGCAGCAGGTATTAAAGCGCCAGATTTCATGAAAGATATTGGTGGCCTTGAGACTAACCGTATCAACCAATTGGTTGTGAAAAATACGCTGCAAACCACGCTTGACGACAGTATCTTTGCTATCGGTGACTTGGCACAATGTACACAAGCGGATGGTTCATTCGTTCCACCACGTGCACAAGCGGCTCACCAAATGGCAAGCTGTGCATTTAGCAACATCATTGCTAAGTTGAATGGCCGTGACCTGAAAGACTATATCTACAAAGATAAAGGCTCACTGGTTTCACTAAGCCGTTTTTCTACAGTGGGTAGCTTGATGGGTAACCTGACTAAAGGTTCGATGATGGTTGAAGGTCGTATTGCTCGCGTGGTTTACATCTCTTTGTACCGCATGCACCAGATGGCGCTTCACGGCTTGATCAAAACATCACTGATGATGTTGGTTGGTCGTATTAACCGTGTACTTCGTCCAAACTTAAAGCTTCACTAATCAGCTAAGCCTGATAAATAGCTTCATGTTGATAATAAAAAAGAGCTCTTAGGAGCTCTTTTTTGATCGTGTCAGTTAAGTGACATTTACCCAGTTTAGTGTTATTTGCGCTTATCACTGAGCAGCAACGGTTAAGCCGTTGGCGGTAATACTGAGTAAACGATGCCATCTTTCGGCTTTCCGTTAAAGATAAATCGATTCTTGGCGATGGTTTCTCGCTCTGCACCACACCTCTCTATCAGCTTTTGGCTTGGTAGATTTTCGGTATCACAAACGATCTCCAAGCGCGTTAGCTTAAGCTGAGCAAAGCAGAATTCAAACAAGGCTAGCATCGCTTCTTTGGCAATACCTCTCCTTTGAAATTCGTCACCGACCCAATAACCTAAACTTGCCATATTGAAGGTTTGGTAAAGCTCATTGATCGCCACCATTCCGACCAGCTTATCGGTTTTTTGCTCAAAGATACCAAAACCAAACGCATCGGCTTTTACCCAATTGAGGCGAGTTGCCAGAATGAATTTTTCGGCTTCGACGATAGAAAGCTCATCATGACACCAGTCTACCCAAGGTAATAAGCTTGGTGAAGATTTGATCAGTTGAGCAAACTCTTTAGCATCTGAGGGTTCAATGATTTTGAGGCTGAGATTCTGTGTATTGATCTGAAAGTCTGGGCTCATAGGATGCACCAAATAATGTGTAACGGCTAATAAAACGCCCTCATAATGGAGGGCGTATTGAATGCTTAATTCAACTTCAATGCTTTATACCAAGTTCCACTCTCTGTAGGAGTAGTTGAGCTGCTAGTTGAAGACTGATTACATGGCTTATTGAGCGACGCGACGTACTTGAATCACCATGCCAAGAAGCGGGTGGTCTAGGTAATGAGTCTCTGTACTGCGCATGCGACGTTTTTGGTCCATACGGTAGCTCTTAAGGAACTCCTGCACTTCTACGGTCGGAGATATCTCGGTAAGGTTACCCACCTGAACATTGCTCTCTGCACCACTTACTGGCGAGTCTAGTTCGATTTGCTGTTCTTGTAGAGTCACCTCACGAACGCTTGGCGCTTTCAAATCGAGTGTCGTTTCTGCATATAGGTAGTGCTGCACGTAGATTTGAAGTTTGCCATCTAACTCGTAAAGCGGCTTATCAATCGTCTCTTCTTGGAAGCCATCCGGGTTTGATGCAGTCACAGCGCCTTTCTCAGAACCGTCCGCATTAAACTGTTTAGAGAAGTCTTTACCTGCTTGAATGTGGAAAACAGGTGCTGAACTCTTACCTTGGTCACCTTGACGCCAAGCAGTATGCATCAGAACTTCAAAGCCTGCGTGTTTGCGTAGCTTGTCTTTCTGAGGTGTTAACTTGTATTCCGAGTAAGGAAGCATCTGCACGCCTTTCTTCGCTCGGTATTGGGTATCTTGAAATGAACCAACGCGCTCAAGTGAAATCTTTGGCTGTGTGTTTGGCCAAGATTCATTCACTTTCTCTGCATCAACAGCGCGCTTAAAAATGATCACTTCTATATCAAATTGTCTCTGTGCCAAACTTGGCAGTGAGACGAACAATAGTAGCAGTGGGATCAGTCTTTTCATTTTTACTCCGTCTTCCAGCCGAACTACCGGCTGGATAATTTATATGTGCAAGTGGGTTGGGTCTTATGCTGAAGGCAGCAAGTTTTGTCTGAATTCGCCCAATAAATCACTAACAAATTGAATTCGTTTCCGTCTGTCGACCAATGGTATCGTAAACTTGAACTTTGTTGGTCCTTCCATTGAAAACTTTTGCGGTTGAGATTGCAACAGTTTAACAAGGTAGGTTGGGTTTATGTCAGCATCCGGGTAGAATTCTAAGAACCCCCCCTTATCGTGAGCTTCAATTTTTTTAGCCTTGATAGACGCCGCGGCTAATTTTAGCTCTGAAACTGACAACAAGTTTTTGGTTGCATCAGGCAGAAGGCCGAAGCGATCAATCAGCTCGACTTTCAATTCTGCCAATTCGTCGGTATCACTCACACTCGCTATACGTTTGTACGTTGATAAGCGTGTGTTGATGTCTGGGATGTAGTCATCAGGCAATAGCGCAGGCAGACGCATTTCAATCTCAGTTTGCTCACGCAGTAGGTCATCAAGCGATGGCTCTCGACCTTCTTTCAATGCTTCAACTGCTTGTTCAAGCATCTCCATGTACAAGGTGAAACCAACCGATTGAATTTGACCACTCTGTTCATCACCTAACAGTTCACCCGCCCCACGAATCTCTAAGTCATGGGTTGCTAGGGTAAAGCCTGCGCCCAGGTCTTCGAGTGAAGCAATCGCATCCAATCGCTTGATCGCATCTTTGGTCATTGCTTTAGGGTGTGGCGTTAACAAGTAAGCATAAGCTTGGTGGTGAGAACGACCGACACGACCACGTAATTGGTGCAGCTGTGCTAAACCGAGGTTATCGGCTCTGTCCATCAAGATGGTATTGGCCGTTGGGACATCGATACCCGTTTCAATGATGGTTGTACACACCAGTAAGTTAAAGCGCTGGTGGTAGAAGTCATTCATGATGCGTTCTAGTTCACGCTCACGCATCTGGCCATGAGCCACGGTAACGCGCGCTTCTGGAATCAGCTTCTGTAGTGACTCTGCTGTTTTCTCAATCGTGTCCACTTGGTTGTGCAGGAAGTAAACTTGACCACCACGCATTATTTCACGAAGTACCGCTTCTCTTACGATGGCATCATCACTCTCGCGAACAAAAGTCTTTATTGCCAAGCGTCGTGCGGGTGGTGTTGCGATGATAGACAAATCACGCATGCCACTCATTGCCATATTCAGCGTTCTCGGGATTGGTGTCGCGGTAAGCGTTAGGATGTCGACATCCGCGCGCATCGCCTTCACTTTCTCTTTCTGACGCACACCAAACCTGTGTTCTTCATCGACTACTAACAAGCCAAGGTCTTTAAATTTAATATCACTGGAAAGTAGCTTGTGAGTACCAACCAAGATGTCGACTTTACCGTCGGCGACATCTTGCATGATTACTTTCTGCTCTTTAGCTGACTTAAATCGAGACAGTACCTCAATACGAATCGGCAAGTTGGCGAAACGGTCTCGGAAGTTTTCAAAGTGTTGCTGAGCAAGTAGGGTGGTTGGTACTAATACCGCGACTTGTTTACTGTTGTCAGTACAAACGAATGCCGCACGCATCGCCACTTCTGTCTTACCAAAACCAACATCACCACACACCAAACGGTCCATGGCTTTGGCTTGGCACATGTCAGACATAACAGCATTGATGGCCATCGCTTGGTCATCGGTTTCTTCAAATGGGAAACCAGACTTGAAAGTCGCGTATTGGCCACGGTCGAGCACAAATTTGTAGCCAGGTTTTAGCTCACGTTTAGCGTAAACATCAAGTAATTCTGCGGCAACGTCACGGACTTTCTCCGCCGCACGCTTGCGCGCTTTCTGCCAGGCTTCACCACCGAGCTTATGCAGTGGTGCAGAGTCTTCAGCGCCGCCAGAGTAGCGTCCGATGAGATTCAAAGAAGCAACAGGCACGTACAACTTGGCATCGTTTTGATACTCAAGGGTTACGTATTCGGTTTTCATGCCACCGGCTTCGAGTGTCTGCAGGCCGATGTAACGACCAATACCGTGGTCAATGTGAACAACTGGCTGACCCGGTTTAAGTTCCGCAAGGTGACGAATTACGGTGTCGCTATTGACGCTTTTCTTATCTTTCTTACGACGCTGAACAACGCGATCGCCAAGTAAGTCGCTTTCACAGATAAGCGCGATGTTTTGCTCTTCATGGATAAAACCATGTTCCGCAGAGCCAAGGATGAGGCTGAACTTGTCCTTGGCTTTAATTGCGCCATCGAGGTTTTCAACTTCGCTTGGTCGTACTTTAATACCACGAAGCAGTTCACTCAGTGCTTCACGGCGACCTTCTGATTCAACCGAAAATACCACTTTGCCATTGAAGGCCTCTGTGAACTTTCTTAGGTTAGCTAAAGGTTCTTTATTTTGATGCTGAACGCTGAGGTCAGGTAATGACACGACAGGTAAGTTAGTGCGGCCTGCTTTCTCTTCAATCGACTCTAGGCTTAGGCTGACCTGTGGCTTCTGTTTGAAGTGTGCGAATAGTTCGTCTTTCTTCAACCAAAGTTGCTCAGGCGTCAGCAGTGGTCGCAGTGGATCAACGCCACGTTGCTCGTATCTGTGAGCGACATCAGCAAGGAACGAATCAACAGCGGTTTCTACGTCACCAAGAACCAAGAGTTGCGCTTCATCGGCAACATAGTCAAAAAGCGTTTCTGTGTGATCGAAGAACAGTGGTTGCCAATACTCAATACCAGCCGGCCATGTGCCTTTAGATACCTGCATGTAAACCGATTCTGGTTCGCGGCGGGCATCAAACTGTTGGCGCCAACGAATACGGAAGTCTTCAATCGCCGTTTCCGAGGTTGGGAATTCGTGAGCAGGTAACAGGCGGATCTCAGAGATGTCTTCGATAGAACGTTGGTTTTCAGGATCGAAGGTACGAATGGTATCGATCTCATCATCGAAGAAGTCGATACGATAGGGGTCTTTGCTGCCCATCGGGAACAGATCGAGAATCGAACCACGGCTTGCGTATTCACCCGGGCCAAACACTTGGTCAACGTAACGATAGCCCGACTTTTCAAGTTGCAGGCGTAGTTTCTCAAGCGAGTAGAGATCGCCCGTTTTCACCATTAGGGTGTGTTGCAGCAAGAAGTCACGCGGTGATTGACGCTGAAGTAGCGTGCTGATCGGTACGATCGTGATGCCGTCTTTTAATGTCGGTAAGGCATAAAGGCGCGCGATACGATCTGAAATGATCTCTTGGTGCGGCGAAAAGCTGTCGTAAGGCAGTGTTTCCCAGTCTGGGAATAGTGCGACTTCATGTGCCGTAAACTGTTCAATTTCAGATTGCAGCTTAAGTGCCACTTGTGGGTCTGGCACTGCAAGTACAGTATGGCTGTTGTGCTGCTCTGCGAGTTTAGCGATGGCTAGAGCGAGAGACGAACCGACTAGGTTACCGATGTGCTTTTTGTCACCGGCTCCTTTGAGTGTAGGTAGTGTAAAAATAGATTGTTTGGTCATGTTAATTTACTTGTTATCTCGTTCTAGAGAGCGTTGACGCAAAAGTTTCTGTTGTTGATGAAGTGCCGCTTTGATTAGCAGGTCTTGGTCGGTATCGCGAAGATGAGCGTATTTGAAGTTGATTTCGAAACCTGAATCTTTAGGTTGGCTGGCAAACACTTCTGCATAGCAATAAATGGCTGCGGCAGGGTGTTCTAGAAACAGTTTAGCTTTTACCAAACGTCCCGCTTCGATATCTGTTTTTGAAAAACAGGAAAATTGACTCGCACCGAAAGAGTAGGTGTGAGTACGAAACTTCTCTTCATCTTGCTGCGATAACATAAAGCTCAACAACAGGTTTAATTTAGAGTTTTGTGCATCCAATAAACTGGTGACATTCTTCAAGTCGCTGTTTTTCAGTTCAGCGCGAGCACTGTCGGCTAACAGGTCCAATTGGCTAAATTCACTCGCCACAACAAAAGGGGCAGGGATCTCCGATTCGAACTGAATTTGAGAAGGTAAAGTGAAGTTACTTTCCATTGGTTCTATATTAGCGGTAAGGCTGTGGTGAACGGTGAAAAACTCTTGTTCTGTCATGCGTTAGTTCCTTGAAGTGATCTATTGATTATCGCTATGTGGCCGCAGTAATCAAGGTCAGTTAATTGAAACTATCAAATAGTTGTTTGAAATTTGGTGTTTTGACAGGGTTCTGTTTTTCAGGCCTAACTAATTGAGTTAATTCACTCTATATTTTCAATTAACCCCTACACAGTAACAGCAATACCCGTTACATTAACCCGCATCCCTTTTTGATGGTTCAAAGTATGTTTCATCCTATTTCAATGTTTGTTGGCCTGCGTTATTTGAAAGGCCGTTCAGGTGATCGCTTTAGCCGTTTTGTTTCTTATATGTCGACAGCGGGTATCACCATTGGTGTGCTGTCTTTGATTACTGTTTTGTCGGTAATGAATGGATTCGAAGCGCAATTAAAAGACCGAATTCTCGGCGTTCTTCCTCAAGCTGTGGTTTATGAGCCAGGTGGTAAGACGCTACTCTCTGAACAAGCTCCTAGTTTTGCTAAGCAGATTTCGCTTAATGGTCACGTTGAACCGGTTGTTCGCAGTGAGGCGGTGATTCAGAGCCCTGCTCAGCTGTCAGCGGGCCTCTTGATTGGCATCCAACCCAATTCTGATGACCCACTTCAAGACCACCTTATTGCGGGTCGATTATCTTCACTTAAAGCTGGACAATATCAGCTATTTCTCGGTCACACGTTGGCGAGAAACCTAAAGGTATCGATGGGCGACAAGGTTCGTCTAATGGTGACCAGCGCCAGCCAATACACACCACTTGGCCGTATTCCTAGCCAACGTAATTTCACCGTAGCCGGTATCTTTAATACGGGCTCGGATATTGATGCGCAGCTCATGGTAACGGATATTCAAGACGCTGGGCGTTTGATGCGTTACAAGTCAGACACGATTTCAGGCTGGCGACTGTTTTTTGATGACCCGTTTGAAGTCGAGGAGCTATCTAACCAACCTTTACCAGATGGATGGTTGTGGAGCGATTGGCGCGACCAGCGTGGCGAACTGTTCCAAGCGGTTCGTATGGAGAAAAACATGATGGGCCTAATGCTTGGGCTGATCATCGGGGTTGCCGCATTTAATATTATCTCTGCGCTGATTATGGTGGTGATGGAGAAGCAATCTGAGGTTGCGATACTTAAAACCCAAGGCATGACCGATGGCCAAGTTATGGGCATCTTTATGGTTCAGGGGGCAAGTAGTGGTGTGATTGGCGCACTATCCGGCGGCGCACTAGGCGTTGTTCTGGCAATGAACCTTAACCCGATTTTAGAAGCGATGGGTGTTGCTCTATTTTCGTTTGGTGGTCAGTTACCTATTTTGATTAACCCAGTTCAAATCGCCGTTGTTGTGGTACTTGCTATTGCACTTAGCTTGATTGCTACTATTTTCCCTTCTTACCGTGCATCTTCTGTGAAACCTGCTGAGGCCCTTCGTTATGAGTAATTTTCTTCAATGTAATGATATCTGTAAAACGTACCGTGAAGGCTCGTTGGATACTGAAGTCCTCAAAGGGGTAAGCTTTGAGATCGAAAAAGGTGAACTGGTTTCTATCATTGGTACTTCTGGTTCAGGTAAGAGTACGCTCCTACACATATTAGGAGCGCTTGATGATGCTTCTGCGGGGAGCGTGAGCTTTCTTGGTCAAGACTTAGCGTCACTGAGCTCGAATAAGCAGGCTAAGCTTCGCAACCAACACCTTGGTTTTGTGTATCAGTTCCATCACTTGCTATCCGACTTTTCTGCACTAGAAAACGTCGCTATGCCACTGCTGATAGGCGGTGAAAAGCCTGCGAAAGCGAAACAAGAAGCGCAGTTGCTACTTGATAAAGTGGGGTTAAGCCATCGTGTTGATCACCGACCTTCTGAGCTGTCTGGTGGTGAAAGGCAGCGTGTGGCGATTGCCCGTGCATTAGTCAACAAGCCAGCTCTTGTATTAGCGGATGAGCCGACGGGTAACCTTGACCACAATACAGCGCTTTCTATTTATGACTTAATGCGAGAGTTAAACCGGGAATACGATACAGCCTTTTTAGTCGTGACCCATGATGGAGAACTCGCTGCCAAAATGGATCGTCAACTGCACATGCAAGATGGTTTGTTGGTTAACGTAGAAAAAGAGGAGCGCTAAGTGTTTTCTTCTTTATCTCTATTGATAGGCGGCCGCTTCAGCCGTGCTAAACAGCGAGACAAGATGGTGTCTTTCATCTCTTTGTCTTCTACGATTGGTATTGCGGTTGGTGTAGCGGTGATCATTATCGGTCTGTCAGCGATGAATGGTTTTGAGCGTGAACTAGAATCACGCGTTCTATCTGTGATTCCCCATGGTGAGTTTGAAGGGGTTAATGAACCTGTAACTCGCTGGGAACATGTGATAGAGCAGTCGGTCAAAAATGACAAAGTCGTTGCAGCAGCACCTTATGTGAAAATCACAGCGCTGGCTGAAAAGGGCAAAGAACTTAAAGCGATTGAAGTGCGTGGTGTTGACCCACAGCTTGAACCACAGGTATCGAGTCTATCAAGCTTCATTGATAAGCAAGTGTGGAGCGATTTCAAAGCAGGACAGCAGCAGATCATCTTAGGCTCTGGTGTGGCTAATGTGCTTGGTGCGCAAGTCGGTGATTACTTGACCTTAATGATCCCAACAGTCAACGGTTCGGTTAAGGTTCAGGCGCCCAAGCGCGTACGAGTAAAAGTTGCCGGCTTACTGACGCTTAATGGACAAATTGACCATAGCTTAGCGCTCATTCCGATTGGTGATGCTCAAGTGTACGCGAACTTAGGGGAGGCTGTGACGGGTGTCTCTTTGAAAGTGACCGATGTACTGAACGCGAATGAGATTGTCCGAGAGGTCGGTAATCAGCTTGATGTGTATGTTTACCTGCGTAGTTGGCAACAGAAGTTCGGCTTCTTATATCGAGATATTCAATTGGTTCGCACCATTATGTATTTAGTCATGGTGCTGGTGATCGGTGTGGCGTGTTTCAACATTGTCTCGACATTGATGATGGCGGTAAAAGATAGAGCTTCGGAGATCGCAATCTTAAGAACCATGGGCGCTTCCGACGGTTTAGTTAAACGTATCTTTGTTTGGCAGGGCGTGTTCTCTGGTGTATTGGGTAGTTTAGTTGGCAGTACGATAGGTGTTTTGGTGGCACTCAATCTGACCACTCTTATTAAAGGGCTTGAGAAGTTGATCGATCACCAGTTCCTGTCTGGTGATATCTACTTTGTCGACTTCTTGCCATCGCAACTGAATATGATGGATGTCGTTGTGGTATCAGGTACTGCAATTGCTTTAAGTTTGCTGGCGACATGGTACCCAGCATCTCGAGCTGCGAAGTTAAATCCAGCTTCTGTGCTGAGCTCCAAATAACAAATCTACTGTTTCGACAGATACAAAAAAGGATCCCTGGTGGGATCCTTTTTTATTGAATTCAAACTGTATTATCTAAGACTTTCATTACATGCCTATCATCTAATGGCTTATAACTTGTCTGATTTTTATCGCTACCCGTTAAAAGTGGAGAGCGCGTCAGTATAGATTCACTATCTTGCTTGTCGTTTCTTCCAGCTTCTTACTACTGAGTAGCGCCATAAGCCACGAATACCGAAATAACCAATCATTGCTGAAATCACACCACAAATCATACAGCCCAGCAGGAACGGAGGTCCGATGGTGCTCATTTGCTCCAAGATAAAGTCCCAAGATAGTTCGAAGTGAAAGGCTTGCGGCGGAATATGCATAACGAATGCACCTACTTTATAAGCAAAGTAGAACAAGACTGGCATGGTTACGGGGTTACTGATCCAAACGAGAGCGACAGCCAGCGGTAAGTTAACACCGCATACAACGGCTAAGCCTGCAGACATAATCATTTGGCTAGGTAGAGGGACAAACGCCATGAATAACCCAACAGCGAACGCGCCAGCCGCGGAGCGACGATTAAGGCACCATAAGTTGGGGTTGTACAAAACATTGCCAAAAACTTTTAATGCTTTCTGACGCTTGATGAGCTCATGGTCAGGCATAAATCGTTTGATAAACTTTCTTGGCATAGGAGGAAGCTACTCTCTTGTTTAACACTTGGTTCTTGATTTCATTTGCTGCGACAGTTGTGTCAGCCAGCTTCTGGCCTGTGATGCCACATTGGGTCTTGGCACCAATGATGCTGTTATTACTTATTGTATCAATAAAGTATAGCGTTTTCCGGCTTACAAGAGGTCTAGCTACTGCGTTGATACTCGTTGTATGCCTAGGGAATGCGATTGAAATCCAAACAAGTCGCTTATTTCAATCAGGGCAGAATACTACCATAAATGCCTCAGTAGTTAGTCTTTTTAGTAAAAATAGCCATGGTTTTGAAAGCGTAGTAGTAGTTAGATCAATTGACGGTGAAAAATTAATCTTTCCTCAATTGATAAAATTGCGATTGTTTACGCCTTTCAAGCTAACTTTGGGTGATGAAGTATATTTGTCGGTAAGTCTCAAGCCTGTTTTTGGGAAGCTTAATGAAGCGGGTTTTGATTTAGAAATGTACGTGTTTAGCACTGGGGTTACGGCAAATGCGAAATATAGAACGGATACTAAATATAGAATCCACTCTAGCAGCCATCTACGTGCGAGGTGGTTCGATCGCAGTCTTGATAATCTTAGCCAGCTAAAAAATAACGACCTAATTGTCGCTTTGAGTTTCGGCTACCGAGAGCTTATTCCTCCTCAGCGATGGGAGCTGTTAAAAAGCAGCGGCTTGATTCATTTGATGGCGATTTCAGGGCTTCACATTGGTATTGCATTTGGTATCGGTTATCAGGTAGGGAAGTTGGCGCGTTTGTTGTCTCATCAGCTGTTATGGTTTCCGACACTATTTGGTTTAGGCTTCGCTTATTTCTATAGCTGGTTTGCTGGGTTTACCCTGCCGACCCTGAGAGCGCTAGTGATGTGTATTGTGGCGGGTTACTTTCTGTGGCGTGGACAAAGTATCAGCGTGGCACGCTATGTTTTAATCAGCTTGTGTATCGTTCTCGTTATTTGGCCTTTTTCTGCGTTATCCAGTAGTTTCTGGTTATCTTTTGGTGCATTGGGTGCGGTTCTCTACATTGCATTCAATAGTAATCCCTCTTCTTCACAGCCTACCTTTATTGAACGAGTGCTTAAACTCATCAAAATACAGGTCATGCTGACCTTGTTAATTGCTCCGTTTTCGATGTTGTTTTTCAAAGGCGTTAGCTTGATCTCGGTCGGCTACAATTTGCTGCTAATGCCTTGGGTATCAATGGTGACGATACCTTTGCTGTTTTTGTCGATGTTTCTAAGTTTAGTGGCTGAGTCTTTATTTGGGAGCAGCGCCTCAATGGCTCGTTTCTCTGCTCAGTTATGGAAACTGGTTGATTTGTCACTTGAACCATTGGTGTTTAGCTTGCCTTTTTCTGAACAGTTTTGGATTCAGGTGGATCATCACGTAACCGTGTTGCTCGTTTTTCTTATCTTATTCTTCGGTTTTATTGCTCGATACCTCAAACATGGGGCAGCTGCTGTCATCATTTCTGTATTCCTGTTGTGGTGGGAGTTTGGCAAAGTTAAACAGGACCAGTTAACTATTGATGTCTTGGACGTAGGGCATGGCCTGTCTCTCATCTTTGAAAAGAACAACCACGTGGTGGTGTACGATTTAGGCAACGCGTGGCCGGGAGGATCGATGGTCGAGTCACTATTGGTTCCTACTTTATCTCAAAGAGGTATTGATGAAATTCAAGGAGTGATAATTAGCCATTTCGATTCTGATCACGCTGGTGGTTACTCTGCGCTGCTTGAGAGTTATCAACCTGAATGGATCAGAGCTAGCCAAAGTTTGAATCACCAAATGAGCTCAGTCATGCAAGCATGCACGCTAGGTGAGGTATGGGAATGGCAGAGCGTGCAGTTCGAGGTGTTATGGCCGCCACAAATAGTGAATAGAGCGTATAACCCACACTCTTGTGTAATAAGGGTTGTTGAACTAGGTTCGGGCTTTTCGTTGTTGCTCACGGGTGATATTGAACTTGTCAGTGAGTGGTTACTTGCTCGGGAAGGCGAACGGCTAAAAAGCGATGTCATGCTAGTACCTCATCATGGCAGTGACACTTCATCTATTACACCTTTGATAGAAGCCGTTTCACCAAAGTTAGCAATTGCTTCGTTGGCAAAAGGTAATCAATGGGGGATGCCAAGTGAGTCGGTCATTCAACGTTACCTACAAAGTGGAAGTGCTTGGCTTGATACGGGTGGAAGTGGACAAATAACCATCACTATTGACCAAGAAGGTTGGCATTATCATACGATTAGAGAGGAACAAGGACGGCAGTGGTATAGGCAGATGCTTCGTAAGGGAGTAGAATAGATAGATTATTGTGAGAAAATTAAGCGATTTTATGTCAACACAAAAAGATGAAACTACCTGGGTCACATTTAAACGACTTTGGACTTATATTCGACTATATAAGGCTGGCCTTGGTGTTGCGGTTATTGCGCTTATTATAAATGCCGTCTCTGATACCTACATGATTTCTTTGTTAAAGCCACTACTTGATGAAGGCTTTGGTAGTGCAGAATCTGATTTCCTACGCACACTTCCTCTTATTATCTTTGCCATGATGTTCATTCGTGGCGTCAGCGGTTTCGTATCTACCTATTGCTTGAGCTGGGTTTCTGGCAATGTGGTGATGGAAATCCGCCGTAAAATATTCAGTCACTTTATGCACATGCCTGTCTCTTTCTTTGATAAAGAGCAGACGGGTGCGCTGCTGTCACGAATCACCTACGATTCAGAGCAAGTTTCTGCAGCAACCAGTAAAGCACTGGTAAGTATTGTTCGTGAAGGCGCGAGCATCATTGGCTTGCTAACCTTGATGTTCTGGAACAGCTGGCAGTTGTCTTTGGTTCTATTTGCGGTTGCTCCACTGGTAGCTTGGGCAATCAGCATAGTATCGAAGCGATTCAGAAAGATTTCTAAGAACATGCAAACCAGCATGGGTCACGTTGCTTCTTCAGCAGAACAAATGCTGAAAGGGCACAAAGTGGTGCTTACTTACGGCGGTCAGGATTTAGAAAAACATCGCTTTGATAAAGTAAGTAACCAGATGCGTCAACAGAGCATGAAGTTGATCACTGCTCAAGCTGCAGCAAACCCGATCATTCAGATGATCGCATCGGTTGCTATTGTGGTTGTTCTTTTTCTTGCTAGTGTCGATTCAATTAAAGCTGAGTTAACTCCGGGTACGTTTACGGTAGTATTCTCCGCAATGTTTGGTCTGATGCGCCCTCTAAAGTCACTGACCAACGTTACCTCTGAATTCCAACGTGGTATGGCTGCAAGTACGACACTGTTTGGCTTGATGGACTTAGATACTGAGCAGAACAAAGGTACATTGAAGCCAGAAACAGTAGGTGGTGATGTTGCGGTAAAAGACGTGACCTTTACTTACGAAGGCGCTGAGAAGCCTGCATTGGATAATGTATGCTTTAATATACCTAAAGGTAAGACGGTTGCGCTTGTTGGGCGTTCGGGCTCAGGTAAGAGTACTATTGCTAACCTATTTACTCGTTTCTATGACGTAGACTCTGGTTCTATTGAACTGGATGGTCATGATATTCGTGATTACGAACTGAAAAACCTGCGTGAGCACTTTGCTCTGGTTTCTCAAAACGTACACCTATTCAATGACACCGTTGCGAACAATATCGCTTATGCTGCGAAAGATAAGTACTCCCGAGAACAGATCGAACATGCCGCTAAGCTTGCCCATGCGAGTGAATTCATTGAAGGCATGGAAAATGGTATTGATACTGTAGTCGGTGAAAACGGTGCAAGTTTGTCTGGCGGTCAAAGACAACGTATTGCTATCGCACGAGCACTATTGAGAGATGCGCCAGTTCTGATTCTTGATGAGGCGACGTCTGCGCTGGATACTGAGTCAGAAAGAGCGATTCAATCTGCACTAGAAGAGCTACAAAAAGACAAAACGGTACTAGTTATTGCTCACCGATTGTCGACGATCGAACAAGCTGATGAAATCTTGGTGGTTGATGATGGTCAGATTGTGGAAAGAGGCCCTCACGTAGAGCTAATTGCTCAGGACGGCGCCTATGCTCAACTGCATCGAATTCAGTTCAGCGGATAGGATTGGGTCTTTGTTGTGATCGAAAAGATTTGGTTTAACAATCACCCGTTAAAATACCTGCTTTGGCCGCTATTGTGGCCATTGAGTCTGCTGTTCAAAATGATCAGTGGGCAGCGTCGTGATGCTTATCTATCTGGAAAGAAAGAAACCTATCGACCACCTCTACCTGTAATTGTTGTTGGTAACATTACCGCTGGTGGCAACGGTAAAACCCCCGTTGTGATTTGGTTGGTAGAGATGCTTCAAGCCAATGGTTTTAGGCCTGGTGTGGTCTCTCGTGGCTACGGTGCAAAAGCACCGAGTTCCCCTCTGGTTTTGGACGAGAACACGCCCGCTGAACACTCGGGTGATGAACCCCGCTTGATTCGGAAGCGAACGGGTGCACCAGTAGCGGTTGACCCAGTAAGAGCGAATGCGGTAAAGGCTTTATTGAATCAAGGCGTGAATGTCATCATTACTGATGACGGCCTGCAGCATTATGCGCTTGAGCGTGATATTGAAGTCTCAGTTATCGACGGTGTAAGGCGTTTTGGTAACCAGAGTCTGATTCCATTAGGCCCGTTGCGAGAGCCTGTATCGCGTTTGGCTGACGTAGATTTCTTGATTAACAATGGCGGAAAGGCACAAGGGCGAGAGTTTTCAATGTCTTTGGCACCGAGTGAAGCCGTTAATCTAAAGACTGGTCAGAAAAAGCCAGTTTCAGAATTACCAAAGCTGGTGGCTTTTGCTGGAATAGGACACCCGCCACGCTTTTTCAAAACATTAGACGATCTTGATGGTGATGTGGTTTACACACAAGGCTTCGCCGATCATCAGGATTTTGATAAAGATGAACTTCATGCCTTAGCAAAGAAAGGTATGAATATGATTATGACAGAAAAAGACGCTGTAAAATGTGAAGAATATGCTCAAGACAACTGGTGGTATCTTCCAGTTTCTGCGCAGTTCGATGAAGAAGCGCAACAGCAAATTTTAAAAAGAATAAAAGAGGTTATGGAATACTATGGATCACCGTCTGCTTGAGATCGTTGCTTGCCCTGTATGTAAAGGTAAACTAACTTTTGACAAGGATAAGCAAGAGCTTGTTTGTAAAATCGATCGCCTAGCTTACCCAATTAAAGAGGGTATTCCTGTTCTTCTTGAACCTGAAGCTCGTACTCTTTCAATGGACGAGGGCAAGTAATGTCTTACACGGTAGTTATACCAGCAAGATACCAATCGAGCCGTTTGCCAGGTAAGCCTTTGGCTGACATTGGCGGCAAGCCGATGATTCAATGGGTATACGAACAGTCAATGAAAGCGGGGGCTGATAACGTTATTATCGCAACCGATGATGCTCGCGTTGAAAAGGCTGCGAAAGCATTTGGTGCAACTGTGTGTATGACGTCACCGAATCACGAGTCTGGTACTGAACGCCTAGCTGAAGTGATTGAAGTGATGAACATCCCTGACGACCACATTATTGTGAACGTACAAGGGGATGAGCCACTTATTCCACCTGCGATTATTAATCAGGTAGCGAATAACCTAGCAAACAGCACTGCGCCGATGGCTACACTCGGGGTAGAAATCTCGCACGTTGATGAGGTGTTTAACCCCAATGCTGTAAAAGTAGTAACGGATAAAGACGGTTATGCGCTGTACTTTAGCCGTGCAACGATTCCTTGGGATCGTGACGCTTACGCTAATAACGGTACTGCTGCAGAATCTCCGTTGCTTCGTCATGTTGGTATTTACGCTTACCGAGCGGGTTTCATCAATACCTACATCAACTGGGAACCAAGTACCCTAGAGCGTATTGAGTGCCTAGAGCAACTTCGCGTACTTTGGTACGGTGAGAAGATTCACGTAGATGTTGCTGTTGAAGCGCCCGCTGCGGGGGTTGATACTCCAGAAGATTTGGAAGCGGTGCGCGCTATCATCGGTTAGGCTCGTTTGAAGCAATAAATATACTTAGCCTCGCTTGTTCGAGGCTTTTTTGTGCCGATTTACTGCCAGTAGAAAGCCATATTAGTATCAGGTGATTGATATTAGGCCAGTTGCATTGTCGAATGCATTATCATCTTGGAATTATCTGAGATTTACCTCGCTCGACTTCTAATTTTTATCTATAATATGCCGCCTATAAAGTGGTGGCGACTCGCTAGTACAGAATAAAACTTACGACTAAACGTGGAGTAAAAGATGCCTTCTCAAAGCCCAGTGATTACGGTTGATGGACCAAGTGGTGCAGGTAAAGGTACCCTGTGTATGTTACTAGCAGATAAGCTAGGCTTTCATCTTCTAGATTCAGGTGCGATCTATCGCGTATTGGCTTTAGCAGCAATTCATCACGGTGTAGATACTGAATCGGAAGACGCTTTAGTTCCTCTTGCAACTCACTTAGACGTTCAGTTTATTGCTGAAGGCGACCTTGTGAAGGTTATCCTAGAAGGTGAAGATGTGTCGGGTGAACTTCGTAAAGAAGAGACCGGCATGGCGGCTTCAAAAGTTGCTGCATTACCTCGCGTACGTGAAGCACTACTTCGTCGTCAGCGCGCATTTAGCGCAGCGCCAGGTTTAGTGGCTGATGGTCGCGATATGGGAACCGTTGTCTTCCCTGAAGCAGAAGCAAAAATATTTTTAGATGCAAGTGCAGAAGAGCGTGCGACTCGCCGCCTTAAACAGTTGCAACAGAAGGGGTTAGATGTTAAATTTGACGACCTTTTGAGCGAGATCCAAGAGCGAGACGACCGAGATCGTAATCGCCCAGTGGCACCACTTCGCCCTGCAGAGGATGCTCTCGTGCTTGATTCCACCTCAATGAATATTGAGCAGGTAGTAGAAAAAGCACTACACTATATTGAATCGAAACTAGCTGGGTAATTCTGCCCGGCTGGCAAGAACGTTGGTCGCAAGGATGATGACCGGCGAATTTATCAACCCCATGCGGTAGGATACCCATGGACGTTTAATTATTGAAGATTAAATAATGACTGAATCTTTTGCTCAACTCTTTGAAGAGTTTCTAAACGAAACAGAATTCCAACAAGGCAGCATCGTTAAAGGTACTGTAGTAGCTATCGAGAACGGTTTCGTTCTTGTTGACGCTGGTCTTAAGTCTGAATCTGCTATCCCTGCTGAACAGTTCAAGAACGCTGCAGGCGAACTTGAAGTTGAAGTTGGCGCTGAAGTAGACGTAGCTCTAGACGCTGTTGAAGATGGTTTCGGTGAGACTCAACTTTCTCGTGAGAAAGCTAAGCGTCACGAAGCTTGGATCGTTCTTGAGAAAGCTTGCGAAGAAGCTGAAACTGTTGTTGGTATCATCAACGGTAAAGTTAAAGGCGGTTTCACTGTTGAACTAAACGGTATCCGTGCTTTCCTTCCAGGTTCTCTAGTAGACGTACGTCCTATCCGTGACACTGCTCACCTAGAAAACAAAGAGCTAGAGTTCAAAGTAATCAAGCTAGACCAGAAGCGTAACAACGTTGTTGTTTCTCGTCGTGCTGTTATCGAATCTGAAAACAGTGTTGAGCGTGATGAACTTCTTGAGACTCTACAAGAAGGTACTGAAGTTAAAGGTATCGTTAAGAACCTTACTGACTACGGTGCATTCGTTGACCTTGGCGGTGTTGACGGTCTTCTACATATCACAGATATGGCTTGGAAGCGCGTTAAGCACCCATCAGAGATCGTTAACGTTGGTGACGAAATCCTAGTTAAAGTTCTTAAGTTCGATCGTGAGCGCACTCGTGTTTCACTAGGTCTTAAGCAACTAGGCGAAGATCCATGGGTAGCAATCGCTAAGCGTTACCCAGAAGGTCACAAGCTTTCTGGTCGTGTTACTAACCTAACTGACTACGGCTGCTTCGTTGAAATCGAAGAAGGCGTTGAAGGTCTAGTACACGTTTCTGAAATGGATTGGACTAACAAGAACATCCACCCTTCTAAAGTTGTTAATGTTGGCGACGAAGTTGAGGTTATGGTTCTTGATATCGACGAAGAACGTCGTCGTATCTCTCTAGGTCTGAAACAGTGTAAAGCTAACCCATGGCAGTCATTTGCAGAAATGCAAGCTAAGGGCGACAAAGTTACTGGTAAGATCAAGTCTATCACTGACTTTGGTATCTTCATCGGTCTAGAAGGCGGTATCGACGGTCTAGTACACCTATCTGACATTTCTTGGAACGCTGCAGGCGAAGAAGCTGTACGTGAATACAAGAAAGGCGACGAAATCTCTGCTGTTGTTCTCGCAGTAGATGCAGAGCGTGAGCGTATTTCTCTTGGCGTTAAGCAAATGGAAAACGACCCGTTCAACGCATACGTTGCTGACAACAAGAAAGGTGTTCTTGTAAACGGTACTGTTACTGCAGTTGACGCGAAAGGCGCTACTATCGAGCTAATCGAAGGCGTTGAAGGTTACATCCGCGCTTCTGAAGTTTCTCGCGACCGTATCGAAGATGCATCTCTAATCCTAAGCGTTGGCGACAGCGTTGAAGCGAAGTTCACAGGTGTAGACCGCAAGAACCGCGTAATCAACCTATCTATCAAAGCTAAAGATGAAGCTGATGAGCAAGAAGCAATGGCTTCACTGAACAAGTCTGAAGAAGGCGCGTTCGGTAACGCAATGGCAGACGCATTCAAAGCTGCTAAAGGCGAATAATAGCTTCTCGTTAAGAGAATTATAGCTATATAGCCAAGAAAGGAGCCGTAAGGTTCCTTTTTTTTTGCTTATTTTTCCGATAGGTCTATAATTTCTAAAAAGAAAACAAACGAGGGTAACTATGACTAAGTCTGAATTGATTGAAAGACTGTGCGCTGAGCAAACGCATCTTTCTGCAAAAGAAATTGAAGACGCTGTAAAAGATATTTTAGAGCATATGGCTTCAACACTAGAAAGTGGTGATCGAATCGAAATTCGCGGTTTTGGCAGCTTTTCTCTGCATTATCGTGAGCCTCGTGTTGGACGTAACCCAAAGACTGGTGACAAGGTAGAGTTAGAAGGTAAATACGTTCCTCACTTCAAACCAGGCAAAGAGCTACGTGAACGAGTAAACACAGGAATGTAGTCTACTTATCGGAATTATGAAAAGCGGCGTACTATAATGTATGCCGCTTTTTTATGACCATAATATGGTGGTCTGATTAGTAATTTTCCTGCATAATCGTACAGCTAACCAACCAATGAGTGATGAACTATGAAAATTATAAAAATAGTCGCCGTTATCGCACTTTTCCTAATTGCACTGGCTTTAGGCTCTCAAAACCAAACTATCGTGAATTTTAATTACCTGCTAGCACAAGGTGATTTCCACCTCTCCAGCCTATTAGGTATTGTCTTCATTTCTGGCTTTGCTCTTGCTTGGTTAGTCTTTGGTAACATGCACATGCGATCTCAGCTGAAAATTCATCGCTTGAAGAAGCAACTCAATAAGCAATTAAAGCAGGTCGCTGCTGATACTAAAGCTTAAAGGCTATATTTGATGTTAGAGTTACTGTTCTTACTTTTGCCGATTGCAGCCGCTTATGGTTGGTATATGGGTAATCGTAATGCTCAGCAAGAAAAACAAAAGCAATCACACCAGATCTCCCGTCAATACGTGACGGGTTTGAACCTATTACTGTCAGACCAATCTGACAAAGCGGTTGATCACTTCATAGAGCTGCTTCAAGTAGACAATGAAACCATAGATACTCACTTGGCCTTGGGCAATCTGTTCCGTTCAAGAGGCGAAGTCGACCGTGCTATTCGCATTCACCAAAACCTCATCTCCCGTTCAGGGCTTACTCTCGACCAGAAAAACCTCGCACTGCAACAGTTAGCGAAAGACTATATGGTCTCTGGCTTTCTTGATCGTGCTGAAAAAATCTTTGAACAGCTGGTTGATGAACCTGATCACAAAGAAGCTGCTCTGCAGCAGTTAGTTGCGATTTATCAGCAAACTCGAGAGTGGAACAAAGCAATACATTACGGAAATATCCTAGTAAAGCTGGGTAAGAAGAAAATGAAGATGCGTGCTACGGTTGCGCATTTTTGGTGTGAACTTGCGATGCAAGAACAAGCCGATGGTAATCGCTCTAAAGCATTAGCGCATTTTAAGAAAGCGTTATCTGAGGACCCTAAGTGTGTGCGTGCCAGCATCGCTTTGGGTAAATTCCATTTAGCGAATGAAGATTACCAAAAGACGATTGATTGTCTTGAGGCTGTTCTTGAGCAAGATATTGATTTTATCAGTGAGGTGTTACCGACCCTTTCTGAGTGCTATCACAAACTTGGGCACGAAGCTCAGCTGGTCGAATTCCTTAAAGCTTGTATCCAGAAGAAAGCTGGTGTGTCGGCTGAATTGATGCTGGCTCAGTTAGTCGCTCATCATGAAGATATTGGTTCTGCTCAAGAGTTACTGACTAAGCAACTCGTGAAAAACCCAACCATGAAAGGTTTCTATCGATTGATTGATTACCACCTAGCAGAAGCAGAAGAAGGCCGAGCAAAAGAAAGCTTAACGACGCTTCAATCTATGGTTGGTGAGCAGATTAAGGTTAAGCCTCATTACCGTTGTCGTCAGTGTGGCTTCTCAACACACTCAATGTATTGGCACTGCCCTTCATGTAAAGGTTGGGGGACGATCAAGCCTATTCGTGGCCTAGATGGTGAATAGATTTGTGGTCATTTAAGACCAAATTATTAATTGCAGCTTTCGGGCTGCATTTTTATGACTGTTATATATCACCTGCATAGGTGGGAAATATTTTTTAAGAAAGTTAACTGCGTTAGGAGATCAAATGAACGACCAAAAAATCATTGTAGCTTTGGATTATGACAACCAAGCGGATGCGTTAGCCTTTGTTGACCGTATTGATCCAGCATCTTGCCGCCTAAAAGTAGGTAAAGAGATGTTTACCCTGTTTGGTCCTGAATTTGTTCGCGAATTACATAAACGTGGCTTCTCAGTATTCTTGGATCTTAAATTCCACGATATCCCTAACACATGTTCAAAAGCAGTACGTGCAGCTGCTGAGCTGGGCGTATGGATGGTGAACGTTCATGCAACTGGTGGCGAGCGCATGATGACGGCGTCACGCGAAATTTTGGAACCTTATGGTAAAGATCGCCCATTACTGATCGGTGTAACAGTACTGACGAGCATGGAGCAATCGGACTTGGCTAGCATCGGTTTAGACCTTGAGCCACAGCAGCAAGTAATGCGTTTGGCTTCTTTAACTAAAAACTCAGGTCTTGACGGTGTGGTGTGTTCAGCACAAGAGGCTTCATTGTTGAAAGGTGCTCTTGGCCAGGAGTTCAAACTGGTGACGCCGGGTATTCGCCCTGTAGGTGCCGATGTTGGTGACCAGAAGCGCATCATGACGCCTTCTAAAGCGATTGAGTCAGGTTCTGACTACTTAGTTATTGGTCGCCCAATTACTCAAGCTGTAGACCCAGCAGCTGTGCTTGCTAAAATCAATGGCACACTAGCTTAACTCTATCTTATAGCTAGCTCGATATAAATTAAGAAGGCCAGCAAATTACTGGCCTTTTTTGGAGCGGGTGATATCTACTTTTCGGTTTAAACCGGTGCACCACTATGGAATTTAAAGTCGCTGTCGTCTGAAGTGATCAGGTCAGCTTCTACTTGAGCAAAATGTGCAATACGCTCTGAAATATCTTTGCCTGCGATCTGCTCTGCTAACTCAAGGTAATCTTGGTAGTGACGCGCTTCTGAGCGAAGCAGAGACACGTAAAACTTCTCCATGTCTTCTTCCAAGAAAGGAGCTAATTTAGCGAAGCGTTCACAAGAGCGCGCTTCAATGAAGGCACCGATGATAAGCTTATCAACCAATGCATCGGGCTCGTAAGTTTTAACTTGTTTGATCAAGCCTTTAGCGTAACGTCCTGCTTCGATTGGCTGATAGATCACGCCTTTCTTTTCCATCAATTCCATCACTTGATAGAAGTGGTGCAGTTCTTCTTTGATCAGTAGAACCATCTTATCGATAAGGTCAGCGCCGTAGTTACAGCCTTCTTTCGCTGTGATTTGCTTTGATACATTGCTCTTGCCGCGAAGTGACTCTAAATCACCAATGCGACGGTAGGCAAATTGCTCGTATGGCAGTATCCATTCATTCAATTGCTTAGCACTTTCTTTATCTACCGCGTATTTACGGATAAGGAATAATGCGCTTTGCGCTGCTTTAAGTTCACACAGCATGTGATCGCGCAAAATAATGTGTAGGTTTTCAGGCTTTTTGGCTTCATTGATCCATGAATCTGGCGTTTCAGCTTTTAGAAAAGAGTGGATTGGAGCGAGTAGTTCTTGATACATGGTCGGAGCTGGTTTGTTGATAATGCGGGAGTTTATCACAGCTAATAAGATCTCCCTATATCGAGAAAGGAAATTCGTCAGCGATAAAAAAGGCCACCTTAGATATCTAAAGGTGGCCTTCTCAATAGTTTGAATTAAGTAGCATTTACCACTTTTTCTTCTGACCGAATAGCGCGTCCATGTCGTCTTCGCGCTCTTTTGATTCGATCTGTTGTAAATCGTGTGCGTTTTTATCTTGGCGTTTTTGGTCAAGGTCATTCAGCATCTGCTGAAGCTTCTCTTTCGCTTTTGTCGAGTAAGCATCATTCTTGGTCGCCAATGCGTCAATACCTTTACGAAGTAGCTGGATTGCGGTACCAGGTTGGCCTCGCGAAATTGAATCATTGGCACGCTTGATTACGTTCTCAATGTTTATTCGAATTTGAATTGTCTCTAGGCGAGCGTTTTCAACCACATAAGCTTGAGTCTCGAAGCGACCCTTATTGTGCTCGTTACGGACTGTATCACGTAGGCGCTTAACGAGCTTTAGCATCATGATTGCTTGCTTGTCACTACTTGGTACGCGGAAAACTGTGCTCTCACCACCTTTGTAGTTCTCTTTGAGCTGAGTAATCTGTTGTTTTACGCTTTCAATGCGTTGGGCTAGCTGCTTATTTTTTGGATCGAGTTGATGCATATTTTCTAATGCATCAAGAATTCGATTGTTTAAGCACACAAGAAGATCTTGGCTAAAAGGCATGTGATGAGCGTTGCCAATTAGTTCTTCTGTACCGTCAATAATGGTTAGATAACGAGAAGCTTCCTGTTTCTTTGCTGTTTCTACCTTAACTTTATATTGAAGCATGATGTTGTAGCCTAAAACTAACACCAAAAGAACGGCTACTAAGGCGATTATTAAACCAATATTCATATGTTTGAGTCTGCTTATTATTTTCTATAGCTAACCTGAGAGGATACACGATTCCATTGTGTATCGGCACTCGTAAATTGCAATTTCTAATTATCTCTTGTTGAGCGAAATCGGCAATCAAAACTTACCCACTAATGTATGAGAATGAGGGTTGGGTTGCAAAGCGTTAGTGATGTTTTTGTTTGTTAAGCTAGAAAAACTCAATTTTTCTGTCATTTTTGTGTTTGAAGCGTTATAACTATTAATTATATTACACGAGACTATAACGCTCTCTTTTCAAATAAGTTAGCACAGAAATGAGTAAAGGATTACGAGGTTAGATATGAAGTTACAGCAACTGAAGTACATTGTTGAGGTTGTGAACCATAACCTAAATGTTTCAGCTACAGCAGAGAGTTTGTATACATCTCAGCCTGGTATTAGTAAGCAAGTTAGATTACTTGAAGACGAGCTAGGTATTCAGATTTTCGAGCGTAGTGGTAAGCATTTAACACAGGTTACCCAAGCTGGTGAGGAAATCATTCGTATCTCCCAAGAGATCTTGGCGCGTGTCGAGAGTATTAAAGCGGTAGCGGGTGAGCACACTCATCCTGAGAAGGGCACATTGAATATCTCAACGACCCATACTCAAGCTCGTTATGCATTGCCAAATGTGATTAAAGGTTTCACGGCGCGCTACCCTAAGGTATCGCTTCACATGCACCAAGGCACACCAAGCCAAATGTCAGAAGCAGTTGCTAAGGGTACCGCGAATTTTGCGATTGCCACGGAAGCGCTGCACCTTTACCAAGACGCAATTATGCTGCCTTGTTACCACTGGAACCGTTCGATCGTCGTGACCAAAGATCACCCTCTGGCACAGAAGCGTAAGATCACGATTGAAGATCTTGCGGCTTATTCTCTAGTGACCTATGTATTTGGTTTCACTGGTCGTTCTGAGCTTGATACAGCGTTCAACAAAGTTGGTCTAACACCGCGCGTTGTGTTTACCGCAACCGATGCAGACGTCATCAAAACCTATGTTCGTATGGGCATTGGTGTGGGTGTCATCGCAAGTATGGCGATTGACCACGAGCAAGATACCGATTTGGTTGCGATTGACGCGAGTCATCTATTTGGCGCTAGCACAACCAGCATTGGCTTTAGGAAAGGTACGTTCCTGCGTTCTTACATGTTTGATTTCATGGAACGCTTTGCACCTCACTTAACTCGCCCAGTGGTGGAGCAAGCTATCTCTTTGAAATCTAACGAGGAAATTGAAGAAATGTTTAAAGATATCGAGCTGCCTGTTCGTTAATTCTATCTCGAAAAACAAGATTATTAATCGGCCTGTAGTGACAGGCCGTTTTTCTATCAGCTTTTTAACTTTCACTTCTAAGTTCTCTTTGTCTCGCACCTTTTCATTTACGCCTGTTACCCCTACAATCCACGCATCATAGGGGGAAGCATGCATTCACGATTTAAAATACTCGATTCATTTTTGCTAGAGCACCAGATTTACTGGCGTTCAGAGCCTTTTCACCTATGCCAAACTAAACAGCAGCCGTGGAAAGAGGTCAATCGTCCACTCGTTGATTGGTTAGAAAGCTTAGATAATGAAAGCATTCAAACTTTAAAAGAGCAGCCTCAGCTTTTGGTCGAAGAACTGACTCGCTTCCTACCTGAATTAGATACTGCTACCCAAAACATCCAGTTCGATAACACTGCTTTGTTTGGTTTAGACCTCCCACGTGGTACTGCTGATGGTATTCCCGGCCGAAAGCTGAAACAAATTGTCGCGATGGGCGAGGCTGTATTAAAGCATCACTATGGCAAAGAGTGGCTCGAGTGGTGTTCTGGTAAAGGCTTTCTTGGTCGAATCTTATCTCAACAATCTGATCAAAAAGTTACTAGTTTTGAATGGCAGCAATCGTTGTGCGAAAGTGGACAAAAGATTGCTGATGACCAGAAGTTAGAGATGAACTTTGTTCAAGGTGATGCTTTTTCTGAAAGTGCTGATAACGTGTTTAACTCAGACCAACATGCAGTTGCCCTTCATGCTTGTGGCGATCTTCATGTTGAGTTAGTTAAAAAGTCAGTGTCACATAGGCTACCAGCGGTCACTATTTCCCCTTGTTGTTATCATCTTATTCGAGATGAAGCGTATCAAGCGATGTCTTCTGTCGTGAAAAGCTCAGCGTTGACACTGAGTAAAAGCGATTTGAGAATCCCACTGCAAGAAACTGTCACTGGTGGTGAGAGGGTTAAGCGTCATCGTCAATTGGAGATGAGTTATCGCCTAGGCTTCAGCCAGTTACTTAAGGTTGAAATGGGAATGGATGAATACATTCCTGTGCCGAGTATCAAAAAATCAGAGCTAGCCGAAGGGTTTGAATCGTTCTGTCGTTGGGCTTCTAAAGTGAAAGAGTTGCCTCTTGGTTCTAATATCGATTTTGACTCTTATCTAGTGCAAGGCGAAGCACTTTTCTGGGATATGGAAAAGTTAAGCCTGGTTCAGCAGGTTTTTAGGCGCCCATTAGAGATATGGCTAGCATTGGACCGAGCGATTTACTTAAAAGAACAAGGCTATAAAGCAACCATAGAAGAGTTTTGTGAACGTAGCGTCACACCCAGAAACCTGTTGATTCATGGTGTTAAGAGCGATCGATAAACGGTGCGGCTACTAGAAAGTGTGCTTCTCACAGCTTTCGAAAATGAGTGTTACAAAGACAAAAAAGCCAGTTCGACATAATCGGACTGGCTTTTTTATATGTATGATTCAATTGAGCGCCTCAACGAGAAAATTTGACGCTCAGTGAGTCAGGACATCATTAGTTGAACATCGCGATAGCTTCAGCTGGATCTACGTATTCTAGGTCAAAGCTCTCTGCAACTTCTTTACAAGTCACTTTACCGTGAATCACGTTAAGACCTTCTAGGAAGCCTTTGTCTGATAGAAGTGCTTCGCGGTAACCTTTGTTCGCTAGCTTAACAATGTAAGGAAGTGTTGCATTGTTTAGTGCGTAAGTTGAAGTACGAGCAACAGCACCAGGCATGTTTGCAACACAGTAGTGAACTACGTCATCAACGATGTAAGTTGGTTCTGCGTGAGTTGTCGCGTGAGAAGTTTCGAAACAACCACCTTGGTCGATTGCAACGTCAACAACTGCTGAACCTGGTTTCATCTTAGCGATGTGCTCTTTTGTAACCAGTTTAGGCGCTGCTGCACCAGGGATCAGTACTGCACCAATCACTAGGTCTGCTTCTAGAACATGCTTCTCGATAGCGTCTTCAGTAGAATAAACCACTTTTGCGCGACCTTGGAATTCTTCATCAAGACGACGAAGTGTATCTACGTTACGGTCAAGGATTGTAACATCAGCGCGAAGGCCAACAGCCATACGTGCTGCGTTAGCACCTACAACACCGCCGCCAACAACAACAACTTTTGCTGGTTCAACACCTGGAACGCCGCCTAGAAGAAGACCACAACCACCGTTAGATTTCTCTAAAGTTTGTGCACCTGCTTGAATAGACATACGACCAGCTACTTCAGACATTGGTGCTAATAGTGGCAAGCGACCCATATTATCTGTTACAGTCTCATAGGCTACGCAGACAGCTTTGCTCTTGATAAGCTCTTCAGTTTGTGGAAAATCTGGTGCAAGGTGTAAATAAGTAAATAATATTTGCCCTTCGCGAAGCATAGCTCGCTCGACAGCTTGAGGTTCTTTAACCTTTACAATCATCTCTGCTTTCGCGAAAACGTCAGCAGCAGTAGGAAGAATGGATGCGCCTACAGCGATGTAATCATCGTCTGAAAAACCGATACCAGTACCGGCATTGGTTTCAACAAAAACTTGGTGGTCGTGTGAGATTAGTTCTCTCACGCTAGCTGGGGTCATACCAACGCGGTATTCGTGGTTTTTGATTTCCTTAGGTACGCCAATGATCATCCTGACTCCTCATTTTATTTTGGTTGTTTTATCTATGTGTAGGGTAATTCTGTCGAATTAACATCTAGTATAGTTATGTTCAGATAAAATTTGATACTGAATATTAAAAAGTTGTAGTATATTTTTTTGCAAGGAAGTAATAAGGTGGAATAAAAAATGGCAGACAATTATAAGAAGCCGTCCAAGGAACTAGATCGTATTGACCGCAACATTCTTAATGAGTTGCAAAAAGACGGTCGTATCTCGAACGTTGAACTCTCAAAACGAGTAGGACTTTCTCCGACTCCGTGTCTTGAACGTGTTCGTCGTTTAGAGCGTCAAGGTTACATTACTGGGTACACAGCGTTGCTGAACCCCCAGTACCTTGATGCTTCACTTTTGGTGTTTGTTGAAATTACTTTGAACCGTGGTGCGCCAGATGTGTTCGAACAATTCAACACCGCTGTACAGAAACTGGATGACATCCAAGAGTGTCATTTAGTGTCGGGTGACTTTGACTATCTTCTAAAAACACGTGTATCTGATATGGGTGCTTACCGTAAGCTACTTGGTGATACGTTACTTCGTCTACCGGGCGTAAACGACACTCGAACTTACGTGGTAATGGAAGAAGTGAAACAAACCAATCAACTTGTGATTAAAACTCGTTAGTCATAATTGGTGAAATGAAAGAAAGCGGACATTTGTTCCGCTTTCTTGCTTTCTGGAATTGGGTTTTTTGGTTTGATATGGTTAAATCAACAGTAGTTTCATTGAAACGGGCGGCCTGTACCGCTCGCTATGTTTTTATCCCGTTTAATTATTAAGTTGGTTTATGTTCAAGCAGAGCAGTAATAAAGTAGAAACAATCATTAAAACGAGTGAAGAGCCCCAGTCTTCTCGTTTGAATGGTTCTCAACGCCTTAAAGAGTGCAGCCTGATACTGGGTGTTCTTTTCTCTATTCTACTTGCCGTTGCGTTATTAACCTTTAGCCCAGCCGATCCATCATGGTCGCAAACCGCGTGGGGTGGTGACATTCAAAACGCAGGTGGTTATCTAGGTGCATGGTTAGCAGATACGCTTTTCTTTGTGTTTGGCTCTCTGGCTTATCCACTGCCTATCTTAGTGACCGTTGCCGCATGGGTCTTATTCCGTAAGCGCAATGAAGACGAACAGATTGACTTTATGTTGTGGGGCACCCGTTTACTTGGCTTAACGGTGCTGATCCTGACCAGCTGTGGTTTGGCAGACATTAACTTCGATGATATCTGGTACTTCTCGTCAGGTGGCGTGGTTGGTGACGTGTTAACGAGTCTTGCACTGCCAACGCTGAATATTCTGGGCAGTACGCTTGTGCTTCTTTTCCTTTGGGGTGCTGGCTTTACGCTTTTAACCGGTATCTCTTGGTTGAGAATTGTGGAATGGTTAGGTGAATGTGCCATCAAATTCTTCACATCTGCTGTTAATAAGGCTCGTGGCCAAGATCAAGAGCTACTTGAGCCTCAGTTAAGAGAATCAGCAGACCGTGATTTAATCGAAGAGCGTCATCAAGAGTCAACTTACCGTGATGCTCCTGCTCAAGAAGACAACAAAGAATCAACAGAGCATGATCCACTCGATCCGGTGATGAGCTTTTCCGCGACTAATGATTCTTCAGGCGTGGCTACAAATGCGTCAGATAATGCTGCATCGCCGAAGCGTCATTACAATATTCACATGCCAGTCGATGCTCCTGCGAAGCAAGATGTTTCTGTTCAGGAGGAACATCGGGTTCAGCCTCAAGCTGTAATTGAGCCAGAGCAACCGATCCCAGCAGCGCCTGTTTACCAAGCGCCAGAAGAACCATTAGAACAAGGTATTGAGCGATCGAAGCAGTTGAATGCAACGATAGAGCAGCTAGAAAATGCGGCTATGTATGAAGATGATCTAGCGGAACAAGATCAGGTCGACGCGCATGAGTCTCAGGTTGCGTACCAACAATACATGCAGAACGAACAACCAGAAGTTAGCCCTACTAATGCTGAGCCTGAAAGTGCTGAAGCAGAAATGGAGAGCTCACCACAAGTAAATGGCGAATTCGGGGCTGAAGATGTTCAACCTGAATCTTTATACGCTTCACCTATGGGCGAGCCAGAAGCAGCAGTGAAAAACGATTTCTCTGCACAATCTTCACCGTTTGATGCAGCGGAAGAGCAAAGCTACGAACAGGGCTCAGATCTTGAATCTGAACAGAATGAAGCTGAGTTAGCTGACGTAGCATTAACCGACGAGCAGTTTGAATCTTTCTCTTATCAAGAAGAACATTCAGAGCCTGAACAGCCAACAGCACAAAGCCAAGAACCAGCTGTTGATCTTCCTTGGGAAGAAGTAACGGAAGAAGAACCTTCGCAGCAAGATCAAGATGTCGCCGCATTCCAAAGCATTGTTTCTGAAGCACAAGCGAATATGGCAGCGGCGCAGAACCCGTTCTTGGTTCAACAAGATGTTAATTTACCGAAACCTGCTGAGCCATTACCAACGCTCGAATTGCTGTTCCACCCTGAAAAGCGTGAAACCTTTATTGACCGTGATGCACTAGAAGCGATTGCTCGCCTTGTTGAATCTAAGCTAGCGGACTATAAGATCAAAGCCGATGTGGTTGATATTTTCCCTGGTCCAGTAATCACTCGATTCGAACTTGATCTGGCTCCAGGCGTGAAAGTGAGCCGTATTTCGGGCCTTTCTATGGACTTGGCTCGTTCGCTCTCTGCATTGGCTGTACGTGTTGTAGAGGTGATTCCGGGTAAACCTTATGTTGGCCTAGAGCTGCCGAACATGAGTCGTCAAACGGTATTCTTCTCAGATGTGGTTGCTAGCCCTCAGTTCCAAGAAGCGAAATCGCCGACGACAGTGGTTCTCGGGCAAGACATCGCAGGTGAAGCGGTCATTGCTGATCTATCGAAAATGCCTCACGTTCTGGTTGCTGGTACAACCGGTTCTGGTAAGTCGGTAGGTGTGAACGTAATGATTCTGAGTATGCTTTACAAAGCATCACCGGAAGATGTTCGCTTCATCATGATCGACCCGAAAATGCTTGAGCTATCGGTTTATGAAGGCATCCCTCATCTGTTGTCTGAAGTGGTAACCGACATGAAAGATGCGTCGAACGCCCTTCGTTGGTGTGTTGGCGAGATGGAACGCCGTTATAAGCTGATGTCAGCGTTAGGCGTTCGTAACATTAAAGGTTACAACGATAAGCTCAAGATGGCTGCGGAAGCTGGTCACCCAATTCACGATCCACTGTGGAAGCCGGGCGACAGCATGGACCCTGAAGCACCATTGCTTGAGAAACTGCCTTACATTGTGGTTATCGTCGATGAATTTGCCGACCTAATCATGGTGGTCGGTAAGAAGGTTGAAGAACTGATCGCGCGTTTGGCACAAAAAGCACGTGCGGCGGGTGTTCACTTGATTCTTGCAACTCAGCGTCCATCGGTTGACGTTATTACCGGTCTGATTAAAGCCAACATTCCAACGCGTGTTGCCTTTACAGTATCAACTAAGACTGACTCTCGAACCATTCTTGACCAAGGTGGTGCAGAATCGCTGCTTGGTATGGGTGATATGCTTTACTTACCGCCAGGTTCTAGTCATACAATCCGTGTTCATGGTGCGTTTGCGTCAGATGATGATGTACACGCAGTGGTAAACAACTGGAAAGCACGCGGCAAGCCAAATTACATTGATGAAATCACCAATGGCGAGCAAACGCCTGAAACCTTGCTTCCAGGTGAGAAGATGGAAGGTGATGAAGAGGTTGATCCTCTGTTTGATCAAGTAGTCGAGCACGTTGTTCATTCTCGTCGTGGTTCAGTTTCTGGTGTACAACGTCGATTCAAGATCGGTTACAACCGAGCGGCACGAATTGTGGAGCAGCTTGAGGCGCAAGGCATTGTAAGTGCTCCGGGTCATAACGGTAACCGAGAAGTCTTGGCTCCAGCGCCACCAAAAGATTAGTTCCACTAGGAACTCATCCCCATTAAGTCGGTCAAATCGAGAATATGACCGACTTATCTTCTAACAGGACTATTAATGAAAAAAGTATTCGCACTTTTATTTATGAGCTTCTCAGTGTTTGCTTCTCCGAAAGAAGAGTTGAGTAGCCGCTTGGCATTGAACGCAGGGTTTAGCGCTGACTTTAAACAAGTCGTCACAAGCCCTGATGGTGATGTTGTAATGGAAGGTGAAGGCACGGTTGAAATTGCACGTCCAAGCTTATTCCGTTGGGAAACCACTTTCCCGGATGAAAACCTATTGGTCTCTGATGGTCAGAGTTTGTGGTATTACAGCCCGTTCATTGAGCAAGTCAGTATTTACTGGCAAGAACAAGCGACATCGCAAACGCCTTTTGTACTGCTGACACGTAACCAAGAAAGCGATTGGGATAACTACAATGTCGCGCAATCGGGTAACCAATTTACGTTAACACCAACGGCAGTTGACTCTAATCAGGGTGACTTCCAGATTAATATCAATGAAAAAGGTATTGTTCAGGGCTTTAATGTGATTGAACAAGACGGTCAAAAAGGTGAGTTTACCTTCAGCAATGTGAACCTGGGTAAACCAGCAGCAGACCGCTTTACTTTTGTGGCACCGGAAGGTGTCGAGGTCGACGACCAAAGAAACTGATCGAAACAAGTCGATCGTTTGGTAGTACGTCGATAGGCATTAATGCCATCAACGAATCAAGAGATTGCAATTGAGTAATTACAGCTTAGATTTTGCAGGGGACGAAGATTTTCGTCCCCTTGCTGCTCGTATGAGACCAGAAACTGTAGAACAGTATATTGGTCAGCAGCACATATTAGGTCCAGGTAAACCTCTTCGCAGAGCTCTGGAAGCGGGTCATATCCACTCGATGATTCTGTGGGGGCCTCCTGGTACCGGTAAAACCACGCTCGCAGAAGTGGCCGCCAATTATGCTAATGCAGAAGTGGAGCGTGTGTCCGCCGTGACATCGGGTGTGAAAGACATTCGCATCGCTATCGAAAAAGCGCGTGAAAACAAGCAAGCAGGGCGAAGAACCATCTTGTTTGTGGATGAGGTCCACCGCTTTAACAAAAGTCAGCAAGATGCTTTTCTGCCTCATATTGAGGACGGTACGGTTACCTTCATTGGTGCGACGACCGAAAACCCTTCCTTCGAGTTAAACAACGCTCTGTTATCTCGTGCGCGAGTGTACAAGCTGACTTCTCTCAATACCGATGATATTGCGACGGTAATACGCCAAGCGATTGAAGACAAGCAGCGTGGCCTTGGTGACGTTCCTGCTCACTTTACTGACAATGTTTTGGATCGCTTAGCTGAGTTAGTGAACGGTGATGCGCGTATGTCGCTCAACTATCTTGAGTTGCTGTACGACATGGCCGAAGACAACGACAAGGGCGAGAAGTCGCTCACCTTACAGTTACTTGCTGAAGTAGCAGGTGAGAAAGTGGCTCGCTTTGATAATAAGGGGGATATTTGGTACGACCTAATATCCGCTGTTCATAAGTCGATACGGGGTTCAAAACCTGACGCGGCCTTGTACTGGTCGGCTCGAATGATTGCAGCCGGCTGTGACCCACTTTATATCGTTAGGCGCTTATTGGCGATAGCTTCTGAAGATATTGGTAACGCTGACCCTCGTGCCATGCAGGTTGCTATGTCTGCTTGGGATTGCTTTACACGCATTGGCCCAGCGGAAGGTGAACGCGCGATTGCACAGGCAGTTGTTTATTTAGCGTGTGCACCAAAGAGTAATGCGGTTTATACGGCTTGGAAGCAAGCGTTAACCGATGCTCATAATCTTCCTGAGTACGAAGTGCCACATCATTTGCGAAATGCACCAACAACTTTGATGAAGGACATGGGCTATGGGCAAGAATACCGTTATGCTCACGACGAACCAGGTGCCTACGCGGCGGGTGAAAAGTATCTTCCTCCTGAAATGGGCGAGAAACAATATTATTTCCCAACAAAACGAGGCTTAGAGACCAAAATTGGCGAGAAGCTAGATTATCTGGCGGATTTGGACGCAAAAAGCCCACAAAAACGCTATGAAAAGTAGTCTTTTTTGGATATCTTTACCTAGTCATAAAATTCAGATTAAATCGTTACAAATTGGTTGAAATAGCACCAGTTTTAGGGGTTTAGTGGTGATTCGGTAGCCAAGCTACTGAATATTCAAATAACTAAAGCATAGGATTAGCAATGCTGGATTCTAAATTACTTCGAGCTGAGCTGGATGAAACAGCGGCAAAATTAGCACGTCGAGGCTTTGACCTTGATGTAGAGACAATTCGTGAACTTGAAGAAAAGCGTAAGTCCCTTCAGATGAAAACTGAAGAGCTACAAGCGTTACGTAACTCTCGATCGAAGTCCATTGGTCAAGCGAAAGCAAAAGGCGACCATGAAGAAGCTGAGCGTATCCTTGCTGAAGTAGGCAACTTAGGCGCAGAACTAGATCAAGCTAAGGCAGCATTGGCTGAGCTTCAATCTGATCTAGAAACGATCACTATGTCTATTCCAAACCTGCCAGACGAGTCTGTGCCAGAAGGTAAAGACGAAGATGATAACGTTGAAGTTTCTCGTTGGGGTCAACCTAAGACTTACGACTTCGAAGTGAAAGATCACGTTGATCTTGGCGAAATGTCTGGCGGTCTTGATTTTGCTAGCGCCGTAAAAATCTCAGGTTCTCGTTTCATCGTGATGAAAGGTAAATTTGCACGTCTACACCGTGCGATTGCTCAGTTCATGTTAGACCTTCACACTGATGAGCACGGCTACACAGAAATGTACGTACCGTACCTAGTGAACCACGATAGCCTATATGGCACGGGTCAACTTCCTAAGTTTGGCGAAGACTTGTTCCACACAAGCCCGCTAACTGAGCAAGTAAGTGATGTTCCTCTTAAGACGCTATCACTTATCCCTACTGCGGAAGTACCGGTAACGAACATGGTTCGCGATACCATTACAGACGAAGCTGAACTGCCACTTAAGATGACAGCTCACACACCATGTTTCCGTTCTGAAGCAGGTTCTTACGGTCGTGACACTCGTGGTCTTATCCGTATGCACCAATTCGACAAAGTTGAACTAGTACAAATTACTAAGCCAGAAGACTCTATGGCTGCTCTTGAAGAGCTAACAGGTCACGCTGAGAAAGTACTTCAACTTCTCGAGCTTCCTTACCGTAAAGTGGTTCTATGTACTGGTGACATGGGCTTCGGCGCTGCGAAAACTTACGACTTAGAAGTATGGGTTCCAGCACAAGAGACTTACCGTGAAATCTCTTCTTGTTCAAACATGTGGGATTTCCAAGCTCGTCGTATGCAAGCTCGTTTCCGTCGTAAAGGCGAGAAGAAACCTGAACTTGTGCACACACTAAACGGTTCTGGTCTTGCTGTTGGTCGTACTATGGTTGCGATTCTTGAGAACAACCAAGAAGCAGATGGCCGTATTGCTATCCCAGCAGTACTTCAGCCATACATGGGCGGCGTAACGCACATCGGCTAATCGTTTTACGATTTAATGAGCTCATAAAATATTGAAAACCCAGCCTATTGGCTGGGTTTTTTATTACCTTAATAATTGGTTGATGCATTCCTTAACAACTTTTATTTAATCACTATTACCAAAGTGTAATAGTATTTTGTTATTTGTGGTTATTATTACTTGATTGATATCCGGCTATAATGTCCTCTTACCGCGGTAGGTAAAGATTTTCTCGTTTATGTATAGAGGAGGGCTTATGGCCGTAGGATGGGCTGGAGATGACAGTGTCAGCCTGCAAATACAAAACACCATCGATGATGAGATCTCTCGTGTAAGAGGAAACCTTCGAGGTGGTGAGAGTTTGCGTTATTGTGATGAGTGTGGCGACGAGATACCAGAAAAAAGACGACTCGCGATAAATGGCGTTCGTTTGTGTATTGAATGTCAGTCATTATTAGAGTACGACGCACATCGACATTCATTGTTTAACCGTAGAGCAAGTAAAGATAGTCAATTACGTTAAACTGACGGTTATCTTTAAAATAGATAAGGCCTTACTTTTATGTAAGGCCTTTTAGTTCTATTAAATGGTTTATTATTGAAGATATACGGAAATAACCATCGCTCTTGTTTAGAACAATAAATGCATTATTTAATGACTATTTAAAGCAATGAGTATTTTGTAATGCAGTGTCGATAGCAGCGACCAATTTCTCGATATGTTGTGGTTCGCTAATAAACGGAGGCATCATATAAATTAACCGTCCGAACGGGCGAATCCAAACACCTTGCTCGACAAAGTGAGCCTGTATAGTTTCCATTTCGACTGGCGAGTGGGTCTCTACGACGCCAATAGCGCCTAACCAACGAACGTCTTTAACCAGTTCATGTTTGAGCAACGGTGGCAGTAACTCTGAGAAGAGCTGTTCAATTTGTAGAGTTTGATTTTGCCAGTGGCCTTGCTCTATTAGGGATAAACTCACGGCCCCAACGGCACAAGCTAATGGGTTACCCATAAAAGTTGGGCCGTGCATGAAGCAACCTGCTTCACCTCCACATACGGTGTCCGCGACTTCTTTGCTTGCTAGTGTTGCTGAGAGAGTCATGTAACCACCAGTCAGCGCTTTGCCGACACACAAAATATCCGGTTGAATATCTGCATGCTCGCAGGCAAACAGTTTACCTGTGCGGCCAAAGCCAGTCGCAATCTCATCCAAAATTAACAGCACGTTAAACTCGTCACAAAGCAAGCGAACTTGTTTTAAGAACTCAGGGTGGTAAATACGCATACCGCCAGCGCCTTGAACAATCGGCTCTAAGATTACGGCGGCGACTTCTTCATGGTGTGCGGATAGCTTTTCACGAAAACTATCAATGTCACTTGGGTTCCACTCATCCCAAAAGCCGGTCTTTGGTGAGTCAGCGAAAATATGCTCAGGTAAAAAGCCCTTATAGAGACTGTGCATTGAGTTATCGGGATCTGTCACTGACATCGCAGCGAACGTGTCACCATGATAACCATCTCTCAATGTTAAGAATTTAGAGCGAGGCTGTCCTTTTGCATGCCAAAACTGAAGTGCCATTTTTAGGCTCACTTCTACCGCAACTGAGCCCGAATCAGCCAAAAATACGTGCTCTAGATTGTCTGGAGCTAGCTTAAGAAGCTTCTTACATAAATCGATAGCGGGCTGGTGGGTGATGCCACCAAACATTACGTGTGAAACCTTATCGATTTGGTTATGCGCGGCTTCATTTAAGACCGGATGATTGTATCCGTGGATCGTTGACCACCAAGAAGACATACCATCAATAATTCGATTTCCGCCTTCTAGTTCTAGGTAAACGCCGTCTGCATTGGTAACAGGATAGCAGGTCAGAGGTGTTAACGTTGATGTATAGGGATGCCAGATATGCTGGCGATCAAAGGCGAGATCCATAACGATTTCCGTTCCTGTTGTGATTAAAAAATAACCAAATGTAAACTTTTGTTATTATCAAAGTGTTGACAGTCTAAAGCTTGTCGGTAGACTAGCCAAGCATAAATGCAATCTTCATTGATGGAGATGCGACATCAAATAATAAAAAAGGATCGACACGTGGAAGTTCGTCATGACTGGACAGTCGCTGAAGTAAAGGCACTGCTTGAAAAACCATTTATGGATTTAATGTTTGAAGCACAACTGGTTCACAGACAGTACCAAGAGCACAACCACGTGCAGGTGAGTACGCTTTTATCGATAAAGACAGGTGCTTGCCCTGAAGATTGTAAGTACTGCCCTCAAAGTGCTCACTACCGAACGGATGTCGACAAAGAACGCTTAATGGAAGTTGAGCGTGTTTTGGATGCGGCGCAAAAAGCTAAGAATGCGGGCTCAACTCGCTTCTGTATGGGCGCGGCATGGAAAAACCCGAAAGAACGCGATATGCCTCACCTAACTGACATGATCAAAGGTGTGAAAGGCATGGGTTTAGAAACCTGTATGACACTGGGCATGTTAACGCCGGATCAAGCAGGTGAGTTAGCAGACGCAGGTTTGGACTACTACAACCACAACCTGGATACGTCTCCTGAGTTCTACGGCAGCATCATTACTACTCGTACTTACCAAGATCGTTTAGATACGCTATCTCACGTGCGTGACGCAGGTATGAAGATCTGTTCGGGCGGTATCATTGGTATGGGTGAAAGCACCAATGACCGTGCAGGCCTGCTAGTGGAATTGGCGAACCTTCCAGTACATCCTGAAAGTGTGCCAATCAACATGCTTGTTAAAGTGAAAGGCACACCGATGGAAAACGTCGATGATGTTGAATCTTTTGACTTCATTAAGTTGATTGCGATTGCTCGAATCATGATGCCAATGTCTGCGGTTCGCTTATCTGCAGGTCGTGAAAACATGAATGAACAGATGCAGGCGATGTGTTTCATGGCTGGCGCGAACTCTATTTTCTACGGCTGTAAGCTACTGACTACGCCAAATCCAGATGAAGATACGGACATGCAGTTATTTAAGAAGTTAGGGATCAACAGCCAACAAGTGGCTCAGAAGCCTGATGAAATTCAAGAAAACGAACTGTTAGATCAAGTGGTGGAGCGCGTCGCAGCTCGCCCTACGAAAGATGACATGTTCTACGATGCCACGGTTTAGATCTCGCATTAAAGAAGCCCTTGTTCATCGCCGTGAGCAAGGGTTAACCCGTCAACTCAAGGTGCTTGAAAACAGTAATGGTCCATTGCTTAGTAGTGAAGGTTCACACTTCATAAACTTTTCGAGCAATGACTATTTGGGACTGGCTAACGATCCTGAGTTGGTCGAAGCATGGCAAAACGGGTTGTCTCAGTATGGTGCTGGCAGTGCAGCGTCGCCATTAGTCACCGGGTTTAGCTCAGCTCATCGAAACCTAGAAGCTCAGCTGTGTGAGTGGCTTGGCTTCGGGCGTGCCATTCTTTTCAGTTCTGGATTCAGCGCCAATCAAGCCTTGTTGTTTTCTCTGCTCGAGAAAGACGACGTTTTGCTACAAGACAAGCTCAATCACGCCTCTCTGATGGAAGCGGGTGTGCTTTCTCCTGCCACAATGAAACGCTTTAAGCACAACAATGTGCAGCATCTTGAGTCGTTACTAAACCGTTCTCCACAATCGTTAGTCGTGACGGAAGGCGTGTTCAGCATGGATGGTGATCAAGCGCCCCTCGAAGATATCGTTAGTCTTACCAATGAATACGACAGTTGGTTGGCGGTTGATGACGCTCATGGCATCGGTGTATTAGGTAACAGAGGGGCTGGGAGCTGCAATGCTGCGCGAGTCTCACCTGATATTTTGGTGGTGACCTTTGGTAAAGCATTTGGTCTTTCCGGAGCTGCAATTCTATGTTCGGCAGATGTGGGGGATTACTTAACCCAGTTTGCACGTCATCATGTCTATTCGACGGCAATGCCACCCTCACAGGCTGTCGCTTTGTCCCATGCGTGTCAGATGATTCAAACCCAAGAGTGGCGAAGAGAAAAACTGATTGAGCTAGGTGGTATCTATGCGGAGCAGATGGAAGGTGTACAAGGTTTTGTTTTTACCAAGACTCCTATTAAGCCATTTGTGATAGGAGAAACGCAGGCGGGATTATCGATAGCAGAAGAGTTAAAGCGCAATCAGATATGGGTGACGGCGATAAGACCGCCGACCGTTCCTGCTGGGACGGCTCGTTTGAGAATCACATTAACCACCAATCACACTAAAAAGCAGGTTAACCAATTAAGCCGTTCGTTGCTTCAAGCTATCGAATCAAGCTTTGCACTAAAAGGAGAGGTTTAGTTAATGTCACAGGAAGCAGTAGTGCATGAATACCTAGGCCAAGATAAAAGTGCGATTGCCGAAGCGTTTGGTAAAGCGGCAACTACCTATGATAAACACGCTGAGTTTCAGCGTGATGTGGGTCATCGCTTGCTGGATAAGCTACCAAACGATCTTTCTGGTCTTAAGGTGCTCGATCTCGGTTGTGGAACGGGCTATTTCTCAGAACAGTTGTTGAATCGCGGTGCTGAAGTGGTTTGCGCCGATCTCTCTCTTGGAATGCTAGAGAAGGCAAAGCAGCGTTGTGGTTCTGATGTCTCTTTATATCAACAAGCTGATGCCGAACAATTGCCGTTTGCAAATGGAAGCTTTGACATTGTTCTCTCTAGCTTAGCGTTGCAATGGTGTAACGATTTATCGTCGCCGTTGAAGGAGATGAAGCGTGTTACGGCGGCTGATGGACAAGTATTATTCTCAACCTTGCTTGATGGGTCACTGTTTGAGCTGAAAAAGTCATGGTCTAAAATTGACGCACATCAACACGTTAACCATTTTATTACAACCAATCAGGTAAAAATTGCGTTAGCGCAATCTAGCTGTACGGCTCATCAACTAGACTTGCCCACCATCACCGTTTGGTACGACACTGCGTTTGAACTGATGCGCGACCTCAAAGGTATCGGCGCTAATCACGTAAGTGGTCGCTCACAAGGTTTAACAAGCCGTCGAATGTTGCAGCTTGTTGAACGGGAATATCGAGAGTTTAAAAACCATCAAGGTTTCTTGCCAGCAACATATCAAGTTTGTTTAGGGGTTATTCAATTATGATTGATGCATTATTCATTGCAGGTACGGATACCGAAGTGGGAAAAACTGTGGTTTCAAAAGCGATTCTTCAAGCTTTGGCCGCACAAGATCTATCAACAATTGGTTATAAGCCAGTTGCAGCAGGGAGTGAACAATCCCCTGAAGGTTTACGTAATAGTGATGCACTGCATCTTCAAGAAGCTGCGACGCAAGATATCGCTTACGAAGACGTTAATCCATACGCGTTGTTGCTACCATCATCACCTCATATTGCTGCAAAGCATGACGGTGTTGTGATTGATGAAGCGGTATTATCTGCTAAGTTGGAAGTGCATAAGCAAAACTCTGACATCGTGTTAGTTGAAGGCGCTGGTGGTTGGCGTGTACCGGTTTCCGATGATGAATATCTGTCTAGCTGGGTCAAGAAAGAGCAGTTGCCAGTGGTACTTACGGTTGGTATTAAGCTTGGTTGTTTGAGCCACGCTCTATTAACGGCAGAAGCGATTCGTGCTGATGGCCTAAACCTAGTAGGTTGGGTCGCAAACCGTATCAATCCGGGTACTGAGCACTATGCAGATATTATTGCGATGCTTGAAGATAAGCTAGGTGCGCCAAAGCTAGGTGAAATCCCTTACGTACCCAAAGCCAAGTCTAAGAACATTGGTAAGTACATCGATGTTCAGCCTCTTCTGAATCTATAGTTTTAGTATCTTGATTACGTAAAAACCGAGTGTAACTTTGCACTCGGTTTTTTTATTTTGGCATCACTATCCCGCATTACAGCTTTCTATCTTCTTTATTATCTTCCGGCTTATAACCCATGGTACGGATGTGCTCGCCGTGAATGGTATTTTTCATTAATGCCCACAAAGCTTCAAGGAATCGTTTGTGCGCAGCATGGTGCCGAATGTATTTAATATGGATAAATAGATATATGGCGATGAAAATCAGGGTAGCGATGGTGACACCGTAGGCTTCATACAAAGTAATTATATTCATTTTTAATCTCTTAATTTTTGTATAGGTAAATCGTGTCTATTGAGCTAAGTAGTTAAACCAACGCTTACTTCGAAATCGATAGATACAAGCGAACCACTTAAACAGAGTTTCCAAAAAGAAAAGCGCGAAGACCCACTCCGGGCTTAAACCCATCAGTAAAGCACCTATCGCGGCTAAAGGGATGCCAAAGCACCATTGAGTGATTAGGTCTTGGTATAAGCAAAATTTTACATCACCTCCAGCTCGCAGCACGCCAACGACCATGGTTGTTGGGAGTGAGCGCAAAATAATTCCTATGCACAAAATCCCATAGAATTTATTTGCTAGCTCTATAGTTGTTGCTTCCAAGGAAGTGAAGAGACCGAGAATCGTGTCTTTTAGTGCATACAGTGATAATGACACACACAGAGTAACCGTGAATGCGATCACAGTGATCAGAATGGCGTGACGGTATGCCGAATCAAAGTCTTTGGCACCGATGTGGTTACCAACAATAACTGCGGAAGCATTTGCAATACCGATCAAAAAGCTAAGAGAGAAGGCTTCAATCGGAGTAATGATCGACAAGACTATAAGCCCTTCATCGCTAGATCGCCCCATGATGGAGGTGTAAGCGAATAATCCCCCGGCCCATAATGCAAAGTTGATAGTGGTAGGGAGAGCCAAACGAGTAAGCTGTTTGATATGAGAAAGCCGCAGTGCTTGTCTTATATCTGACAGATTAAACAAAACCACATTTTTATTCAGTTTCAGGTAAATAATCGTTATTGCCACTTCGATCAAGCTACTGATTAATGTGGCAACTGCAGCCCCCTTTAATCCCATCTGAGGTGCGCCGAAGTGTCCAAATATCAATATCCAGTTGAGTAAGATATTGAGAATGATACCAATACTGCTTAGATATAAACTGATCGAAGCTTGGTGTACTGAGCGTAGATAGGCTGCGATACTGCCAGTAAATGCCACGCAAAATAAACTAAAGCTGGTTATAAATAGATATTGAGAGCCCAGATCTTGCACTTCGACGTTATTGGAAGAGAGCCCCATAACTTGTGAATTTGTCAGTGCTAGAACGCCGAAAGGTACTAGTGCAAGCAGGCTTGATAGTAACCAAGTCAATGCAGTACTTCTTTTGGTTCCTTGGTTGTCCTTTTTCCCAAAGTACTGAGCAATTAAGATAGCTCCAGCCGTTGTCACACCGGAGAGAATGATGGTAGCAACAAATAAGGCACGGCTAGAGACGCCTGCTGCTGCTATATCGTTCTCGCTCAATTGACCAATCATGATCAGGTCAATGACTCCCTTGCTAGAAAAAAAGATGCTTTGTAGCGTTATTGGGACTGCAAGAGCAAAAAGCTGCCTTAAGAGTGGTGCATTAAATTGCACCTGTGGACTTGAAGTTATTGTTCGAGTTTTGAGAGTCATAGCACTAACAAGTAAGAAATACTGCTAGTAATTATGCTAGGAATTTAACACTCTTAAAAATCACTTATGATGGGGTTAAGCGTTCAAAAGGTGTTTTATGCATACGTTGGAACAATTGCGAGCTTTCATTGCTGTTTACGAGAACCAGTCCTTTAGCGGAGCCGGGCGGTCTTTAAATAAAGATCGTACAACGGTTAGGGAGTTGGTGAAGTCTTACGAAGATGCTTTAGGTTACGCTTTGTTTAATATCGTAGGAAGAAAGGCAGTAGCAACATTTGCGGCGGAAAAACTGTATCCACATGCGATTCTGGTGATTCGGCAGGAGAGTAAACTGGCCGAAGTGAGTCAGTTCTTATTCTCTGCGTCGAGAACACATTTTAATATTGGCTATGATGTCGATTTTCCATTTGATTTTTTGAAGAGTGTCGAGGTATGGGCGACTAAATGCTTTCCATTAGTGAGTATTAACTGGTTGGCGAGAAACCGTGAGGTTGGCCTTGATGAGCTGAAATGTGGCGAACTCGATTTTGCTTTTTTCCCGACTAGAGGCGCTATTTCCTTAGGTTTTCCTGCTCACTTCCAACACCTTGGGTATATTGATTATGGTGTATACGTTGGGAGCGATACTTCGTTGGCGAATAAACCTATTTTTGATCTTGAAGATGCTCAGTTGGAAGTCCAATATCTGAGTGAAAACGCATTGAAAGCAGAGGGCGCTATAAAAGCGTTTTCCTATAGCACGCGTATTGTCAGTAGTAGCGATTTAATCATACAGCTGCTTCAATACCAAGGGTGGGCACTATTGCCTAACCGAACTGCTGAAGGAGCTGTTAAGGTGGGTAACATAGAAAAGAAAGAGACGAGTTTGCTAAGCAATGATTTGAAAGTCCCATTTAGCCTGTTTCACACTATTGAGTTAGAAAGTGACCCATTTATTAAAGCTCTTCGAAATGAGTGTGACTTGTTGGCTAAGCAATATTTTAATTAATGTTGTAGTGAGTTAAATAGAAAAGGGCTGCGATTGCAGCCCTTTTGCTATGTTAAGCCTGTGTAGAGTTAAGCCTGGGATTAGTGATCTTTTGTCAGCCCCATTAGTGCTTGCTGTGTCTCTGTGATGTTTTTTGGAGCTGCTTCTGGCGTAAGAATACCGATCTGTTTTTTCGCTTCTTCTTCAGTAATCCCTAGGTGACAGCACAGTAAATCGATAGCCATTTGAGTGTTAGTACCTTCAACCATGATCCTTTCCTTTTGTTACATGAACTAGCCAATACAATTAATTGATTGACACTTTAAACGGATCGCCAGAGGTAGACCATACGACTTAGGTCTAATGGACGAGTGCGAATTGCGCTACTCCCGTAATCAAATGTTTCAATTTAATGCTTAACCTTGTTTTCTTAATCTAAGACTATATGTATAAGTAAGTATAAGTCGTCAAGGTTAGAATCAATTGCTGCCTGCCTTGTCTATAACAATAAGTTTGATAAAAACAGCTTTCATGCGGAGATAAGTAATGAAGCGAGTAATGTTGTTCCTTGCCACCAACCTTGCGGTTGTATTGGTTCTAAGTGTTGTTCTTAATATTGTATACGCAGTCACAGGTATGCAACCAGGTAGCCTCTCAGGTTTACTGGTAATGGCTGCGGTATTCGGTTTCGGCGGCTCATTCATCTCACTAATGATGTCAAAGAAAATGGCACTTCGTTCTGTTGGCGGTATGGTTATTGAGAGCCCGCGTAACGAAACAGAACATTGGTTGATGGAGACGGTAAGCCGTCAATCTCAACAGGTTGGCATTGGTATGCCGACAGTGGCGATCTACGACTCGCCAGACATCAACGCATTTGCAACAGGCGCTAAGCGTGACGATTCATTGGTCGCGGTATCAACTGGTTTGCTACATAACATGACGCGTGATGAAGCTGAAGCGGTACTGGCTCACGAAGTTAGTCATATTGCGAACGGCGACATGGTGACAATGACGCTGATGCAAGGTGTTGTAAACACGTTCGTTATCTTCCTATCTCGTTTCATTGCCAACATTGTGGCATCGAATGACAACGAGGAAGAGGGTGGCAGCAACATGATGGTGTACTTCGGTGTGTCTATGGTGCTGGAGTTGGTATTTGGTTTCCTAGCGAGCTTCATCACCATGTGGTACAGCCGCCATCGTGAGTTCCACGCCGATGCAGGTGCTGCTCACTTGGTGGGTAAAGAGAAGATGATTGCTGCTCTAGAGCGTCTGAAGGTAAGCCACGAGCCACAACTAGAAGGTTCTATGATGGCATTTGGTATCAACGGTAAGCGTTCTCTAACAGAGCTTCTAATGAGTCACCCACCGCTAGATAAGCGTATTGCGTCTCTACGTAACATGTAATCTCTAACACCATTCGAGAATATTAAAGGCTTCCTTCGGGAGGCCTTTTTTGATCTCAGTTGTTAAGACTGGATATTAATTGGATGTGGTTTTCGTTATTTTGAGAGCTTAGCTCTATCAAGGTGAGTTGAGAAGATGAGTCTGAATGCTTGTATGGTAACTCTTGTGTTTCTCGCGCACGTTATCGCACGCAATAAAAAGGCTTCCACATAGGAAGCCTTCTCGTATCATCTAATTCGAAGCTCGAATTACAGTTTGTCAGTTAGCTCGACAGCTTGACCTATGTAGTTTGCTGGAGTCATCTCTTTCAGGCGAACTTTCTCGTCTTCAGGGATCTCTAGGCCGTCGATGAATGCACGCATGCCTTCGCCATCTACACGCTTACCACGAGTTAGCTCTTTAAGCTTCTCGTATGGCTTCTCGATGCCGTAACGACGCATTACTGTTTGTACTGGTTCAGCTAGAACTTCCCAGTTCTTGTTTAGTTCAGCAAGTAGTGCTTCGCGGTTAACTTCTAGCTTGCTAATACCTTTTAGAGTTGAAGTGTATGCAATGATAGCGTAGCCAACACCAACACCTAGGTTACGAAGAACCGTAGAGTCAGTTAGGTCACGTTGCCAGCGAGAAACTGGAAGTTTTTGCGCTAGGTGGCCGAATACAGCGTTAGCTAGACCAAGGTTGCCTTCTGAGTTTTCGAAGTCAATTGGGTTAACTTTATGCGGCATTGTAGAAGAGCCGATTTCACCAGCAATCGTCTTCTGCTTGAAGTGACCAAGAGCAATGTAGCCCCAAACGTCACGGTCGAAGTCTAGAAGGATAGTGTTGAAACGAGCAATCGCATCGAATAGCTCAGCGATGTAATCGTGAGGTTCGATTTGAGTTGTGTACGGGTTCCAAGTTACACCAAGAGATTCAGTGATGAACTCTTCAGAGAACTGGTGCCAATCTACTTCTGGGTATGCAGAAAGGTGTGCGTTGTAGTTACCAACAGCACCGTTGATTTTCGCTAGGATTTCAACGTTTTCGATTTGCTTGTATTGACGTTCCATACGGTACGCAACGTTAGCCATCTCTTTACCCATAGTAGAAGGAGAAGCCGGCTGACCGTGTGTACGAGATAGAAGAGGGATGTCGCGGTATTCGTTCGCAAGTGCTTTGATTGCGTCGATTACGTTGCGGATTTCTGGAAGAACAACTTCATCACGAGCTTCTTTAAGCATAAGCGCGTGAGATGTGTTGTTGATGTCTTCAGAAGTACATGCAAAGTGAATGAATTCGTTTACAGCGTGAAGCTCAGGAACGCCAGCTACTTTCTCTTTTAAGAAGTATTCAACCGCTTTTACGTCGTGGTTTGTTGTGCGCTCGATCTCTTTGATACGTAGAGCATCTTCTTCGCTGAAGTTAGCGGCTAGTTCATCAAGAAACTGGTTAGCTTCTGCACTGAACGCTGGAACTTCTTTGATTGCATCAGTAGCTGCAAGCTTTTGTAACCAACGAATTTCAACGATAGAGCGGTACTTTAGTAGACCAAACTCACTAAAGATGCTGCGTAATGCAATAGTCTTACTTCCGTAACGGCCGTCTACTGGTGAAACAGCAGTCAATGCTGACAGTTCCATGGTGTTCTCCTGAATTGAGTTTTCTATATTTTGAGAGGTTTATACCAGTAACAATCTCAATTGTCACGCACATTGCGCAAACGTTTGCGTGAGAGTTGTGTTGATACAAAAAACAAGCTCGCGACGAGGCGCGAGCTAATAAGTTACATTCGAGCTAATAGTATTTGAGCCTGCTCGATCATCTTCTTGCGACCGAAGATAAGGTGACGACGTTTGCCGCCCACCTGACGCCATAGAACAGCACTTCGAATCCCTGAGAGTAGTAGGGCACGAACCTTATGTTGGGTCGAGGTTTGTTGAAGTACCGCTGGTGTACCAGAAACCTGAATACGAGGGCCGATAGGGCTCACAACATCAAGGTAGATGCTCGCTAGGTTGCTGATCATCTGCTCGTCAAACAAGTCGAAGTGTTCACTTTGGCGCTCTGCAGTTTGAATGCGGTCACCAAGCTGAGACATAGAGTCGTTGCGAGATGAGAGCTTACGTTCAAGCGCCATTAAGCTGATGATGTAACGAGTGATATCGCTACCTGCAGGAGTACTATCGATACCTTTTACTAGGCACTCAAGACCTAATTTTAGGTTGGCTTCACGTCCAAAAACACCAACAGTGTTTGCCGGGCTAGTGTTCAAAATAGCACTGAGTGAAGCTTCGAAGGCATCTTTATCACAATGGCCGTCTTTCGCTACTTGTTGAACCAAAGCCACAGCTTGGCAAATTCCAGCGAAAGCAATAGTACGGTCATAAAGTGTATTAGCCACGTAGTAACTCCTAGTTGTCTTCTATCGTTTGTCGTTCGATCAGTTAGATGCGTTTTTCGATGATACCACCGCCAAGACATACGTCGTCTTGGTAGAATACAGCAGATTGACCTGGGGTCACTGCGATCTGTGGCTCGTCAAAAATAACCTTAATGTTCTCGTCATCAATTTGGATGATTGTACAAGGAATATCGGTTTGACGGTAACGTGTTTTTACCGTGCATGTCATAACTTCAGTAATTGGTGTGCGATTTACCCAATGAAGCTGAGATGCGATCAAACCTTCTGATTTAAGAAGAGGGTGATCTTTACCTTGTACGGCAATCAGAACATTACGTTTAAGGTCTTTTTCACCAACAAACCATGGTTCTTCATTACCGCCACCGCCTTTGGTGCCGCCAATGTGAAGGCCTTTACGTTGGCCTAGCGTGTGGTACATCAAGCCATTGTGTTTACCAATCACTTTACCCTCTGGCGTTTCGATGTCACCTGGTTGTGCTGGTAGGTATTTGCCAAGAAACTCTGTGAACTTACGCTCACCGATAAAGCAGATACCTGTAGAATCTTTCTTCTTCGCTGTGATTAAGTCTTGCTCTTCAGCAATGCGTCGCACTTCTGGCTTCTCTAATTCACCAACTGGGAATAGGCTGCGCGCAACTTGGTCTGAGCTTAGCGTGTAAAGGAAATAGCTTTGATCTTTGTTGCTGTCTAGACCGCGTAGCATTTCTGGTTTTACGCCCGCATCTAACTCTTCTTGAGTTGGGAAAGTACGACGAACGTAGTGACCCATCGCAATGTAGTCTGCGTCGAGTACTTCATCGGCAAACTCTAAGAATGCTTTGAATTTGATTTCTTTGTTACAAAGAATATCTGGGTTAGGAGTACGACCTGCTTTGTATTCCGCAAGGAAGTATTCGAATACGTTGTCCCAGTATTCTGCAGCAAAGTTGATAGTGTGAAGGTGGATACCTAGTTTGTCACATACCGCTTGAGCATCAGCAAGATCTTCAGCTGCCGTGCAGTATTCTTCGTTATCGTCTTCTTCCCAGTTTTTCATGAAAAGGCCTTCTACCTGATAGCCTTGTTGCTGAAGAAGATACGCCGATACTGACGAATCTACACCGCCGGACATACCGACAATTACTTTCTTTTCGCTGTTTCCAGAGCTGATATCTGACATGTCTAAACACCGTTACTATTACTTGGTCGCAGATTCTAACAGAAAGAGAAACGCCGTGACAGATCCGAGACCGGAATCACAGTTTTATTTGCACAAATAGTGCTTTGACTTTGTTAGGAATCGCATGAGAGCGAGGTGAGTCGCTAGGATGTCAGAAGTATATGTGGCATAGTCGCTCGAAATCCAAGACTTGAGATAAAAAATGTCTGAACAAAATGAATTTATGCAAGAAGAGCAGTTGATTGAAATTATTGAAAATCAGCTAGAAGACGGTCAGCCAATTAAAGTAAAAGAGACGTTAATGCGCCTTATGATGACAGGCACACCGCGTGAAGACGCAATTGCAGCAATGGCGTGTGCACTTGCGGTTGAAGTATTTGACGTAATGAAGAATGGCGCAGAGTTTAATCAAAAGCGTTATGCCGAGCATTTAGAGATGCTGCCTGATTTAAGCTTTATGGAAGGCGAATAAAAAAATAACTCAGCAAACGTTTGCTATAGTTTGAATGATTGCCGCGCTAAATATAGCGCGGTAGAATCCGCCACCTATTTCCCCTTGACTTAGACTAGCCCTATGAAATTCCCTGGACAACGTAAATCAAAGCACTATTTTCCGGTTCACGCACGTGATCCATTAGTGAGCCAAGCTCAAAACAGTAAAAGAATGTCACGCACTCATATTATCGGTATTGACCAAACTTTGGTGGATATTGAAGCAAAAGTGAGTTCTGAACTTATTGAGAAGTACGGTTTAAGTAAGGGACACTCACTGGTTATCGGTGATGAAGCGGCTGAGTCTTTATATCAAGAACTGAAAGAACAGTGCCTAATTACCAATGAATATGCTGGTGGTACTATTGGTAATACATTACACAATTACTCAGTACTAGCGGATGACCGTTCAACGCTACTAGGCGTAATGAGCCAAGATATTAAGATTGGTAGCTATGGTTACCGCTATTTATGTAATACATCAAGCAGAATGGACTTGAACCATTTACAAGGGGTAGATGGCGCAATTGGTCGCTGTTTTGCATTAATTACTGAAGACGGTGAGCGTACTTTCGCAATTAGCGAAGGACAAATGAACCAACTAAAACCAGAAAGTATTCCTGAAAAGATTTTCAAAAGTGCTTCTGCTTTAGTACTAACTGCTTATTTAGTTCGTTGTAAGCCAGGTGACCCGATGCCTGAAGCGACAATGAAAGCGATCGAATACGCGAAGAAATACGATGTGCCTGTTGTTTTAACACTGGGTACTAAATTCGTTATTCAAGACGATCCTGAATTCTGGAAAGATTTCTTAGAGCAACACGTAACGGTTGTTGCAATGAATGAAGACGAAGCCGAAGCCCTAACTGGCGAAAGCGATCCACTCGCTGCTTCTGATAAAGCTTTAGACTGGGTAGACCTAGTATTATGTACTGCAGGTCCTGTTGGTCTATTTATGGCGGGTTACACGGAAGACGCAGCGAAACGTGAAACATCACTGCCTTTACTTCCAGGTTCAATTGCTGAATTCAACCGTTATGAATTTAGCCGTCCGGCTCATAAAGATTTATGTGAAAACCCGACTAAAATTTATTCACATATAGCGCCTTATATGGGCGGTCCTGAGAAGATCAAAAATACCAATGGCGCAGGTGATGCGGCTTTATCTGCTTTATTACATGATATGGCTGCGAATAAGTACCACAAAGAAAACGTGCCAAACTCAAGTAAGCACCAGCATTCGTTCTTAACGTATTCTTCTTTCTCACAAGTTTGTAAATATTCAAACCGTGCGAGCTATGAAGTATTGGTTCAGCACTCTCCACGTTTATCTCGCGGCCTTCCTGAAAGAGAAGATAGCCTAGAAGAAGCATACTGGGAAAGATAAGAAGTTTTGTTCATCCGGCGTGTGAGTTTACCAAATGCGCACCGGTGTTTTTATAAAAAACATTAATGAGTAACACAATATAAAAAAGGCTCCGAAAGGAGCCTTTTTTCTTAATATATTGAAGCCGTAAATAATACTTTAGTCGACTTAAATATTAATTCTATTGCTTAGTAGGTAATTTGATTACTCACTCTGCAAACTAAACGCTTAGATAGCGAAATCTTCTAGAGATTTACCAGCGTCTAGTTGTTCTTGGATAGCTGAAGGTGTACGACCTTGGCCTGTCCAAGTTTTCTCGTCGCCGTTTGCATCTACATATTTGTATTTAGCTGGGCGAGGAGCACGTTTCGCTTTTGTTGATTTAGATTTTGCTTCGCCAGAAAGCGCAGCAATAAGATCAGCAACATCAATACCGTCTTTTGCGATTTGCTCAGCAATAGCAGAAAGTTTAGCTTCTTGTGCTGCTTTAGCCGCACGTTCTTCAGCTTCAGAATCTTGACGCTCTTGTACAACAATAGTTAGCTTGTCTAGCGCTTCTTCTAGTTGCTCAAGAGTTAATTCACGTGAGAATGCGCGAAGGCTACGGATATTTAATAGAGTTTTTGTTAATTCAGACATGATATTTTCCATCAAGGTAAACTAAAATAATCTACCTAATAATAAACAGAGCTTGGGAATAAAACAAACAGTATTTCTTCTATTACATATTTAAATATAAAATTGAGATGAATAGTTGAAAATGCCAATGCTCATCTCAAGTGAATTTATAATAAATATTAAGAATATCTTAAAAACTGATATGTGACTGCTGGAGTAGTTACAGTATGTTGACTATTCTTAAGTCGAATAGTTCACAAATAAAAAGCTGCTTTTCTCGGAATGATATGTTGCATTGTTGCTCTTGATGGGTACAATTGCGGCTACCTGATGCGATGCTTTGGTTAATCATTTGTTAAACTATTGTTTGAGTGGTTAATAATGTTGTCGCACGTAGAGGCGCAATTATAAAAAGTAGTTTTCGTTGGGGTGATGCCAATGAACGGGAATGAAAGGTGTAATTGCCGAAGTAAATTGTATATCTAAGCAATTTGCTGGGGTTGTGCTCAATAGGTACAACACTGCCATAGTCTTAATTTTAAACTATGGAGCGCTACTGTAGGGTTGGGTGAAGTGTTCACTTCCCTTTCGCTTAGTTCAACATGAACTTGGTCAGCCGTATCAAGTTTGTCTGCAGTAGATCTCTAGCCAAATAAAAAACTGGTTTTTGAAGATCATGAATTTAATAGATTTTGCAACATCTCCTTTATCTTTGCTTCCGCCACTTGTGGCTTTGAGCCTTGCTATCGTTACCCGCCGTGTATTGGTTTCTTTGGGTGTCGGTATCGTTATGGGTGCTATTTTACTTGCTGATTACTCAGTGGGTAATGCCGCTAGCTACGTATTTACTAAAGCATCTGGTGTTTTCATTGAAGATGGCGGTATCAACACTTGGAACATGAGCATCATTGCTTTTTTAATTATCCTTGGAATGACAACGGCGCTATTAACACTGTCCGGTGGTACTCGCGCATTCGCTGAATGGGCTCAGTCTCGCGTTAAAAGCAAGCGTGGCTCTAAACTGCTTGCGGCTTTCTTAGGCGTATTCATCTTTGTTGATGATTACTTCAACAGCTTGGCGGTAGGTGCAATCTCTCGTCCTGTAACAGACCGTTTCTACGTATCTCGCGCTAAGCTTGCTTATATTCTTGATTCTACTGCAGCTCCTATGTGTGTGATCATGCCAGCTTCTAGTTGGGGTGCTTACATCATTACTATTATTGGTGGCATCTTAGTAACACACGGTGTGACTGAGTATTCAGCTCTAGGCGCTTACGTTCGTCTAATTCCAATGAACTTCTATGCGGTATTTGCACTTCTTATGGTGTTCGCAGTGGCGTGGTTCGGTCTAGATGTTGGTAAGATGCGCGATCACGAGATCGAAGCGTCTCAAGGTCGTGGCTTTGAAGGTGACAACGACAGCCAACAAGCTCACGATCTAAACGAAGAGCTAGATATCGAAGAGAGCGAGAACGGTTCTGTTTCTGACCTAATCATGCCGATCGTTTCATTGATCGTAGCGACGGTTGCAGCGATGCTTTACACAGGCGGTCAAGCGTTAGCTGCTTATGGCCAAGCGTTTAACCTACTTGGTGCATTCGAAAATACAGATGTTGGTAAGTCTCTTGTTTACGGTGGCATCATCGGTCTTCTTGTTGCGCTAGCGACTGTATTTAAGCAGAAGCTATCTATGGCAGACATCGCAAGAACGATGTGGATCGGTGCAAGCTCTATGTTTGGCGCTATCCTAATCCTTGTGTTCGCTTGGACTATCGGTTCTGTAATCGGTGACATGAAAACAGGTACGTACTTGTCTTCTCTAGTAACAGGCAGCATTGATTACCACTGGCTACCAGTTATCCTGTTCCTACTTGCAGGTATCATGGCTTTCTCTACCGGTACTTCATGGGGTACGTTCGGTATCATGCTACCTATCGCGGGTGATATGGCTGCAGCATCGGATATCGCACTGATTCTTCCTATGCTAAGTGCGGTTCTAGCGGGCGCTGTGTTTGGTGACCACTGTTCTCCAATTTCAGATACAACGATTCTGTCTTCGACAGGTGCTCGTTGTAACCACATCGATCACGTATCAACACAGCTTCCATACGCGTTATCAGTAGCATTTGTATCGTGCATTGGCTTCATTACTCTAGGTATGACAGCTTCTATCGGTATCGCATTCAGCGCAGCTACTTTAACGTTTGTTGCTGTGTGTTTCGCTTTGGCTTATTTCTCTCGCTGCAAAATGGCGACATGCAAAAGCTAAAAACGAAAGTTAATCAGTAAACTATCAGGGAGGCGTTGGCCTCCTTTTTTATGTCTGTTAATTTAATTTTAAGTTTCGTGAAAAAAGTTCGAATTAATGGTTGAAAAAGGATCTTACCTTAGTTAGTGTGGAGACAAGACAGCAAACAACCTAAGAGCTAATAAGTATGCGTAAATTAGTAATGAACATTCATCACCATCATCACCCTATCTAGTCTTTCGGGGAGATTTACGTATACCCGGGAGCAAGGTTACTCCCGGAGGTTAAGTCAAAAGAATTTAGATTTAAACCCTCGGGATGACAGAGTCTTCCGAGGGTTTTTTAGTTTTAACGCTTTTATATAATCAATAAATTCAAATATTTGCACAGGGATACAGCAATGCAGACACAACGCCTAAGAATCGCAATTCAAAAGAAAGGTCGCTTAAGCAAAGAGTGCCAAGACCTACTAAAAAAATGTGGTGTTAAATTTAACATCATGGGTGAGCGCCTAGTCGTTCATTCACTAAATATGCCAATTGACCTGCTATTAGTTCGTGATGACGACATCCCAGGTCTCATCATGGACGGTGTGGTTGACCTTGGTTTTATCGGTGAAAATGAGCTTGAAGAAGTTCGTCTAGATCGCCTTGCTCTTAAAGAGCCTGCAGAGTTCCAAACACTACGTCGTCTAGATTTCGGTGGCTGCCGTTTATCTATCGCTATCAACAAAGATGAAGAGTACAACGGCCCACAAGATCTAGCGGGCAAGCGTATTGCAACAACCTACCCACAACTACTTAAAGCCTACATGGACGAGCAGGGTGTTGATTTCAGCACTTGTATGCTAACAGGCTCGGTTGAAGTTGCGCCTCGCGCTGGTCTAGCTGATGCAATCGCGGACTTGGTTTCTACCGGTGCGACGCTAGAAGCAAACGGCTTAAAAGAAGCGGAAGTAATTTTCCAATCTAAAGCGACCTTGATTCAACGTACTGGTGAATTCGACGCAGACAAAACAGCATTGATTGAAAAACTATTGACTCGTATGCAGGGTGTTCAACAAGCGAAAGAGTCGAAGTACATCATGCTACACGCGCCAACGTCTCAGCTTGAGCAAATCAAAGCACTACTGCCTGGCGCTGAAGATCCAACAGTACTGCCACTTTCAACAGACAAAGATAAAGTTGCCGTTCACCTAGTAAGTACAGAAAACTTGTTCTGGGAAACGATGGAACAGCTGAAAGAGTTAGGCGCAAGCTCGATTCTAGTACTACCAATCGAAAAAATGATGGGGTAATGACGATGAGAACCGTTGTTTGGCAATCTTTAAGTGAGTTACAGCAAGACTCGGTATTAGAGCGTCCCGCTATTATTGAAGGTGCAAACATCACAGCGACAGTTTCTGATGTTATTGCAAAAGTACGAAATGAGGGCGATGCAGCGCTTAAAGAACTGACTGAGAAGTTTGACCGCGTTACTCCAAAATCAATTCGAGTGAGATCGGATGAAATTGAAGATGCGAGCGCTCGTCTAACGTTAGAAATGAAGCAGGCGCTAGAACAAGCTTACAGCAATATTGCGAAGTTCCACGAAGCTCAGAAACCTCAGCCAATTAAGGTTGAGACGCAACCAGGTGTTGTGTGTGAGCAAGTGACACGTGCAATTAACACGGTTGGTCTGTACATCCCGGGTGGCAGTGCGCCACTTCCGTCAACGGTTCTTATGTTAGGTGTTCCCGCTCAAATCGCAGGTTGTCGCAAAGTTGTACTTTGTTCTCCACCACCAATTGCTGACGAAATTTTGTATGTCGCTAAGCTTTGTAAGATCGACGAGGTTTACAATGTTGGTGGTGGTCAAGCAGTTGCTGCGATGGCTTACGGTACGGAAAGTGTCGCTAAAGTCGATAAGATTTTCGGCCCGGGTAATGCCTTTGTGACTGAAGCAAAACGCCAAGTAAACAACGACTTCCGCGGCGCGGCGATTGATATGCCAGCAGGCCCATCAGAAGTGTTGGTGATTGCTGATGAAACTGCGGACCCTGATTTTATAGCGGCGGACTTATTAAGCCAAGCCGAACACGGGCCAGATTCTCAAGTGGTGCTAGTGACTCCTTCTCCTATTGTCGCTGACCGAGTAACTGAAGCTGTCCAGAAGCAGCTGAAAGAATTGTCACGTGCAGACATTGCAGAGCAAGCTTTGGCGTCTAGCTTGATTATTATTTCTGAGTCTTTGACTCAAGCTGTCGCGATTTCGAACTTCTACGGTCCTGAACACTTGATCGTTCAAACCAAGAACCCACGTGAATTGCTGCCATTGCTAGACAATGCAGGCTCTATTTTCCTTGGCGATTGGTCTCCAGAATCGGCCGGCGACTATGCCTCTGGCACTAACCACGTATTGCCGACTTACGGTTACACCAAGACATACTCTAGCCTTGGTTTAGCCGATTTCTCAAAACGCATGACAGTGCAAGAACTGAGCGCTGATGGCTTAAAAGGCCTAGCACCAACAGTTGTTACTATGGCGGAAGCCGAAGGCTTGGATGCACATAAACGTGCTGTGACTATCCGAGTTGAAAAGTTAAACCAAGCTAAATAAGGGCAGGGCATGGAAAAGTTAGCAAGAAAACAAGTTCAGGCTCTCACACCTTACTTGTCTGCAAGACGCATTGGTGGCACAGGTGATGTATGGCTAAACGCCAACGAATCTCCGTTTGATAACGAGTACAATTTAAATCTGTCTCGTCTTAATCGTTACAGCGAGTGTCAGCCTAAAGAGTTGATTTATGCTTACGCGCAATATGCAGGTGTGAAATCAAAGCAAACTCTGACGACACGAGGCGCTGATGAAGGTATCGAACTACTGATTCGTGCTTTTTGTGAGCCGAATGAAGACGCTATCCTTTACTGCCCACCAACCTACGGTATGTACGCTATCAGTGCAGAAACCATCGGTGTTGAGCGTAAAGTTGTGCCTCTAACTGCAGAGTGGCAACTTGACCTTCCTGCAATTGAAGCTCAGCTAGACAACGTGAAAGTGGTGTTTGTGTGCAGCCCAAATAACCCGACTGGTAATTTGGTTGAACGTAAGGACATCATCAAGCTACTTGAGATGACTCAAGATAAAGCGATTGTTGTGATGGATGAAGCGTACATCGACTTCTGCCCAGAAGCGTCAACCGTTGACTTGCTTGAGCAATACCCGAACTTAGCGATTCTGCGTACTCTGTCTAAAGCTTTTGCATTGGCTGGACTACGCTGTGGCTTTACGCTAGCGAACCAAGAGCTTATCGATGTATTGTTGAAAGTGATTGCGCCATACCCAGTGCCAATCCCTGTTTCTGATATCGCAGTTCAAGCACTTTCAGAGCAAGGTCTTGCGAGAGCGAAGTTTCAGGTTTTGGACTTAAGTGCTAACCGAGCGTATCTACAGGCTGGTCTGATGGGGATGCCTAACGTTACGGTATTCGATGGTTGGGGTAACTACCTTTTGGTTAAATTCCCGAACGGTGACGAACTATTTAAAGCGGCATGGGACAGCGGCATTATCTTACGTAATTCGCCAATTGAAGACTGTGTTCGAATTAGTATTGGTAACCGCGAAGAGTGCGAAAAGACACTTGGATTCATTCGTAACTTTTATCAGTAACGAAAGGCTTGCCAGTAATAACATTTGTCAGCTTTTATTTGATAAATAACAGGCTGACAAATGAAACCAATATTTTGGGTTAGCGTTTAATTTTAGCTAGGCCACCAGATTTAAAATTAAAAGGAAGTTCAAGTGAGTAAACAACAAAAAATACTTTTTATAGACCGTGACGGCACCTTAATTGTTGAGCCGCCAGTCGATTTCCAAGTAGACCGTTTAGACAAACTGAAATTTGAACCACTAGTGATTCCTAGCCTGCTTGCATTGCAAGACGCGGGCTACCGCTTAGTAATGGTCACTAACCAAGATGGCCTTGGTACTGATAGCTACCCGCAAGAAGATTTCGATGCGCCACACAACATGATGATGGATTTCTTCGAATCTCAAGGCGTAAAGTTTGATGACGTGCTTATTTGCCCTCACTTTGACGAAGACAACTGCTCTTGCCGTAAGCCAAAACTGGGCATGGTTAAAGAGTATCTACAGGACGGTAAAGTAGACTTCCAACACTCTGTTGTGATTGGTGATCGCGTGACTGATCTGCAATTAGCAGAGAACATGGCAATCCGTGGTATCCAATATGGCCCAGATGCTGAAACAGAAGGCACACTTAACTGGCCACAAATTGTTAAAGACTTAACGGTTAACGCTCGTGTTGCTGAAGTGGTTCGAACTACGAAAGAAACTGACATTAAGGTAGCGGTAAACCTGGATGAAACGGGCGGTAACAAGATTGACACTGGCATGGGTTTCTTCGACCACATGCTTGATCAAATTGCAACGCACGGTGGTTTCCAAATGAACCTGACTGTCAAAGGCGATCTGCACATTGACGATCACCACACAGTAGAAGACACAGCACTTGCGTTAGGCCAAGCTCTGAAAGATGCGCTAGGCGATAAACGTGGCATCGGCCGCTTTGGTTTTAGCTTACCAATGGATGAGTGTTTAGCTCAGTGTGCGTTAGACCTTTCTGGCCGCCCATTCCTTAAGTTTGATGCAGAGTTCAGCCGTGAGCAAGTGGGTGACCTTTCAACGGAAATGGTGGTTCACTTCTTCCGTTCTTTAACCGATACGCTAGCTTGTACGCTACACCTTTCTTCTGCTGGCAATAATGATCACCACATCATTGAGAGCCTGTTCAAAGCATTTGGTCGCACTTTGCGCCAAGCAATTAAAGTTGAAGGTAACGAGTTACCAAGCAGCAAAGGCGTTCTGTAAGGAATCGGTATGAAAGAGCAGAAAGTAGTTATTATTGATACTGGTTGTGCCAACGTCTCATCGGTTAAATTTGCGATTGAACGTCTGGGCTACACCGTTGAGATTTCAAAAGAGCCTGAAGTGGTTCTTGCAGCCGACAAGCTATTCCTACCAGGTGTAGGTACAGCAAGTGAAGCAATGAAGAACTTACAAGAACGCGACCTTGTTGCTCTTGTAAAGCAAGTAGAGAAGCCTCTGCTTGGTATTTGTTTAGGTATGCAGCTTCTTGGGAAGTTATCTCAAGAAAAAGGTCAGAAAGCCGACGAGCTAGTTGAATGTTTGGGCTTGTGCGAGGGTGAAGTTCGTTTACTGGATACGGGCGATTTACCACTGCCACACATGGGTTGGAACACAGTTACAGCAACACCGAATCACCCTCTATTTAAAGACATTGAAGAAGGCGAGTACTTTTACTTCGTTCACAGCTTCGCAATGCCAGTAGGTGACTACACCATCGCACAGTGTAATTACGGTAATCCGTTTACCGCAGCGGTGCAAAGCGGTAACTATTATGGTGTTCAGTTCCACCCAGAACGTTCATCAAAAGCTGGTTCTAAGCTGATTCAGAACTTCTTGGAATTGTAATAAGGATTAGGCAGCGGCTAACGTTGCCATATAAGGAATGTAAATGATTATTCCCGCATTAGATTTAATTGAAGGCCAAGTAGTTCGCTTATTCCAAGGGGACTACGGGCAAGTAACAGAATACAAAGTAGACCCAGCAGAGCAGTTCAACTTATATCACCAAGCTGGTGCTGGCTGGCTGCACCTTGTTGATTTAACGGGTGCAAAAGACACGACAGCTCGCCAGTTAGACCTGATCGCTAAGCTACTTGATAGCACGCCGGCTAACATTCAAATTGGCGGCGGTGTGCGTAATGAGCAAGATGTGATTGATCTACTGGCAGCCGGAGCACAACGTGTTGTTGTTGGTTCAACAGCAGTGAAACAGCCAGAGCTTGTTAAAGGTTGGATGGAAAAGTACGGTGCTGAAAAAATCGTTCTTGCTCTGGATATCAACATTGACGAAAACGGCACTCGCAAAGTGGCGATTTCAGGTTGGCAGGAAGATTCAGGTGTGACCATTGAAGCGCTGATTGAGGATTACCTGACCGTTGGCCTTAAGCACGTTCTGTGTACAGACATCTCTCGTGATGGCACGCTAGAAGGATCAAACGTAGAGCTTTACGTAGATCTTTGTAAGCAGTACCCGCAGGTTCAGTTCCAATCATCGGGCGGCATTGGCAGCCTAGCAGACATCGAAGCTATAAAAGGTAGCGGTGTGGCTGGTGTGATTGTGGGTCGCGCGCTACTTGATGGCAAGTTCACCGCAGAGGAGGCATTTGCATGCTGGCAAAGCGAATAATCCCTTGTTTGGATGTCCGTGACGGACAAGTGGTTAAGGGCGTTCAGTTCCGTAACCACGAAATCATTGGTGACATCGTTCCGCTAGCACAGCGCTATGCAGAAGAGGGCGCGGATGAATTAGTATTTTACGATATCACGGCATCAAGTGATGGCCGTGTTGTTGATAAGAGTTGGGTAAAGCGTGTTGCAGAGGTGATTGATATTCCTTTCTGTGTCGCTGGTGGTATTAAGTCGGCTGAAGATGCAGCGCGTATTCTAGAGTTTGGAGCTGACAAAGTATCCATTAACTCACCAGCACTGGCTAACCCTCAATTGATCACTGACCTAGCTGATAAATTCGGTGTGCAGTGTATCGTTGTTGGCATCGACTCATACTTCGATAAAGAAACCGGTAAGTATCAGGTTTATCAATTCACAGGCGATGAAGCGCGTACTAAAGCAACCAAATGGGAAACCAAAGATTGGGTGCAGGTAGTACAGAAACGTGGCGCTGGCGAAATTGTGTTGAACATGATGAACCAAGATGGTGTTCGCAACGGATATGACCTTGAACAGCTCAACATGGTTCGTGAAGTGTGTAAGGTACCGCTGATTGCGTCTGGTGGCGCAGGTGCCATGGAGCACTTTGCAGAAGCGTACAACAAAACCAATGTAGATGGAGCGCTTGCGGCTTCAGTATTCCACAAACAAGTCATCAATATTGGTGAATTAAAGCAGTATCTAAAACAACAAGGTGTAGAGGTGCGTCTATGAGTTTTGCAGCGACAGAAGTGAATACGCTATCTGAACGTATCAATTGGGATAAAGTCGACGGTCTCGTTCCTGCGATTGTACAAGATTTCCAGTCAAGCCAAGTGCTGATGATGGGTTACATGAACCAAGATGCGTTAGCAAAGACGGTCGAAACAGGTCAAGTGACCTTCTTCTCTCGTACTAAAGAGCGTCTTTGGACGAAAGGTGAAACGTCGGGCAACGTATTGAAACTGCAAAACATCTCCTTGGATTGTGACAGTGACACCTTACTGGTTAAAGTTAACCCCATTGGTCCAACGTGCCACACAGGTACAACAACGTGTTGGGATGGAGACAAGCAAGAAGAGTCTCAGATGGTGTGGCTTCATCAGCTTGAGCAGCTACTGGCTGCCCGCAAGGACGCAGACCCTGAGTCTTCTTACACTGCCAGCTTATATGCCCGTGGCACCAAGCGTATATCGCAAAAAGTGGGCGAAGAAGGCGTTGAAGTCGCGCTTGCGGCGACGTCGGGCGATAAGGCGGAGCTAGTCTGTGAATCAGCAGACTTGATCTATCACCTAATGGTTCTATTGCAAGACCAAGGCCTATCGATGAACGATGTGGTGAATAAGCTAAAAGAGCGCCATAAGTAAACTATCTTTAGGATACATTTAGATAAGTAAAAGCCCCGTAAACATAGCGTTTACGGGGCTTTTTAGTGTTTAATTACTGAGTTGATCCCTTTGCCTTTCTGTCTCGTCATTCTGAGGAGCTTCAGCGACATCAGGAATCTTTTAAGAATTCAACCACCTAAACTACGATATTAGCTACAGCACTTCTTATACTTCTTCCCGCTGCCACAGATACACGGATCATTACGACCGATCTTAAAGCTTTCCAGGGTTTGATTGAGGCGAGGATCTATCTCGGGCTCTGGTTGGCTTTGTTCTGGGAACTCACCATCGATATAGAACCAAAGGCCGTTTTCACGAACAAAACGAGAACGTTCTTGCATACAGTATTGTGCGCCGTCTTCATTGAAATAAGCTTTAAACTCAACAAAGCCCTCGTTTTCGTGAGAACCTTCCGCGGTATCGATAACCTCTAGCCCCGCCCAATCACTGTCGATTGATTCAGCAATGCCTTCTCTTTGTGCTTCTGCATTGAAGCTAGGGTGGTAAGTCGCAACAACATAGTCAACCAAACCCAACACGTGCGCTGAATAACGAGAGCGCATTAATTGCTCTGGTGTTTCAACAACATTGTGGTTAAGGTGTGCTGATTTACAGCACTTTGGGTAAGTATTGTTGCTACCGCATGGGCATAAAGACATAGTCAAATCCTGTAAAAATGGCCTCTGAGTAAGAGGCCATAAATGAATGCGTTGGAGTTTAACAAGAAACTAAAGCTCACCAAAGTGTAGTTTTAATTTAAGTAGATTCGTGATGTTTAGGCGGGAGCTAATAAATCTTGAGCCCAAGCCGTCGCTTCATCATAGGCGAGGCCGAGTTGTGCCTCACTGAGTTTGAGGAGTTTACGAATGCGAGTCGCTTCTTCCCATCGAGCTTGTTCATAAGCGACAACCATGGCTAAGACCGCACCTAATACACCTTTGCGTAGTATTAGTGCTTGTTTTATCTCTTCGTCAATTGGCACAGAATCCAGTACCTGTTTTAACGGTTGATCAAACAATGAATCTAATAACGAGAACATACCGGTTAAGAAAGCTTGTCCTGGCTCTACTTTAACGTTCATCTTTTCGACTAACAGTTCACACTGGCGAGCGCGGATCACAGCTAAGCCGTAAAGTGAGTCAGGTTTGTCTTCTTTCGCAGACGCAATCGCAACAAGAGAAACAAATTTACGTAGCTTCTGCTCTCCCAGATAAACTAATGCTTGGCGGAAAGAGCGAATGGTCGTCGCTGAGCCACCTGCCGAGTTCACGTAGGTAAGAAGCTTATATGAAAGCGTGACATCTAAGGTGATCAGTCGTTCTACTTCGCTAAAATCAATAGGATCGTTGGCAATCTCTTTTAACAGCTGAACGATGGTTAAAAAAGCAGGGTTGAGTGCGCGAGTCTGAATCATCTCAGGTTTGCTAAAGAAGTAGCCTTGGAAGTAGCTGAAACCCGCTTTATTCGCTTCCTGATATTCCTCATAAGTTTCTACTTTTTCAGCAAGAAACTTAATATTCAACCATTTTATTGAGCTCATGAATCTCGAAGCTTTTTCAATAGAGACCAACTGAATATCGAATTTGATAATCGATACGTAAGGTAAGAAGCGCTTCCAAGCCTTACTTGGCACAAAGTCATCTAATGCAATAGTGTAGCCAGCATCATAGATAGTCTTGATCGCTTCAAGTAACTCGTCAGTTGGTTCGCAGTCTTCTAGAACTTCAACGACTAAGCTTTCTTTGGGGAACAGAGTAGGGACTAAGTTGATTAGGCTTGCATAAGGGAAGTTAACGAAACCAAGCTTATCACCCAAGGTATTGTAGTGAGTCGATAAGAAGTGGTCAGATAGCAAACGACTAGTAGCGAGTTCCGGTTCTACTTCAGGGAAAGTGTTCTTAGGACCATCCCTGAATAGCAACTCGTAACCTATGGTTTTCTTGTCTGCATCGAGTATTGGTTGACGCGCTACGTATGAATATTTCAACTTGGTACTGTGTTCTGTTTATTTCAGATAGAGAGATAATAGCTAATTCACTAGAAATTGCTATACACAATCTAAGAAAGTCTGACCCACTGTAATAATCAAACTGAAAGTTTAAGGCTGTTGTTGAAAGCTATTGCTAAACGCTCGATTCTGTAGTTCAAAACTTTGCGGAGTAAACACCAGTACAGAGCCTTGTGTATACCAATCACCAAGTACAATACGAGTTTTAGTGCAATTATTAGCATTGAAAGTGTGGACGTTTGGACGATGGGTATGGCCGTGGATCATGAGATCAACATTGTTTTTCTTCATCACGTTTTCGACCTCTTGCTGTGTCACATCCATGATGTCTAGCGACTTGGTCTGCTTATCATCTTTAATATCAGACTGCACTTTTGAAACGATTTTCTTTTTAATAAAGAATGGAATTCTGTTGAAGATCCACTGTAGCCAAGGCTGGTGTACTTTCTCGCGGAAAGCGAGGTACTTTACGTCTTCAGTACATAGAGTGTCACCATGCAATACCACGGCTTTTTGCCCATAGATATCGGTAGTCGTCACTTCGTCTAGAAGCTGTACACCAGTCTGCTTGGCAAATTTTTTGCCGACCAAAAAGTCACGGTTACCTTGTGTGAAGTAACAAGGGACATCAGCTTTCACCAAATCGATAAATGCTTGGCGAATAGAATTGGCGAATTCACTCTTATCGTCGTCACCAATCCAGAATTCAAACAGATCACCTAATACGTAGAGTGCATCCGCTTCTACCGCTTCATTCTTCATGAAGGTTAGGAAGCAGTCCGTGATGTCTTGTCGCGACGGAGCAAGGTGAAGGTCTGATATAAAATATGTTTTCATAGGTTTAAAAAAGGGAGCGATTCGCTCCCTGTATCCTGATTTTATCGGCTCATCAATTAATACTAACCGAAAGCAAGTAATTAAGCTTCGATTGTAGTACCAGTGATGATCACTTCTTCTAGTGGTACGTCTTGGTGCATACCCATAGAACCAGTGCTAACACCTTTAATCTTGTTTACTACGTCCATGCCTTCTACAACTTCTGCGAATACACAGTAACCCCAACCGTCTAGGCTTTCGCTGCGGAAGTTAAGGAAAGAGTTGTCGTTTACGTTGATGAAGAACTGAGAGCTCGCTGAATGAGGTTCCATTGTACGAGCCATTGCTAGCGTCCCAACTTTGTTCGCTAGGCCATTGTTTGCTTCGTTCTTAATAGTTGCGCGAGTCGCTTTTTCTTTAAGGCCAGAAGTCATGCCGCCGCCTTGAATCATGAAACCATCGATAACACGGTGGAATAGTGTGTTGTCGTAGAAACCGTCACGGCAATACTGTAGGAAGTTTGCGCTTGTTTCTGGTGCTTTCTCTTCGTTTAATTGAACTTTGATGTCACCAAAATTTGTGTGAAGGATGATCATGATTGTTACCTTACTGTCTTTTTAATATGAAAGGCGATTCTAGCCTAGTTTGATTGAGTTTCAAAATACGAAATCGTCAATAGATAACAAGGAGTTTAGCCGATTTGGTGGTGAAAGGTATTACCTATTAAGGTATGACTTGTTATACTGCGGGCTTATTTTGATTAATCCATAAAATAGATAGAGATCATGCTAAAGATATATAACACGCTCACAAGACAGAAAGAGGAATTCAAACCAATTACAGCTGGCAAAGTCGGCATGTATGTCTGTGGGGTAACCATATACGATCTCTGTCATATTGGTCATGGCCGTACGTTCGTTTCTTTCGACGTTGTGACTCGCTACCTGCGTTACTTAGGTTATGACCTAACGTTCGTTCGTAACATCACAGACATCGACGACAAAATCATTAAGCGTGCGAACGAAAACGGTGAGTCTTGCGATTCTCTGACTGAGCGCCTAATTGGCGAAATGCATGCTGACTTCGATGCGTTGAACATGAAGCGTCCAGACGTTGAGCCTCGTGCAACGGAATTCATTACTGAAATCATTGAGCTTGTAGAAAAGCTGATTGAACGTGGTTTTGCTTATGTAGCAAGCAACGGCGATGTAATGTTTGAAGTTAAGAAGTTTGACGAATACGGCAAGCTTTCTAAGCAAGACCTCGATCAGCTTCAAGCTGGTGCTCGTGTTGATGTTGACTCTGCAAAACGTAGCCCGTTAGATTTCGTGGTTTGGAAAATGTCTAAGCCGGGTGAACCAACATGGGAATCACCATGGGGTCCAGGTCGTCCAGGCTGGCACATCGAATGTTCTGCAATGAACTCATCAATCCTTGGTAATCACTTCGATATCCACGGTGGTGGTTCTGACCTTCAGTTCCCACACCACGAGAACGAAATCGCACAATCTTGCTGTGCACATGGTACTGACTATGTAAACACATGGATGCACAGTGGTATGGTGATGGTAGATAGAGAGAAGATGTCTAAGTCTCTAGGTAACTTCTTCACTATTCGTGATGTACTGGCACACTACGATGCGGAAACGGTTCGTTACTTCCTAATGTCTGGTCACTACCGTAGCCAGCTAAACTACAGCGAAGACAACCTAAACCAAGCTCGTGCATCGCTTGAGCGCCTATACACGTCACTTCGTGGCCTAGACCTTACTGCTGCACCTGCTGGTGGTGAAGAGTACGTAACTCGTTTCTCTACAGCGATGAACGATGACTTCAATACGCCAGAAGCATACTCAGTGCTGTTTGAAATGGCTCGTGAAATCAACCGTATTAAGACAGAAAGCATTGAAAAGGCGAGTGGACTTGGTGCGTTGATGCGTGAACTAGCGGACATCATCGGTATTCTTCACCAAGATCCAGAAGCATTCCTACAAGGTGATGCAGCGGGTAATGATGACGAAGTGGCTGAAATCGAAGCTCTGATCAAACTGCGTAACGACTCTCGTGCTTCAAAAGATTGGGCAAATGCCGATCTTGCTCGTGATAAGTTAAACGAGTTAGGCATCGTTCTGGAAGACGGCCCAGAAGGTACGACTTGGCGTCGTAAGTAATCTTAGAAAAAAGGGCTGATTTTCAGCCCTTTTTTCTAGCAAAAATTCTCGAATTTCACCTTTTCTATATTCAACTTTATTAGACAGGAATATTTCTGTGGCTCAGATGTATTTTTACTACTCGGCAATGAATGCGGGTAAATCAACAACGCTTCTTCAATCTTCATTCAACTACCAAGAACGTGGTATGACGCCGGTGATCTTTACGGCAGCACTCGATGATCGCTACGGTATTGGTAAAGTGAGCTCTCGAATTGGTCTTCAATCTGAAGCACAGCTTTTTAAGAGTGACACGAATCTTTTTGAAGCGATTAACGAGCTGAACGAGCAAAAAAAGCGTCACTGTGTACTGATCGATGAGTGTCAGTTCTTGTCGAAAGAGCAGGTATATCAGTTAACAGAAGTGGTTGATAAACTGCATATCCCTGTGCTCTGTTACGGGCTAAGAACAGACTTCCTTGGTGAGCTGTTTGAAGGCAGTAAGTATCTACTGTCTTGGGCTGATAAGCTGGTGGAACTGAAAACCATCTGCCACTGTGGCCGCAAAGCGAACATGGTAATCCGTACCGATGAGCACGGTGTCGCGATCGCGGAAGGTGATCAAGTGGCAATTGGTGGCAACGATAAATACGTGTCTGTATGTCGCCTTCACTACAAAGAAGCGCTAGGTAAATAAGCGTTTTTCAATGTTTCGGTGATAACTGAAATACAAAGTAATGGAATAAAAAAAACGGTGGTTCAGTGCCACCGTTTTTGTTTTTATTGGTTATCGCTATCTATTCAAAGCCGAGTTTCTTAATCGCTTGATAGGCGAGAACCACTTCCTCTGGGATAGGCATTTCAATCTGAAAACCTTTAGCGGGGTACGATTTGATGCGTTCAAAATCCGCCACCAATGCGCCTAACACCATATCTAATGGCAACTCTTCATTAAAGTAATCGACCCAGTCCTGCCATTTGGAGGTTACAGTTATTTCCGTTGTCTCTTCAGGCCATTGTTTACTGAAGGTCGCGTAGGTTCGTTTCTCCATAAAGGGCTTCTGCACTAAGGTCAGCTTTTTAGGAGATAATCCTAGCTCAGTAAGCAACTCATGTGTGAAACGGACATTCTCTCCAGTATTTGTTGCGTGCTTTTCGATTACGATGTCAGAATCAGGCACGCCACAGTCTCTAGCAATGGCTGCAAAAGTTTCTGCTTCTGAGCGGTCAAAATTGCCTTCAGTGAAGCGTCCAACACCACCGGAAAAAACGATGTAGGGCGCTATCTTTTGGTGATAAAGCTTGGCCGCATATTCTGCGACTCTTGTATCGTTGCTGCATAACACAAAAATACAGTCTGAAGGCTCAACTTTATGACCCATAGACATGAAATTCCAAAGCGTATCGATTGAATGGTGCAGTTTATTTAATGGTTGTTTAGTCATGAAGAGCGTCCAATGTGGATTCAAACTTAAACGAATAACCTAAGTCGAAAATCTTTTTTGAAGAGATCAGTTTGTCTGGGTCATTAACAATAGGTGGAAGTGGCTCGTTACTATTCGCGCTCTTTAAAGCTGCAGCATAGAACTCCGCTTTGCTTACTGTGTTTGGCGTTGTCACATTCGCGACTTCGTTATGCAGGTGACTGATTGCAAAATCAACCGCACCAATCGCATCATCAAGGTGCAGCATATTCGCAGGGGCTTGGTTGCTTACTTGTTTTAGTTTACTGGCAAAGCGCGATGGGTGGCGATTTGGACCAATTAATCCACTAAAGCGAAGAATGGTGTAATCAATATCAGAATCCATCACCGACTGTTCAGCTTGAAGCATGATTCGCGCGTTATCGGAGAATGTGCAAGCGTGAACGCTGTCATCGTTCGCAAGTGCGAATGATGCATCATGCTCGTACAAGATGCCTGGGTTAGTTGGATACACCGTTGTTGAACTGATCATAATCAGCTTCTTAATATTGGCTTGCTGACAAGCTTTAGTAAGTAGCTGCCAATAGTCTGCATATTCTTCCCCTGCACCTTTTCTAAAACCAGGAGGGAAGCTACCAATCACTATCTCGGTATTGTGTTCGAGCAGTAAAGAATAGAGTTGTCTGACGGTTTGCTCTGGGTTTGACGAATCAAAGCGGAATACTTCGCAGGGAATACGTTCACTACTGATCGTGTTTGCACCAGCTTGGGTCGTTTTAGTGACGACGACGTGGTTACCATGTCTCTCTAGATGTTCAGATAAAGGTGCGCCTACCCATCCAGCACCAACAATAAATATAGAAGCCATCTGTTCCTCACAACGACAAGCTAGGGATTTAATAAGCCTAACAAAACTATGCCCAAAAATGAAAAAACTCCACGGCCGAAGCGAGTGGAGTTTTTGCTAGTATAATAGAACTTTATTTAAGTACGCGAAGCAGCTTGTCTGCACGCTCTGCCATCTCAATACCTTCATCTGTCAGGTAACCGCCGTCTGGCTGAGTGCAAAGGTTTTTTTCAAATAGACGCTTAACAGCGTCTTGAGTTTCTTGAGCAGCCTCTTGATGAACTTTAATTCCAGTAGCGGCGCTACTTACATCAAATTGAAGAAGGAGGTTTAAATCAGCAATATGTTCAGCGTTGTACTTCATAATTAACCTATATGTTCATAACGTTCTCTGCCTTCACCTTAGTGCGCATTCTCGGCTCAGGCAATAGCAAATAAAGAGAATTGATAAGTGATACCAAATTGATTGATTAATCACCGAGTGATGGGTTTATTTTGGTTATATTGGGTGATTTACACCCACTTAAATCATCAGTGATGTTTATTGCTAAGTGGTTGTAATATATTTTGCCTAGGGCGTGTTGATCTTTCGTGAGTTTTTATTGAACAGCATGGTAAAGGGTTATAATTTGCTTCGCCAAAAGTAAAACAATAACCCATACCATGACAAGAACAATGCTAACTGATATTCGCTGGGGACTGCTACTCCAAGTTATGAAAAGTACAGTTCGTATTTACCATAAAACTGAACATCGAATGACATTTGAAGGAATACTCTATCGAATGAGAACAGGTATTCCTTGGCGAGATCTACCCTCTGAGTTCGGAGGTGGGGTACCGTTTACAGAAGATTTAATCTTTGGTCAAAAAAGGAGTTATAGATAAGACTTTCAGTAGCTTATCTAGCATAGCTGATTTTGAATGGGTCTTTCTTGATGGCTCTTTAGTTCGAGCGCATCAGCATAGCACAGGTGCAGCTACTGAAAGCTCAGAGCAAATAGGAAAAAGTCGCGGGGGCAACTCAACCAAAATTCACTTAGCCGTGGATAGTGGTGGCCTACCGATTTGCTTTGATTTATCAGAAGGACAACGCCACGACATAGTACATGCCGAAAGCTTAGTCGAGCAACTCGATGAAGCTAATACCATCGTTTGTGATAAAGGATACGACAGCGAACCTTTACGTACTTTTGTTAAGGAACGTGGCGGAGAAACGGTAATTGCTAAACGCAGTTACGGACAATATATAGACAAAGACAGTATGGGTTGTTGTCTATACAAGTATCGTCACTTGGTCGAAAATGCCTTTGGGAGAATTAAGTATTATCTGGCTATTTAAAGTAGATATGACAAGTTAGAAAGGAATTCTGCCAGCATGTTATCGCTGGCATTTATGTTAATGTGGCTGCCGATGTATTGTTGAACGCAAAATGTACAGCAAAGATCAACACGCCCTAGAAATAATTTGTATTGAGCGAATATTGTATAAAAAGGATATGTATAAGTGAGAGCGAACAAAGTAGCATTGACGATCAGTATGCTATTTGCTATCTCAGGTTGTCAAAGCACACCCTCAGAGCAGGCAGACGCGAACCAAACCACAAACAACAATAATGAATCTACAATAGAGGTCCGTTCATTTCAGTCTGTCCAAAGCGTTTACTCCGAATGGGAAGTTAAGCTTGAAGACCATGCTCAATTGCCTCTCTATGCACCAGAGAATTACAATGAACTATTAGACGCATGGGATGATGCTGAAAGCATTTATGCGGACTTACTGAAAGACGAAACTCGAATAACCAAGAGTTACTCCATTTTTTCGAGCCTAACTTACGCTGAAGCCTTCGATGAAAAAATCGCTTTGATTAAATCAAACTATGACTCGATCTTAGTGTTAAAGAAGAAGGCTGACCGAGTGCTCGCTGATTCGATTGTCCAAATGGATTACCTGAAGTTCCTTGGCGCAGATACCATGTTTACCTCGAGCTATAAACGTTTGTATTCAGAATACAGTGAGTTGTTCGAGTATGTGCTTGTCGATGAGCTTGAAGACGCTCAAGAAGCGCAGGTGGAATTTCTTAACAATGCTCGCTTACTAGAAGTTAAAGTGGCTCATAAGAAATACATCGAACCTTTGAAGAACGAATTAGAGTTCTTGGAAGATGAAGATTTTGATGATGTTGCTCCGCTGACCTTTGCGAAGGCGACATATCAAATTGCGTTGGCCGAAAGTCAAGTGAAAGCCAGCCCTCGTGAGAAGTCGATCATTGAAGACGCGGTTCACGCTGCGGAGTTTGAATTGAATCACGTGCGCAGTGTCGCTCATGAAGTCAAAGTACTCGCGAGTGTAAAAGGCGACAAGTTCGAACAGTCGGTTTTGAATGCTGAGAATCAGCTACTGAGCATTTCACAAATCGTCAATGATGAAGATTACCGTGATGTTGGTTTACATCAGCAATCAAAGAAGATTGTAGCGAGTGTTAAAGCGCTAAAAAGCTCTGATATGACAGGGCTTTTAAAGTCAGAGATTGAAGCTTTGACCGAGCAACTGGCTAAGCTAGAGTCTGAAAATCAGAAGCAAGTACAGCAATTGTCTGAAGCAACCAAACACAGTGAGTTGCTAGGTGAGCAGATTACGAAGAGTGATGCGCACATAAAAAGCTTAGAAGAACTAGTCGATAGTTTGAAAAGCTTAAGTGGCAAAGTTGCTAACGAAAGCGACTCTGATGTGATTTCCCCAGCTGTTGAAGGATATGACCCTAGAACAATCATCAGAAGAAGTGATTGAACCTTCGGTTTAGCATCACTAATTTCTTTATTTGTGATTGAGTTAAAAGCGCCTAGGGGCGCTTTTTTACGTTTTATTGATCTATGTCAAAATCTAGAAATAAAAGCGCTCAGTGATCCGTCATAGTGTACGTTATTCTTTTGGTTTTAACGTAACTTGTTGATATTTATAGGTGTGTTATTTTCTATGCTGATAACTAATCATTCAGCAGAGTTTTCTTTTTACTACTAAAGTCGTATAAATTTGGAATAACTCGGACTCTTTGCTTTCAACAAGGCTGTGAGAGGCATTTTGAGCCTAAAATAGCTCTTGAATTCAGAAATGAAAGAGAGGATTATCGCGCTCCCGACGACATGTTTCAAAATGTAAATCATCATGAATCTAAACCAATTTGACTCATTATTACCGCCACAAATGGCTGAGCGCGCTGCAGATATTGGCGTAGGTAAAGCAACCAAAGATCCAATCAAATCTTTTCTACTAGCGATCTCAGCTGGTATCCATATCGGTATTGCGTTTGTGTTTTACACCATCGTTACTACCGGTGCTGGCGATTTGYCATGGGGTATCACTCGCTTATTGGGCGGTCTAGCATTTAGCTTGGGCTTAATTCTTGTTGTTGTCACAGGCGGTGAACTGTTTACAAGTTCAGTACTTACTTTGGTGGCTCGTGCAAGTGGCAAAATCACTTGGAAAACACTGATAAAGAACTGGGCTACGGTTTATATTGGTAACCTGATTGGAGCATTATTGCTTGTAACTTGTATGCTATTGACTAAGCAATACATGTTTGATCATGGGCAAGTTGGTTTAAACGCGATGGCGATTTCTCAACATAAGATGCATCACGATTTTATCCAAGCTGTCGCGCTAGGCATCATGTGTAACGTGTTGGTTTGTATTGCGGTGTGGATGACTTTCAGTGGACGTACGCTGACTGATAAAATTGCGGTAATGATCTTGCCAGTTGCGATGTTTGTATCATCGGGCTTTGAGCACTGTATTGCGAATATGTTCCAAGTACCGCTTGCTATCGGTATTAAGACGTTCGCTCCTGCTGAGTTCTGGACGATGACCGGTGCTAACGCTGCGGATTATGTTGACCTCAACATGATGGATTTTCTGACCAATAACCTACTGCCTGTGACTTTAGGTAATATTATCGGTGGTGGTATCTTTGTCGGCATGTGGTATTGGATGATTTATCTACGCGACTAATTCAAGTTCGGTGATTGCACTGAACTGATTGTGACACTAAAAAGACGGCTTGCATCGCAGGCCGTTTTTTATTTGTGGAAAACCATGTCACAGGATTCTCTCGTTAATAAGAGAAGGCTTGGTAACTACGATCTACAGATGTATATATGTCGTTGAAATTAACCAAGGATCAAAGGAAATGATCTTTTGGGAGAGTGACTTGGACAAAAAAGGATCTATATTGATTTGGTTATCCACAGTTTCTGTGGATAACCTGTCTCAAATTCAGTGAGTAACCAGATCTCATGGTAGGGGAGCGGCTATTTAGAAGCCTGAATTTGTGCAAGAACTCGACCTTCTTTGGTCAGTGATGTCTTCAAAGATAGGTGTAATGCAAGCGCCAAAGAACAACTCATCATGGCAAAAATAGCCAACATGATCATAAGTTGATATTTAATTGCGATCATTGGTGAAGCCCCACCTAGAATTTGTCCTGTCATCATCCCAGGTAGCGTTACTAGGCCGGTAGTGGCCATCGACGCCATAATTGGTGACATCGCCTTCTGTATCGCATTGCGTACAAATGGCGCGGCTGCGTAACTCGGTGCCGCTCCTAGGGCTATAGCTGCTTCATATTCTGATTTCTGTGTTTCGAAAGCGCCAAACAAGTTCTGTAGTGCCACTATATTGCTGCTTAGGCTGTTACCTAATAGCATCCCTGCAATAGGGATAAGGTATTGGGCACTAAACAACGGTGTCGGCTTGATGATAAAGAAGCAGATAAACAAAACAATGGGTACGCTCGTTACAGCAAGACCAATAGCAACCGGGCCAAGTAGCAGCTTTCTAGGCAGCTTCGATTTTTCGACAATGGAACTTGCTCCGACGACTATCATGGCAAATAACCACAGTAAATTGACCCACAAGCTATTTAGAGTAAATAGGTACTCTAGATAAAGCCCTACCAGAAAGAGCTGTACAGCCATACGCACAATACTAATAGAAGCCTCTTTGCCTAGACCTAATTTCAGTTTGTGATTAATGGTGATCGGTAAGATGAGAAGTGAGCTAAACAGCAGTAATTGCCACCAAGATATGTCGATAACGTCTTGCATAGTGCTTCCTTTTTATTGGACACATATCATATCTGAAAGTGCCAAATGATGCATTTCAGCCTACGGGCTTTTGATTCAATTGTTACGCAAGAATATAACAATTGCAGTACAATACCTTGGTCTTTTGATGCATTTTTAGCTACTACTTAGTAGGTAAAACGTTAAAATTGGTTACAACAGAGTTTCGTAAGTGTTAGTTTTTAACATTTGTGAAGCGTGCTTAATTCTTCACATTTGTTAATACTTTTTAATATGTTTCTTTAACTGAAAACAACTCTGGATGAGCTCAAAAAAGTGTTGATTAGCAAGGGTTATAGCGGGAGATTTCATTGAACCCTACTTTGAGTATGGTTTAAAATTTGTTGTTAGAAACTGATGAACTGTAGCCCCTTAGAATGGGCTTATCGAAATTACTAAATACAAAATAGGCAAAATGTATGAGTGATGTTAATAAAATTGAAACTGGCGAAAAACGCTCGCTGGAGTGGAAGTCATTCCTCTTCATCGCAGTGGTTCTCTTTCCTGTGTTGAGTGTTGCTTTTGTAGGTGGCTACGGCTTCTTAGTTTGGGCGCTTCAAGTGTTCGTATTCGGACCTCCAGGTGCTCACATAGGCATGTAATGCCCTCACGTAACAACATTTTTTAGACCAAATATTTAAGAGAGCTAATCATGAAGTCATTTTTAGTTAAACTGTGGCGAACTATGACTCGCCCTGCAGTACACATCAGCCTCGGTGTACTAACCATGGGTGGTTTTATCGCAGGTGTTATCTTTTGGGGTGGTTTCAACACCGCTTTAGAACACACTAACACAGAAGAATTCTGTATCAGCTGTCATACGATGCGTGACAACGTATACGTAGAGCTACAAGAAACAGTTCACTGGAAAAATACATCTGGTGTACGTGCTACTTGTCCTGACTGTCACGTTCCTCACGAATGGACAGCAAAAATCGCTCGTAAGATGCAAGCATCTAAAGAAGTATTCGCACAAGTTTTCGGTGACCTAGACACACCTGAGAAATTCGAAGCACGTCGTATCGAGTTGGCAAAACACGAATGGGATCGTTTCTCTGCAAATAAATCTTTAGAGTGTAAAAACTGCCATAACTACGATTCTATGGATTTCGACAACATGCGTCCTACTGCGCGTATTCAAATGAAGAATGCAGCAGAGCGTGACCAAAGCTGTGTTGACTGTCACAAAGGTATTGCACATAACCTTCCATTAGATATGGAATCGGCAAGTGGTATCGTTGGTGAGCTTGAGCAAGTTGCTAGCAGTACTTCTTACTCGAACGGTGCAGAAGTAATTTCAATTCGTCACCTTCCAATGTACACGGATGAGACTGCAACCGTTGAAGCGGGTCTGCTAAGCCCTGCGAGTAAAGTTGCTGTTATCGATCAGAAAGGCGACATGATCAAGGTTCAAATCGATGGTTGGCGTAAAGCGAAAGGCTTCGGACGTGTAATCCAAGAAGACTTCGGTATGAACATCTCAACGGCGATCTTGACGAAAGAAGTATCTCAAAGTGACGTAATCACTGTTGGCGAGAAGAAAGAAGATGAGCTAACTGGCCTTCCATGGGAAGAAGTTAACCTAGCACTTTGGATGAAGAAAGAGTCTATGGTTGATAACTTCGATCCAATCTGGAACGCAGCTGGTCAAGCGTACCAATCTAACTGTTCAACTTGTCACTCACAACCAGATGAAGCGCACTTCAGTGCTAACGGTTGGGTAGGCATGCTAGATGGTATGATTGCATTCGTTAACTTCGATACAGATACAGAAGCATTGGTTCTTAAGTATCTACAGAAGCACTCATCAGATTTTTCTGAAGGCCATCACTAATAAGACGTCAATTGGAGTAACACAATGGCAATTACAAGAAGAAGTTTTCTGAAAGGTGTCGCAACGACGAGTGCGGCATCGGTTATCGGTCCAAGCTTACTGGCGTCGGCTTCAGCATCTGCTGCAGAAACAGACGGCACATGGAAAGTCTCTGGTTCTCACTGGGGTGCATTCCGAGCTCGCGTTTACGCGGGTAAAGTACAAGAAATTAAACCTCTAGAAATCGATCAGCACCCAACTGAAATGCTGAAAGGTATCAAGGGTATTATCTACAGCCCATCACGTGTGCGTTACCCTATGGTTCGCCTAGATTGGTTTAAGAAGCATAAATACAGCGCAGACACGCGTGGTAACAACCGCTTTATTCGTGTGACTTGGGATGAGGCTCTAGACCTTGTTTATCGCGAACTAGAGCGCGTACAGAAAGATTACGGTCCATGGGCGCTTCACACAGGTCAAACTGGTTGGAGACAAACTGGTCAGTTCCACAGCTGTACTAACCACATGCAACGTGCAATGGCACTTCACGGTTACTCTGTGAAGAAAATCGGTGACTACTCGACAGGTGCTGGTCAAACGATCATGCCTTACGTACTAGGCTCTACTGAAGTTTATGCACAAGGTACATCTTGGGAACTTATCCTAGAAAACAGTGACAACATTGTTCTTTGGGGTAACGATCCAGTTAAAAACCTTCAAGTAGGTTGGACATGTGAAACTCATGAGTCGTTCGCATACTTAGAACAGCTGAAAGAAAAAGTTGCTAAGAAAGAAATCAACGTTGTTTCTGTTGACCCTGTTAAGAACAAAACAGGTCGTTACCTAGAAAACGAGCAGTTCTACATCAACCCACAAACTGACGTGGCGTTCATGCTTGGTGTTGCTCACGTACTTTACAATGAAGGTCTATACGACAAGAAGTTCATCGAAACTTACTGTCTAGGTTTTGAAGACTTCATCAAGTACGTTCAAGGTGAAACGAAAGACAAAGTTGAGAAGACTCCTGAATGGGCTTCTGCTATCTGTGGCGCTAGCGCGGACTCTATCCGTGACTTCGCTAAGATGCTCGTTAACGGCCGTACACAGATTCTTGTTGGTTGGAGTATCCAGCGTCAACAACACGGTGAACAGCCTTACTGGATGTGTGCAGTTATCGCAGCAATGGTTGGCCAAATCGGTCTACCTGGCGGTGGTATCTCTTACGGTCACCACTACTCTGGTATCGGTGTATCTTCAACTGGTTTCGCTGCTCCGGGATCTTTCCCGCTGAACATCGACCAAGGTCAGAAGCCTAAGTATACAAACACAGATTACAACGGTTACAGCCGCGTAATCCCAGTTGCTCGTTGGGTTGATAGCTTGCTAGAGCCTGGTAAGAAGATCAAAGCGAATGGTGCAACGGTAACACTACCTGATATCAAGATGATGGTATTCAGTGGTAACAACCCGTGGCACCACCACCAAGATCGCAACAAGATGCGTAAAGCATTCAAGAGTCTACAAACTGTAGTTGCTGTTGATTTCGCCTGGACTGCAACTTGTCGTCACTCTGACATCGTGCTTCCAGCATGTACTCAGTGGGAACGTAACGATATCGATGGTTACGGCGCATACTCTGGCCGTGGTTTGATCGCGATGCACAAACTAGTGGATCCTCTGTTCCAGTCTAAGACTGACTTCGAGATCATGTCTAGCCTAACTAAGCGTTGGGGTCGTTACGACGATTACACGCGTGGTATGGACGAAATGCAGTGGGTTAAATCTCTGTACGACGAATGTCGCGCAGCAAATGAAGGCAGCTTCGAAATGCCTGAGTTCGCTGAGTTCTGGGAAAAAGGCTTCCTAGACTTCGGTAAAGGTAAGCCATGGACTCGTCACGCTTCATTCCGTGAAGATCCAGAGATCAACGCACTAGGTACACCTTCTGGTTTCATCGAAATCACAAGCCGTACTGTTGGCAACATGGGCTACGAGCACTGTCAAGAACACCCAATGTGGTTTGAGAAATCTGAACGTTCACACGGTGGTCCAGGCTCTGATAAACACCCGTACTGGCTACAATCTTGTCACCCAGACAAGCGTCTTCACTCTCAGATGTGTGAATCTGAAGAGTGGCGTGCGACTTACGCGGTACAAGGCCGTGAGCCAATCTACATCAACCCAGTGGATGCTAAGAAGAAAGGCATCAAAGGCGGTGACGTAGTACGAGTGTTCAACGACCGTGGTCAACTACTAGCAGGTGCTGTTCTAATGGATAGTTACGCTCCTGGTGTTGTACGTATCGAAGAAGGTGCTTGGTACGGTCCGATCAACGAGAAAGTGGGCGCGCTAGATACATACGGCGATCCAAACACACTGACTCAAGATATCGGTACTTCTGAGCTAGCTCAAGCGACGTCTGCAAACACATGTTTGGTAGACTTCGAGAAGTTCCAAGGCAAACTGCCTCCAGTAACTTCATTCGGCGGTCCAATCGAAGTTTCTTAAGTACTGAGATAAACGTTTAAATTAAAGCCCCTGTAAGCACTCTTACAGGGGCTTTTTGTTTTTCACCTATCCTAGCTTGTAATTACGTAAAAGCATCGGTGTGGCGTGTTTAGAAGCGTTTTGAGATGTGAGGGACGAGAAGCTTACCGGTTAGAGTCTGTTCTTAGATAAGAGCGGCTGTAAGTGTTGATTAGGATGATAAAGCAAAAAGGTCGATACCAAGTACCGACCTAATAGAGACCTATCGAGCTGTGAGATTTAAATCTCGAACATAAACCAATAACCGTACGCACAGATTAAAGCGGGTACGCTTGAGTACAAGGTCGCGACCAGTGCAGCTTTGGGTGCCATCGCAATGGCTGGGAACAGCGCATCACCATCATTTGAAATTGCATTGCCTACCTGAGCTGAAAGGGGAAGTGCGCCTGACAGGTAGAGGCTAGTCACCAATAATTGTGGTCCACAGCCCGGTAGCAAACCCATCAGGACCCCAGCCAGGGGGAGCATAATTCCCCAGCTTGAGAATAGCGTCGCAAAATCAACATTTGCTATTACAGAGCCGAATTCAAAGAAGAGGAAAGCGACCACAACCCAGGCCGTAACGAAGTTAGTATCCTGTGCTGTTTTTTGTAGTGGGTGGGAGCCTAGACATTTTTCGTCCTCACTTACCGCTGATTTGTAGTCTTTTATCTCACGTGTGAGGCCCCACAAAAACATGGAGCTAATCAACAAGATAGCTCCAATCCATTCCATCGACATCTCTGGTAAAGAGAGCAGTTGATTGACACCGACTTGAAATGAGCCGAGTAGAGCCACCGCAGCGCCCGGGATAATCAATACTGACCACAAATAACCTTGCAAATTGATCGCTTTTTTAGAAACGGTCTCTTTGTCTTCTGATTGAGATGCACTGCGACTAACTGGTTCATTATTCTCAACTTGTTTTGGACGTAAAAAGTCATCGGCATGGAATAGGTTGATGATGCGACCTGAAGCCGTACCGACAATGACACCCATCGCCATCATAGCGAGGCCTGTTTTCGGTTCGCTGGCTATGAGTAAAAAGGCTGCATCACCCATAGTGGAAACCAACACGGCAACAACAGCACCGAAACCGAGCTTACCCGAGATAAATTGTGTGGTTACCACGATTGCACCACCACAACCGGGCAGCGCACCCATCAGAGCGGCAAATACAACTTGGTTAGAACGAGATTGATGGACCAACTTGCTGAATACGTTGTCTTTGTTGATGTAGAGAGCTAGCCAGTGATAGACCGCTAGGGTTAAAGCAACATAACAAGACACAGCCCAGAACGCGTCAGATAAGGTTGTTACCGTAAGCTCTCGCGTAGCCGGTGCTGCAACAAGAGCGGCAAGTGAAATAGGCAAAAGCAGTCGCTTGAAAGAGAGTGAAAACTGAGTTGTTTTCGCAGTGCTACTGCTTGGTAAAAATGAGATTAGTCGATCCATTGGTGTTACTCAAAAATAGGTGTCTAATTATCAATATACACGAATGATAATAATTATCAATTGCATTGTTGGATTTTTTCTATTCTTGAAGTGGGGAAAATCGACGAAACATGACCAAACTAAAAAAATAAGGTAAAGTGTGCCAATAAAGAGAGGCTCTATAGGTAGAGTCGTAATTGTTAGTGTAATAGGAAGAAACATGATTTTAGTTGTTGGTCACAAAAACCCTGATAGTGACAGTATTTGTAGTGCGTTAGTTGCAACAGAGCTTCTTAAAGCTCGTGGCGAGGAAGCGACACCAATTCGCCAAGGCGAGATCAACCGCGAAACTCAACACATTCTTGAAGTTGCTGGTGCAGAAATGCCAGAACTTCGTACTTCTGTTGCTGGTGAGAAAATCTGGCTAGTAGACTACTCAGATCTAGCACAAGCACCAGACGATGTTGCTGACGCAGAGATCCTAGGTATTGTCGATCACCACCGCCTAGGTGACGTGATGACAGTAAACCCAATGGAAGCTTGGATCTGGCCTGTTGGTTGTACAAACACAGTACTTTTCAACATGTTCAAGATTGAAGGCCACGCTATCTCTCAACAAATCGCTAAGCTAATGATGTCTGCAATCCTTTCAGACACAGTTGGTTTCGCATCTCCAACTTGTACTCAAAAAGATAAAGACGCGGTTGCTGAACTTGCTGAAATCGCTGGCGTAGACGACGTTGATGCATTCATTAAAGCACTTCTAATCGCTAAAACCAACATCGAAGGTCTATCTGCTGCACAGCTAGTAGAAAAAGACCTTAAAGGCTACCCATTCAACGGTCGCGATGTTGTTGTTGGTCAAGTTGAGCTTGCGACTCTTGAGCAAGTTGACGGTATGATCGAAGCACTTGAAGCGGATCTTGAAGAGCGTTGTGAGAAAGACGGTCTAGCATTCGCAGCTGTAATGCTTACTGACATCACTACGGCTCAAACTCGTCTACTTTACAAAGGTGAGTGGGCTGAGAAATTGGTTAAGCACGAAAAAGACGGCATGCTAATGATGGAAAACACATTAAGCCGTAAGAAGCAAGGCTGGCCTTGGCTACAAGGTGAGCTTGTTTAATCAAGTCACTTAATAATAAACGCCTGCTAAGTTAGCAGGCGTTTTTCTTTGAAGTAAGCACTTTTCTTCATCGATAATATTTGCAGTTAAAAGCACTCCGCATAAAATAACTTTAAGCGCAAAGTTACTGACTAAAGTAGGAAATTAAGATGACTACACAGCTAGACGATAAAAGAATCGCTGAAATTAATAAGTATACGGGTGAGCAACGCCTAAAGTACTGTGTGAAAGAAATCGTAGCAAACCGTGAAGTATGGATCTTAACCGATGAGCACGGTTGTGTAATGCTAAACACAGAAGACGAAGACTGCGTTCCTGTATGGCCAAACCAAGAGTTTGCTGAGTCATGGGCGACAGGTGACTGGGCAGAGTGTAAGGCTGAGTCTATCTCATTAAACAAATGGCACAGCCGCTGGACGAACGGCCTAGAAGACGATGAACTGGCTGTGGTTGTATTCCCTAATGAGCAAGAAGAAGGCGTTATCCTGTTCCCTGATGAATTCGACTTCGAGTTGAAGAAACAGGCTGCTAAGCGTTAATCTTCCCGTTACATCATAAGTTAGCGTTGCCTCGTGTTAGGCAACGCTTTAATTCTGTTTGCTTTTCCAGTGCTCCCCAAACAACACAACCACTATCTCGCGTACTAATATCCAATCAATTGATACAAAGGCGCTTGCTGTGCTGTCTTTGGTGCCCGTTTAAGTACGCCCGTCTCGTGGTACCTCTTCAAAACTTTTCGCACAATGGGTTTTACTTGTGCTTTGGTCACTCCAGCTTTCAACTCTGGTTCGTAGAGTAATTGAAGTAGCACCACGTCTAACGGTGAAAGTAGGTCTTCTGGCGTATGGTCATTGAAGATGGAGGGGTAGGCTTTATCTGAATCATTGGGTAGCCCAAGAACTTGTGTGATTTCTTCTACGATACAGGCAACAAGCTTTCCTCGTGACCTAGCCTGATCAACAGGAATAATGATTCCTGCATAGACAATTTCACCTTTTGCGTTAGTTCGATAGCCTGCTGTGCAAATCGCACTGTTTAGGTGCTCGGTCGATTTGAGGTTGAGTACGCGTTTGGACTCTGAAATCCACTTGCTTTGTCTGGTGTATATCCACTTAACGTTCGCCTCAGATTCTTTATTGACGAGTGATATGGGGTGTTGAGTCACTTGAGCTAAGTGCTGAATATGCAGTTCGGCGAGCTCTTGATGAAGCTCTTTATCGCCGACACGATGGTCAATCCAAATTTTGAGCGGTTGTTGCCATTTGGCGAGTGGTTTAGTCCCTGAGGAATATTCGTGTTGCAGTGCCACGTTATAAAACGCGGTTTCTATGAAGGCTCTATCTAACCAAGTAAGCGGTGTGCTTGCCGCTTTAAATGAGAGGCTAACAAGCAAGAGGGGAAGCATTGTAGCGGTTCGTAACATACTTTCCCTCCTACTCAACATAGCGTGGTTCTAGCTTAGTGATTTGGCGCTTTGGAAAAATGACTCTCAACCAGTCTTTGTGTGATTTGGTGACTTGGGTTGGTCAGCACTTCATCGGTATCCCCGCTCTCAACCACATCACCTTCATGCATCACAATGATTTTGTCGGTGATGTGCTTAACAATGCCAAGGTGTTGAGATACGTAGACGAAGGATACGCCCATCTCTTCTTGCAGCTCTAAGAATAGGTTGATGATCTGAGAACGCATTGCCATATCTAGACCGTTTAGAGCTTCGTCAGCGACAATGATTGATGGCTGAAGTATCAAGGCACGAGCTAGACAAACTCTTTGTTTCTGGCCTGCAGCAAGCATCTGAGGGTAGAAGTAAGCATGCTCTGGTAGAAGACCTACACGTAATAGTGTGTCCTTTACACGGCGCATACGGGCTTCTGGCGGCATGTTGGTGTTTCGCTTCAGTGGGCCTTCCAGAATACGGCCAATCTGGATGCGCGGGTTAAGCGATGTGTTGGGATCTTGGAAGATCATGCGAATCAACTTACAGCGAGTTGAGTAGTCTTTATGCTCTAGCTTTTCACCGTTTACACGAATCTCACCCACAGTCGGTTCTACCATGCCCGCTAGCATTCTTGCTAATGTCGATTTCCCAGAGCCGTTCTGACCAATAAAGCCGATCGTTTGGCCAGCTTCAAGCGTAAAGCTTACCGGCTTCACCGCTTGATGAATCTTCTTACGGAAAAGGCCAGAGCGAGTCGTAAAGTCTTTAGATAATTCACTGACTTCTAATAATGCACTCATGATTTCTTTTTCTTCTCCATATTCAGAGGGAAATGACAGTTAAACTTATGGTTTTTGATTCGTTTAGTATGTGGGATTTCTACACACTGTCTTTGCGCGTAAGGGCAACGTGGACCCAATCGACAACCAATAGGAAGATGCTGTAGTGGAGGAATCGACCCTGGTAGTGACTGAAGTTTCTCTTTGTGTGGTATCCAGTCGTTAAAGTCTGGCATCGCTTTCAACAGAGCCACAGTGTATGGGTGCTTTGGTGCATCCAACAGCTTTTGCGTATCCGCAGATTCAACAGACTGACCACAGTACATAACAGTAATTCGAGTCGCCCATTGAGTGATGGTCGTTAAGTCATGGCCGATCAGGATGATGGTCGTGTTATTGATCTGATTCATTCGGCTCAACAGACGCAAGATCTGAGATTGAGTAATCGGGTCTAAATCGTTGGTTGGTTCATCGGCAATCAAGACTTTTGGCTTGGCAGCTATCGCCATTGCGATCATGACTTTTTGACACTCACCATCGGTTAGCTCATAAGAGTAACTGTCCATCAGGCGAGAGTGGTCTTTGATGCCGACTTTGTGCAGTAACGCGATTGCTTGTTTTTTACGCCACTTAAACCGTTGCCACCAACGACCTTCAAATGCATGGGAAGGGATCGCTTCAATGAGCTGGTTACCTACTTTTTCAGAAGGATCAAGACACGTTGACGGCTCTTGGAAAATCATCGCGATATCACGAGCAATAACACGTCTGCGCTCTTTCGGTGTTAGTTGAAGCAGGTCAACGTTCCCGAGTCGCATACGGTCAGCGGATACCTTCCAGTTTTCTTTACAAACACCAACGATCGCTTTAGCAACCAAGCTTTTACCTGAGCCTGATTCACCTACTAAACCACGAATTTCCCCTTCATTGAGGGTAATACTCATTCGATCTACCGCTTTAACCATCCCTTGAGGGGTCTCAATTTCAATGGTTAGATGTCGAATATCAAGTAACGGCATTATTCGATTCCTGCATTTAACGCTTGGCGAACACCTTCACCGACGAGGTTAATCACAATCACTGTAAACATAATGGCTAGGCCAGGTAGGGTTACTGTCCATGGTGCGAGATAAATCAATTCTACAGAATCACCGAGGATAGAGCCCCATTCGGTACTCGGTGCTTGAGCGCCAAGACCAAGGAAGCCTAAGGCAGTGATATCAAGAATCGCGACCGATAACGCCAGCGTAATTTCTAGTGCCACCACAGTAAGAATATTCGGAAGAATCGAGTTCCACAGCAGGTAGAAATCGTTCGCACCATCAAGGCGAGAAGCCAGAATATAGTCTTTCTCTACTTCAGCATGCACAGCAATGTAGACCGAGCGAATAAAGCGCGGAATCAATGCCAAACACAAGGCTAGCAAGATATTGAACTCGCCAAAGCCAAGGAATGCCACAAAGATAATTGCCAGCAGCAGAGACGGAATCGACATCACCGTATCAAGCAGGTGGTTTAGGGTACTTGATAGCAAACCACGCGTCATACCGGCAAGTACGCCAATGAGACAGCCAATGACAGCAGCGATAAAGGTAATCACGACCGCAGCGCCAAAGGTAAGCTGAGAGCCAATGATCAAGCGAGAAAGAATATCTCGACCTAAATCATCGGTACCTAAGAAGTATTCAACAGTACCTGCTGGATCCCAAGATGGCGGTGTTAAAAGATGGCCCGTTTGCTCTTGTGCATCATGGGGCGCCAACCACGGAGAAGTGATCGTCACCAGAATGATCAGTATCAAACACCACAAGCCAAACATCGAAAGGCTGTTAGAGCGGAAGCTACGCCAGAAGCGCTCAAACTGGGTAGGAATTTGTTCTTCCTGGTAGACGTTATTTGTTAGCATACCATTCCTTCCTTACCAGTGGGTTGACCATAGCGCCTAACAGGTCAGACAGAATATTTGCAGTCAAAACCAGAGTTGCCACCACAATTACGCCAGCTTGAATAGAAACGTAATCTTGATTCGATAAAGCGTCCAATAACCAGCGTCCAATACCTGGCCAGTTAAAGATAGACTCGGTAATGATCGCAAGCGTTAACATACTTGAAAGTTGAACACCGACCTTAGGAATAATTGGTGGGATCGCATTTCGTAATACGTGCTGAGTCACGATCTCTCTTGTTGATAGACCTTTAATACGTGCCGCACGGATGTAGTTCTGTGTCATTACTTCAGCCACTGATGCTCGCATGAGACGAATAACCTGAGTCGTTGGTGCCAATGCTAAAACAAGACACGGTAGCGCCATGTGTTCAATTAAACTTTGCAAAGCATGCGCGCGGTACCGACCTTCAGCAAAAAAGGCATCGATGATCGCAAAGCCAGTCACGTGTTCAATCTCATAAAGTAGATCGTATCGACCACCAACAGGGAATATCTCAAAATGCAGAGAGAACACCATGATCATCAAGAGTGCGACCCAAAATATTGGTGCAGAGTAACCTGCCATTGAGGTGAATGAGATAGTGGTGTCGACAAACTTACCTTGTCTCATTCCGGCGATGGTCCCAAAAGGGATACCAATCAAAAGCGCTAATACAAAGGCAAAGAAACACAGCTCTAATGTGGCTGGGAACACAACCACAAGCTCATCAATGATAGGTGTGCCGTGTTTGCTTAAGCCAAAATTCAGCGTCGACAACTCAGTGATATAGCTTATCCAACCTGGCCAGAAATCTTGAATCGCCCATGGTGAGGTTTGGTCGAGTCGTAGTAACGAAAAGCCGACAATAGTCAGGATCGCAAGCGTGATAACGAACAGGTTAATACGTCTTAGTGTATACCAAAACATCAGTGCACCTCTCTTCTGACTTGATCAAAAGGTTGCGCATTGAACGGGCTTTGTTTAAAGCCGGTTAGTGAACGATCATGAACGCGGAATTGAACTCCGTGAGCCAGAGGGATCACAGGAACTTCCTCATTGAGAATGTTTTGGGCTTGACGATACAAGTTTACACGGTGCCTTTGTTGGTTGATCTCTAAGGCTAAATCCAGAAGGAAATCAAAGTCTGAATTACACCACATCGATACGTTGAGTCCTGCGCGTTCAGAGCTGCACGAGAGTAGGGGACGCAAGAAGTTATCAGGGTCGCCGGTATTACCGATCCAGCCAGTTAGCAGGAGATCTGTTGACGCGATTGAAGACAGCTGTGTACGGTCGAATCGATCGTCAGTGTATAGTTTCAATTCGATGCCGATGTCCGCTAAGTTAGCTTGGATAAGCTCAGCGGTCTTACGCGGACTTGGGTTGTACGCTCTTGGCTCTAGCGGTACCCACATTGAAAGCTCTAATCCTGGCTCAACGCCGGCTTCCTTGAGAAGGGCTATCGCATAGTTTCGGTCATAGCGCACTTGAACATTGTCTTCTTGATGAGCCCAAGATGTCGGCGGCAGCAGCGTATAAGCCTTGGTGCCAGTGCCGTAGTATACCGAATCAAGAATATTCTGGCGGTTGATGGCCAAGTTCAGCGCTTTACGGACGCGAGAATCACGCAGGGCTGGGTGCTCAGTATTAAGGGCGATGAAAGAGACATTCACCGCTGGTGTGGCGGATATCTTCAGCTCTTCATGTGCTTGAATGATTGGAATCTGGCTAGAAATCGGCGAGTTCAACACATCACATTCATTGCGCAGCAACTTAGCGAGGGTGCCGGTTCCGCGTTGTGAGGTATCGAACACCACTTGGTCCATTTGGACATCACCTTTCCAGTAATGCTTGTTCTTTTTAAGACGCACCAAGTCGTTGATTTGATATTCATCCAGATAGAATGGGCCTGTGCCAACCGGCTTTGAGTCGATTTCATTTTTCTCATCAGCAGCCACGAGTTGGTTCGCGTATTCCTTAGAGTGGATCACCGCGTAACTCGTAGCGATGTTATTTAGAAAGGAATTATCTGGTCGACTTAATTGGAATTTAACCGTTAAGTCATCCACTGCTGTGATATCGACAATCAAGTTCTTGAAATCGATGCCAGCAAACCATGGATATAGACCACCGCCCACATAGTGGAATGGGTTTGAGCTATCAATGATACGTTCGAAACTAAAAACCACATCTTGCGCATTCATAGAACGGGTTGGCGTAAACCAGTCTGTGGTCTGGAAGGCGACGTTAGGACGCAGTTTGAAAGTGTATTCAGTACCTGATTTATCGACAGACCAGCTTGTTGCCAGGTTCTGCTGTGGTCGATAGGTCATAGGATCGAGTGTGAGCAGTGTGTCGAAGATTTGAGGGCTCAGCGATTCTGCTGTAATTCCACTATCAACCAATTGAGGGTTGAAGGTACTAGGATTACCTTGGCCGCAATAAATGAAGCCTTTTTCACGAATTTGCTCGTGATTCACACTCTCACCACATCCGGCTAAAAAGCTCAGCGTGCAGATGCTCAGTGATAGTCTTATTAGTGCTTTCATAAAAAGAAATACTTTTCGAAACGAGGCGTTAGAGGAGCCTCAAGATCCGGATAATTTAACATTTTATTTATTCGGCTCCAAATAATAATCCTATGAATGTGGCTATTTCTCACTGCCTTGTCCGACAATCGAGTACTTCCTCACCATTCCCCTTAATTGGTTGTAGGTGAGCCCTAGCAATTCGGCGGCTTGTTTTTGGTTGTACTTGCTCTGTTTTAAGGCATGATTGAGCAGTTTGATGTCTTGTTGCTCTTGCCATGCTTTGTAGTCAAGAGGCAAAGAAAACGAACTCTCAGAAGAAGTATGGCTGTTGGATGGTTCATTACCAATTTCTTGAGAAGATTCTTGATTCGTGTCCCAAGTTGGCTTGAACGGGTTAAATACCAAAGATTCAATAGGATATGGGTTGTTGCCATGTTGGTAGATGGCACGCTCGATGACGTTTTTGAGTTCTCGTACATTCCCCGGCCAAGAGTAATCCAACAGCGCCTCAACGGCTGATGGGGCAAAACCAACAAACAGCTCCAATTCCAATTCACGACACATCTTAATGGCGTAGTATTCTGCTAGTAGCGTGATGTCTTCTTTTCGCTCACGAAGAGGTGGGATAGTAATAACGTCAAACGCCAGTCTATCTAATAAATCGGCTCGGAATTCGCCCTTTAATGCCATGTCTGGTAAGTCGGCATTGGTCGCACACACCAGTCTTACATTCGCACTTAAAGCTTTTTGTCCGCCAACACGTTCGTATTGCCCGTATTCAATAACACGTAACAACTTTTCTTGAACTGCAAGCGGAGTTGTTGCCAACTCATCAAGAAATAGAGTGCCGCCCTCAGCCCTTTCAAAGCGGCCTTGATGACGACCTTTTGAGCCTGTGAAAGAACCGGATTCATGACCAAACAACTCAGAGTCAATCAAACCTTCGCTGAGGGTTGAACAGTTCAGCGAGATCAAAGGTTGATCCCAACGTCTTGAAAGGTAATGCAGCCTTTGAGCGATCAGTTCTTTACCCGTCCCACGCTCGCCAATGATCAGAATGGGTCTTTCGATTGGAGCCAGTTGAGAAACTTTATCTAAAACAGAGAGAAAACTAGGGGATTCACCAATGAGGTTCTGCTGCATAGCGGGTCCTTATACGATTGAAGTGCTGAAGACGGTCATGTTAGGGCGGTAGTGGTGAAAAATACCAATACTTGGCTAAATTCATCATAGCATGATTCGCGTTAATCACCATTTTATCGTAAGTGACTGATAAATAATGCCTTAAAAGTTGGCACGCAACTTGGATTATTTATGGTAGGTTTAACAACAAACGTAAATTTTTGAGCAAGTGAATTGAGAGTCGAATAACGATTTAAAACACATTTGCCATTATTGTAATTAAGGAGTTCCTCATGGGTATTTTTTCTCGCTTTGCAGACATTGTAAATTCAAACATCAGTGCACTATTAGATAAGGCTGAAGATCCTGAAAAGATGATTCGCCTAATTATTCAAGAAATGGAAGATACACTTGTTGAGGTTCGCACTAACTCAGCAAAAGCGATCGCAGATAAGAAAGAGTTAGCACGTAAAGTTGAAGCTATCGAAACTCAGATTCTAGATTGGCAAAATAAAGCGACTTTAGCACTGACTAAACAACGCGAAGATTTAGCGAGAGCAGCGCTAATCGAAAAGCAAAAACTTGAAGATATTATTAAGAGCCTGCACACAGAGCAAACTTTGGTTCATGAAACTATCGAAAAGCTAACCAGTGAGATTGGCAAACTTGAAACCAAAATTGCAGAGACACGTGCGAAGCAGCAAGCATTAATGATCCGTAACAATGCCGCGAGCAATCGTCGTGATGTTCAAAAGCATCTGCATTCAAGCAAAACCAATGAAGCAATGGCGAAGTTTGAGCAATTCTCGCGTAAAGTGGATGAATTAGAAGCTGAAGCGGACGTTTACGCTAAAACGGGTAACGCAAATTCTCTAGACCAAGAGTTTGCGGAGCTACAAGCTCAAGATGAAATTGAAAAAGAGCTAGCGAAACTGAAGCAACAAGTTGAAAACCGAGATAAATAATTTAGGAGTTGTCTATGTCAACATTTCTAATTGCAGGCCCACTGATTGTCTTTTTAATCTTCGTGGCACCGCTATGGTTATTCTTACATTACCGTAGCAAGAAGAAATCCAGTAATGGTCTTTCAGCAACCGATCTTCAACGTCTGCATAAGCTTTCTGCACAAGCTGAATCTATGCAAGATCGAGTGAAAACGCTAGAAAAAATACTGGATGCGGAGTCGCCTAACTGGAGACGAAACTATGAGTAGAGAACTGTATCGCGACACGATTAACGGCAAATTGTCTGGTGTGTGTGCAGGGTTAGCGAACTACTTTGGTCTTGAAGTTTGGTTGGTTCGCATCTTGGTTATCTCTGCAGCACTGCTTGGTGGTAGCTTTCTGGTGTTATTAGCCTATGTAGCTTTGACATTTATGCTTGAAAAACAACCACCTCAGTATGTCGACCAAATGAAGCTCAAACAAGAGCACACGCTCAAGCAAAAGCCTTGGGAAAAAGGGCAAACTGCAGAGTCATTATTGAACACTTTAGAGGGTGATTTCCAGAAGTTAGAGACCAGTGTCCGCAACATGGAAGCTTATGTCACCTCCGATACGTTTAAAGTGAACCGTGAATTTAAGAACATGTAGCGGTAAAACCTAAAAAACATAAGATGACGGTTTAGGAAAATTTATTCCAAGCCGTTATTTTTTTTAATAATTTGCTCTAAATAAATCTTACGCTGACTGGTAAGTTACATGCGATTAATCTATGTTATGAAAATATTTATAGATATGGATGATCACCAATGTATAGAGTCTCCCTTGTCCTATTGACGGCCTTAGCTGGGTTGTCTGGGTGTGGTAAGGAGCTTACTCCCGTACCTGAACCTGAATCAAGACCCGCTAAACTCTTCACTGTCTCCGTCGGTAACAATGCTTTTGAGCGTAACTTCCCTGCTACAACTGAAGCTGGTGATAGAGCGGTACTCGCATTCCGCGTTCCTGGATTATTACAGAGCATCGACGTGACTGCTGGGCAGCATGTGTCGAAAGGCGATAAACTCGCTATGTTAAACCCTGACGAATATCAACTGCTAGAGAAGCAAGCAAAAGCGAACTTTAAGCTCGCTGATGTTCAATATCAACGTGCGATCAAACTGCGTAAAGACCGCGTGGTGTCAGAGCAGGATTTCGACCAAGCGAAAGCGAACCACAATTCAGCTCGAGCGGTTCTTAATCAAGCTAATGCGAACCTTCGCTACACCACTTTGGTAGCCCCGTATGACGGCACCATCTCCATTATTCCTGCCGAAAATAATGAGTACATTGCCGCTAAAGAAGGCGTCATGAATATTCAAACCAATCAGATTCTTAAAGTCGTTTTCTTATTGCCCGACCAACTTATTACGCGCTTTTCTTCTGGGTTTGAAACCGATGCGAACATGGTATTTGATGCGTTTCCTGAAAACTCCTACGTGTTGACGTTCCAAGAGGTTGATACGGAAGCTGACCCGAAAACTGGTTCGTATAAAGTCACTATGGTGATGGAAAGACCAACAGATATCGGTATCTTGCCTGGCATGTCTGGTACTGTGAATCTTGTGTCGGCTCAAGCAGCTGCAACCAAAATCCCGACCTCTGCAATGATGACTGATGGCGATGATGTTTCAGTTTGGCGAGTGAACAGTGATGGTATCGTTGAAAAAGTCGCGATCGTGATTGATGAAAAACGTCACATTGTCTCTGGCCTAAACGATGGCGACCGCATCGTAACTTCTGGTGTGAACGGCCTTGAATCCGGCATTAAGGTTCGAGAGTGGATCAAGGAAAGGGGGCTATAACATGAGTGCATTTAAATTAGCGACAGGACTGTCATGTTTTGCTTTGCTGACCGCTTGTGGAGAAAAGCCTCAAGTAGAAGCCGAGAACACTCCATTAGTTAAAGCGATTGAGATTTCAGTATTAGATTTGAATGACAAATTGTATTTCCCTGCCGTTGCCAATGCAGCGGAAAAAGCACACCTGAGTTTCCGTGTCGCGGGCGAGATATATAGGCTTGATGTCAAAGAGGGTGAACGAGTTGAAGCCGGGGATGTGATTGCTGAGCTTGATCCTACGGATTATCAATTGGACGTTGATAATGCCCAAGCTCGATATACCGTGGTGAATAGCCAATTCAAGCGTTCAAAACCTCTTGTGAAAAAGGGCTTACTCGCGAAGTCTCAGTTTGATGAGATTGCCGCTCAACGTCAGATCGCATACGCCGAGTTAGAACTGGCGAAGCTTCGCTTGTCGTTCACTAAGCTTAAAGCTCCCGTTGATGGCATCATTTCCCGTGTCAGTGTCGACCAATTTGAGAACATTCAAGTGGGTCAGCAAATTGTGAATATTCACAGCGTTGAGGATGTTGAGGTGGTGATTCAGCTACCTGATCAAATCTACGTTAATCAACCTAGCGAAACCATCCTTGAAAATGTGACGGCCTTGGTGCGAGTTCCAAGCGGTAATGAGTACCCAGCAGGCATTAAAGAGTTCACAACAGAGCCCGATCCAAGCACCGGAACCTTTACCGTGACCTTGGCACTACCGATGCCCGAAGACGATCTGATTCTGGATGGTATGGCTGTCGATGTTACCTCACATGGTCGAGATATTGGCTTAGAGCTGAAAGCCGGTGTTTTGGTGCCTATCGAGGCGGTATTCAATGCTGACGGCGATGAACTTACTCGTAAAAACTCATTCGTTTGGGTCATTAATGACGACAACACAGTTTCGAAGCAGAAAGTGGTATTAGGCAAAGCCAACCAGAAAACGTTGCAAATAATCAAAGGATTAGAGATGGGGCAACATATAGTTGTAGCGGGCGTATCGCGATTGCGAGATGGGATGACAGTGGAAGTACTATCTCAGGAGGCAAACAATGAGTGAAGTGAACAACAAGCCTCAAAATAACGATCAGCAAGGTGATGATCAGATCACAGGTGTAGCGGCTTACTTTATTCGCAATAAAGTTATCAGTTGGATGCTCTCGTTGATCTTCCTGATTGGTGGTGTTTCGGCATTCTTTGGTCTGGGGCGCCTAGAAGACCCCGCGTTTACGATTAAAGATGCGATGGTTGTGACCTCTTACCCGGGAGCTACACCTCAACAGGTTGAAGAAGAAGTTACGTATCCATTAGAGAAGGCGATTCAACAGCTTACCTATGTGGACGAAGTTAACTCAATCTCAAGCCGCGGCCTCTCTCAGGTAACGGTAACGATGAAAAATAACTATGGCCCTGACGATCTTCCTCAAATTTGGGATGAACTTCGCCGGAAAGTGAATGATCTTAAGGTCTCACTGCCACCCGGAGTCAATGCCCCTCAAGTCATTGATGACTTCGGTGACGTTTATGGTATTTTGCTGGCGGTGACTGGTGATGGCTACAGTTATAAAGAGTTGCTCGATTATATTGACTACCTAAGGCGAGAATTAGAGCTGGTTGATGGTGTAAGTAAAGTCTCAGTTTCAGGGCAACAACAAGAGCAAGTATTCATTGAAATATCGATGAAACGGATAAGTTCTTTGGGGTTGTCTCCAAATACGGTGTTTGATCTTTTATCTACTCAAAACATTGTTTCCAGTGCGGGCGCGGTTAGAATTGGTGACGAATACATTCGTATCCACCCTACCGGCGAGTTCCAGAACGTAGAACAGCTGGGTGATTTGATCCTGACCGAAGGTGGCGCTCAAGGCCTTATCTACCTAAAAGATGTGGCAGAGGTAACCCGTGGTTATGTTGAAGTACCGACTAACATTATCGGTTATAACGGCAAACTAGCGCTTAACCTTGGTGTGTCCTTTGCTCAAGGCGTAAACGTGGTCGCGGTGGGTGAAGCGTTTGACCGCAGACTTGCTGAATTGAAATACCAACAGCCAGTAGGCATCGACATTTCAGAGGTTTATAACCAACCTAAAGAAGTAGATAAATCCGTAAGCGGCTTTGTGGTGAGCTTAGGGCAGGCGGTTGCGATCGTAATCGTGGTGCTACTGTTCTTCATGGGTCTGCGTTCCGGTCTATTGATTGGCTTGATACTGCTACTGACCGTGTTTGGTACCTTCATTTTCATGCAGTACTTCAAAATCGATTTACAACGTATCTCACTGGGTGCATTGGTTATCGCACTGGGGATGCTGGTGGATAACGCCATAGTGGTGGTCGAAGGGATATTGATCGGCACGCAGAAGGGGAGAACCCGGATGCAGGCCGCCACTGATATCGTAACTCAGACTAAGTGGCCATTGCTGGGTGCAACGGTTATCGCGGTAACGGCATTTGCGCCTATCGGCTTGTCTGAAGACTCGACGGGTGAGTATTGTGGCACTTTGTTCACGGTTCTACTTATCTCGCTAATGTTGAGCTGGTTTACGGCTATCTCAATTACGCCATTCTTCGCCGATATCTTCTTTAAAGGTCAGAAGGTCGATGCTGATAATGAGGGCAAAGATCCGTACAACGGGATGGTTTTTGTTGTCTACAAAAACTTCCTAGAATTCTGTATGAAGCGTGCATGGCTGACCATGATTGTTCTGGTTATTGGTCTAGGTGCGAGTGTTTACGGTTTTGGTTTCGTAAAACAAGCTTTCTTCCCGTCATCGACAACACCGATGTTCCAAGTTGATGTTTGGATGCCGGAAGGGACCGATATTCGAGCAACCAACACTAAGCTTAAAGTGCTTGAAAGCTGGTTAGCTGAACAGGACGAAGTAGAACACATCACGACGACTGCAGGTAAAGGCTTACAACGTTTCATGCTGACTTACGCTCCGGAGAAAAGTTATAGCGCTTACGGTGAGATAACGGTTCGTGTTAAGAGCTACGAAGCGCTTGAAGGGTTAATGAAGCGCTTCCGTGACCATGTTAACGGTCAGTTCCCTGAGATTGACTACAAGCTAAAACAGATTGAGTTAGGCCCTGGTGGTGGTGCGAAGATTGAAGCTCGTATTGTAGGTTCTGATCCAACGGTATTACGTTCAATCGCAGCACAAGTGATGGATGTCATGCGTGCTGATAGCGGTGCATTTAACGTTCGCCACGACTGGCGTGAAAGAACTAAGGTGCTAGAGCCTCAGTTCAACGAAAGCCAAGCTCGTCGTTACGGTATCACCAAGTCTGATGTTGATGATTTCCTCGCGATGTCTTTCTCTGGTAAGTCGATTGGTGTGTACCGTGATGGTACAACGCTGATGCCGATTGTGGCTCGTTTACCTGAAGATGAGCGTGTGGATATTCGTAACATCGAAGGTATGAAGATCTGGAGCCCTGCGTTAAGTGAATACATCCCACTGCAACAAGTGACTTTAGGTTACGAGTTTGAATGGGAAGATCCACTGATCATCCGTAAGAACCGTAAGCGTATGCTGACAGTAATGGCGGATCCAGACCTACTGGGCGAAGAAACTGCTTCTACGCTACAGAAGCGTCTGCAGCCACAAATTGAAGCGATTGAGATGCCATCCGGTTATTCTCTTGAGTGGGGTGGTGAGTATGAGTCGTCTGCGGAAGCGCAGGCATCACTATTCACAACTATGCCTCTTGGCTACTTGTTCATGTTCTTGATCACTGTGTTCCTGTTTAACTCAGTAAAAGAGCCGCTGATCGTATGGTTAACGGTACCACTGGCTTTAATCGGTGTGACGACTGGCTTGCTAGCCTTAAACACCCCATTTGGCTTTATGGCTCTGTTAGGCTTCTTGAGTCTATCCGGGATGCTTTTGAAGAATGGTATCGTACTGCTTGACCAAATCGAGATTGAGATGAAGTCAGGTAAGGATCCTTATGTTGCTGTTGTTGATGCTGCACTAAGCCGTGTTCGCCCGGTATGTATGGCGGCGATTACGACGATTTTAGGTATGATTCCTCTATTGCCTGATATCTTTTTCAAGCCAATGGCGGTAACCATTATGTTTGGTTTGGGTTTTGCGACGGTACTGACGCTTATCGTTGTACCGGTACTGTACCGTCTGTTCCATAAGATTGACGTAGCATAACGCCAATTTACCTTTGAAATAATGCCCCTAACTGGGGCATTATTTTTATGTATTTTACTTAAATGAGATTATCGAAATGGAAGCGAATGCTGCAGAGAGAACTTGTGCATGGGCACTTAAACATGAACTTGAAAGGGTGTACCACGACACGGAATGGGGCGTGCCCGTCTATGATGATCAAGTGTTGTTTGAATTCATTACTCTAGAGGGAGCTCAAGCGGGTCTCAGTTGGATTACTATACTGAAAAAACGAGAAGGCTATCGCGCGGCATTTGAGAACTATGACTTACACAAATTAGCCGAACTCGATGAAGACAATGTACCAAATATCATCGAGAACTTTGATGTGGTTAAGCATAAGGGCAAGATTGCTTCTGTGTACAACAATGCTCGTGCAGCGCTTGAGCTTCAAAAAGAGTTCGGTTCTTTATCGAATGCCTTGTGGCTATTTGTCGATAAAAAAGTGATTTATAATCAGTGGACAGAGATGTCACAAGTACCGGCTTCTACTGAGCAATCTAAAGCCATGAGTAAGTTTTTAAAAAGGAAAGGCTTTAAGTTTGTAGGTGAAACAATCTGTTACGCGTTTATGCAGGCAACAGGTATGGTGAATGACCATATGGTGAGTTGTCCCCACAGGTAGATTATTTATTGTCGCGGAAATAGTTACTTATAAATGACAAAAAAGCACTAGCCATTTATAAACGATTCAATATTATATTCGACCGAGTTTAAAGATAGAAAACGATAGTGAAACAAAAAAACTACCAAATATGTGATGCTAGTTATGATCCCTTGCTTAGGCAGTTTGTGCGTGAAGATGGACAAGTAGAAACTATCGCGCCACTTGAAGGTAAGGTATTCCTATTCTTGCTTGAAAACATTGGCGAGTGCATCGAACGAGGTCTGATATTTGATAGATGCTGGGGCAATGTGATTGTCTCGGAACAAGCTCTCACCAATGTAATCTCAAAGATCAGAAAAACACTATCTAGGGTAACCTGTGGCTGCGCGACAATCCGCACTGTCAGTAAAACCGGCTATTCTCTTGAAATCGATGAATCGAAAAAGACAAGCTCAAGCACCCAAACTAGGTCTCAAGTAGACCTTGGTGAAGCCCAGCCTGCGTCTATGGCGGCTATAGCAGCAAAGCCTACAATTCAAGAAGAATCGATTGTACCAGCAGATAGAGCATCAACGACAAGCCAAAAGCCTACAGAGAATTCTTCGACTATCACTTCGGGCTCTACAACTTCAAATCAAGTTCACAGAACGGTTACGCTTGGTCTATCAAGCATTACTAGCAATAAACACGCTGTTAAAGCGGGTTATATATTCGTACTTATTTGTGTTCTCGTTACCGCGTTCAACCTATTCCAAACTTACTATAAGCCAACGCCTTACTTTATTGATAAGTCGGAATATCGTGATAGTTACACAGACAATACTAATCACTACTTTTTCCATATTGTTCATGGAGATTCCTATTCGCTACCTGCGATAACGGAAAAGCTGACCAGTGTGATACCTAGTCACTGTAATGTGGATGTGTTTGTTCGTATTTATCCATCTGTCGATCAGCCAGAGAGCGATGCTTTGTACATGTTAGTTCAAAGGAAGAATGGCGAGGCTCTCAATTACGGGGCGACGATTTTCAATGTAGAGACGTCTTTTGACTCATTTGCCGCTCATATGGAAAAGAGGAGCTACTTTTGCGATTAATTGGCTTACTCATTTTATTGGCAATTACTTCGGCGAGCTTTTTTCTCAACCAGAATGCACTGGCGGGTACTCGATGGCATTGCAAAACGCTAAAAACGGATTTCTTATCTCAGGCATTCCGACCGTACCAATCGCTTTATGAGCGAATGAGCATTACTTTTCAGTCTGACCAAACTTTTAGCATGAGAGAGTTTGTGACGATCACTGAGAAAGACGGTACTGAAGGCACAATGGAAAATCTTTATTCTGGTTACTATGGTTTGGATGGGGATTATTTGTCGATGAGCATTATTGACGTGAGAACCGCAACTCCGTTTCATGATCCGATCATTAATCAGGAATACAGTGAGTACAAAGGAGTGACCATTGATTACTCGATTTTGGAGAGGGAGCAGTCCCTATATCTGTTCAATGAACATCGCTCTGAAATCTTTAATTGGACATGCTACCAAGTTCATTAAATGAACTCTAAAGCGCTTTGCGTTAGTTGTGGAGTTATAGGCTACTGATGCGCAGAACTGAAAAAGGCAGGAATATCCTGCCTTTTTTGCATGTTGAGTATGCCGGTTCAGGTTAAACCAGAGCGCTGTAGCGATCTAATCCTGCCTCTAGGTCGGCAATCAAATCATCAACATCTTCCAAACCAATATGTACACGAATTAAAGTACCGTCGAAGTTTGGATTTGCTACCGTTCTTAGGCTGTTAAAGCTGCTCGGCTCGTTCGCAAGAATTAAGCTTTCAAATCCACCCCATGAGTAGCCCATGCTGAAGTGTTTCATACCATCAAGCAGTGCTGTAGTTGCTTGTGTATTCGAGTTCTTTAGCACGAACGAGAACAGGCCATTACCACCGGTGAAATCTCGATTAAAGAATTCATGACCAGGGCATGATTCAAGAGCTGGGTGACGAACGTGGTCTACTTCAGGTCGAGTTTCTAACCACTTAGCGACTTTTAAACTGCTTTCTGCATGTTGGCGTAGTCGCACATCCAAGGTACGAATGCCCCTCAGACCAAGGTAAGCGTCGTCTGGTGAAACACATTGGCCCATCAAGTAGCTTTGTTCTCTCAGTTGATCCCAGCACTTCTCGTTGGCGACTGCAGTACCTAACATCACATCAGAGTGACCGACGATGTATTTAGTCGCCGCTTGAATCGAGATATCAACGCCAAAATCAAATGGAGAGAAATTAACACCAGCAGCCCAAGTGTTGTCTAATATCACGATGATGTCATGCTCGTGAGCAATGCGTGCAAGTGTTGGAATGTCTTGAACTTCCATCGTTATTGAACCCGGAGACTCGGTAAACAAAACCTTAGTGTTTGATTTAATAAGATCTTTGATACCTTCGCCAATTGTTGGTTCGTAGTAAGTCGTCTCGATTCCCATCTTTTTCATGATGGTGTCACAGAAATTACGTGTCGGTTCGTAGCAGGTATCGACCATCAGAATATGGTCACCTGTTTCTACAAAAGAGAGAATAGCATTCGAGATGGCTGCGGTACCACAAGGGTATAGCGCACAGCCAGCGCCGCCTTCCACTTCAACCATGGCGTCTTGGAAAGCGAAATGAGTGTTGGTTCCACGACGTCCGTAAAAAAGCGTTTTGTTGGCGCGATTGATCGTAGCCTTGCGCTTTTCTTCTACTGAGTTGAACACGACAGTTGAAGCGCGCTGTACTGGTGGGTTAACGACACCATTGGTCCACTTCTTATCACGACCTGCAGTGATCAGCTTAGTGGTTTTGTTCTCGGACATGCTGTGAATTCCTTATCAATCAGTTATCTCCTATTTAAAACATGCCAATAGCCTTTAAAGCAAGAGTGAAGCGGGAATTTTTATGCATTTCTTTCGCTTTTTAACCTTTCATCTTGTTAATAGCGAAAGGTTAGAAAATCCGATAGGCAGCGAGTGATGAGTTGGCGTGGACTCATTGATTGGATTACAACAGTGGATTGAACAAATAGAACAACCTTTCGAAGAAACGGTTGCGTAGATTTCTCTGCTCCCATTTTTCCAGTTTAACTGGATGTGATGATTCTATGTAGGATTGTTGTAGTTCAGATAGTTGCTGAGTGAAATGTACATCATCAGCGACTAGCGTTACTTCAAAGTTGAGCCATAGGCTACGCATGTCGATATTGACCGTTCCAATCAAGCAAAACTCTTCATCAATCACTACTGATTTGGTGTGAAGAAGCCCACCATAAAATTCATAGATCTTCACACCGGCTTCGAGTAACTCAGTATAGAAAGCACGAGATGCCCACTTAACCATGAGCGAATCGTTATTGTGCGGGATAATCAACTCTACGTTGACACCTCGTTGTGCCGTCATTTTTAGAGTCTCTAACAAGTCAGCACTCGGCACAAAATAGGGGGTTGTGATACGTACAGAGTGGTTCGCCTGATTAATTGCAATGGTTAGAACTTGTAGGATCAAATATTCCGGCATGCCCGGGCCTGATGGCACAACTTGCACAGGGTGATGAGTCATGATCTCTTCAACTGGGCATTCTGGTAAATCAGGAAGGATGCGTTCGCCAGTTTCCACTTCCCAGTCCCAACCATGAATTGCTGACAGCACATTAACGGTTGGCCCCGTTACGCGTACCATGACATCAATCCACTGGCCAACACCTGAATTTTGTTTGAAGTGAGCAGGGTCAACCATGTTCATTGAACCGGTGTAGGCAATGGTTTCATCAATCACGATGATTTTACGATGCTGTCTTAGATCTAGACGGCGTAAGAAAATACGCCAAGGGCTTACTTCCAGCGCTTGTACAACTTGCACACCGGCGTCTTTCATCATTGAGCGCCAGTGACTTTTGAAAAAGCGCGGGCTACCTGCAGAATCAAGTAAAACCTTAACATCTACGCCACGTTTCGCAGCTCGAATAAGAGCGGAAGCAACCGAATCAGTTAAGCCTCCAGGGTGCCAAATATAGAAAACCATCTTGATACTGGTTTGAGCATTTTCTATATCTTCGATAATTGCGTGTAAGATCTCATTGGGAGAAGCTTGCAGTGAAAGTGTGTTTCCGCTGAGTGCAGGAATACCCATTCGATTGTTACAAAGTTCATCAATCTTGTGGATAGGGGAGCCGACCTTTCCTGGAAGGTGGAGCTGACAATCATCTAGTTTTCGGAACCAATCACCAAATGGAGTAAACATGCGATGTGCTCGCTCAGCCCTCTTTCTACCAAGGTTTAGCTCTCCGAAAAGGAAGTAACAAGCGACACCTACAATTGGGATAATGTAGATAACCATCAACCACGCGAGAGAAACGCTGACAGAGCGTCGTTTTAGTACGACACGGAAAGTCACACCGGCTACAAGTACCCAGTACAAAACGACAGAAGCTAAAGTTAAAAAATGGTAGACCTTTTCCACATTGAATACTCGAAAAAAGAGATATTTAGATAGTAATGCTATTTTGTGGATATGGGAATTTAAGGACTCAACTATTTACGAAATAGAGCAAAAGCTATAAACAGGTTATAGTTGTTAGGTTTTGGTTAACTTCAGACGAAAACGATTGTTTTGTATGAAAAGGCGGTATTTAACCATAAAAGTTTACATTGGTAACGAAATATGTACGGTTCGGGCTTCCAATTTTATTCTTAAACTGGTTTACTTGCTATATAACGAGCGTCAATCAAATCTTTTAGGGGTGTAAATTTTTTTATACATCCTATCTTTTAAAGACGCCACCCAAAGCAAACACAACATCACACAACACAAAAGTTTGGAGTATACGTGGCTACTAGTAATACAACCACAACACCCCGAGATACCTGGGGTTCGAAGTTAGGATTCGTAATGGCTGCAGCAGGTTCTGCTGTTGGCTTAGGTAACATCTGGAAATTCCCATACACAGCAGGTGAAAGTGGCGGCGGTGCATTCGTTGCCATTTACCTGTTTTTTGTAATCTTTATCGGTTTCAGTGTCATGCTGACTGAATTTTCGATTGGCCGCTATACGCAAAAATCAGCAGTAGGTGCATTTAAAACAACTGATCGTCGTTGGACGTTCGCTGGTGTTATCGGAGTAGTGAGTGGTTTACTTATCATGGGTTTCTACCCTGTAGTAGGTGGCTGGTCTATCGCATACATCGGTAAAATTGCTAGTGGTCTTCTAGACGCACCTGAAGCAATTGGTGATAGCTTCGGCGGCTTTATCTCAAACCCAGTCCAACCACTTATGTGGATGGGCTTATACCTACTACTTAACGTTGTAATCGTTATGAAGGGTATTTCTGGCGGTATTGAGAAAGCGGGTAAGATCTTGATGCCACTTCTTTTCGTTATCCTTATTGTGGTATCTATCAAAGGCATCATGCTTCCGGGCGCGATGGCTGGTCTAGAATTCCTATTCAGCCCTGATTTCTCTAAAGTAGATAGCGGCGTAATTCTAGCTGCACTAGGTCAAGCATTCTTCTCACTATCTCTTGGTATGGGATGTATGTTGACATACGGTTCTTACCTGAAGAAGAAAGAGAACCTAGTTCAAACTACAGCTATGGTTACAGCAATGGATACAGGCGTTGCTATCCTAGCTGGTGTTGCAATGTTCCCTGCAATGTTTGCATTCGGTATGGAGCCAGCAGCTGGTCCTGGTCTAGTATTCGTTGTTGTTCCTCAGCTATTCGCTGAAATGGGCGGTGTAGTTGGTCTTCTGTTTGCTCTTATGTTCTTCGTTGGTCTAAGTGTTGCGGCACTGACTTCTTCAGTATCTCTACTTGAAGTTGTGGTTTCTTACCTAATCGATGAGAAAGGCATGAAGCGTGTGACTGCGGTACTGTCTGCAAGTGTAGTAATGGCGATTCTATGTATCTTCGCTTCTTTATCACTTGGTGGTTTCGGTCCTACACTGTTCGGTACTGGCGCATTCGATATCTTCGACCTACTAACTGATAAGATCTTCCTAGCAGTTGGCGGTATGTTGGTATGTATCTTCGCTGGTTGGAGACTAAACCGCGCTGACCTAGAGAAAGAGATCACTAACGACGGTGAAGTATCTTTCCCACTATTCGGTTTATGGTACACACTAGTTAAGTACATCATCCCAGTAGCTATCGCTATCGTTGCGTTTATGGGTATCTCTTCTGGCTTCGACAGCGGTAAAGGTGCAATCATGCTACTAGGTATTGGTATCATTGCTGGCTCTGCAGTCATCTCTAAGAAGCTATAGTTCTTAGAAACCATAGTTCTTAGAAACTACAATCGCGAGTTAAAGTAAGTTACGAAACGGGAGCCCAATGGCTCCCGTTTTTTTATGCCTGAAACTTAATTATTGATGGAATATGAATTTACTCGATTTTTAACAACAAGCCATAGAACTGGAAATGTAGTTGAGTAAAGACCAAGTACTGATCGCTACTTGCTGACAAGAAGCCAAATGATTCAATGTTTATTGAGTGAGTTGGGCTTTTTCATAGCTGGAATCTGGGTTCAGACGCGGTATACTTCACGCTCTACAATGGAGCTAGCCTTTACATGTTCGATATTCTTCTGAACCACTCTGATTTTTTACTTATCAATAAGCATCCTGGAATCAGTGTCCACAAAGACGATGGTGATACCATGCTGCTTCAAGAAGTGGCTAAGGCGATCAATGAGCCTAAGCTGTATCTCGTTCATCGTCTCGATAAAATGACTTCAGGCATTCTGTTATTAGCCAAGAGTGCGTCAGCAGCTAGTGAGCTTTCACAGCTATTTGCTAAGCACGAAGTGGAGAAGTACTACTTGGCGATTGGCTCAAAGAAGCCGAAGAAAAAACAGGGTTTGATTTCTGGGGATATGGAGCGGTCTCGACGCTCTAGCTGGAAACTCTTAACAACCAAAGAAAACCCAGCGATAACTCAATTTTTATCAGCAGCGGCTGAACCTGGTGAGCGACTTCTTTTATGTAAACCCTATACAGGGCGCACGCACCAGATCCGCGTGGCGATGAAGTCGATAGGCTCAGCCATCGTTGGTGACCCAATTTATAATCCATCGAGTGAGGCTGACAGAGGTTATCTGCATGCCTTCGCGATTCGATTTACCTATCAATCACAAGCCTACCAGTTTGTCTGTGACCCAAGGAGCTTAGACTCTTTAGGCGAAAAGTGGCACCAAGAAACTGTGTCTAATGGTTTGGACGGTTGGCTTGAACCTTGGTCATTAAGTTGGCCAAAGCTAAACATTAAGTGAGAGATATAATGGAAGCATCTGCTTTACCGGTATTTTTTGAACATATCGAACAACAGCTAAACGAAGTACCTAACGAGCTACGTCGTATTTTTCATGGTCGTGGTAAATGTTGGCCAGGCCTAGAACAGATCACATGTGATTGGGTCGATGGTCAATTATTGGTGAACGTGTTTAAAGAGGTTGATGACGCGTTTTTGTCATCTCTTAAAGACGGTTTGCTAGCACTGACCAACAAAGATGTTTGGCAAACCAAGCAAGGTACAAGTATTGTGCTTCAGCACCGTTATGTTGACGGTGTACCTTCGGAAGTACTTTGGGGTGAGATTAACGACTCTCCAGTGGTTGTTGAGCATGGTCTTAAGTATCAGTTAGACATTGGTCGTAACCAGAATTTTGGTCTGTTCCTAGACATGCGTAATGGCCGTCAATGGGTGCAAGATAATGCCAAGGGTAAGAACGTACTTAATTTGTTCGCGTACACCTGTGGTTTCTCTTTGGCTGCAATTGCGGGTGGCGCTCGTCAATGTTTGAACGTTGATATGTCACGTGGCTCACTGAACAAAGGCCGTGATAACCACCGTTTGAACGAGCATGACATGCGCTCGGTAAATTTCCTTGGTTATGATATCTTTAAGTCGTGGGGCAAAATCAAGAAGGGCGGTCCTTATGAGTTGGTGATTATCGACCCACCTTCGTTCCAAAAAGGCAGCTTCGCACTCACTAAAGACTACAAAAAGATCTTACGCCGTTTGCCTGAGCTTCTAACGGAAGGTGGCGAAGTGATCGCGTGTGTGAACTCACCTGCAGTGTCACCTAACTTCCTTATCGAGACTATGGCAGAACAAGCGCCAAGCGTTGAGTTTATTGAACGCTTAGACAACCCACCTGAGTTTGTGGATGTCGACCTTGATTCAAGTCTCAAAGTACTGAGATTTAGAATTAACACGCCTGCCGACGCTTAATTTAACGTCAGTATTAGAAAAGAAAACGCCACTCATATTGAGGTAACACTGATCATTTAAGCATTTTCCTGATCAGTTGAACGACCCTACAGATGGTGAACAATACCCTTAAGCACTTTTGTTTAAGGGTATTTTTTATGCTGTCACACTGGTTAATCGATGTTGACGATTTTGCTAATCCAGAATCTCTTTCTTTGTTCCAAAAAGACCTTCCGCTAGATTGGATAAACCAAGCTTTATCTGAAACAAACAAAGCGAGTATGCGCCGTAGAAAGTTACCTGCCGAACTTGTTGTATGGTTGGTCGTTGGTATTGGTCTATATCGAGATAGACCGATCACCGATGTACTCGATAAACTCGACCTCAAATTGTCTAATTCATTGGGTGAAACGATTGCACCTAGTGCAATTCCTCAGGCAAGAAAACGCCTCACCGCTAAGCCTTTAAAGTCACTATTCTCAATCACAGCAAAGTACTGGACACAGTCGGAAGATGCGGGTGATAAATGGAATGGTTTGAGCCTATTTTCAATTGATGGCACACAGTTTAGAACTCACGATAACCCAAGCTTAGCTGAGCATTATCAATATGTTTACTACCGAAAAGACAGGCACACTGAGTACCCAATCGTTCGAATGTGCGCACTCACATCACTACGGAGTCGCCTTCTTCATGATGTGGCTTTTGGGGAAAGCTCTAAAGGTGAAATCAGCTATGCAAAA
>NZ_JAKEUQ010000059.1 GCF_022397955.1 Vibrio sp. Isolate32 | reverse complement strand
GAGGTGTGGTGGGCACAAGTACAGGAGAGTGGAATTAAGCCATTGCAAGAGTTCGCACGAAAACTGAGTCCTTATCTTCACGGCATTATCGCATCGGCAAGTTATCCGCTTAACACCTGCACATTGGAAGGGATAAACAACAAGATAAAACTAATCAAGCGAATGGGATATGGGTATCGAGATACAGACTACTTCTTCTTGAAGATAAAAGCGGCTTTCCCCGGAAAGCCGCGATGAACCTTTTTTAATACTATTTATTCAGTTTGAGCTTACTGCTCTTGTTTCTTATAAAGCTTATCAGCTTCATCAACTGTCTCAACCTCAGAGGGCTTATCAACACCATAAACCGTATCGAGATAGGCGTCTTTCTCTTTCCAAGTGTTGTTCAACCAGCTATGGAAGCGGCGTTTAAACGCCTTATCTTCAAAGTAGTTACCATTCACGTTCTCATCCATTGGGTGCAATTTAATACGCACTACGACCTTAGTCATTTTTCCTTTCAGCATATCTTCAAATGGAGAAGTTTGGTTTTCAGGGTAAGCTAAAGTCACATCCACGATGCCATCCAAAATTGAGCCCATTGCAGATAAAGCAAATGCCACTCCCCCGGTTTTCGGCTTCAGTAGGTGACGGTAAGGAGTTTTCGCTGACGCAAGTTTCTCGTGGTTTGCACGAGTCCCTTCAACAAAGTTAACTAATGTTGTCGGTGCTAATTTGAACTTAGTACACGCTTTATTGATTGCATTGAAGTCATCATTACGACGTTCTGGGTTACGTAATAAAAACTCACGAGAGTGGCGTCTCATGAATGGCATATCCAAGCCCCAACATGCTAAACCAACAAATGGAACGTAAAGCAATTCGTGTTTCAAGAAGTACTTTGTCATCGGTATTTTGTCTTTTAGGATTGAAGACAAAATCACAATATCTGCCCAGCTAAGGTGGTTAGACATCATCAAATACCACTGCTTGGTCGAAATATCCTCCCCCCCTTCCACTTGCCATTCGATGTCGTTGTTGGCGTTCAACATCCATAAATTGAGAGAAGCCCAACACCAAAATGTGAAGTTAGCTAAGCGAGTGCATGATTTTTGAACGACAGAAATTGGCAAAATAAGTTTGATTAGGGCAAATAGGCTCACAGCCATTGCGGTGAATGCAGTATTAATGGTCACGAACAATACGTTCAAGGCCATACGAATATTATCAAGCATAAAACACAGTTATATTGAGAACGAAAGCCGCCATTATACGCATCTATAAATTATTCTCTTCAGTAATTGGTTGAACATCCTAGGGGTCAAACCACTCAACCTATTTCAACGATATCCAACTCGCTAAAGCCTATTAAAAAGAAACCAAAACACACTATCAGGTTATTTAGACTCAATTTTAACGTTGTCTTTTTGACAACATTCAATCCAATATTCATTCTTAATCTCAGTATTGATAAGCATTCTCATTATTGGCATGGTAAATGCAACTCTAAAGTGTAAATAGTTGAGTATCCTTAATGAGATAACTTCTCTTCTTAAAGGTGAATGATATGACAGATATTCCTCATGGTTTAGTCACAGGCAAAGTCCTAAACAAGACAGAATGGACAGATCAATTGTTCTCACTCCAAGTCAGTGCACCTGTCTCTTCTTATCAGGCAGGTCAGTTTACTAAGCTTGGCTTGCTCAATAACGAAGGTGAGTTTGTGAGACGCGCTTATTCCATGGTGAATGCACCAGAGCATGAGCAAGGCCATCAACATCTAGAGTTTTTGATTATTAAGGATCAGAACGGTCAGCTCTCGCCTCAACTTCACGAATTGCAAGCTGGCGATGACATCTTTGTCGGTAAAGACCCAAGTGGTTTTATGACATTAGATGAGATCCCAGAGATCGCCGACGATCTATGGATGCTTTCAACCGGAACCGCGGTAGGCCCTTTTATCTCAATGCTTGAGAGCATGCAGATACAACAGAGTGAGTTGGCTTCAGACAAAGTCTCTTCATTCAAAAACCTGGTTCTGGTGCATGCAGTAAGAACCGAGCAAGACCTAACTTATCGAGATCGTATCACTCAACTCGTTAATCACTTTCAAGGGAGACTTAAATATGTGCCAATTATTTCTAGAGAATCAGTTACCGGAATTTTGCGCGGACGAATCCCAAGTTTGTTACTTGGAGGAAACCTCGAGCAAGCTGCGTCTGTCACTTTCAATCAAACCCGCAGTTTCTTCTACCTTTGCGGCAATCCGCAAATGGTTCGTGACACAAGTGACGCGCTAACGAGTTTAGGTTTCGAAAAGCACCTACGCAGAAAGCCTGGTCAATTCAGCAGCGAAAATTACTGGTAAAGATAGGCCACCTAAAACACCAAAGTACTTATTTCAAAGAACAGTTAAAGTTAAACAAGAGGTTTTATATGAGTCATTTACGTATTCCTTCGCACTGGAAAATTCAACGTTCGACACCGTTTTTCACTAAAGACAACATCCCAGCAGCATTGCTCAATCATCACAATACGGCTGAAGGCGTGTTTGGTCAGATCTGCGTAATGGAAGGTACAGTCACTTTCTACGGCTTCGCCGACGCAGAAGCAACAGAACCCGAAAATGTTATCACGATTGAAGCAGGGCAATTTGCCACAAGTCCACCTCAATATTGGCACCGAGTAGAGCTGAGTGACGACGCACAATTCAACATTAACTTCTGGTCAGAAAAAGAGACCAAGAAAATGTTCAATACTCGAAAGTAATATCTATTCGATATTGATGAACTTATAAGCAAGCTAGTTTGTAATGTGATTTTCAGTGTTCAATAAGTAAAGGCAAAAGGCCCAATAACCATTGTAATTACAATGACTAATGGTGATAGACAAGAGAAAAAAACTCTAGCAAACTGCACAAAGTTGTTAGTTTTTACCCCCTATCAAATAAACATAATTGGGGTATTCATTTTTTAGGTAAGAGAGGAAGCCATGCTCAACATTGCTTTTTTTAGCTCAAAATCATATGACGAAAAGTCATTCAACCTTGCGAAAGGCGAACTCAACGCTGAGTTTCATTTCCATGATTTTCGCCTCACCACAACCACAGCAAAAATGGCGCACGACAACGAAGTGGTTTGTGCATTTGTAAACGACGACCTATCGCGCGAAGTACTAGAGATTCTTGCACAAGGCGGCACAAAGCTGATTGCAATGCGCTGTGCTGGCTTTGATAAAGTCGACCTAGACGCAGCCAAAGAGCTTGGCCTGCAAGTGGTTCGCGTTCCTGCTTATTCACCAGAGTCGGTAGCAGAGCACACTGTCGGTATGATGATGTGTTTGAACCGTAAACTTCACAAGGCATACCAACGCACTCGTGATGCAAACTTCTCTCTAGAAGGCTTGGTTGGCTTTAACTTTTACGGCAAAACTGTGGGTGTAATTGGTTCCGGTAAAATTGGCCTAGCGACCATGCGTATTCTGAAAGGCTTGGGCATGAACATCCTATGTTACGACCCATACCCAAACCCACTAGCCGTTGAGCTAGGCGCTAAATATGTAGAGCTAGACGAGCTTTACAAAGAGTCTGATGTGATTTCTCTGCACTGCCCGATGAGTAAAGAGAACTACCACCTATTAGACGCGACTGCGTTCGAGCAAATGAAAGATGGCGTGATGATCGTCAACACCAGCCGCGGTGAACTACTGGATTCCACAGCGGCAATCGAAGCGCTTAAACAGAGTAAGATTGGCGCGCTTGGCCTTGATGTGTATGACAATGAGAAAGAACTGTTCTTCCAAGACAAATCGAATGACGTGATTGTTGATGACGTGTTCCGCCGTCTATCTGCTTGTCACAACGTGCTGTTCACAGGTCACCAAGCTTTCTTAACCAAAGATGCTCTATTCAATATTGCGAACACAACCCTAACCAGCGTTGACGCTTTCTTTGCAGGCAACACCAGCGGCAACGAACTCGTCGAATAACTGACGAGTGAATAACAAACCGCTTAAATAGCGAAACTCATTCTAAAATATAAAGCCACGCTGATTTTTGAGAACAGCGTGGCTTTTTTGGTTTAAAGCAGGATCAAAGCTAGATGCAGAAGTGGCAGTCCTCAATATCTAAGCCATAGGTCCCTTTACGAATCGCCAGATGCTCTTCCCCTGCTTTCAGGCCCATCTCATAACCTGCATCCAATACCGCTTTATCCATGGTGAGTCGCTTAACCGCGAACGCCTCAGGTGGCGCTATCACCTTAATGGTCGCATCTTTTGGCGGATTACGAATGAACTCCAAAGATTGGTTGTAGTTTTCAGCACGCACCGCCATCGACTCTGCAATGTTGGGGAATTTCTTTAACAGCTTTTTCAGCATCCATTGATACTTCTGCGGTTTCATTCGATAGCTCAGTGGATGGGAAAGAATCACGGTAATCTCGCGCGCACCACGGCGATAAGCTTCACGAACTGGGATTGAATCCGCGACCCCACCATCGGTGTAACAAGCACCAGAGAAACACGGTGTTTCACGATAAGCGATAGGTAAAGCCGTTGTTGCCTCAACCACGTTCGAGAGATTTTCTGGCTTGATTTGATAGTAATCTGCATTGCCTGTGTCGACATTAGTCACCGCGGCAATCAGTGAAACGCTTGAAAATAGCTCGCCACAATCCAGAGGGTAACGTTGGTTTGATTCATTCCATAACCACTTCACATCAACCAAGTTGCCACCTTTAGCGAAGCGAGTTGGGTTAAAGAAAGTTTTATCGGTCGCCATCGTGGTAATCACACTGTAGCTACGTTTTGGCGCCTTAGATAAGTAACCAACCAGATTAGATACACCCGCAGATACACCAATCGCAAAATCATAAGGACGGAAATCATCTTGCATAAAGGCGTCCAACACTCCGGCAGCGAAGATGCCTCTCATTGCCCCACCTTCAACGATCAATGCACTTTTACTCATCTCAAACTCTACTGCTTTATAAACTGATAGCCATAGGATAATCCCACCTAAATCATAAAGATAATGGGCATGATTTATTACTTCGATAGGAAAAAACTATCGTTAGGTAATTGTCTAAGATTCAATAATTTACTTAGACCAATGATCTAAAAAGGCCATTGAGTGATTAACCAAATGGCCTTTCATTTAACGAAAGCTTATTGATTACGAATTAAATTCGCTCACATCGATTTCAAGCAGCTTACCAATGCCTTCACCGTATGCACGGTCGGCCTTGTAACAGTGTCTTAAGTGACGCAGTTGAATCTCTTTAGGCACTCCGCCTAAGTTACGCGCTGTGTTATCGAACAGGATTGCTTGTTGCTCTGCTGTCATTAAGCGGAATAGATCACCCGGTTGTGAGAAGTAATCTTCATCTTCTGTGGGAGGACAACAAAGATTGAAACTTTTCTGTTACGCAGGGTTAGTTGCTACGTGGCGCAATAGCAAAGAAGTAACAATAAAGTTCGAAACTTTTTGATGATTTTTGTCCTAGTCTGTCTTTTGTTGTGTTAGTGCAATAGCACTTCACAGGTTACACTTTGTGCTGACGTGAGCTTACACCGATCACAACAAAAATGAGTAGTGATGTGATTACCGAGGGAGGTTGACGGTCTAATTACCGAAGGACTCTGTCATAGTCTTATTAATAGTAGTCAACTTTGACAGTTCTGCTCTTATTCGATAATTGATGCCTCGGCACGAGCTTCCCGTAACTCTCTTGTATTCAGCTTTTCTTCAAGCCAGATGTTCCTCACTGTTGAGTGACTAATCGAGATGTTAAATCGCTTTCTCATCTCACCACTGATCCTGATCGATGTTAGATGAGGTAATTTGAGCGTTAATGAGATGACGACATTTCGAGTCTTCTCATCGATGCGGTTACTGTGCCTTGGTTGGCCATACATACGTTTCAAAGCTAATGGACCGTGTGCTTCGAGAAGTTGACGGTTGTTGTGAATGCTTTTGACAGAGCAACCGCTCTGCCGAGCAGCTTCTCTCACATTGCCTAACTCCTTGGCAAGTTCAATCGCATCGAGCTTTTTCTGAACTTCTTCCCCGTATTCTTTCCTAGAGCTAGGCTCAACAAGCTCTTTAATGGACAGCTCTCGGTCAGCAAAGTAAGCGGTGAAGTTACCATCAAGTTGCTTACGTAGCTCAACTTGTTGACTCACGATAGAGTGCCTTAGCGGAGAGCTAATTTGGTACATTGCGTTACCATAACTGAAGGTATGGTCCCGACGGATTTTTCGATATTCTTTTTGGATACATATCGCATCGAGGTTTAGGTGTTTCGGAACGGGCCTATGTTCCGAGCGCACCTGCTTAGCGTTGACCGTGAGGGTTGTCGCCCAATAGTCAGGGATGAAAGTGTTTTGCAGGTAGTCATTTGCGCTATTCATATCGGAGACCCCCGCCAGTCTTAACTCAGGGACGAGACGATCTTGGAACGTATCGAAGGCGCGTTCGATACGACCTTTTCCTTGGGGGGAGTTGGCAAAAATAATTTCTATACCAAGCTCTTCGCAGGCTCGTTGCATCTGAGAGAAGTGGCAGCGTTTTGGTCCACCAAAGATACCCGCTCTATCGACATAAAGCGTCTTAAAAAGCCCCTTTTTTTCGATATAAGCCTGGCTCTTCTCCGCTTTGTTGAGTCATAACGCAATACTTATGACTTCTACCATACTGACTAATAACCCTTTTTTAGTCAGTATGGATGAATCCTATTTTGACCCAGTTACTTTCTCAGCTTTTACATATTCAGGGGCAGGCAATCCAGTCGATTAAGGTCGATGAATCCACTCAAACTGTTGACGTTTACTGTCGTCGAGACCGACGATTTAAAGTGACCGACCCAAAGTCTAACCAAGCTTGCACCGTC
>NZ_JAKEUQ010000058.1 GCF_022397955.1 Vibrio sp. Isolate32 | reverse complement strand
CTGGGCAGTCTACGTGTGCGTAGTGGCGTGATGGAGTGTCGTACTCAACGTGAGAAGTAGCGATTGTGATACCGCGCTCACGCTCTTCTGGAGCGTTATCGATAGATGCGAAATCTTTAGCAACACCACCGTACACTTTTGCAAGTGTAGTACAGATAGCAGCAGTTAGAGTTGTTTTACCGTGGTCAACGTGGCCGATAGTACCAACGTTTACGTGCGGTTTCGTACGTTCAAATTTTTCTTTAGACATGGGGTGTCCCTCTAGGTACGGATTAGGTGGCTTAAAATAAGACCACGCAACCAAAAAATGGTTTTCTTTATTAAAGGAGAAGAAGCTTTAGACTGGTGCTAATACCCAGAGTCGAACTGGGGACCTCACCCTTACCAAGGGTGCGCTCTACCGACTGAGCTATATCAGCACACAAAATGAGTTGGAGCGTGCAGCGGGAATCGAACCCGCATCATCAGCTTGGAAGGCTGAGGTAATAGCCATTATACGATGCACGCAACACGTAACTCTGTTTGAGCTATTTAACCTTTAGAATATGGTGGAGAGGGACGGATTCGAACCATCGAAGGCAGTGCCAACAGATTTACAGTCTGCTCCCTTTGGCCACTCGGGAACCTCTCCAAATTTTTGAGCTTTCTCTCGCTAGCCTTAAAGAAAGGGAGAAAGTGGTGCCGACTACCGGAATCGAACTGGTGACCTACTGATTACAAGTCAGTTGCTCTACCTACTGAGCTAAGTCGGCACAAGTGGGGCGCATTTTATTGAATGATTTTCCACCTTGCAATAGTAAATTGAAAAAAAGTTCAAAATTCTCTGCCCAAACTACAACATACGACTATTTAGCTCAAGGTTTCCGTCTTTAACCCGCATCTAGTACAGGAAGATATTTTATTTATCTATCGCTTGATGTATTTTCCATGCACTTGTTTTGTTATCCACTATAGAGTTTTGTATGAGCCCATTCATGTCATTTGACCGTACACACTGGTCTGAACTAAGGAATTTAGTTCCGATGACACTTTCTGAAAGCGACTTAAAAGAGCTTCAAGGCATCAATGAAAAGCTCACCATGGAAGAAGCTGTAGAGATCTACCTGCCGCTGTCTCGTCTATTGAACCTCTATGTGGCAGCCAGACAAAATCGCAATTCAGTACTTCATCAATTCCTTGATAAAAAAGAGAAAGCGCCACCATTCATTATTGGTATTGCTGGTAGTGTTGCAGTGGGGAAAAGTACAACCGCACGTCTACTTAAGGCCCTACTCTCTCGTTGGGAAAACCACCCAAAAGTCGAGCTAGTCACCACCGACGGCTTTCTGTATCCAAATGAGGTGCTAGAAGAAAAAGGTTTGATGAGTAAAAAGGGCTTTCCTGAATCTTACGATATCAAGCGTTTAGTAAACTTTGTCTCTGACGTTAAAGCGTGTAAGAGAAATGTCACCGCACCGGTGTACTCGCACATCACTTACAACATTACTGATGATCTAAAATGCGTCGACTTACCCGATGTCTTAATAATTGAGGGGCTTAACGTCTTGCAGAGTGGAATGAACTACCCACACGAGCCACACCGTGTGTTCATTTCAGACTTCCTGGATTTTTCACTTTATGTGGATGCTGACAGCCAACAGATCAAAGAGTGGTACATCAACCGCTTTATGAAGTTTAGAGAAGGGGCATTTACCAAGCCAGGCTCTTACTTTAGTCATTACACTAAGTTATCGAATCAAGCGGCACTGGATAAAGCAGAAGCGATTTGGAGTTCAATCAATGGATTAAATCTGGAGAAGAACATCCTTCCAACCAGAGAGCGGGCGCACCTTATCCTACGAAAAGGTGCAGATCACATGGTTGAAGAAGTATTACTAAGAAAATAGGAAGGTTTTAACTACCCTTCCTCAGTGAGATTTCACCGCCGATATAACTTTCGATACCGTTCTCGGTTTTGAGTAACACAGCCCCCTGCTCATCAATACCGTGTACGACACCTTCAATTTCTCTAGGTCCAATAATCAGCTTCACATTGCGACCTAAGAAATTATCCAAGCGATTCCAACGCTCAACAAAGTTCGACATCCCTTTCATTTCATAATCAACCAGTGCTTTGTCCCAAGCGTTAATCAGGGATTGTGCAAGCTGATTACGATCAGGCACCTTACCATCACACACTTCTTTAAGTGAGGTCCATGGTTGACCAATACCAGAAGTTAAAGGGTCCATCGACAGGTTGAGTCCTAACCCAATAACAATATGAGCAGCACCGCCAGATTGCCCCGACAGTTCAACTAAAATACCCGCAAGTTTCTTATCGTTATGGTAAAGGTCATTAGGCCATTTGAGTTTCACGCCTTCAACGCCCATCTCTTCCAGAGCCTCAACAACCGCAACACCTACCACAAGGCTAAGGCCCATCGCAGCCGCCATCCCGGCGTCGAGTCTCCAGTACATCGAAAGGTATAGGTTGGCTCCAAATGGTGACACCCACTCCCTGCCACGACGACCGCGACCAGAGGCTTGGTATTCAGCAACACAAACCGAGCCAGATTCTAGCTCATTGGTGCGATCCAACAAGTGTTGGTTGGTCGAACCTATAATAGGAATCAGTTCAAGAGACGCGTTGCTATTGGCAGCAGATAGTCGCTCATGATCCAGCATATCTAATCGGTTCGCTAGCTTATAGCCTTTACCCTGTACGCGGTAGATATCCAAACCCCACTCTTGCATACCCTTGATGTGCTTGCTTATAGCGGCTCGAGATACGCCAATCACTTCACCGAGGTCTTCGCCAGAATGAAATTCACCATCGGCAAGGCATTTTAAGAGGGCTAGTTTGGTGCTGTGCTCTCTCATACTAACGCCTCCAAAGCCTTATCGAGATTTGTCTCACCATCACGTCCCATAAAACGGACCTCATGTTCTAGGCGAATATCGAACTTATCTGACACAGCCTGACGAACTCGGTCTGCTAACTTAAGCACATCCACAGCCGTCGCTCCATCATAGTTGATGATCACAAGCGCTTGATTTGGATGAACTTGAGCACCACCTTGATTAACGCCTTTAAACTGGCATTGATCAATCAGCCAACCAGCAGCGACTTTGATCATATAGTTACTCTCGTAACCAACGATATTTGGGTACAGCCCTGACAAGCGATCAAAATGATCTTTAGTGATCACGGGGTTTTTGAAAAAGCTTCCAGCATTGCCCTGTTTCGAAGGGTCTGGCAGTTTGCTCGAACGAATAGCACATACTTCATTGAATATCGTGCTAGGGGTAAGTGTTTCTGCTGGCAGGCTTTTCAGGGGACCATAATGATTACATGGCTGCCATACTTTCGGTAAAGTTAAGCCAATCGCGACCACAATAGCTTTGCCGTAAAGGGCGTGTTTAAAAATAGAATCTCGGTAACCAAAGAGGCACTCCTCTTTGCTTAATCGCTTAACTGTATAAGTATCCAGACAAAGAATATCGACGTATTCGCACACGTCCTGTAACTCGACACCATAAGCACCGATGTTTTGAATAGGCGCAGATCCAGAACAACCAGGAATCATTGCTAAATTCTCTAATCCACCAAGACCTTGCTCAACGCTCCACTTAACTAGACTTGGCCAATCCTCACCACCGTTAACATGGAGTGAGTGATGGCTGTCCGACTCGGTTAAAGTGATACCAGACAACTGATTGATGATGACAAGGCCTGCAAAATGCTCAGTAAAAAGCATGTTACTGCCCTTTCCTAACATCAGCTTAGGCGTAGATTGCCATTTAGGGCTCTGATAAACCGAGACCAACTCTTCAATCGTGGTCACTTCAACCAAAGCATCACAAGTTTGATCAATAGAAAAGGTATGAACGTTTTTTAAACTAGCATTGAGATGGAATTGCATGGCGATATTCAATTAACTTACACTGCGTTCATTCTACAGCAGATAAACCAGTGGCGCAGTGACTGAATGAACAATGTCATCATTACTCAATTAGACCCAGTAAAGGTTCCCCTTGTTAAACGCTTCTATAAAGAGCACTACCCAACAGGGAAAGCCAATAAAAGTGAGTTAATTTATTCACTTTTACTTGATGACGAACTTTGTGGTGTCGTCCGTTTCCGTACGATAGAAGACTCGCGCTTACTGACAGGTATGGCGATCTCGAAGCAACATCGCGGTAAACAGTTAGGTTCCCAGCTAATGGAGTACTGTGCAAAACACACACTCACAGAGAACGATTACTGCTTTGCCTATGCGCACCTTACGAGCTTCTACACTCGGCACCAATTTGTGCAGATCGATTCCAAACAGCTACCAAACGCCTTACGGGTTTTATATGAGCGTTATTCAAATAGCGGAAAAGATCTCATTCCTATGCAATATCAGCAAAATTGTTAGAGAATGCCTCGATTATCTAGTATTTGGGGCTATGCCTTTGGTAAAATTAAAGGTTCGCAATTTTGCATATTTTTAAGGTAAAACAGTCAATATGATTGCCAGTAGGAATCCATTCATACAGTTGCCAACCATAGCGCAGAATCCTGATAAGTTTGAAGTACTACTATCAGCGCAAGAGTTTCGAATTCGTCTACTTGATGAGATAGCTCGCGCAACGACTCGTATTAGTTTAGTCGCTTTGTATCTTGAAGATGATGAGGCTGGCCGTGAGATCCTAACTGCCTTATATGAAGCAAAACAAAAGAATCCAGATCTGAATGTGAACGTTTGTGTTGATTGGCACAGAGCTCAACGCGGATTGATTGGTGCAGAGTCTTCTGAAGGCAATGCAGCAATTTACAAAGAGTTTGCTGAAAAATATCAGCATTCAGTTCCTGTCTACGGCATTCCTGTCCGTGGTAAAGAAGTCTTTGGCGTATTGCACTTAAAGGGCTTTATCGTTGATGACAGCGTGATATACAGCGGTGCAAGCCTCAACAATATCTACCTAAATTATCACGACCGCTACCGCTTTGACCGCTATCATGTTTTAAACAACGCGACACTGGCAGACTCAATGTTTGCCTACGTGCATGAGCAAATGATCTCTGACAGCGCTGTTTACGACTTAGCTGACAAAAACAAGCCGGCTACTAAAGAGCTAAAGCCAGCGATCCGCCAGTTTCGTGCCTCTCTAGCAAGGTCTCAGTACCAGTTTGATGGTCAGGAAGTCTCACCAGAGCAAGTTGCCGTAACTCCTTTAGTTGGTATAGGTAAGAGACGTAACCGCCTAAATCAGGGAATTAACCAACTGGTTGCTCAAGCTAAAGATGAAATTTTCATTTGTACGCCATATTTCAATTTTCCGCCTAGCCTAGCGAAGGAAGTGAAGAAAGCACTTAAGCGTCGCGTAAAGGTCACGATCGTTGTCGGCGATAAAACAGCGAATGATTTCTTTATCTCACCGGAAGAAGAGTTTAAAACGATTGGTGGCTTGCCTTACTTATACGAATTGAACCTGCGTCGATTTGCGAAGGCAAATGAAGCGAATATAGCAAGTCGTAACCTGTCTATCCGACTTTGGCAACACGATTCCAACAGCTTCCATTTGAAGGGCATTTGGGTTGATAAACGCTACATGCTACTCACAGGTAATAACCTAAACCCTAGAGCTTGGAAACTAGATCTAGAGAACGGAATCTTTATTCAGGACAACTATCACCATCTAACTGATAAGTTCCAAGCTGAAGTAGATAACATTCTTCAACACACTCAGCTTATTTGTACTTATAAGCAGTTAGACAAAGTAGATAGCTACCCAGAAGAAGTTCAAAAGCTGATTCGCAAGATCACTCGAGTCAAAGCTGACAGAGTACTTAAACAAATACTCTAGTGAACATACGCAAGATATGATTGACCAACGCCTAGCAAACGCTAGGCGTTTTTGTATTCATAAGTACTAGATTATCCATTGAAGTCGCCAAATAGGATAAGTAGATCTTCAACGGTCCCTCTATCTTATGCATAGGACTAGATAAGGGTTAAAGATAGAAAAAGCTATGGTCGCATTCAATCAGACGGGTACTATGACCCGCACCCCATTACCGTAAGTCGCCTCTCTGTACGCACTCGCAAACATAGTGAGTAACTAGGTCAATCAATACTCGCACATATAATTATTAGGGGTTCAGCGCCATTGAACACCAGAGAATAGCTTAGGTTACACATGAGCTTTGATGGGAAAGCGTTAAGGTACAGTATTTTGTATTCATAGGACGAAACTAACGCTGTATTGCCTTTTAGTATTAAGGCACCAAGCAACAAGTGGCCCAATAAGCTTGGGTTAGAACCTTCAAGACTAAGTATCGTGAGCTGAAAGCTATGCATTTCTAACGCAAGCAAACTCACAAGATTCTCGGTTTGGTGTGGACGTACTAACTTAGAATATTGCCCAGTAATAATAACGAACTTAGTCTAGGACCGAACAAAGCCAAATCGTTGGCTAAACTTCCCAATAAGCAACAAAGTGGTTCTATCAACACACTAACGAACGAAGGCTTAAAGACTTCGGATAAATAACGAAAGATGGAAGCACCTAGTTCGTTCTTTCTAAAAATCGGTAAACCTTTTGAGAAACGCTCTCCGACCAAAAGGCTAATACAGGGATTCAAATGTGAAAAAGCCCTGCTATTTCTAGCAGGGCTTCTCTAATAAGTGGCGGAGTGGACGGGACTCGAACCCGCGACCCCCGGCGTGACAGGCCGGTATTCTAACCAACTGAACTACCACTCCGCAGTGGACTACTTGTCGTCGCTGACAAGTCGTTCATTACACTTTTTGTCTTCACTTTTGAAAAGTGAAAATAAATTTGAAGCCTGGCGATGTCCTACTCTCACATGGGGAAGCCCCACACTACCATCGGCGCTATTGTGTTTCACTTCTGAGTTCGGCATGGAAT
>NZ_JAKEUQ010000057.1 GCF_022397955.1 Vibrio sp. Isolate32 | reverse complement strand
CCGTACAAAGCCTTGAGAGACATCTGCTTTTTTGAGTTGCTGGCGCTTAGCATAAAACGTCGAGGGATTGAGTTCATTAAGCTTACAAAATGCAAGCGTTGACAATGAACTCGATTCAGACTGCTTGATGAGTGTTTGCCACTCTTGATTAGTGTGTCGTTTTGCCATTTCAAATCTCCTCATGGTTGGAGACTTGATCTTATTCTTCGCGCTAGGCGATTAGAATGCGGGTTTTATGGAGCGCTTACGATCTAACAATGATTTATTCCTCCTCCAACAATCTCACACATGAAAATGTATCATTACATCTCTTTTAAATGTAGTTCATCATTGCCAATACAGAAGGTTTTATTCAAATAAAATATTATATTTTAGTAACTTAAGTCACTTTGATAACGAACAACGGATAAGGCAATGGAAATAACAACATTACATGCTGCCTACACAGTCGGCTCACTATGTTGACGTTACCCAAGACTCGTCTAATAAACTTAGGTATTTAACAAGCCTTAGTAGAGAACTATTTACCTTGTACTAATCACCACCATGGTTCACCGGCGCTCTAACACTTAAGTACTAAATTCAGTTTAATCCAAACAGCATTCTCTAATTAGGTTGGCTCTGTCTCCAAACTCGATGATTCTTTTAGATACAGGGAAAAGCATGTCTGTCTCTCAAGTCGGGATACCCGAACTCGAGATGGAGCGCTTTCTAAAAGGTAACTACCTTGAATACCTAAAGCTTTTACGCTCCAAAGGGTGTTGGCAGCTATTTCCAGAGCAATCACTCGCGAATCACAAAATCGACCCGCTACGTGAGCTCTATCAAGAAGGCGCTCATCGGCACGCCATCGTGAGCTTATCACTATTTGGGCAGCAATGGGACGCTATCGGGTTCTCTAGGTTCAAGCGTTACGACACTCCGATTGAAGAGCGTGATTTGAAGCGAATCAAAATGCTGAGTGATGTTTGGCTCTGTTTTTGGCAACACTCCAAAACGACTAGTAGTGTGACCAGTGATGAAGCCAGTAATATCAATAAGAGTGAAAAACTCTTGTTACTTACAAAAAACAATGCGCTGTACTTACGTAGTTGGAGCAAGGTTACACTGCTAAGCAATGTGCCGACATACTGTTTTTAAGCCCAAGAACGTGAGAATCGCACAAGTATCGAATGTTAGATATCCTCGAACTCGATAACCATACGGAGCTAATACAGTTCGCGCTTCGTAACGGCTTCGGTATAGATAACCCATAAATGTTGATTTCGAAAAAGTAGTACCCGAGCTAGTTAGTCAACACATCAGAACTCAAAACAAAAGTACAAAGCCCTCAAACTTCTGCAGTTTGAGAGCTTTATGATTTTACAGCGGTAATTTAATTCTCATTCGGGTAATAAATTCAATCACCTAAGGCGAATTCAAGATGCTAGATATTCAGGCTTTATTCTCGACATAAGCAACATATCAATGTACTTACCATTTTTAAACGTACTCAATCGCTTAGTACCCTCTAGCTGAAAGCCTACGCGTTCGTACAAAGTAATCGCAGCGTTGTTATCGGCATGAACCTCTAACTCTAGGCGGATGAGGTTTAGCCAATTGTCCGCTTGATTGATGGCTTCTTGCATCAAGGCTTTGCCAACCCCTTTTCCGTGAACATCCGGATGAACGGCAATAGCAAGTCCTGCGCAGTGTCGGTCCCTTACCTTAGTCGTCATAAACAAGGTGATGTGGCCGACGACCTTCTTGGGCGATTCAGCAACTAACGTAAAATGGTCTGAATGACCGAATAGCCCATCCACTTGGTCAGAACTGAGGTATGGTTTTTGTGACGTGTTTGCTGAAATCGAAGGACGGCGATAAATATCGAATAAATCTTGGCTATCCGTTGCTTCTAAATGTCTAATTTGTATATCCAAATCGCTTCCTTAATAAGTTTCAATGTATCGTCTGCATTGCATATTACGGATAGCAGTGAGCAACGGTGTGATACATGTCATTGACGCTGTACTGTTACCTAAACAATAGACAACACAATAGATGTAAAAGATATGTAAGAGGTGTGACAATGTCATGCCCCTTCTCTATTCAAACAATAGATTTTGGCTAGGCACTTTAGGCATGAGGTAGATATTAAATTATACAAACAGTCGGCCGAATATCAGGAACGTGGCCATCGACACCACTTTGGTAAACACCACCACCCAAATACAATCACCAATACTCGAATGCGTTGCCTTCCCAAGTAGAAATACAAACAGTATTAGGCCTAGAACCCAACCCACTGTCGGGATCATAGAAACTAAAGATACGATGATCGCTATCGTTAGAAGAGACTTAAAATCCGCCACCACAAACGACATTTTAGATGCAATGTACATACAACATGCCGTGACTAGCGCATCCATAACAAATGCTAAAGCTTCGATTCCCACGTACTACCCTCACTCTTTTCAATCGAACCGAATAATACATTGAAATTAAAGAAGAAATCTAGGACAACTGTAAAAACATCATCAACACCTGTCCCACAATTGAGATTTAGAGGAGTTTTTCACAATCATTTTCGAGGTTTATTCTTAGGCATTCTCATTTTTATGGCCGAATGAACAAAGTAATAAATTGATGACAAAAGAAAAGAATAAAAAACCACGACAAAGAGCGGAAACAGCCCAGAGACCCCGTTTGCAGGGCTAACACTCCGATTGCAAAATAAAACATCGACACTAATGTATATATTTTAAAATCCACTCACATGACTCATGAACAACACACCTTGTATTCATTCAATCCTTAAGATTAGACAAATTGGCTAGCACACAATTTGAACTCATCGACAATACCAGTAGATCAGCAAAATTTATCCTTAAAAAGGTTTAATAATCCTTTTAGGCCTGTTCCTCTTCACAATCTTCGTTCTTAGCGTAAGCCTACTTGTCGACAACCTTTTCCATCACGAAATTCGTCAGCATTATTCCACGCATATCGACTTGCTGATCATTAACTACTTTAAAACCCATACGCTCATAAAATGGCCTCGCGGTTATACTTACCTCTGAGAAGTATCTTGATATCCCACGAATTTGCCCAATCGTGAACACATGCTCCATCAACGCTCGGCCAACACCTCGCCCCTGATATTCATGATGGCAAAAAAAATGGTCGACTAAACCACTTGGCTGCAGGTCAGTATAGCCAACAACATGACCATCTAATTCAGCGACAAAAGGTTTTAACCCGTCCATACGCTTTTGCCACAACGCAAAGTCAAATCCACTTGGTGCCCAAGCCTCGACTTGCTCTTGAGAATAATCTCGTATATTCACGTTGCGAACCGTGTAGAAAAAGATCTCCCATAGCGCTTTAGCATCATTTTCCTGATAATTTCGAATTCTAACCATACTCTCTTTCCCCAGGGCGACCGCATGAGTGTCTAGTTTTTCACCACCAAACTAAAGCCAGCACTTAATACTGCCTCTAGCATGGACGTATTCATCATGCATCGCTTTTGTTTCCCAACAATGCTTAGCTTAGTTGGCTCTTCCCGGAGCCACTAAGAACCAACATTGAACAGTTCAATTATTGATAAGGCGGAACTCTCCACCTTGCAATACCTGCGCTCGCCTTGAGAAAAGCATCAAGGCGATGTGCTCTTCAAGTTCAAACGTACAATTTACTTAATAAAGTGGCTTCGGGCTTGTTCAACACTCGGGATTTAGTGTTGGCTGCGTAACACCTTAATCCTTATTTGTTGTGTGTGTGAATTCATATAGACCAAACCTGTCTTGAGCACAAATAGACTTACTAATTGTAGGAGTAAGTCAAGTCATCATTGCTGCACTTAATCATATGAACAATACTTACATCGTTGTTTATAATACTATTATTCTCAAAGTAAGTTACATTACATACTAATTCATCACTTAGGTATTCAGTTAAGAATTGTTCATTTATCGGGTTCGAGCTTGGTGCACGAACTTTGAGACCATTGTTTAGAATATAGTAGTAATTTTTCGTACTATCTCTTCCGATATAGCCAGAATCGATGAACTTCAAAGTTGTTGATTTAACATCTATTTTTTCACCTGTTTGTCCAGTAACATCCGCCCACAGCAATACACAAGCTACAAATAGGCAAAATGAGACAATCCGCCCCCTCATTGAAATTTGTGCAAAAACGTCCATACGAGTAGATCCTTCTATATCCTAAGTGCATACGACACTTTGCACACATAGACATAATGCCCCCCAAGAGGTGCTAGCCTACAATTTCGTGGGTTAGCTTAAAGCCAGAGCCATAATTAGTGTGTTCAAACAACTAAATTTGGAGGCTAGCATGAATAACGATAACATAATTTTCATTGGCTTAGATACGCATAAGTCATTTATCCAAGTCGCCGTCTTGCAAGAACAACGCGGGGCTAAACCTGTGCATTTGGGACGGATAAAGTCCAACAAGTCCGCCCTCATTAAACTCGCACAGCAATTGTAATCTAAATACCCGAAAGCCACCCTCCATTTTGTTTACGAGGCTGGTCCTTGTGGATACTGGACATACCGATTGCTCACCAGCCTTGGGCATTGCTGCTGTGTCATCGCCCCTTCCCTTATTCCAAAGAAATCAGGGGATAAAGTCAAAACAGACAGGAGAGATGCAGCAAAACTTGCCAAGCTTTTTAAGGCTGAAGAGCTAACGCCTATTTATGTTCCTGAATCTGAAGACGAGGCGATAAGAGACTTATCAAGGGCTCGAGAAACCGCGATGAAAGACCTTAAAGATGCAAAATTCCAACTCAAAGGCTTCCTTCTACGCAATAATGTACAAGCAACGGTGAATGATAACTGGTCTAAAAAGCATCTACGGTGGCTAACCGACCTCATTCTTCCCCATCACAGCCAACAGATTGTATTGCAAGAGATGATCATAACCATCAGTGAGCGGATGCAAAGATTACAACGGTTGGACAACGAGTTATTACACCAAGTCAAACACTGGCGTTACTACCCTTTTGTCAAAGCCATCCAGGCCATGCCGGGGGTGCGACTCCTTGTTGCTCTCGGCACCATTGCCGAGCTAGGCGAATTACGTCGCTTAGACCATCCCAGAAAACTTATGGCTTATGTTGGCCTCGTACCGACTGAAAGCTCCAGTGGCGGAAAAACAAAACGAGGGAGCCTAACCAAATGCGGAAACAGTCGAGCACGAGGGTTGCTCGTTGAAGGCGCACATACCTAGAAGCACAAAGCGAACATCTCCGTCGAACTGCAACTGCGACAAGAAGGACTGCCCAAAGAAATTGTCGAGATTGCTTGGCAACGATTATGTCGCCGCTATCGCAAGAGAAATGATCGCGTATATCTGGGCTATCGCGAGAGAAGTAGTCGTTAGCGCAGTCTATCCAAAAACACGGATTGCAAGGCTGCCTGCATGAGAAACGAATTAGTGTTAACGCATAGGATGGATCATCACACCGACGGCGTTAAGATGGCAATAAATCTCGTGCTTTATTGAACCTCGAGCATAGACTGAAGACAGGTGCCACGACGAAATAAGTAAGGTAGGCGCTGCTCATCTCGCTATGAGTAATCCACGTATATCAGCATGACAACCGACGAAATCACTTATGCTTTAATATCAATGACTTTAATTTCTGTCGTTTAGCCCATTCTTCTGAGGCATCCCACATTGTTAAACCTGTGGCATTGTTAATCCAATTCATGAAATCACGATCAAACTTAAAATTTTCGCCAAATTTTGATTTGAAATATCTGCGTACATTCTGAGTCGTTTTATAGCTATCTGTAATTATTGTGCTGTCATCAATATGATTTTTATGCCAATCAACCTTATCCATGGTTTTGAAACCTCCTTTTGTATAGACATAATGCCCCCCACGAGGTGCTAGCCTCCAATATCGTGGGTTAGCTAAAAGCCAGAGCCATAATTAGTGCGTTAAACAACTAAATTTGGAGGCTAGCATGAGTAAAGATAGCATAATTTTCATTGGCTTAGATACGCATAAGTCATTTATTCAAGTCGCTGTTTTACAAGAACATCGAGGGGCAAACCCACAACAGTTAGGCCATATTAAATCCAATAAGGCCGCGCTAATTAAATTGGCCAAGCAACTGCAATCCAAATATCCCAAAGCCACTCTGCACTTTGTTTATGAAGCAGGACCATGCGGTTACTGGACTTATCGTTTGATTACGAGCATGGGACACTGCTGCGATGTCGTCGCTCCATCACTGATACCGAAGAAGCCAGGTGATAGAGTTAAAACCGACAAAAGAGACGCCGTAAAGCTCGCCAAACTTTTAAAAGCCGAAGAGATTACACCCATCTATGTTCCGGAAGCCGAGGATGAAGCCATTCGAGACCTCTCACGTGCCAGAGAAACGGCCATGAAAGATCTCAAAGGCGCAAAGTTCCAACTCAAAGGCTTTCTTCTTCGTAATAATGTCCAAGCTACGGTGAATGATAACTGGTCTAAAAAGCATCTACGGTGGCTCACTGACCTCATTCTTCCTCATCATAGTCAACAAATCGTATTACAAGAGATGATCATTACGATCAATGAACGGATACAACGCCTTCAACGACTCGATAATGAACTGCTCCATCAAGCCAAAAACTGGCGATATTATCCTGTAGTAAAAGCCATACAAGCGATGCGTGGAGTGAGTTTACTCGTAGCTCTCGGTACCATCGCTGAACTGGGTGACTTACGGCGGTTCGACCATCCAAGAAAACTTATGGCTTACCTTGGACTTGTTCAACACTCGGGATTTAGTGTTGGCTGCGCAACACCTTAATCCTTATTTGTTGTGGCGATTTACTTTAGACTTGCTTGGATTATCAATAACTCAATTTCATTATCCGATGTATTAACCAAACCATGGGTGCCAAAACGTTTATTAACTATCATATCTCCTGAAGCAACTTTTCTATCCTCTCCTTCAATGGTCATAGTGCCTTCACCTTTCAAAATGATATACATTTCTTCATCATCTCCGTGAGTATGCTCACCCATAGAGCTTCCAGGTGGCATAACGACACGGATGGCAAAATCCCAAGCACCATCGAAATCTTTACGTCTGAATGCACGATAGATATCTATTGAACCTTCTCCATCGTGGCTATTTTCGTCGACTTCTTTATCGCAAGTGTAGAAATTACGTATCATCTTTTCCGAATTCCTCTTTGAATATTTTCCGCAGCTCTACTGAGCGCCATAACGAATGACATGGATTCCCCCTCCCGAGGATCTGCCACACTTAAGTGGTCAATATTACAACTGGAGGCAACATGTCTAATCTTTCTTATTGCGGTATCGACCTCGCCAAAAATCACTTCAGTGTCCATGCTATTGACCAGCATGGCAAAGTCATTCTTCACAAGAATGTCACACGCTCTAAGTTACTTAATACCATAGCAAAACTGCCTCCTATGCGTATAGGGTTAGAAGCTTGCGGTGGTGCT
>NZ_JAKEUQ010000056.1 GCF_022397955.1 Vibrio sp. Isolate32 | reverse complement strand
GTAGGAAAGGAAACGGCTGGGACAATGCTTGTGTTGAGAGCTTCTTCCATTCAATGAAAGTTGAAGCGATCCAGTATGAGCCGATCATGACGCGAGACGAGATGCGCCAAACAATCTTTGAATACATAGAGGTTGATTATAATCGGACAAGAAGGCACAGTGCTCTTGGGTATCTAAGCCCAGTTAACTTTGAAAATCAAAATGTCGCTTAATGAAGTGTCCAGTCTGGCTGGAGCAGATCAACACAGTTGAGCCAGGTTCACCAGACAATTGTTGGTGAACTAAAGGCAGCGCTTTCTCAGCCGCCTTGCCATCAACAGGCATAATTTCAGGGGTAATTGCCGCCAAAAACGGTTCGAAAACTTTGCTATCTTGAGTAACCGGCATCGCGATATGTGCACTTCCTGCATACACAACTAGACCTGTATTACCGCCTTTTCGCGCCGCCAATAAGTCTCGAATTTTTTGCTTCGAACGCTCTAAGCGACTAGGGGGTAAATCCTTTTCTAGCATGGATTCGCTATTATCAAGTACCACCAACATCGAGGCTTTGTCTTCACCAAATGGCGATGCTTCATGCTGCCACGTTGGCCCTAAGCAAATAATGATCGCAATAGTCACTATCACCATCAGCAGCTTGAGTGGTAGCTGTTTGCGCCACCCTGTCTCACCAATCGTCAACGCATTGCGTAAATGCTCTGGCAGAATGTCTTTCCAGCTCGGTTTGGTCTCTTCTCGCCAACGTAACCAAAGTAAGAAAAACATCGGCACGAATGCTAAGAGCCAAAGTGGGCGAATAAAATGAAACTGAGTAAAAAACTGTTGAACTGCGAGAGAATCAAACATCACTCTCTCCTTTCGTTTCAAGATTCGACAAACGAACTGTAAGGCGACGTCTTACCGTTGCAAGGCTAAACGCAGTGAGATACATGAGTACGACGACCGCCATTAAATAATGGTGTAAGCCCTGCTTAGGTCGATACGTTGTGCTTTCGTATAACTGAGGCTCAAGTTGACCGATCTGTTCATAGGCTGTACTGAGTTCATCACGGTTTAGCGCTTCAAACGCCTCACCGCCAGATTCAGAGGCGATACGCTTGATGGTCTCCATGTCCAAGGCCACTTCACCGACAGTCTGCGGGTCCCCCATCGCAATCACGTGAATACGAACCCCTTTCGCCTTAGCAACTTTTGCAGCATCAATTGGCTTTACAAAACTGCCCGTGTCATTACCATCAGTCAGTACAATCACAACTTTCTCACGTTCGATATCGTTTTGGGCTTGTTCAGCAGACATCTGCTTGCCGCTCTGCTCAAACACTTTTATCGCCAAGCCAATCGCATCACCCAAGTGAGTACTCTGCCCCGCCATAGCCACATCTGTTTGATTTAAAAGTTCTAGCCATACATCTTGGTCGGCAGTAAAAGGAGTTTGTACAAACGCAGCATCACCAAACAGGATTAAACCTAAGCGGTCGCCTTTTCTGGTTTTCGCAAAGTCCACTAACACCTCTTTCGTTGCTTCCAAGCGTGAGATTTTCTTACCTTGCTTAGATGTGAAGTCTTGTTCTGCCATGGATCCAGATAGATCAACGACCACCATGACATCTCGCCCTAATTGTTCACGCACTTGAGGTTCACCAAGAATGGTTGGTTTAGCCAACGCACAAACAACCAGAACCCAAGTGATAATGAGTGTGGTGCGTTGCCACCAGCTTGGCGTTAATTGACTTGCCCCTTCATAAGGTGCTTCCCCAATCGCTTCCACCAATTCGTGGAAAAACGGCACTTTAATGGCCATTTGTTTGGTTCGATATGCCGGTACCGCTAAGTAGACCAAAAGAGGTAAAGGCAGGGCAACGAACCACAATGGATGTGCAAATTCAAAGCTAGAAGATAAGAGATTAATCATTTGCTTTCCCCTCAACCGCCACTTGAACATCAGGCTTATGAAGTTTTAGCCACATCATAGAGGTTTGAATGACTTCCGAGCGCTGTTCAAAGGTCAAACCTACCTTTGGATCAATGAGGCTTTGCATCCATAGACCTGAGATTTCCTCAGCAAAGAATGCGTTGTTACTCTCTGTTTTCCCGTTCACAGGAAGGTGCGCATTCAAACGTTTCACATAAGCTTGCCCAAACAGCTTTGCATTGCTGCTGTCTAGATAACGAAGTACAACCTTAAGCACTTTAAAAGCCTGCTCAGGGGAGTTTTTATCTCTCGCATCCAATAACATCAATTCATTGAGTGCTTCTTTTCGATAACGATTATTCCACCATCTTAGCGCCAAACGATAGGCCAGATAGAGAGCCGCTAATAACAAGATAACGCCAAGGATCTTCCAACCGATGGTTTGTGGAGCCCAACTAACGCTATTAGGGATCGCTACATCATGAAGTTCACGCAGGATATAAGTACTAGGAGGCGTATGTTCTACTGTCATTTAGCGCCCTCCTGCTAACTTTTGTAACTGAGAAATATGATTACCAGAGGTATCTAGTTCGATATACGGAAGGTTTCTCATCGCCATTAATTTAGCTAGAGATTGTTTTTGAAGTACAGCTTTCTGAGCTAGGCTCTCTCTCGCAAGATTGACCTTAGATTGGCTATCTAAGCTCAATTGAAAACGACCATCACCCACAACCCAGTTTGCGCTTGCAAGATCTCTTGGCAGTGAACGCTCTAGTGGGTCAGTGACCATGATGGCGAGAATATCGTTATGCTGTTGAAGTTGTTTTAAACGGTCTAGGTGGTGCTCTTGGCAATCACGCCAATCGCTAATAAAGATTAACGTCGACTGTTTTAACCTCATACGCTTAATCAATTCGATCCATTGAGTAAACCCGACTCCCTCATTGTCACTCACATTAACACCCAAGCTTTGGTTCGCTTTAGCAAGGTGTTTGAGTTGAGATAGCAAATCAGACTGAGAACGTTGCGCTTTTGTGTGAAATAGCTTTTGGTGTGAAGCCAAAACAAAACCGACGCGATCTCCATCCTTAAGAACCCGCCACCCACATAATGCCGCCACTTCAGCGGCAACGACGGACTTCATGGTGTCTTGAGAGGCAAAGAACATCGAGCTGCGTTGATCTACACAGATCATCACATTACGGTCTTTCTCTTCGGTGTAGCTACGAACATGTGGTTTCCCAATTCGCATGGTAACTTTCCAGTCTAGGTTACGGATATCATCACCCAATTGGTAATGTCGCAACTCCTCAAAGTTCAAACCACGACCACGAAACATCGAATTGTGTCTTCCCGAAAGAAAACTGCCCGCTTTTAGGTGAGGTAGCAGAGAAAACGACTCAGCTTGCGCCTGTATTCGCACTAACTTTGAGTAATCACAGAACAGTCTTGGGTCAAGGCCTTGCGATTTGGGAGCTTGTGTTGGCTTCGCCATGACGCCCCCTTATTATCCGATCTCTACGTTATCAAGTAGCTCTTCAACGACTCTCTGATGGTCAACCCCGTCAGCAAGTGCGTCATAAGACAGTGAGAATCGGTGCCCCAACACAGTTGGCAGCATGGCACGAACATCATCCAACGTGACGTGGTCATGCCCTTGTAGCCATGCATAAGCGCGAGCACACTTATCTAGAGCGATAGAAGCTCGTGGACTGGAGCCAATTTCAATCCATTTGGACAAGTTAGATTCTGGGTAACGTTCCGGCTTTCGAGTCGCCATAACTAACGCCACAATATAGTTTTCAACCAAATCAGATACTGCTATTTCAGGAAGCTGGCGACGTGCCTCAAGCACTAATTCAGGTTCAATATGTTGCGGAGTCACTAACTCGGAACGAGTCTCATTGCCTAGCTCTTCGCTGCGAACCAAGCGAATGATGTCGCGCTCTGATTGATCTTCTGGGTAATCAACCGTCACTTTCATAATGAAACGGTCCATTTGCGCTTCAGGTAGCGGGTATGTACCTTCTTGCTCAACTGGGTTTTGAGTAGCGAGCACCATGAATAAGTCCGGAAGGATGTGAGTTTGACCGCCTACTGTGATCGTGCCTTCAGCCATCGCCTCAAGCAATGCCGCTTGTACTTTAGCTGGCGCACGGTTTACTTCATCGGCTAGGACAATACTGTTAAAAATAGGTCCCGGTTGGAAGTGCAGTTGAGGTTTCCCCTCTAGCTCTTGATACACCTCTGTACCCGACACATCAGATGGTAATAGGTCTGGTGTGAACTGGATTCGACCAAAACTGGTATTTAATAAGTTGGCAAGCGACTTTACTGAACGCGTTTTCGCTGTGCCAGGAAGCCCTTCTAAAAGCACATGCCCATTGGTCAATAACCCTATCACCAGAGCCCGAACGACGTGACTCTGACCGATAACACTTTTCTCTGTTTGTACAATCAGTTGGTTTATTGCTTGTTGCGCATAGTTCATAAGTCTTCTCGTAATTCAATCTGGCTACGTACATCCTACTCACAAACTCCATAACTATTAGTTATAAACACCATAAATCATAAGGGTATAGCCTCGTCCATGATGGCGCTCTATTTCAACTAAGCTCTCTACTTGCTAATTGCTTTCAACTGGTTAATTTCCTCCGACGGTGCCACTTTGCTCAGTGATGAAATACATTGTTCAAACGCCTTTGGTACGCCCGGTATATGGCTGTTTCGCGCCAACACTTCACACTGGGTATACAGATGCTGTGGGTTACGGCTAAATTGGTAAGCCTTGTGCAGTAATTTACTTGCTGCAAGCACGTCAGATTTTTCCAAAGCCAAGCCGTACACATACCAATATTGTGGGTCGGTTTGCGCAGTTTCAGCTGCTTGTTTAAGGTAGTCCGTTGCTTGCTTATAATCTTTCACACGAAGCAGAGATAACCCTGCACTGTATGGCAATACACTCGATTTAGGCTGAGCTTGAATACCTTGCTTCAATATCGATAACGCTTTTGCTTCGTTACCTTGCACTCGATACAAATCCGCCAAGTTGGCGTAGCTATTTTCGAAGTAAGGCTCAATCTCGATAGCACCTAAATAGAACTCAATCGCTCTTTGATACTGACCTAAGTCTCGGTAAGCGTTACCTAGGTTAGTGCGTCCAAATCCTCTATCGGCATTAAATTGCTGTATTTCAATGTACTCTTCCAATACAGGCTTGATTTGGTCTTTCTGCAGAGGATTCATTTCTCCCCAGTAACGCACCAATGCACCTGCGGTTTCTGAACGAATCGACAATACAGGGTCTTTCAGTAGCGGCTCTAGAATCTGCCAACGGTCAGTAAAAGGGAAACCAGATGAGCCTTGCACAACGCCTAAACGGATCATGTCATCATCGTGCTTCACAGCTTTCACAAGTGAGATCAGCGTATTCTTACCCGTGTTACCACCTAAGCGCTCCAAACTTGATGCTCGAATGATCTTGCTTAAACTAGAGTCTTGAGCTGAGTAGGCCAAGGCATCCTCTGCGCCTCTGTGCCCTATTGAATCGGCATAAAAAGCTATGGCAAAATGCTGCTGATTACGATATCGAGAGTCAGGGAACCACTCGCCGATTTGTTTATCTGCCCATTGATCGGTTTGATCTTCATGACAGCTAGTACACACGTTTGGCGTTTTAATGTGTTGGCTAATATCAGGGCGTGGGATATGCCAACTGTGGTCACGTCTTGGATCGACTTCCATGTAAGTCGTCTCTGGCATGTGACAAGTCGTACATTGTGAAGCTTCTGTATTCGCTTCGTGGAATGTGTGTTTTTCAGGCGTATACTCTGAAGCAATGTGGCATTGGCTACACACGGTTTCCTCTGTAATTTTTAATTCCGCAGTATGTGGATCGTGACAATTTGTACAAGTAACGCCTTTCCCTGCCATCACTGATTGCAAGAAGGATCCGTAAACGTAATCTTCATCGTAAATTTGGCCATCGTTATAGTAAAGTTCAGGGGTAATCAAGCTCAGGCGATATTTATCAAAGAATGACCCATTAACATAATCGCCTGTTTCATTCAGCTGAGTCCGCCTGCTGTGGCACTGAGCGCAGGTCTGAACTTGATTGGTGTGAATGATGTCTTTTGGTTGTAGAATTGAGTTGCCCTCTTGATAGATCCATTCTTTCACCGACTTCGACAAGTCACGGTCGAAACCAAAATGTGCAGAGATTGGAGCCTCCTTTCCGCCGTTGGCTTTTACTAACTTGGCTTGTTCAACGTGCTCGCTGGCAGGCCCATGACATGCCTCACAACCGACATTAATCTCAGACCAAGTGGTGGTGTAGGTATTGCTTGAGCTGTCGTAATTCTTTTCTAGGTTCGTTGAATGGCAATCTGCGCACATGAAGTTCCAGTTCTGGCCACTGTTGGTCCAGTAAAACTCATCGGTGTTGGTAGTATCAGGATAAAGGTGAAACCAACGTTGGCCGCCTTCGTCTTTGGTGCGAGAATCCCAAGCAAAAGGAATCAATTGTACGCGTCCGTCTTCAAACTCAACCATATACTGTTGTAGAGGTTCAAAGGCAAAGGTATAGCTGATTTTGTAATCTTTGAATTGCCCGTCTGGTCCTTCGATATTGACCCAGAACTCTTCACCCTTGCGAAAAAATCGGTTAGGCATACCATCATGAGTAACCGTTTGGTCGTTAAAATCGCCCAATACCGATTCATCTGTAGCGTGCTTCATCGCCATATCATGATGAGAGCCCTCCCACGCTTCGAATTCTTCACTATGACAATCAACACACGCTTCCGAACCGACATAAGTGGCTTTAGAACCGATATGCAAAGCATCGGAGCTAGCGTGTGAGACTACAGAGCTATCCTTTGAAGTGTCAGAGATGATATTAGGAGCTTGCTCGTTGGCATAGGCGTTCAAACTTAATAGCGATAACATCAGTGCATACAAGATTGCGGATAATACTGAGACTCGCTGGTATTTCAATCCGTTTACCAGTAAGCAGAACCATGCCAACATAACATTCCTTGTTTTCATACACCCTTGTGCTTAATAAGGTAGACCTAAGAACAACCAATTTACAATTATTTAGTGGCAGGATCTCGATAGTTGTGATTCATATTCACGACTGGTGTTTACTCATTGGTATGCGAATAAAAAGAGCTCCTAGCGACATCCTGTTCGTTGGTCAGGTAAGCGTAGAAACTGTGAACCAGTTAGTGAGGTTCATTTAAACCCAGAGAAAACTGTCCAATAAACAATCAAGTAATGACAGCTATCTTGAAAAACGCCGGATTACCTAAGTTACTTTCATACTACCTGAGCGAGCCGCCTTACACCGTTAGCTATCGTCATCTGTAGTTCACAATCTCAAGCTATTGTCATTTTATGCTATCAAAAAAATGATATGTATCCGTGAAACCACTAAAAAAATACCAATATGAGCGCTATGCCGTTCTTTGTAACCTCGCCTATTCTCGTGGCTTTAAGCAAACTCGTTATGGGTTTGCTCCAAACGGTCAGAGAGTCATAAAAAATCAGTTTGGCAAAACCATGATTCGCGTTTTGTGGAGTAAGGACAGAGATGAAGTGTTGGTAGTTATTAAAGGGTCTCACAGCATGTCAGACTGGCTACTTAACTTTGCTCTATGGACAAGAAGCTGCAAAAGAATTGGACTTAACTATCGAGTTCATGCGGGATTTTATCATCTGATGTTTCAAGAGAGCCAACCGAGTCGAAATGAAGATAATTTAGGTTTGAACGTGATCGAGCGCTTGGAAACGATTCTCGCGCCCTTATTAGAACAAGGCAAAAGAGTAGCGATTACTGGGCACTCTTCTGGCGGTGCGATTGGTTGTGTCTTTGCGGATTACTTTGAACAGAAATACCCGGGCTGCATAAAACGTATCGTGACTTTTGGACAGCCTGCTATTGGAGATTGGAGCTTCAAGAAACATTATCGCTTGAGTAAAAAGACCTACCGCATATGTTGTGACATCGACATTGTAACCTTCATGCCACCAGTGCCTTTACTGTATTGGCATGTGGGAAAGATACTTTGGCTTTATAACGGGCGTATCTATGAAAATACACCGACTTTTATTCGCTTAGGGCGATCCCTCTTTAGTTGGTTGATTAGGCCATTCTCTTATCACTTGATGAGTAAATACATACGCAATAAAGACTTCTTTGATCAGCACTAAGACTCGCTCACCACCATGAAAAAAGAGCACAAACTTATGACGGTCTGTGCTCTTGTATTTCCTAGTCTATCTCTATCGCGTTTCAGTTCTTAAAGCTTGAATCGAGACAACTCTTGTTTCAAGTCATTCGCTAAATGGCTAAGCTGATCTGCTTGAGACACTGCATCCGTCGCATCAAGCGCCATAACGTCACTCACTTCACGAACAGATTCAGTGTTAGCGTTAATTTCCGCTGTGACCAGTGACTGCTCTTCAGCAGCAGAAGCAATCTGAGTCGCCATATCACTGATAACTTGAATCGCTTCACGAATTTGAGCGAGACTCTCTCCTGCCATATCAACATCATGCACGCTTGTCTCCGCCATATCGTGACTTTGAGTCATCACTTTAACCGCGCTATTCGTTGCCTGCTGCAAACGTTTGATTTTGTCTTCAATCTCTTCAGTTGACGCATGAGTACGCTGAGATAGTACTCGAACCTCATCCGCCACAACAGCGAAGCCACGGCCTTGTTCACCAGCCCTTGCCGCTTCAATCGCAGCATTAAGTGCCAGTAGGTTAGTTTGTTCAGCTATCTCGCGTATCGTCGCCAAGATAGACGCAATTTGTTGTCCATGCTCTTCTAGCTCGCTGATAATAGATACCGCGCTCGTCAGTTCAGTAGCAAGCTCATTGATTGATGATTGGCTTTTTGCCATCTGTTGGAAGCCTTGCTCGCTTAATTCAACTGAATGACTCGCGCTTTTCGCTGTATTGTCCGCGTTAGAAGCGATCTCAGCTGTCGCAGTCGCCATTTCAGTTACTGCTGTTGCCACCATCGTAATTTCATCTTGCTGTCGGCTTACGCTATCACTACGCTTTAGAGCACTCTCATTGGCATGCTCAGCACCGTCGTTCATCGCTGTAGAAACTTGGGTAACGTTGGTCATCATTCCATGCAGTCGATCGACAAACACATTAAACTTATCGGCCAATTGACCAACCTCGTCTTTACTGGAGACTTGAAGGCGTTGAGTTAAATCACCTTCACCCTCTGCGATATCAGCGAGTGCTTCGCTTACTCGTCCTAGCTCTACCAACTGTCTCGCAACAAACCAAGACGTTGCCGCGGCCATCACAATCAGAACAATCAAACCCGTGGTGATCTGACTGACCAACATGTCAAACAGCGGTTGTTCCAAAACACCTTTATCCATCTCAATCACAAGCAACCAATCCGTGCCACTGATTGGCTCCGCCATGATCACACGCTCGTGACCATCAACTTGGGTGAAGATCGTCGTTAGATTCTGCGCTGCACTGTTTAAACCAGCAACACTTAGCTCAGGTGCGATGTCGTTAACCTGTTTAAGAATAAAGTCTTCGTTTTGGTGAGCGACAACCGTGCCTTCTTTGTCGATAAGGATCGCGCGTCCATTTCCTGGCAGCTGTATTGCTAATACATCTTTAATCAGCTTATCTAAGGCGAGGTTTGAAGCAACAACACCGATAATGGATCCGTTCTCGGTGACCGGGTCGGTCAGTGTAACCACGAGTGCCTGCATCGTAACGCTGACATACGGCTTGGTTGTGACGGCTTTGTTTTGAGCTAAAGTCTCCTTATACCAACCACGAACTCTTGGGTCATACCCTGCTTTGTTGAGGGAAGGATCATGACGGAACATTTCCCCGTCTTTATTGCCGTAGTAACTCAATCCAAAGCCACCAGATACAAGGGTTTGACGTAAATGCGGGACAATATCTAGTGAAGGGTTAAGTTGAACTTGTTGTTGAAGGCCATGTACAGCTTGTTTCTTGTCGTAAAACCAATCACTGATCCCTTTAGCATGGGCGTTCAACGTGTTACGACTTTCGCTCTCTATAGCCTGCCAGCTGTTACTTTGAAAAGTCTTATAACCCATGAAAAGAAGAATTGCGGATGTAAAAGCAATCGCCAAAACTACAGAGAAAACCATTTTCCTCTTTAGACTAAATTGCATATTAAGAACCTCTTATAGAGCAATTAAAGAAATATAAAGAGAAATCCTATCACCCATACTCATGTTTTCATAAGGGTTATTCCAAAAAAAACATGAAACAAATTGAGCATTATGTTTAATTGTGACTTTGATTTATTGTAAACGCCCATGAACCCACGGGGCGATGTTGTTAATGTTTGAAGTTCCAAGGTAGGAGCGCATCGATATCAGGCTCAGCTTTCGCGAGCTCTTTCATGCACTTGACCATGTAGTCGTAGAGGATAAGGCCGTTGGCTTTCGCTGTCTCGACGATGCTGTAAAGCATCGCGCTCGCATCAGCACCATTTGGTGTGTTCGAGAAGAGCCAATTTTTTCTGCCAATGGCCAGCGGTTTAATGGCGCGTTCAGCACGATTATTATCGATAGATAAATGAATCTTGAGCTCGAACAGAAATTCATAATCTGATGGCTGAGCAGGCCTTGTTGAATACTTCAAAATATCTCCAAAAGTAACTATGGCGTCTTTCTTAAATAAGGTTTATTTGTATGCGCCCCATGAACCCACGGGCGGTGTTGTTAATGTTTGAAGTTCCAAGGTAGGAGCGCATCGATATCAGGCTCAGCTTTCGCGAGCTCTTTCATGCACTTGACCATGTAGTCGTAGAGGATAAGGCCGTTGGCTTTCGCTGTCTCGACGATGCTGTAAAGCATCGCGCTCGCATCAGCACCATTTGGTGTGTTCGAGAAGAGCCAATTTTTTCTGCCAATGGCCAGCGGTTTAATGGCGCGTTCAGCACGATTATTATCGATAGATAAATGACCGTCATCAATATAGCGGATGAGTTTCGGCCATTGGCCGAGCGTATACTTAAKCGCTTTTCCTAATGGACTAGAGCTTATTACTTGTTGAGACGTCATCCAGTCGTACAGCTCATCCARTATCGGCTTGGCATGCTGTTGACGTTCTGCTTTTCGTGTTTCGACAGTCGCACCTTTTAAGCGSGAYTCTATCCCATAGAGCTTCTGGATTTTGGCCAGCGCTTTATCTGCTTTGCCTGACTTACCTTTACCTTGAAGCTTCTTAGCATCCATGAACTTACGCCGTGCATGCGCCAAGCAACCAACATTGGTTACCTGGTGAAGACCATCATAGGCACCATAGCCATCGGTTTGCAGATAACCACTGTAATCCCCCAAGAAGGCAACAGGGCATGCCCTCGCGCGACTGTTTTGATAGTCGTACTCGTACAAGGCGATATTCTTTAGCAGTGCAGCGTCGGGCGAGTCTGCGCCCGAGCAGTAGAGCCACATATAACACTAACACTGTTTATCTTCTTTGAGGACATTGAG
>NZ_JAKEUQ010000055.1 GCF_022397955.1 Vibrio sp. Isolate32 | reverse complement strand
ACTCATGGATAGCCTCGGCCTCAAGACCACAAGGGCATTTCGCCTCAGAGTTAGGTTTAAGAGTCAGGGTAATAAGTGATGCTGTCTGGTGAGACTTTACTATTTTAAAGCCTTCCCAGAATGAAGATAGGAAAGTATGATTCGGCATGGAAACGGTAGTTTGTGTATGATTTTTGTTTGGCGACTAAACCCTATCACTTACTACCGTTTTTTTTTGTTTTTAGTTCCCGCTAATCCGCGATGAACCATTTTTTTGCCTTCAGCTTGGCAAACCGCTCTCCTTTTCCATACAGACACCCATTCAAACGTATAATAATCAATATTCATAGCCAACCAAGAACAGCAGATAACCAATGTGTTATAGAAAACGTTTTCTATTTATTTTTTTTAAAATAAACGTAGAAAATAACCTTATGTTTTATATGTAAATATTATAAAAAACTGGTTTTAATGACTGACTATTGGCAAATTCAGCATTGACTACGTGACTTATATCACCATAATGCGCACGTTTGCCTGCAATATGGCGACCGTTAATTTTAATTTGATCATTTGCGGAGGTTAAAAAATGGCGGCTGATAATAACTACAGTCTAGGACCGGTTCCAACATCGGCTAGGAAAGGAGTTGCTTCACTCACCATGGTAATGCTTGGACTCACTTTCTTCTCTGCAAGTATGTGGACAGGTGGTTCACTCGGGACAGGTCTTTCATTCAACGATTTCTTCCTCGCCGTTCTCATCGGTAACCTAATCCTCGGTATTTACACTTCTTTTCTTGGCTACATCGGCTCATCTACTGGCCTCTCTACTCACCTTCTAGCTCGTTTCTCTTTTGGTATCAAAGGCTCATGGCTCCCTTCTGCTCTGCTTGGCGGCACACAAGTCGGTTGGTTTGGCGTAGGTGTGGCAATGTTCGCAATTCCAGTACAAAAAGCGACGGGCATTGATACCAATACCCTAATAATCGTATCGGGCTTGTTAATGACAGGTACCGTGTACTTCGGTATCAAAGCGCTAATGGTACTTTCAGCGGTTGCCGTTCCTGCTATCGCAATTCTAGGCGGTTACTCAGTGCTGACAGCAGTAGACAGTGTGGGTGGTTTAGAACAGCTACAACTCATCAAGCCAGAAACGCCAATGGACTTCTCTGTTGCTCTAGCGATGGTTGTGGGTTCATTTGTTAGTGCAGGTACATTAACGGCTGACTTCGTGCGCTTCGGTAAGAAACCAGCAAGTGCGGTACTCATTACTATGGTCGCATTTTTCATCGGGAACTCACTGATGTTTATCTTCGGTGCAGCCGGTGCAGCCGCAACAGGCCAAGCTGACATTTCGGATGTCATGATCGCACAAGGTCTTCTACTTCCGGCAATTATCGTACTAGGTTTAAACATCTGGACGACTAACGAAAACGCACTTTACGCATCAGGTCTTGGTCTATCTAACATTACTGGTCGCTCAAGTACTACGATGTCTATCATTAACGGTATTATCGGTACGATTTTCGCGCTTTGGTTGTACAACAACTTCGTTGGTTGGCTAACCTTCCTTTCTCTAGCGATTCCACCAATTGGTGGCGTAATCATCGCCGACTTCTTCGCGAACCGTCAGCGTTACAAAGATTTTGTAAATGCAGAGTTCCAAACCGTAAACTGGACTGGCATTATCTCGGTAGTAACAGGCGTAGCCGCTGGTCACTTCCTACCTGGCGTTGTTCCTTTGAACGCTGTGTTAGGTGGTGCAATCAGTTACCTCGTGCTTAATCCTCTATTGAACAAAAAAGCTTTGAAATCTCAGGCCGCTTAAGGACACACTATGACAACCTTATTAATCAAGAACGCGAAACTTCAAGACCAAGAAGGCTTGAAACAGATTCTGATTGAAAATGGTCAATTTTCTCGCATTCTCGATAATGACGCGCAAATCAACCATCAGGGCGAAACTCTTGATGCAGAAGGCGGCATTGCGGTTTCTCCTTTCTGTGAACCGCACATTCACCTAGACACAACTCAGACAGCTGGTGAGCCTAACTGGAATATCTCTGGTACCTTATTTGAAGGTATTGAGCGCTGGGCTGAGCGTAAAGAACTGCTTTCAATTGAAGACGTTAAGTCACGTGCGAAGCAAACTCTGAAATGGCAAATTGCCAACGGCGTACAACACGTTCGTACTCACGTAGACGTGTCTGATCCAACGTTAGTCGCGCTAAAAGCGATGGTTGAAGTGCGTGAAGAGATGAAAGAATGGGTCGACATCCAAATCGTCGCATTCCCTCAAGAAGGTATTCTTTCTTACCCGAACGGTAAAGAACTTCTAGAAGAAGCTGTGAAGATCGGTGCTGATGTTATCGGTGCTATTCCACACTTTGAGTTCACTCGTGAATACGGTGTTGAATCATTACACTATGTATTTGAACTTGCGCGTAAATACGACTGCTTGATCGACGTTCACTGTGATGAAATCGATGACGAGCAATCTCGTTTTGTTGAGACACTTGCAGCCCTAGCTCACAAGTTCGAAATGGGTGAAAAGGTAACAGCAAGCCATACAACAGCGATGGGCTCTTACAATGGTGCTTACGCATCTCGCCTATTCCGCCTGTTGAAAATGTCTGGCATTAACTTCGTTGCAAACCCGTTAGTGAACATTCACTTACAAGGTCGTTTCGATGATTACCCGAAACGCCGTGGCGTGACTCGTGTGAAAGAGATGCTAGCAACAAACATCAACGTTTGTTTTGGCCACGATGATGTGTTTGACCCTTGGTACCCACTGGGTACAGCGAACATGCTTCAAGTTCTGCACATGGGACTGCACGTAACACAGGTTATGGGCTACGACCAAATCAACAACTCGCTTGATTTGATCAGCAAAAACTCTGCTCGCACATTGAACATCCAAGACAACTTCGGTATCGAAGAAGGTAAACCAGGTAGCCTACTGATTCTTCCTGCTGACGATGGCTTTGACGCAATACGTCGCCAAGTACCAGTGCAGTACTCAGTGCGTAACGGTAAAGTGATCGCAGAGACTCAGCCAGCAAGGACAAAAATCAATCTAGATATAACGGAAGATATAAGCTTTAAGCGCTAAAATCGTCTATAATTATAATTGAATAAAAGGAAGGTGAGATGTTTCCTTTTTGTGTTGTTCTAAGTGGCATAACTATCACTATGTAAGTGTGTTTTTTGTGGATTCGCACGGTAGGACAAAAAAACACTGATTTCGCAATCAATGTGTGTACATGTCGAAAGACTGTGTTAACATACACCTGCTCTGTTAGCCGGAGTTATTTAAGTTAGATGAATAGTAAAAAATTGACATGTAAAATCGTTACCCGTTTTTGTAAGTAGTTTTTCCTTATTTCTTAGCAATATTAAATAATTCAATTATCAGCGCATTGCATTGAATGCAATCAACAATTTAGAAAATTTATGAATAAGGGACAAATTATGTCTAACACAAATACTGGCACTGTAAAATGGTTTAACGAAGAGAAAGGTTTCGGCTTCATTTCTCAAGACAACGGCGGCGCTGACGTATTCGTTCACTTCCGTGCTATCGTTTCTGAAGGTTTCAAAACTCTGAAAGAAGGCCAAAAGGTTTCTTTCGAAGTTGAAAACGGTCAAAAAGGCTTACAAGCAGCAAACGTTGTTGCTCAATAATTAGCATTTAGCTAAAAAGAATTTTAAAGCGCTGATTTTTATCGGCGCTTTTTTGTATCTGTCGAAAAGTTTTCTATACTCTCTTACCGCTGATCACTTTCTCTACCACACTCTAAAATACCTAGCCACCCTACTGCAAACAACCTCACTTTTTCTTATCCACTTAAAGCGTCATTTTCTGGAAATCATTGCCTAGCTTCAGCGCTCATATCGACATCACTGTTGCAAAGTGAATAACCCCAAATATGGTTAAAGAACAATTCATTAGATAGCCAGCATAAGTACACAATCGATATTCACAATAAAAATAAGTGCTTTATTCAACCGTCATCCATTAATTATATAATTTTTAAAGCAAAGCACGTAGAAATCCGCTAACCTTGTCCAAAAGTGGCTTTAGTTGGTTTGATACCTCCAGTAAAATAATGAACAAAGACGAATTTCAGAAATCCACCGCTAATCTAAAAAAAGCGGTGCCTCTTATGATGAAGAACAGGGTGTCTACCACACCTGCAAATTACGCCCTTTGGTACACCTATGTCGATAATGCGATTCCGCAACTGACTAAAGAGATGGATGGCGTGCTGGAGCATTATGGCATCTGCCCTCCGGCTTTTGGTGAACAGCTTTACAACAATTACGTTGCCAGCAAATCAGAAACCAATATCAATGACCTACGCACTAACTTAGAGCTGTTGGTATCTGAAGTATCAAATTCTATGAATGACACGCTGACGGATACTTCGGCTTTCTCAGATATGATCGATAAAAGCTTTGAAGATCTGTCTCACGTCGAAAATGAAAGCCTCTCTATCGACGAGGTGATGTCTCTAGTACGTCAGCTTGTTTCTGAGTCTCGAAATATTCGTCATTCTACTCAATTCTTGAATTCTCAGCTCAACTCTGCGACCTCTGAAATCTCTAAGCTCAAAAGCCAGCTTGTTGAAGTACAGAAAGACGCACTGTTTGACAGCACCACCACCCTATACAACCGTCGCTCTTTCGACCGCGATTTAGAAACGCTCTGCGAAGCGAACCAACCTCTGTGTTTGATTCTTCTCGACATCGACCATTTTAAGAGTTTCAACGACACCTATGGTCACCTGTTTGGCGACATGGTTCTTAAAGGCATCGCTCGTAAGCTCAAGCTAAGTTGTCATGAAGGCATTTCTGCTTATCGCTTTGGCGGTGAAGAGTTTGCACTAATTGTGCCCAATAAATCAGTACGCATCGCACGCCAGCTAGCTGACACTAACCGTCGTTCGTTAGAAAAACTGTCGATTAAAGACCGTCGCAGTGGTGAACAGGTCAGAAATATTACCGCCTCTTTTGGCGTGGCTGAACTCGAACCTGGAGAGTCACCACACTCATTGATTGAACGCGCAGATAAGCTGCTTTACGAAGCCAAAACACTTGGCCGTAATCGCGTTATGCCTCTTTAAAAGCAATCATTAGCCTGGCTATTTCAGACAAATACGCGTGGTGAATATTTATTGAAATTAGAAAGCCCAAATGCGTTGCCTTTGGGGCTTTTTGTTGGTTACTGTACCCTTGGCTCAGAGCGCTGATAACTAGGCTTTAAATTTGGAAACAGTAGTTAAGACAGTAGTCCTCTCCACTTTTTGCTCTAAATTCTTTATCTTCACTGCACGCCTTTGGTTTACCCTTTTCATCGCCTTTAACCAGGCTGATCCAGTGGCGCATCGCAGCAATAGTTTCTTGGTGTAAAGTCGTATTCGTTGATTCAGCTGCAGCTTGACCGAATGTCGTGCACGATTCCAGTTGGATATCATCAATCTCTACCAGTTCAATGCAGCCAGTGCCTTTGTGGCAACCAAACATCACTTCTAAATGGCTTCCGCTACCATCACGGAACAAAATTGAGTCAGGGTCGCTCTTCTCACCCATGTAAGCTACAAAGTGCTTAGGGTGTTTTAGTCCGCTGTGTTGTCCGTCTTTGAAATAAGCCATGATATGACGGTAATCGACTACGTAGCTCGTTACATCTTGGTGAGAGCCATGCTCAAGAGGAAATAGACGGTCAAGCAGTTGCTTTGCTTTCACTTGCTTCTCATTTTGCTGGTTTGCACTGATTGTCTCCACGGCAAAGACAGCTTCAGCGATAAATGGCTTAGATTGTTTTTGGATTTCTGTTTTATCGAATGTAAGCATATTCATAGTCTTTCCCTCGTGACCAGTCTGGTGATAACCACCAATTTCTACAGAAAAAATGTGTCCTAGAGCAATCATTCCAAACTAACGTTTAATTTATTTGTCATTTTGTGAATTGCTTAGTTTGTAGATTATCGCTTTTTTATATACAATTTCACAACAAAAATTTTACAATGTGAATTTTACAAATATGGCCTTGTCAAAAAGTTTAGTTCGTCAGTCACATTTCCTAGGTACAAAAATACGTAACCTAAGAAAACGTAACCATTTAACGATGGAAGATCTGTCTGCGCGTTGTATTAGAATCAACCCAGAATATGCCCCTTCCGTTTCTTACCTCTCAATGATTGAACGTGGAAAGCGGGTTCCAAGCATCGATATGCTGGAAGTGATTGCACAGGTCTTTCAGAAGAATCCTACGTGGTTCCTTGACGACGAGTCTGAACAACAAGCCATTGCTCCTGACAAGGGGAATCGTGGCGGGATAAGTGGCATGGCGCTTGAGCCTAGCTTCCTTTTCTCCAACGACATCCTGCAAATTGCCATTCCTGAAATGCTTTCACAAACGGGGATTTCAGGCCGCCAGTTTGCCCACCTCTTGATTCGAGCGCACCAAGAGAGCAATCAGAACCACTTTCCTGACCTTGAGCGCGCTGCGGAGGAAGTCGGCTTAAAGCGGCTTAACCTTAGCGTAGAAGACCTCATAGATATCGCTAGAAGTCTAGGGATTAACATCCGTTGGGTTACGCGCACACCGCAAGACGTTGTTGATGAGCTCGGAATTAACGCCAAGCAGTTGGTGACCTCCTTCTTTGAGCCTCCCGGTACTATCTTCTTAAACGAGATTCTTAAAGAGTATCCGACTCGTCTGAAATATGACCTCTCGGTTTATATCGGCCATTGCATTCTGCACAGTAAAGAAGGCCTAAAGAGTGTGTTGTCGGTCGGTAACAACAACACATGGGACGACAATCAAATATCAGGATCTTCACAACTCAACTCCCAAGATATTCTTCAAGCATGGCGAGACTTTGAATCTAGCTTCTTTGCTGGAGCGCTACTATGCCCGAAAGTCCCATTTAGACAGTTACTCGACCGTACTGGTTATGAAATCGACGTTCACAAAAGAGCAGGGGTTTCCCCCTCTGTTGCGATGCGTCGAATGACGGTAGTATCGCCCTACCCTCACTGGCACTACTTTGATGCTTATGGGCCGGGGAAACTCAAGGCGGTATATCGCGGGAACGGGATTCCGCTGCCTTGGGGAAATATGAGAACGGTCGCTGATCCATGTCAACATTGGGCTGTGTTCCGTCGATTATCAGAACCTCGAGCCGGAAGCTCGGCTCAAATCTCCATTTTGAATGTGGGCGATGAGCCAAGAATCTACTGCTGTGAATCCATCAATATGACGGATCCTGCTGGTAACAATCGTGTGTTGTGTGCTGGTATAGATCTCAACCCTGCGATTGATGCTCAAGGCGGTAATTCAAGAGACATAGCAGAGCAGCTTAAGGCGTCATGCGTCAACAATGGCGGCTCTGTAGCAATACCGCGTAACATCAAGAAAGATCTCACGACCATAGCCAAAATTCTAAATATAAATTGGATTGAACGTGGGATAGAGACAGAGGCGAGACTTATCTGCTCCAGAGGTGGAGAATGCCCACGCCAACCAAGCTGTTATTCTAAGTGTGGTGGTTAAAAAAGTAATAACATAAAATTGAACTTAAAATTCAGGCAAAAAAATTAAGGCTGATTTTGTAAGAACTTCCAATTCCTAGTCTCGAGGAAAAGCGAAGCCAAAATCATATAAATTCCAATTAACACTAACTGGAATATGCGAATAAAAGTGTTGCTATCAATATCGCCAGAGCTCATCAATGTGCTCCCAACAAGTACCAATAAGGTGCTAAATGCAGTAGCAAAGATCGGCGCTTTTTCTGGAACGGTATAGATCTTGGTCGCCATAAGAATCGCAACAAGACCAATAAACAAAGAATAGAAGACAATGTTAGGAACAATCGAAAGAATCGAGAATGCCGCAATCGCCAACAAGCCTCCAATACCGTTACTGATCACCAAAAAGGCACTTAACTTTATCGATTTCTCTGACGTAATCATTAACGATAGCAGCGCAATAAACATCATTGTCAGTAACGCTTCAGAGATTTGAAAAATAAAGAAAAAACACACCACTGGATAAGAGATAATCATAGCCCGAAATGCCGCATACCAACGCTGTCTCTTTTCGAGTGGCGCTGCTGCAAACCCTGAGAATTCAGATTTAGGTTCTGGGAAAAACACGTGGACTAACGCAAAGATCATCACTGAAACCACACCCGATGCCGCCAAGCCAGATGCCAGTAATACTGAGACACCAGGGTTATCAATCGCCATAAATGGCAACATCAACACAGCAATCAACAAAACGGTAGCAAATAGGTTCCATTTAGGGTCTACGAATAAGTAGTAACCCCACAACATCATTAATCCCACCAAAATCAACAGAGGGATTGGATAATGGGTTATCCCACGAGACAGCAATAAACCCAACGCCATAGTAGCAACCACCGCCAACAACAGTTCGTAGACAGTTTCTTTATGCAGGTTTGGTTTATCGATTAAAAACTTAGCCGTGAACACTGGCGCCACGAATGCCAGCGGCCAGTTAATCCATGCAGCTAAAAAGACAGCTAACGTGACCCCGACGGTATACCGCAGGATCCGTTGCTGTGTTTGTTGATCGAGTGCGGGCTTATCGGACATAAGACAATACACTTATAAATCGAATCCAAAGTTTGCCGATTGCGTTGAAAACAAAGTTATCGCCGCTGTAAACAATCACATCCGCCTGACCACCAACACGCAGCATGCCTTGCATCGCATCTCGTTCAAATTCGATAGTAATTGGCAGCATTTGAGTTTGGCGCAACCAGCCAGTTTGTTGACTCGCCTGAGCAAGTTTACCTGCTTGATCGTTTTGTCCCCAATCGACCCCCCAATCAATGCTGCTTACACGACCTTTCACGATTCGACCCGGAGCAAAATCTAGAGCCACTTCCACTTCATCGCCAACCGTGACATTACCTAAGCTATTTTCACGGTAGTAAGCTTCGATCCAGATATCTTCCGTCGAAACAAACGTCATGATCGCTTGACCTGCGGAAGCATAAACGCCTTCCGACAAGCTGAAATTAGACACACCACCTTGTGTTGGTGCTTTAATAACAGTGCGTTCAAGGTTAAGTTGAGCTTGTTCCAACGCCAGTAACGCTGCTTTCACTTGGCTGTTCTCTTCGCCCTCTTTACCCATTTGTTGCTTCGCGCGTTCAAAATCTGCTTCAGCATTCGTCACGTTAGCTCGCGCTGTTGCCAAAGCCGCTCGAGCTTCGTCTGCATCCGACTTGGAAACCACACCTTTGTCTGCCATCTCCAAGATACGCTTGGCCTGAAGCTGAGTATTTTGCTTCTCAACCAAAGCAGAAGTGAGCTTAGCTTGGGCAGAAGCGATACTTGCGGTTTGAGCCCCGACATTTTGCCCTGCAATTTCTAGATTCTGCTCGGCTTGCTGTACCGCTATTCGGTAATCAGAGTCATCGAGAATGGCTAAGGTGTCGCCTTGATTAACCAGTTGATTGGGCTGAACCAAAATGTCCAATACTTTGCCTGATACCTCAGGCTTAACAGGAACAATGTAACCTTTAACACGAGCGTTATCGGTAATCGGAATAATTCGATCTGCAATGATGCTGAACAACAGTGTAAATGCGACGAAAGCAAGTAGATAATTGGTTACCTTTCTCACTTTATCTTTGCCCTGTTCCGGCTGGGCGCTTTCTTCTTTTACGTCTTGCTTGTTCCCTTCGACTTCTGACATGGGACTCCCTTCTAAATAACTAAAATCAACAAAATTAATAATCTTATTAATAAACACGACCATGGAAAACTCAAGTAATTAGAGTTAGATTTACTAAACAAAGTGTCGTAAATGATATGCACGTTCAATTATGTATCAATACACAAGGATTGATTGATCATGGCCAATAGCTCCTATCAAGTACCAGTAATACAAACCAGTTACGCCAAGATCCTCGTGCAGATGTTTACTGACTATGGATTGGATCTCCACTGGCTGCTCGAAGACTCTGGTCTACCGTCTGACCTTATTGAGTCAGAAAGCGATTTTGTACCGTCAGAATCGATCAAACGACTCATTTACCTGACCTCTTCACAGCTTGGCGTATCTCGATTCACGGATGTTCTGAGGCTTGCTTTTAGGCGAAGAATCATCCCATACGTCTTGCATCAATTTACCGATTTCGAAACCATTGGTGACGCGTTAAAGCACATCAATACCATTTTCTCTTACGACTCACCCGGTAGTAGTGTCGACTTCGTTGTGGAACATGGACAAAGCTGGTTTTGCAGAACATCTCGAGACGAGCCTTCATCCATGTTCCAGTGGGGAGAAGTGTTTGCCATCACCTACATTATTGAGTTGATCACGATTTTGTCTCAGTCACCTTGGCAACCAACCAAAATTCGCTTGCAAGGCCATGATACCGACATCGTCAAAACCTTAGTTCCAAGTCACTGCCAGTTGTTCATCGACCACAGTTCAACCGCAGTCATGATCCCAGATGAAATCCTACAGCTACCTATTCGCCTCACAGCTAAAGACTTAAGTAATAAGCCCGCTATCGTTGAATGGCACACCAGCTTTACCGATAGCGTTTATGAACTGCTCCAACCCTATATGAAAGAGCAAGACCTCTCGCTTGAAGAGGCGGCGGAGCTGCTTAATTTCTCGGTTAGAACCTTTCAACGAAAGCTTAAAAACGAAAACACTACCTATCGAAAAATTAAAGAGAACCTGATGTTCTCTGTAGCCTGTGAACTAATGGAAGAAGGGCATACTCTGACTTATATCTCTAGTCAGTTGGGTTACACCAACATCTCCCACTTCTCTAGAGCTTTTAAACGTGTATCTGGGTTAACACCAAAAATTTATCAGCGTTCAATATCGGGTTAAAAACCTTTCTGTGCCTTGGGCCGCAGCTCAAGGTATAGAGAGCTCTTACTATAATATCGGCTACCCAATAACGATAGGCGATAGATAGCCCGAGCTGGAGCTACATACCCTATTGCGGCCATTTTCTTTGGCGCGGTAAAGCGCTCTATCAGCACTTCGGTATGTTACTTCTGCCTGCGTATGTATTTCACACACTCCGCTGCTCACGGTTAGGTTCAAGCTTGTGCCTTTAGCAATCGCTTCTTTTAATCGATACATGGCTTCAAATGTATCTTCAAGGTTCGTTTCTGGCATTAAAACAGCGAACTCTTCACCGCCAATACGAGCTACAATATCAGTATCACGACTGTTGTTTCGCAGTAGTTCAGCCACATCTTTGAGTACATCATCACCTTGGTCATGACCATGCGTGTCGCTCATAGTTTTAAAGTTATCTAAGTCGACTAATGCTAAGCAAGAGTGTTTGCAACCATAGCGCTCTGCTAGATTTGAATAATGATTGAGGTATTTATCGAAGCGGCGTCGGTTCCAACACCCTGTAAGAGAGTCAGTTTCCACCAGTATTCTTAGGCGACGTTCTAAGATTTTACGACGACTAATATCGGTAAAAGTAACGACATACTTTTCACTTTGTGGCAGTAAATCTTTGATTTTCTCTACCACCACATTGACCGTGAAATGCTCACCCAAGCGACTGACTCCACTCAGCTCCCCTTTCCAGCGACAATTCTGCTTAAGCGAATCTGCGATGCTTGATATCAGGATGTTATTGTTCATGAAACAAAGGTCTGAAATAGGGCGAGATTCAACTTGGTCAAACGCATAACCTGATACCCGAGAGAACTGTTGATTAACTTGTATGACCCTCAATTGACTATCGAGAACGGTAAAGCCTGCGACACCATCAATGATCGCTTCCGACAAGTTACTCTTGCTTTGAGCCATTTCATGTCGATAAAGGCGTGCGGTAATGAGAGTGCTAAGTAAAAACAACGCACACACCGAAAAAACCATGGCCGTCGTAGGTGCATTACTCAGCAACCACAAGCTAAATGCTAAATTGATGACAAGTGCAGATACCACGTATAGCTGCATTTTTCGGTCATAACTTAACTTGTTCATAGTTTGCTCTGGTGATGGGCGAATGACTATGATGCCTAAGTTTTCACTAAGATGTTTACCATTTTACGACACATACAAATCCAAATTACATATCGAGTCATTCACCATCTCATTCGCCGCTGCGATTTTTCTGCGGCTGTTGCTCAAACTGTCTATCGGCTTGGAACATAAACTTGCGGATTACTTCAAATCTAAACCGGGGACTGCACCTAAGATCTACAGAGGCTTGCCTAGCTACGTAATTCTGGTGGGTTCAAAGTTTGTGATGCTAGAAGCGATCAGCATTCTATTTGGTGACAAAGTCGATTTCACTAGCCCTTGGTACGGTTTGGTCGCCTTCTTTGCCGTAGTGTTTACGATTCTGGTTGCCGAAGTGATGATCCGCACCAGCAGTTTTGGACATCGAGTTAAGTGAGTACAATCACTAACGAGGTGAACCATGACAAGCAAGAAAAAACGTATTATCCATTCCCCTGAATTTAAAGCAGAAGCCCTGAAGCTAGCAGAGAAAGTCGGAGTAGCTGCGGCAGCGAGGCAACTGTCATTACACGAATCCCAGATCTATGGTTGGCGTAAGGCAGTTAAGAGCGACACCAGCACCAGTCAGCGAGAAAAAGATCTAGCCNTGATCCGCACCAGCAGTTTTGGACATCGAGTTAAGTGAGTACAATCACTAACGAGGTGAACCATGACAAGCAAGAAAAAACGTATTATCCATTCCCCTGAATTTAAAGCAGAAGCCCTGAAGCTAGCAGAGAAAGTCGGAGTAGCTGCGGCAGCGAGGCAACTGTCATTACACGAATCCCAGATCTATGGTTGGCGTAAGGCAGTTAAGAGCGACACCAGCACCAGTCAGCGAGAAAAAGATCTAGCCGCTGAAGTGGCCAAACTCAAAAGACAATTGGCTGAGCAARCTGAAGAGCTAGATATCGTAAAAAAGGCCGCCACCTACTTCGCGAAAAACCTAAAGTAGATAATTGGACTCCCCTCCTCATAAGTCGCAGCCTCGTAATGGTTGCTAGAGAAATATTCGGAGTTCAACATGATGAAGACAGTTGCAGGTGTAGATTTGGCCAAGAAAGTGATTCAAGTTTGCGTTTATGCAAATAAAAAGGTGCGTTCCAATACAGAAATGACACCGAACGAATTCACTTGCTGGTTAG
>NZ_JAKEUQ010000054.1 GCF_022397955.1 Vibrio sp. Isolate32 | reverse complement strand
GGAGGTGTGGTGGGCACAAGTACAGGAGAGTGGAATTAAGCCATTGCAAGAGTTCGCACGAAAACTGAGTCCTTATCTTCACGGCATTATCGCATCGGCAAGTTATCCGCTTAACACATGCACATTGGAAGGGATAAACAACAAGATAAAACTAATCAAGCGAATGGGATATGGGTATCGAGATACAGACTACTTCTTCTTGAAGATAAAAGCGGCTTTCCCCGGAAAGCCGCGATGAACCTTTTTTTTTCGCTATTTATAAGGAATCACTATGAAAGTATTCCCGTTAAAAGATGCCCCACTCGTCTTACTGTCGCTGATATTTTTTATCTGGGATTTAATTACTGTTTCAAGTAACTCGCTAATACCACATTACAAAGAAGCCTTCTCTCTCGACTACAAAATGGCGATGTTATTTCCCATGGCCTTTTTTATCACCAGAATCACGGTATCGCTTCCAACGTCATTTGTCATGGCTAAAATTGGCTATAGAACTACGTTGAAGTTCTGCTTGATATAGTGCCCTCTGGGCTGTCTAGCCATGGCATATTTAGTTCGAGGAGAAGAGCTTGTTCCAACACTCATCGGTATCTTATTGATGGCATCGGGTGTGTCGGCAATTCAAGTGGTAAGTTCACCTTATGTATCGCTACTCTCTACACCAGATAAGAGCGTGATACGCCAAAGTGTGGCAACGGCATCTAACTCCATAGGGACTGTACTTGGTCCATTGGTGCTTACCGCCGTCATTCTCGTAGCAGCCGGCTTCAATGTTAATAACACCGCTCATCAAGTCTCGTTTTTGTTCTTATTTATCGCCCTGTTCTTTCTAGGCTTGCTGGTATTTTTTAGCAAGATGATCCTTCCCGATATTAAGCCAAAACAGATGACTGGCTTTTGGCAAGGTTTAGCTATCTTGAGTAAAAATCGACAGTTCATGAATTTAGCATTGGTGCTGTCGATGTACATCGGTGTAGAAGTGAGTTTTGGTACTTTTACTATTGCGTATCTTGCCGACCAGCAATATGGCGACCTTGGACTAGTGTCCGCAACACAAATCATCGCTCTTTATTGGGTATTCATGTTTGTTGGGCGACTGTTATTCGCCAAATTTGGAAACATAGTCAACAAACACTACCTTTTCTCACTGTCTTGCGCGGTTGCCGCTTTCATTAGTGTTATCGCGATGTATCAAAATCATCTCTGGGTCGGCTATTTGATGCTTGTCGTAGGGTTATGTAATTCTACGCTCTACCCCATCATTTACGCACAAGCGCTGCATGCGTCAGGTAAACAAAGCTCACAAGGGGCAGCAATATTAATTATGTGTTCAATTGGGGGTGTTGTTTTGCCATTCGTGCAAGCGAGTTTGATTGATGAGCTTTCACTGAGCACAAGTTATATTGCGCCCACAATTGCGTTTATAGTGATGATAGTTTTGTACTGGTCTAGTTTAAAGCATCGTGTTTAAACCGTTGGTTTAGACAGGTAGCTTGGTTTAGTAAATCACTTGATTCAGTAACTAAGTCGATGACTAAAAATTCGGCCTGATTGGCCTAGAAGGTAAAGAAAGTGGAGTGGAGAAAGAAAGATAAGGAAATTAATTTGGTGCTTCTTACGTTAGTTTGAATCAGTGCGTGGCTAATCACCACTGATCACACTAAACGCGGGTTGTTTAAGAAATCAAACCCAAGCAGAAGCAACAAGTAGGATAATTGCACCCATGATAACGGTAGACTTAGCAAAAAATAGAACTTCATTCATTAATGAAGGTTTTGCTAGCGATGCATTGTTTTCATTTGTGATTACTTTAGCGTTCATATTGTGTTCTCGTCGTTATGTGATCTGTGGTCAATTTTGCGCCGCTGCGTGACCAAAGTCAATATTAACTGTAGTTTTATTACACAATCCTCATGCCAAATTCAAGCACAGATCAACGAGAGAACACGATACAACTTGACTGTCCTTCTATACATTTTTCCACTAAATCAACAGTCATTAGATACAATAAAGCTCGACGCCTGATCTACAGAATACTTCGAGCCTTTATACTGCAGTCGATACAAAACTTAATTCAATTGAGCCAACTCCGATCGCATTGAGTCGATAGCTTGCTGAAAATCTTCACTATCAAAAATAGTAGAGCTAGAAGCGAACAGATCGGCACCCGCTTCAGCAATCTATTTATGTTGTTAACTTACACACCACCGTCAACTTCTAAACGTACATTTCGGCCTGATTCATTAATACGCGATCTGATTGAACGCAGTTTAGTTTTAGAATTCAGGTTAGTTTTCGAGTTCAGGGACACTTTAAAATTCCAAATCATTCGCTGGAACAAATTTAGTTATCTGCCCGTTTTCAACCATGTAGCAATCCATCCCTGCCGATGTCGCTGCGTGCTGGCCTATAATCGTATCCTCAAACACCACACAATCGCTCGGTTCGAGCTCTAACTGGTTAGCAACTTTCAGAAAAGTATCAGGGTCAGGTTTATGATTCTCAACATCATCGGAAGTCACAAGAGTGCGTATCATTGATGGGATATCGGTCGTCTTTAGAATCGCTCTTGCATGCTTGGCTTGAGCGCCAGTGCCGATGCCTATCTTTTTCAACTGATACTGTTGCTGCAAGAGTGCATAAGTTTCCGGGATAACATCCCCTTTGTGCTCAATGGCTTCAAAGTTGGCGATTTTGTCCGAAGTAATCTGCTGAGCATCAAGTGTTAGGTCGTAACGTTTGAGGATCTCTAGAGTCACTTTTCGCGATGGCATACCACCCAGTTGATCGAGCCATTCTTTATCGTAAGGAATACCAAACTTCTGACAAGTTTTTTTCCACGCATGAGCATGTGCCACCATAGAATTAACCAGGGTTCCATCAAGATCAAAAATAATTCCTTTGTATTTATCCAACTTTAGCATCGTCAACCCCTCGTCTTATTTTGAGCCTCATACTACTGATCACCATACATAAAACCTATTCATAATCGCCTTAATATGATCTTATTCAACAATCCTACAATTAAACGAAGTGATGCAAGAAAACCCGTTGTTTTACTATTGAAATCATATTTTAAGCAAACCTCACCCATTTTTTGCTTAAACGAAGTGGAGTTGCATAAATTTAAAATGATATAGTCCACGAAAATCAAACATCTTGGACATCATTATGCATTCTAGCGACATCATTAAATTGGCAAATTTGGGCGTTAATATCGAAATTTCAAAAGACTCTTCACTGCATCCGTCAGACGCGTTAGAAGTGGTAAAGATTGTTGCTGAAATTGGTAGTCAAATTACCATTAAGAAGAAGTACCACACCGACTATCTGATTCAGATGGCTGAAGTAGGTCGTGATCACGTGACAATTGCGGTCTAATCATCGCTTTTTAAACACCATCGGTTTAGACGTTAAAAATAACTTAATGAGTTAAGTTAGAAACGAAAATAGCATCTTACTGATATAAAAATGCAGCATATTGGGGGCAATATGCTGCATTTTCTCTTTTTGTCCTGAGCATGTAGAACGTAAAGAGAAACTGGTTTGATAACTCTAGGTCTAATTAGTGGTCAAACAATATCGGAACGCCCGTTTGAACACAAACTTCGTTCAAACGTTTTTGTGCCGTGAGTATATTCTCTTTCCAGCACTCATCTTGAGCCCACATTTCGATCACCAGTGGTACTACGCACGCCGTCTCTTTCAATGTTTTGAAGATCGCATTGAAATCAACTTCTCCCTCGCCAATCACTAAATCACGAAACTGCCCTTTGTATTCAGGAGTGACGCGATACGTGTCTTTAAGGTGAATCTGCGTAATGCGCGGCTTACTCAGCTTAAGCTCTGTCACGATGTCATAATTCCAACCCGATATATTTCCTACGTCTGGATACGCGGTGAAATAAGGCGAGTCAATCTCACGACTCAATACTTCAAACTTGCTGAGCGAGTTCAGGTAATCCGTGTCCATAATCTCAACCGCTAACATCACCCCAGCGCGCTCCGCCAGTTGTGCCGAGAGCTTCATACCTTCTATAAAACGTAGATGTGTCGCTTTGTCTGCAGGTTCGTAATACACGTCATATCCTGCGAGTTGAATGGTGCGAATACCCAACTTGTACGCCAACGTAATAGCCTTCTCCATATGGATAACGGCTTGCTCTCGCACTTTTGGATCAGCAGAGCCAAATGGGAACTTGCGGTGCGCGCTTAAACACATCGACTGCAGCGGCACTTGATGCTCTTCACACAAACGGCGTAGGCCATAGACTTCTTCATCGCTCCAGTCTAAACGGCTGCGTCTTTCATCGGACTCATCGACTGAGATCTCAAGGAAATCAAAACCTAACTCTTTAGTGGTTTTGATCTTATCTTCCCAACTTAGGTCGTTTGGTAGGGCTTTTTCATACAGCCCGACACGATGGCGCGTAAAGTTATGGTACATAACCCCTCCTAGTTCCAGTAGCGGTTGATTTGTTCTTTCAGTGCTTCAGCGGTTTCTTGTCCTTTTTCACCCGCCAACGCGCGGCCAGCAATGAAGGTTTTCGCTTTAATGCCTTCAAATAGGTACAAATCTTCTGGCACGATTCCACCTGTGATAGAAAGCTCGATACCCAGTTCAGATAGAGAACGCATCTTCACTAAGTCCGCTTCTGTCCAGCCCACGCCTGCCAGCTCAGCATCACGAGAACGGTGGTAGATCGCTTGTGTAATACCTAGGTCAACCCACGCTTGAGCGTCGTCCATAGTCCAGTTACCGTAGATCTCGATTTGAATTTCGCCATTGAACTCATCAGCGACTTTCTTACATGCACCAATGGTTGCAATGTGCGCTGCAGCTGAAACCGTAATCCAGTCAGCTCCCGCTTCAAATGCCATACGAGCCAGAATTGCACCGCCATCTGTGGTTTTCATGTCACACACTAAGATATGGTCAGGGTGGTTTTTACGCAGTGTCGAAACCGCCTTCATGCCTTCAGCGAACGCAAGGATAGTCCCCACTTCAATCACGTCTACGTAGCTCTCTACGTTGTTCGCAACTTCAATAGCAGCAGGTAGGTTCGTTTGGTCTAGGGCGATTTGAATCATTGGTTTAGTCATGGTTTTATCCTTTAATTTGTTCACGTATTAGATGGGCAAGACCATCTTGATTGTTGTCTGTTTTGCATACGGCTTGAGCGTTCGATTTGACGGTGTCGTCAGCATTAAACATCGCTACACCTAAGCCTGCGTATTGAAGCATTGATATGTCGTTGTGATTGTCACCAACAGCAATCACTTGGGAGGGCTGAAAACCTAGTTCATTCACGTATTCAGCAAGGCGTAGGCCTTTACTATTACCCTTGGCGGCAAAGTCGATTCGGTTAGACCAAGAACGTTCGCCGTTAAAGTGGTCTTTGACCCAAGGCATTTGCATCAAGCGATCAACCGACTCTTGCTCCCCTTCCACCACAAACTTCCACACAAACTCGGTGCTCTTCGCCGTTTCAGAGAATGAATCCACGCGATAGATATTTGGCTTGTGGTGCTCTGGCGCTTGCTCAGCCCACTCTTCCAACGCCAACATATAAGCGAATGGGTTGTAGTTGGAGTAAGTCATCGCATCGGTGATGTACATCACCATCTTGAGCTGAAACTCGTCAGCCATATCAATGAAAGTAAGTGCCTTATCTTTCTCTATGGCGTTTTGAGTCAATACCGTTTCAGTTTGATAGTCATAAACATAAGTGCCGTTACAGCAGATGATTGGAGTATCTAGCCCCAATTCGAAATAGTAAGGTCGTGCTGCAGTATGGTGTCGACCAGTAACAATCACGACGTGACAACTTTGTTTGGCTTCTTGAATCGCCTTTTTTACTTCTGGATGAATCGTGTGATCATCCTTTAACACGGTTCCATCGAGATCTAACGCCAGCACTTTATACATAGAGTCCTCTCACTTATTCCCTGAAGTCGAACCTAATCAATATTGAAGCTACTAAACGGCTTACTTAAACGAAAAGTCGATTTATTGTTGGCCGTAATAAGCATTTTCACCATGCTTACGTAAGTAGTGTTTGTCGGATAGTTCTGGCTGAATTTTAATGCCACTATTCAAGGTGCGTGTTGCCAACGCCATTGCCGAAACTTCTTCTAATACCACCGCGTTATGAACAGCGTCATTGGCATCTTTGCCCCAAGAGAACGGAGCATGCCCTGCAACAATCACACTGGGAACAGCCATTGGATCGATTCGACGTTGCTTGAACTCTTCAATGATCACCAAGCCAGTATTTTTCTCGTACTCTTCAGAAATCTCAGAGTGAGACAACCGACGTGTACATGGGATGTCACCATAGAAATAATCAGCGTGAGTGGTGCCCAAGGCTGGAATATCGATACCCGCTTGCGCCCAAATGGTGGCACTGCGTGAATGAGTATGAACAATGCCACTCACTTCAGGGAAAGCTTTATAGAGCTCTAAGTGCGTTGCCGTATCGCTTGAAGGGTTGAGTTTCCCTTCAACAACCTTGCCTTTTAGATCGACGACTACCATGTCTTCCGCTGTCATGTCGCTGTATTCGACACCTGATGGTTTAATCGCTATCACTCCGTTAACACGGTCAAATTCAGAGACATTACCCCAAGTGAATGTCACCAAGCCGTATTTAGGAAGCTGCAAATTCGCTTCTAAGACACGTTGTTTCAATTGGCTATATTTAGACATATCGACTCCTTAAGCCGCTTCCGCTTGCAACAAAGCAGCATCAATTAAACGCGCGACTTCTTCTGGGCTTTTACATGCACGAAGTTTTGAGAAGTCTTCGTCAAATTCAATCAAGTTCGCGACTTGCATCGTCCCCTCGATGTGCTCTTCTGAATCCTTACCCGCTAGTGTGATCAACACATCAACAGGCTCATCAACGCCATCAAACGTAATTGGCGTTTCAAGCACGGTTAAAGCAAACCCGGTGCGAATAACGCCATCTTCAGGGCGGCAATGAGGTAGAGCGAACGCATCGTGAATACAGATATAAGGGCCTTCTTCACCTATAGCCTTGGTAATCGCATCGTAGTAACGCTCTTCAGCAACACCTGCTTTAACCAATGCGTCAGTACCTAGCTTAATCGCCGCTTTCCAGTCAGCTGCTTTTGCATTCAGCAGGATAGCGTTATTCTTGATAAGAGATTCTTTTAAGTTCATGTTATTGCTCACTTATATAATTGTTTTTATTGGCTCAGCAGTGCGACACCACTGAGCCGTTTTTAATTATTTATGGAAGTTGTTCTCGATGATGGAAACAAGCTCGTCGCCGAAAGTTTTCACCATAATCATGTTCTTAACCGCTAACTGTTGCTTACCTTCCGGCAGACCCGTGATCTTCGCAGCAAGAGCAACCGAAGTAACGATGATGTCGAATGAACCAAGGTGTGATTTGTAATCAGTGATGGCGCTGTTAAAGGTCGAGCTTGGGATGCCTTTCTTGTCCAAATACTCTTTGATTTTCTTAGAGCACATCATCGAAGAACCTTGCCCTGAACCACAACACACTAAGACACGAACCGGTTTTTGGTCAGCTGCTGGTGACACGCGAGTTTCTGACATTGTAGAAGCTGCCGTTGTAGAAACAGAAGGAGCTTGAGCGGTTGCTGTCGATTGTTGTGGTACCGCAACTTCAACCTCAATGCCTTCAGGCGTTACTGCCGTCATTGTTTCAGCAGCTTCTGCGTCTTCTTCAGCTCGTAGTTGCTTAGAAGCGAAGTACATATAGATGCCAGCCAAAGCCATAATCACAAAGAAGAACATGCTAGAGCTTGAGATACCTTGCATGATTGGTGGGAATACCAAAGCCCAGTCAGCCATGCCCATCCAGCCGTTAAACTCAGTACCTGATTGAGCAAAGATATGAATTGCCCATGCAGAGCCAACCACTTCGATGATGCCCATCACGAAACAGATCTTCATCACCGCTTTCCAGCCACCAAAGTGGTTAGCAAACACGCCGATGGTTGCGTTCGAGAAAAACATTGGGATAAAGCCAGGGATGATCATGATTGGCGCGTCGAACGCAAGCATTGCAAGCACTGCCGTAAATTGACCAACTGCACCCCACATGAAACCGAATACCATTGCGTTCGGTGAGTAGGCATAAATAGCCGCACAATCGATTGCTAAAACAGCGTTAGGAATAAGGCGTTGAGAAATACCGTTAAATGCCTCGGACAGTTCAGCAACGAACATACGAACGCCGGTTACGATAACTTGAATCGCGACTGCGAATTTCAAACCCGTTTCAAAAATGTAGATAAGCCAGTGAGTCTTGCCTGCCATTTCTTGAAGGTTATCAAGACCGAACGAAAGAAGAATAATACCGAAGAAGCCAGTCATCACTAATGTTGTTGCAGCGATACTGTCGTGGAAAATGTGTAACCACTTAGGCAGTTTGATGTGGTCGACACTGTCGTTCTTGTCGCCAAGCTTCGGTGCAACCTTGGTTGCTACCCATGAAGCAAACTGCTGTTGGTGACCAATCGAGAAACCTGCCCCGCCAGTGACTTCTTGAGTCGGCTTGAACATGATATTTGACGAAATACCCCAGTACAGCGCCATCAATACTGCAGAGTAAATGATGGTTTCCCACATACTTGCGCCAAGCACGAAGTAGAAAACAGCAATAAGGCCAGCTTGCTGGAACATGATATGTCCAGTCAGCATGATGGTTCTGATACCGGTAATACGACGGAAGGCAACAAGAAGAATGTTCAGCCCAAGTGCCAGTAATACTGCATACCCAACCCAAGAGTAATTGTCGCCCATGGTTTCCATGGTAGACATCATGGAGGTGTACGGGTCAATCACCGAGCCCGTCAATCCATGTATTTCACTCATTTTTTCGATAACTGGTTTGAAACCCGCTACCAATGTTCCCGCACCAACCTGCACTATCATAAAACCAACGATGGTTTTTATAGAGCCGGAGATAACAGTTGTTGCATCACGTTTTAAAAGAATGTAGCCGAGACAAGTAACAAGACCGAGTAGCAACGGTGCTTTGGTCATTACCTGACTGTAAAAAATATAGAAAATATCATATAAGAATTCCATATCTTTACCCCTGGTTAGTTTTTAATTTTAATGATTTGTAGGATGTGATGATTCTAGTTTTGCTCACGAGCTAGACTTTACCAATCAAAAGTAATCATTCAATGCTCACTTGTGACTACTTTGATTTATATCAATTAACCACACCCAGAATATGCTTAATTGAGCTTTAGATCACACATCAAAACAATAAATTCAATAAAATCAAATACTTATAAAAAATTGTGATTAAAGTCTGGTTTTTATAGCGATGTGGTTTGACAATCATGATAGTGATTATTAGAATCAAAAAAAATCAAAAGTAATCATTAAATTGTCACAACGACAAAAAGAGTGATAAATATGAATGAAGTACAAAGACATAACGGCATCTTATCGCTGTTAGAAGATATGCAGACAATCAACGTCTCTCATATTATTGATAAATTTAGCGTTTCTCCTGCTACTGCTAGACGCGATATCGCTAAGTTAGATGAAGTTGGCCGACTTCGAAAAATTCGAAATGGTGCGGAACGAGTAGAAACTCAGAAAAGAAAGTGGTCACCACTGAATATCAACAGCACTGAGTTCTATGAAGAAAAATCAGAGATTGCTCAGGCAGCTGCAGGGCTTTGTCAGGCTGGTGATACAGTCGTGATCAACTGTGGTTCGACGGCTTTCTTACTCGGTCAGCAATTATGTGGCGATGACGTTCAAATCGTAACGAACTACTTTCCACTCGCGAGCTACTTGATCAACGAAGATCATGACGATGTCATCATCATTGGTGGTCAATACAACAAAGCGCAGAACATCTTTCTAAACCCTGCCCCTAATTCATTAGGCGGCTATGCGGGAAACTGGATGTTCACCTCAGGTAAAGGCTTAACGGATGCCGGGCTGTACAAGGCCGACATGTTAACGGCCGTAGCCGAACAACAAATGCTAGAACAGGTCGATAAGCTTGTCGTCGTGGTCGATAGTTCAAAAGTTGGACAACGTACCGGAATGCTCTTTTGCAGCACCAAGCAAATCGACATAGTCATCACCGGTAAAGATGCCAATCCAGAAGTCGTAAAACTGATTGAAGCTCAAGGGGCACAAGTCATCCTAGTTTAAATCGCAGGGCTGACTAGCCCACAAATAATAATAAATTTAGCTCAGTGCCTTAATCCAAATTAAGGCGCTCGGCTCCCTACATCCAAAATTAATCAAATTATCGAAATAAAAGGTATTATCATGAGCAATGTAAACGAAATCACTCGCGAGTCTTGGATCCTAAATACATTCCCTGAGTGGGGCACATGGTTAAATGAAGAGATAGAACAAACTGTTGTTCAACCAGGTACGTTTTCTATGTGGTGGCTTGGCTGTACAGGTATTTGGCTAAAATCAGAAGAGGGTGCAAACCTATCAATGGACTTCTGGTGTGGCACTGGTAAAAAAACACAAGCGGTTCAAAAAATGAAAAACCAGCACCAAATGATGCGTATGGGTGGTGTTGAAGCACTTCAACCAAACCTACGTACTGCAATCTTCCCATTGGACCCTTTCGCTATTAAAGAGATCGATGCAGTGATGGCATCTCACGATCACGGCGACCATATTGACATCAACGTTGCAGCAGCGGTTCTTCAAAACTGTGGTGAGCACGTTAAATTCATTGGTCCTAAAGCATGTGTTGATCTATGGATGAAATGGGGTGTGCCAGAAGATCGTTGTGTTATTGCGAAAGTTGGCGACGAAATTAAGATCAAAGACGTCAACATCAAGGTTCTTGATGCATTCGATCGTACTGCTCTAGTGACTCTTCCTGAGGGAACATCTTCCCTAGACAAGGAAATTCTAGACGGAATGGACGACCGTGCAGTGAACTACCTAGTAGAAACAACAGGCGGTTCAGTTTACCACTCTGGTGATTCCCACTACTCAAACTACTACGCTAAACACGGTAATGACCACAAGATCGACGTTGCTCTGCTTTCTTACGGTGAGAACCCTCGTGGCGTAACAGACAAAATGACATCTTCAGACATTCTCCGTGCTGCTGAATCTTTAAACTGTGAAGTGGTTGTTCCGTTCCACCACGACATTTGGGCTAACTTCCAAAATGACCCGCGTGAAATCGAAATGCTGTGGAACATGAAGAAAGAGCGTCTTCAATACGGATTCGCACCTTTCTTTTGGCAAGTTGGTGGTAAGTACACTTACCCAACAGACAAAGGTCGCATGCACTACCAGCACTTCCGTGGGTTTGCAGACATCTTCACAAATGACCCAGAACTGCCATACCGCGCATTCTTATAAACATTAAGAAAAGAACTAACTAGGGAGCAATGCGCTCCCTTTTTTTATCGTCGAATACGGATATTGATATGGTATTACGCGAATTTAAGGATCATTTCAAACGTGGCGATTTAGAATCAGCAATTGCCGTAAACTCTCCAAACAATGATGGCTATTACTTGATGGTTCTAAGCAGCAAGTGGGGAATAAATAGTTTCTTAGAGTCCGACCGAAAGCTGAAACCAAGGGTATTCAAGACCCAACAAGCTCTACTAAATGCCGCAAAATCAATTGGCTTCAATCATCAATCAGTCGATATGCAAAACTTATAGAGCCTTCTGCCTCCTGTTCTATCAGATGATCCCCTTTGTTTATCTAAATAATTCTAATAAAGCAAAAACAACCCTTCATAACCGCCAATTTTGATTTCACTCACATACTCACCAACATTACCGTTAGCATCAACAGGTTTCATCGGGACATCTAGCGCAATGGTGAGTTTTTCCGTTTCATAAAAGCTCGGATTCTTACCGTGGAAATCAGTGCGATACAACACACGACCATTGCTGAACTCTCTCGCTAACACCATATCTTCAGGGCCACCTGCGACCACCTGATTATTAGATTGATACATAAAGAACGTGAACGTCGGTAGAACGTGAGTCATACCATTGGGCAGATCAGCATGTACCATTTTCTTCATCGAGGAATCACCTACGATGGTGTAGTCAGTGGGCTGAGGTGTCATTGTCGATAGCATCAAAGAAATCGGCTCAAAGCCTTGTGGGATTCGATGACTCAGCTCTCCCAAATCAACGGCCAGTAACGAACTTGGTTGATAGGCGATGTTTTTTGGGACACCACTTTGCCAGAAAGTGTCTGCAGTCGTATTGCCACTTCCATAGACGTAGCCATTGTTCCACTGATTAAAATAGCTATGTTGAGCATGTCGATTAAGGTGGTAAATCGCTAAAGCTGAATATTGGTCTTGCGTCCAGTTCTCTTCACTATTTCCAAGATATTGGACTCGCCCATAACGCGTTGTCGCCTGAAAAATAACACTTTGTCCATTGTAGGCGAGCGCAGAGTTATCCCAGAATTTAGAGATCCCCGAATAACCACTAAACCCAGTAGACGGAAAAATGTAGTGCTCTCTTAGGTAAAGAGATCCCGCCTCATTAAGGTGGGATTGACCATTACGTCCGAACAAATTAGCGGTCCCAATGTTTAGTGCAACCAAAGCATGGCTACTTAATGAAGAGAGTTTTTTAAGGAAATTGACAAATTGTGTTTTATACAGCTCATCGGCACCTGTCGAGCCAGCAACAAATCCTATCTCTTGAACGTTGCCACCTGAGTGAACAAAGAATTGATTTTCGCCGAGCAGCTTGTTGGTGTCATCATTGTAAGCACCATTAACACCCTGCTCAACCCAGATTTTCTGATAGTAAGCACGCATCGCAGCAACATAGTCAGGGTTAGCGACATTGGTTATCGCCCATGATGAGTTATGGCTCCACATTTGCCCGAAAGGGATGACGCGTGATTCCCAGCGAAATCGAGCGGTGGCATTTTTATGGTTCATCGCGGATTAGCGGGAACTAAAAACAAAAAAAAACGGTAGTAAGTGATATGGTTTAGTCGCCAAACAAAAATCATACACAAACTACCGTTTCCATGCCGAATCATACTTTCCTATCTTCATTCTGGGAAGGCTTTAAAATAGTAAAGTCTCACCAGACAGCATCACTTATTACCCTGACTCTTAAACCTAACTCTGAGGCGAAATGCCCTTGTGGTCTTGAGGCCGAGGCTATCCA
>NZ_JAKEUQ010000053.1 GCF_022397955.1 Vibrio sp. Isolate32 | reverse complement strand
GTTTAGACGCTTGGTGTCAGTTAGCCAAAGCGACAAGAATAATGAGCGTGAAAGGTTTTGTATCCATGCTGCAAGACCACAAAGAAGGCATCTGTAACTTTGCAAAGTATGACCGATTAACCAGCTCTGTAATCGAGGCTGGCAATGTATCAATAGGATTGTTACGCAGAAGAGCTCGCGGGATAAGAGATACCGAATACTTCAAACTGAAGATTAAACAGCTTTCAGTACCTGAGGTAAGTTCATGTTATACCCTTCTGTCAAGCTCATCTAAGCGGAGAAGAGCCCCTTTAGTTATTCATGATACGCTAATGTTCAATTTCCCGAAAATGATTTTTGTCCAAAAACTGTTTCAGCAGGAGCAGTACTTCCCTGGAGCAGTACTTCCCCCAAAAAAAGTTCGCAACTTTAATCTAAAAGTTGCGAACTTTATTGTCAGAGTTTCAATCTTTATTGTTGTCCGCCGACATCTTCACGGTGACCCCAATGCGCTGCCCCACCATCAAGGTTTAATGCTGACTGCTCAATTTCAGGAAAGAAGTTTTCAGAGTTAAGTTAAGCTCTAGCTCACCCACTTCAATCAATCGATAGTCTGCATGTGGCCAGGTCTGAGTAAGATCGAATGGGTTGTAAGGTACTTTCGCTGCGTCTACTTCTAGCATCACTTGAACTTTCAGCGTCCATTTCGGGAAGTCTTGGTTATCGATGCTTTCTAGCAAATAACGTTGGTGACTTTCACGATCTTCGCCGATCAGCTTCGCTGCTTCAGCATCCGACAAGTTCTTAATACCTTGCTGAGATTTGAAGTGGAATTTAACCCAGAAACGCTCATTATCACTGTTGATAAAGCTGAACGTGTGGCTACCAAAACCGTGCATGCGACGCTCTGGAATCACTTCACGATCAAAGTGAGCCAATTTCTCTAAAAACCAAACATCTTGTAGAAGCTGTGGGACACGTTTGAACATTCTGGTTATGAGCAACAGGACAACCCGCAGCTATAGTTAGTTTTTTACTCATGGTCTATTCCTTAAGGTAAAAGATATCGCATCGTTGCCATATCTTCGATTTAAGTGGATTCAACACTTTAAAAACCACTAAAATAATATGGATAAAGAATAGACCTGAGTAGACGGAAAATATAATCGTTTGGATTTATCGTTACTATCTATAAAACCTATCGAACAACGGAGTTAACTAAGCACCTGTATAACAATACTTTATTTAAGAATCGCATGACCTAATTTCAGCGTTGACGCGATATTTCTTGCGGTTTTGGTTAGATTCAATTCGGCTTCTCGCAGCACTTGTTCAAGAGGCTGGGGAGAACGTACAGTTCCGAATAGACTGGCCATTTCACCATACAAAGCCTCAACTTGAGTTCCCAACGATCCTGCAATCCCAATTGTAGGAATGCCTTGTAAACTCGCTCGCTTGGCAATCCCATAAGGTGTTTTTCCCTGTAGAGTTTGATTGTCCATCTGCCCTTCCCCCGTAATCACAAGGTCGGTACCTTTCAATATCTCATCGGCTCGTAATACATCAAGCACCATCTCAATGCCCGGTTTAATCTGCATGTTAAATAGCAAACTCAGCCCCATTGGTGTGCCACCAGCCGCGCCATAACCGGTACGTTCGTGAACCGACCGCTCACCTTCAACACAGCCTTGTGACTCAACGACTCGAGCAAAGTGAGCGAGGGCCTTATCAAGCATTAAAACTTGTTCTGGGGTTGCTCCCTTTTGTGGGCCGAAGATATGACTGGCACCATTATCACCACACAATGGATTATCAACATCGCACGCGACAATCAGTTCGATATCCGTGCAGCGCGAATCTATGTCAGCTAAATCAATAGAAGTTAACTCCGATAACGCGGCCCCCCCTCGGCTGAGCTCTTGCCCTGTACTATTGAGTAACTTACCCCCTAACGCTTGAACAATCCCCGCGCCGCCATCGTTGGTTGCACTGCCGCCCAAGCCTAGAATGATCGTTTGAGCGCCCTGCTGCATCGCTTCTAAAATGAGCTGACCTGTCCCAAAAGAAGAAGCCACCAGCGGATCACGCAGCTCTGGCGTTAGTAAATCTAGACCAGACGCCGACGCTATCTCAATTAATGCCGTTTTTTTCGAGGCCCGTGCTGATGGCTTAAGCATCGCCCATTGCGCATTTACACGTTCACCCAACGGCCCTTCAACCTGCGTTACTCGCTTTTTCCCTGCTAAACCTTGTAGCAAAACATCCACCGTGCCCTCACCGCCATCGGCCAGAGGCAAGGTCACATAATTCGCATCGGGGAAAACTTCACGAAAACCTTTTTCAATACACGCCGCCACCGATACAGCCGATAAAGATTCTTTAAACGAGTCTGGTGCGATAACTATTTTCATAAAAGCTGACTCCAACACTTAACGAAGATCTACCAACAATAATTCCAAAACAACACAGCCACTATATAGAAGAGAGGTCAAGTGTGCGCATTTCCCTCTCTGAATTTGACCACTCCCTCAGATTTCAACACCACTATTTTATATTCAGTAAAGTTACGGTTCGCTCGAATTCCATAATTTGACAAGTTTATTCCCGCAAAATTTTCGAATTTCATTTGATTTAGTCTTAGAAACCTGATCCTAGGCACGCTTTTTGTTCCGCATTATGGAATTGAAGAGACTTTTTATTTCATTTTTTAACTCGTTAACAGTTATTAGAGAAAAACTTAATAAGAAAATAAAGCGCCACTTTGCTCACAGTATTAACCTGGAATCTCAACAATAATTTATTCCGCATTATGGAATTTACATTATCGGAGAACAGAGATGCCTTTAGTATCCACTGAAAAACTACAACAAGAATATGAACGAATCCTACTAGCTCGAGACATGAAACCAGAGATGGCAACCAAGCTTGCCGCAGGTTTTGTTGAGATGGCTAATGAGGGAACTTATTCGCACGGCATCAACCGTTTCCCAGTGTTCATTGACCAAGTAGACAAAGGTCAAATCAAGCTTAACGCAGAGCCTGAATGTGTGAACAGCATGGGTGCACTTGAGCAATGGGATTGTAATTTTGGCCCTGGCGTACTGAACGGTCTTATCTGTGCTGAGCGTGCAATGGAACTGGCTCGTGACTACGGTATCGGCATGGTGGGTATGCGTAACTCGAACCACTGGATGCGTGGCGGCGCATACGTTCTGAAAATGGCTCGTGAAGGCTTTGCAGGTATCGCATCGACAAACTCTATCGCAGTGATGCCAGCTTGGGGTGGCAAAGATCACCGCGTTGGTTCTAACCCTCTGATCATGGCGATCGCAGGCGATCCACCAGTCGTGGTTGACTGCTCAATGACACAATTCTCATACGGTCAACTGCAAAACTTCGTACTTGCAGACAAAGAACTTCCTGTTGTGGGTGGCTTCGACAACGAAGGCAACCTAACCAAAGACCCACACGTACTTTGGGAAAACAAACGTCTACTGCCAATGGGTTTCTGGAAAGGCTCTTCAATGGCAATCGTGCTAGACATGATGCTAACCGCAATCACTGGTGGTAACTCAGTTCCAGCACTAACAGAAGACATGGGCGGCGAATTCGGCGTATCACAATTCCTTATCGCGATTGACCTAAGCAAAACAATAGGTGAAGGCCAATACGCACAAGAAATGAAGCGCATCCGTGACTACGTACTGGCATCAGAGCCAGCAGAAACAGGTTCAGTAATGATTGCAGGTTCTGAAATTCAGAACTTCATCGACAAGCACGCAGCGGCTGGCGGTATTGAAATCAACGATGGAATCTGGGACCAAATTACGTCTCTGTAATTAGCCTGAGGTGGGGAAAGCTTTATGCAAAGTGTATTTAAGAGTATTTGGAAAAGTATCGACGTCATCATGGCCGTTATTCTGACTTGTATGATCGTACTGGTCTTCACAAACGTGGTGCTGCGTTACGGCTTTTCCTCTGGTCTTCGTCCCTCTGTAGAACTATCTCGCCTTGGTCTTGTATGGATTGTGATGCTCGGTGCAGCCGTTGTGCTGCGCCGAGGTGAACACCTCGCTGTTGCGGAATTTTCTGAACGACTTTTCCCTAAAGCAGTGCCCGTACTAAGACGAATTTGTTGGGTGGTAGTACTGGTTTCAGTCGGCATGCTTTACATCGGTTCATACCGTCAAATGATGTCCAACTGGTCAGATATTTCTCAACTTACAGGGCTTCCTTCAGCATTATTTTATTTAGCTGGCGTGGTGTCAGGCGTGTTAATGGGTGTGATTGCGTTTGTTCGAATCTTCAACCCTGACTGGCTACTAGATAGCTTAGAAGAGGAGAAAGAATAATGACGTTAGCCATTTTCTTATCGGTATTGATTGTCTCAATCTTACTTGGTCTTCCTGTTGCGTTTGCACTGCTATTGTCTTCAATGGCATTGATGCTGCACATGGATTTCTTTAGTGCGGACATTCTTGCGCAGTCTTTAATTAATGGTGTCGACAGCTTTACGCTACTCGCAATCCCATTCTTCCTAATTGCTGGTGAAGTAATGGCGTCGGGCGGCTTGTCACAACGTATTGTTCGACTAGCTACTACGTATCTTGGTCACCACCAAGGTGGCTTGGGTTACGTAGCCATCATGACTTCGGTTCTACTTGCCGGACTTTCAGGCTCAGCGGTAGCAGATGCAGCAGCATTGGTAAGTATCCTTTACCCAATGATGAAAGCAGCGAAATACCCAGAAGCACCATCAATGGGTCTGCTAGCTTCAGGCGGCATCATCGCCCCGGTTATCCCACCTTCAATTCCACTTATCTTAGTCGGTGTTGCTGGCGGTATATCGATCAAGAGCCTATTCCTAGGTGGTATCGTGCCGGGTCTGCTAATGGGCATGACATTAATGTTCGTATGGCGATGGACAGTTCGCAAAGAAAACCTAGCGACATCAGAAAAAGCGACAAAAGCAGAAAAGCGTGCAGCACTTAAAGATGGCGTATGGGCATTGATGCTACCAGTCATCATCATTGTCGGTATTCGCTTTGGCATTTTCACGCCAACAGAAGCCGCAGTAGTCGCAGCCACTTACGCTATTTTCATCTCTACGTTTGTTTATAAAGAACTCACTATTAAGAAGTTCTACCACATCGTACTCAACGCTGGTCGCTCGACCGCAATGGTTATGTTCTTAGTGGGTTGTGCAATGGTTGCAGCGTGGCTAATTACAGTTGCTCAGCTACCTCAACAACTCTCAGAAATATTAGGTCCACTGGTCGATAGCCCACGCCTATTAATGGCAGTAATTATGTTGCTCGTACTTTGCGTCGGCATGGTTATGGACTTGAGCCCTACGATTCTAATCCTTGTACCCCTTTTAATGCCTGTCATCAAGATGGCTGGGATTGACCCAACGTACTTCGGCCTACTGTTCGTTATTAACTGTTCAATTGGCTTAATTACGCCTCCTGTAGGCACCGTACTAAACGTAGTGTGTGGTGTAGCTAGAGTACCAATGTCGACCGCAGTGAAAGGTGTATTGCCCTTCATCGCAGCTTACATGGCTCTGCTCACACTGTTTGTCATCTTCCCAAGCATTATCACTGTGCCAATGTCGTTTGTCATTGGTTAATCCTCGACGGAGAAAATAATAATGGAAACCCTACTAAAACTTACTCTACTCGCTTCAACTATCGCAATGAGCTCTAACGTTCTTGCGGCTACGACTCTAAAACTGGCCCACGCTGCACCAGAGTCGGACCTGCAGCAAGACTTATCTTTGTTCTTTAAGAAAGAAGTAGAAGCTCGTTCAAACGGCGAAATCAAAGTAAACATCTACCCACAAGGTCAATTGGGCAGTGATAAACAAATGATTGACGGCTCACGCGCTGGCATCGTTGATTTGGCAATGGTTGGCTTGAACAACTACAACGGTCTAATGCCTGAATCTGCAGCATTCACTCTGCCGTTCATGTTCCCAGACCGTCAAACAGCATACAAAGTACTGGACGGCGAACCGGGTAAAGAAGTGTTAGCGAACTTTGAAAAATTCGGTCTTAAAGGTCTTGGGTTCCCTGAAAATGGCTACCGAAACATGACCAACAACGAAAAACCTATCCGTGTTCCTTCAGATGTTGAAGGCCTACAAATGCGTGTGAATGGTTCAACGGCTCTAAACGACATGTTCAATGAGCTTGGCGCTAACCCTCAGCAACTTCCAGTATCTGAACTTTATACTGCACTTGAAACAGGCGTTGTTGACTCTCAAGACCACCCAATTTCTGTAACGCTGTCTTTTAAGTTTTATGAAGTACAAAAGTACCTAAGCCTTACACAACATGCTTATTCACCATTAGTTCTAACAATGAACCTACGTAAATTCGACAAGCTAACGGATGAAGAGCAAGAAATCATTGAAGAAGTCTCTGCTGAAGCGGTTGCAATGCAACGTGAGCTAAGCATCCAGAAAGAAGACAAGATGATTGCTCAACTAGAAGCTAACGGTATGCAAGTAAACCGTGACGTTGATAGCGCAGCTTTCCAACAGGCTATCCAGCCGGTTTGGAGTGCTTACATCGAGAAAAATGGCGATGTGATGATCAACAAGATCAAGGTTGCTGCTAAGTAACGTAATTGAGTGCGATTGCCTAGCCCTATTTTTTCACGAGGAAATTAAGTAGGTAATCCACTCGTCATTCACTTCAATACAACATGGGTAAGCACAATGTCTCAACAACAAAAAAACTATCAAGAATTAAAAGAACGCGTGTTCGCAGCAAACTTGCAGCTTCCTAAATATGGCTTAGTTACTTTTACTTGGGGCAATGTCTCTGAGATCGACCGCGAACGTGGCGTAATTGCAATCAAACCATCAGGTGTTGAGTACGATGTAATGACGGCAGATGACATCGTGGTTCTCGATTTAGAAGGCAACTGCATTGAAGGTAAACTAAACCCTTCAAGCGACACAGCAACACACGTTGAGCTTTACAAAGCCTTTCCAACCATTGGCGGCATTGTTCACACACACTCTCGCAACGCCACTATTTGGGCACAAGCCGGCCGAGACATTCCGGCGCTAGGCACAACACACGCTGATTATTTCTACGGTGATGTGCCTTGTACTCGCCTACTAACGAAATCTGAGATCGAGTCTGATTACGAGAAAAACACGGGCTTAGTGATTATCGAAGAGTTCAACCAACGCGATATCGACCCACAGGCAATGCCAGGTGTCATCATCGCTGGCCACGCACCATTTACATGGGGCAAAGATGGTTCAGACGCTGTGCACAATGCCGTGGTAATGGAAGAGATTGCAGCCATGGCCACAGCCACTCGTGCCATCAGTCCGGAAGCCGCAATTCAACCAGAGTTACTCGACAAGCATTACAACCGTAAACACGGAAAGAATTCATACTACGGACAGAAGTAAGGTCTCACACATGCATCAGCTGTCTACGCATAAGTTGTATAAACATAATTTGGATAAACAAAAGTTGGATAAGCACACGTTATTGGCATTGGATCTCGACGGCACGGTTCTCAACTCGCAGCACACTATTAGCCAAGAGTTAGTCGAGACAATCAAGCAAGTTGCTCAACACACTCATGTGGTTATCGTTACGGGTCGCCATCATGTCGCGGCAAAACCTTATTACGATCAGCTTGGTTTATCGACTCCAATAATTTGCTGCAATGGTACTTACATCTTTGATTACCAAAACGATACGGTCATTCAAGAAAACGCCATCGACAAAGACATTGCTGCTGAGTTTATCACCCTATCTCAAGCACATGATCTGAAGATGGTGATGTATGTGCGTGATGCAATGCTCTACTCGAGAGCACGCCCTATTGAATACATGGAAGCGCTACTGACGTGGTCTCAAACCTTTCCAGAAAGCCAACGACCAAACATTCAAAAGGTCGACGATTTTCACCATGAAGCGAAAAACTCAGAGTACGTGTGGAAGTTTGTCGTCGAAGGTGAAGTCGACACATTTGCCGAACTTCCTTTCGTTAAAGAGAACTTCAACGGCGAGCGCTCTTGGGTTGATCGTGTCGATTTCGCAGAAGCTGGCAATAGCAAAGGTAATGCATTAACTCGCTACATTGAGCCGCTCGGTATCAGCCTAGAGCAGTGTGTTGCAATTGGTGACAACCACAATGACATTTCAATGCTTAAAGCAGCAGGGCTTGGCATCGCAATGCAGAATGCTGACGACACTGTAAAAAGCTCAGCCAACCTTATCACGCCTAAAAATAATGATGATAAGACAGGGTTAGCGACGCTTTTACAAAGCCTATTTAGTGCCCATTAATTTAGAGCATCGGCTTTATTAAGCTGTTTATACTTAAAGAGAATTTTATATGTTAGTCGGAAATACTCAACCTACGCAGATTATTAAGTCGTACCCTGTCGTTATTCAAAACGTGCTTGAGTACTTAAACAGCCTCGAACAAGAAAAACTCGCATTAGGTCGTCATGAGCTTCCTGGCTTTGATTCAACACAGGCATGGTTTTCTGTATTGGAATATGACAAAGAGCCTTTAGGAAACTTCCAACCTGAAGTCCATAAATACCATTCTGATCTACAGATCATTCTTGAAGGTTCTGAGGTGATGGCATGGGCTATCGACACTGGAGAACACAGCAACGCACAACCTTATAACCAAGAACGTGACCTTCAGTTTTACAAATATCCAGGGATTGAACTCAACTTCATTCATGCAAAACGCAATCAATTTTATTTGTTCACGCCAAATATCGTTCATATCACCAATATTGAAAATGATGACAGCCAACCCGTTAGAAAACTGGTGGTGAAAATTCACAACGATTTACTGGAAGCCAAATAATGAATTACTACATTGGAATTGATTCTGGCGGCACTTTTATGAAAGCCGCGTTGTTTAACGCAAAGGGTGAACAACAAGGCCTTGTCCGCGTATCAGCGAGCGTCATCAATGAAAAACAAGGCTGGGTTGAACGCGACCTAGACGCATTGTGGGGTAATGCTGTCGATGTCATTAAGCAGCTTTTAGAGGTCACAAAAGTAGAACCAACCTCTATTAAAGGCTTGAGCATTTCAGCCCAAGGCAAAGGCGTTTACCTTCTTGATAAAGAGGGACAAAACCTTGGCCACGGCATTATGTCATCAGACTCTCGTTCCCTGCCTATCGTTAAAGAGTGGCTAGAACAGGGCAAAGCACAAAAAACCTACCCAACCACACTGCAAACACTGTGGACAGGTCACCCTGTATCGATTATTCGCTGGATCAAAGAGAACGATGCCGAACGATACAAGAACATCGGCACAGTGATGATGTCTCACGACTACCTTCGTTATCGCTTAACGGGCGAAGTGGCCGCCGAGCTGACCAATATTTCAGAAAGTAACTTTTTCAACTCTCTCACTGGCGAATATGACAAAGCACTTCTGGAAACATTTGGCCTTGAAGAAATTTGGGGGGCACTACCACCCGTAGTAAAGCCTCAGCAACAAGCAGGAAAAATCACTGTAGCCGTTGCTAATGAAACCGGGCTGGCAGTGGGCACACCTATTTTCGGCGGTTTGTTTGATGTGGTATCTACCGCGATATGCTCTGGAATCAACGCTTCTGAAGACACCTTGAATTACGTAATGGGCACATGGGCGGTAACGTCAGGTATCTCAAAGGAAGTAACGCAAGAAAACCACAATTTTGTTTACGGCCATTACGCCGTCGATAACGAATACATCATTCATGAAGCAAGTCCAACTTCTGCGGGTAACTATGAATGGTTTGCTGACTACCTTGGTGAAAATGGCCAGATTAACCACCAGCAAAATCAAGCGTTAGTGGAAACATTAGATCCGGCATCAAGCAGTATCTACTTTGTGCCATTCATCTACGGTTCTAACCAAGGGCTCGGTCTAAAATCAGGCTTCTATGGTCTGCAATCGCACCATACTAAAGGTCACCTAATTCAAGCCATTTGGGAAGGCATTTTATTCTGTCACAACATTCACCTAGAGCGTATGCGTCAGCGTTTTCCAAAAGCCAACATACTGAAAGTGACAGGTGGCCCTGCATCTAGTCCTGTATGGATGCAAATGCTGGCTGACCTTACCGGAATGACCGTTGAAATATCAGACGTGAATGAAACCGGCTCATTAGGTGCCGCAATGATGGCAATGGTCGGCGCAGGTGAGTTCGCTTCATTAGAAGAATGTACTCAAGCCATCACTAATTCTACGTCACGTGTCGAACCGAATCCTGAACACTACGACACTTACCAAAAGAAATATAAGCACTATCAAAGACTGGTGCAGTTGTTTAAACAATTTGAGGATGAAATAGATGTCTAAGCCCTTATTACAAATGGCACTGGATGCCACTGATATCGACACAGCACTCGCCTCAATTGAGCATGTTTCAGATAAGTTAGATGTAATTGAAATCGGCACTATTTTGGCCTTCTCTCATGGCGTAGACAGCGTTAAAGTCCTACGAGAAAAGTACCCAAATCACATCATTGTCTGTGACATGAAGATCACCGACGCTAGCGCTATTTTAACGCGCCTAGCAATGGACGCGGGTGCTAATTGGGTCACCGTCAGCGCCGCAGCGCACATCGAAACTATTCGTTCAGCAAAAAAAGTGACGGATGAATTTGATGGCGAGGTACAAATCGAGCTCTACGGGCACTGGACACTGGAAGATGCACAAGCTTGGGTCGACATGGGGATTAAACAAGCAATTTATCACCGCTCACGTGATGCGGAACTTGCAGGTGTGAGCTGGACCGAAGAAGATTTGATAAAAATGCAGAAATTATCGGATATTGGAATTGAACTATCCATTACTGGTGGTATTGTGCCAGACGATCTGCATTTGTTTAAGAATCTGTCTGCAAAGTCATTTATCGCCGGGCGAGCGTTAGCTGGTACCAATGGTCGTGACATAGCAGAAAACTTCCATACTGAAATAGGTAAACACTGGTAGCACATATATGAGTGAGCAAGTTAAATCGTTGTCTAAAGCACTGACCGTACTGGAGTTCCTTGGGAATTACCCTAATGGCGTTTCGTTACAAAAAGTGTCTGAAGGGACTGGCTTCAACAAGTCTTCTGTCCACCGTATTTTAGCAACGTTTGAAGCCTCTGGTTATGTTGCTCAAATGTGTTCAGGTAAAGAGTATCGTTTAACAATGAAATTGGTTCAGCTTGGACATGCTGCTATCAACTCTGATGTCACCGGCACGGTTAAACCATACCTATCTGAACTGCTCGAAAATGTGAATGAAACGGTTAACTTTCTCTCTTTTGATGCTGACAACATCATTTTTAAAGACAAGTTTGAACCCGCTAATTCAGTCTTTAGAACTCGAACTTACGTAGGGCTACATTCTCCAATGTACTGCTCTGCAGCAGGTAAATGCTACCTCGCATTCAGTTCAGAGAGCGTTCGAGAGACCTATTGGCAACGCAATGTCAGCACAATGAAACCTTTAACTGAAAACACGATTCTCGACAAGTCTCAGTTTTTTGGTGTTCTCGATAAAATTAAGAGTCGTGGTTATGCGCTCGATGATGAAGAGAACGAAGCAGGTATTTCTTGTGTTGCTGTCCCTATTTTTGACAAGAACAAATCTCCTGTATACGCGGTGAGCGTCTCTTCGCTTACACCAAAAATGAAAGCACTTGGCTACGAAGAGATCGCTGGCAGAATTCAAGACATAACAACGCGTATAGAACAACAACTCTTTTAAGGAAAAAGAATGTTTGATTCTAAAAACAAATTCAGATTAGGTATTTACGAAAAAGCGATGCCAACCTCCCTAACATGGGAGGAGCGTTTAATTCACGCCAAAGAAGCTGGCTTCGACTTTGTAGAAATTTCAGTCGATGAGACCGATGAGCGACGTGCTCGTTTAGATTGGTCAGACGAAGAAATTTACGCGCTTCGCCGCCTGTGTGAAAAACACCAAATGCCTTTCCAATCGATGTGTTTAAGCGCGCATCGTAAATTCCCGTTTGGCTCAATGGATGATGCTATTCGCACTGAATCGCTGAACATCATGGAAAAAGCGATTTCATTGGCTTACAAGCTTGGTATTCGTTGTATTCAAATGGCGGGCTACGATGTGTACTACGAGCCGCAATCGGCTGAAACACACGCTCGCTTCATTGAAGGCATGCAACAAGCCACCAAAATGGCAGAACGTGCAGGCATCATGTTAGGTGTAGAGATCATGGATACACCTTACCTAAACTCATTAAGTAAGTTTGAAGTGCTTAAGCGTGAGATCCCTTCACCTTACTTTATGGCTTACCCAGATGTCGGTAATATTTCTGGTTGGAACTACGACGTGTGTACCGAACTAAAGCTAAGCCGTGATCACCTAGTACAAGTACACCTAAAAGACACACTGCGTGTTTCAGAAACCTGCAAAGGCCAGTTCCGAGATCTTGTTATAGGCGAAGGCCAAGTCGACTTCCCTGCTATTTTCAAAACACTTGCTGAAATTGATTACAGCGCGCCATTAGTGATTGAGATGTGGGCACAAAATGACAACTGGTTAGACGATATCAAACAAGCAAAAGCAACGCTGAAATCTATCGCTAACCAATCTGGCTTTGAACTGTAAGGAAGCGACCATGACAATTTCTCGCACTGCTTTTTTTGAAGCCGATTTAACTGAAGAACAAAAGCAAGACTTCTACCAATACATGGAAAACGAAGTCGCTCCGATCATTCGTACACTCCCGAATAGTCAAGGGTTAACGCTGAGTAAGCCTGAAGCAATTGAAGCTGAAAGCCATAAGAACCTGCTACTTATGATGCAGCACAGCTACGAAAGCGAGTCAGCAATGGCGGAAGCTCTCGACTCTGACGCTCGCATTAGAAGCATGCACGCCACTAAAGTGATCATTGAGAAATACAATATTCATGTTCACCACATTAATTTTGTGCGCGGCTAATTCTTAGCACCTTTATTCAAAAGCAGAAGATCATCTTCTGCTTTTTTTTGGTTCATCGCGGATTAGCGGGAACTAAAAACAAAAAAAAACGGTAGTAAGTGATATGGTTTAGTCGCCAAACAAAAATCATACACAAACTACCGTTTCCATGCCGAATCATACTTTCCTATCTTCATTCTGGGAAGGCTTTAAAATAGTAAAGTCTCACCAGACAGCATCACTTATTACCCTGACTCTTAAACCTAACTCTGAGGCAAAATGCCCTTGTGGTCTTGAGGCCGAGGCTATCCATGAGTAAGTA
>NZ_JAKEUQ010000052.1 GCF_022397955.1 Vibrio sp. Isolate32 | reverse complement strand
GTATGAGTCGTCGTGGGAACTGTTGGGATAACAGTCCTATGGAGCGAGTGTTCAGAAGCTTGAAGACGGAATGGGTACCAAAGAATGGCTATAGAAGTTTTACTGAAGCGAACCAAGCAGTAACGGATTATCTGGTTGGCTATTACAACCAGCATCGTCCCCACCAATATAATGGTGGATTAACACCAAATGAATCAGAACGACAGTTCTGGTTCCCTCATAAAACCGTGGCCAGATTTACTTGACCACAACCCAAAGTGTCGAATTTCTTTGGCTTTAGGTTCTTCAGAGGCTTCAGTTGCAACAGAAAAGCCGCTGATGTCGAGCATAGTACCTAGCTGGGCAAGTATAAGGATACCTAAGCTCAGCCACTTAGCTTTGCTCGCCGTCCCTTTAGTTGTAGCGTCAAGAGTTGTACTCATCAGATACCTCGATCACTTCCCCTAAGGGGAAGCTCAAGTATTAATAGCAATAGATTGAGAACTTTGGAGAGAGTTACAGCGCTTTTTCCAATTCCGTTAGGAAACGAGAAATATCCTCTGCGCTAATGTCACGGTGAGTAACAAAACGTACAGGGTTACCAGGTGTCATTGTTATGCCTTGTTCGCTAAGTTCACCTGCAATACGGTTGATATCTACTGACTCGTCTAACTTCGCAAATACGATATTCGTTTGAACAAAATCAGGGTTAACAGAGAAGCCTTCCAGTTTACTCAAGCCAATAGCCAGGTTTTTCGCGTTCTCGTGGTCAGCTTTGAGTTGAGCTACATTTTCTGTCAGCGCCATTTTTCCTGCTGCAGCAAGAATACCTGCTTGGCGCATACCACCACCGACCATTTTACGTAGGCGGCGTGCTTTCGCTATGTACTCTTTGCTACCGAGTAGTAATGAACCAATCGGAGCGCCTAAACCTTTCGACAAGCAGATAGTCATTGAGTCGAAGTATTGTGCGATCTCTTTGATGTGGACATCTAACGCAACCGCTGCGTTGTATACTCGCGCGCCGTCCAGGTGCATTTGTAAGCCGTGCTGGTTTACGAACTCGCGAGCTTCGGCTAAGTAAGACATCGGAAGTACTTTGCCATTAATGGTGTTCTCTAGACTTAAAAGCTTAGTACGAGCGAAATGGCTGTCATCGGGTTTAATCGCAGCGGCCAGCTTTTTAAAGTCTAGTGTGCCGTCAGGATTGTTTTCGATCGGTTGTGGTTGAATGGAACCAAGTACCGCTGCACCCCCAGCTTCATATTTGTAGTTATGTGCTTGTTGGCCACAAAGATACTCGTCACCACGTTCACAGTGTGCCATTAGGCCAAGCAGGTTTGCTTGAGTACCTGATGAGGTGAACATTGCTGCTTCAAAACCTGTTTCGTTGGCAGCCCATTGCTCAAGTTCATTTACGGTTGGGTCGTCACCGTATACATCATCGCCTACAGCTGCGTTCGCCATTGCTTCGCGCATAGCTTGTGAAGGTTTGGTTACGGTATCAGAACGAAAGTCCATGTTTTTCTCCTAGAGTACTTTAGGTAGCCATATAATTGGTTATAGATGGCCACATAGTTGGGCTTTACTTAAACAAGCGATAGTTTTGGTGTCGGTGATTTGATCGTTTCTTATTTTATCGTGTAGTTCTTCTAAGCTAAGTTCGATCACCTCTATTACTTCATCTTCATCACATTCAAAGCGGGTAGTGAGGTTGAGCTGTTTTGCTACGAACAAATGCTGAATCTCATCACAGAAGCCAGCGAGTGGGGTAACTTGCCCCAGACTTTGGAATGACTCTGCGCTATAACCGGTTTCTTCTTCCAGCTCACGTTGAGCACACTCAAGTGGTGTTTCATTAACTTCCATCGTGCCTGCGGGCAGTTCCAAAAGCCACTTTTTAAGTGAAGGGCGAAACTGGTTGATCAGGATGACTTTTCCAGAGGACGTAATAGGAAGAATAACGGCGGCACCAGGGTGGTTAATTGTTGTATGTTTTACCACGACGTTCGTAGGGAGCGTCACGTTCTCTTCTATGAGAGAAATACTTTTCCATTGATGGATAACTTTATTCATGCAGTCTGGCCACATTCCTTGCCAATTTTTCGTATTCGAAAGACGTGCTCCACCATAACGCCTATGGTGTCGAAAATAAAAGAAAATTTAGGCATAGTTTTGAATTAAATTTCACACCATTCGTGACTCTACTCTCAAATTTGCAATCTATGATTACACCGAAATTACGGACGTAACCATCTGATATAAATGCAACTCAATAATAAAATACACTTGTAACAAAGTGCTAACAAATGTATAAAAACAAATCTACACTCTTTATTGTCCAAAGATTTTCGGAGTAATGCATGACCCCTTCTATTTCTTCACATGCTGACAAGGCGCTACTCTCTGAAAGAATTAACAAATTAGCGCATGCTCTCTCTGATGGCGTCTATGAAAGAGAAGATACCATTAAGCTATGTTTACTGGCTGCTTTGGCTGGTGAAAGTGTTTTCCTACTAGGCCCTCCAGGCATTGCAAAAAGTCTTATCGCTAAACGCCTAATCCAAGCTTTCGATAACAGCAGCTATTTCGAATATTTGATGACACGCTTTTCTACGCCGGAAGAGGTGTTTGGCCCTTTAAGTATCCAAGAATTAAAAGACAATGGTCGCTACGTAAGGCTGACTGATGGTTATCTACCAACGGCTCAAGTGGTTTTCCTTGATGAAATCTGGAAAGCTGGCCCTGCAATCCTTAATACACTCCTTACTGTTGTGAACGAAAAAACGTTCAAGAATGGTAGCGATATTGAACGCGTACCAATGCGTTTATTGGTGTCAGCATCTAATGAACTTCCAGATGAAGATAGCGGCCTAGAAGCGCTTTATGACCGCATGCTTGTGCGCGTGTTTGTAAACCGTATTCAGAACAAACAAAACTTCAAATCGATGCTAACAGCGGGTACTTCTCAAGAAGCTGAGATTCCGAAGGGTTTAGCGATTACTGATATTGAATATCACCAATGGCAAAAAGAACTCGACAAGCTTGAACTGACAGACAACGCCTTCAACAAACTGTACGAGTTGAAGACTATGCTAGAAGAGACAGTGAAACAGCAGGGTTCAACTTCTGAATCTGATCTGTATGTTTCAGATAGACGTTGGAAGAAAGCTGTGAAGTTGCTGAAGGCGAGTGCGTTCTTCAGTGGTCGTGACAGCGTAAACCCTCTCGATATTCTTTTACTGCAAGATTGCTTGTGGCACAGCCCTGAATCACGAGATGTGGTTCGTAGCGTGGTCAAAGACTTTGCATTGAACCGAGCTTTTGATCAACAAGAGTCTAAAGCTCAAATCGAAATGTCACGTGAAGAGCTTGAAGATATCCAAGACGAAGTTGAAGCAACACTCTCTGTTTCACTCTCTATGGAAACAACCAGCGGCCTTCTACGTAAAGATGTTTACCACAACGATATTAAAAATGCGAAGACGTACAGCGTCGGCAGTGCTTACAACTTAGTGAAGTTAGTTCTGCTGCAAAGCAACATGTCAGTTTCTGAATCAGAGAAAGGCGATAGTCGTTGGGTTTACGTAGCGAAAGATGATTTCGATCGTGTGCTTAAAGAAGGGCACGGAGATATTTACGGTTACGTAAACGAAAACAAGAATCTGTGTCGCTTGAAGTTGGATCTTGATGCATCGAACCAGCTAGTGATTAAAGACATCGCGAACCGCTCGGTATTAGTGAGTGTGGTGACTGCTGACGGTCTGGACCAAGAGCTTTACAACAAATGGTTGAGTGGCGCTGAGCGAGCACTTGAGCAGCTAAACGAAGCTGAATTCAAGCTGAAACGTGTGCGCACCGATTTCCACGATGCGCTTCCTCACAACTATATTGACCCAGAGCTACCAAAAGCGATGGAGTCAAGTTTGCAAGCGGTAACACAAGAGCTTGAGACCGCAAAAGTGAAGAGCAGCAAGATTGCTCAGCGTCTTAAATTTATGAGTCAGTACTTCGAGTAGAGGGGACAAGTATGTTAGGAGCAGACGGTTTAAACCTTGCTTTAATGGTTGCTGACTCAGGCATCATTGATACGGCGATGAATGATCTCATCGCCCGTTCTCAAGTGATGATGGCTGCCGAGAATAAAGGGGTTAAAACGTCGGTTAAAAACCACCTAGTGAAATGGCGCGGTAAAGTAAAAAAACGCGTCACTAAGGTGTGTGAGACCGACCGATTCCAAGAAGAAATCGCACTTTACCAAGAAGTAATTCACTGGGATGAGCCCCAGTTTTTTGATGAGATTGATAGTGTCATCAAAAAGCTGGAATGGCACTCAGCGTTTTACTTACAAGCTAGACGCCTGATGGAAAACAACAAGGGTGTTTACAATGCAATGTTCCCGCACTATTTCTGTGATCAGTGGTATCAGTCGTTGTCAGATGCCATCAAGCAAGCTCAAGTTACTGAGCTTGAAACCAGCAAAGAGAAAGTTTTAGCGGACCTCTACCAACGCATGGAAACCATGAAAAACATGGACAAAGTGACGGAATCTGGTGATGAGGGCAGTGTGGGGCGTTTGTGGGACATGGCTTCTGCTAAGTTGAGTAAAACAGACTTAACCGTAATGAAGCGTCACGCAGAGTTTCTAAATAAACACAAAGGTCTACAAGAGATCGCTGAGAAACTAGGCCGTATGGCGGGCATGGAAGACGATCCTTCGTTACATAAAGCCCCTGTAGAAGAACTACAGATGGTAGAAGAGAAAAGCGATGAAGCCGTTGACGATATCGTTGGGATTCATGAAAGCGATGATCTTAACAAGATGCTGCCAAACGAGACTATGTTCTTGGCGTACCCAGAGCTTGAAGTTATCTTCTACAAACACTTGGCGGATAAACGCTTACTGAGTTACCGCTCCAAAGGTAAGTCTCGTACGTTACGTAAAGTTAGGGCACAAAAGCCAGACAGTAAACACGTTGATATCGAGAAGGGGCCGTTTATTGTTTGTGTAGACGCCTCTGGCTCTATGAGTGGCTTTCCTGAGCAATCCGCTAAAGCAATGGCCTATGCACTAATGCAAATCGCTTTGGCAGAAGAGAGGGACTGTTACGTGATCCTTTTCTCTTCAGAACAGATTACTTACGAGCTAACAAGACAAGATGGCTTACGCGAAGCGAGTGACTTCTTGAGTTATTCATTCCACGGAGGCACAGATTTGGAACCTGTATTGATGAAATCGATCGATTTGATGACAGGTGATAAATACAAGAATGCCGATTTAATCGTGCTGTCTGACTTTATTGCTCCTAAGCAGTCTGACGAGATGATCGCTCAGGTTGAAAAGCTGAAGGAACATAAAAACCGTTTCCACGCAGTGAGCCTTTCTAAGTACGGCAACCCTCAATTGATGAGCATGTTTGATCATTGTTGGGCATATCACCCGAGCTTGGTTGGTCGCTTCATGAAGAAGTGGTAGATCGCGAATCATTAATTTAAAGCATTTTGCTGTGTGTTTTTTAGCTGAAAAGATCGAACATGCAGCAATTTGATTTAAATGTCAGCAAACAGAATTTAAATTCACTTTTTTGTTTGACTATCTCTCCTCAATCCGTAAAGTAGGCACCCGAACACAGCGGAGTGACTTACTAAGTCCCTAACGTGTTGAAATAAAAAGGCGCCTTGGCAGAGTGGCTATGCAGCGGATTGCAAATCCGTGGACCTCGGTTCGACTCCGGGAGGCGCCTCCATTATCTCTCTAATATCTAGAGTTGAATAATGAAAATGCGACACTAGCTCAGCTGGTAGAGCGCAACCTTGCCAAGGTTGAGGTCACGCCTTAAGCCTTGAAGATAGGGAACCTCGTGTGTCGCTCCAAATTTTGTAATGTTGGTTTATTTCGACATTAAGATGGTGTTTTACTTTTCAGTAATCGGCATCGCAATAAAGAATTGCGTGCCCTGGTGGTGGAATTGGTAGACACAAGGGATTTAAAATCCCTCGACGTTCGCGTTGTGCCGGTTCAAGTCCGGCCCGGGGCACCATCTATTTGGTTGTTACCTTTTGGGGTAGGAATCGAAAGAGTTGTTCTCTTAAAACACAATTGAAGGCGCCTTGGCAGAGTGGCTATGCAGCGGATTGCAAATCCGTGGACCTCGGTTCGACTCCGGGAGGCGCCTCCATCATTCAGAAAAAACCAGTCCTAGTGGCTTTAATTGATACCTAGAATGACCAAAAAGAAAGTCGCTTATAGCGGCTTTTTTTGTCTGCAAGGAAATGGTTCGATATCGAACCTCGTTTAATATGTGATAGACTTATTAGGCGATTAGACTGATCATCGAACGGTAGGAAACTGTAGCCTACCTGTCGCACCAACTACCACTACAGAAATCAATGCAGGGTTTCTTCATCCCATTACTAATTCAAGATGCAGTTTAACCAAAAGCTAAGTGTCAAAAAGTTAAATTACGAGCAATCATCATAGTTCCTAGCTAGTGGAGTTAGTGATTATAATTTGCCAACTATCGATCTTTCAGACAATCAAGATTACCGATTAGTAATCTCTTCAAAGCCGACGACTTATGAAGGACAACCGTGTAAGAAAATTTGGCTGATATATGATAGTGAGAATGGAAGTGAGATTATTTACGCTGTAAACCTTGCTATTGGCGATCATGTTATCAAGGGTAAGCACTGTACTCAGGTTATGATTTGACGAACTGCTGGCAACAAAAAGCATAGAGAAGTGCTTCGGGCCTACCTATGAAGATGTTCGAGCACTTCATTGATGAGTATGTAGTTATTGTTAGTGATACAGAGCAAACAGAATTGGGCAGAACGTTTTGAGTAAACAGAATTAATGAAGCATTTGAAGATGGTTTGCATGTTTACTTTGTTGATTTGAATGATCTAGACGATGATTTAGTGCCAATCCTAAATTTCATAGCTGATGCCAACCAGTTTCACACGGTATGGACGAATCATGGATGGGGTAAGGGTGAGGCATACAAAGACCGCTTATTTGTTAGAGCCAAAGATGAGCTCATTTGATTAGCAAACAGATTTTTATTAAGCCACCTAACGTTAGGTGGCTTTTTTGTATCTGCAATTTACTTGCTGGTGGTCTTGCGTCGATAGCTCCTCTTGGGGTTAGTGCCTTTAAATGCTGCGTTTCTGCGTATGCTCGCCCTTTACCTGTTAACTGCCACATATTTTCATTCTCTCGAGCGCTCGAGCTCAACATTCGGCCTGTATTGGGTTGGAATACCAGGTACTCGTTATCTGCAAGCTTTCTCATTGATACCAGGAAATGATTTGAAGCTATTTTAACTGTAGAACGCTGCCTATTTTGTTGCGCAGACAGTTGGAGTTAACGGGTGTGTGTTTCCCGTTGACCAGCTCAATAAAATAGATCCCCAATAGTGCATTCCTTTGGGGTGCGCTAATCCTAATTCTTTGCATATCTAATCTTATTTGTACCCATACGATTAGTGAATGTCTCACACATTTACCAAATCATCCATAAACATTAATGGGCTTTGATTGTATAAATAGTTTCATTAATCATTATTTTTATGTTAATTTCTGCACTATTATTTGATCAAGCTCAAATGTGTGTTGATTCGCTTGTGATTTTTCTTTATCCATTTATGAGGCTGGTCTAATTTGTACGTGTGGCGTTACTCATGCCACAGGGAATTGGCATAAATAATGAGCGTCTTGCTAGGATTGGTAAGGCGTTTTTTTACGACAAATCAAATTTATGCAACTTTTGTTGCATTAAAAGCAAGGCTAATCCCTTTAGATAACGTACTCATTGGGTGTGGCGGCTGAATCTAAGCGATATTAGCGGTCACTAAATGCAACAAATGTTGCATGGATAAAAAGTTACTTAATAACATTGGAAACATCTTATGAATGATAATCAGAAAAAATTAGGCCTCTGGTCTATCGTGCTCTTAGGTTTCAACTCAATAATCGGATCAGGAATATTTCTACTTCCAGCGTCTCTCTACCGGTTCGCTGGAGATTGGTCAGTAGCGGTTGTGTTTATCACTGGCGCAATCGTAGCGACTATAGCGTTATGTTTTGCCGAAGCTGCTGGATACTTTAGTAAGAATGGTGCTGCTTATGTCTACACCAAAGAGGCTTTTGGTGAATTTGCAGGATTTGAAGTCGGTTTCTTAAAGTGGTTCATGCAGTGTATAGCGTGGGCTGTTATGGCCGTTGCCTTTAAGAACATCTTATCAAGTACATTTGGTTTTGCTGATAATGCTCTGCTTTGTAATTTAATTGTCGCAGGTATCGTTCTTCTCCTTACAGGTATCAACTTGCTTGGTGTTAGTGCTACTAAGACGGTAAACAACATATCGACTATTGCGAAGATGCTGCCATTGGTATTTTTGATTGTAGTGGGTGTTTGGTATATCACTCCATCAAACATCATTCCTAGCGCTAATCCAAATCCTACATATTCACTTAATTCTGAAACTATTGTCTCTGCGTTAATTCTAGCGTTCTACTCCTTCACTGGTTTTGAAACGTTTGGTACTGCAGCAGAAGATATGGACAGCCCTAAAAAGAACCTTCCTAAAGCAATCTGTTTGTCTTTGGGTATCGTTATGATTTTCTACGCGCTAGTAATGGCTGTGACTGTTGGTGTTCTTGGTGAAGCTGTAGCGACTTCTGGCACTCCACTTGCGGATGCAGCAAGAGTTGTATCTGGTGAGTTTGGCTTCTGGTTAATTACCATTGGTTCAATTGTATCTATTGCTGGTATTAACGTAGCAGCTTCTTTCCATATTCCTCGCGCTTTACTGCCGCTAGCTGACGACAAGATGATCCCATCTATCTTTGGCAAGAAGACAATCAATGGCGTTCCCGCAGTAGCTATTATTGCCTCTGGTTTAGTTACTGTTCCTATTGCTTTGAGTGGTTCATTTGCTGAGTTAGCAATGCTTTCTGTAGTAGCTCGATTTGCTCAATACATCCCAACTTGTATCAGTCTGCTTATCTTCCGCAAGCGATTCGCTAATGACAAAGAAGCTCAACAATCTTTCAAAGCTCCACTTGGTCCTGTTCTTCCAGTTCTAGGTGTAATCATTTGTTTAGCTCTGCTTTCTGACCAAGACCCAATGAAGATTGTAATTGGCCTTGGATTTATGGCGGTCATTTCTCCGCTCTATTTCTTTGCTAAGAAAAACAGCCAAAAACAAGTTAACGCTTAAAGATAAAGATAAAGATAAAGGTAATAGTCATGCTTACATCAACACCAGTAACTTTAATTGATGAAAACTTAGTGAACTCTGCCATTGAATGGCGCAGAGAGTTACATCAAATTCCCGAGCTATGTTTTGACCTATATAAGACGCAGCAATACTTAATCAACTTACTAAAGGATTGGAATGTCGAGTATGACTTAGGTTATGGAAAAACTGGCATTGTAGTCACCATTCAAGGCAACGAAGCAGGCAAGACGATAGCTTTCCGTTGCGATATGGATGCACTACCAATGAGTGACGAGTCAGGCTGTGAATGGTCATCTACACATGATGGCGCTGCACACACTTGCGGTCACGATGGACACATGGCTATTACCCTAGCGGCTATTAAGCACTTGCACCTAAATAACAACTTCAAAGGGACAGTTAAGATCTTGTTCCAACCTAGTGAAGAGAACGGGCAAGGCGCTAAGGCCATGATGAAAGATGGCTTATACGCAAAACATCCTTATACCGAGCTATATGGGTTTCACAACATGCCTCGTTTAGAGGATGGAACGATGCAGGTTAGATTTGGCGCGACTACGGGTGCTGGTGAAATCTTCACTCTATCTATTATGGGCAAAAGCGGCCATAGCTCAGTACCTCAAAAGTGTATTAACCCCATCACTATCGCAAGTGAAATCATTAGCCATTGGGACACCATTACAGGCGATGTTCATCCAAGCGACATGGCAATCATTGCAGTATGTAAGCTGAACTCTGGCTCTACCATGAATGGTATCCCTGACTCTGCTCTTGCTGGGGGCACGATGCGTTACTTTGAAGCTCGAGTCGCGGATTACATGAGAGAACAGATGCACCAAGTGGCAAAACTTGTATGTGAGCGTTATGGCGCTACCTACGATTTGTTATTTGAGGTTCTTTGCCCTGCAACGATAAACACTCAATCAGCCACCAACACTGTTATTGATTGCGCAGAAGAGATATTCGGCAAAGAAAACATAGTAACGAACGTTCCTGCGTCACCTGGTGGGGAAGATATGCAGTTCTTTGTTACCGACAAAGTAACGCAAGCATGTTGGTTTATGCTCGGCACTAAAGGAACAAACCTTCATACCTCGAGCTTTGATTTTGATGACACAAGCATAAGAGCTGCAGCATCAATGATCGTAAATATCACTCACCAACGACTAATCTAGTAAGGAGAACTCCGTGAATAAATTCATTAAACATACCGTAGTTGCATTAGCTATTGGTTGCAGCGTCAATGTAGTCGCTTCCGATATCGTATATTGGGATGAAACAGAATCATTTGAGCGTCTAGTGTCTTCGGAATATAAAGATGATTTTGCAAAGCTATCTGTGTACTACCAACCACAAGAGAACAAGATGTTTTGTGGTGTAGCGTCTGCAGCAATCGTTCTTAATGCTTTACGTGTAGAGAAGAAAGCTAACCAGATTCCATTGGACTCTACAAAGTTCAGCACTCACGAAACAGGTTATTTACCTAATGGTGGTGGCAATGTAGAGCACTCTAACAAGACTTACTCTACTTGGTCGCCTCTGTTCCATCGATACACTCAGAACACAGTTCTTATTAAGTCGCCTAAACCTCGAATCGAGATCTTAGGTAAGCCAGCTAGCGGTGATGACTTTAAAGATTACGGTCTTCAATTACACCAGTTTACCGATCTTATCGAAGCGAATAACGCGACAATCACCAGTTATGAACTCAAGACTATCGATAGTCTTGAGAGCGTTAAATCGAACATGTTGAAAGTGCTTAAAAAGAAAGACCATTACTTAGTGGTTAACTATGCTCGAGCTGGAGTTAATCAAAAGGGTGGTGGTCACTACGCTCCAGTAGGCGCTTATGATTCAGATTCAAACTCTTTTCTTATCTTAGATCCAAACAATGCTGATTATCTTTGGCATTGGGTTGATGCTGACTTAATGATTAAGGCTATGAACACAGTAGATGTTGGTGGTTATCGCGGATACTCAGTTATCACAGACTAATTACCCCAAGGTCGCTTGCTAACGCTCCACACGGCAAGCGGCCACCTAATTACTAAACGAACAAGGTATAAATTCACATGAAAAAAGTAATTCTAACTGCTCCTACTGCTCCTGCTGCTATTGGTCCATACGCTCACGGCAATGCGTTTGAAGGTCTTATCTTCACCTCTGGCCAACTTCCAGTAGATGGCGAAGCTGGCAAGGTTGTGGATGGTGGTATTACTGAGCAATCTCAAAAGTCTCTAGAGAACCTAGTGGCTGTTCTTAATGCTGGTGGCGGTGATGCTACAACCGTTCTTAAAACAACGTGCTACCTAGCTAATATCGAAGATTTTGCGGCATTCAACGCAGTGTACGCAGAAGTGTTTAATACAGATTGTCCTGCTCGTAGCTGCTTTGCAGTTAAAGACCTACCAATGGGCGTTCTTGTTGAAGTCGAAGCAATCGCTCATAAAAAATAAGGTTTAAAACTATGTCAGAGCAATGGAACAAATACATCGAAATCATTAAGTCTGTAGTAAAGCCAGCTCTTGGTTGTACTGAGCCAATTTCAGCCGCATATGCTGCGTCTGTTGTTGCTTCAAGACTTGGACACGACCAGCTTGAGTCACTAGAAATTAGTGTGTCGGATAATCTATATAAGAACTCAATGGGTGTTTTTGTACCAAGAACAGGAAAGATTGGTCTGCATATCGCGTCTGCTTGTGGTTATGTTGCTGGTGATGCCAGTGCTGACCTGCAGGTACTAGCGAATATTACACCTAACGATGTATCAAACGCTCAATCGCTTATTGATGCAGACTTGATCCAGGTGAAGCGTGTTGATGCTGATGACTTTATCTATTGTCGAGCGGTAGCTGTTGCTAACGGGAACAAAGCAGAAGTTACTATAAGTGGTGGTCATACTCGTATTATTGAGGAACGTATGAACGATGAGATCGTTTTTACTCTTAATGAGGCATTACAGGGTGCATCTACGGGTACGGCTTCTATTTGTGAAGGTGTAGATATCTCAGTTGAAAGCATTTATGACTTTGCTGTTAACGTTCCATTCTCTGACATACGTTTTATGCTAGAAGCTAAAGACCTAAACATGGCTCTATCCCAAGAAGGAATGGATAATGAGTACGGTCTTCAAGTTGGTCGCTCAATGAATGATGATGTTATGAGTGGTACTTCACTTGCTGAAAACATTGTTATGTATACCTCTGCGGCTTCTGACGCTCGCATGGGGGGGGCTTCACTACCAGCTATGAGCAACTTTGGATCAGGCAATCAAGGTATTGCTGCCACTGTACCCGTTGTATTCATGGCTGCACACGTTGATGCAGAAGATGAAAAACTTTGCCGAGCGCTTGTTATGAGCCATCTTGGTGCTATTTACATGAAGTCTTTCTATCCTCCCTTGTCTGCGTTCTGCGGTAACACTGTAACAAGTTCTGCTACTGCAATGGCTATGGTGTACTTAAAAGGCGGTTCATACGAACAGTGCTGCTTTGCAATTCAGAATGTTCTCAGTGATACATCAGGGATGGTCTGTGATGGTGCTAAATCAACGTGTGCTATGAAAGTGGGTAGCTCTACTACTGCAGCCGTTAAGTCGGTAATGATGGCGTTACGTAATCACTCAGCAAACAGCCAAGGGGTTATCTCAAACAACATCGAGAAAACAATTCGCAATGTTGGTCGGATGATTAGCAATGGAATGATGATAACCGACAGTGAGATCATTGAAATCATGTCAGCTTAACTAAACAATAGCCGCCACTTAATAGGGCGGCTTTTTGGTTCATCGCGGCTTTCCGGGGAAAGCCGCTTTTATCTTCAAGAAGAAATAGTCTGTATCTCGATACCCATACCCCATTCGCTTGATTAGACTTATCTTGTTGTTTATCCCTTCCAATGTGCGGGTGTTGAGCGGATAACTTGCCGATGCGATAATGCCGTGAAGATAAGGACTCAGTTTTCGTGCGAACTCTTGCAATGGCTTAATTCCACTCTCTTGTACTTGTGCCCACCACGCCTCCCAGAGCCCTTTAGCATGTGCTTCTGATTCACAATACCAAAGCTCTTTGAGTTGTGCTCCGAGTATATAAGTGGTCATTAACTCCTTATTAATATTAAATATTTCTGTAAGATAGCTGTCTTGCCGTGTATTTAAGTTGCCTCTATTTTTCAACAACACCCAGCGTGAACGCTTGACCCATTTCCTCGCTTTTTTATCTTGCTTGAGTTTGTTGGCTTGGTCGACTCTGACTCTATCCATCACCTCACGACCGAACTTAGCAACAACATGGAATAAGTCGTAAACGATTTTTGCGTTCGGGCAGTGCGCTTGAACTTCAAGATCGAAAGCCGTATTCATGTCCATCGCGACGGCTTCGATATTTATCCCATGCTCACCTAGCTGCTCGAAGGTATGCGCCCCATGAACCCACGGGGCGATGTTGTTAATGTTTGAAGTTCCAAGGTAAGAGCGCATCAATATCAGGCTCAGCTTTCGCGAGCTCTTTCATGCACTTGACCATGTAGTCGTAGAGGATAAGGCCGTTGGCTTTCGCAGTCTCGACGATGCTGTAAAGCATCGCGCTCGCATCAGCACCATTTGGTGTGTTCGAGAATAACCAATTTTTTCTGCCAATGACCAGCGGTTTAATGGCGCGTT
>NZ_JAKEUQ010000051.1 GCF_022397955.1 Vibrio sp. Isolate32 | reverse complement strand
AAGTAAATCTGGCCACGGTTTTATGAGGGAACCAGAACTGTCGTTCTGATTCATTTGGTGTTAATCCACCATTATATTGGTGGGGACGATGCTGGTTGTAATAGCCAACCAGATAATCCGTTACTGCTTGGTTCGCTTCAGTAAAACTTCTATAGCCATTCTTTGGTACCCATTCCGTCTTCAAGCTTCTGAACACTCGCTCCATAGGACTGTTATCCCAACAGTTCCCACGACGACTCATACTTTGAGTAACTCGATATCTCCATAGTAATTGACGATACTTCTTACTCGTATAATGGCAACCTTGATCCGAGTGGAACATGACACCAGACGGCTTTCCACGGCTCTCATAGGCCATAGTCAACGCCTTGCCAGTCAATGCGCTATTTGGTGAGTTAGACATCGCCCAACCGATGACTTTTCGTGCGAACAAATCAATAACAACCGCTAGATAAGACCATCTCTGTCCCGTCCAGATGTAGGTCACATCGCCGCACCAGACTTGATTCGGTTCAGTTACCGCGAACTGACGATTTAACCGATTGGGTATATGAACATGTTCCAGTTGTGTTTTTTTGTACGAGTGCTTCGGTAGTTGGCAACTGATTAAGTCTAGTTCTTTCATGAACTGACTCGCTCGGTAACGACTAAGTGGTATGCCTCTTGCCGTTACTATATCAGCAATGGYTCTCGCCCCAGCGGAACCATTGCTCAGCTCATAAGCTCGGCGAACTTCGGCACGAACAAGCACACGCTCTGACGACAGAGATTTATCTCTATTTGCCCAATAACGATAGCTACTGCGATGAACCCCAAACATTTCACAAAGCCTTTTCACAGTATAACTCTTCTTGAGTTTCTCGATTATCGAGAACCGTTCAGGGAGTCTGACATCAAGAGAGCCGTAGCCTTTTTTAGGATTTCCTTTTCTTCTTCAATACGCTTGATTTTCTTTTTAAGGTCGCGGATTTCTCTTTGCTCTGGCGTCAACGGTGATGCACTTGGTGCTTTACCCGCTCTTTCAGCTTTGAGTTGTCTTACCCAGCTTTCTAGCGTGGTTCTTCCGATGCCCATTGCTTCGCAGGTTTCTTTGTAAGTCCGCCCCTGATCAAGCACCAACGTGCTTTACCCGCTCTTTCAGCTTTGAGTTGTCTTACCCAGCTTTCTAGCGTGGTTCTTCCGATGCCCATTGCTTCGCAGGTTTCTTTGTAAGTCCGCCCCTGATCAAGCACCAACTGAGCGCATTCAAGCTTAAATTCTGGGTTAAAAGTGCGTCTTCCACGCTTAGTCATAATGTCACCTGTTTTAGTATCGAGATGATCATACATCACCTCTTAATCAGGTGGCCAAATTCACTATGCCACTACATACCTCCCCTCACGCTATTGCGAATTTCGCCAATAACTTAAGTAACGTATTTACCTAATTCAGAACAACCGACATAAAGATAATCACTATCACCAAATTAGGTTATGCGTTATAGGTGAGGTCCAATTAGGCAAATCACTTCTGAAGACGAAGCCACTCTTATGAAGAGCATATCCTCCTCTTTCAACTTTTTTTTGTGGTTCTACAAAAGCGTCAAACTTTCCTATCTCACTCGTTTTATGCAATCAATATCGGTGATTGAGATCACCAAAAAACGCCTCATCGAAACGTTTCGATGATCGTTATCACACTCCCAGAAGGTGAAAGGTGCAAATGACAAATCACAAACTATTATCACTATCGAAACGTTTCGATGGCTTTTCTTGAGTTGTTTCTCATCCCATCAAACGTGTTTTTTCGATAGGTCGTGATATGAAAAAAAGTACTCTAATAAACTCTGAACTCTCCTACTTGGTGGCGACTCTTGGCCACACAGATGAAATCACGATTTGTGATGCGGGGCTGCCGATTCCAGATCATGTTTCTCGCATAGACCTAGCTTTAACTCACGGTGTTCCAAGCTTTGCTCAGACCGTCAAAACCATGCTTGATGAATCTCAAATTGAAGGTGTGGTTATCGCGGAAGAATTTGCAAAAGTAAGTCCAGAGCATCATGCAGTGCTGATTGATCAAATCAAAACGGAAGAAGCGCGTTGTGGTAAAGAAATTGCGATTACTTACATCACTCATGAAGAATTTAAACAGCGCACTCATGAAAGCCGCGCTGTGATTCGTACCGGTGAATGCACACCTTACGCTAATGTCATTTTCCAAGCTGGCGTAACGTTTTAGCTCAAGCGAAACATAACGACAGCCCAGCGTGATAGCTGAAAGACAGAATAACCAAATACAACTGGCCCCGAGTAAAGGAACCGACATGACTCAAGCCATTTTAGAACTTAGCTCTATTGAGAAGGCCTTCCCTGGTGTGAAAGCACTAGATAAAGCAAGCCTCAACGTTTATCCAGGACGCGTAATGGCGTTAATGGGCGAAAACGGTGCAGGTAAATCAACCCTCATGAAAGTGCTAACGGGTATCTATCAATTGGATGGCGGTACTATCGCCTACCAAGGTAAGCCTACTGCATTCAAAGGGCCTCGTGACTCTCAAGAAGCTGGTATCAGTATCATTCACCAAGAACTGAACCTGATTTCAGAGCTGAGCATCGCCGAGAACATCTTCTTAGGTCGTGAAATCACCGGCACCATGGGTCGCATCTTGTGGAATGAGATGTACCAAGAAGCCGACAAGCTACTGAAACGCCTGAACGTAAAACACAGCTCAAAAACACCACTTGGCGAACTGAGCCTAGGCGAACAACAAATGGTAGAGATTGCGAAAGCCCTATCGTTTGAATCTAAGGTCATCATCATGGATGAACCAACAGATGCCCTAACCGATACTGAAACCGAATCTCTGTTCAAGGTAATCAACGAACTGCGTGATGAAGGCTGTGGCATTGTTTACATCTCTCACCGCTTGAAAGAGATCTTCGAGATCTGTGACGACATCACAGTACTTCGTGACGGCAAGTTCATTGGCCAGTGCGAAGTACAAGATACTGACGAAGACGGCCTAATCGAAATGATGGTTGGCCGTAAGCTCGACGAACAATACCCTCGCATCGCTCCAAGCCATGGTGAAACCTGCTTAGAAGTGATTGGCCTTACTGGCTCTGGTATTCATGATGTTAGCTTTACCCTAAAGCGCGGTGAAATCCTCGGCGTATCAGGGCTAATGGGTGCTGGCCGTACTGAATTGATGAAGGTGATTTACGGTGCTCTTCCAAGTGAGCGCGGCGTTATCAACTTAGGAAACAAAACCATCAACCCTGTGAGCCCTAAAGATGGCCTTGCTAATGGCATCGCTTACATCTCTGAAGACCGTAAAGGTGACGGCTTAGTGCTTGGGCTTTCAGTGAAAGAGAACATGTCTCTTTGTTCACTGGATCTACTGACCAAAAGCGGTCAAATCCAACACAAGGACGAAGTAATCGCGGTGGATGACTTCATCAAGCTATTCAACATCAAAACCCCGACTCGCGAACAGATTATTGGCAACCTTTCTGGTGGTAACCAGCAGAAAGTGGCTATCGCTAAGGGATTGATGACCAAACCAAAAGTACTGATTCTCGACGAACCAACCCGTGGTGTCGATGTCGGTGCCAAGAAAGAAATTTACCAACTCATTAATAAATTTAAAGCCGACGGCATGAGCATCATTTTGGTGTCCTCTGAAATGCCAGAAGTACTAGGAATGAGTGACCGTATCATGGTGATGCATGAAGGCCGTGTAAGCGGTGAATTTGATGCTAAAGAAGCAAACCAAGAATTATTACTGGCGTGTGCGGTCGGTAAAAAGATCAACGAGGACGCAGCATGAGTACCAAAACCATGAGCAAAAAAACTGAAGCTCCAAAGAAAAAACAGTTAATCAGCAAAGAGTGGCTGATTGATCAAAAGTCATTGATTGCTTTGATCTTCCTGATTGTTATCGTTTCTTTCTTAAACCCGAACTTCTTTACTGTCGATAACATTCTAAACATTCTGCGCCAAACCTCGGTTAACGCAATCATCGCTGTAGGTATGACGCTGGTTATCTTAACCGCAGGTATCGACTTAAGCGTTGGCTCAGTACTGGCACTTTGTGGGGCATTCGCTGCCAGCATGATTGGCATGGAAATCCCGGTGATGGCCGCTGTACCAACCGCTTTATTAGCAGGTGCTGCGCTGGGTGCCATCAGTGGTGTGATCATCGCGAAAGGTAAGGTTCAAGCCTTCATCGCAACGCTAGTAACCATGACACTACTTCGTGGTGTAACCATGGTTTACACCGACGGTCGCCCTATCTCAACAGGCTTTACTGACACAGCAGACGCGTTCGCTTGGTTCGGTACAGGCTACGCAATGGGTGTACCTGTTCCAGTTTGGATCATGGTCGTAGTATTCGCATCAGTTTGGTACCTACTTAACCACACACGCTTTGGCCGCTATGTTTACGCGCTTGGTGGTAACGAATCAGCAACTCGCCTATCAGGCATCGACGTAGACAAAGTCAAAATCGGCGTTTACGCAATCTGTGGTCTGTTAGCAGCGGTAGCAGGCATCATCGTGGCTTCTCGTTTGTCATCAGCTCAACCGACCGCAGGTATGGGCTATGAGCTAGACGCCATCGCCGCAGTAGTACTGGGCGGTACAAGCTTAGCCGGCGGCCGTGGTCGCATCATGGGCACACTGATTGGTGCACTGATTATCGGCTTCTTAAATAACGCCCTGAATTTATTAGACGTATCTTCTTACTACCAGATGATTGCAAAAGCAGTGGTTATTCTTCTGGCGGTATTGGTCGACAACAAAAACAAGTAATACAAATTGATTTATTCAGTAAACGCAACACCTATTAAAAACAAGACGTAACGTAACAATTAAACCAATAAATAACGTAACAACGAGCTAGGATTATCCAACCTAGCTCACCCCACATAAAGGACTTACACCATGAAAAAATTAGCGACTCTTATTTCTGCTGCTCTTCTTTCTACAACGGTATCTGTGTCTGCACAGGCGCAAGATACAATGGCAATCGTTCTGTCTACCTTGAATAACCCATTCTTTGTAACCATGAAAGATGGCGCAGAAACGAAAGCTGAAGAGCTAGGCTACAAGCTTATCATTCTTGATTCGCAAAACGACCCAAGCAAAGAGCTCTCAAACATTGAAGATCTAACCATTCGTGGTGTTCAGGCTATCCTGATTAACCCTACAGATTCAGATGCAGTCTCTAACGCGATTCGCATTGCTAACCGTTCAAACATCCCTGTATTAACACTAGACCGTGGTGCAAGCAACGGTGATGTAGTGAGCCACATTGCTTCTGATAACGTAATCGGTGGTGAAATGGCAGGCCACTACATCATAGAAAAAGTGGGGGAGAAGGCAAAAGTAATCCAACTTGAAGGTATCGCTGGCACATCTGCCGCTCGCGAACGTGGTGAAGGTTTCACGAACGCAGTAAACGGCAGCAACCTTGAGCTTCTTGCAAGCCAACCTGCTGATTTCGATCGTACTAAAGGTCTAAACGTAATGGAAAACTTGCTTGCTGCAAATCCAGATGTAGAAGCGGTATTCGCTCAAAACGATGAAATGGCACTAGGTGCACTTCGCGCGGTTCAAGCTTCAGGTAAAGAAGTAATGATTGTTGGCTTTGACGGTACTGAAGATGGTATCGCTGCGGTTAACCGTGGCCTACTCGGCGCAACCGTTGCGCAGCAGCCTGACCTAATCGGCTCTCTTGGTGTCGAAATGGCAGACAAAGTACTGAAAGGCGAAACAGTAGACGAGTACATTCCAGTACCTCTGAAAATCATCGCTAAGTAATTAATAACGGAATTTATTAAACATATTTTTTAAGTAAAGCGACACATAGGCAGGAGAGTCCCCATTCCCCTGCCTTATTTGTCCATACGCCGACAGTGCATCGTTGTTTCTCATACCGCCGTCTAGCGAAACGTGTAATTAACATAATGTGAAAGACCCATGCATTTTCAAATACGATATATCATAAGGCTCGTATCATGACTCAACTGATTGTTTTAGGTAGCGTTAACGCTGACCACGTACTAAAAGTTCCTTCGTTCCCTCGTCCGGGTGAAACCTTGATTGGCGGTAACTATCAGGTCATTCCTGGCGGTAAAGGTGCAAACCAAGCGGTAGCTGCAGCGAGATTAAACGCAGATATCAGCTTTATCGCCTGTGTCGGGGATGACCCATTTGGCATCAATATTCGTCAAGACTTTGCCCAAAATGGCATCAACATTGACGGCGTTATCGTTGCAGAGAACACGCCTACTGGCATTGCAATGATCCAAGTATCAGCAGCAGGTGAAAACAGTATTTGTCTTTCTCCAGAAGCGAACAACAAACTGACTTGTGAGAAAATTGAACCATATCTAGATAAGATCCGCGGTGCTAAATACCTACTGACTCAGCTTGAAACCCCGATTGAAGGCATTGAATACGCAGCGAAAACCGCAAAAGAGAGCGGAACTCGCGTGATTCTAAACCCTGCCCCAGCTCGCCCACTATCGGATAACTTATTAGCGTGTGTTGATGTGATTACACCAAACGAAACCGAAGCTGAGGTGCTAACAGGCGTTACCGTAACCGATAGTGCATCCGCGTATCAAGCGTCTTTAGCTCTGCATGCAAAAGGTATCGAGACGGTAATGATCACGCTTGGCGCTAAAGGGGTATGGGTTAGCAGAAACGGGGAAGGTGAACTGATCGCAGGATTTCGCGTTGAAGCAACAGATACCACCGCTGCTGGTGACACCTTCAACGGTGCATTAGTTACGGGTTTACTTGAAGACATGCCAATGGAGCGCGCGATTAAGTTTGCTCATGCTGCGGCGGCAATTTCAGTGACTCGCTTTGGCGCTCAAACCTCAATTCCAAGCCGTGCCGAAACCGATGCGTTTTTAGCAGAGCAATTTTCTGCTTAGCTTGATACCTATTAGAAGGCTTAACTCCTTAACTAAACCCTAGCCAACGGATGTTAGCCTTCTAAATAGCGAGCATAAGCCCCTGTTTTCAGGCAGAATATCGCTCAACGTGGACAAGTGTCTCCCACAAGGATTTTTTATGGCAACAATGAAAGACATCGCTAAGCTCGCAAAGGTATCGACCTCGACGGTGAGCCATGTGATCAACAAGTCGCGTTTTGTCAGTGAAGAGATAGCCGAACGTGTCAACAATGCTGCGAGAGAGCTTAACTATGCGCCTTCAGCATTGGCTCGTAGCTTAAAGATGAAGCAAACCAAAACCCTTGGCATGCTAGTGACAACCTCGACCAACCCATTCTTTGGCGAAGTGGTAAAAGGCGTTGAACGTCGTTGTTATGAAAAAGGCTACAACCTCATCTTGTGTAACACCGAAGGCGATAGCGAACGTATGAAATCGTCTATCGATACACTACTACAAAAACGTGTCGATGGCTTAATGCTGATGTGTTCTACCCTTGAAGGCGAGCATATTGATGTATTCGAGCGTTACCCAGAACTGCCTGTCGTGGTGATGGATTGGGGCCCAATGCTGTTTGCGAGCGACAAGATTCAAGACAACTCGCATCAAGGTGGCTACATAGCGACCAAGCACCTGATTGATAACGGCCACTCTCAAATTGGCTGTATCACAGGTCCGCAGCATCGTAACCAGGCATCATCGCGTTACCAAGGCTTCAAACAAGCGATGGAAGAAGCAGGATTAGAGATCAACGCTGATTGGATTGTCGAATCTAACTTCGAGTGTGATGGCGGCTTTGATTCATACCAGACGCTAAAATCTCGTGGAAAAATGCCAAGTGCACTGTTTGTAAGTAACGACATGATGGCAATGGGTGTCATTCACGCAGCTGCGCAAGATGGCACATCAATACCCAATGATCTCTCAATCATTGGCTACGATGACATCCACTTGTCTAAATACATGACACCAGCTTTAAGCACGGTCCACCAGCCAAAACACCGTTTGGGTAAAGCAGCCGTTGATACACTATTGAGTCGCTTACAAACGCCAGACGCCTACCCACAGGTCGTCGAGTTAGAGCCGACCCTAGTAGAACGAAGCAGCGTAAAAGCGATTTAACTCATAGCAATCCCTACTCCAGAACAAAGAGCCAGCTTATCCAGTTGGCTTTTTTGCTTTAGCTTTTAGTTTTTAGTTTTAGCTTTAACCTTAGCTTTCAGCTCGTTAGCCATTGATAAGTGTTGTCCATCAAACGTCGCCTACCCGCCTTTCTAACACGAAAAATGCGCTATTTTCACACTCAAAACATGTGTTTATGTAATTAAATAGAGATATTTTCACATCAACATATGCACTTGCGCACTAAACAACAGATTATCTTCTACAATATCAATAAAGTAACATAGACATGGAGAGCGTTGTTTTATGGTTTTGAGTTGGTTCGACAATATTTCCCTTCAAAAAAAGCTATTCGTCAGCTTTTGTGTCCCTATTGCTCTGATCGTTATTGTTTCTTTTTCAGTTCATAAAAATACTCAGTCGATGGTTGAGGACAACCACTGGGTGGTTCACACCCACAAAGCCATTGCTCGAGCTCAAGAGCTACTCAATCTAGCGGTAGATATGGAAACCGGCCAGCGTGGCTACCTGATCACTGGTGACCCTGTATTCTTGGAACCTTATTACCTAGCACTGGAGGTTTGGCCTCAAAAGATTCAGATTCTTAGCGAGCAAGTGAGCGATAACCCTGCCCAAGTTAAACTCCTCGACACCATTGATACCACCCACAATAAATGGCTAATTGAATCGGGAGAGAAAGAGGTATGGCAACGTGAGTTAGTGAATAGAGGCCAAGCAAATATGCAGAGTGTTATTGATATCACTCAGCAGCAAACCGGTAAGCAGCTTATGGATCAAATTCGCTTGGATATAGCTCAGTTCATTGAGGTAGAACAGCACCTGATCAGAATTCGAGTTGCTAACTCTGATAACTCCGCTCAGCAAACCAATTACGTTCTGTTAGTCGGAACGCTCTTTTCGGTATTCGTATCTCTGACTGTCGCTGCCTGGTCATCAAGTAGAATTAAACAAGGAATAGACATACTGCTAGCTGCTGCGAATAAAGTAGCAGAAGGTCATTTACTTGAAGGGGCTTCAACACTCAAACTTAATTCAAAACCTGACACTAAAGACGAAATCGCTCACCTCACCCACAGCTTCCAAGCAATGGCGACAAACCTTGTAAAAAATGACAATGAAATGCGAGCAAAAACTCAAGAGCTCATTGCTGAACGAGCCAAAGCAGAAGCGGCAGTAAAAGCCAAAAGCGAGTTTTTATCGTCCATGAGTCACGAGATAAGAACACCGATGAATGGCGTGTTAGGCATTTCCCAGATCATAGCGACGCAAACTAAAGAGCCAGAAACCATAGAGAACATCAATATCATTCTCGATTCTGGCCAACACTTAATGACCATACTAAACGACGTTCTCGATTTCTCTAAAGTCGAAGAAAACAAGCTCGAATTGGACATCGCACCTTTCCATTTTGTCCAAGTGATGCAGCCGGTTTGTAGCGCACTCAAACCTTTGGCCGATGAGAAAGGCATTTGCCTCCTGATCGAAAATAACATACCGATCAATATTCAACTTATCGGAGACTGTGCAAGGTTACGCCAAATCCTATTTAACTTGGGCGGCAATGCGACCAAATTCACAAAAGAGGGTCACGTCGCCATTCAAGCGGACATTAACCGCTCGGATAGCCAATTGACTCTCACCGTCACAGACACCGGAATTGGTATTCCGAAGGAGAAGCATGAACAAATTTTCAACTCATTTGAACAAGCAGACACATCGACAACCAGAAAATTTGGCGGTACAGGGCTTGGGCTAGCGATCGTAAAAAACCTCGTTGATCTAATGAATGGAGAAATCACATTAACCAGCGCCGTCGGTCTCGGAACCAAATTCCAAATAACACTTCCTATGAAGTGGCAAGAAGGTCAAACAAGTGAGGTCATCATTCCAATAACTAACAAAGATACACTGAATTGTGGCTCATTAAGCATTCTGCTGGTCGAAGATAACCGTATTAACGCGATCGTCGCGCAAGGCTTCTGCGAAAATTTAGGCCATCATGTCGATCTAGCAGAAAACGGAAAGCGTGCCATTGAACGCCTCCAACATTCAAAATACAACCTTATCCTGATGGACAACCACATGCCTGAGATGAATGGGGTCGAAACAACGCAATATATTCGCGATAAGTTAAAACTCAATACCCTGATATTCGCTTACACCGCCGATGTATTTCGCGAAGCTCACGACAGCCTCATTAATTCCGGAGTCGACCACATTCTTACTAAGCCTCTGCAACAAGAGAGCTTCTTCGATGCACTGCAACAATTCTCAAGTCGATTACCGAAACAATCTACACCAAGTAACGCTGATAACAACGAAAACGTCATAGAACTGCACCGCCAACCTATTGAAACATTGAGATTAACCGAAGAAGAAATAAGCCATTCAGAAATATTACTCATGCTTAAAGATGACAAGGAAGGGTTTGGCATGCTTATCGACTCAACCATTATTGAGTTTGAAGATTCCGTTGACCAAGTGATCGCACACTTCCTAGCAAAAGATTTAGAGCTGTTGCATCGCACCGTACACTCCATTAAAGGTATGTCGCTCAACCTAGGCCTTAATATGTTGTCAAAACAGACTCTCGATATAGAAGTCCAAGTAAAGAACCGCCAGCTACCTGATATTGAGCCACTCCAAAAGCTACTCAATCGACTTTTGGTCAACATCCATCAAGCTCAGCGAATGAAAGCCATTAATTCGATCGAGCGCTTGAAGAAAGTGGACGAAAAAACGTAAAACCACACAACATCAAGACAAAGGGCAATATATCCCACCTTGCCCCATGAATTCCATCCACTTAGGCTCAGGCAATACTGGCGGCGCGCTGACCATGCAAGTTAGAAGGTTTTTTCACACCTCATGTGTGCATTGCTTGGTTAGCTTAGTCTTACAAGAAAGCGCCATCAGCTCTATAATCGAGCCATCACGCTATTGGGTATGTACAGAGTCACAATGTACCGTCATATAGGCTTGCTAGCTATCCTAAACAACCTTAGTTGCGCCCACCAGTTCTGCATCATCCGCATGTCTTCAAAGCTGGCAGCCAAATACTTATCAAGTTCCACTTGTGCCGATTCAAGCTTAAGCGCAGCACAGTGTTTAATCTCTATGGTACCCATCGCGTTTTTACAATCGTTAGCATCATCAAATACGCGATGAACATAAGCACCAACATCCAATTCATATTTTCTATCATTACGCTCAAATCCACCCACTCGCATTATTTCAATAATTGCAGGTCTCTATTTGATGTTAAAAAAACCGCGACAATCCGCTTCATCAAGAACCTCAAAAGTGCTGAACAAAAAACGACTTACTCAACCTTGGAAGCATATCTAACGCTCTGATTTTTATACTAAGACCAGAAAATACGCTATTTCAATACACAACACATGCGTACATTCACAATAATAATTATTTTTCTTGCTACCTAATCGTTAAGTTTATAAATTAAATCGAATGCTCATCCAATCGGTAACGCTTCTCCACTTATGGATATCAAGTACCAACATTTTGGCAAAACCACATTATACTTTGCCATTTCTTTCGTTTTGTCGATGGCATTGCTCATACCTTTTACACCATCTCATTATCATGCGTTAACCGAAGGGGCTTCAAAGTTAGTTGAAAAAAGGCTCCAAGAGATCCAAGCTAGATTTAACAGCTTTCTCTCAGAGAACAAGCCCGATCTTTCTTGTGACGCCATTTTGACCGAGCTTCGTCAAAATGTATTCAATGCCGATTGGGTAAAAGAAGCCGCCGTATTCAATAAACACAACCGCTTTTATTGCTCAACCACCGATGGCGACGTGTCGTTTCGCTTATATAGCACTATCCGAGAAAGGCTAAATGAAGATCCGAATTTAACTACCCTGTCATACTCAAGTGCAGCGATCACTAAAGTACAATCCATCATGCTGATCTTCTCGAATAAAGATGATGCAGGTGTAAGCCTGATGATACCGCCACACTTCATCTACGACCTTGTCGAGTCAAACCTGAGCAGCCACGGAATAAGCTCTAAAGTTGAAGTGATTAAAAGAGACATTCACCCAACCGATCCCGGTTCTTTCCTTTCGGAAGTACGCATACAGTCAGAGACCTACCCGCTGGCCATTACTTCCTACATTGGGCACCAGTATTACATTCACTTCCTCATGAGCTTCTCGTGGTTTGGTTTTCTTATGGCGGGAATCACCACCATTTGTTTGCTCTCCGCGAAGCACAAAAAGCAGAGCCAACGCAGTTTAGAATATTCCCTCTCTAGCGCTCTGAAAAACAAACACCTGCAAGTTCACATGCAGCCAATTGTCAACCAAAACACCACTCAGATTGTAGGCTGTGAATCTCTCCTACGATGGAATGACCCAATTGAAGGTAATGTGTCGCCTGCCATCTTCATTCCACTAGCAGAAAGCTTAGGCTTGATAGAAGAACTGACGTACTTTGTGTTACACGAAGTATTGAAAACCATCAAAGGCAATCAAGACTTATTCGAAGACAAATACATCAGCGTCAACATCAGCCGAAACGTGATGTCCAATAGTAACTTCGCCCACAAAGTATCAGGGATTTTTAAAAGGAATCCAGAGATTCTAAAGCAGGTGGTATTTGAGATAACAGAAGATGGCGAGTGCTCAGACGAGGATATGACCAAAATAAAAGAGAACCTAACCAAGCTGGCGGACATGGGTGTAAAAGTCGCGATTGATGACTTTGGTACTGGTTATTCAGGGTTAGATTTCGTAAGACAATTTCCGTTCAGCATCCTAAAGATTGATCGCGTCTTCGTACAGAACATTTCAGACGAATCTAGCTTTGGTGTCCCTTTACTTAAATCCATGCTGCAACTGTCTAAAACACTGAGTATGCAGGTCATCGTTGAAGGCGTAGAGTATGAATCGCAAGTGAAAGTCTTGTCTAAGTTAGGCGTCGACTATATCCAAGGTTTCTATTTCTATAAGCCGATGCCAATCAACCTAACCCTCAGCCTGCTAAGACAGCAACAGCACATAGCAGCGACTCATGAGTATCACATCTCTCCTACTTAACAGATGAATGTAAACCGATTCGGGGAAAGCGCTAAAGAGACAACCAGCGCTTTCCCAATTTATCCCACAACAGAAAACTCCCTTCTAGTTCCTATCTCCATTCACCGCGCGAACAACAAACATAGCCGGACATTCCTTGTTACATAAGGTACTGAAAAACCGCGAAAGAAAATACAATAGCCATAGGTCTCCTTTGGTGAACATTTAACGTCATCGCATCTTGAATGCATAAAAGGAATATCATGGAAAAGACACTTCAAACCAAACTTGCGATCAGCCTGCTGCTTCTGAGAGTCGGCATTTTTATCGTCTTCTTGTTCTGGGGATTGGATAAGATTCTTGTGCCAGAGCACGCTGTTAAGGTGCTATCAGGCTTTTACGGGTTGGGCATATCAACCAATGCGATGATGGCCTTAGGCGTCGCGCAGCTCGGCTTTTTAGGCGCGTTCGTCGTAGGTATGTGGAAGAAGTACACCTACAGCGCAATTCTAGTTCTACATGCAGGTTCCACCTTCTCCTCTTTCGCTAAGTACATGGACCCGTTCAATAACCTACTGTTCTTTGCCTCTTGGCCAATGCTTGCAGCTTGTGTCGCACTCTTCTTACTGCGCGACTACGACACTTACAGCGTTGCTAACTAACACAAAGGGCGCCTGTTGGCGCCCTAATAAGTTAGCTTGATTCTTACAAGTTTGTTAGTGCTACTCTTCAACCTGTTCGCCAATAACCGCTTTATCTTGAAAAGAGATTTTTGCATCGTTGGACGGAGGAGCAAAATAGAAAATAATAGCTAGGGAAACACCCAACACGCCAACGAAAAAGCCACCAACTCTCGGATATGGGAAGTTAAAGCTTCCAGTGTGGTTTTATCATCCAGTTTATCTCTGACTCTCTCTAAATACAGACGAATATCGCTTGGAAGGTCTTGAAATGGTTGCTCACGATTGAACTCTCGAACATAACCTTCAATAAGTTCAAGGTGTGGCTCAAGATCTGGGTTTTTGCCTTTTCTGATTTCGCGTATATACCTACGGTAAATCAGAACTGAAATTTCTTGTGGTAGCTTTCGTGTTTCCGAGATTTCTTTTATCTGTTCATAGTTTGGCTGTGAATAAACTACGCTATCAATGAAATCTTGCTCAAAACTAACTTTAGCTTTGTGCAAATAGTAAAGCTGGAAAACATCATCAACAAATTTGTTAAATAAATAACCACTAACCATACCAGCAATAACAACACCGATAACCACCAATATAATTGTGGCTACTTCACTCATAGAATGCTCCTATAGAACTAACGCCTTTTACTTAACTGTTATACCAAAATCACTCCATTGAGCTTTACGCTTAGTGCTAAAAATACAAGACACACCACCCACGGTATGAGTAATTGGAGCTTCAAAATCGCAAAACAGTGAGATATACAAAATTGGTAGTTGTTCGTTACCAAATGAATTTGGTGTCCACATAGCTACATCACCATCTTTACATTTGGCATTCGCTTCATCGCCATTAGCAAAATGACAGATTTTGTCTTGCTTTAAATCACTCAGCCCAAATGCAGCCGAAGAGTTGAATGATATTGCTGACAAAGTAAAGGTAAGGGCTAATAGAACTTTTTTCATAATAAGGTTTCCCGTAGTTTGATATATACGAGTTACTTTAACATTATGACAAACAAACACTTAGCTAGATTATGCAACCCGTAACACAACCCACAAATTGCGTTACAAGCGCCTTATTGACGAGTGAGCAACGCTACCATGAAACTAAACTACACCACCGTAAACACTAAACTTAACCCAAACCAAAAATGCCAAGCGTGGGGAATCACTCTTAAATTGTTTGTTGAACGAAGCCGCTCCGCGGCAGAGTAAAGACAGCACAAGTCATACTCTTATTACACCATCACCCTGATGGTCGTTAACAGGAGTAACTTATGAATTCCACCGACTTAGAACGCTACAACATTCTTTATGAACAACACCTTACCATCCTTAAGCTGCAAGGTGAACTTGGGTTTACTGCTGTGCTGCATACCCACAGCCGACAACGAAACTTGCACCCACACCTGCACATTATTGTGGCAGCAGGCAGTTACGACCCATCCAGACAAACGTGGCACAAAGGCAACAAGCATTACCTTTTTAACGCGTTAGCTTTGGCCAAAGTCTGGCGGGCAAGAATGTTAGAGGCCATGAATCAACATCCAACGTTGTGGCTGCCAAGTGGCATACCCAAACAATGGGAATGGG
>NZ_JAKEUQ010000050.1 GCF_022397955.1 Vibrio sp. Isolate32 | reverse complement strand
GAATGTAAAATATGAAATTATCGAGCAGCTCGATGATGATGGGCGAGATCTGATTGTGGAGATGAACGTCTCTCCCCAGGCTAGAAAACAAGACGCGAGCCTCCCAAAAACGTGGAAAGCTAGGCTAGCTCTATATCCCGATGACGTTGAACAACAACCCAATCATATACAAGGGCTGCTGACTTCTCTAACAGATAGAAAATACAGTTTAAAATCATTATTAGATGTGTACTTCGAAAGGTGGGAAATAGAGAATAGCTATGGCGAGATTAAGCATGACATGCTTGAAGATGAAATCCTGCTCCGCAGTCAATCTGTAGAGGGGGTAGAGCAAGAGATATGGGGTATCCTTATCGCGTATAACTTAATCCGTCTGGAGATTAGCCGAATAGCAAAAGAGGCTGAAGTCTCGCCACTTAGGATAAGCTTTACGATGGCACTTCGAGATATTCAAGATGAGCTAATGTGGTGTGCTATTGTCTCCCCAGGCTCGGTTCCCAAAAAGCTGCGAGCGATGAGAGAGCGAGTGAAACGTTATATTTTGCCCGAAAAACAAAAACGGCCCAAAGCTAGGACCGTTCGTTTTAGTCAGAGTCGCTACACTGTGCGATCTAAACACCTTAAATGATAGGTGTTGACTCATATTGAGCGGCGTTTTTGCATCTTGTTTTTGTCGTTAGATTGCTAACTCTCTTGCTGAGTCTTAAGAGTTTGGAACCCAAAATAGATACGCATGAACGTAGTCAGCCAACACGCCGCCCCAAAGGCATAGGCGATAACCGCAAAGTGTTGTGGCCAAATACAAAAGGCAATGAAACAGGCGATAGTCTCTGTCCCTTCAGTTAGACCAGACATGTAGTAGAGCGACTTGTGCTTATAAACGGGGTTTTCGATTCCTCGTTTGCCTGCCATCACCGCAAAAGCCAGAAAGCTACTGCCTGTACCGATAAAAGAGAAGATTAAAAATGCACCAGCAATGGCGTTATGCTCAGGGTTCGCAATCACGAAGCCAAAAGGAATCAACGAATAGAAAAGGAAGTCTAGGCTGATATCTAGGAAGCCACCCGCATCACTGATACCTTGGATTCGGGCCAAGGCGCCATCAAGCCCATCACAAACTCTGTTGAAAATGATGAAACCTAACGCCCACTCATATTGCTCAAACGCCAACGCCGGAAACGCTAAACAGCCGACTAAAAAACCGAATAGGGTGGTTTGATTAGCGGTAATATCGGCTCGATTCAGTACTTTTGCAGACTGGTTTAATGGCCACTTGATGATCTTTATAGAGTACTTATCCAGCATGGTTGCTTCTCCATGGCCAAGAGAGTACTTGAGCCCCTTGAGGCACATCTGCTTCGTCGTGTGTTACCATCAGGGTTGGTATATTAGCTTTAGTTAATTGCTCAAACACCCAGTCTCGAAATTGTGCTCTGAGCTCTTGGTCTAACTTACTGAACGGTTCATCAAGTAGAGCTAACTTAGGCTTCGCCAATAACATACGAGTTAAACTGATTCTCGCTCGTTGACCACCAGAAATCTGGTCGGGAAAAGACTCTGCTAAGTGTGTCAATTCAATGTCTTTTAACGCTGCCATGGCTTGCTGTTGACGAGCGGAACCCTTAACCGAATTAGGTAATGAAAAGGCCAAGTTTTCCCATACTTTTAGGTGCGGAAACAACAAGTCATCTTGAAACAAAATACCGACCTCACGCTGATGTGAAGGCAGGTCATCCAGCTGAATATCGTTCAAAACAACACTTCCAGAATACGAAAACTCTTCATTCAAGTGGCCTGCGATGGCGTCCAATAAGGTGGATTTACCGCAACCGCTCGGGCCCATCAACGCCAGTATCTGGCCCGATTCTAATGTTACATTTAGCGCTGAGAACAGCGAATCACCACCGGTTTTATGGATGGCGAGGTCGTTGAGGTACAGACTCATTACTTAAGAAACCTTTGAAAGTAAGACGGCGATATCTGAGTTGAAGTCGGCTGACTAATATCGCTAAAGAGAAAAAGAACAGAGGCAATAAGGCCTGCCAAATGGCATAAATTGCGGTCACTCTGCGGTCGAAACCGCTCGTTAGGGCGACAGCTTCTGTAGTGATGGTGCTAATACGCCCTGCGCCTAGCATCAATGTTGGTAAGTATTGAGCCAAACTCACGCTGATACCAACGGCCCACGCAAAGGCAATGGCAGGTAATAAGATAGGCAGTTTGATGGAGTACCAACTTTGAAATGGTGATTTACCCAAGCTGAGTGATGCTTTAATGAGTCCATCGTTGAAGCTTTTCCATGGTCCATCTAAAGATAAATAGACAAATGGAAAGGCGAAGAATACGTGTGCCCAAGTCACCCAGAATTCATAGGCGTTGCTTCCTACATACAGCGTGGTGACTTGCATACCAAATAATACCGATAGCTGCGGGATCAACATCGGAGTCGCGATAACAAAACCAGGCACTTGCCACTTGTATTTGATTCGGTACTCATGGGCAATCAGTGCGAGGACTAGCGCAACTGAAGCTGCGATCAGACCAATCCATAAGCTTTGACCAACGGTACTCATGATGCCATCCCATTCAAATTCCCAAAAGCGCATGCTATAGCGGCTCGGCAGTAAATCAGGGAAGCGCCAACGCTGAGCAACACTCCAAATTACCATTAAAGGAATGATCAGCAATGAAAGGCTAGCAAGCACTGTGAATACGGTTTTCCCCGGCAAGTTAGCCCCTGTTCTTCCTGAATATTGCCAAGCTCTAAAGAACTTCAATACAGCCCACTCAATGAAGCGGGCTAAGGCGATGATCAAGGACGCTAATCCGAACAGTACAATAGCGCCAGCCGCTGCTTTTGGCAGCAGGTTAAGATCGGGGTCGTTGAACCATTGCCATACTAAAATGGCAAAAGTAGGTGGGTTAGTTGGGCCAATGATTAGCGCAATATCGACGACTGATACGCTGTAGGCGAGTACCGCAAGCATTGGGAAGCGAAGCTTGGTGAACCATTGTGGAAAAATGCACTTCCACCATATCTGTGAGCGACTATAACCCAATGAAGCACTGACCTTAGTAATACGCTCCACGTCAATTTGCTGAAGTATCGATATACTCATCAGCAATAAGAAAGGCACTTCTTTGAGTGCCAACATAATGATCAAGCCAAATGCATACGGATCTTTTACGAGCAGCGCTAACTCGGAACTGGTTGCGGATTCACCAAGCAAATGATGGACAGCTCTCGCTCCGAGACCTGTCGGGCTAAATAGAAAAGCAAAGCCAATAGCGAAAGCCACATGTGGAATAGCCAACATTGGCGATAACGTTAGCTCAATCCTTCTCCAAAATCGGTTTCCCCACGAAGCTTGAAGAATACAAAAGGTAAGAAAGCAGGCGATGTAGCTGCTCGCAATCGCAGAACCAAGACTCAAACCAATTGAGTGCCAAGCTCCCTCCCATTGGAATACTTGGCTAAAACCGTTGAGAGAGGGCTCCATCAACCCTAGGGGCGGGATATAACTGAGTGACGAGGCCACTACTCCCGCTACCCCAGGAATTGTTGGGATAATGCATACCACTATAACGACAAAATATAGAGCACGTAGCATCGAGCTTAGTTACCGTATCGTTTTAGCCACTCTTTCTCGAGTGCGTTTTGCCAGCTTGGGTGTGGTTCATCAATAGATCTAAATTGCTGAGTATTCTTAGCACTACCTGTTAAGTATTTGCTGATCAATACTGAAGGGTCACCCCAAACATTGAGGTTACCTTTGCGCGATTGTGCTTCTGGGCTTAACAAGAAGTTGATGGTCACTTGTGCGCCTGCGGTAGCATTGGCATTCCAAGGGATCGCAAGGAAGTGGATGTTTGATAAAGCACCGTTTTCCAACGCATAAGCTTTGGTTGTTTCTGCTAAACGGCCACTCGATTGGGCTGAATACACAGAGTTTGGGTTGAATGTAATTGCGAGGTCGAGTTGTCCGTCATCTAAAAGCTGAATGCTTTCTGATGTGCCTGCAGGGAATTGTTTACCACCGCGCCATGCAACTTTGTGGAATTTATCTAAGTAAGCCCATAATGGTGCCGTAATCGCTTGGAAGCTCTCTTCTGAAACAGGCTTCGCGAGTTCAGGACGGTTGTTGGTTAGCTCAATCAGTAAAGACTTAATAAAGCTAGTGCCATGAAATTCTGGTGGGCGAGGGTAGCTTAAACGGTTAGGGAATGCCTGAGCGTAGCTCAACATCTCTGAAAACGATTTTGGTGGATTGTGCAGTGTTTCTTGGTCGTGAATGAACACCAATTGCCCAACGCCCCAAGGTGCTTCTAGACCTTCCGTTGGTTCAGAAAAGTCGACATCAATGGGTAAAGACTTATCGACGTACTTCCAGTTAGGAAGGGATTCTGTGAATGGGCCAAACAACAGTTTGTTGTCTTTCATCGAACGGAAGTTTTCTCCGTTGATCCAAACGATATCGACACTGCCTTCGCTATTCTTACCTGCGGCTTTTTCCGCAAGTAGGCGAGTCGCTGTTTCAGCGATATCTGTGACTTTTACATGTTTTAACGTTACGCCATAGTCACTTTGTAACTTCTTGCCTGCCCATTGTAGGTAACGGTTGATCTCTTGGCTTCCGCCCCAAGCATGAAAGTAGACAGTTTCTCCCTCTGCCTGCTGTTCTATTTGATTCCAGCTATCGGTGGATGTTGCTTCATCAGCATAAATGGTTGCGCTGTAGGCAACGGTTGCCATGATTCCTAACGTACTTACTATCTTGTTCATAAACTTTTCCATTTGGTAGTGAACGGGCAAGAGCATTGTGTTTTCGAACTCCCTTGGCCGTGTAGACCTTTCGTGGTTAACGAAAGATCCACACGGCATAATAGTTATTCTATCTGTTTCTCAAATAAATTCTAATTCAACTGTAAATTCAATTAATTACTTGAGAAGATTCTGGGAGTTCTCGGTTGAGTCTTGTTCAATGTGCAGTTATCTATGCAACTTAACAGACTCCGGGATTTTGCCATCCTAGCAACAGACCGTTGAAGCTGTGAATTAATTGCATCTAAATGAGGTTTTTTTATGATTTATCGGAGCTTGGCATGAAAAGCTAGTGTGAAGAGTCGTTTTGAGTAGATTGAGCTTTGAAGCAGACAATAAAAAAGGAGCCATAAAGGCTCCTTTTCGGTATTTGATGTCGATGACAGATTAGTTTACCCAGTCACGAATTGTGTACGTTAGCGTGTGTACATCGTTTTTAAGTACTAGCGTATCTTTTGTTAGGGTTACGTCGCTCCACCCACTTAGAGTAGCAGAAACTGATTGCTCGATTTCCATCGCTGAGCCGTGACACATTTTCATAGTCATGCCCATTTGCTTTATGCGGAATTGACCGTCTTTCAGTTCGCCTTGGCCAAAGAAGTTGTTACAACCGGCTACGCCGTTTGCAGTCATCTTTTCACCGATTTCTAGGCGAGGTGTCTCTTGGTGTTCGCTTTTCTCAATGTCCTTGCCATCAATTTGCGCAAGTTCCCAATTATGGTGCTGTAGATCGGTTGGTGTTACTTGCATCGCGTCATCACCTGTTGTTGTGCATGCTGCTAGCATCATAGGTAAAGCGGCTACTGCTAGTAATTTTTTTGAACTAAACTTCATATTATAAGGCTCCAAAGGAAAAACGAAGTTACCGAAAATCTGTAACTTGATGGGTTCAAAGTATAGTTTACAAAACACTATATGTGTCAGTATGAGGTCATAGTTTAGTATGGGTTTCATGAGCTAGGCGACAAATTAATCGCTTATTTTTGAGATAGTAAGCGTAATTTTGAATGTGTAAGGAGGCGTGGTGGAGCAGTTAGAGTTTTTCCAAGTTCCAAGCCCTTGCGTTGGGGTTTGCTCTAGCGATGACAAAGGTTATTGCAATGGGTGTATGAGAAAAAGAGATGAACGTTTTAGTTGGATGTCGATGACTCCCGCAGAGCAATTACACGTCATCAAGCTATGTCGTCAGCGTTACAGAAGAAAAATAATGAAGCAAAACAACTTGGTTGGTCAGCCGGTAGAAGAAGAGGGAAGTACAAGTCCCCAAAGAGATCTTTTCGGCTAAAGAGGAAGTATCAAGATTTTATTTAACTCCTCAGTAACTGTTAGTTTACATAATGGTTGGGGCGTAATACAAAGATAGGTACCTTTGTACCTGAAGGAGTGGTGTTGGTATGAATAAAAAGAACGTAAAACTCAAAAAAGAGGCAGTCAAAGCGCTGGATCGTAAACCGATTGGGGCAAAAGATGACCCTGAAGAGGCTCCGCGAGATTGGCATTCGATGTCAGAAGAAGAACGAATGGAAATCCTTTCTCACCTTTCGGACATGCCTTTTCAATAACACCACTGGTTCTTCAGAGTCTTTCTTAAAGCTCAGCTTTCTGAAATAAACATATGATTCGCTTTCGTTACACCACGATGATACGTGCAAAATGTATCATCGGCTGCGGTGGTTTTGCTGTGAATCTTTATGTTTGTGATGACCTCGACGTCACCAGCATCGTAACAAGCCTGCTCAGCATTTTTGATGATATCGAGTAACTGATTGAGTTCGTCTTTCATGGTCGTTTCCATCGCACCGTCTTCTTTCACGACTTCAAATGCTTTATCGACCACTTCGAAGTTGTTGCAGATGATAGGTTAATGCGGAGATTAATTCTACAGCATCAAAGCTGGTGGTTTTTTCTTGCTTTTATTTACTACCCCAATGATCGCTAACCCAGCCGCCAATGTGTTCATCAAAATGGTTTCCACTGAATCTTTGGTTGCGTTCAACTGAAGTATCACAGTCATCTTTGTTGTCGATTAGAGTTTGAATGTAGTTTGCCATCGGGTCATTAGAACGTTGACGATCTCGGCGAGTTGCCACTTCCTTAATCAGTTGTAATCGATATGTAGAGCTAGCACGTTTCATTTCAATGACCTCCTGATTTTAGACACTAATAGAAAAATCTAGTTGCCAGATATAGGGTCGTCAACGTGATCAGAAAGTATTTTTTTTGAGCAACCAAGAATCAATACCTTGCCTTCGTAATTCACAAAAATGTCATCTAGTGAATAGCATTAGTATCATATTTAGCATCAGAAAGTGGGTGGTTGAAGCGAAAAAAGCCCAGAAGACTCTGGGTTGAATTTAATTAAAATGACCGTCGTTAAGTTTGGGAACTAGCGGGGACAGACGCTGAATCGTTGCTATTGCGCTACTTTGATCTCGTTGGCTTAGCGCTATTGGATCTAGAGCTATTCGATTTGCTCTTAAACTGTTTTACGCTCTTCTTTTTAGCCGTTCTGCGGTTTGCCATTTTGTCTTTCGGTGGGCGCTTACGAGCGGTTGTTTCTGATGCTGGTTTGTCTGTGACTGGGAAGCCTTCCAATGACTGTAGGGGCAGTGCTTTATTGGTTAAAGCGCGAATGGCAGTGAGGTAGTCAGTTTCACTGTGGCTAACCAGCGAGATTGCACAACCAGTACTTCCTGCTCTCGCCGTTCTTCCAACGCGGTGTACATAAGTTGCTGAATGAGGTGGTAACTCAAAGTTAATCACAATAGGCAGTTGATCAATATGGATGCCACGAGCCATCACATCGGTCGCGATAAGTACACGGGTATCACCATTTTTGAAGCTGTCTAATGCTTGTGCTCGTTCTTCTTCGCTCTTGTTGCCATGTAATGCACTCACGCTGATTTTGGCTTTGTTTAATCGCTTGGCTAGTGCGTCTGCGTTGTCTTTCGCGCCAAGAAACACTAATACCTGTGGCCACGGGTTCTGATTGAGCAGGGCAATTAATGCCTGAGCTTTACTGCCTTTGTTTACCAGATACAGTGTTTCTTCAATCGTTTCTACAACGCTGTTTTCTTTATGAGTCGTGATCTTTTCTGGGGTCGATAAAAGCGTTTCAGCTTGGTTGACTAACTCAGGTGGAAGCGTTGCAGAGAATAACAGTGATTGGCGCTTAGTTGGCAGAGCTGCGGTGATCGCTTGAATATCTGGCCAAAAGCCCATGTCGATCAATCGATCGGCTTCATCTAAAACTAGTGATGTGCATTGAGCTAACTCTAATTCACCACTTTTAATTAAAGCAAGTAGACGGCCTGGTGTGGCGACGGCTAATTGTGGTTTAGTGGATAATTTTTGCAGTTGCTCATCAGTATTCACACCGCCCGTCAGCGTTACCGTTTTGATACGCAGGGCAGTTGCAATCGGTTGTAAAGACTCTGTCACTTGAGACGCTAGCTCGCGTGTTGGAACGATGATAAGCGCTTGCAGTTTATTCGAATCTTGGTCGATGTTATTGAGCAAAGGTAAGCCAAATGCCAATGTTTTCCCGCTACCTGTTTGAGCCAATGCAAGCACATCTTTCCCTAAAACAATCGTTGGAATGACCGCTTGTTGGATCTCAGTCGGTTTATCGAATTGGGACGGGAGAGCGGCAACGGTTTTTGTGTTGAGGGTTAGGTTAGCAAATGACATAAATGAACCAAGTATAAAAAGGGAGGTGGAGTCTAACAGGGCTAGAAATGTTAGAGAATCAGTTTTGTTTGCTTCACGATAAACATATTTATCATATGCGCAACTTTTGTAAGCTAGACATACGAGTGAATTAAGCGTTTATCATATTGTAATGGTATCAATTGGACGTACAATGTCTGCCCTAAAAACCTTCACTGTATGAGAACAAAATGAGTTGGGATAGTATCTGGCTGTTCATTGTTATTGTTTTTTTTATTGCCATTATTCCAGGACCCAATGCATTGCTTGTGCTAAGCACAGCGTTGACTCAAAGGAAGCTGTTCGCGTTTGTGAATGTGTTGGGTGTGTCATGTGGTTTCTTTTTCCATGCCTTTATCTCTGCGAATGGTATCAGTCTATTACTGTCGAAAACGCCAATGGCATTTGATGGGCTGAAGTGGGCGGGTGTTTTGTATCTGCTCTGGTTAGGCTACAACCACTTTCGGGCAGCATTACGTGCTAAAGAGGGCGTGCTTTCTGTCGTGAGTGCATCCGGGAGCAAACTCTATAGTCAGTTTTTTAAAGGACTACTCACTAATTTACTTAACCCGAAGATCGTCCTTTTTTACCTATCGATCTTCCCTCAATTTGTTACTACAGACGCAATTGTGTCCGACAGCCTGATTCTTGGCGGGATTCAGGCGATGGTCGTTTCAATGTGGTTCTTGGTTGTTATTTTAATGGCAGATACCTTTAAACGCTTATTGGTTCAAAAGCGTACCTCGCAAATGATGAACATTGTGTGTGGTGTTCTATTTGTGGGTTTCAGCATTCAGTTGGCGTTGTTTCAGCTTTAGGGTACGGTGCGAAGAATTGGTTTTTTAGCTATCGGTTCAGTTCTCACTTTCTACTGAATGCTAAGCAAACCTTATTTCTCTGTATAGATCTCTAAAGCATTAGCTCGGAAAGTCGATATAATAATCAGCTATCAATTTGGTGAATGTGTTTGTTTGAGACCAATTGAAGCTAAAGTCTATTGCTTGACCGAATAAACAGAGACAGGGAGTCACAGATGAGTGAAAAGTCATTCATTCAAAAGCGCAAATATTACCGTTTGAAGTATCCACACAAGGCTCGTCCGGTGATGCGAATGAAGGGTGAGCTTTTTCACGTCAGTGAGGTTTCTGAAAAGGGTGTTCGCCTTATGATGCGTAACATTATCCCTGTATATCGTGGCTTCTCGATGGCAGGTACTTTGAGGCTATATGATAACAATAGTGTTGCTATTAGCGGTGCTGTGTTACGCCAAGAAGGCGATGAAGTGGTCGTTCAGTTATCACAAGGGCCAAGCTTTAAAGATATGGTGTCTGAGCAAAGACACATCAGGAAGAAATACCCAATCTTTTTCGCGAGCCTGTGAGTCGCATAACGGCGTCTAGAGCTAAGTGGCTCGATAAATCGTTAATCATAGGCAAACATTAAAAAGCCCAGCACTTTCACAAGTGCCGGGCTTTGTTCTATCTATCAAACTAGATACAGGGACAAACAAGGCGCTTAGTTCACTTTATAATTCGTCTACTGTTGCCCAAACTGCCGCTAGCATGTCGTGGCCAAACGCGACACTGCGTTCTGGCGACCAGCCGTAAAGTTCGTCAGCGTGGCTGATGTGATCTTTAAATGGCATCTCAACCGTGTACGCCAAACATTTGAACTGCTCACCAATCCAGTTGGTACCAACCGTCATGTTCGCTTTGCCTGGTTCGTCTTTATCGTAACCAAACTCATCTTGGAACTCTGGCGTGATAGTTAGCAGTGCTTGTTTGAAGTGGTTCTCTAGCTTCGCGATACGTTCGTCGTAAGAAGGTGTGCCTTCGCTACCCGCCACAAAGTTATATGGAATCGCTTCGTCGCCATGAATGTCTAAACACATATCAACGCCAGTTTCTAACATGCGCTCACGCACAAGGAATACCTCTGGGCTGCGTTCCATAGACGGTGATTGCCATTCGCGGTTCAGGTTCACGCCAATCGCGTTGGTACGTAGGTGGCCACGGATGCTGCCATCTGGGTTCATGTTAGGAACAACGCGGAAAACAACGCTATCTAGCAGTGAACGACCTACGGTGTCCGTTTCATCAAGCAGGCGTTGCAACAGGCCTTCGATTAACCATTCAGCCATAGTCTCGCCAGGGTGTTGGCGACCAATAACCCAAATGTTTTTCTTCTCTTCACTTGGCTCACCAATGGTTAGCAAAGTGATGTCATTGTTGTCTAGCGTGTGGCCCAGAGTTTCAAGCTTACAAGCTGGGTGCGTTTGCGCGCTGTGTAGAAGATCTTGGTGACGATCGTATGAGTATGGGGCAAAGTACGCGAAGTACATTGAATCGTGCTCAGGAATGATGTCAAAGCTCAGCGTGTCACCATCGAACTGAGATGGGATACGAAACCATTCTTCACGGTCGTACGATGCAACTACATCGTAATCCTTCCAGCCCTCAGGGTATGCAGACGTTGCCAGTTGACCGATTTCAAAGTGGTGTGCTTGTTGAGCATCGCTTTCTAAACGGAAGTGGAACCACTGAGAGATTTCAGTTTGGTTGTCTGCAGGGATAGTCAGTTGAATGTTTTGTGGTGAATCTGCTGAAACGACGTGAATGTTGCCGCTTTCGAAATTGCTGAAAATTTTCATTGTAGTTGTTATCTCGTAGTTGAGTTGTCGTAAGACTAGCACACTTTTTTTCGAGCAAACTACTAACTAAATCGTAATGAGATGTTATTTCAACTATCTATTTCCGAGCTCTCTTTTTTAACGGCACTTTATGCTTATCGACGCTGGCAAGTTGTGCAGCCTCGGCAAGCCGAACGCGTATAACGATCTAACTTACTGCGTTGCACCTTGCAGTAGGCATTTTTCAGGGCTCTTCTTCCAGAAAACCAATCGTCAGGTTTCGACAGGATCAGATAGCCATTAAAGCGTTTCATAAGTTCGACTCTATTTTGCTCGATGAACTTGCTATCAAAGCCAATTTCAAAGTAATCAAGCGCTTGTTCAATCGAAGTGAAACTCACTATTTTTTGTTGGAATTCTGTTTGGCTCATAACTTATTCGGTGGCATCAATTTGCGGATAGTGTAAGCGTCTTTGTGATTTCTTATCTTGATTCTAATCTTCTTTCCGCTTGATTTCGACGTCGATACTGTTCTCTTAATCTTATAGAACGACCCATTTCGTTCGCTTAGTGAATGTGATTAAAAATAATTGCGTAGTCATGTATATAGTTCGGTTGTGTTTAGGTCTCATTGTTAGTTTTCTTTATTATCAATAAAGGCAAATTATGACGTGAATCAATAGTGATTAACCCTAAAGTATTATTCTATTTGCAATTGTTACTAATTGTTCAAGATGATTTCTAAATATGTCTATTAAAAAACGATACATCGCTCTTATTGCCGCTGTGGGCATTGGTATCGGTTGGTTAACGCTTGGCGGCACTGCAGCCATCATGCGTTACACCTCTAGTACTGAGTTCTGTACTTCTTGTCACACTATGCAAATTCCTTACGAAGAGTATGAAGGCTCAATCCACTTCAGTAATGCAAAAGGTATTCGTGCTGAATGTTCCGACTGCCATATTCCTTCTGACCCAGTTGACTACGTAATCACCAAGATCCGTGCTTCAAAAGATATCTACCACGAGTTCGTGACTGGAAAAATTGATACAGAAGATAAGTACGAAGAGCACCGTATGGTGATGGCTGAAACGGTGTGGGCTCAATTACGTGAAAGTGATTCTGCTACTTGTCGTTCTTGCCATACCTTCGACGCAATGGATAGCTATGAACAGTCGGAAAATGCGGCAAAAATGCACGAATATGGGCAAGAAAATAACCAAACCTGTATCGATTGTCACAAGGGTGTCGCGCACTTTGCACCAGAACCTGAAATGGACAGCGAGGCATTCGACAACTTGATGGCATTCACCGAGAAAACTGACCCTAAAGCTAAGGTGGTTTACTCAGCTGAAACTATCGATATTGGTGAGCTTGGCACGATTAACCCTACAGCACGTCTAGATGTGAAAAGTAGTGAAGGTACAGAACGTACTGTTGATCTACATGCATATCAAATGAAAGGTGCAGAACAAGTGCTGTACTACGGCAGTGGTCAGCGAGCGATTGTTGCAATGCTTACCGAACAAGGGCAAGCGAGCCTTAACGTTGGTGATTTCAAGGCTGATGAATATGGTAATGAATGGCGACCAGCTGTTCTAACCGCAACCATTGATGCACCTGTACTGGATTCACTAGAGCCAATCTGGGAATACGCGGAAGAACTCGACAATGTTTACTGCTCAACATGTCACGCGAAAATTGGCGCAAACCACTTCACCGTTAATGCTTGGGGCCCAGTTGCAAAAGGCATGGGCGAGCGAACTGATATTTCTGACCAAGATCTAGAACTACTGACTAAATACTTCCAAAACCACGCAAAAGATGTGGCTGGCCACTAAGAAACAAAGGGAAATAATTATGACTGATATTACTCGTCGCGGATTCCTTAAGGGAACGGGCATGGCAGCTGGTGCGCTTGCATTTACGTCGCTAACGCCAATGACAGCGTCGGCTGCAAACAAGCGTGGTAAAGGTGTACTAACAGCAGGTCGTATGGGCCCCATGCTGTGTGAAGTAAAAGACGGCAAGCTAGTGTCAACAACCAACGCACTTGCTCAAACGGTTCCAAACAGCCTTCAAACGACAGGTCCAGACCAAGTACACACCAAAGCGCGTGTTAAGTACCCAATGGTTCGTAAAGGCTTTTTAGACAACCCATCAGCGCCAACGGGGGTTCGTGGTGATGATGAGTATGTTCGAGTTTCTTGGGGTGAAGCTTATAAGCTTATTCATGAACAGCACATGCGAATTCGTAAAGAAAATGGTCCTGAGTCAGTATTTGCGGGCTCTTACGGTTGGCGTTCAAGTGGTGTGTTACACAAAGCCCAAACACTATTGCAGCGTTACATGAGCTTGGCTGGTGGTTATTCAGGCCACTTAGGTGACTACTCTACGGGTGCTGCACAAGTCATCATGCCGCACGTTATGGGCTCTATTGAAGTATACGAGCAACAAACAACGCACCCAGTTGTACTAGAAAGCTCTGACGTTGTCATTCTTTGGGGTATGAACCCGCTGAACACACTTAAAATTGCGTGGAGCTCAACCGATTGCTCTGGCCTAGAGTTCTTCCACCAGCTTAAAAAGTCTGGCAAGACGATCATTGCAATTGACCCAATGCGCTCTGAGACAATCGAGTTCTTTGGCGATGCAGTTCAATGGATTGCGCCTCGTCCAATGACAGACGTTGCGATGATGATGGGTATTGCACACTCTTTGGTTAAAAATGGTAAGCACGATGTCGAGTTCCTAAACAAATACACGACAGGTTACGATAAATTCGAAGCGTACCTGATGGGTAAAGAGGACGGCGTTGAGAAGACACCAGCCTGGGCTGAAGCGATTACCGGCGTTCCTGCGAAACAGCTTGAATTGCTTGCTGATATCTTTAGTCAAAACCGCACTATGCTGATGGCGGGTTGGGGTATTCAACGCCAACAATACGGTGAGCAACGTCACTGGATGGTAGTAACGCTAGCGGCAATGCTAGGTCAAATCGGTTTACCAGGTGGTGGTTTTGGCCTGTCTTATCACTACTCTAATGGTGGTAACCCAACTCGTGATGCGGGTGTATTACCTGCGATTTCAGCGTCTATTGGCGGCGGCTCTTCTGCCGGTAATGACTGGGCTGTATCTGGTGCAGTGAACAGCTTCCCTGTCGCGCGTATAACAGAAGCATTAGAAAACCCAGGTCAAACATACATGCACAATGGTCATGAGTTAACGTTCCCAGACGTGAAAATGATCTGGTGGGCGGGCGGCGGTAACTTTACGCACCACCAAGACACCAACCGTTTGATCAGAGCATGGCAAAAACCTGAGCTAGTAGTTATTTCCGAGATCTACTGGACAGCCGCTGCGAAGCACGCCGATATTGTATTGCCAATTACCACGTCATTTGAACGTAACGATATGACGATGACGGGTGACTACAGTAACCAGCACCTAGTGCCGATGAAGCAAGTTGTTGAGCCACAAGGTGAAGCACGCAATGACTTTGATGTTTTTGCGGATATGTCTGAATTGATCAAAGCCGGTGGCCGTGATGTGTTTACCGAAGGCAAAGATGAGATGGCGTGGCTGAAAGGCTTCTATGATGAAGCTCAGAAGGCAGGTAAGAAAGCACGTGTTCGTATGCCGAAGTTTGGTAAGTTCTGGGATGACAACCAGCTGATTGAAATGAAGTTCAATAAGAAGGCGGCGCAATTTGTTCGTCACGCTGATTTCCGAAAAGATCCAGTGATGAATCCACTAGGTACACCAAGCGGCAAGATTGAGATCTTCTCTAAAACGATCGAGGGCTACAAGCTTGCTGATTGTCCTGCTCACCCAACATGGATTGAGCCAACGGAATTCTTTGGTAAAGCGAAAGGTGATGAACTTCAATTGATGACAGCGCACGCTGCGCACCGTCTGCATAGCCAGTTCAACTACGCGAAGATTCGTGAAGAATACGCAATTGGAAATCGTGAGCCTATCTCTATTAACGTAGAAGATGCGAAAGCTCGTGGCATCAAAACGGGTGACCTTGTTCGTGCATACAACGAGCGCGGACAAGTCTTGGTGGGTGCATTAGTGACTGACGGCATCAAGCAAGGAGCGGTATGTATCCATGAAGGTGGTTGGCCTGACCTAGACAAAGAAACCGGTCTTTGTAAGAACGGTGGCTGTAACGTCCTGACATTGGATATTCCTACTTCACGCTTAGCAAACGGCTGTGCCGCGAACTCTGCACTTGTGAAGATTGAGAAATACACAGGCCCAGCCCTTGAACTAACCGCATTTGTACCGCCTAAAAACGGTTAACGACTAGTGCGAAACCCATAATCAAAAAAAGCCAGCGATATACGCTTAATGCCGATCAGTTAAGTAAAAATGACTGGTTGAACGATCCTCCAAGGATGTCAAAATCCGAGTGTTTCTTTAACACTCGGATTTTTTTATGTTTCTTAGACAAGCCCTAAACCAAGTCCATAACTTCTCTCCAGAACAGCTCTCAGGGTTATCAGATCTGCTGTCCCCTGAACTCATCGAGCAGTGCCTCCAAGAATCTGGGGTTGCGACTATTCGAAAGCGTAGGTTACCAATGGAAATGATGGT
>NZ_JAKEUQ010000005.1 GCF_022397955.1 Vibrio sp. Isolate32 | reverse complement strand
GTGAAATGGGAAGAGCTAAGGCAACTCGTCATGGACGAGTTCGCGATCTTTAAAGGACATCGATATGCCACGGTCATCGCTGACGCAAAGACTCACCAAGTCATTTGGATAGGATTAGGTCGTAGCCGCAAAGACATACGGCCGTTCTTCGAGCAGCTAGGTGAGCATGGGATAAATATCGAAGCCGTCGCGATGGACATGAATACGGCTTTCGATCTTGAAGTTCAAGCGCACTGCCCGAACGCAAAAATCGTTTACGACTTGTTCCATGTTGTCGCTAAGTTCGGCCGTGAGGTGATGGATAGAGTCAGAGTCGACCAAGCCAACAAACTCAAGCAAGATAAAAAAGTGAGGCAATGGGTGAAGCGTTCACGCTGGGTGTTGTTGAAAAATAGAGGTAACTTAAATAGACGACAAGATAGCTATCTTACAGAAATATTGAATATCAATAAGGACTTAATGACCACTTATATACTCGGAGCCCAACTCAAAGAGCTTTGGTATTGTGAATCAGAAGTACATGCAAAAGGGCTCTGGGAGGTGTGGTGGGCACAAGTACAGGAGAGTGGAATTAAGCCATTGCAAGAGTTCGCACGAAAACTGAGTCCTTATCTTCACGGCATTATCGCATCGGCAAGTTATCCGCTTAACGGAGGTGTGGTGGGCACAAGTACAGGAGAGTGGAATTAAGCCATTGCAAGAGTTCGCACGAAAACTGAGTCCTTATCTTCACGGCATTATCGCATCGGCAAGTTATCCGCTTAACACMTGCACATTGGAAGGGATAAACAACAAGATAAAACTAATCAAGCGAATGGGATATGGGTATCGAGATACAGACTACTTCTTCTTGAAGATAAAAGCGGCTTTCCCCGGAAAGCCGCGATGAACCTTTTTTTTGACCAAAACTTAAATCTTCTGTAAACGGTACTCTGAACTCAGAGGGTAGATCTCGCCAAGGAATACCTGTTCTCATTCGATAAAGTATTCCTTCAAATGTCATTCGATGTTCAGTTTTATCGTAAATACGATCTGTACTTTTCATAACTTAGAGTACCAGTTCCCAGCGAATATCAGCCAAGCATCGTTCTTGGCATTGGTTATGGTTTTACTTTTGGCGAAGCAAATTATAACCCTTTACCATGCTGTTCAAAAAAATACTCACGAAAGATCAACATGCCCTAGTAAAGCAAGCTACCTAAATATCGACTTCCTCCGGCTCTGCGTCTTCTTGTAGTTCTAATAAATTGATCGCTATCGTAACGAAATCACTGTCGGTGATGATGCCAACCAGTTCGCCGTGGCTGACCACTGGTAAGCAGCCCACTTTGTGTTTCTGCATGTAAATAGCAGACTCTTTTAACCCTGCTCGAGGCTCTACAGACATAACGTTTTTGTGCATGATGTCATTTAGGGGAGTTGATAGGGTAAAAGATTGAGCTGGCGGAATGTTTTGTAGGCTAGATTCTTGGGCGGCGAGAACGTCTCGTTGGGTGACTACGCCCAATAGTTTTCTATCGGCATCGACGACTGGGATATGGCGGATATCAAGCGCTTCCATGGTGTGCTTAGCATCGGCCAATGAATGTGAGCGCAATAAAGTATGAGGGTTGCGAGTCATCATATCTTCAACCTTGATCATACGAACCTCCTTATTATTTATTTGTTGTTCTCACTATAGTTTTTTATCCAAAAAATAACTGAGAGCTGGCGCATTTTTGAATGAGTTTTACACAACTATTTCATTTTATCGGAGAGCGGATTAAGTCGCATAATTTTACGCCTCCTAACAATAATCCATTGCTGTAAACCTTGCTATTGCGGCTCGTGTGCCTATACTAGCCCACTGCGAAATTTTTAGTCGCGTCTACTCATTCATCAACCAAACAAGACCAGAAAAATGCAAGTTTCAGATTTTCACTTTGACCTACCAGATGAACTCATTGCTCGCTACCCTCAAGAAGAGCGTACAGCAAGCCGCCTGCTTAAATTAGATGGCAATAACGGCAACCTAACTGATGGTTCGTTTAAGGACGTTTTAGATTTGGTGGAACCAGGCGATCTGGTTGTTTTCAATAACACGCGCGTTATCCCTGCTCGTGTATTTGGTCGCAAAGCTTCAGGCGGTAAGCTTGAGGTGTTGGTTGAGCGTATGCTGGATGAGAAAAGCATTCTGGCTCATGTCCGTTGTTCTAAGTCACCAAAGCCGGGAACTAAGCTGTTCCTTGGTGAGAATGATGAGTACGAAGCAGAAATGGTCGCGCGTCATGATGCGTTATTTGAAATCCATTTTACATCTGATCAAAGCGTTCTAGAGATTCTGAACAGCGTTGGTCACATGCCACTGCCTCCTTATATTGATCGCCCGGATGAAGACGCAGATAAAGAGCGTTACCAGACGGTCTATAATGAAAAGCCAGGTGCAGTAGCTGCGCCAACAGCGGGTCTTCACTTTGACGACAAGCTAATGGCCGACATGAAAGCTAAAGGTGTTGAGTTCGCTTATGTAACGCTACACGTTGGCGCGGGCACATTCCAGCCAGTAAAAGTAGACAACATCAACGATCACCACATGCATGCAGAGTACGTTGAAGTACCGCAAGAAGTGGTGGATGCGGTTGCGGCAACGAAAGCTCGTGGCGGACGTATTATCGCAGTGGGTACAACATCGGTTCGTTCTTTAGAGAGTGCAGCACAAGACGCTCTGAAAAATGGTACAGAATTAGTGCCGTTCTTTGGTGATACAGAAATCTTTATTTTCCCTGGTTACGAATACCAGTTGGTCGATTGCCTTATCACTAACTTCCACTTACCTGAATCGACTCTTATCATGTTGGTGAGTGCGTTTGCAGGTTACGACCATGTGATGGCTGCATACGATCATGCAGTGAAGAGCGAATACCGCTTTTTCAGCTATGGTGACGCGATGTTCATCAACAAGAAAACCAGCTAATTTAAGCTGGTTATAAGCGATATAAATAAGAATTTACGGGTGCTAGCAGTAAGCTAGGAGTCGGGCAGGGTCTCTGTCTAATCTCTCGCAAGGAATACGCGACCGCTCCTCATAGAGTATTAAGGCTAACTTAAGCTCTGAATTAACAGTCAGATTGTTTCTCTGGCATATTGGAGGCTTCGTGAAATTAAAATACGAACTTAAAAAAACTAACGCTGGTGCGCGTCGTGGTCAACTTCAGTTTGAACGCGGTACCGTTGAAACACCAGCATTCATGCCTGTAGGTACTTACGGTACTGTAAAAGGTATGACTCCTGAAGAAGTAAAAGACACAGGTGCTGAAATCTTACTAGGTAACACGTTCCACCTATGGCTACGCCCTGGTCAAGAAATCATGAAAATGCACGGTGACTTGCACGATTTCATGAACTGGCAAGGTCCTATCCTGACCGATTCAGGTGGCTTCCAAGTATTCAGCTTAGGTGCGATGCGTAAAATCACTGAAGAGGGCGTTCATTTCCGTAACCCTGTAAACGGTGACAAGATCTTCATGGACGCTGAGAAGTCGATGGAAATCCAAAAAGACCTAGGTTCAGACATCGTAATGATCTTCGATGAGTGTACGCCTTACCCTGCGACACACAAGGAAGCAAAAGACTCAATGGAGATGTCTCTTCGTTGGGCTGAGCGTTCTCGTAACCACTTCGACAAACTTGAAAACCCGAACTCACTATTCGGTATCGTTCAAGGTGGTGTATACGAAGACCTACGTGATGTATCTGTTAAAGGCCTAACTGAAATTGGCTTCGACGGTTACGCGGTTGGTGGTCTAGCAGTAGGTGAACCAAAAGAAGACATGCACCGCATTCTTGAGCACACTTGTCCTCAACTGCCTGAAGATAAGCCGCGTTACCTAATGGGCGTAGGCAAACCGGAAGACCTAGTTGAAGGTGTTCGTCGTGGTATCGACATGTTTGACTGTGTAATGCCAACGCGAAATGCACGTAACGGCCACCTGTTTGTGACTGAAGGTGTGATCAAGATCCGTAATGCGAAGCATAAAACCGATACAACACCACTAGATTCAGAGTGTGACTGTTACACTTGTAAGAACTACAGCAAGTCGTATTTACACCATTTGGATCGTTGTAACGAAATCCTAGGTGCTCGACTGAACACGATTCATAACTTGCGTTTCTACCAACGAGTAATGTCTGACATTCGTCAGTCTATCGATGAAGACCGCTTTGAAGAGTTCGTTGCAGAGTTCTACGCAAGAATGGGGCGTGAAGTGCCACCACTAGGTAAAGAATCTTAGTATTTCTTTTTTGCGAGCCCTGTCTCTCTTCGGAGGGATGGGGCTTGAAAATAAAGGGATACAACCCAATTAGACAAACAATTACGAAAATATAAATAGAGGATGTTTTAAATGTTTATTTCTCAAGCTCACGCAGCAGCAGAAGGTGCACCAGCAGGCGGCGGTTTCGAAATGCTTATCATGCTAGGTATGTTCGCTGTAATCTTCTACTTCATGATCTACCGTCCACAAGCTAAGCGCGTTAAAGAGCACAAGAACCTAATGGCTTCTATGGGCAAAGGCGACGAAGTTCTTACTAGCGGTGGTCTGATCGGTAAAATCACTAAGATTGCAGAAGACAACGACTACGTTGCTATCGAACTGAATGCAAACAACGAAGTAGTTATCAAGAAAGACTTCGTTACAGCAGTGCTACCAAAAGGTACTCTGAAATCTCTATAAACAGCTAGAGGATCCTCGCTGTGCTAAACCGTTATCCGTTATGGAAGTACCTGATGGTGGTGTTTACCATTGCCATCGCTGCGTTGTACGCACTTCCAAATATATACGGTGAAGATCCGGCAGTTCAAGTTACAGGGGCGCGTGGCGCCTCTGTAGATATGTCTACGCTGGATGCTGTCACCAATGCTCTTGAAGCAGAAAACCTTTCAACTAAATCCGTTGCTCTCGAAAACGGTTCCATTCTTGTTCGCTTTAACGATACAGACTCTCAAATTAGTGCTCGTGATGTTATCACTGAAGCATTAGACGAAGACGTTATCGTTGCATTAAACCTAGCGGCTTCAACTCCGGATTGGCTTGAATCTATTGGTGCTGCACCAATGAAACTTGGTCTTGATCTACGTGGTGGTGTTCACTTTTTAATGGAAGTGGATATGGACGCGGCGATGCAAAAGCTGGTTGGTCAACAAGAAGAAGCATTCCGTAGTGAACTTCGTGAAGAGAAAATCCGTTACCGTGCTATTCGTCCATCGGGCAAAGATGCGGTTGAAGTGATTCTACGTAACGAAGAGCAGCTTGCTGAAGCGAAATCGCTACTGCAATCTAAGCACCAAGATATGACGTTCGTAGATTCTGAATCTAACGGCCGTTTCTCTTTGGTTGCAAGCTTTACAGAGGCTCGCCTTCAAGAAATCCGTAACTACGCGGTTGAGCAAAACATTACCATTCTACGTAACCGTGTTAATGAACTTGGTGTTGCTGAGCCTTTGGTTCAACGTCAAGGTTCTAGCCGTATCGTAGTGGAATTGCCTGGTGTTCAAGACACTGCGCGTGCTAAAGAAATCCTTGGTGCGACAGCAACGCTTGAATTCCGTGAAGTTGATAGCAGTGCTGACTTAGCCGCTGCTGCTTCTGGTCGTGCCCCTGCAGGTAGCGAAATCAAGCAAGACCGTGATGGTCGCCCAGTGGTGCTTAAGAAGCGCGTTATCCTAGGTGGTTCTAGCATTACAGATGCAAGCTCAAGTGTTGATGAATATGGTCGTCCTCAAGTTAACATCTCGCTAGACAGTGAAGGTGGTAGCAAGATGTCTGCGTTCTCTCGTCAAAATATCGGTAAGCTAATGGCAACCGTATTTGCAGAGTACAAAGACAGCGGTCGTAAGACTCCTGAAGGCAAAGTGATTCTTACTAAGCATGAAGAAGTGATCAACCAAGCGACGATTCAATCAGCTCTTGGCCGTAACTTCCGTATTACTGGTATTGACTCTACTGCTGAAGCTCATAACTTGGCACTTCTACTTCGTGCAGGTGCTCTGATTGCGCCTATCTCGATTGTTGAAGAACGTACGATTGGTCCATCTATGGGTCAACAAAACATCGATATGGGTATCATGGCGATGGTTTGGGGTATGGCTGCAGTAATGCTATTTACGCTGCTTTACTACCGTAGCTTTGGTCTTATTGCGAACGTTGCGCTAATGGCGAACTTGGTATTGATTATTGGTGTGATGTCGATGATCCCAGGTGCAACCATGACCCTGCCAGGTATTGCCGGTATCGTATTAACGGTCGGTATGGCGGTCGATGCCAACGTACTGATCTTTGAGCGTATACGTGAAGAGCTTCGAGAGGGACGCAGTCCACAACAAGCGATTCACCAAGGTTACGCGAACGCATTCAGCACAATTGCCGATGCGAACATCACCACGCTTCTAACGGCAATCATTCTATTTGCAGTTGGTACTGGTGCGATCAAAGGCTTCGCGGTAACGCTGTCTATCGGTATCCTGACTTCTATGTTTACAGCTATTGTCGGAACACGTTGTATCGTGAACCTGATGTATGGCGGCAAACGCGTTAAGAAACTGTCGATCTAAGGCTAGGAATTAATATGTTTCAGATTCTAAAAGCAGACAAAATGATCGACTTTATGCGTTGGTCAAAGGTTGCCTTTGTTCTTTCTATCTTGATGATTGGTACGGCTATCTTCACTCTTGCAACGAAATCGTTGAACTGGGGTCTAGACTTTACTGGCGGTACTCTGATTGAAGTAGGTTTTGAGCAACCAGCACACCTTCCTGATATCCGTAGTGCACTTGAAGCTGAAGGCTTTGGTGATGCAACGGTACAGAACTTCGGTTCAGCTCGTGATGTAATGGTTCGTCTACGCCCTCGTGACGGCGTTGCAGGCGAGACACTTGGTAACCAAATCCTTTCTGCTATCGAGAAAGGCACAGGTGAACAAGTTGAAATGCGTCGTATCGAGTTCGTTGGTCCTAACGTAGGTGATGAGCTAACAGAAGCGGGTGGCCTTGCTATCTTGGTTTCTCTTATCTGTATCTTAATCTACGTATCAGTGCGATTCGAATGGCGCTTGGCGGCAGGTGCGGTACTTGCACTGGCGCACGACGTTATCATCACGCTGGGCGTATTCTCTCTAATGCAAATTGAGGTCGACCTTACCATCGTAGCAGCTTTGCTAACGGTAGTTGGTTACTCCCTCAACGATACCATTGTTGTATTTGACCGTATTCGTGAGAACTTCCGTAAGATGCGTAAAGGCGAAGCACCTGAAGTACTGAACAGCTCAATCACACAAACATTGAGCCGTACATTGATCACTTCTGGTACAACCTTGTTCGTAGTTATCGCACTGTTTGTTCAGGGCGGCGCTATGATTCACGGTTTCGCGACTGCACTTCTACTGGGTATTACGGTTGGTACTTACTCTTCTATCTACGTTGCATCAGCACTAGCTATGAAGTTGGGTATTACGCGTGAACACCTAATGCCACCACAAGTGGAAAAAGAAGGTGAAGAGTTTGACGAAATGCCATAAGCCTTGGCTTAATACGTTTCGCTAAACCAGAAAAACCGCTAGGCAACTAGCGGTTTTTTTATGCCTGCATTTTGTAGGAAAACTCAATACAAATTACGTTCGAGGTGAGTTGCACTTAATGTCATGAGCGCTATTCTGCTCGAATCTCGAATCTCGAATCTCGAATCTCGAATCTCGAATCTGCATCCCTGAACCACAGATACAAAAAAGCCCCGCATGTGCGAGGCTTTGAATTTTTTAGCGCTCTATTAAATAGAGACTATCAACGTAAGGCCTGAATTACTTCAGCATACCTTCGTTTGCGTTCTCACGAACGTGCTTAAGAATAGCTTTAACACCACGTGCGCTAGAAGCTACAACGTTACCAGACTTCATGTAGTCAGTACCGCCAGCGAAGTCAGTTAGGATTGCACCAGCTTCACGAGCGATTAGATCGCCAGCTGCTAGGTCCCAAGGTTTTAGGTCTAGTTCTAGGTAACCGTCAACACGACCAGCTGCTAGGTAACATAGGTCAAGTGCTGGAGAACCAGTACGACGGAAGTCAGAACAGTCGATGAATAGACCAGAGATGATCTTCATGAAAGACTCAGAGTGTTGCTTAGCTTTGAATGGGAAACCAGTTGCTAGAACAGTACCTTGAAGGTCTTTAAGTTGAGTAACACGCATACGAGCGTTGTTTAGTTGAGCACCAGCGCCACGCTGAGCTGTGAATAGCTCGTTTAGCATTGGGTCGTAAACACAAGCAACTTCTGTACGACCGTTCATGCGAACAGCGATAGATACAGAGAAGTGAGGGAAACCTTTTACAAAGTTGTTGGTGCCATCTAGTGGGTCAACGATCCATTGTACGTCAGAGTCTTTACCTTCGATTAGGCCTTTCTCTTCAGAAATAATGCTGTGCTCTGGGTAAGATGCTTTGATTGTCTCAATGATCATGTACTCAGCTTCTTGAGCAATGTTAGTAACGTAATCGTTGTTACCTTTTAGAGACGTTTCGATCTTATCAGTTGTTTCTAGAGATTTAGCAATATGGTTGCCAGCTTTACGCGCAGCGCGTATCGCAATGTTTAGCATTGGATGCATATGGTTTTTCCCACAAGATGTTAAAGAACAATTTAAAGCGGCGGCGAGTATACCAAAGTTTTACCAAAAGGGAAGTGGTTATTTTTTGAACTCTTAGATTCACATTACACTAAGGGTCTGACCATTTTACTTTGCGATGTGTTAATATCTCGCGATTATTTTTAAAGTGGTGTCATATAGCATGTTAGACAATGTAAAAGTCGTTCTGGTTGGTACGTCTCATTCGGGAAATATCGGATCAGCAGCTCGCGCAATGAAAGTGATGGGTTTAAGTCAGTTAGTTCTTGTAGACCCTCAGTGTGAAGTTGACGAGCAGACCTTAGCACTGGCTGCAGGCGCTGGTGACATCGCTGAAAACGCAGTGATCGTTTCTACGTTGGATGAAGCTGTAAGAGACTGCGGTTTGGTTGTCGGTTCAAGTGCTCGTTCGCGTACCCTTGAGTGGCCAATGCTTGAGCCTCGTGAGTGTGGTAAAAAGTTTGCTGTTGAAGGTCAAAAGCACCCAGTGGCGTTAGTATTCGGTCGTGAGCGCACAGGCCTGACGAATGAAGAACTACAAAAGTGTCACTACCACGTATGTATTCCTGCAAACCCTGAATACAGCTCGCTAAACCTAGCGATGGCTGTGCAGACACTGAGCTACGAAGTACGTGTTGCCCACCTTGATATGGTGGCTAGCCAATACAAGCCACAGCCTCTAGATGAGTACCCTCGTCACGATGAACTAGAAATGTTCTATGAACACCTTGAAAAAGTCATCATCGATACCCAATTTATCTCTAAGGATAAACCAGGACAGGTGATGAATAAGTTACGTCGCCTGTTTAGTCGTGCGCGTCCAGAACTTCAAGAAATCAACACGCTTCGTGGTATTTTGACTTCTATCGAGAAGAGCAAAAACAGCCAGTAAAAGCCATACTCATCGCAAGGATGAATACCTGACTAAAATAGTCAGGTAAAATACTTGACCAATTTAGTCAGGTATGGGAAGATTCCAACCACATAAACAATGTGGATACGGTGTGATATGAAACTTACATCTAAAGGAAGATATGCGGTAACGGCTATGCTAGATGTAGCACTGCATTCGCAAAAAAGCCCAGTTCCTCTGGCTGACATCTCAGAGCGACAAGGCATCTCGTTATCTTACTTAGAGCAACTTTTTTCTAAGTTACGTAAAGCTGGTTTAGTTGCTAGTGTTCGTGGCCCAGGTGGTGGTTACCGTCTTGGCGCTGAAGCGGGCGACATCGCTGTCGGAACTGTGATTGCAGCAGTTGACGAATCAGTAGATGCGACTAAGTGTCACGGTCGAGCAGATTGCCAAGGTGGCAGTCGTTGTTTAACTCACACCCTTTGGCGTGATTTAAGCTCCCGAATCAGCAGCTTCTTAAACGATATTACGCTCGGTGAGCTGATGAAAGATAACGAAGTTTTAGAGATTTCCGATCGCCAAGATATTGATCTTGCTGTTAATAATAGTTTTGCACATAAAAATACGAGCACTACAACGATTAGTGCAGCACCTCACGGTGTTAATGCCCGCTCATAGCGGTCAGTTTTTACATTGGAGTAGAAAATGAAACTGCCTATTTACTTTGACTATTCAGCTACATGCCCAGTCGATCCACGAGTTGCTGAAAAAATGGTTCAGTGCATGACGATGGACGGTAACTTCGGTAACCCTGCATCTCGTTCACACCGTTACGGATGGCAGGCAGAAGAAGCAGTAGACAATGCTCGTGAGCAAATTGCTGACCTACTAAATGCAGACCCACGTGAAATTGTTTTCACTTCTGGTGCTACAGAGTCAAATAACCTTGCTATTAAAGGTGCAGCGCACTTTTACGAGAAGAAAGGTAAGCACGTAATCACGTGCAAAACAGAACATAAAGCGGTTCTTGATCCATGTCGCCAACTAGAGCGTGAAGGTTTTGAGGTAACTTACCTAGAGCCAGAAGCAAACGGCATCATCGATCTAGACAAGCTACAAGCTGCAATGCGTGAAGACACAGTTCTTGTTTCTATCATGCACGTAAACAACGAAATCGGCGTTATCCAAGATATCAATGCAATCGGCGAACTATGTCGTTCTCGCAAGATCATCTTCCACGTTGATGCAGCTCAGTCTGCGGGTAAAATCCCACTAGACGTAAAAGAAACTAAAGTTGACCTAATCTCACTTTCAGCTCACAAAATTTACGGCCCTAAAGGTATCGGTGCACTTTATGTTCGTCGTAAGCCACGTATCCGTCTAGAAGCGCAAATGCACGGTGGTGGTCACGAGCGTGGTTTCCGTTCTGGTACGCTTGCAACTCACCAAATCGTGGGTATGGGCGAAGCTTGTGCTATCGCCAAGCAAGACATGCAGAAAGATTTCGATCATGCACTAGCTCTTCGTGAGCGCCTACTGAAAGGTGTTCAGGATTTAGAAGCGGTAACAGTAAACGGTGACTTAGATCAACGTGTACCACACAACCTAAACGTGAGCTTTGCTTTCGTTGAAGGTGAGTCTCTGCTTATGTCTCTAAAAGACCTAGCAGTATCATCGGGTTCTGCATGTACATCTGCAAGCCTAGAGCCATCGTACGTTCTGCGCGCTCTTGGTCTAAACGATGAACTGGCACACAGCTCAGTACGTTTCTCATTCGGCCGTTTCACAACGGAAGAAGAAATCGACTACGCGATTGCACAAATTCGTGTAGCGGTAAACAAATTACGCGACATGTCTCCTCTATGGGATATGTATAAAGAAGGGGTTGATCTGAACACTGTTGAGTGGGCACATCACTAATCTCACGGATATAGAGGATTCGAGGTAACTATCATGGCATACAGCGAAAAAGTAATTGATCACTACGAAAACCCACGTAACGTAGGTTCGTTTGATAAAGAGGACCCAAGTGTAGGTAGCGGCATGGTTGGCGCACCAGCTTGTGGTGACGTAATGAAACTGCAAATCAAGGTAACACCAGAAGGTATTATCGAAGACGCAAAATTCAAAACTTACGGTTGTGGTAGCGCAATCGCTTCTAGCTCACTGGTAACTGAATGGGTTAAAGGTAAAAGCATTGATGAAGCGGCTGCTATCAAAAACTCTGAAATCGCAGAAGAGCTTGAGTTGCCACCGGTGAAAGTTCACTGTTCAATTCTTGCTGAAGATGCAATCAAAGCAGCAGTTGCGGATTACAAAAAGAAGCGTTAATCGTCTCCTTAAGTAATCCTCCAAAATAAGTAATATTTGGGAGCATCCTTTGTGCTCCCCCTGAGTTCTCAATTTATATAAAACACAAGGTTGTAGTATGGCCATCACCATGACAGAGACGGCGGCAAGTCGAGTTCAAGCTTTCCTAGATAACCGAGGTAAAGGTATCGGGTTACGCTTAGCGGTTAAAACCACTGGCTGTTCGGGCATGGCATATGTACTAGAGTTCGTTGACGAGCTTAACGAAGAAGACCAAGTGTTTGAGCATTCAGGTGTGAAGGTCATCATTGATCCAAAGAGCCTAGTTTACCTAGACGGTACTGAGCTTGATTACGTAAAAGAAGGCCTAAACGAAGGTTTTGAATTCAACAACCCTAACGCGAAAGGCGAGTGTGGTTGTGGTGAGAGCTTCAACGTATAAGCGATTGAATCGTTAAACGTTTATAGTGAGCGAAGAATAAAATTAGGCTCTGATTTAAGAGCCTAAACTTAGGACCACCGTTAAATGAATCATTTCGAATTATTTGGGCTACCACTTCAGTTCCAGCTGGATGGTAGCCTTCTTTCTTCTCAGTTTAGAGATCTGCAACGCCAATTCCACCCTGATAACTTTGCTACAGCTTCTGAGCGAGACCGCCTACTAGCTGTGCAAAAAGCCGCGCAAATTAACGACGCGTATCAGGTGCTGAAGAATCCAATTAGCCGAGCAGAATACCTGTTAGTTCAACATGGTGAAGATATCCGTGGTGAGCAACAGACCATGCAAGATCCAATGTTCCTTATGGAGCAAATGGAACTGCGTGAAGAGCTTGAAGATATCGTCGACAGTTCTGACCCGGAAGATGCATTGTTTGCATTTGAAGGAAAGGTTAGCAAAATGTATAAACAACAATTAAGCGCTATCCAACAAGAACTCGACAGCGAAGCTTGGTTAGAAGCTGCAGACCGAGTAAGAAAGCTAAAGTTTATTGCAAAATTAAAGAATGAAATCGAGCTAGTTGAAGATCGTTTGATCGGCTAGTTGGTACAACAAGGACACATCCATGGCACTACTTCAGATTGCAGAACCAGGGCAAAGCGCCGCTCCTCACCAGCATAAGCTTGCTGTGGGTATTGATTTAGGTACAACAAATTCATTGGTTGCGTCAGTGCGCAGTGGTGAGGCGAGCACGCTCGTTGATCAAGATGGTCGTAGCATTCTGCCTTCCGTTGTTCACTATCAGTCAGACTCACATACGACTGGCGATGAAGCTCGTGCAAATGCACAGACTGATCCTAAAAACACCATTATTTCAGTTAAGCGATTGATTGGTCGCTCACTGGCTGATATTCAGCAGCGATACCCATCTCTTCCATATCAGTTTGAAGAAAGTGACAATGGTCTACCTGTGATCCGTACAGAACAAGGCAACAAGAACCCGATTCAAGTATCTGCAGATATTCTGAAAGCGCTAGGTCAACGTGCTGAGTCTACATTAGGCGGTGAGCTATCTGGTGCGGTGATTACCGTTCCTGCGTATTTCGATGATGCACAGCGTGCTGGCACAAAAGACGCGGCGCAGCTGGCTGGTCTTCATGTGTTACGTCTTCTAAATGAACCAACGGCGGCAGCGATTGCTTACGGTCTGGATTCTGGCAAAGAAGGGGTGATCGCGGTTTACGACTTAGGCGGCGGTACGTTTGATATCTCCATTTTACGCTTGTCTAAAGGTGTCTTTGAAGTTCTAGCTACTGGCGGTGATTCAGCATTGGGCGGTGATGATTTTGACCACCTTGTTGCTGACCACTTTCAAGAGCAAATTGGATTATCAGAGCTCACTGCTGAGCAGAACCGTGCACTTCTAGATGCAGCAACGGAAGCTAAAATTGGTTTGTCTGAATCTGAAAGTGTTGATGTTGAAGTATTAGGTTGGTCTGGTTCATTAACTCGTGAAGAGTTTGAAGAGATCATCAAGCCTCTAGTTAAGAAAACGCTACTTTCATGTCGTCGTGCTCTAAAAGATGCAGAAGTTGATGCGGATGAAGTGCTAGAAGTGGTCATGGTTGGTGGTTCAACGCGCACATTACTAGTACGTGAAATGGTGGGAGACTTCTTTGGTCGTACGCCATTAACCAGCATTAACCCTGATGAAGTGGTTGCGATTGGTGCGTCAATTCAAGCGGATATTCTAGTAGGTAACAAACCTGATTCAGAAATGTTGCTGCTGGACGTAATCCCACTTTCACTAGGTATCGAAACCATGGGTGGCCTAGTAGAAAAGATCATTCCGCGTAACACTACGATCCCAGTGGCTCGCGCACAAGAATTTACTACGTTCAAAGACGGTCAAACTGCAATGACAGTACACACCGTGCAAGGTGAACGTGAAATGGTTGATGACTGTCGTTCACTAGCTCGTTTTGCTCTGAAAGGCATTCCACCAATGGCTGCTGGCGCGGCGCATATTCGTGTGACTTACCAAGTGGATGCTGATGGCTTGTTATCGGTTACGGCTATGGAGAAGAGCACGGGTGTTCAAGCTGAAATTCAAGTAAAGCCTTCTTACGGCCTGAGCGATGATGAAGTTGCCAACATGCTGAAAGACTCAATGACGTTTGCTAAAGAAGACATGCAAGCGCGTGCTCTTGCAGAACAGCGTGTAGAAGCGGATCGCGTTATTGAAGGCCTGATTGCAGCAATGCAAGCTGACGGTGATGAGCTGCTTAACGAGCAAGAAAAACAGCAGCTTCTTCAGGCGATCGAAACCCTGATTGAAGCCCGCAACGGCGACAATGCCGATGCCATTGAACAAGAAATTAAGAATACCGACAAAGCGAGCCAAGACTTTGCTTCACGTCGTATGGATAAATCAATTCGTGCTGCACTGTCAGGTCAGTCAGTCGATAATATTTAATAGTTAGAGAATAGATAAACATGCCAAAGATTATTGTTTTACCTCACGAAGATCTATGTCCAGAAGGCGCTGTTTTAGAAGCAAAAACTGGTGAGACGGTTCTTGATGTTGCACTAAAGGCCGGTATTGGTATTGAGCACGCATGTGAAAAATCGTGTGCATGTACAACATGTCACGTTGTGATTCGTGAAGGTTTCGATTCTTTAGAAGAGAGCGATGACCTAGAAGACGATATGCTTGATAAAGCATGGGGTTTAGAGATGGAATCTCGCCTAGGTTGTCAGGCGAAAGTCGCTGACGAAGACCTTGTTGTCGAGATTCCAAAGTACACGTTGAACCTAGCGTCTGAAGACCATTAAGAACTTCTCTGCAGTCATGGTGTTTGTCGCCATGACTGAGGTAACGGTTTAACAAAACTGGCCTAGAATATAGATCATAAAAGTGACTAAGTGTCTCTGATAAATATAAGGAAGTGTTATGAGCTTGAAGTGGATTGATTCTCGCGATATCGCAATTGAGCTATGTGATTTGTACCCTGATACTGATCCTAAAACGGTACGTTTTACCGATCTGCACCAGTGGATATTAGACCTTGAAGAGTTTGACGACGAGCCTAACCACTCGAACGAAAAGATCTTAGAGGCTATTATTTTGTGCTGGATGGATGAGATGGATTAATCATCACATCGATTATTTGGCTATGGAGTGAAATCAACCCCATATAAAACGCAGCCAAGTTAACAATTCTTACTAAAAAAAGCGGACCTTATGGTCCGTTTTTTTATCAAAATGACATTTTACTTCTACATAATGCTAACATCAGTGCGCTAATAAAAAATAATCAGGATCACTCAAGCAAGGTGGTTCTCAGACAAGGAGAAATCATGTCTACACAGATGTCAGTATTTTTAAGTCAAGAAGCTGCCCAGCCTCAGTGGGGAGCAAAAGCTATCTTATCGTTCTCGGAAGCAGGAGCGACAATTCACATTGGTGAAGGCCACGATCTTGGTGCCGTTCAACGCGCAGGTCGCACACTTGACGGACAAGGTATTTCATTCGTTTCACTAAGTGGTGAAGGTTGGGACCTAGAAAGCGTATGGGCTTTCAATCAAGGTTACCGTGGACCAAAGAAAAAGAATACATTGGAGTGGGACGCACTGCCAGAAGCAGACCAAGCTGAACTAGAGGCGCGTATTCGTGCTACAGATTGGACGCGTGACATTATCAATAAGACGGCTGAAGAAGTCGCACCTCGTCAACTGGCAACAATGGCAGCTGAATACATCAAATCAGTTGCGCCAGGAGGCACAGTTAAAGCAAAAATTGTTAAAGACAAAGACCTACTAACTGAAGGTTGGGAAGGCATCTACGCGGTAGGCCGCGGCTCTGAGCGTACTTCAGCAATGCTTCAACTGGACTTCAACCCAACAGGCGACGAAAACGCGCCGGTATTTGCCTGTCTAGTTGGTAAAGGCATCACTTTCGACTCAGGCGGTTACAGCATTAAGCCAGGTCAGTTCATGACTGCAATGAAAGCGGACATGGGCGGTGCAGCGACTATCACTGGTGGTTTAGGTCTTGCGATTGAGCGTGGCCTGAACAAGCGTATCAAGCTTATCCTATGTTGTGCAGAGAACATGATCTCTGGTCGTGCATTGAAGCTTGGCGATATCATCACGTACAAGAATGGTAAGACAGTTGAGATCATGAACACCGACGCAGAAGGCCGTTTAGTTCTAGCTGATGGCCTGATGTACGCAAGTGAGCAAAACCCTGAGCTTATCATCGATTGTGCAACGCTAACGGGCGCTGCTAAAAACGCACTGGGTAACGACTACCACGCGCTAATGAGCTTTGATGACGAGCTGGCTCACCAAGCACTAACGGCGGCTAACCAAGAGAAAGAAGGCCTATGGCCACTGCCTCTTGCGGATTTCCACCGTGGCATGCTGCCTTCAAACTTTGCTGACCTTTCGAACATTAGCACGGGTGATTACACTCCAGGTGCAAGCACGGCTGCAGCGTTCCTGTCTTACTTCGTAGATGACTACAAAAAAGGCTGGATGCACATGGATTGCGCGGGTACTTACCGTAAATCTCCAAGTGATAAATGGGCAGCAGGTGCAACGGGCATGGGTGTTCGCACACTGGCTCGAATTCTTATCGACCAAGCAAAATAATAATAACGGTGAGCGGTGTTTCGATACCGCTCATTGATTACCTTAGATCGAATGATCTTTGTAATTTCAGTATTTAATAACAAAAAATGAAGTGAAGGAATCCCTATGGCTCTAGAAAGAACGTTCTCAATTGTTAAGCCGGATGCAGTTAAGCGTAACCTTGTAGGTGAAATCTACCACCGCATCGAAAAAGCAGGCCTAGAAATTATCGCTGCTAAGATGGTTCATCTGACTGAAGAGCAAGCGAGCGGCTTCTACGCGGAACACGAAGGCAAAGAATTCTTTGGTCCACTAAAAGAGTTCATGACTTCTGGTCCTATCATGGTTCAAGTACTAGAAGGCGAAAACGCAATCGCTCGTTACCGTGAACTTATGGGCAAAACAAACCCAGAAGAAGCGGCATGCGGCACTATCCGCGCTGATTACGCAATCAGCATGCGTTACAACTCAGTACACGGCAGCGACAGCCCAGAGTCTGCAGCTCGTGAAATCGAGTTCTTCTTCCCAGAATCTGAGATTTGCCCACGTCCAGCTCAATAAGAGACACAGCAAATGACTCTAAAGGCTTCACTTCGGTGAGGCCTTTTTTGTATGTGGATTTTAAGTTAGAGGTAGTTTGTCTAGTCGTCATTCCGAATAGTGACGAAGGAGCGTAGTCGGGAATCTCTGTCATAGTTGTGGAGGCTAGATATTTAGCCCCAAATCCGCTAAATCTCAGCTTACAAATATGGCTGTTCAAGTTTTAATCACTTAAGTTTGAATGTCTTAGTAAACACAGGGTTTTACAGCCCTTGTTGAACATGCGTAAAGGCTGTACAATTCGCGCCCTTAATTATTGTTCCGTCATTGAGAGGCATCATGACCACAGCTAAAGTCAATCTACTCGATTTTGATCGTAAAGGTCTTCGTAAATTTTTCACAGAAGAATTGAATGAGAAAGCTTTTCGCGCAGATCAAGTGATGAAGTGGATGTATCACTTCGGTGTCGATGACTTCGAAAACATGAACAACATCAACAAAAAGCTGCGTGAAAAACTTCAACGCCGTTGTGAAATTGTTGCTCCTGTTGTTTCTGAAGCCCAACACTCTTCAGACGGCACAATTAAATGGGCGATGAGCGTTGGCGACCAAGACGTTGAGACGGTTTACATCCCAGACGGTGACCGTGCGACTCTGTGTGTATCTTCACAGGTTGGTTGTGCGCTAGAGTGTAAATTCTGCTCGACAGCTCAACAAGGCTTTAACCGTAACCTAAAAGTTTCTGAGATCGTGGGTCAAATCTGGCGTGCTGCTCGTGAAATTGGTCTAGAGAAAGAGACAGGCCGTCGTCCAATTACTAACGTTGTAATGATGGGCATGGGCGAGCCGCTACTTAACATGAAAAACCTAATGCCATCATTAGAGATCATGCTTGATGACCTAGGTTTCGCACTGTCTAAGCGTCGCGTAACAGTATCTACTTCTGGTGTTGTATCTGGCCTTGACCAAATGACAGATAACATCGATGTAGCACTTGCTATCTCTCTGCACGCGCCAAACGATGAACTTCGTAGCCAAATCATGCCGATCAACGACCGTTGGGATATCCAAGATTTCCTAGCGTCTGTTCGTCGCTACATTGCTTCTTCGAATGCTAACCGCGGTAAAGTAACGGTAGAGTACGTTCTATTGGATCATGTGAATGACGATATGGACCACGCACGTGAACTTGCTGAGCTGATGAAAGACACGCCATGTAAGATTAACCTGATTCCATTTAACCCTTACCCAGGTTCACCATACAAGAAGCCAAGCAACTCTCGTATTGACCGCTTCCAAAAAACGCTAATGGAATACGACTACACAGTAACGGTTCGTAAAACGCGTGGTGACGATATTGATGCAGCATGTGGCCAGTTGGTTGGTGATGTTATCGATAGAACTAAGCGTACTAAAATGCTTAAAGCAGCATCAGAAGCTAACTTGGTTGCCGGTGGTGTGATTGAAGTAAAAGCGGTTTAAAACGCGATTTGAATCTAAACAAGCCAGAAGTCTTACTTCTGGCTTGTTGCGTTTTTGGGACTTCGTTTTCTATTTTTTGGACTTCTTGCCCACGCTTTCTTACATTTTTCGTCAATTTTTGGACAAAAGCATGAGCTGACGGTAAATTTTGTTGAAAGTATTTTTGCCTTGTAATGGCATTAGCTTATGATTAACTAATCTTAAATTAATTTAAGTGCTCGCTTGTTACTGACCATCAATATGTCTATTTAGGTTGGCTACTTGATAAACTAGCTTCCTGAGAACGTCACTAATAATAAAATGCATGTCGTTCGTCTTTAAGGGTTGATGAGTTGGGTAACAGGACAAATTCCACATAAGTGGGTTGCTAGAATGAGCTTAAACGACAATAAAAAACGCTCTCGTCGACCTGCGATAATATTTTAGAAGTTCACTCTCTATGAACACAGAACACGACACACAAGCGCAAGAACCGATCGCTCCAGCTCTAGAAGCGGGGACGCTACTGAAAAATCAACGAGAAGCTCTTGGTTTAACACAAAAGCAGATCTCGGATCGCCTAAAACTACGCATCTCTTTAATTCAACAAATTGAAGAAAACCAATTTGAGTCAGACCAAGTCGCAACCTTCATGCGTGGTTACATCCGTTCATACGCGAAATACGTCAATCTTGATGAAAAAGTGGTATTGAACGCGCTTCGCCATTCCGGTGATGCTCAACATGAAGATCAAGAAATGCTGAGCTTTTCTCGCAAGACGAAAACAGAAAAGCACAACAGCCGTATTATGCTGCTCACTTGGGGTATCTTTGCAGTTATCGTCGGTATCTCTTCACTGTGGTGGTGGCAGAATCAACAACAAGACACCCTGTCTCAATCTCTGGCCAACACTGAAAGTTCAGAAGAGCTTGCGGTGGAAGAGTCTCTGGACCCTGAGTTCGCCTCTTTAGAAGTGATTGAAGCTGAGCAAAACGACGCTGCGGCTTCTGTGATTGAAGATACTGAAGGCCTTGCTGCAATCAGTGATGCGGCAGATACTTCAGCTGCACTTGACGTGACTGATGAACTACCAGCAGTCGACGCAGAACCAGCTGTTGAATTAGAAACAGTTGAAGCAACACCTGCTCCTGAAACAACGCCAACACCTGAAGTAGCAACCAAAGCGCTAACGATGCAGTTTACTGCAGACTGTTGGATTCAAGTTAAAGATGCGACCGGCAAAACCTTGTCAACTGGCATCAAAAAAGCGGGTCAGTCACTAAACCTATCAGGAACTGCACCATATAAAGTGATTCTAGGTGCGCCAGAAGGCGTATCAATGACATTTGCAAGTGAACCTGTCGACCTTTCTGGGTATACTTCAGGCAAAGTAGCCAGAATAACCTTACCTTAGAGTTAATATGCAACACGAATCTCCTATTATTCGTCGCAAATCAACCCGTATTTATGTGGGTGATGTGCCGATCGGTGATGGTGCACCTATTGCTGTGCAATCCATGACCAACACAAGAACAACAGACGTAGCCGCAACCGTTGCTCAGATCCGAGCTCTGGAAAATGTGGGCGCTGATATCGTTCGCGTATCTGTACCGACTATGGATGCCGCTGAAGCATTTAAGCAAATCAAGCAGCAGGTTTCTGTTCCTTTGGTCGCTGACATTCACTTTGACTACCGTATCGCGCTGAAAGTGGCTGAGTACGGTGTAGACTGTCTGCGTATCAACCCAGGTAACATCGGTAACGAGAGCCGTATTCGCTCAGTTGTTGATTGTGCTCGTGATATGAATATTCCGATTCGTATTGGTGTTAACGGTGGTTCTCTTGAAAAAGAGATCCAAGAGAAATACACAGAGCCAACAGCAGAAGCGCTTGTTGAATCAGCAATGCGTCACGTCGATATCTTAGACCGTCTCAACTTTGACCAATTTAAAGTGAGTGTTAAAGCATCTGACGTATTCCTAGCTGTAGGTTCATACCGTTTACTGGCAAAACAGATTGATCAACCGCTTCACCTTGGTATCACCGAAGCTGGTGGTGCACGTGCTGGTGCGGTTAAGTCTTCTGTTGGCTTAGGTATGCTTCTTTCTGAAGGTATTGGCGATACACTACGTATCTCGCTAGCGGCGGATCCTGTTGAAGAGATCAAAGTTGGCTTCGATATTCTTAAATCTTTGCGCATTCGCTCGCGTGGTATCAACTTTATCGCGTGTCCAAGCTGTTCTCGGCAAGAGTTCGATGTTATTAACACCGTAAACGCGCTTGAAGAGCGTCTAGAAGACGTAATTACCCCAATGGATGTCTCTATCATCGGTTGTGTGGTGAATGGCCCAGGTGAAGCAGAAGTATCTCATCTAGGCCTAGCGGGTAGTGCTCGTAAGAGTGCCTTTTACGAAGATGGTAAGCGTCAGAAAGAGCGCTTTGACAACAACGACCTTGTTGATCAGCTTGAAGCTAAGATTCGAGCAAAAGCATCAGTGCTTGATAAAGCAAATCGCATTGATGTAGAAAACCTAGAAGATTAATAAAACGCGATGAGGTGCGGTTGTCTATTCGCATCAACACCTGGTCGTGAGAAATTACGGAATAAATATTGTGGCTAAAAATATCCAAGCAATCCGAGGCATGAACGACTGCCTACCGACTCAATCACCACTGTGGCAGAAAGTAGAAAACGCAGTGAAAAACGTGGTGAGTGCACACGGTTACAACGAAGTGCGTATGCCTATCGTTGAAGAAACAAACCTATTTAGCCGCGCAGTGGGTGAAGAGACAGACGTTGTTTCAAAAGAGATGTACACCTTTGATGACCGTAACGGCGATAGCCTAACGCTACGTCCAGAAGGCACTGCGGGTTGTGTACGTTCATGCATCCAAAACAGCCTTATTAACCGTGATGAGCAACGCCTATGGTACATGGGCCCAATGTTCCGTCACGAGCGTCCTCAAAAAGGTCGCTACCGTCAATTCCACCAATGTGGCGTGGAAGTGTTTGGCCTAGACGGTCCAGACGTTGACGCAGAACTTATCATGATGACGGCGCGTCTATGGCGTGAGCTAGGCATCGACAAGCACGTTCGTCTAGAGCTGAACTCAATCGGTTCTACTGAAGATCGCGTGAACTACCGTACAGCACTTGTTGCTTTCCTTGAACAGCACATTGATGTGCTAGACGAAGATTGCAAACGTCGCATGCACACAAACCCACTTCGTGTACTAGATACTAAGAACCCAGACGTTCAAGCTATCTTAGGTGACGCACCTCGACTTTCTGAATACTTAGGTGAAGAGTCGAAGCAACATTTTGCTGGTTTGTGTGAACTTCTTGATGCCGTTGGTATCGAATACCAAGTTAACGAGCGTCTAGTACGTGGTTTGGACTACTACAACCGCACAGTATTTGAGTGGATCACTGAAAGCCTAGGTGCTCAAGGTACCGTATGTGGCGGCGGTCGTTACGACGGTCTTGTTGAGCAACTTGGCGGTAAAGCAACACCAGCTGTTGGTTTCGCAATGGGCCTAGAGCGTCTAGTCCTAATGATGGAAACGCTAGAGCTTACAGAAGTTCGTCGCAGTGTTGATGTTTACATGGTTGCGGCTGGCGAAGGCACTATGATCGCGGGCATGCAATTAGCGAATCAATTACGTGATACCGTTGAAGGTGTACGTGTAATGAGCCACTTCGGTGGTGGTAGCTTCAAGAAGCAATTCAAACGTGCAGATAAAGTAGGTGCTGTAGTTGCTCTGGTACTGGGTGAAAACGAAGTAGCAGACAACACTGTGGTATTGAAAGATCTGGTTGGTGGTGAACAAGAAGTTGTTGCCCAAGCAGACGTTGCTGCAAAAGTAGCTGCGCTAATCTAATTAGCATTAGAGCAAACGCTCATAACGAATAATAACGTCAGCACTATGCTGGCGTTTAAAGAATTAAAGAGGACAGGAAGTGGAACTTTACGATAGCGAAGAGCAGCAGGTTGAAGCCATTAAAGATTGGTGGAAAGAGAACGGTAAAGCCGTAATCTTCGGTGCGGTTATTGGTTTAGGTGGTCTATTCGGTTGGCGCTACTACCAAGATTCTGTAGTTGAGGCGCGTGAAGCTGCTTCAGAAAGCTACACGACAGTGATCTCTGCTTTAGATGCAAAAGGCGTTGATGCTCAATCTGATATTCAAGCTTTTATCGACGCAAACAAAGATGCTGAATACTCAGTACTTGCAGCGATGCAGCTAGCAAAAGTACAAGTACAAGCAGGTGAATTATCTGCAGCACTTGAACAGCTAGAGTGGGCAAAAGCGGCAACTAAGGAGGCGGCACTTTCGCCACTACTGACTTACCGTGTTGCTCGTATCAAAGCTGAGCAAGGTGAATTTGATGCTGCGTTGTCTGATCTTGCTGCAGTAACGGACGAGTCTTGGAAAGGCCGCGTGGCTGAACTACGTGGTGATATCTCACTTCGTAAAGGCGACACAGACGCAGCATACAGTGCTTACACCGAAGCACAGCAAGCTGTTGATGCTAGCCAAACGCTTCAAATCAAACTTGACGACCTAGCTAAATAAGGCGCTTTGAATGAAGAAGATGTTTCCAAAAGCGGCGTTGTGTGCGATTGCTCTTGGCCTATTAGCTGGCTGTGCGGGTGAAGAAGACACCGTAATCATGGCGCCAGTACCAACGGTAAACAGTGAGTTCACTCCTAAACAGGAATGGTCGACCTCGGTTGGTGATGGTGTTGGTCACTACTTTTCAAAACTGACGCCTGAGCTGGCTTACGACAAAGTGTTTGTTGCAAGCCGTGAAGGTCTGGTTAAAGCGCTGGATCCTGAAACGGGTAAAGAGCTCTGGAAAACTGACCTTGAGAAAGATGTGCTGGCTCGTTTGTCTGGTGGCTTAACTGCTGCTTACGGCAAAGTGTTTGTGGGTTCTGAAAATGGTGAAGTAATCGCGCTGGATGAATCGACTGGCGAAGAGCTGTGGCGTGTATCAGTAAACGGTGAGGTGCTTGCATCTCCTGCCACTGACAACAATATGGTATTGGTTCACACTAGCCGCGGCATGATGCTCGCGCTAGACCAAGAGACCGGTGAACAGAAGTGGACAATCAGTACTGAAGTTCCAAGCCTGACGCTACGTGGCGACAGTGCTCCTGTTGCGGTTTCTGGTGGTGTGTTCTGGGGTACGGCAAATGGTCGTCTAGCAGCAGCTATTGTTGAGCGTGGTCAGTTGATTTGGCAACAACCAGTTGGTACACCAAAGGGCGCGACGGAAATCGATCGCTTAGTTGATGTTGATGCATCGCCAGTTGTACTGGGTGGTACCTTGTACACTGTTGGCATTAACGGCCAGTTGATTGCCATTGATCTACGCTCTGGTAAGCCAGTTTGGAAACGCAACTACTCATCAGCGATTGACTTAGCAAGTGACGGCAGCCGTTTGTTCCTTGTAACAGATAAGGATCACGTAGTTGCAGTAGATGCTCGTAGCGGTACCGAACTGTGGAGCACTCCATTGCTAGAAAACCGTTTACTGACAGCACCTGCTATCATTAACGGATACGTTGTTGTGGGTGATACAGAAGGCTATCTACATTGGTTAGATCGCTCAACGGGTGAGTTTGTTGCTCAGCAGTTGGTTGATGACAGCGGCTTTGCTGTAGCGCCAATTGAACTGCCTGAAGGCTACTTAGTGACGACTCGCAACGGCGATGTAAAGAAACTGACGATTAGCCAATAAAAGCGTGATATAATTCACAGTCGGCTCCTGGTTGGTAACAGCCAGGAGCCGTTTTGTTGTTAAAAATTAATAAACCATGTGGTTATAGGTAAGAGTTTAAACTTGCGAACAAGTGCTTACCTATAACTACATTAAGAGAAGAAATTGTAGAGGTTGTTATGGTACCTGTTGTTGCTCTAGTAGGGCGTCCGAACGTAGGTAAATCTACGTTGTTTAACCGATTGACTCGAACTCGTGATGCATTGGTTGCGGATTTCCCTGGCTTAACGCGTGACCGTAAATATGGCCATGCTCAACTTGGTGAGCATGAGTTTATTGTTATCGACACTGGTGGTATCGACGGTACCGAAGAAGGTGTTGAAACTAAAATGGCAGAGCAGTCATTAGCTGCGATCGACGAAGCTGATGTTGTACTGTTCATGGTAGATGGCCGTGCTGGTCTAACACCATCTGACGTTGCTATCGCGAAGCACCTTCGCCAACTAGAAAAGCCTTCAATGCTTGTAGTAAACAAGGTTGATGGTATTGACCCTGATGCAGCAAGTGCTGACTTCTGGCAGCTAGGTGTAGAAGACATGTACCAAATCGCTGCAGCGCACGGTCGTGGTGTTACAGCACTGATTGATCTTGCTCTAAACCCATTTGCTGAAGCACTTAAAGCTGAGCAGGGTGAAATTAGCGATCTAACAGAATTTGAAGACGAAGAAGCTGAGCAGGTTGATTTCACTGAAGAAGAAGCGGAACAAGAGTTCAAGCGTCTGCAAGATCAGCCAATCAAGCTTGCAATTATTGGTCGTCCAAACGTAGGTAAATCAACGCTAACTAACCGTATCCTAGGTGAAGAGCGCGTGGTTGTTTACGATATGCCTGGTACAACTCGTGATTCTATCTACATCCCAATGAGCCGTGACGAGCGTGAATACGTTCTGATCGATACTGCGGGTGTACGTCGTCGTAAAAACATCAACGAGACTGTAGAGAAGTTCTCGGTTGTTAAAACGTTGAAAGCGGTTGAAGATGCGAACGTTGTTCTACTTGTGATTGATGCTCGTGAGAACATCTCAGATCAAGACTTGAGCTTGCTAGGTTTTGCATTGAACGCAGGTCGTTCAATCGTGATCGCAGTAAACAAGTGGGATGGCCTAGATAACGACGTGAAAGAGCGCGTTAAGAAAGAACTAGACCGTCGTTTAGGTTTCGTTGATTTCGCACGTATTCACTTTATCTCTGCACTTCACGGTACTGGTGTTGGTCACTTGTTTGAATCGGTTCAAGAGGCTTACAAGTCAGCGACAACTCGTGTTGGTACGTCTGTTCTAACTCGTATTATGAAGATGGCGACTGATGATCACCAACCGCCTATGGTTCGTGGTCGTCGTGTGAAACTGAAATACGCGCACGCGGGTGGCTATAACCCACCAATTATCGTTATCCATGGTAACCAAGTTCGTGACTTGCCAGATTCATACAAGCGATTCCTGATGAACTACTACCGTCGTTCACTAGAAATCATGGGTACGCCAATTCGCATTCAATTCCAGAACAGCGAAAACCCATTTGAAGCTAAGACGAACAAGTTAACTATCTCTCAAGAACGCAAACGTAAGCGTATGATGAGCATGGTTAAAGGACGTAAATAGTCCTTTTGAATAGATTTGATACCCGAGCCTGTCTCGGGTATTTTTTTAAGCAAAATTTACGTTATCTGATAACCGCACCTTGCGAGGAATTATCAGTAAGCGACATAGACTAGATTCCAAAAGAAGAACGACATGACAACGAGCGACTTGATTACACCAGCAGCAATCACACCGACCATCACCCAATTCTGCCACCAGACTTGGCAGCTTGAGGCAAAGGTTCTGCATGTTGAAAGTGATGAGAGCAAAGCCTACTTAATCACAGATGTGACTCCTTTTCACCCTGTTAGCCACATATGGCCAGATCACCCAGCGGATAGAGGCACTGTTAACTTTGGCGACCTGCAATATACCGTTGATGATTGCTTAGTGGGTGCGATAGAACAATCTACTGGCAAACTTTATGTAGCAGCAGATATTCCTGTTAAGCGAGATACAGAGGGTTGGGTATTTGTGGTGGTCCATCAGCTACCTGCATCCGCTTCTACGATAACTATTAACGAGCAGGTATCGTTATCGGTTGATAAAGAGTATCAAGCAAGCATTAGCCGTGGTCATAGCGCGGGACACGTCGCCTTCTTAGCGTTGAATAAGGTCTTAGCTGACAGCTATTGGCGCAAAGATGCAGACCGCAAAGATCCACTGGGCAGCTATGACTTTAATAGCTACGCCCAAGTAACCAGCTTTGTAACGCCTGAGCAGTGTAAAGACACTTATCGCTTGGGTAAAACCTTGAAGAAACGTGGCCTGAACGTTGCTGACATGCTAGCGAACCTTGAGGCCATTGAAGCTGATGTTAATGAGCTGATTTCCGTTTGGTTAGCACAACCATCGGCGGTTACGATGAGGTTAGAGGGTGAGGCGTTAACAGACTCTCGTTACTGGGAATGGCAACTTGACGCAGGTACCCAGATCACCATTCCTTGTGGTGGCACACACATTGGGAATACCTCTGAACTTGGTGCGCTGTCCGTTAAGTTGACCCAGATAGATGACCAAAACATTGAAATGCTGACGCATGTAATTCGATGATTTGAGTAATAGATCGAAATAACTTGTGCTGATTATTTCTTTTTTATTTGTCACTTTTAATATAATTAACTGTATAAAATTGAAATGCAGCATATGTAACTTATGCTTTCGGTGTGTGGTGATATAAATATTCTTTTTGGGGTAGATCGCTGATCAAAGTAGATAAAGCGAAAGATCAACCAATGTTCCTCGATTGTGGGTAGTTGTAATTAAGTGTGTTATTATTAACCAATAATACTCTTGAATGAGAACAGGCTGTACCCGATTAAATAATTGAAAGCGTTATTGAATGGAACAACTATTTTTATTAGAAGGCCACCGAGCAGTCAACAGTTTGCTACGGAAGCTTGCCCTTGGGATGGATCGCAAGGACTTAAACCGCAAGATCATTGAGCTTACAGAACAGCTTTTTGGTCAGCGTATGGCTTCAATTTTACTTCTCAACGCCGAGTCTCAGACTTTGCACCTCGAATATGCTCCGAATTTGCCTGATTTCTATAATCAGCAGATAGAGGGGGTCGGTGTTGGTGCTGGGATTGGTTCCTGTGGTGAGGCCGCTGCGCTCAAAAAAGCAGTGATGGTATCAAATATAAATGCACACCCCAATTGGGCACCTTTCTTGGCGTTAACAAACCAGGCTAACCTTCATGCATGCTGGTCTGTGCCAATTCTTTCTTCAAACGGGCACGTACTTGGTACTTTCGCTATATACAGCCAATATGTTTCCGAGCCACATGAATTCGAGCTTGAGATCTTAGAGCTGCTCGCTTCTCTATATTCGGTGGCGTTAGAAAAGTACGAGTTGGAAAATCAGCTTAACTTTTTCGCTAATCGTGATTCTCTTACCCACTGCTTGAATCGCCGTGCCTTGTTCAATGAAGCTGAAAAGGTCTTAGCCAAGACCTGTTTTGCACAGAAGGTGATGGCGTGTCTGTTTGTCGATGTCGATAAATTCAAATCAATCAATGACACCTACGGTCACAGCTTTGGCGATGATGTGCTATTGGCGGTTGCCGAAGTTCTAGATGAGGCAACCACAGCATGTGCCAAGATAGGTCGTTATGGTGGTGATGAATTTGTGGTGTTCTCATGTTTTGATGATCAAGAAACTGCTCTCAACTTCTACCACCGTTTAGAGAAAACACTGCAACAAGCCCTTTATATTAATGACGTGCAGTTCTCAGTGAGTGTAGGTCTTGCTTGTGAAAAAGATCCACAGGGGTTAGATCAGTTGATCGCACAAGCTGATAAGAACATGTACCAAATCAAACAAGCGAAATCCAAGCAGTAGTAGATTGTAAAAAGAGTCGTGAATTAGGAAATACTAATGAGTGAAAATATCTGCCCTAAGTGTCAGTCAGAGCTTGGCTGGGATGGACAATGCCACTGTAAAAATTGTCAGGCACATTTTACTAAAGTAGGGTTCTGCCCAGAGTGCAGCAGCCAGTTAGAGAAACTTCAAGCCTGTGGTGCCGCGAGCTATTTTTGTAATGGTGAGTGTAACGAGCTTAAATCTAAGTCGAGAGTAAAGTTCGAGTTCCAAGCTGCGGACTAGCTTGAAAGTGACAACAGTAAGTATCGTAACCATAGCATTCATTAAGAGGCCCAATACCTATGTATTGGGCTTTTTTGTACCCACTCTAGGGTTGTGTATCATCTTGGTTCATTCTTATTGTCACTGCACCAGTATGAAACATAGTGACATGGTTGCTATGCACGCTATTGGTGTGGTCTATTTTTAAATCCATTTAATACAACCACTTATGTTTTTAATGGTTACTTATTGAGTTTGGCACTCTTCTTGTAACTCTGTAATTGAATAACAAAAATACAATTATGGAGTACTATCATGAACAAGGTGTTCAATTTATCGCTAGCTGCACTGTGTACAACACTTTCATTTTCTTCTGCATCAGTGTTTGCGGCTGACGAGACCATAAAGGTCGGCGTTCTACATTCACTATCTGGCACCATGGCGATCAGTGAAACCACACTGAAAGATACCGTGTTAATGCTCATCGAAGAGCAGAACAAAAAGGGCGGCTTGCTAGGTAAAAAGCTTGAGCCTGTAGTCGTTGACCCTGCATCAAACTGGCCTCTATTTGCAGAAAAAGCGCGTGAGCTTATCGAAAAAGAGAAAGTGGATGTGGTGTTCGGTGGTTGGACATCGGTATCACGTAAATCCATGTTGCCTGTCTTTGAAGAGCTCAACAGCATTCTTTTCTACCCAGTACAGTATGAAGGGGAAGAGTCTTCTAAAAACGTTTTCTACACCGGCGCCGCGCCAAATCAACAAGCGATTCCTGCCGTGGATTACTTAATGGAAGAGCTGGAAGTTGAGCGTTGGGTACTAGCAGGCACGGATTACGTTTACCCGCGCACAACCAACAAGATCCTTGAAGCCTACCTGAAAGATAAAGGTGTCGCAGAAGAAGACATCATGATCAACTACACGCCATTTGGTCACTCTGATTGGCAATCTATCGTTTCCGACATCAAGAAGTTCGGCGAAGCGGGCAAGAAAACCGCTGTGGTTTCTACTGTGAACGGTGATGCGAACGTCCCTTTCTACAAAGAGCTAGGCGCTCAAGGCATTTCATCTGAAGACATCCCAGTTATCGCATTCTCTGTTGGTGAAGAAGAACTATCGGGTATGGACACAGAACCACTGGTAGGTCACCTAGCGGCATGGAACTACTTCATGAGCGTTGATACTGAAGCCAATGAAGAGTTCGTTGAAACGTGGCAGTCATTCATCAAGAATGAAAAGCGTGTCACCAACGACCCAATGGAAGCGCACTATGTTGGCTTCAATATGTGGGCGCAAGCGGTAACCAACGCGGGCACAACCGATCCTGAATCTGTGCAAGATGCCTTGATTGGTGTGTCTGTTCCTAACCTTTCTGGCGGCTACTCAACCATGCTGCCAAACCACCACATCACTAAACCAGTCCTGATCGGTGAGATCCAAGACGATGGTCAATTCGATATCGTCTGGGAAACCACAGGCCTTGTTGCGGGTGACGCTTGGTCGAGCTACTTACCTGAATCGGCAAAACTGTTCTCTAGCTGGTCGAAGCCATTCTCATGTGGTGCGTTTAACGTCGAAACCAAGAAGTGTTCTGGCGGTAACTAGAGCGTTAATTTAGGAATATTGAGCCTTCTTTTTTGGGAAGAGCGCCTCTGCTTAAGAGGTGAAGCAAACGGAAGGCTCATCATTTCAACTAACAATAATTCTCCACATGTTCACTGAGCAAAAATAACAATATCTAGCTCGATGGATTAAGGAAGCAGGGATGAAAAACCTATTGAACGTATTCAAGGCGCTACTGCTTATGGCTGTCAGTGCTCAGTTGGCTTTTGCCGGAATAACGGATGAAGCTAGCTTTACCAAGGCGCTAGTTGGTAAGAAAACATCAGATAAAGAATTGGCTATCGATTGGGTCATTGAAGCACAAACGGAAGACGTGTCGAAACCTATTTTGGATGGCTGGTTAAACGGTAATCTCTATTACTTCAATGATAAACAAAGCGAGCAGTACAAACAGCTCTACCTCATTCAAAGTATCAAAACAGCGACGTCAGCTCAGTCGGTATGGGATGATTCGACGCTGAATATCGAGAATGCTAAACAGTTTAAAAAGGTTCGCGTGAACAACAAGCTTCGCGGGATCTTACGTGGTGAAATTGCCTCGATTGGCTTAAACAGTAGTAATCCAGATGTGCGTTATCAGGCGGTCTCTGATCTATTGGGAACCAAAGATGCCGATATCATTAACCGCCTGTCTGAGCTGAGAGCAAATGAGCCCGAGACTAAGGTCGCTGAACTAATGGATCTCTCACTCGCGATTTATACTTCTCTGGATAGCAGTGCTACTACACAAGCTCGTGTGGCTTCAATTGAACGAGTTGGCGACTTCAAACAATCAGTCGTGCTAAGGACGCTAAACCAACTGCTCAACAGCGAGCAAGATCCAAAAGTATTGGCTGCGGCAGAGCGTGCTCTTGATAGTTATCAACAGAGCCAAGCACTGTACTCGGGCGTTGAGACCGTATTCTTCGGCTTGAGTTTAGGTTCGGTATTAGTGCTGGCAGGTATAGGCTTGGCGATCACCTTTGGCGTAATGGGCGTGATTAACATGGCCCATGGCGAGCTGATAATGATTGGCGCATACACCACCTATGTATTGCAGTTGTTGATGCCGAATCACATCGGTTTAGCGTTGATTCTCTCTATTCCGGCTGCATTTGTTGTATCTGGTCTGGTCGGCATAGCGATTGAGCGCAGTGTGATTCGCCACCTTTACGGTCGCCCACTGGAAACCTTGCTCGCGACCTTTGGTATCAGCTTGATCTTGCAACAAGCCGTTCGCTCTATTTTCTCGCCACTTAACCGCTCAGTGAGCACACCTGAATGGATGTCTGGCGCATTGCAATTGAATCCAATGCTGTCTCTGACCTACAACCGCTTATATATCATCCTCTTCTGTGCTTTGGTGTTTATGGGATTGTTGATGGTTCTTAAGAAAACGCCACTTGGCTTGCAGGTACGTGCCGTTTCTCAAAACCGTGGCATGGCGCGTGCTATGGGTATTCGTTCTGAACGTGTTGATGCGCTGACCTTCGGTTTAGGTTCTGGCGTTGCGGGTGTTGCGGGTGTTGCACTGTCTCAACTGACGAACGTTGGCCCGAATATGGGACAGGCGTACATCATCGATTCTTTCATGGTGGTGGTGTTCGGCGGAGTTGGCAACTTGTGGGGAACACTCGTCGCAGGCTTAAGCCTTGGTTTGTTCAATAAGATCTTGGAACCATGGGCTGGCGCTGTACTCGCCAAGATTTTAGTACTGATTTTCATCATTCTATTTATTCAAAAACGCCCACGCGGATTGTTCCCGCAGCGTGGTCGTGCGGCTGAAGGTTAAGGATAACATCATGCAGTCTAAATCATTTGTACTTTCGGCGATGCGTGGTGACAAAGGTGGGCAACTGACCATCCTTGCCATTCTTGCAGCCGTGATTCTTATCCCACTGGCTAACACCATGTTGCCAAGTGGGCATCCACTTCATGTTGAGATTTTTACTATCTCACTGATGGGCAAATACCTGAGCTACGCAATGTTGGCGTTGGCACTCGATCTTGTATGGGGCTATCTCGGAATACTGAGCCTAGGCCATGGCGCTTTCTTTGCACTTGGTGGTTATGCCATGGGCATGTACCTGATGCGTCAGATTGGTGACCGTGGGGTTTATGGTGATCCTATCCTGCCTGATTTCATGGTGTTCCTTGATTGGTCTGCGTTGCCGTGGTTTTGGCAGGGCTTTGATCAGTTCTGGTTCGCTTGTCTGATGGTGGTGTTGGTGCCGGGCGCATTGGCTTATTTGTTCGGTTATTTGGCTTTCCGCTCTCGCGTGTCTGGTGTTTACCTTTCGATCATGACTCAAGCATTAACTTACGCCTTGATGCTGGCGTTCTTCCGCAACGAGATGGGCTTTGGTGGCAACAACGGGTTGACGGATTTCAAAGACATCATCGGCCTGAGTTTACAGAGTGATGCGGTCAAGATTGGTCTGTTTGTCGCGACGGGCATCTCGCTCATTCTCAGTTACATCGTCTGTCGCATGGTAGTGACCAGTCGATTAGGGCGTGTGGCACTGGCGATTCGTGATACCGAGTCACGCACTCGCTTTATGGGTTACGACGTCGATGGCATTAAGCTTTGGGTCTTTGTTTTGTCTGCTGTTATCGCGAGTATTGCTGGTGCTTTATATGTTCCTCAAGTTGGCATTATCAACCCAGGAGAGTTTGCACCGCTTAACTCGATTGAGATTGTGGTTTGGGTTGCATTGGGCGGTCGGGCCACTCTGTTTGGTGCCATTGTCGGTGCGCTGATCATCAACTACGCCAAGAGCTGGTTTACGGTTGAGTTCCCAGAGGTGTGGTTATTTGCTCTCGGTGGTCTATTCGTTCTTTCGACCATGTACTTCCCACAAGGTGTTATTGGTTTTGTCAGTGAGAAGTGGCAACAGCTACGCAAAGCATCGAATTCAAAAGACGCAGGACAAGATCAGGATGATCAGCATAAAACCAAGGAGGTGATCGCATGACTAAGTTAAACAGCGTGAAGGAATCGGTTCAGTCGTTCACTCGCCGAGATGAAGTCTTCGATTACCTTAAGCCCGATATTCATCCCGCCATCGATACCCGTCATAACGTGCTGCTGTATGTAGAAGGGGTGAATAAGAACTTCGATGGTTTCCAAGCGATAAACGACCTTAATCTTTATATCAAAGAGGGCGAACTGCGCTGCATCATCGGCCCTAATGGCGCAGGTAAAACCACCATGATGGACATCATCACCGGCAAAACTAAACCAGATACTGGAGAGGTATGGCTCGGCTCTAACATTAATCTACTCAAGATGAATGAAGCTGAAATTGCTAATGCAGGCGTTGGGCGTAAGTTCCAAAAGCCAACCGTTATTGAATGTCTAACCGTGTGGCAGAACCTAGAGTTGGCAATGGCGGGCGATCGCTCTGTGTGGGCCATTTTTACTGCCGTGATGTCTGGTGAGCAGAAAGACAAACTGACCTCGGTATTAGAGCTGATTCACCTCAAAGACGAAGCGGCAAATTTAGCGGGCAATCTGTCTCACGGACAAAAGCAGTGGTTAGAGATTGGTATGTTATTGATGCAAAACCCTAAGCTGTTGCTGGTGGATGAACCCGTTGCAGGTATGACTCACCAAGAGATGGATCGCACCTCTGAACTTCTTAATTCGCTGGCAGGTAAGCACTCGGTGGTTGTAGTTGAACACGATATGGATTTCGTTCGTTCGATTGCTAGCCATGTCACCGTGCTTCATCAAGGTCACGTGTTGGCAGAAGGCACCATGGATCAAGTACAGGCTCACCCTGAAGTTAAACAAGTTTATCTCGGAGAATAGGATGTTAGAGGTTAAATCAGTTAATCAATATTACGGTGAAAGCCACACCTTATGGGACTTAGATATGCAGATCCCTGAGGGCAAATGCACGGTATTAATGGGGCGTAACGGTGTTGGTAAAACCACCTTGCTGCAATGCATTATGGGGTTGGTGAAGGTTGAAAGTGGTGACATTTCTTTATCGGGTGAGTCACTTTTGAAAACCGATGCTGAGGACCGCCCACGCCAAGGGATCGGCTATGTACCGCAAGGTCGCCAGATCTTCCCAATGCTCACTGTTCAAGAAAATCTAGATGTCGGTTTGCCGATTCGTAAAAAAGGCGACCGTAAGATCCCAGAATTCATCTTCGATATTTTTCCGGTACTAAAAGAGATGCTACATCGTCGCGGTGGTGATTTATCGGGTGGCCAGCAGCAACAGCTAGCGATTGGGCGTGCGCTAGTGGTGAATCCAAAGCTATTGATCTTAGATGAGCCGACGGAAGGTATTCAGCCCAATATTGTGCAAGAGATTGGCGACATCATTCGCATGCTCAACGAGAGGATGGGGCTCACGGTATTGTTGGTTGAGCAGAAGCTACCATTTGCAAGAAAGGTCGGTGACCGTTTTTGTATTCTCGACCGTGGGCGTCAGGTGGCAGAAGGTGAAATGACAGGGCTCGATGAGTCTTTGATTAAGGAGTACCTAACCGTATGAATTCTCTCTTTTCTCCAAATGAAGTAAGCAAGGCTTCTTTAGTTGAAGCTTTATCTTTGAATGAGACCATCGAAAAAGATATTCGTGATGGTTGGCAAGCGAGTTTAAATCTCACCTTTGTCGATCGTGGTGATAAAACCGTATTAAAGAATCGTCAGCAGTCAGGCCCGCTTGCGGTGCAACGCCCCCTGTATCCTGATGGGGAAACGTGTCACACCTACTTACTCCATCCCCCCGGCGGAGTGGTAGGTGGTGACACTCTCAATATTAACGTGAACCTTGAGCACGGTGCTCATGCGTTGATCACCACCCCTGGTGCGACCAAGTTCTATCGTTCCAACAACAAGTACGCCAAGCAGAAGCAAACCTTACATGTGGAGAAAGGGGCTCACTTGGAGTGGATGCCGCAAGAGAACATCTTTTTCCCCAATGCACATGTTCGACTCGATACTGAAATACGCGTAGAAAAGGGTGCACAGTTTTGGGGGTGGGAGATGCACTGTTTTGGACGGCCTGCACAGAATGAGGGATTTGAGCATGGTCACCTCGTCGGTAAAACGGAAATCTATCTTGATAATCAACGGCTTCTTACGGAAGGGTTTAATTTTCACGGTGGCGATAAGTTGATGATAAATATGGGGTTACTTGACTATTCTATGATGGGAACCTTTTATCTCACCTCAAATGAGAAGCAAGATTTAGAGTTGGTACAGAGCTTGCTCTTATCTATTACACAGCAAGCTTCTCAGCAATCAGACTCATCGAAAATGTCGAGTGACCCCACATTAATATTGGGCGCGACACAAATAGAAGGATTGATTGTGGTGCGAGCCTTGGGCAATTGGAGTGAAGATATTCTCCAGGCCTTTGGTCAGATATGGCAAGCAACTCGCTCTCATTTGTATGGTACGACTCCTGATTTACCGAGGATTTGGGCGACTTAGCGATTAGCCCTATTTGTACCGAGGGTGACTTCCGGCCCTCGGTACATTTTTTCAAGCTTGCTGTGACTGAATCCCACTTATTGCTCATGCATTTCTGAGCAATAAGAAAACAACACTAACAGCGGGCGGCTAAATGGAATTAACACCAAGAGAAAAAGATAAGCTACTTATCTTCTGAGCAGGAATGCTGGCACAGCAGCGAAAACAAAAAGGCTTAAAACTCAACTATCCAGAATCTATTGCGCTGATCAGCAGTGCCATTCTAGAAGGTGCCCGCGAGGGTAAAACCGTTTCGGAACTGATGGATTTTGGACGCACACTGCTAACCGTCGATGACGTTATGGAGGGGATCCCTTCCATGATCCCAGATGTACAAGTCGAAGCGACTTTTCCCGATGGCACCAAATTGGTGACCGTTCATGAACCTATCGTTTAGGGAGAAGTAGTATGGCTGGTTCCACCAAACAATATTCAGGCTTAGTTCCCGGGCAAGTCGAAACCGCTCCGGGCAACATTACTTTAAATGAAGGCCGAGACACGACGTCGGTTAAGGTGCAAAACATTGGCGACCGTCCTGTGCAAATTGGCTCTCATTACCATTTCTATGAAGTAAACCCTTCTTTGATCTTTGACCGAAAAGCCACTAAAGGGTTTCGACTTAATATCCCTGCAGGTACTGCCACTCGTTTTGAACCGGGACAGTCACGTAGCGTCGAGTTAGTGCGTTACGCAGGTAAGTTAGAGATTTATGGTTTCCAAGGAAAGGTGATGGGCAAGCTCTAAGCCTCCCATAGAAAGAATTAAAACAACAAAGGATTGATCATGGCGACGATATCCAAACAGGCTTATGCCGAAATGTTTGGGCCTACAGTCGGTGACCGAGTGCGTCTTGCTGACACCGATTTATGGCTAGAAGTTGAAAAGGATTACACCGTATACGGTGATGAAGTGAAGTTTGGTGGCGGCAAAGTGATCCGTGATGGCCAGGGGCAAAGCCAGCGTCCAAGTGCCGAAACACCTGACTTGGTGATCACCAATGCGATTGTATTGGACTATTGGGGCATCGTAAAAGCCGATGTCGCCATCAAAGACGGCCGAGTTCAAGCTTTAGGCAAAGCGGGCAACCCAGACGTTCAGCCGGGTGTCGATATAGTCATTGGCCCGGGCACGGAAATTTTGGCAGGTGAAGGTTCGATCCTGACTGCTGGCGGTATCGATTCACACATTCACTTTATCTGCCCACAACAGATTGAAGAGGCGCTGGCGTCGGGTGTGACCACCATGATAGGTGGTGGTACTGGGCCAAACACAGGCACTAATGCGACGACCTGTACACCGGGTCCGTGGAACATGCACCGTATGTTGGAGTCGCTCGACCAATTCCCAATGAACTTTGGTTTACTCGGGAAAGGCAACGCTAGCCAACCGGAAGCATTGCGTGAGCAAGTGGCAGCGGGCGCTGTGGGTTTGAAGTTGCACGAAGACTGGGGAACAACACCTGCTTCAATTGATACTTGCTTGAGTGTTGCTGATGAGATTGACGTACAAGTTGCGATTCACACCGACACGTTGAATGAGTCAGGCTTTGTTGAATCGACACTCGGCGCCATCGGTGATCGCGTGATTCATACCTATCACACTGAAGGGGCGGGCGGTGGTCATGCTCCCGATATTATCCGTGCTGCAGGTGAGCCGAACGTTCTGCCTTCTTCTACTAATCCGACACGTCCTTACACCGTCAATACGGTTGATGAGCATTTGGATATGTTGATGGTGTGTCACCACTTGTCCCCGTCTATTGCTGAAGATGTCGCGTTCGCTGAATCGCGTATCCGCCGTGAAACCATTGCTGCCGAAGACATTCTGCATGATTTAGGTGCCTTTTCGATGATCGCTTCTGACTCGCAAGCAATGGGGCGCGTAGGCGAGGTAGTGACTCGAACTTGGCAAACCGCACACAAGATGAAAGTGCAGCGTGGCAGCCTAAAAGAAGATTCCGACTACAGTGATAACTTCCGTCTGCGTCGCTACATTGCAAAGTACACCATCAACCCAGCGATCACGCACGGCATGGCGCATGAAATCGGCTCGATTGAAGAAGGAAAGCTGGCAGATTTAGTGCTTTGGAAACCAGCTTTTTTTGGTGTCAAACCAAGTGTGATTCTGAAAGGTGGCATGATCGCGATGGCACCGATGGGCGATCCTAATGCCTCTATCCCAACACCTCAGCCCGTTCACTACCGCTCTATGTTTGGTAGCTATGGCAAGGCGTGTCAGAACACATCGATGCTATTTGTTTCCAAGGAAGCCAAAGCACAGAACATCGATAAGCAGTTGGGACTAAAGAGCCTGATTGGTGTAGTCAGTAACTGCCGAAACATCAGTAAGGCTGACATGAAGCTGAACGACTGGATGCCGAAGATTGAAGTCGACTCTCAGACGTATCAAGTGCGCGCTGATGGTGAACTGCTGACGTGTGAGCCGGCTGAAGAACTGCCAATGGCTCAAAGATATTTTCTATTTTAATAACTCGGCTGAAGGCTCTTATTTTAGCTCTTGGCTGAGGGCTCATATTTTGAACGTTATACATCTCACAAGGAGATTGAGGTAATAGCATGATTGAACTTACTCAAATTCAAGTGGAGTTGAACACGGCTCCAGATGGCTTTCTAAGCCTACCGATCGATAGTCGCATCAAAAGCCGCCTTAAGGTGACATTGGATGACGGTCGAGATGCAGGACTGTTTCTACCACGTGGTCATATTTTGCGTGGCGGAGAGCAATTAACTAGTGAGTGTGGCTTAACGGTCGAAGTCAAAGCAGCTCCGGAAACCGTCTCTACTGTGTACTGCGATGATGCGCATCTGCTGACTCGCGTAGCTTATCACTTGGGTAACCGACATGTTCCCCTGCAAGTAGAAGCGGGCTGGGTTCGCTATCAGCATGACCATGTTCTAGATGAAATGGTTGAAGGCTTAGGCGCGACAGTGACCACCGAAAAGCAACCCTTTGAACCTGAAGGAGGCGCTTACGGTGGTCGCTCTGGCGGTCATCACCACCATCACTAATCGAGTCATTTGAGACACATTAATTTATAAACACAACAACGATAAGAATAACGCAAGGATTACGCGATGAACTTTAAAACAGCAGCAGGCTTAACAACATTCACAATCGCTTCGCTAACAACACCAACATTGGCTCTGGCTCACCCGGGGCATGACCATGGCTCTCACTCACTGCTCTCTGGCTTAACGCACCCAGTAACTGGCGTTGACCATCTTATTATGCTGGTGGCATTTGGCATGCTAATTGGTGCGCTCTCTTATTCAAATAAGGTTAAATCCGCTTTGGTTGGCGGTGGTCTTGTCTCTCTTATGGCGGGTCTATTAGTCGGTAAAGCGTTGGGCTTCTCTGTGGTTGTCGAGCCAGCAATCATCGCCTCTCTGTTCGCGGTTAGCCTGTGCTTATGGCACGTGTTCTCTCCGTCTACCACCAAGGTTAATACTGTAATAGCGGTTTCAATCGGCTTCCTTTTCTTCCACGGTTACGCACACGGCGTTGAAGCAGCATCTGGCCTCGCGCAGTTCGCTGTGGGTATGGGTATCACGGCATTTGGTCTGATTGCCGCAGGCTACTTCGCGGGTAAAGCATTGTATTCCAAGTGGGCTTCAGTGGGTGTTGCTTCGTTGAGTGCGCTGTTTTTGATGGCGGCTTAAATTGCTCAAAAGGAGATAAGCATGCAAGCAACAGCGAATGTCGCGAGCTATCGCCTATTTCAATTGATAAGTCCGTCGCTGCCTATCGGTGGTTTCACCTACTCACAAGGTTTAGAGCTAGCAGTGGAAGCGGGGTGGGTGACTGATCGTAGCAGCATGGAGCAGTGGCTAAATACCATCGTCAGTTCCAGTGTTGCGACTTTGGAATTGCCCATCTTAGAGCGCCTTTATCATGCTCTAGAAAAAGGTGAACTCGATGAGATTGAGCATTGGTGCAATTACTTGTACTCAAGCCGTGAAACCAGTGAATTACGAGCAGAAGAAAAGCAGCGTGGGTTGGCGTTAAACACCTTGCTAAAGCGCTTAGAGATCGATATTTCGGAAGTGGAGTCGATTGATAGCCACCCAAACCAGCTATTAGGAATGTGTATCGCGGCTCAACATTGGAACATTGATTTGGAAAGCCTCAAGCAGGGCTACCTATGGAACTGGCTTGAAAATATCGTTACTGCAGGCGTCAAGTTGGTGCCTTTAGGGCAGACAGATGGACAGTTAGCACTGATTAATATCACCAACACCTTTCCTGAAGTGATTGAAAAAGCACGCACGATGGAAGACTGGATGGTGGGCAGCTTCTCGCCATCAATGGCACTAGCGAGCTCGCTGCATGAAACACAATACACACGACTATTTCGTTCCTAGTGCTGAGTGCGTACGAGATAGTAGAAAGAACATAAGGAACAAGGCTATGGAAAGTTATAAGCAACCCCTTCGAATTGGTATCGGTGGCCCGGTTGGCTCTGGTAAAACCGCGCTACTTGAGGTGCTGTGTAAAGCAATTCGCGACAAGCTTAATATCGCGGTCGTGACCAATGACATCTACACCCAAGAAGATGCAAAGATCCTCACCCGCGCTGAAGCTTTAGAACCTGACCGTATTATCGGTGTGGAAACGGGCGGTTGCCCGCACACCGCGATTCGTGAAGATGCGTCGATGAACCTTGCAGCAGTTGAAGAGCTGGCAAAACTGCATAAGAACCTTGATGTCGTATTCGTAGAAAGTGGCGGCGATAACCTGAGTGCGACGTTCAGCCCAGAGCTTGCTGACCTGACTATCTATGTTATCGATGTGGCGGAAGGCGAGAAGATCCCACGTAAAGGTGGCCCGGGTATTACACGTTCGGATCTGTTGGTGATTAACAAGATCGATTTGGCACCTTATGTAGGCGCGTCGCTAGAAGTGATGGAGCAAGATACGCAACGTATGCGTCCAACCAAGCCGTTTGTGTTTACCAATCTTAAAGAGAGTAAAGGGCTAGACACCATCATCGATTTTATCGTGACCGAAGGTATGTTGACTCTGAAAGAGCCAGAGAAGACAAGCTAGTTATTCGTAGCTCCTGATTATTCCCCCCATAAGCAAAAGCCCTATCAAATCTGATAGGGCTTTCTAATACAGTGCAGATTAGCTGCTTACGCTTTTGCCGTTTTCTGGGTCACTTGAGACTCAATCACACCATCTTCAACTTGAGTGGTGATCACTTCACCGACTTCGACATCGTTAATTGATGACACAGTCTTGCTCGATTCTGAATGGGTAATGCTGTAACCACGCTTTAGGGTTGCCAGTGGACTAACGGTCTCTAATTTCTCGGCAGCCATCGCTAGCTGGTGGCGAGTAGTAAGCAGTGTTTTATCCATCGCATCTAATAGCTTTTGCTCTGAACGTTGCAGATGCAGTTTTTGTTCACCCAAGCGTTTCACTGGTGAGTTCAATTGAAGCTGATGCTGTTTACGTTCGACACGCTGTGCATGCTGCTTTAGGTATTGAGTCATTCCGCGACGCAGACGCATGTCTAGATCATCAAGCTGCTGGCTCTGCTTTTGCAGTTGGTAGCTAGGGTGCTGTCTTTCTAAGCGGTGTTTCAATGCTTGAGTCGACTGCGCTTGCTTGATTAGTACGTGGCGAATCGCACTCACTAAGCGAGCACGTTTAGAAGCGAAAGCTTGCTCTTTATGACTGTTGTCGCGGCTAACCAATTCAGCGGCTGCTGATGGCGTCGGAGCACGCATATCTGCGACGAAATCGGCGATAGTGACATCCACTTCGTGGCCGACGGCGCTGATGATTGGAATCTGGCTTGCAGCAATAGTGCGAGCAACGATCTCGTTGTTGAAGCACCACAGGTCTTCTAACGAACCGCCACCACGGCCCACGATTAACACATCACACTCATTGCGCTCATTGGCACGGCCAATCGCTTGGGCAATCTGAATCGCCGCCTCTTCGCCTTGAACCATGGTTGGGTAAACCACAACCGGTAGCGAAGGATCGCGTCTTTTCAAGACATCCAGAATATCAAACAGTGCAGCGCCAGTTTTAGAGGTGACAACACCAACGCGCTTCGGGTGCTCAGGAAGAGCTTGTTTACTCGATTGAGCAAATAGCCCTTCAGCAGCAAGGTTCATCTTTAGCTTTTCAAACTCTTGCTGAAGTTTACCGTCACCTTCTGGCTGCATGCTTTCGATGATAAGTTGGTAGTCACCACGCGGCTCATAGAGAGACAGGCGAGCTTTAACTAATACTTGATTACCGTTTTGAGGCCTAAAGGTGACTCGGCGGTTATTGCCACGAAACATGGCGCACTTAACTTGAGCGCGAGAATCTTTAAGGGTGAGGTACCAGTGACCAGAGACAGGTGCAGAGAAGTTTGAGATTTCACCAACGAGCCACACTATTCCCATTTCGTTTTCTAATAGGAGACGAACCTCTGAGTTGAGGCGAGAAACAGTAAAGATGTTTGGATTAGTCATAGGTGCGCTATCTTTCCTTGAAGGAAGGTCTTTCTTAGTATCTCACAGGGCGTGAGTATGGAAGATAGCGGCAATATAATACATATCAAGGGGGTAAATGCAAATTAAAAATACAAAAATGTGTAGCCAAGCGATTTCCCCGTGCGTATAATCCCTCCGCAATATCTAATCCAAAGCACTTCATTATGCGAAACGATGAAGTCGGATTTTTCTTTCTACTCCTCAATTGTGAGATATTGCAAATGCTAAGAATTGCCAAAGAAGCGCTGACATTCGATGACGTACTACTCGTGCCAGCTCACTCCACTGTTCTCCCAAACACAGCTGATCTTCGCACTCAGTTGACTAAAAACATTTCACTGAACATCCCTATGATTTCTGCGTCGATGGATACCGTGACGGAAGCTCGTCTGGCTATCGCACTCGCGCAAGAAGGTGGCATTGGCTTTATCCACAAGAACATGTCTATCGAGCAACAAGCTGAAATGGTTCGCCAGGTTAAAATTTACGAAGCAGGCGTGGTTTCTCACCCTGTAACTGTAAGCCCTGACGCAACGATTGCTGACGTTGTTGCCCTGACTGAGAAGCACGGTTTTGCTGGCTTCCCTGTAGTGACTGAAACAAACGAACTGGTTGGTATCATTACTGGCCGTGACGTTCGCTTTGTAACAGACCTTTCTAAGAAAGTTGACGTAGTAATGACGCCTAAGTCGCGTCTAGCTTCTGTTAAAGAAGGTGCAACTCGCGAAGAAGTTCAAGAGAAAATGCACGAAGCACGTGTTGAAAAAGTACTTGTTGTAAATGATGACTTCCAACTAACAGGAATGATCACTGCAAAAGACTTCCACAAAGCAGAACGTAAACCAAACGCTTGTAAAGATGAGCGCGGCAGCCTACGTGTAGGTGCAGCTGTTGGTGCTGGTGCTGGTAACGAAGAGCGTGTTGCTGCTCTTGTTGAAGCTGGCGTAGACGTTCTACTTATCGACTCTTCACACGGTCACTCTGAAGGCGTACTTAACCGTATCCGCGAAACTCGCGCTGCATACCCAGATCTACAAATCATCGGTGGTAACGTAGCAACTGGCGCTGGCGCTCGTGCTCTTATCGAAGCGGGTGTAAGTGCAGTTAAAGTTGGTATCGGCCCTGGTTCTATCTGTACAACTCGTATCGTTACTGGTGTTGGTGTTCCTCAAGTAACAGCAATCGCAGACGCAGCGGAAGTTGCAAACGAATACGGCATTCCAGTAATCGCAGATGGCGGTATCCGCTTCTCTGGTGATATCTGTAAAGCTATCGTTGCTGGCGCATCTTGTGTGATGGTTGGTTCAATGTTCGCAGGTACTGAAGAAGCACCAGGTGAGGTTATCCTTTACAACGGTCGTTCTTACAAGTCTTACCGTGGTATGGGTTCTCTTGGCGCTATGTCTCAAGGTTCTTCTGACCGTTATTTCCAATCTGACAACGCTGCAGACAAGCTTGTTCCAGAAGGTATTGAAGGTCGTATCGCATACAAAGGTCGTCTAAAAGAGATCGTTCACCAACAAATGGGTGGTCTACGCTCAAGCATGGGCCTAACAGGTTCTGCGACGATTGAAGACATGCGTACTAAAGCTGAGTTTGTTCGTATCTCTGGTGCGGGCATGAAAGAATCTCACGTACACGATGTTCAAATTACTAAAGAAGCACCTAACTACCGTTTAGGTTAATAATACGTCCAAACGTTTGAATAATGTGCTGATTAAGTCGGCACATTATTTTATCTACCGTCTGTTTTGCTGAAAGGCTGATTTTCTCAAAACACGAGGTTAAAGATATCTAACGAAAACGTTTGCTTTATTTCTTGAAGAGTTAATCAGAGGTGAGTAAACTCGCCTCCGTTTGATCACATAGCCAATAAGACTGCTTAAAATGACTAAAAATATTCATGACCAACGTATTCTAATTCTAGACTTCGGTTCTCAATACACACAGCTAGTTGCTCGTCGTATTCGTGAGATCGGTGTTTACTGTGAACTTTGGAGCTGGGACGTAGACGAAGCGGATATTCGTGAATTCAATCCAGACGGTATCATCCTATCTGGTGGCCCTGAAAGTGTAACGGAAGAGAACTCTCCACGTGCACCTCAGTACGTGTTTGATTCAGGTGTTCCTGTATTTGGTATCTGCTACGGCATGCAAACTATGGCTGAGCAACTTGGCGGTAAAGTAGCAACGTCTACTGAGCGTGAGTTCGGCTACGCAGCGGTACAAGTGACTGGTGAATCAGCACTGTTCGCTGACCTTGAGTCTACTCAAGATGTTTGGATGAGCCACGGTGATAAAGTGGTTGAGATCCCATCTGATTTCACAAAGATCGCTGAAACAGACACTTGCCCATACGCAGCAATGGCAAACGAAGAGAAGAAATACTTCGGTGTTCAATTCCACCCAGAAGTAACACACACTAAGAACGGCCTGAAAATGCTTGAGAACTTCGTTCTTAACGTTTGTGGTTGTGAAGGTCTGTGGACTTCAGCTTCAATCATTGAAGATGCAGTTGCACGTATTAAAGAGCAAGTCGGTGACGACGAAGTTATCCTTGGTCTTTCTGGTGGTGTTGATTCATCAGTAGTTGCGATGCTTGCTCACCGCGCTATTGGTGACAAACTAACGTGTGTATTCGTAGATAACGGCCTACTTCGTCTGAACGAAGCTGAGCAAGTTATGGATATGTTCGGCAACAAGTTTGGTCTAAACATCATCAAAGTAGACGCTGAAGATCGTTTCCTAGAAGCGCTTAAAGGCGAAGCTGAACCAGAAGCTAAGCGTAAGATCATCGGTCACGTATTCGTAGATATCTTCGATGAAGAGTCTAAGAAACTGACAAATGCTAAGTGGCTTGCTCAAGGTACTATCTACCCAGACGTAATCGAGTCTGCTGCATCTAAGACGGGTAAAGCACACGTAATCAAATCTCACCACAACGTTGGTGGCCTTCCTGATGATATGGAAATGGGCCTTGTTGAGCCTCTACGTGAGCTGTTTAAAGATGAAGTACGTAAGATCGGTCTAGAACTTGGTCTTCCATACAACATGCTTTACCGCCACCCATTCCCGGGTCCAGGTCTAGGTGTTCGTGTTCTTGGCGAAATTAAGAAAGAGTACTGTGATCTACTGCGTCGCGCAGATGCTATCTTCATTGAAGAGCTTCACGCTGCTGACCTTTACCACAAAGTATCTCAAGCATTCACGGTATTCCTACCAGTACGTTCAGTTGGCGTAATGGGCGATGGCCGTAAGTACGATTGGGTTGTATCTCTACGTGCTGTAGAAACGATCGACTTCATGACTGCTCACTGGGCACACCTACCATACGACTTCCTAGGTAAGGTATCTAACCGTATTATCAACGAAGTTAACGGCATTTCACGTGTTGTTTACGATATTTCTGGTAAGCCACCAGCAACTATCGAGTGGGAATAATCTCTTAGAGATTTAACTGCTATTTGATTTAGTTATTAAAAGCCCCGGACTCAGTTCGGGGCTTTTTTGTTTTCCACGCCGTATAGTCAATGGTTGTGGTTTGAAGGCGGCTTATTGAGTGTAAGAAACCAAATCAGTTGGAAACTAGATATCAGCTCAAGAAAGCATGAGACGCATTGTTACCTTTAACTATACATAAAACTATCACTCGCACTTTTTATAAAATCATACCGCAACAGCTAGGCTATTTCCCACGTGCCACATACTCTTTGATGGACTTATTAAGGACAGATAAGAGAATCCATCATGTTAAAAATCAAATATTTGGCGACAGTATTGGGCTGTACTTTAGCAGCACAAAGTCATGCGTCTTTGAACATTCAACCTGATCCGCAAAACCCGAATGGTTACCTTATTGAGAAGTCGGCTTTACAGGCTGCTGAACAAGCGAAAACCTCGGACCCTATGTATGCGATCTGGTCACAGGCACTGCAAACTCGTTCGAACACCATCGTTGAAGCGATTGAACCCGGTTTATCTTCCAACCCTGAGAACGTAAAGCGGGTTGAGCGCGTATTCCCTCAATCTGAATGGGATTTCCTTACTCAGATGGCTGCGCCTGAATACACTTACACACGTTTCCTACGCGCGATTGGTAAATTCCCCGCGTTTTGTGGAGAGTACACTGATGGCCGTGATTCTGACGCCATCTGTAAGAAATCCATCATCACGGCTTTTGCTCATTTCTCTCAAGAGACGGGCGGTCACATCGCGATAGATAATACTTCTGATAATCCGTTGGCTTTAGAAGAGTGGCAACAAGCGCTGGTACATGTTCGCGAAATGGGGTGGTCTGAAGGGCAAGAAGGTTACACAACTGGCTGTGGTCAGAACGATTGGCAAAATGCACGCTGGCCATGTGCGGCAGGGCAGGGTTATTTCGGTCGTGGTGCAAAACAGCTTTCTTACCACTTTAACTACGGCGCTTTCTCTGAAGTAATGTTCGATGGTGATGCAACCGTGCTGCTGAATAATCCGGGGTTAGTTGCTGATTCTTGGTTGAACTTGGCTTCGGCTATTTGGTTCTTCTTAACGCCACAAGCACCGAAGCCAGCGATGCTGCATGTTATTGATCGTACTTGGACACCATCTCAACGTGAACTGGATGCAGGCATTGGTTATGGCTTTGGTACCACCATCAATGTAATCAACGGTGGTATTGAGTGTGGTGAACAGAATAAAGACAAAGGCCAACCGGTTAACCGCATTCGTTACTGGGAAGGTTTAGCGGCCCACTACCAGATCCCTGTTGAAGCAGACGAAAAGAATACCTGTTGGCAGCAAACGCCATACGGAAGCTTGAACCTCAACGGCGCAACAGATGTGCTGTACACCAACTGGGATGGCAACTGGAAATACTACGCAGATCGCCCAGAAGGTTACTCATTTGAGTGTGAGTTAGTCGGCTTCCAAACTGCATACTCTGCATTAGTACCGGGCGATTACGAGAAGTGTGTGACTAACTTCTATGGATCTCATGCAAGTTGGCCTGAAGTGAAGGTGGTCGATAAGCTTGATCCGGTAGACCCAGGAACCGATCCAGGTGGTAACGGCTGGAGTGCGACTAAGGTTTACAACGCCGGTGACCAAGTGACTCACAACGGCGCAACCTACGAAGCGAAATGGTGGACACAAGGGGATGACCCTGCCAACGGTGGCCCTTGGAAACTAGTAGCAGGTGAGCCAACACCACCGGTAGTGACAGATCCAACGCCTGTTGATCCTGCTCCTGTCGATCCAGAACCAGTAGACCCAACACCCGTTGAACCGCCTGTGACAGAGCCACCAGTGGTTGTCGATCCATCTGAATTTATTACGTGGCAAGCAGGTGTTAGCCAAGTGAGTAATGGCGATAAAGTGACACATAACGGTAAGTGCTTCGTGGCTAAAAACGGCCCTGGCGTCTGGGAAAGCCCAGTTCAATCGAATTGGTTCTGGGATGAAATCAGCTGTAATTAATCGTTCAGCCAATTGAGTACCTTAACTGATTAATCAAAGCCGAAAGTGATTGCTTTCGGCTTTTGCGTTTCTGCTCTGCGTTCCTCGATCATCTAACGCAAAACTCCCTAGCTGAATGCTAATTTTCCATTTATAGAATAAAGTCCTGTACAAATGCCCTTTGTGCATTTATATTCACTTTTAAATTATACTTATTCTTTATTTTAGGGTTGAGGTTTACCTATGGAACAGACAGATATCACGTCACTCATCCCCATTGTGATTACTTTGGTGTTGTCGTTGGCGACAAGGAATGTAGTGATTGGCCTTTTTGCTGGCGTACTCAGTGGCGTTGCTATGCTCACCGGAATGTTTAGTGAACTAAACCCTCTTGATACCTTTGGAGCCATGGTCAAAGGCTACCTAGTGCCACAGCTTACTGATAGCTATAATGCTGGCGTCATTATGCTGTTGGTATTCATCGGTGGCTTTGTTGCTTTGATGGAGAAGTCGGGTGGTGGTGTCGCGTTTGCCAAGCGTGTGACGGAGTGGGTCAGCAACAAGTGCCAAGCTCAGTTGTCTGTGTGGTTTGGAGGAATCGTGATATTTTTCTCTGACTTAGGTACTCCGTTAATTGTTGGCCCTGTCTTTCGTCCTCTTTTCGATAAACTGAAACTTTCTAGACAGAAGCTGGCATTCATCATCGACTCAACATCATCACCTGTCGCGATCCTTATCCCATTCATCGGGTGGGGCGTTTACATCATGAGCCTGATTCAAAAAGAGTTTATCGCCTTGAATGTCAACATGTCTGATTGGGATGCCTTTATCGGTGCGATTCCTTTCCAGTTCTACGCATTCTTAGCGATTTTCATTGTTCCTTTGGTTTCTGTTAAAGGTTTAGACTTCGGACCAATGGCAAAAGCGGAACGTGATTGCCAAGCGGGAATTAACTCTGGCGTGAACAGCGAATCACTCAATTCTTTCTCGCATAAAAATGCAAAGGCTTCTTTTGTTTGGGCACCATTGTTAGTGATGCTGGTGGTATTGTGTGCCATGTTAGTTCCACAAGGTTTCCCATTTCAAAAGGTCGCAGGCTCATCATTCAGAGCGGCACTGTCTTCGGCTTATTTCTTTGCCGCGATTACCTTGATCTCGCTGATGGCTTACTACGGAGTGAGAAAGCTATCGGATGGTGTTTCTGTATACCTAAAAGGCATGGGTAACATGATGCCTGTTGCGATTATTTTGGTACTGGCGTGGGCATTAAGCACGATTGGTAAAGAGTTAGGTGCGACGGCTTATATTGCAGAACAAGCGCAGAGTGGTTTCCCATATTGGTTAGTGCCTGCGGTTGCTTTCTTGCTGTCGGCTATTATCTCATTCGCTACTGGCTCTTCATGGGGAACCTTTGCCATCATGATGCCGTTGGTAATCCCAACCGCGATTGCAATTGATGCACCACTTTTGGTTGCGATTGGTGCAGTGCTTTCTGGCGGTCTGTTTGGTGATCACTGCTCACCGCTATCTGAAACCACCATCCTCTCTTCAACAGGTGCCGGGTGTGATCAGTTTGAGCACTTTAAGACGCAACTACCTTACGCATTAATGAACGGCTGTGTTGCTCTAGTGAGCTTTGTTGTCGCTGGCTTTACCGGCAGCTCGTTGGTTGTGTTAGGTGCGCTTGTCGCTCAATGGGTTGTGGTAACACTACTAGCCAAGCGCGACGCGAGTAAGAGTGCATCTTCAGAAGTTCAACTTCAAGTGTCTGAATCTAAACCACAACAAGCGTAATGTAAGATTTCAGAAGAGGGATGAGATTCCAAATATCTCGTTCCTCGATTCTGGAATGATGATGGGATGGGTAGATACGGGGTGCGAGGAATCGAGTCTCGAAGAGCTCACACTCTATCGTTCTTCATTTCATAATTTACATCTCTGTTACTCGTATCTTTTCATTACGTGATAGGGAATTTTCAACGCATAGCTTTCATGAATGTAAATTGCAGGAACTAAGTCAAAATTCTAATAGGATCATTTCAACAACCTTAGTTTTCGATAACTGGATTATCCCAAAAGCGATTTATCAATTAAAATTTTCTTACAATTCTTATTGGTTTTTTTTAACCCCTATTTGATAAAGGTAAATTCGCAATGTCGACCAAACTAGCTAACCCAGCGCCGTTAGGCTTAATGGGTTTCGGTATGACCACTATTCTTCTTAATATCCACAACGCAGGTTTCTTTCCACTAGATTCAATGATCCTTGCTATGGGTATTTTTTACGGTGGTTTAAGCCAAGTTATCGTTGGCACAATGTGTTTCAAACGTGGTGACACGTTCGGTACAACTGCATTTACCTCTTACGGCCTATTCTGGTTGTCTCTAGTTGGTCTAATCGTAATGCCTTACATGGGCCTACCAGCAAGCCCAGCAGCATTTATGGGTTGGTACCTACTTCTATGGGGCATCTTCACAGGCTTCATGTTCATCGGTTCTCTATGCTACCCAGTAGCGAAGCAAGTAGTATTCGGTTCACTAACTATCTTGTTCTTCCTGCTTGCAGCACGTGACTTCACTGGTAGCCAACTGATCGGCACTATCGCTGGTTTCGAAGGTATCTTCTGTGGTGCTTCTGCTATCTACTTTGCAATGGCACAAGTAATCAACAACGAATACGGCCGCACAGTACTGCCAATCGGTGAGAAGAAAGCTCCTCAAATGGCAACACAAGAAATCGCTGCATAATCTCGCGTTTCTTAGAAATATAAAAAAAGGGTTAGCCGTGGCTAACCCTTTTTTGCATTTGCTCTAGAGAAAAACAGAATCTAGAGCAACTTATCGTTTAAAAGCTGTAATTGAAGGCCTTACGCTGAAGGCTGTTCTACTGGCTTGCTATCTGCCACTTCAGCTTCTGGCGACTTACCCGTCTTACGCTTGTACTTCTCTTCCCAGTAAGTAGCACCTTTGATGCCTAGTTTTACAGGGTTGAATGTATACTCGGTTACGCCTTTACTCTGCTGTTCTTCGTAGTCAGCCAAAGCTTTTAGCGCAGGCTTAGACATGAAGAAGATAATCAGAATACCAACGATGTTTAACCATGCCATCAAGCCAACACCAACATCACCCATTGCCCATGCAAGGTTCGCTGTTTTAACTGTGCCATAGAAAACCGCAGTGATGAGAACAAGCTTAAGTACGAACATCATGCCAGGGATCTTGATGGTACGACGTAGGTAAGCAATGTTCGTTTCTGCAATGTAGTAGTAAGCAAGAATTGTTGTAAATGCGAAGAAGAACAGAGCAAATGCGATGAATGGCTTACCAACACCTGGTAGTGCGCTTTCAATCGCTAGCTGTGTAAATACAGGGCCGTTTGCACCCACGTTTGCTGCTAGGTTTTGTACAAGGAATACGCCTTCTGAGCCGCCGTGTACGTTGTAAGCACCAGTGATGATGATCATGAACGCCGTAGCAGAACAAACTAGCAGTGTATCGATGTAGATAGAGAATGATTGAACCAAACCTTGCTGAGCTGGGTGATCAACACTTGCTGCCGCAGCTGCGTGAGGACCAGTACCTTGACCCGCTTCGTTTGAGTAAACACCACGTTTAACACCCCAACCAATCGCAGCACCGAAGCCTGCCATAGGTGTGAATGCATCACCGACAATCATAGAGAACACAACGGGCACTTGGTCAATATTAAGTAGGATAATAATGAAGGCGATGATGATGTAAGCCAATGCCATGAATGGAACAACAATTTGCGTGAAGTTCGCTATACGCTTAACGCCACCAAAGATGATGAAACCAAGGATAATTGAGATAACGGTACCAGTGAAGATTTTAGCGAAACTGAATGTACCGACAGCTGTTTCGATCATTGCACCTGAACCAAATGCAGCTTCTACAGCGTTACCGATACTGTTTGACTGAACACCTGGAAGTAAAATACCACAAGCAAATATAGTCGCGATTGCAAAGATCCATGCGTACCATTTCTGACCCATTGCTTTTTCGATGTAGTAAGCCGGGCCACCACGGAACTGGCCTTCGTCTTCTTCTTTATAGATTTGCGCTAACGTAGATTCTGCAAATGCAGTCGCAGCACCAAAGAAGGCAACAACCCACATCCAGAATACCGCACCAGGGCCACCGAAACCGATAGCAGCAGCAACACCTGCAATGTTACCTGTACCTACACGGCCAGATAGTGAAACAGCAAGTGCTTGGAAAGATGAGATACCTTTATTCGAACTTTTACCAGATAGTAACAAACGCCACATTTCAAAGAAGTGACGGATTTGTACAAATCGAGTCATGACCGAGTAGAACAAACCAGCACCTAAACATAGATAGATAAGTACTGGACTCCAGATTATTCCATTCAAAAAATCAACGAATGACTGCATGAGTATTTTCCCTGTTAGTTTTACTTGTGATTGTTTTTCGAACAACACAATACTTCACTTGTAACCTGATTTTTAAATTATTTAACTGCGCATTCGGATTACTGTGACATAAAGCATGTTGTGGGAGCGAATTGTTAACGCTTAGTGCTATTTCGAGGATTGTTTTATTTAAAGACAAATGCAATTAGTTGTATTTGAGTTTGGGTTTGAAAGTGCATAAATGGTGATTAACACAAAAGTGTGAGTTGCTTGAAGGATAGATAATGGGTTGAGATCGAAAACTGCTCTTTTAGTCGATTGGAAGTAACGGCTGTAACCAGCGGAATGTTATCGATAAGTTAGAATATATCACCTCTATTTAGGGGCTTGTTGCAAAAATGGAAGATGTTTCTGAGGTGCCTATTTGAGCACCTTTTTCATGCGTAAATTCCAAATATATTGAAGAGTTCATTGAGGAAGACGGATCTCTCCTGAACCCTCAGTTTTGGCTCATCGCGACGTAACCAAAAATCAAACTGGCCTTTATTCAACATCCGGATCCCTTCAAAACCTTGAATCGTTGCCCAGGCCCGCTTTCGCACCTTGAATCCACCTGTGCCTTCGATAAGCTTTTTAATCGGGGCGTGGTCAGATTCAATGCCATTGTTGAGATATTTCACTTGCCGCTGTTCTACATCTTGCCGTAATCGACCTTCACGCTTGAGGCGAGCAATGGCGTTACCATAAGACGAATGTTTGTCAGTATTCAATGCGTTGGGATGAAAGGAGGCTTTGTAGCGACGTAAACAGCGTTTGAGAAATTGATAAGCTGCTTCTTTATTACGTTTATGAGAGAAGAAGAAATCCACCGTTTCCACACATTTATTGATGGCTCGATAGAGATAATGCCATTTGCCTTTCACCTGGGCGTAAGTTTCATCAAGCTGCCAAGAAGAATCAATACCGGTGAATTGATAACGGCATAACTTCTTATGTAGGCTAGGCCCATAGTGGATAAACCAACGATAAATCGTGGAGCGATTCACAAATACACCGTGTTCGGCCAGAATATCACTGAGGTTTGCGTAACTCATTGCGGTAGTACCGTACCCGCGTACATACCATAAGATAAGTTCAGGGGGGAAATGACACATTAAAAGAATGTGAGTCCGTTTTTTCTCTAAACGGAAACAGGGCAAAAGACGTGTTTGCCGAGAACGGCGTCAACACGTCTTTGGACAGAAATCAGATTTGGAAAACCTTACATTAGAAGTTCACGAGTAACCTTAAGTATTGCAAATGAGCTCAATCATGTCGAAAAACAAAATTAATAGACTTACTTTCTTATTAACTTTCTATAACTCAGAACTACTATCTCAAAGAGCACCTGTTCACCTTTGTGGTTGTTATATTTTCTACTGCCATATCGATAGAATATTTATTGATGACAATGTTAGAAAATAAGCATAAAATTGCATACAAGCCCACTATTCGAGTTAAACCGATATTAATAACATGCCAGAAATCTGTACTCATATCTTCAACAATGCAGAACTTTTGAATCAGCATTTTGACCCTGATGCAATTGACGCTCCAATCGTCCCCATCTACGCTTCGTTCTCAAACCAAACGACCTCATCATTGCGCTCCAAAATGCACCGCCATCATAAAGGGCAGTTGGTGTACGCCAAGTCAGGAACCGGAGAGATCCAATTAGAGGGGTATTCTCATGTGCTACTGCCCAACCAAATGGTTTGGATCCCGGGAGGCGTCATGCACCAAGTAATTTTAAATCACGACGTAAACTTTCGGGCGATTTATCTCGACCACACCAGATTTCCTCAACTTTCTAGCCAGTTCGATACATTTTTCGTTTCCCAGCTACTCGCAGAGGTGATCGAGACCATTTGCTCTTCATCGTTTCACACAGATTGGATGGCAGGTACCGAATTTCACTTACAGTCCATTCTCATCAAGGAAATGCACCGCTCGGCGACGACGCCTCAATGGCCTGCCTTTCCCAAGGATAAACGACTACGTGACAACTTACTCAAGTACTATGAACAAGGGCACATGTTGCCACGACTGAACGAACTGGCGGTGCATTTTGGAGCATCGGAGCGTACGCTCTATCGCATGTTTGTCCAAGATACGGGTATGAGTTATCAAAAATGGCGCCAGCGTATTCGCTTGATTTTGGCAATAGACATGTTGGCAACCAACAAATCGATCACCGAAATTGCGCACCATCTTGAGTTTTCGACCACCAGTGCGTTCATCACCTTTTTCAAAAGTTACCAAAACATAACGCCAAATAAATACCGCACACTTAGCGACCCTAAAGCTACGTCATAGATGCCATTCCATTAACCATTGGCCAAGCCACAACGCTATCATACCAACAACGAGGGCGCTCCCTGCGCTGCGAGTTCGTCCCATGATCACAACGGCCAGAAGTGCCGCAAAAAGTTTGGGAGCCCCTTCAATATTTGCACTATCAACCGAGGTCATCAAGCTAGGGACGATCAATGCAATAATGGCCGCCGGAGGGATTAGAGTGAACCATTTCGCTGCGACATCGGGAAACGGCCGTTTGCCATTGAGCCACAGAAATGAATAGCGCAATAAGAACGTTGCGATGGCACTGGTAATCAGAACCACCCAAATCATGGACTGAGTCATACTGCCTCCCTCTGTGCCTGTCGGCTCTTCCATTTTAAAAATCCACCACCTGCCAATACACCGGATGCGATCGAAAACAAAAAGCCCAAGTTATACGGCCAGTGATAAGTCATCGCTGCGCTCATCCCAGAGACACCAGTCACCACTACCACCGTGTGACTTTTGACCATCGGCACCAACAAGGAGATGAAACACAAGGTGATGGCAAAATCTAGTTCCCAATAATCTGGGACATTGCTCCCTCCAAGGATCCCTATCGCTGTGCCGCACTGCCAAGTCAACCACATCGGCAGCGCCGTTCCAAAATAATAGTACGTTCTCTCGCGCGGCGTCATCATATGCTCTTGACTGCGCAAAAACGTCAAGGCATAGGTCTGGTCGATGAGCACTTGTGCGGCAGCTACTTTCTTCGCTGGCGTAACATCCAGTTTAAGTTGAGCCAATCCGGCACTATATATGGCATAGCGAAAATTGATCGCAATGTGAGTGAAGATCACCACCAATGGGGTTGCACCTGTGGTCATTAACGAAGCTGCGGCGATTTGGGATGCCCCAGACATCAGTAACACCGATGACAATTGAGCCGTCCATGGTGTCATTCCTGCTTGGATGGCACTAACTCCTGTTAAAATGGCAAACGGCAACAAGCTGATCAGTTGGGGAGTCGCATCCAAGCACCCGCGTTTGAACATCGACATAACGTAATACTACTCCATCATATTTTCATTCCCCCCAGATTCACGTTTCAGCTCGCTAGGGGGGGATATACTCTTCCTGTGGGTCTATGCGACCTGCACCTTGTCTTCCTCGCACAACTGGCGCATGGCGATGGCGTCTTTTAGACGCAACAATTGATTGTATTTGGCCATCGACTCGGTGCGGGCAAGTGATCCAAACTTGACTTTGGGGCATCCCAGCGCCACAGCCAGATCAGCAATGCTGGTGTCTTCGGTTTCACCTGAGCGACGAGAGATAACAATACCGTAACCGGCTTGGTTGGCGGAATCCACAATTTGGATAGTTTCACTCAATGTGCCTATCTGGTTAGGTTTAACAAGAATGGCGTTGGCCATATTTAAGTCTAGTCCAAGGTCAAAACGTTGCTGGTTGGTGGTAAACAAGTCATCCCCCACCAGTTCGATACGCTCCCCTATCCGCTGAGTCAGAGCCACCCACCCTTCAAAGTCATCTTCCCCAAGTGGATCTTCTATCAACGTGATAGGATAGCGATCGCACAACGACACTAGGTAGTCGATCATTTCGACCGTCGTCAGATCACGCTGCTCGGCCGCCAATTGATAGCACCCTTCATGGAAAAACATCTCCGCAGCAATGTCCATACTCAAGCCCACGTCTACACCCGGTACATAACCAGCGCGTTTGATGGCTTCAACTAATAGGGCCAGCCCTTCTTCATTTGACGCTAAGGTCGGCAAAAAACCTCCAGTCCCCGACACACCGGTGCACATTCCTCGCTCTATGAGCATCGTCTTTAGTGTGCAGTGTACGTTCTTGGCTACTTGCAAAGCGGCTTCCAAATCGGTCGCCTTTAGAGCGATGATCTGGTAATCCTGAAAGTCACAATTACCATCGCCATGCATACCCCCGGACAGCATAGAGAAGATTGGTTGTGGAATGGCAGGTTCCCGGCCTTGACTCAAATAATCGCACAGTGAGCAATCACGCTGTGCGGCGGCGGCGCGCGCCACTGCTAGCGACACGCCGAGGATGGCATTGGCGCCCAGTTTACTTTTATTCTGGGTGCCATCGAGCTCGATCAGCATACGGTCAATCGCCATTTGATCGAAGGGCGATATGCCATACAGATGAGGTTTTATAGTTTGTTCGACAATCTCAATAGCCCGTAACACCCCCTTGCCATTAAAGCGGGCTTTATCGTGATCGCGCACTTCAACCGCCTCGTGTTTACCCATGGAACTGCCGGATGGGATCATGGCACGCCCCCGTTTATCACTGTCTAGGCGCACTTCCACTTCCAAAGTAATATCGGCACGCGAATCGAACACTTCGCGCGCACGCACGTCAATGATTCTTGACATAGTTATTTGTTTCCTTTGCTGGTGTTAAAATCATGGATACTCAGAGCAAATTGTCCGTTAGGGAGCGTAAGTGGCACTGTTACTGCGTCACAGTACAAACCCCAACTAGCTAAAATAGCTGAATGTCCGCCTCGACCTCCTGCCACTACTAAATCAATGTCTTGGGGGCTACGAGTGGCGGGAATATGCTCAAGGTCAGCAAAATGGGCTGGCCTGACAGGTACCAACCCTTTTCCTTGCACCGCTTGCCTATCGTTGTAGATCTCACGATGAAGATGTGCACGCAGATCAGCTTTGTCCCACCCGGCTTCATGAAGCATTTGAGCGTGATCGGGCGTTAGCACTACTAAGATGCGACCAGGGATGTAAGCATTCATCCTTCCCAAATGTGTAGCACTGTCAATGATGACATCCAGCAAGCTGGATGCAGTCTGGCTGAGGAAGTCCACTACGTCAGTCGGTGGCTCTGCTTTCATTAAATACACGCAGGTGGCCAGAGGATCGTAGTGCTCTTCGTTGAGCGTAGGCCAAGGGCTATCTGTCAGGCTCTCCGCAAAGCAATATGTGAATTCGACCGGTGACCCGAGACACCCCAGATCGGCTTTCCCCGGATACGCTCGACAGACGTTCAAAATCGTTAGATTGACCGCACGACCAATGGTGGCATTGGCCCGATAGCCCGGCCCCAAACACCCTTGTCCAGAACTGATTCCTAATTCTTTGGCTATCGGCCCGCTGACCAACACTAAATTCCCTCCATTGTAAGAGGTGGTTATAGATTGCTGGAAATTGAATGCGGGAGCAGTCATGGCACGGAAGGTTGCGATCACAATTGGCAAATAGTGAGGTTCACATCCAGCTAGGACACTGTTGACAACCACATCACGTACCGTGATGTCGCAACCTGAAGGACCCGCTTCCGGAATCAACACCGTGTCTAATGGCTCAGGGCTGTACTCTGTCATCGCCTCGACCCGAGCGGGTGTGGGAGGAATGACGGGCAGGCCGTCACCAATGGATTGGGTCTCGTACCATGTCATGAGGTCATCGAGATCTTGCTCTGGCATCAGCTTGCCCATCAATGTAGTCAAATCAGCATCCATCTTGGGAACCAGTTGGGCCGCAGCCTGGGTATGACCTTCCTGGGTCAAGGCGGCGAATACCACATCGTGCTTCGCATCAACCTGCTGTCGGATGTCGTCCACTGTGCTGGCCTGATAGATGTCGAGGTGACAAATGCACAATTGACCAGCACGGTAATGGGCCACGTGTTCGGCCAATTGGTTACCAGGGGGGGACGCAATCAACAGCGTTGGTATACCACGCTTTTCTAATTCGATGGACAGGATGGTCGTCATAACCGAGGTCCCCATGTCGGCTAATGCGACCACGGCTGCTGCGTAGTCGGCACTAGCCAGTTCATCCGCCAACAAGCGTATTTGCTCGGTCATTGTGCCACGTACCGATCGGCACACGTGCTCTATGTGGTGACATCCCCACTCGTAAAGCATCGCCTCTAATCGAACAAAAATTTCGTTGTAATTGCAGAAAGCAAGCTTGGTATTGTCAAAAAACAGTATCTTACCCTGGGTCAGAGTGGCGGTGTCTTTTYTGGGGGCAAGCTGAAAGGTTTCTCTTTTGATTTGACCTCTTGGATCCAACAAAGAATGGGTTAATTCGTCAGTCATGATAATGTTGCTTTTTCTAGAGTTAAATTCGAGAGAAAATAGTAGCGGTGGCGGCGGGCAGAAAAATATACAAAGTATGCCAATTAATCTCGAAAATAAGACACAACATTCAGGGCGCGGTTTCCATGGGCGAATCCGGGTCTCCAAGTTGTGCCTTCCTAGCTGTTATGATAGGATGATATCAATAATTAGTTGTTTTTATTTAATATCTTACAAATATAGTCACCTCATGAATCGACTGTCTACCTATGTGCTTGCTATTCACTCTTCGCACTCTCAGGTTCGAGTGGTGGCTCAGTCACAGCAGCAAATCCTCACCGACAATAGCGAGTGTATTGAAGAAACCACCACGACGTATACGTTTGATAATGGCGTAAAAATCGTTTGTCATACTGAATTGGATTCTTTTCAATCGGAGGATGCCTGCCCTGAATGTTGGATACAGTATCAGGTCTTGGAGTCAGGATCGGCAGCAGAAACGATTTCGCCACAGAAGAAGCAATTTTATAATCGCTGTCAGGAAACGTTTTGGCTCAAAATGCAATCGATACGCGATGAGCCAAACGGTTAGTTCAATTTCAATCAGTCAGTGGCACTGCCAGCGACAGGAATTCAGACGGTCACATCGTTTCCAGCAATGGTGATACTCTGACCGTGTAAAAACAAGCTGCACACATCCCGATCAAAGCAGTCTAAGATGGGGATATTAATGGCCATTGCCGATTCAAACAAAATTTGATCCGCGTGATCGCAGAGGATCGCCGCAGGTGCATTGCCTCGCTGATGAGCTTCATAGAGCAAAAACGGGGCCATCGTACCGCCCTTCCCATTAGGACAAACCAGCACCTTACCGGCAAGAGACTGACCTGAAAAAGTGTGCTCGGGAAGCAACAATGTCCCAGTGTAAGGGTCAAAGTCACCGATAAAAGAAAAAGCCTGATCCACCACGAATGCATCAGCTGTCACATGGCCTATATTTAGCACTCTGGCATTAAATTTCATGGTTCACCTCTTAATATTACGTTAATGAAGTAAGGCATCGATACACTGTTCGATATCCGCGACAGCAACCGAGATGCGACCCCGGTTCAATTGCGTTATGTAGTGTGCCGCCTTCATGGATGAGGTCATTAATGTACTGACGCGCTTGGGAATGGGGGAGTCTGGAATGGTGGACATACAGGCACTGACCATGATCCCCCCGGCGGATTCGATCGTATTAGCGTACCCCATTTCTTTGGCCAATTGGTATTGTTGATGCGCCAGACCAATCCACAAATGACGATTTCGTGGGATCACCTTACCGCTCAAACGCTGGGCTATGAGGCGCACTTCCTGAATTGACAAGTGGGGACAACCCAGCACCACCATGTCGGTTACCGATCCGGGAAGGGCCCGCGTAATGGTCCCATCCTTCGGCGTCAAAACAATGGGCATCACCTCCGTCGCCCTCTTCTTAGAAGCATAGGTGGCCAAAGATTGTGTTACTACTTTACGATCAACAACGATGTGTTTAATGGGCCGCTGAGCACCCAAGGCTTCATTCACATTGTCCGCTTCGGGAGTTGAACCGGGAACATGACACACTCCTACCGCGCCAGTTACTGTCAGGGGGATCATCAGTTGTCTCAGAGAATCCATGCTGATGCCTCGCTCGATACCTTCCACGACTATGTTATGAGTTTGCGCTTGTGCACCTAGGTAATAGCCAACGGCACTCAGCTCAGATTTGGTCAAGCTATTAGCATCAACCCCACTGAAACGGACGTGCACCTGGGCCAATCGATTTTCGTCTAAAAACAGACCATGGTAAGGCGCCCGGCCGGTAATGGCGCAGGCCAAGGTCAACAGTGCGCCATCTCGGTTACATCGAGCTCCTATCGTTGAGTTCACCAACACTTGCCCTCCCGAGCCAATCCATGACACATAGTCGCCCTTTTTGGCTAAACTTCCGACGGAGGGGGGGTAGCAGGTGTAAGTTTGGTTGAAACCTTTTTCTGCAAATAAGGCCGCACGCCGCTTGACATCAGCAAGTTGGTCGTGAGCATAATCGGCTCCGATCCCCATGCTCTGCCAGTTACTAGGGCAAAGCGCCGACATGTGGGGATGAAGTGTGGTCATGACGGAGACGCTCTCCACCTCTTGAGTGTATGCTTCCAGTAGTCCCAACGGGATATTGGGAATGACATGGGCGCTGGCGATCTTAACAAGCCTGCTCGCGCCAAATGCGTTGGAAAAATTTACCAGCATCTGCATACATTTTTGCATTCCCCGCCCGGCTTCGCCCATCAGAAACGCCTGTTCCGTGTCTGTTAGTTGCATAGGTCACTTACCCCTCCTTGTCGTTGAAGGGACAAAGGTTAACACTGCAGATTCAACGCAAAATATCAATTATCCGCACAATAATATTTATAACCCGCCAATTGAGGCTTGCCTATGCATTGCTTTGCCACTTCATACCTCTTGCAGGTTGGAAACATGATCTTATTGTTCGAATTGAATGATTTAGAAAATATGGGCTTGTTGCAAAAATGGAAGATGTTTCTGAGGTGCCTATTTGAGCACCTTTTTCATGCGTAAATTCCAAATATATTGAAGAGTTCATTGAGGAAGGCGGATCTCTCCTGCACCCTCAGTTTTGGCTCATCGCGACGTAACCAAAAATCAAACTGGCCTTTATTCAACATCCGGATCCCTTCAAAACCTTGAATCGTTGACCAGGCCCGCTTTCGCACCTTGAATCCACCTGTGGCTTCGATAAGCTTTTTAATCGGGGCGTGGTCAGATTCAATGCCATTGTTGAGATATTTCACTTGCCGATGTTCTACATCTTGCCGTAAACGGCCTTCACGCTTGAGGCGAGCAATGGCGTTACCATAAGACGAATGTTTATCAGTATTCAACGTTTGGGGATGAAAGGATGTTTTATAGCGGCGTAAGCAGCGTTTTAGGAATTGATAAGCCGCCTCTTTATTGCGTTTACGAGAGAAAAAGAAATCCAGGGTTTCCCCACGTTTATTGATGGCTCGGTAGAGATAATGCCATTTGCCTTTCACCTTGACGTAAGTTTCATCAAGCTGCCAGGAGGTGTCAATACGAGTGAATTGATAACGGCGTAACTTCTTATGTAGGATAGGCCCGTAGTGAATGAACCAACGATAAATCGTGGAGCGATTAACGAAGACACCTCGTTCGGACAACATATCACTGAGGTTTGCATAGCTCATTGCGGTAGTGCCATACCAACGGACACACCATAAGATAAGTTCGGGGGTGAAATGTCGCCATTTGAATTCAGACTTGACCATAACGTATTGCTCAGTGATGAATCATAGTTAAAGTCTGGCGGCTCGTGAGGTTTTTGCAACAAGCCCCTGAATGCCGGGATCAAGATGACACCACCATCAAGTAGCGAACGATCAATGATCGCTTTAAGGCGCTCGGCTCGTGTCGCAATATCATCGTGTGTGCTAGTGCCATAGGTTGATTCGATAAACAGATAGTCGGCCTGCTGAGGAGGCATAGGATCGGGCAGTAATGGTGTATTACTTGGCCCTAAGTCTCCTGAAAACACCACCACTTGTTGATTGGGTAACTTTATCTCGATATAGGCAGAACCCAAGATATGCCCAGCTGGTTGAAAACGAGCATACAGACTATTTGGCCTACTATGATCCTTTCCGTTATTTTGCTGTTTAGCGGCGATAGGAAACCACTCTCCATAAGGCTTGGGAACAATCAATGAGTGGAGTTTTTTCAGTATTAGCTTTGCTTGTTTATGGCTAAGCCCTTGCAGCTTTAGGCCATCTTCAATCATCAAAGGAGCCAGTTCAGCGGTGGCTTGAGTGCAATAAATCGGTTGGTTGAACCCGGTGGCGAGCAACCAAGGCAGTCGCCCGATATGGTCTATGTGAGTATGAGTTAACAGTAGGGCATTGAGGTGGGATGTTTCGAAATCGATATCAAGAGGGCGATTGTCTCTACCTTGAACCTCTTTGCCTTGAAACAAGCCACAATCGATGAGCACGGCTTGGCCGGAATCTCTTAGCTCGTGACAAGATCCTGTGACCGTATGTTTACCGCCATGGTGAATCACTTCCATCGTTTACTCCCATTGCTCTATGCCGTTTCCCGCGTTTTATTTTGCGGATAACCGTCGGCAAGTAAAACAAGAACAATGAGAGTTGCGATCGTAAGGTCTCTTTTTCGGTAATTGAGCGTTAACTCAATGTTTTCGCTGAGAGTTAGCTCGTAGAAGAACGATCAGAATCAAGCTCTGGGTTTTGTTGTGATTCCAATCTAGCAACTTCGGCATCAAGCTCTGCAATCTTCTCAGCCATTAAAGCATGGCAGTGATTCGCCAGTTCTCTTGCGTCACTCAGTTTGTATCCAGATACATCAATAGGCTCAAGCATCTCGGTAATCACAATGCCGTTGTTTAGTCGGTTAAAGTCGATTTTATTGTGAGTGGTGCTCGTGCACATCGGGGTGATAGGCACACCTGCCTCAATCGCCATTCGGAAAGCGCCCGTTTTGAACGGCAATAGCCCGCGGCCTTTACTACGTGTCCCCTCTGGGTAAACCCACACAGAAAGGTCTCGCTGATGAATTGCTTCTGCCACTTGTTTGATGGTATCGCGCGCTTTCGACTTGTCTTCACGGTTGATCAGAATGTTCCCCGTGATCCAATACAGTAGACCAAAGAAAGGCACTATCAATAAATCACGCTTTCCTAAAGAAACAGTACGCGGCCTTAGCATTCCTGGATCGGTGACAAAATCCAACACACTCTGATGGTTAGAGATATACACGCTCTTTTTTGGCGTTGGGGCATTCTCTAGGCCACGCTGCACCAGTTTTACGCCAAGGATCTTCTGTAATTGGTTGAACCAACGACAAAAAAAGTACACATGCTTAGGGTTCTTGGGGCTAAACAAGCAGTAAACAAAAGCAAATAACGTGGTGAAAATAATAAACACCGTAGCCAAGATAATACGAAGAACAGCAAGCACAATTGACTCCTTACTCACTACAAGGATGCAGTGATTAAATAGTTTTAGATAATTGAAGTTTTTACTCTATTTAACCGAAATGCAACAATTAACTGTGTGTGAGGCCTATTTTTAGATCTGTATATAAAACAATGACTAACAATCACTCACAGACAGGCGTACCGAGCTTACACGTGTTCACCAGTACGGGGTTATGAGGGCCAATATTGCTTATTTGGGTCTGATGTTTCTACCCATTCAGGGTTTTGGCGAGCTTCCAAATAGAGCTGAAGACCGTTATAAGACATGAAAGCAGCAGGGCCGCCAAGGTGTTCGAAATAGTCAAAATAGTCATCTTCAAGCGCGCATAGCTGAGCTAAATCTTCCACCTTGTTCGCCAGTGCCCATTGAATCGCAAACACCGGAGCCGTTGAGCCAGCAACCGACACTTCTTCAATATTGGGGTTAAACATTCCATTAGCCTGTTCCAGTAGAATCTCTTGCTGTTCAGATTCTTGCAGCAGCACCTCATCGATGATAGCCAAACGCTTGGAATTCGAGACATTCTTGTTCAGCTTTGCAATTTTCAGTGCGTAGCTAAATCTTTCTGATGAAACAATATTGACCAGCTCAGACAGCAGTTCTTTGTCTACCCCGGCTGCCTTGGTGAAATAGTCGATACAAGAGTGGATTGAAGCATAACGAGTACCTTCAAATTCAAAGCCACTGGTTTCGTCGTAGGCCTCAATGGCGATGTTATCAAGCGACAAAGGCCAACCTTGATACTCGACTCGTTGCTTGGCTATTTGATACATCTTCCAAGCGCTGCGCCCAAAGCCACCAAGTGTCGAGCCCGTAAATTCACTGTCTATCAGCTCTTGCTCTGTCCAGTTTTCACCAATACCTAAGTGCTTGGCATACTTATCAATGAGCGTATGTTTTATCTGGTCGCGCACCGCCCAAATCGAAGTTAGGTCTTTCGCATATTTGACACTCGAGCACTCTTTACACGCTGGCAGCGCTATCGGCGCATGACCAACCTTGGAAAAAAGCGACGCGGTTTTAGGAAACTCAACGCTGTGGTTAGAAGGCTCACCACAAAACCAACAGGTGTGGCGTAGGTTGAATGGGATGTCTATGTAAGAGTATTGAGTCATTGAGCGTCTATCGGCTGAGTGTTGAGGTTGGGGACATTACGGAAAACAATTATCTCTGTTCGGGTGTCGCCTTGCACCTGGTTTGTTTCACTTTTCCACCGAGTTTGATTTTAGGCGCTTGTTATCTGAATGGGTTGGTGGAGATATGTTTATATAAAACAGCGACTAATGGTCAATGTTGATGGGAGTGGCTGAACCGAGATGTGCCGCTAGTAATCTTGTTAGGTCACTATTACTATGGAGCTAGACTCCTTACTCCAATAGCGCATATGTCTTCATCGATTCCTTTTTACGATAAAAATGCTCACCTACTTTGCCAGCAGTACCATTCTGTTGCTTTCGAAGCTGTTCATAAAAGCTGGCAAGCTTATTGGCCTTTAGAGGGCGATAAGGTGCTAGATGTAGGGGCGGGATGTGGCCGTGATGCGTTATGGATGCAAAAGGCTGGTGCGGAAGTCATCGCGATAGAACCCAGTGCGTCATTACGTGAGCAGGGCTCAGAATATACTGGGCCAGATGTTACATGGTTGGATGATTCACTCCCATCCTTGAGTCGAACTGAAAACCTTGGAATGCGTTTTGACCTGATACTAGTAAGTGCTGTGTGGATGCACCTTGCACCGTCATATCGCGAGCGAGCATTCAGAAAGTTATCTAACTTACTCGCTCCAAATGGCAAGTTGGTGATTACGCTACGTCACGGAGAGTTTCATGACGATCGAGAGGGGTATGAGGTCTCGGTTGAAGAGCTTGAGCGTTTGTCGAAAAACAGTGCCTTGTTGGTGCGTCATGTCGATGATAGCCAAGACACCTTGAAGCGCAGTGAGGTTTGGTGGCAAACCGTAGTGATGACCTTGCCTGATGACGGCTCGGGTGATTTAAACAAGGTGCGCCACATTATTGTGAATGACAATAAGTCGGCCACATACAAATTGGCTCTGTTAAGAACCTTGCTGCGAATCGCAGATGCCCATTCAGGTGCTGTGCTTGATCGAACCGATGGCAAAATATCTCTACCAGTGGGTTTGGTTGCTCTGTATTGGGTTAGGCAATTTAAGCGTCTCATTGATATCGATATAGAAGGCGTTGGGATTCAGCAAAACAGCAACACGAGTAAAGGTCTAGGGTTTGTAAAAGACGATGGCTGGAACAAGCTCAAGCACCTCAGTGCTGATGATTTAGCGATAGGCACGCTGTTTATTGGTGATGAAGCCAAAGCACTGCAGAAGTTGTTTTCACAGACGATCAGCACCATTAAATCGGGCCCAGTGACCTTTATTTATCAAGGTTCCAAAGAGAATAAGTTGTTTGAGATACTCCCACCTCAACAGCGACGAAAGAGTCGAGAATCACTAGTTATCGACAGTGAGTTCTTAGCAAGCTTTGGTTACTTCACACTGGATGAAAGCTTGTGGGAATGTTTCAGAATCTATCACTCTTGGATTGAGCCGCTAGTCGTGAATCAATGGGTGATGGAGATGCAGCGTTTTGAGTTGAATCGACAGCGCAACATTTCACTACAGACCTATCATGACTGCTTAGTCTGGATTGACCGAAACCACGATACTCGTGACGTACGCAAAAGAGTTGAGCAACTTAGAGCTGAACATGCAGACATTGTCAGTGTTTGGAGTGGAAAATCGTTAAAAAATGAGTATCACGTTGATCATTGTCTGCCTTTTGCTTACTGGCCGAATAACGATAAGTGGAACCTCTTTCCAACCACAAGCAAAGAGAACTTAAGCAAAAGTGACAAAGTGCCTACCGCTGAAAAACTTCGCGCGTCTAAACCTCGTATTCTCGAATGGTGGCAATTGGCGTGGAGTGATTCGGATCATTTTGAACAGCAATTCTTTTCTGAAGCAGCCCTTTCTTTACCCAATATTCCACCACAGTGTCGAGACTTTGAAGAGGTGTTTGACGCAATGGGTCTGCAGGTGCGTGGTGTGAAAAGTCGACTGCTAATCAATGAGTGGCATTGAGCGCCACGTTTACCCGCAAATTTAATCCTTTAAACAACGGTAGAGTAAACAATGAAATACATCGGAATTGATGGCTGTAAGGCGGGCTGGATCGCTTGGATTGTCTCTGATGATCAGGCGCCAGTGTTCAAAGTAGTAAAGGCACTTGATGAGCTAGCGAGTGATCTTATCGGTTCAACGGCGCTTATCGATATGCCGATTGGTTTTAGTGACGCACAAACTCCAGATCGCTTGTGCGACAAAGCAGCGAGGCGCTATCTAACCAGCAAACGTGGTTCTTCGGTGTTTCCGGTTCCGTGTCGAGAAGCGGTTTATAAAACTGATTATATTGCGGCGTGTAATGCCAATGTGCAGCAGCTTGGTAAGAAGTTCTCTAAGCAAACTTGGGGTATTGTTCCTAAAATCCGAGAGTTAGATAAGCTCATCGATGATCACCCACATTTATCGATCAGAGAGTCTCACCCGGAGGTGGTGTTCGCTGCTTTGAAAGGGGAACCGCTTACCTTTTCTAAGCGAACTCAAGAGGGCAAAGAGGAAAGGCTTTCGATTATTCAGCAACTCGCTCCGCAATGGTGTGAGGGTTTGGCGTTAGCAATCTCGAATACCAAGCGTAAAGATGTCGCGATAGATGATATTTATGACGCATTTATATTGATGCTGATTGCTTATCACGCTTCAACATTGTCGTGCTTGCCTGAACTTTCTGAGATTGGTGGAAAGGCGGATAAGGATCAGAATGGTCGAGTTCGCGAAATCGTGTATTGGAACAAAACGCACTAGCAAAGTATGCGCCCTGTTAGGTTGAGTGTGTTATTTTCCACTTCCTATCTTTTTACTCTTACTGTTTTTGAGCCTTGATATGAAACGTTTAATTGTTGGTTTGCTGGCAACCTTGATCAGTGCGGCGAGTTACGGCCAAGTTGCACCTGTTTCTCAATGGCAGTGTGACATGATGAAAAAGAACAAGGTATTGAACAGTGGAGCCCCCGTTGGCTGTGAGCGACTATCCAAAGTGGACTTTGATTTCGTTAACTTTAAGGGCGAAATGCAGCAGGGGAACATGATTGTGCTTGATGTTGTCGCCCCTTCTGTTGAACAAATCTTTTTAGAACTCAAACAGCGTAATTTCCCGCTGCATTCTGCGCGCCTAATGCGTGAATTCAACGGCGACGACAATGCCTCGATGGAAGCCAATAACAGCAGCGCGTTTAATGCTCGGCCTATCACTGGTGGTGGAGGTTGGTCGAAGCATGCATACGGTGTGGCAATCGACATCAACCCAGTTCAAAACCCTTTCTTAGCGTTTGATAGCAATGGAACCATCACGGTAAAACCATCGCAATCGGCAACCAGCTACGTGAATAGAACACGCTTTCGCGCTCGTAATGACATTGAACGCCGAGGCATGGCTGAAGATGTGGTCGAGCTGTTTGCACATCATGGTTTCATGATCTGGGGAGGGGACTGGAATTCTCCAATCGATACTCAGCATTTCGAGGTCGGATCAAGAAAGTTCGTCAATCAGCTGCTCTCTAAACCCAAACCAGAAGCCAAAGTGTTATTTGAGCAATACGTCGAATCTTACCGACAATGTTTTAATAAAAATAAAGGCGAGGGCGCAGAAAAAGCTCGCGCTATCTGTGCAAAGAAAACAGTCGGCACTTTTTAGTGCTATGTTTATCTAGAACCGTTTGTGTTTTAGCAAGTTAAGCTCGCTTCAAGGGTATTTTGAATCGCTAAGGTCAACGTATGTCGTTGGCCTTTTTTGTATTCGTTTCTCCAATAGAACTCTGAGTATTCAAAAGGTTATTGGGTATCGGTTAGTCAATAATTGATGAAGTAATGCGACACTAAGTCATCGGTTTGTCATTGAAAAAGTCATAGCGTAAACGTTATGTGAGAACCATTGCTGGTGGGGGAACTTATTGTCTTTTCACCAGTATTATTAGTGAACTGATCACAACGGACCAACTAATGAAAAAGATACCTTTGGCTCTAACTCTTTTAAGCACTTTACTTTTTTCACAATATTCTTTGGCTACAGACACTTCACACACCACACAAAATCCGACTTACGAACTCGATGGTAAGGCGGTATTAGGCCGTACTGAGAATGTGTACCTCTCTAGCGTTCAAGGGCTTAAAGACGTTCCTTTCATTGGCAAAATCGACACCGGTGCCGAAACCACTTCCATGCATGCAGAAGACATCCATGTAAAAAGCACACATGCCGATTATAAGAACCTCAAAGATAAAGAGTTGATGTCGGCATTGACTGAAGATGTTCTGAACAATAGCGACGTTGATTACGACGATTGGGATGGCAGCACCTTTGCGAAATACCAAGCTGTGGTCTCTTTTAAAGTTCAAAACCCACGTACTGGTGAGATGGTATTGGTTGAGGCGCCACTAGAGCGTGTCAGCATGATTCGCAGCCGTACCAGCAGCACGCCTTTGCTTCGCCCGACCATTAAAATGTCTCTGACTATCGCAGACCAAGAGCTAAAAACAGATGTTAACCTGACAGACAGAAGTCACTTCTCTGCGCCTGTATTGATTGGTAAAACCTTCCTAGCGGATAACGCGCTGGTATTTGCAGGTTACGACTATTTGCAAGAGCAAGAGAACGCAACTGTGGTTGGCCGTAAAGAGGTGGTTTCTATCTCGGGAATGCCAATGAATGCGACCTTCTCTTTAAAGAACCGCTACAGTAATTTGCATGCAAAAAATATCGACATAGACAAAAAGAACAAACAAGTGACGTTTGATATGTTTGACAACGATGGCAAGCAAAAAGAGATGACGTTGCCGTTGGTTCGTATGTTAAGCGTGAGCGGTAAGAAGAGACCTTTAGTCTATGTGCCCGTTCAACTGGATGAGAACACCACTAAAGATGTGCTTGTTTATCTGCGTGACCGTTCAGACAGCAGCTCTCAGCTAAGATTGGGGACTAACACAGCAAGTGAACTCTTCATGATTGATACCAGTGCTGAAAATATTTTATCAGAAGGTTCAGAGAGCTTTAGTGATGTGGCTGAATCTGGTGAACCTATGATTATCTCACCGGAAGAGGACATCACACTGGATGACTTCCCACTAAAGGCTGTGGCTTCTTTTACTGTAAATACGCCTTTGTTGAAGGTGGACAGCTTTGAGATTGTTGGCAAGGGCAAAGATGAATCCGTTGAGTTCTACCTAACTGACGCGAATGGTGAACAGCAGAAGGTCACAAAGCCCATCATTAAAAAGCTCAAAGTCGGTGACGATACTCGCCCAGTAGTGAGTGGTGAGTTCTCGGCATCTGGCAAGGTTCGCACACAAGAGTTTGCTATCGATGTGCTAAACAGCAATGAAAAAGAAGCCTACTTCATTCTAGGTAAGAAGATGGCGAAAGAGGGCGTTTACGTAAACACGCGCTCAGACTACCTATTGAAAGCCGAGCCTCTGTTTAAAGTCGGGCACATTGAAGTGGTTGAAGTGAACGGCATGACATTCCCTGCCAAGCTAGACACAGGTGCTGATGTGAGCTCAATGAACGCAGTGAACATCAAGCGATTCAAGAAAGACGGCCAAGACATGGTGACCTTTACTTATCAAAATAACCAAGGCGATAAGCAAGAGTTCACCAAGCCAGTGATTGATGTGATGCGCATTAAAGCGAAGAAAGGCGAGAAGGCGAACATTCGCCCTGTGGTTGAAATGAAGGTTAAGCTCGGAGATCTAGAGAAAGAGGTGAGGGTAAACCTTCAAGATCGCTCCCGCTTCACATACAGCATGATTCTAGGTAAGAACTTCTTAAAGCACGGCGCGGTAGTAAGTAGCGATGAAGATTACTTACTCGGTGATATGGAGTAATCCCGAAACTGGTTTTGTACTAGAACAGCTCTAAACTGCCACACATTTCAGTATTGGGATGTGTGGCTTTTCTTACTGAACCAGAAGGAAATGTGCAGGCCTTTTCATGTACTTCGCTTAATATTTTTCTTCCCAAGTTTCAGCCCCATTCTAATGAAATTTAGCATCCAACAAGCGACGAGTTGCCCATCTGTCGGCAGCTTCAACGAGGTAAAACCTCTCTTTTGGACGTTTTCTGGAATAGAATCTTTTCTTTTTTCTATCAGCGCCTTTGAGTAGGCCACGCAAAACTCAGGGTGCGCTTGAATACCCAATGAAGTTTGTCCTACTTGCATCATTGAAACTGGGCAAAAGTCATTGCCTGCGATAGCTTGCGCATTGTCTGGGATGCGCAGCACTTGATCTTGATGGCTGACTAGAAGGTTGAATTTGTTTTGATAAGGTTTCATCCATACTTGTGGCTTGTAGACTTTGGCGATCACAGTGCCAATACCCCAGCCAACCTTTGCTCTATAGACTTCTCCACCAAGGGCTTTGGCGAGCATCTGATGTCCAAAACAGATACCGACAAAGGGTATCTGCGCGAGATGGATTTGGCGAACCAAATCCTCCATACGTATGATCCACGCATCGTCATCCATAATGCCTGACTTGCTGCCAGTCGTCATATAGGCATCACACTCAGTTAATTCATCGGGAAACTCATTGTGATTTAACCAGTAAAATTTAAGCTCTAGGGTTTTGTCGACGGCAAGTAACAATCGAGAAAACATGGCCTTATAATTTCCGTGTTCTAGCTCTAGCGCAGGGCTTACATCATCGCAGATTAATACGCCAATTTTCATTGTTGTCACCGTTATGAGTTTGTGTTTTTACCTGTCAGAGCATGTAAAAACAGGAGTGTATATTGCTGTGCGTTAAACGGGATGGGGTTGCCACTGGAGGCTGCATCATTGACCGCAAGTTCACCAATTTTTATCGCATCTTTATCGCTAATACCGATCTCAGCAAGAGTATGTGGAATCGCTAATATTTCTCTTAATTCAATCACCCACTTATGCACTGCTTCAAACCCTGGGGATGGAAGTGAAAGTGCACGAGCTAGCGTGACCATCTTGGAGTCGATTTCGCTACGGTTGGCTTGCAGAACGTAAGGCATTAAAATCGCGTTGAGTAACCCGTGATGCTTGTCATACAGCCCGCCAAGGGTGTGCGCTAGGGCGTGCATTGCTCCTAAGCCTTTTTGAAATGCCGTAGCACCCATACATGATGCGACCAATAGCTGAGTACGAGCATCAACATCATGCCCATCAACATATGCTCGATATAGATTACGTTTGACTAGTTGGATTGATTCAATCGCGATACCATCAGCCATTGGGTGATAACCTAGTGCGCAGAACGCTTCCAAGCTATGAGATAGGGCGTCCATCCCAGTTGCAGCAGTAATATGGGCAGGTAAATCTATGGTGGTTAATGGGTCTAGGAGCACCTGCACAGGCAACATTTTCGGGTGGAAAATAATTTTTTTTGTGTGGTTTTGACTATCAGTAATGACAGATGCTCTGCCTACTTCTGATCCTGTTCCTGCGGTTGTTGGGATGGCAATCACCGCAACGATTGTGTTCTCGTCGGCATGTGTCCAGTTATCTCCAATGTCTTCAAAACTCCATAGTGGCAGTGATTGCTTGGCACACAACGCAATTGCTTTTGCCGCATCAAGGCTTGAACCGCCACCGTAGGCGATAATACCATCGTGATTTTGCGCATTATAGGCAGCAATCCCGTTATTAACATTGTCATCGGTGGGGTTGCCCTGTACATCGGAAAATACGGTGATTTCGACGCCCTGTTTGGCGCAATCATTCACTGTATTTTCCACAATATCTAGTTGTGCGAGAAATGGGTCGGTGACCAACATTGGCGACTTCATATTTAAGCGTAGGCAATGCTTCGCTAATAAATTGAGCGCACCTTCACCTACACTGATTGATGTAGGATAGTTCCAATTTGAAATGGTCATTTAGCTCTCTCCCGCAACTTGAACTTGAGATGTTTGAGTGTGGTGCGTTTTAATATGAAATGATTTAGGTCGAGTGAGCATTTCAAAACCAATGAGTGATAAAGTACAACCGCGACCTGAGTTTTTAACCCCTGTCCATGCTAATTGTGGGTCAAGATAATCACATCGGTTGACGAATAAAGTGCCTGTATCAACTTGCTCGCCAAGCTTTGCTGCAGCTTGTTCATCGCTTGAGAAGATAGAAGCAGTTAAGCCAAACTCAGAGTCATTCATTAGCCTGACGGCTTCTTCGTCATTCGATACCGACTGAATGCCAACCACGGGACCAAAGGATTCTTCAGTCATAACTCGCATAGTATGGTTTACATTGGTTAAAATCTGCGGGGCAAGATAAGGTGTGCCGTTTTTGCTACAGGAAAACCAAGACTCATCAATATTGGCAATGGCTCCTTTAGCAAGCGCATCCTCAATTTGTGAACGAACAAAATCGGCGGCAGCGGTACGTACAACTGGACCCAGATTGGTCTCTGAGGCGTTTGGATTGCCAAGTTGATATTGTTTGGTCAATGCCACCGCTTTTTCAACGAACTGATCATGAATTGACTCATGCAGATATATGCGTTCAATCCCACAGCACGATTGGCCGGAATTGAAAAACGCGCCATCGACGAGTGTTTCAACTGCATATTCAATATCGGCGTCGGCACGTACATACGCAGGGTCTTTACCACCAAGCTCTAACCCCACGCCAATGAAGCGCCCAGCGGCGTTTTTCTCGACCATCGCACCTCCTGCCACTGAACCGGTAAAGGCAACGTAATTGATCTGTGGATGCTTGATCATTTGTTCAGTGGTTGGGTGGTCGGTATGAACAAACTGAAAAACACCATGAGGTAAGCCCGTACCTTCAAAAGCTTGTACCAATCGCTCTGAACAAAGTGGCGTCTGCGCTGAGTGTTTTAAGATCACGCAGTTACCCGCTAAAAGTGCTGGGATAACGGCGTTAATGGCGGTTAAGTAAGGGTAATTCCATGGCGCTACCACCAGAACATTACCTATTGGTACCCGCTTGATATAACGAGTAAAGCCGGGTTTATCTGTCAATTCGATGGTTATCAACGCTTGTTCAGCTTGCTCAATCATCGATAGTGCACGCTCTTCTACCCCTAATACTTCACCTTGAGTTTGAACGAAGGGTCTGCCCATCATCATAGTGATTTCCTGTCTGATGGTGTCTTGGTTGTCGACAAAGTTTGCGATCGCTTGTCTGCAGATTGCCTTACGTTCAGTCAAAGGTGTAGCTTGCCACTTCTTTTGGCTGTGAGTTGCTTGCTCAATAATAGCGTTGATTTGCTTGTCCGATGATAACGCTCTCGATACGCAAACCTTGCCGTCAACGGGAGATAGAGTGTGCTGTTCCATGCTGTTATTACCTATGTTGTCACGATTGCCGTTTAAATGATTTCAAAGTAGCGATTGAGTTCCCAATCGGTCACTGCTTTACGGAATTCACGTTCTTCCCATTCTCTACTTGCTGCAAAATGGTCAACAAATTCATTACCAAACATTTCGCGAGCGTAAGGTGATGCTTTGAGCATTTGCGCAGCATCCCAAAGGGTGGCTGGTAGTTTCAGTTCTTCAGGAATGTCTTGCTCATAGGCATTACCGACAATGGCTTCACCCGGCTCCCATTTATTGAGAATGCCACAAAGACCGGAAGCTAAAGCGGCAGCCAATGCTAAATAGGGGTTGCCATCTGCCGCACCGATTCGGTACTCGACTCGTTGGCTTTTTTCTGAACCGGGGATAACGCGCAGTGAAGTGGTACGGTTTTCCACTGCCCAAGTGGAGTGGGTCGGTGCCCAAAAACCAGGGACCATGCGGCGGTAGCTATTAACCGTTGGTGCTACCATCGACAAGAACTCAGGCATCAATCGCTGTTGACCCGCAACAAAATGACGTTGTAATGCGCTCATATTGTGCTGATTACTTTGGTTGTAAAATGCAGAGCTACCATCACTGTTTTGCAGTGAAATATGAATGTGGCCACTTTGACCAGGGCAGTCATTACTCCATTTGGCCATAAAGGTCGCCATCATGTTATTTCGTTGCATCAACACTTTGGTATAGGTTTTAAATAGCGCCGCTTTGTCGGAAGCATTCATTGCATTATCAACCGAAAGAGCAGCTTCAATTACGCCTGGCCCCGTTTCAGAGTGAATGCCTTCGATAGGGAAATCCATGCTTTCACTCATGTCTAATATCTGCTTATACAACTCGATATAGGTGGAGTTCCTGATCATCGAATAGCCAAACCAGTCAGGTGTGATAGATTCAAGATCTTGAAAGTTTTTCTCACGAACAGATTTAGGTGTCTCGTTGAAAACGAAAAATTCATATTCAAAGGCGCAGAAAGGATTCAGTCCTAATTCATGGTACTTCTCAACAATGCGCTTAAGAGTACTGCGAGGACAAACTGCTGCTGCTTGTTGGTCAAACTCAGCGATAAATAGCAGCATGCCTTCTTCATCGAGTACATCTCGGCAGGTATCAGGCAGTATTTTAACTGGTGCATCGGGATAGCCGGTATGCCAACCGGTGTAAGTGGTATTATCGTAGAGCTGGTCTTTACTGTCCCAGCCTAATACCACATCACAAAATGCGAAGCCTTTTTCCAGCGACGAGAAAAATTTGTCTTTCGACATGTATTTTCCGCGCATGATGCCATCATTATCAAATAAGCCAACTTTGATATGAGAGAGGTTACGATCCTCGACTATCGCTTTGGCATCTTCGATGGTCTTTACTGATCTTGCGTCCATTCGTTGTTCCTCTTTGCACCGGCAATCGTAGCCGGTGCATTACCTGAGTTAGCTATAACGGTAAGGTTTACCTGCTTTTTCCATGTCGGCAGCGTACTTTTTGAATATATCCACTACCCGTTTGTTTCTTGGGCTGGTTTCGGCGACTTCATCCCAAAACTTAAGTGCTTCAGCTTCAACCGTTTTCCACTCTTGATCAGGGATGGTGGTTAATTCAAGTTTGTCGCCTTCAACACGTAGTTTTGCTTCGCCACCCCAATACCAGTGCTGACGATAGTAGTGCGAGCTGTCCATGCATAATTGCCATAGAGTTTTAAGGTGCTCAGGTAAGGCATCCCAGCGTTCGCTGTTGGCAAAGAAGGAACCACACCAAGCCCCAGAAATATTGTTAGTGAGGAAGTATTTGGTCACATCCGCCCAACCAACCGTGTAATCCTCGGTTATCCCTGACCATGCAATTCCGTCAAGCTCCCCAGTTTGAATTGCTACTTCAACATCTTCCCAAGGTAAGGTGACTGGAATAACACCAAAGCGAGAGAGGAAGCGACCCGCGGTTGGAAAAGTAAAGACACGTTTTCCTTTTAGATCCGCTAGGCTGCGAATAGGTTTGACTGTGGCAAAGTGACATGGGTCCCACGCACCTGCAGATAACCAAGTTACGCCTTTGATTTCGTCATAGGCTTCTTGCCAAATCTCTTTTAGACCGTACTGCTCAAATAGAACTGGAACATCAAGGCTGTAACGAGTTGCGAACGGGAAGTAGCCACCGAAAACAGAAATATCGACTGGCGCGGCAATGGAATCATCATCACTTTGCACCATGTCGATGGTGCCACGTTGCATGGCGCGGAATAACTCGCCAGTTGGCACAAGCTGATCGGCATAGAACAACTCAATGATCATTTCACCATTGGCAGCTTCGTTAAAAGCATCAACAGCTGGTTTAATGACATGTTCACCTAATGCAGGGCCAGCATAGGTTTGTAAACGCCATTTAATCGGCTCTTTGGTACTAGCAATCGCAGGTGTCACCGCCAATGCAGTAGCACCAGCAGCAGAAACAGCACCAGCTTTTTTCAGGAAATCTCTTCTAGAAGACATGTTTTATTCCTCCATGGAATGTGTGTCCATATCAAAAGTTATGGTTGTACATTGGGTGATTTTCATTAGCCGTAGTGGTACTCCGGAAGCCACAAAGCTAGTTGAGGGAAAGCCATTACCAGAATCAAACCAAACATCATAATGAGCACAAACGGAATGATTGAGGTGTAAATGTCTTTCAATGAAACTTCAGGTGGTGCCATAGCACGCATTAAAAACAGGTTGTAGCCAAACGGCGGTGTCATATAGGCAATTTGGCAAGTAATAGTGTAGAGTACACCATACCACAATAGGTCAAAGCCCAAAGCACCAACCAGTGGCACGTAGAGTGGGGCAACAATGACTAACATTGCCGTGTCGTCGAGAAAGGTGCCCATCAAAAGGTAAGATAGCTGCATTAAGATCAGTACTTGCCACGGGGTCAAATTGAGGCGGTCAATAAAGAAGCCTTCAATCGCTTTTACCGCACCAATGCCATCAAACACTGCGCCAAAACAGAGTGCAGCTAATATGATCCACATAAACATGCAGCTAATCGCCAGTGTTTTTCTTAGCGTCTCTTCCAGCACTGAGCGGTTAAGTCGTCTCTTTGCAATTGCGGCTATGGTGGCTGCGACGGAGCCAACTGCAGAGCTTTCAACTAAGCTGGTTACGCCCATGAGGAAAAGCCCAGTCATGGAAACAAAAATGAGTAGTGGGGTAATACCCGCACGCAGCAGCAATAGTTTCTCTTTTAGGCTAACGTTACGCTCTTCTTCTGGTAGTGCCGGGCCAAGATTTGGCTGAATTTTGCAGCGAATCACGATGTAAACAATAAACAGTGTCGCCATCAATAATCCCGGGAATACCCCGGCAAGCCATAGTTGACCAACAGGCTGACGAGCAATCATGCCATAGAGCACCAAGACCACACTCGGTGGAACGAGAATGCCCAACGAGCTGCCGGCTTGAATAACACCTGTGACCATGATTTTGTCATAGCCACGACGAAGTAGTTCTGGCAAGGCAATACTGGCACCAATAGCCATACCGGCCACGCTTAAGCCATTCATAGCCGAAATAACCACCATTAAAGCGATAGTCCCGATGGCTAACCCCCCGTTGAGTGGTCCCATCCACACATGGAACATCCGGTAGAGATCTTCGGCAATACCAGATTCTGATAGCATGTAGCCCATGTAGATAAACAGCGGTAGAGTTAACAGTGGGTACCATTTCATCAACTTGATTGCAGAGCTGAAGGCAATTTCAGAGCCGCCATCACCCCAGAGCGACAGTGCAGCAATCACGGCAATAGAGCCAATTACGGCAAATACTCGTTGACCAGTGAGTAGCATCAGCATCATGGCAGAGAACATCATTAAGGCGATCATTTCGTAACTCATGAGCTCGCCTCCAACTTGCTACCATAAACAATTGTCGCAATGTCACGAAGCCAAACGGCTATGGCTTGCAGCATCATCATAAATACACTAACAGACATAAGGATCTTTATTGGTGCCATGTATGGGCGCCACGCAGAATAACTGCGCTCGCCGTATTCAATGGCATAACTGGTGCTAGATATACCGCCATAAAGCAGCACGCTGAGATAGAAAAACAACATGATGACGGTGATGCTGTCGATGGCGGCTTTTTTGCGTGGAGTCCAATTGCCATAGAGCAGATCCATCCGGACATGGCTATGCAGTTGCATTGAGTACGGTCCACCAAGCATGTAGAAGGCAACCATAACGAATTGAGCCATTTCTAATGTCCACAATGAGGGAAAGAAAAACGTTTTGGAAACGGAGGAATAGAGCAATATTCCGATCATTACAAAGATTAGATACATCGCAAATCGCCCAATTCTGCGGTTGATGGCCTCGACTATTCTGACAAATACCTTAGCGGGAGAGGGCAGAAAGTTGATTGGATCCTGCATTGTTCGCGACTCCGTATCTTTTTGTTGGTAGGAAACTCATGGCTCCTTACTATCAACACTCTGCTCTTCCTACCATTCAACATCCGGCTCTAATTGGCTTAGAGGGGTGGTCAAAAATTGAACTAAATGTTGGTTTGTCACATAATAATTGCAAATAATTACAAATAGTCAACAAAAAAGAAAAGTTTATTTCACAATTCAGTTTGGTGTAATATTTGTTACGGTTTGTGTTAGGTTCGATTTTCACAATCACTTAAGGAGAATCAATTGACGGTTTCAGAAAAGATAAAAGAGAAATTTTCAACGCTTACAAGGGCTGAAAGGCAACTGGCGAATGTGATGTTAGATAACTATCCAGCATCAAGTTTAGGGACTGTCGTTTCAATTGCTGAAGCGGCCAAAGTCTCTAATCCTACAGTGGTTCGTTTAGCTAAAAAGCTGGATTTTATGGGCTTTTCAGATATGCAACGAAGTCTTCATGAAGAGATCGGTGATACGTTAAAAAACCCAATCGAAAAGCATGCATCTATCTCAAACTCTGATCCAAGTTCCCATCTTTTGGGACGGTTTTCTCACGCAGTTATAAACAATATTCAGCAAACTGTCGCGCAAATTGATGAAGAGTTATTCAACCAAGTAGTTGATACCCTTATTAACCCAAATAGCTCTCTATACATTGTGGGGGGGCGAATTAGCCATTCGATTGCTGAGTATATGTTTACTCATATGCAAGTGATCAGAGCTAACGTAACGATGGTGGAGCCTAATGCCAATCGTTGGTCACATTATGTGATCAATATGAACCCAGGAGATACATTGGTGGTGTTTGATATTCGTCGATACGAAAATGACATCCTGACCTTAGCAGAAATTGCCCAAAGTCGAGACGTAAGGTTGGTACTGTTTACGGATCAGTGGGGTTCACCGGTCAGTAAGTTTTCTCAGCATGTTTTCCATGCTCGTATTGAAGCCCCTTCGGCATGGGATTCTAACGTTGCAATTACCTTTTTGGTTGAAGCTTTAGTTGAAGCTGTACAGTCTGCTACGTGGTCAGATACCAGTAGCAGAATGAAAGATCTTGAAGTGTTATTAGATCGAGTCAAACTGTTTAAGAAGTTTGTTTAATTCACATTTGTCTACTTTGATGGTGAGAGAGAAATTCAAAGACAGTACAAAGGCAAAACAGAAGTTAAGGTGATAGACTACGTAGACACAAAACTACCGATGCTACAACGTATGTATAAAAGGCGAGAGAAGGGCTACAAAGCTCTAGGGTTCGAAAGTCACCTTTCTGGGGAAGCTTACTAAGGTTCACTTCAACTACCTATAAACGTTATGCCTGATGGAATCGCAAAGTAGTCAAATGGTGACTGTTCTCGGTTTGTCTTTGAGTAATAAGGTATAGACGCCTTTCGATGTCAGTGAGATATATTTCATGATTTCGTACCGAGTGTTAGTACAAATCAAACCTCAGCAGTCATCAAATTAAAAAAGGGCCAACTCTTTCGAGTTGGCCCTTTCCAAACGTTTGGTGGGCTGGCGACATTTGGAATGAAGTCTCAATACTCTATAATTCAGATGGTTATGATGGCGTTATGTATTCAGTGTAACATCAAGTGTTACATCAATTTCCTACTTAAAAAGGAACTAAACCCGCGTCCAAGTATAATTTTTTGTTATTGAAAGTCGTATCAACTATAGCAAAATGGTCTTAAAACGCGCTGTAATGGTTATTCATCAACAAGTGATTTATTACTGTCGAGCAATAATTGTAGCATACTCGATGAGGACGGTATCAGACCAATTCTTAGACCAAAAGGTTTGAACACTTTGTTCAAATGATATGAGCCAAATATTGCTCATATCATCGATTCTTCGCTCTTAATGAATATGTTCTTACTCACTTAGTTTTTATCTAGATCTCTTAGGTGATCAAGTAAGTATTCAGTGTAGTAAAGTGGCATCACTATGTGCTCTTTCTCTGTTGCTGGAGAGCCTTGAGTACCTGTAAGTTTGATCGTCTTGTGGGGCTTGCACTTTTCGATGTAAGACTGCAATGATTTTGCACGGGTTCGCTTACCGCTCTTCACTTCTACAGGCACAATACGGCCTAGGTCGTCAGCGATGATGAACTCTATCTCAGCCCTTGCGTCTCCCCAAGAGAAACTTGGTTCAATACCTAGTGCGGCGATTTCCTGTTGAACATAGTTTTCTACGACATACCCCTTGTATTCATAGCCTTGCTGTTTGATTTCACGGTAACCCGTACCGAGCATATGGTTCAACAGGCCTACATCAAAGAGAAATAATTTAACCGCATTTTCCTTCTGATAAGCAGCTAAAGGAGCACGAGGTTGTCCTTCAATAGGGTGGTTCTTTAGCGCAAGTCGACACTTGTGAAGCCATGTGATCGCACTTTCATATTCAGCATAACGAGATCTGCGTTCGTGAACGCCCTTGAATTTGAACCGCTTAACGGAGTCATCGAATACCGAAGATAACTGGGCTGGGATGCTTCTAAATACAGACTCGATGAGTTGCGCATCCACTTTTCCAGAGTATTTTCCGAAATCACGCATGTAGCCTTCAATTAAGTTTCGATGGACTTCAGAGACGGCTTCAATTCGGTCAATGATACTGAGTTGAGAGTTTTCGAACCACGAGTTTACGGCTTCAGGCATGCCGCCAACGAAGTAATAATCGGTTAGCAGCTCGATTAGCTTGGAATGAGCCGCAGAAGAACTCAGCTTTTGGTCAAACGCTTTTTGAAGAGCTTTCTCTCCAGATGCCCACAAAAACTCCCTGAAAGTCAGTGGTCTTAAGTTGTGCTGTTCAACTTTTCCAACAGGGAAGGAGGTGAGCAATCCAATATTGGAACCACTTGCAGCAACATAAGCTTTGGGAGCCTTTTCTGCAAAGTATTTAAGTGCGGTAACCGCTCTAGGGCATTCACCAATTTCATCTAAAATAAGTAGATCTGTAGATGGTTCGAAGGTTTGCCCTGTTAAGAGTTCAATATTGGTGATGATGTCATCAGGATTTAGAGAGCCAGAAAAAGCTTCCATTAACTCAGGACTTTCTAAGAAATCGATCCTTAGGACATTTTCGAATGTACTTCCTAACAGTTCCTGCAATAAGAATGTTTTGCCAGTTTGTCTAGCACCGTCAATCAGTAAAGGCTTCCTGGTTGGCTTGCCTTTCCAGGTGAGTAGGTTTTCAAGCAGTGTTCGTTTCATCTAGCCACCTCAGTGATAGCGATTTCATGTTCGATGTTCATTACATAAAAATGCGCGATAAAATGCAAGGGTAAACATTTTAACGCGCATTAAAATGCTTTTTTTGACATTTTTATGCGCGTAAAAGTGTGTATGTTGGTGTGCGCATGATTATGTGTGGTGGTGGGGGCTAGTCGCGATGATGAGTATATGGTGAGTGATTCATACCCAGTATAACCAACGACGTTATCAAGTGTTTATTTTGATGGTAAGACTTAAGTGATTGTTATTGTTGGTTTTATGGTTTATCTGAAATTGAATAATCAAAACAACAAGGTAAAAAGCTGCGTCATGTTATGGCAGAATTGGTGAGGTCTCGATTTAAGTATCATAAGGAATATTATGAATATCCAGCAAGTTTTTGAAGAGCTAGAAAAAGCGAGTGACTTTGAACTATTTCGGATCAAATCAGCCATAGAGAAAGTTTTAGAAGATCCAGATAGAGCAAAGGCTTTAAAAGCCAAAATGACGGTAGGTATGGAGGTGGAATATTTTTGTACTGAACGAAATCATTATATGCTTTGTAGCATATTGAAAGTCGGCAGGACTCGGGTGGAGATCCGTGAGAAAGAAACAGGTAAAGGTTGGTCATTGCCCTTTTACTTTTTGAACCTTGATCACATTGATACTGAGTTAATATCAAATAAAGCTGTAGGGCTGTCGAAGGCTGAGCTATCTATCGGTCAAACGGTGGGCTTTATCAGTAGTCGAGACAACCAAGAGTATATTGGACAAGTTTCCAAACTAAACCCCAAGAGAGCTGTTGTATTAGTGGCTAATACGGCTTGGACAGTACCGTATTCAATGCTATTCCCAGTGCTAGATTCAGAAGCGGGTCTGGTGAAACAAACATTGATACTTGGAGGTAATGTCGTGAAATAGTGTTTAGCGGTGTTCAATTTTTTCGGTTTGTTCATAAAAAATGAACGCTTGATGTGGCTCTTATCTTGAAGAGACCTCGCTAGCGTATAGGTGGCTATGGCATTGAGGGCAGATTGGTGTACTAGGTAGCGAAACTTGCCACTGGCATTGACACATGATGCACTCAAATTGAGCTGAACGTTTTGGTATAGGTGTTGGCAGGATAGCTTTCGTTGTTGATTGCCATGAGTCGGAGCGATGAAGGTTGACATTCCTCTGGTTGCGATGACGATATTGGTCATTACGAAAGCTCGGAGTAGGTGGTGGTGTGTACTGAGATGCCTTTAAGGATAATCGCTCAGTCGCTTCTTGTTCCAACTGAGCGTAGCGCGGATGAAATACCCACACTTTAGATTCGACATCGTTTTGAAGGTAATCTTTTAGTCTGTCCAGTTGCCGAGTCCCTGACACTTTATCGCGTGTAAATAGGTGATGTGTATCATCCAACTTGATTTCGAGCACACCGCATTGCCTGTTATGTGGTGTGAGCAACTCACTTGGAAGTGGACGGTTTGGGTGGGTGAAATAAATAACAAAGATGAACTCACCGACTCTGCCCATTACATCCACAATACATTTATCAAATAAAACTTCTTTATCGACGTTATCAAGTAAGATGGTGGATGATTTAGCAACCAAAAAATCTTCTGTGAAACACTTTCCTTTCGCTTGTTTTGTTAGAGAACTTCTGTACTCAGGAAGAACAATTGATATACCAGTTTCTATCACTTGTCTCGCCATCATGCGCACAGAAACAAAAAAAGAAAAATCACATTCTTTGTCAGTTCCTTCAACCTTACGGCTCGCATGAGCAAAGTGCCATTGCTTTTCTTCACCTTGTCTCGCAATCAGTGGTGTGTGGCAAGAAGGGCATATACAGCCGCAATTCTTCCCTCGCACAACATCAGCGACATCAACGAATGTCTGATCTTGGATTCTTAAGCCGAAAGGCACATGTTGAAGCAGCATCAAAACGTGAATAACTCTCAATTTAGCGACGGTATGTACTGATTTTAGGCAAGAATGCTTTATAAATATGTTAGATAGGTTGTGAATTGTGCCTTTGTTTTCGTATTGTCTTTTATACAATCGGTTATTAACTGCATGAAAGTGATGTAATTGTCGGGGTTAGATATGGATGAGCTTGAGCTAATTGAACAAAAGATTCATGAGCTGAAAAAGGATCTGGCTCAACTTGAACAGCAGAAGCAGCGTCTATTGACGCAAGGAGCGATTGAAAAGGAAGCTGCATGTGAAATGTCACCTCAGCAAAAACTGTCTATCTATCAGAGTTATTTTAAAGGCAATACTCAATGCTATTCGCATAGGTGGCAGAACCAACAAGGCAGAAGTGGTTATGCGATTGCTTGCGAAAACGAGTGGCATCAAGGTGTATGCGGTAAACCTAAAGTAAAGTGTTTGGAGTGCCCCAACCAAGCATTCAAGCCGTTAGGTGACGATACTATGTATGCCCACCTTACTGGCAAAGAGGTTGTTGGTTTGTATCCTATGCTGGCGAATAACACTTGTTGGTTACTAGCGGTTGATTTTGATAAAAGTGATTGGCAAGAAGCCTCTCTTGCGTATGTCGAAGTGTGCAAACTAAAAGGCATCGATTGTTTATTAGAACGATCTCGCTCAGGTCAGGGGGCACATGTATGGATTTTCTTTACACAGGCGACTGATGCAAAAGTAGCTCGGCAGTTAGGGTTCTATTTACTTGATGAAGCCATGAAAATTCATGGTGCTTTGTCATTTGATTCCTATGACCGCCTATTCCCTAATCAAGACGTGCTACCTATCGGGGGAATTGGGAATCTGATTGCTTTGCCGTTACAAAAACAAGCTCGTTTAAATGGAAACTCAGTGTTTGTCGATCACTCTTTTACACCATACCCTGATCAATGGGAGGTGTTAGCGTCGACGGGACGATTATCTATTGAGAAAATAGAATTACTTCTCGAAAGCAGAGTGGACCATCGAAATAATAGTGAAGATGGCGCATCAATCAAGCCATGGGAACGAACTGTGAACACAAGCGCTGCCATCTCAGACAAACCTAAGGCGTTAGACATCGTTCTCGCCAATCGATTGTACTTACCGATAAACCAAGTTCCGAATCCTCTAATTGCTCAGTTCAAAAAATTGGCATCCTTTTCGAATCCTAAGTTTTTCAAAGCCCAAGGGCTACGTTTGTCGACCAACGGAATTGCGCGTTTTATATGCTTGGCGGAATTAGACAGTGGTTACTTGAGCTTGCCGAGGGGGTGTTGGGATGACTTACAGGCTATTTGCTTAGAATTAGGGATTGCTCTCCAAGTTACGGATAATCGTTTTGTTGGTCAGGTACTAACGGACATGACATTTGTTGGCTCTTTGCGCTCAGCGCAAAGTAAAGCGATTGATGAGCTAATGCAGCATGATATTGGTGTTCTTCACGCTCCAACGGCCTTTGGTAAAACGGTAACGGCAATTGGTTTAATACAAAGGCGAGGAGTCAATACTCTGGTATTAGTGCATAACAAGCAGCTTGTTGACCAGTGGCAGGAGCGCTTAAAAGCTTTCACTCAGGGTATCGATATCGGCGTGTATACAGGAAGCAAGAAGAAACCGACTGGACAAGTTGATATCGCGACTTATCAAAGTTTGATAAACAGAAGCGACAATAGTGTTCATGCACTGGTGAAAGAATATGGTCAAATCATTGTGGATGAATGCCACCATCTATCAGCACCACAATATGAGCAGGTGTTATCTGAAGCGCATGCTAAGTACGTCGTTGGGATTAGTGCAACACTTGAAAGGCGAGATGGGCATCAACCGATCATATTTATGCAAGCAGGTAGAGTAAGGCATACCATAAAGTCAGAGCGAAACAATCAGTTTGCTCAGGTGCTAGATCGCCGAGAGCTGAACCTGGAAGTGCCTTTGCATTTATCTTCGAATGACCCAAAACCTCATATTTCCGAGATTTATCGTTGGTTAATGCTTCACCCTATACGTAACGCCACCATTGTTGAGGGGATTCAAAAAGAGGTCTCCAATGGCCGAGTTCCGATCGTGTTAACCGAGCGGAGAGAGCACGCCAATATCATTGCTGGTTTGCTTAATGATGTGGGGATCACACACCAAATATTAGTAGGTTCGATGAAGAAAAAGCAGCAAGCAGAGGTGATGTCGAAGCTAGGTAGTACACAGGTCATTGTTGCTACGGGACGTTTTGTAGGAGAGGGCTTTGATCTTCCACGCTTAGATACTTTGATATTGGCGCTGCCTGTGTCTTGGAAAGGCTCGTTAATCCAATATGTAGGACGAATACAGCGAGATTACAAAGGAAAAGAGGAGGTGAAAGTGATCGACTATATTGATACAAAAATTCCAATGTTGCTCAGGATGTTCAACAAGCGAGAAAAAGGGTATCGGGCATTAGGGTTTTTCGACAATGATCAGAGCACGTGGCAAAATAGCCTCATCTAGCTAGTTCTAAACTACAATTTTGCTGCGCGTACAACGTGATAGGGATAAAGGGAAAATGGATAGTAACAGTGAAATAAGGAAAATAGTTTTAGATCTATTTGTTCAAGAAGAACTTGCAGATGAATGGTTGAATACGCCCAAATGGTTTTTTGATGATTTGACTCCGTTAGAAATGCTACAAAAATCAGAAGGGAAAGAAGCCGTTTTATCCATTTTGGAGCGAATTCGCTATGGTGATTTCTCATAACATAGGATTTTGATGTTGGAAAAATAGAAGAAGTCATCCAAGTATCACTACAACTAATATTTAGCCATGGCACCTTTCAAATATGTGCCAGTTGTAGCAACCAAAGAAGATATGATTTGGTAATAAAGCCAGTTCATCACCATTTTTAAATAAAAAATAAATATAATTTCTGTATTACTTTTTAATTAATTATTCAACATTGAGTTTTGAATAAATTATTCAAGCTCATATACTTTTCCTATGTAAAAAACGATTTGTGATGAGTTTAATTTAAAGGACATTCGGCCTTTTTGGTCTTGGTTGATTTTTGCACAGCATGAGTGCGGTGTAAAAGTAGGCTCAATTTTAGGTCGCACTCTACCTTTGCCAAACTTGGCAGTGAATGTGCCAACATTGACAGTCGATGTGCCAAGTTTGGCAGAAGAAATTTATCTCGATTGGCTGCTTATTTCTTTAATAGAATGCAAATTTTTCATCCACTCCTTATATGTAATTATAACTTTATAATAGTTATAACGGTTATAATAGTTATAACACAAAAAATATAATTATTAAATCTAAAATTAGATCCTAAACGTTTATATTCTGATCTTGTTTTATTACCTGATCAATATTAATAAATGGTACTGCTGTTTAGTTTAATCATTTAATTTATTGGCGGCATAATTAAATGCTTTACTATTTGAATTTTATTTGATACTTATTTGTATATATTAACTATCACGTATTTTGGAATGTTTATTATGTATAAAGGTCAAACGTTATCTTTAAATAAAACAAATAGAAAAGAAGCTTTGAGAGGTTCTCAAAGCAGTAAACAAGATATTCAGGTTAAAGAGAGCCGTGTTCCTGGCTTGTATGGTTGTAATCGCTATAAGTCATCAAAGAGAAAGATTGAAGGTAGCAACATTGCGTTCAATCCATTTTAGAGTGGCTCCTAGTGGTATTAACAAACATCCGTATATTGATACCAGCTTTTGTTTAATTATGTGGGTATCATTAATCTATGGTATATAGTTTATGATACGAAAAGTTTATGATACCCCTATATTTGATACCAAAACTAGTAATGAGTGATTAATGCGTATTTTTGCATACTGTCGTGTTTCTACGACAGAACAGTCTACTGAAAATCAAATTATTGCTATCCGTCAAAAGGGATACGAGGTGAATGACTCTCGTGTTATCAGCGAAACGGTGTCTGGTTCTGTTGAGGCGATGAAGCGAGACAAATTTAAAATGCTGGTGGAGCATCAATTGGAATCCGGCGATATGCTGGTGGTTCTAAAGCTAGATAGACTTGGGCGAGATAACATTGATGTTCAGAAGACGATAACAGTGTTAGGGAAAAAAAGTATTAAAGTCGTTTGTTTGGATTTGCCAGTCGCCGATTTATCGAGTGCTGAAGGTAAGCTTATGCTCCAAATGTTCTCGGCTTTTGCTGAGTTTGAGCGAAATCGAATTAGGGAGCGAACCAAAGAAGGGCTTGAGCGTGCCAAAGCTGAGGGAAAAAAGCTTGGCAGACCTGCTGCTTTTGAAACAACTCGTTTAGTTCAGGAAAAAAAGCGAGATGGACTGTCTCAATCCAAAACAGCAGAAACGCTAGGTATTGGGATCGCCACCGTAAAAAGGCACTGGAACAAAAATATCAAATAGGTGTGGTTGGTAGCCTCAATATTATGCTGCGATTTGAATCTATAGATCTTGATAGAGTAGTTTCATAATAATTGAGGTAATACAGTACCTAAGAGCCACTAATACGTTAATATACCAATCAATAATTTATCGAATGTTGAGCTAGCTAGTTATGGATAAAAAGAAACTAACAGAACGAGATATTTGTACAAAATTCATCTTGCCCGCAGTTAAAAAGGCTGGTTGGGATATTCATACACAAATTCGTGAAGAGGTTTCTTTAACCGCTGGTCGCATTGTCGTTCGTGGTCAGATGGGCGCTCGCACTAAAGGGAAACGAGCAGATTTCGTTCTATATCACAAGCCTAATCAACCTCTTGCTATTATCGAAGCGAAGAAAAATACCTTACCAATCGCTGCGGGTATGCAGCAAGGCTTATCCTATTCTGATATCTTAGAAGTACCGTTTGTGTTCAGTTCAAATGGTGATGGCTTTATCTTTCATGACAAAACAGGCCTTTACCCTCAAACAGAGCAAGAGTTAACGCTTGATGAGTTTCCATCTCATGAAGAGTTATGGAGTAAGTATCAAGAATGGAAAGGCTACAAGCCACAAGAACTTGCTGTCATCACTCAAGATTATTACGAAGATGGGAGTGGAAAATCTCCGCGCTACTACCAGATGCATGCGATTAACAAAACTGTTGAAGCTATTGCTAAAGGACAAGATCGAGCTTTGCTAGTTATGGCAACGGGTACGGGGAAAACCTACACAGCATTTCAAATTATTTGGCGATTATGGAAAGCCGGAACTAAAAAGCGAATCCTGTTCCTTGCTGATCGAAATATCTTAGTTGACCAAACTAAAACCAACGACTTTAAACCGTTTGGTAGCGCCATGACTAAGATCACTGGTAGAAAAGTTGATACATCTTACGAGATATTCTTGTCTCTTTATCAGGCTATTACTGGCCCCGAAGAACATCAAAAAGCCTACAAACAATTTTCACCAGACTTTTTTGACCTAATTGTTATAGATGAGTGCCATAGAGGCAGTGCAGCCGAAGATTCTGCTTGGCGTGAAATCTTAAATTACTTCAGCAGTGCTTCCCATATTGGCTTAACGGCTACACCTAAAGAAACGGAAGAAGTCTCAAACTCAACTTATTTCGGTGAACCCGTTTATACCTACTCACTAAAGCAAGGTATTGATGACGGGTTCCTTGCACCTTACAAAGTTGTTAGGGTCGATTTGGACAAAGATTTACAAGGCTGGCGACCAACTAAAAATCAGTACGACAAGAACGGCGAACGGATTGAAGATCGCATATACAATCAGCAAGACTTTGACCGCACCTTAGTGATTGAAGAACGTACACAACTGGTCGCTAAAATTGTCAGTGATCACCTTAAAGCTACTGACCCGATGGCTAAAACTATTGTGTTCTGCCAAGACATAGATCACGCTAACAGAATGCGACAGGCGCTTGTAAACGAAAATCCAGAGCAAGTTGCCAAGAATCGAAAATATGTGATGAAAATTACAGGTGACGATGCAGACGGAAAAGCTGAGCTAGATAACTTTATTGACCCTGAATCACCTTACCCCGTTATCGCCACAACATCAGAGCTAATGAGTACAGGTGTTGATGCTAAAACGTGTAAGCTGGTGGTGTTAGATCAACGTATTCAATCAATGACCAAATTTAAACAGGTCATTGGTCGTGGTACTCGAATTGATGAAGAGTACGGTAAGCTTTGGTTCACCATTTTAGATTTCAAAAAAGCGACAGATAGGTTCGCAGATCCTGATTTTGACGGTGAAGCTGAAGTTATTTTCAAACCGAATGGTGGCGATTCAACTGTACCGCCAGAAGATGAGCTTACTGACACAGGTTCAGCCGATGACCCAACAGGTGGCTTAGACGATCCGTTTGCCCCTTCATCTGGTGAAAATGGTGAAGAGCCATATAAAACTGATGGAGGTGAACCGTTTACTGGTGGTTTTAGTGGCACTGATGGTGTAAATGAGCCCCGTATCAAGTATGTAGTTAAAGGTGTTACGGTCAGTGTACTTGCTGAGCGTGTTCAATACATTGGAGCTGATGGCAAATTAATCACTGAATCTGTTAAAGACTATACAGTAAAAACTGTACAACAAGAATACGCTACTTTGAATGATTTTGTTCGTAAGTGGAGCAGCGCAGATCAGAAACAAGCAGTCATTCAAGAACTGCAAGAGCAAGGTGTCATTTGGGAAGCGTTAGCACAAGAAGTGGGCAGCGAATATGACGCATTTGATTTAATATGCCACGTCGTTTACGGGCAACCACCATTAACGCGAAAAGAGCGAGCAGAGAATGTTCGTAAACGCGATGTATTTACCAAATATGGTGAGCAAGCAAGAAAAGTATTAGATGCTTTACTAGACAAGTATGCGGATAAAGATGTAGGTGAAATTGAAGAAGTTACCGTTCTAAAAAATGCCCCGTTCAATGAGCTAGGAAGGCCTATAGAGCTTCTAAGAGAGTTTGGAGGTAAGCCTAAATATCAAAGAGCGGTGCAAGAGCTAGAGAAATTTTTGTATGACGATGTAGCGAACAAGTGATACATCGGCATCAAGCAATAAATCCAGAGAGAAATATGTCAATTACAAGTATTGTAAAATCTATTCAAGATATCATGCGTAAAGATGCGGGCATTGACGGTGATGCACAACGTATCGGCCAAATGTCATGGTTATTATTCCTAAAAATTTATGACGCTCAAGAAGAAGAGCTTGAATTAATGGAAGATAATTATGAGCCACCAATCCCAGAGGAACTATTGTGGCGTAACTGGGCAAGTGATAACGAAGGCATTACTGGTGATGTATTACTAGAGTTCATTAATAACAAACTATTCCCTAAGTTAAAAGAGTTGCCAGCTACGGCAACTACCAATCCTCGTGGTTTTGTTGCCAAAGAAGCATTTAGTGATGCATTCAACTATATGAAAAACGGTACATTACTTCGCCAAGTAGTTAATAAAGTTGATGAAATAGATTTTCACTCTTCAAAAGAACGTCACATGTTTGGCGATTTATACGAACAAATCTTAAAAGACTTACAGTCTTCAGGTAATTCTGGTGAATTTTACACACCTCGCGCAGTTACGAGATTCATGGTCGAAATGATTAACCCACAGTTGGGTGAAAAAGTCATGGATCCTGCTTGTGGTACGGGCGGCTTCTTAGCATGTTCAATCGACCACTTAAAAGCTAACAATAAGATTGAAGATGAAGAAGTAAACAAGAAAGTTCAGAAACAAATATACGGTGTAGAGAAAAAGCAGTTACCGCATTTGTTATGTACTACAAATATGCTATTACATGGTATTGAAGTACCAAGCCAAATTAAACACGACAACACGCTTGCTCGTCCCTTACGTGATTACACCAACAAAGACAGAGTTGATGTGATTGTTGCTAACCCACCATTCGGTGGTATGGAAGAAGACGGTATCGAGCTTAACTTCCCGGCAGCATACCGCACGCGTGAAACGGCAGATCTTTTTTTACAATTGATCATTCATTTGCTTAAAGAAAGTGGTAGAGCCGCGATCGTATTGCCAGACGGCACATTGTTTGGTGAAGGGGTTAAAACCAAGATCAAAGAAAAGTTATTAACTGATTGTAACCTGCATACTATCGTGCGCTTACCTAACTCAGTATTTGCTCCATACACCAGCATCAAAACCAACATCCTGTTCTTCGACAAAGGCAAACAAACAGAAGATGTATGGTATTTCGAGCAAAAGTTACCTGAAGGTGTAAAGGCGTATAACAAAACCAAACCGATGAAGGCTGAAGAGTTCAAAACTTGTAAAGAATGGTGGCAGAACCGAGAAGCGGAACAATACCAGCACCTAGCTTGGAAAGTGTCTTTTAGCGAAATTAAAGAGAAAAACTTTAATCTTGATATTAAGAACCCATACCAAGAAGAAGCTATTTCACATGACCCTGAGGTGTTACTTGCTAACTATAACGAGCAACAGCAAGACATACAAAATCTTCGTAACCAATTAAAATCGATTCTATCTGAAGCATTGGCAGGTAAATCTTAATGACAGATATAAATAAGCTAATCACTGATAATATTGATGTTTGGTCTAGCGCCATAGAAAATAGGAACCCGAATGGTCGAGGTAGTTCCAGCAAAATAAAATTGGTAGGTATTAACAAACTACGTAATTTAATACTAGAGCTTGCTGTTCGAGGACGATTGGTTTCTCAAAACGAGAAAGATGAAGAAGTTTCTAAATTATTGCAAAAAATTAATTTGCAACGAAACCTTCTTATTTCGGAAAAAAAGATAAAACAACACAAGGTGTTACCTGAAATTACTATTGAAGAGCAACCATTTGATATCCCCGATAGTTGGAGCTACCAAAGATTTGGTGATGTTATGTTTAATCGTGATGGGGAAAGAAAGCCTGTATCAGCTTCTGAACGAAAAGGGATGCAAGGTAAGTATGATTACTATGGAGCTTCAGGTGTAATAGACCAAGTTAATGACTATCTATTTGATAAGACCTTACTGCTCATTGGAGAAGATGGTGCGAACCTATTAAGTAGGACTACACCTATTGCCTTTTTGGCTCATGGGAAATACTGGGTTAACAATCATGCACACGTTTTAGATGGTATTCATACGGATTTTCTTGAATTTGTTGCTCTGCATATCAATGCTATTTCGCTCGAAGACTATATAACGGGAACAGCTCAGCCGAAAATGAATCAAGCCAAAATGAACAGTATAGTTTTGGCAATTCCTCCTGAAGAAGAACAAAAGCGTATAATCGCCAAAGTTAGTGAATTAATGGCTCTTTGTGATCAGCTTGAACAACAAACTGAAGTCAGTATCCATGCCCACCAACTATTAGTTGAAGAATTATTATCGACACTTATCAGTAGTGAAAATGCACAAGAATTTGAACACAACTGGGCTCGGTTCGCCGATCACTTCGATTTGCTATTTACCACCGAACATAGCATCGAGCAATTAAAGCAAACAATACTGCAATTAGGTGCAATGGGTAAACTTGTTCCGCAAAACTCCAACGATGAACCTGCCTCAAAATTACTTGAAAGAATCGTCCAAGAAAAAGAGCAATTAATCAAAGATAAAGTAATTAAAAAGCAAAAATCTCTACCTGTAATTAAGGACTGCGAAAAAGCGTTTAGTTTACCTAAAGGTTGGGAATGGGAAAGGTTTGGAAATGTATATGAGTTGGTATATGGGGACAATTTGCCAAAACCTAAAAGAACCGAATCTGGCGAATTTAATGTCTATGGCTCAAATGGTGTTGTTGGCACTCATAATGAAGCTTGCGTTAAGTCACCATGTATTGTTATTGGTAGAAAAGGTTCTGCAGGTGCCTTAAATAAAAGCGAACAGAAGGGCTGTTGGGTGACTGACGTCGCTTACAGTTTAAGTCCATTTGCAAGCATGAACCTTGATTTTATTTTTTATCAACTACATACATGTGGTTTAGACAATTTAGGTAAAGGTATAAAGCCTGGATTGAATAGAAATGAAGCCTATGAATTGTGTATTGCAATTCCTCCTATAGAAGAACAACAGCGTATAGTAAACAAAATCGTCAAACTCTTTGAGCTATGTGACTCTATAAAGAACCTAATCAGTGAAGCTCAAAACACTCAATTGCGTTTGGCTACTACGATAGTTAACTCTGCATTAGGCCGTTCGTCATTTATAAAACTTGAAGAAAAAAAAGAGAGAAAAGCCATGAAGATATCAACTGAACTTTCTTTAGGAAGTGTTGCTTATGATAAATCTGCTATTTTGGCTCCTATAATTGGTGAAAGTGGCGGAGATGCTAAATCTATTTGGTATAAATGTGGATTAACACTACCTGATTTTTACAAACAGCTAAAATCAGAAATCGCTTCAGGCTTTGTTTCTAAACCAGCTAAAGCTGAGTTTGTAGGATAAACTAGAATGAAATTAAAGGAACTAACAATCCCCAACTACAAAGGGTTTAGTAATTTCACAACAACCTTTGACCAAAGCTCTCCAATAACCACTGTTATCGGCCAAAACGGAGTAGGTAAATCCAACCTTATTGAAATAATTGTTTTGATTTTTCGGGCAATTGATTTAGGTGAAAAAACAGAATTTAGCTATACGCTTATATACGAATGTCGTGGTCACGAAATTCAAGTTAGATTTGATGTATATAACTCTAAGAATAATTTAGTTATTGTAGATGGCGTTAAGAGATCCCCTTCTTATTTGAAAAGTAATGCCAATGAATACTTACCGATGAATGTATTTACTTATTATTCTGGGACCAATTGGCGTGTAGAACAACTTTTTCTTAAGCATCAAACTCAGTTCTATAATAGGTTAACAGAAGGTGAGGAAAGGTTATTACGTCGTTTTTTTTATTGTCGAGATGTACACAGTTTCTTTGTGCTTCTCGCTTTTCTTGTCGATGATGACCCAGCCTGTAAAGAAATTCTTAAAAAGTTAGATGTTGAGTCGCTCGATTCAGTTTTATTTTGTCTTAAAAAGCCTTACTGGGCTAAAAACAAGCCTAAAGGAATTATGTTATCGGAAGGTGATCCACGTTTTTGGTATTCTAGAGGAGTTGTGAAAGATTTTCTCAACAAACTCTGGGATCACTCTATTGCACCAATTGATAACAAGGAAACTAAAACTATCGATTTTAGAGGAAGAACAGAAAAGCAAGAAAGACTGTATATGTTTTTGCCTGACAGAGAAGCTTTGACCGAGCTCAACAGCCATTATTCCGATACGGCGACTTTATTTAAGAATATAGAAAGTACCTATATCGCAGATATATTAGAAAGTGTTGAAGTAACCGTTAACCTTAAAAATAATCAAAAACTGACTTTTGACCAGCTTTCAGAGGGCGAACGTCAGTTATTAACCGTACTTGGTCTAATGAAGTTTACACGAGATGATGAATCTTTGTTTTTGTTGGACGAGCCAGATACTCACCTTAATCCTCGTTGGAAATTGAATTATTTTGAACAAGTAGAAAAGATTCTAAATCATAAAATTGATGGCAGTGATAAAACTGCTTGGGATTCTAGCCAAATAGTTTTGACCACACATGACCCGATAATGCTTACTTCGTTACATGCAAAGCAGATCCGTGTGTTAACAGAAGATAACGAAGGTAAGTACTCTCAAGAGCCTGAGGAAGATCCAATTAATATGGGAGTTGAAGCTATCATCCAGTCGGACTTATATGGTATCAGAACTAGTCTTGATGATAGTGTTCAAAAATTGATTGATAAGCGAAACACACTACTTTCTCAACTGAATGAGGCAAACCAAGAAGACGAGCAATCGACGGCAATAAGACAAAAGCTAAAAGGAATCAATAAAGAGCTAGATGACATTGGTTTTTCTAGTTCACATCCTAACCCGTACTTCTCTAACTTTGCCAAAGCTCTAAGTCGTAGCCAAGAATTTAAGCAACCTTTTTATACTGATGAACAGCACAGTCGAATTCAGAATTTGTCGGATAAATTGTTAGCAAGGGTTATTAAGAAAAGGAACAACAATGATAAGAGTTAAAGTTCCTTTTAAGTTGGAAGATTATGACGCCTTAGAGAGTGATGACACATTGCAAAACGATGTTAAGCAATGGCTCGCTAAAGTTTCTAATGTAAACAAAGAACTATCTAAGGCTAAAACTGTTCAACAACATAAAGCTACAGTCGAGGACAATGATGGATTATGGAAAGATGATAAATTAAAAGAGTGGATGCTATCTCAAAGTAATGACAAGTGTTGGTACACCGAGGTTAAATGTGGCGCTGAATATTTAGAAGTCGAGCATTTTCGACCTAAAGGAAACGTAAAGGACGATACAGGTAGAAGTGTCTCAGATGGCTACTATTGGTTGGCATTTAACCTTTGTAATTATAGGTTATCCAAGCCTATGCCAAACAGGAAAAAAGGGAGCTATTTCCCTATATTGAATGAAAAATTCAGAGCAAAATCAAATCAAGATTGTCATTTAGATGAGCTGCCCTACTTTTTAGACCCGTTGTCACCAAGAGACCATTTATTGTTAAGTTTCAATGATAATGGCAAGGCTGTTCCTGAATTAGATATTCGTCCAAATCAAATCAAGCGAGTAACTTTTACAGTTAAACATTTAGGGCTAAATCATCAGCTACTAAACCGCAGAAGAAAAGAAGTCTGGAAAACTACTAGGCAATTATTTAATAGGTATACTCAATTACTCATAAAAGCAGATAGTGGAAGTATAAGAGCTGAGTCAAAAGCTGAAGAAGTAGTAGACCAGCTTTATGAACTGGTTTCTCCAAGCTCTGAGTTTTCATCTGTCGCAAAAGCAGCGCTTATGAAAACAGGTGACAGTATGGCTCAAAAAATAGCAGCGTCTAGTTAGGTGAATAAAGTGGCAATTTATCAAGTAACAGATAACGAAATCAAAGCAATCTCACGAACTACTTTTTCTGAATCAGGACTCAAGGAGCGAGAGGATTTACAGCGTCTACTTAAACACCAAATCGAGATCATCTCGCCAGACACATTAATTGTTGCTGAAGAGTTTGGTGAATGGGATGAAAGCCGAAGACGTATTGATTTGTTGGGTGTTGATAAGCAAGCTAATATCGTTGTTATCGAACTAAAACGCACCGAAGATGGCGGTCATATGGAGCTTCAAGCCGTGCGATATGCAGCTATGGTATCAACGCTTACGTTTGATCGTTTGGTTGATATATACGGCGACTACATAAAAGCCAATGACCTTAACTTAGATGCTGAAGCCTCAATCCTTGAGTTCTTGGGGTGGGACGAAAAAGAAGAAGACGAATTCGCTCAAGAAGTGAAAATTGTACTTGCTTCTGCTGAATTCTCGCGCGAGTTAACAACAACTGTAATGTGGCTAAATGATTACGGCTTATCTATTCGTTGTGTTCGTATGCACCCATATGAAAGTGACGGTAAAATATTGCTAGATGTTCAGTCTGTAATACCTATTCCTGAAATTGAAGATTACCAAGTTAAGATCCGTGAGAAGCGCCAAAAAGAACGAGCCTCGCGTTCTGGTGGCAGAGACACAAGCCGTTATTCAATTTACTTTAATGACGAGCAAGTCCACGCTCATATCCGTAAATCAGATATCGGTTATTGCACCGTGCAATTACTTAACAACAAAGGGATGATTAATCAGGATGTTTTTGAGTTCTTGAGGGCTGATAGTACCTGTGCGTTCCAGTTGCTTAAGTTAGAGTCAGAAGTAACTGAAACCAATAAGAAATATAATAAGTATCGTGTGTCTCGTGATCCCGAGTTGATCTATGATGGCAAGGAATATTATGTTGCTCGCAACTGGGGTAAAGAAAGTGCTGAGATGTTTGCTAACAAGATTACGGTGAAATTCCCAGAGATTACTTACCAATTGCATACTGAATAGCCTTATACGATTGAAAGTTTCCACTCTTAACTGAAGTAAAATGGCTATTCATTTTTCACTAGTGAATATGGTTCGAGTTGTTTTGCTATGTTCGTTAATCCATAACAGTCTAGATACTCCCCCTGTAATTTTTTAGCTAATAGCGGTAAGGGGGAGATCAGGGAGAATTAGTGGTATATCTAGACAACTTTGAGCTGCTTAATTCCTGTAACAGACAGCGTGCCTTTGCTCGCTTCTTCAATATGTCCACTCCACCAGCACATCATCGGACGGCGCCGTTCCAGATAGTCGGTGCGGTTGTAGGCACTGCGAACCTGATTGCTGTCCACATGCGCTAGAGATGCTTCAACTAAATCTTTGTCAAAACCTTGTTCATTCAGTGTTGTACTAGCCAGCGAGCGTAGGCCGTGGCTAACGAGTCTACCTGCAAATCCCATACGCTTAAGTGCCATATTTGCTGTTTGGCTGTTACATGGCTTTTTAGGATCTCGGTCAGAGGGGAAGATAAATTCACGGTGTCCACTAATCGGCTTTATAACCTGAAGTAGCTCCAGCGCCTGTTCTGTTAGTGGAATACGGTGCTCTCTTCTTTTTTTCATTCGTTCAGCTGGGATGGTCCATACCTTCTCACCCCAATCAATCTCTTCCCACTTAGCACCAGAGGCTTCACTTGGTCGTGTCATAGTATGAAGCTGCCACTCGATTAAGCATCGCGTCGTGCGCTTTATGCTTGCGTTGGCGATAGCTCCCATTAGTTCAGGTAGCTCGGCTGGAGCTAAAGCTGCCATATTCTCTTTCTTTGGCTTTTTGAATGCAGCTTTGATACCCGTTAGTGGGTTAGCTTGTACCAGTCCGCAGTTAGTTGCGTAGTTCATAACTTCGTTCAGGCGCTGTGCGAGACGTTTGACGGTTTCTAAGCTGCCTTTGGCTTCTATCGGCTTAAGAAGCTCTATAACTTGCGGAGCAGTGATTTCACGGACGGGTACATCGGATAGGTGAGGGAATATGTGTAGTTCAAGAGAGCGCCATATATCAATGGCATAGTCCGCAGTGACATCATCCTTTTTGATTTCAAACCACTTGGTCGTCACATTGAGGAAGGTGTCTTCATGAACAGCTTTTAGCTCTTGCTGGTGGCGCTTTCGCTCTTCTTGAGGGTCAATGCCTTGAGCTAGGAGTTCTTTTGCTTCCATTGTCAGCTTACGAGCCTTGGCTAAGGGGAGGTCAGGGTATTTACCAAGACTGAGGTTAGCCCGCTTGCGATTAGCTGGTCGATAGTAATTGAGTATCCAGTGTTTGGAACCATTCGGTTTGATGCGCAAGCGAAGCCCATCACCGTCGAAAAGGTTGTATTCTTTTTCGCTTGGCTTTGATGCTTTGATTTCTTTATCGGTAAGGCGTGTTGTTATTTTTGCCATTGTGGGTACACCGTATTGAACTTACAAATTCAGTGTACCTTGTGATGTACCTATAAATCAAAGAAGCTATGGGACGTCATTAGATGATAAAAGACGCTAAGTTATTGATTTTACGTTTCTGAGGGTACAAAAAAAGACGCCCTAGGACGTCTTTAAATGTAGAATTGGTGGAGCTGGCGGGAGTTGAACCCGCGTCCAAAAACTATTCATCATTGGTACTACATGCTTAGTCGATCTTTAAATTCACCAGCAACCTGCGAACCGACACGCTAGTTAAAGGCTAACCTGAATTATAATTCGCGCTTTTCCTCTCAGGTGGGAGAAGCCACGCTAGCTTGTTTGGGTTTGATCTCTTGTAGGTCCCCGTCTTACGAGCGGAAGCTAGGGCAAGAGAGCTCTGAGCAGGTTATTAAGCTGCTAGTGCGTAGTTTTCGTCGTTTGCGACTATTTTTTTGCGGCTTTTTACGTGGCCAACCGCCCCACGGCATGCACCTCAGACTTCAAAATTCCTGTCGAATCCTAAATCAGCCCCAAGTGTTATTTGCATAGTACCAGAAAAGCTTACCCTGTCTAGCACTGTGCGTTTAAGTGCTTAAAATTAGCGCAAATTACTCTTCATAATTCGTGCTTTATCTCTCGCCCAATCTTTTTCTTTCATATCAGTACGTTTATCGTGCAGCTTTTTACCCTTCGCTACGCCGATCTTAATCTTCGCCCAAGAGCGAGACCAGTAAAGTGCGGTTGCGACAAGTGTCATGCCTTCACGGTTAATACGACCGAATAGGTTGTCGAGTTCTTTTCTCGACATTAGGAGTTTACGGACACGTGTTGGGTTCGCCACGATATGAGTACTCGCTTGAGTAAGCGGAGTGATCGTCATACCACTAATGAATGCTTCGCCATCACGGATGTAAACGTAGCTTTCTGCGATATTCGTTTTGCCTTCACGTAGGGATTTTACTTCCCAGCCTTGTAGCTCAAGCCCCGCTTCTATCTCATCATCGATGAAATATTCGTGGCGAGCTTTCTTGTTAAGCGCAATGGTATTGCTACCGGCTTTTGATTTTGATTTATTCTTTGCCATAATGGCCTCATTATACGGATTGCACCCTAGTTGGGGAATCCTTTTTATTTGCGCTCTGGCCCAATACAATTAAAATTGCAGTTTGTGTTAATGTAACGCTGTCTTTAACAGGAGTCTATATGCCAAAGGTTACTCGTTCAGCATTAGTGTCGTTTAGTGCCGACCAGATGTTCAGCTTGGTCAATGATGTTGCTCGTTATCACGAGTTTTTGCCAGGGTGTTCTGGTTCACGTGTGATCGAATATTCAGATTCAACTATGGTGGCTTCGGTTGATGTCTCTAAAGCGGGTATCAGCAAAACATTTACAACATCGAACCGTTTAGCGGATGGCGCTGAGATTTTGATGGAACTGGTGGACGGCCCGTTCAAGAAACTGCAAGGCGGTTGGTACTTTACCCCATTGGATGATCAGGCCTGTAAGGTCGAGCTCAAGTTAGAGTTTGAATTCTCTAGCCGAATGATTGAAATGGCATTTGGTAAGATTTTCAATGAGCTAACGACCAACATGGTTAGCGCATTTACTCAACGAGCGAAACAGGTTTACTAAACCATGACTATTGAATCAGATATGATCCACGTAGAAGTTGTGTTTGCACTTCCGCATGAGCAGCGTGTGTTTACTTTGGTTGTGAACAAGAATGCGACTGTTGAAGAGATTGTTGCGCAGTCTGGCATTTTGGAGTTGTATCCAGAGATCGACTTAGCGAAAAACAAGGTTGGCGTGTTCAGCCGTAACGTGAAGTTAGATGCAACGGTTCGTGATAAAGACCGAATTGAAATTTATCGAGCACTGATGGCCGATCCAAAAGAGATTCGCCGTAAACGTGCTGAACAAGCGAAAGCCGCTGCTGCTAAGTAGCTGCGAAGAACGGATTGAATTCATAGAGAGCTCGCCACATTGGCGAGCTTTTTTGTATCTGTGAGTGAGATGCGGTGGGTTGATTTGTACGCAAATATTAAAAAGCCTGCTCAGTGAGCAAGCTTTTGAGATTATTTATTGAGAGGTTGTCTACTGAAAGCTAGCGAAGGCTTTCGAAGAACTCATCACTGGCTTCAAAATCACCGTTGATCGTGACTAGGGTGCCTGTAGCATCAAAGTTCACGACGAGGTTTTTCTGAATCGGGTCTTCATGACCTTTTTGGTGGTGGTAAATGTAGTACCACGTATCTGGGTAGCCATTTTCGATAAGCATAGGTGAGCCCATAACGTAACGAACTTGTGTTTTTGTCATGCCAAACTTGAGCTGGTCGACAGCTTCTTGTTCAACATAGTTACCCTGATTGATGTCAATTCGATAAACCAACTTCTCTAGTAGAGAGCAACCGGTCAACATTGTTAGTGCAAGTGGAACTGCAACTAACCACTTTTTAATTCGCATAGTTTGAGATCTTTCTTCGCTAAAATACTGCCTGATAATAAACAAGCTCCAGCAAGAAGTAAAAAGCTCCTTGCGCTTTGAGCTTGTTATGACTGGCAATTTTGAATTTAGTTGCAAAATTGCCAATATTTTTCGTCAAATTATCAGAAAGTTGCTGAAGATTTAATCTAAGCCGCGACTAATAACTCTTTTGCGTTGGCAAGAGTCGACTCGGTGATTTGGCTGCCGCCAAGCAGTCGAGCCAGCTCTGAAACGCGTTGTTGCTCATCAAGTGTGTGCATTTGAGTTTCGGTTTTACCTGATTTCGTGTTCTTTGCAACAAACAGCTGTTGGTGACCGCAACCGGCAACTTGAGGTAAGTGAGTAACACACATTACCTGCGTAGATTCGCCCAGTTTTCGCAGCATCTTCCCGACTACAGCGGCGGTTGGACCACTGATACCCACATCCACTTCATCGAAAATCAGACTTGGTGTATCGACTTTTTGTGCGGTGATCACCTGAATTGCTAAAGAAATACGTGATAGCTCACCACCAGACGCCACTTTAGCGATTGGCTGCATCGGTTGGCCTGGGTTTGTAGAGACAATAAAGGTCACGTTATCCATACCCAATGGTGATGGGTGAGTGTTGGTGTTGTTTACTTCAATCGCAAACTGCGCTCTTTCCATGCTGAGTTCATGCATGCTTTGCGTGATCAGTTTATTTAGCTCTTTCGCGTAACGAACGCGAGATTTATGCAGTTTCTCAGATTTTGCTACGAATGACTGGTATTGGTTTTCAACGTCATTCGCTAACTCTTCAAGCTTCTCATCAGAGCAATCCAACGCTTTAACTTGTTGTAGCAAGTCTTGGTGGTGTTTATAGAGTTCTTCAGGCAATACGTGGTGTTTACGTGCCATCGACATCACTTTAGAGAAGCGCTCTTCAACGTAAGCCATACGACCTGGATCGACATCGATGCTATCAAGATAAGTTCTTAGCTCGCTGTTAGTCTCTTCAATCTGAATAATGGCTTCAGACAGCATATTTGGTAGCTCAGCAAGTCGCTCGTCTAATTCTGCGAGTTGAATTAGGGAGTGATTGGCCGATTGCAGAATACCAAGCGCATTAACTTCTTCACCTTCGTAAATAAGCTCGATAGCTTGCTGGCAGGTTGAGGCCAGTTCTCCGCTATTGGAGAGGCGCTTATGCTCTTGTTCGAGGTCTTCATATTCTTCCTCCCCAATAGATAACTCATTTAACTCTTTGATTTGGTATTCAAGTAGTTGTTTTTGAGCTTGGTTTTGCTGGCTATTTTCACGTAACTCTTTTAAGTGGTTATCCGCTTGTCGCCACGCTTGGTAAGCATTACGTGTCGATTTCAATAGGTTCAAGTGACCTGCATATTGATCAAGCATGGCCATTTGGTAATCGTTTTTCATCAACTGGTGATGCGCGTGTTGGCCATGGATGTTGATCAACAGTTGTCCAAGTGATTTCAATTGTGAAAGAGGAACCGGGCTACCGTTAATGAATGCACGCGAGCGACCTTCTTTAGAGATGGTTCTGCGCAGGATGCACTCAGTGCCGTCTAGAAGTTCGTTATCTTCTAACCAGCGGGTTGCGTGCAGATTGTTCTCAAGTAAAAAAGCAGCACTGACTTCGGTTTTTTCTTCACCTTGTCTAACCATTCCTGCATCGGATCTCCCTCCAAGACACAAACCCAAAGCATCGATTGCGATAGATTTACCCGCACCGGTTTCCCCGGTGATTGTTGTCATGCCTTTAGAAAGTTCTAGCTGTAAAGACTTAACAATAGCGAAATTATTAACACTTAAATGAGCCAGCATTTTTATTTACCTGTATAACTGAATAATACTGTATATAAGTTCAGTATATACTGTTTCTTTATACAGTAAAGTCGACAGGTGAAAATTTTTTGTGATAACTCTCAGAATTGTACTTGTCTGTAGTTCACTGAAACCACTATAGATTCCCAACTCAGTCGTTCCTCCTTCTTGGGAATGACAATCTCTGGGATTTACGTGAAGGCAGAGCAGGCGGGCGTTATACAGGTAATAAAAAAGGCTAACGAATATCGTCAGCCTCTGAAATTTTCGGTTGTTGCTAGAGTGCCATGAGTTAGAACAGCTTGCTCGACCAGCCCAGTTTGTTCCGTAGGACATGGTAGTAGTTGTAGTCTTTCGGGTGGATCAGCTTGAGCACATTTGGGCTTTGGTAAATGTGGATCTCGTCGCCTGGCGATACAGGTAGCGAGATTTGACCATCGCAGCTGACTTCTTGAGTGCCGCGGTTATCAGGCGATACGATCAGTTTAATGTGACGTTTCCCATCGACAACAAGTGGTCGGCTTGAAAGCGTGTGCGGGAACATAGGTACCAAAGAGATGGCATTCAAGCTTGATGACAAAATTGGGCCGCCGCCAGAAAGTGAGTAGGCGGTAGAACCTGTTGGTGTCGACACGATTAAACCATCAGAACGCTGCGAGAAGGCGAAGCTGTCGTCGATGTACACTTCAAACTCGATCATGTGTGCGACTTGGCCGGGGTGAAGTACCGCTTCGTTGAGTGCCGCATTGTGGCTTTTTATTTGGCCATGGCGGTGGATCTCTGTTTCAAGCAGGAAGCGTTCTTCTTCCATGAACTCGCCTTTGAGAACATCGGTCAGCGCGCTCTGGAAGTTTTCTGGGTTGAGATCGGTCAGGAAGCCAAGGTTTCCTCGGTTCACGCCAATCACTGAAATATCGAAACGAGACAAGATTCGAGCGGCGCCGAGCATGTTTCCGTCACCACCGACTACAATGGCGAGATCGGCACGTTTACCTAAGTCGACCAGGCTAGAAAAATGTTCTTTTGGGATATCGTCTAAAATACTGGCGAGTCTGTCATCAATAAACACTTGATAACCCTCAGCACTCAACCACTGATAGAGTTCTCTATGAGTCTGAATTGCTTGCTGATCTCGAGGTTTGCCGATAATGGCGATGACTTCAAATGGCTTTTTCATAACGTTTCCAAACGAATTAGGCTTGAATCAAAATTCTTCATCCCCATAATAAAGGCAAGTTGAACGTCTATGCGAGTGTTTTATATCAATTTGAGGCGCAAACCCGCCTGTCACTTGCATTGGAAACGAATTCTGGAGATATCATGAGCAACGAAGAAAACAAAGTAACCGAAGAAGAACTAGATCAGATCATTGCTGAAGCAGAAAAAGTTGAAGAAGCGGAACTGAACGCAGACGCTGCTGATGAGCAGGAAGCAAAGATTGCTCAACTAGAAGCGGCATTGCTAGCTAGCGAAACTAAAGTGAAAGAGCAGCAAGACTCTGTTCTTCGCGCTAAAGCTGAAGTTGAAAACATGCGTCGCCGTAGCGAGCAAGAAATTGATAAAGCGCGTAAATTCGCTTTGAACAAGTTTGCTGAAGGTCTGCTTCCTGTAATCGACAACCTAGAGCGTGCAATGCAAGCTGCAGACGCTGAAAACGAAGTGGTTAAGCCACTGTTTGAAGGTGTTGAGCTAACGCACAAGACGTTCGTAGACACAGTTGCTAAGTTTGGTCTTAAAGAGATCAACCCTGAAGGTGAAGCGTTCAACCCTGAATTCCACCAAGCAATGTCTATCCAAGAAAGCCCAGATCACGAATCAAACACGGTTATGTTCGTGATGCAAAAAGGCTACGAGCTAAACGGTCGTGTAGTTCGTCCTGCAATGGTAATGGTTGCTAAGTAATTGAGTGGTGCTTGCATAGTGAAAGGTTCGACCTTTTACTGATCAAGCGAGCTGCAGTTACGACATAATTCACTAGTTGATGTGAAATAAGAAGAGAGGCTTATGCCTCTCTTTTTTTGTGCCTGTCACTTGAGAATCCGCGTAAATAGTCCGTCAAAGTGCATTAAGGATGTCGTTCTTTTTATTTCATTTAGATCTGCGATTTAGAGTTTTGTGTTATGAAACTTGTTGTTATTGAATAAATGTTTTGATGTCACATTTGTGATGTTTTTGTAAATAAATGCTTTTAATTGTTATCTTTGTATGTAAAATCCACTGCCATGTAGTAATTTTACTCGCATATATAACTATAAAAGTACAAATCTTAAACACAACAAACTGGAGAAGGACGATGGATAAATCGCTCTCAAGTAAAATCTTTGTAGGCTTGTTCGCTGGTCTGCTTATTGGTACTGCTATTCAGTACCTATTCAGCGGAATCGCTATTTTTGACACTTACCTACTTGGTGCTGCAGAAGGCGCTGGTGGTATGTTCGTATCACTTATCAAGTTGCTGGTAGTGCCTCTTGTATATGTATCTATTGTTTGCGGTATCGTTGAACTAAAAGATATCCGTTCATTTGGTCGTCTTGGTGGTAAAACCTTTGGTCTTTACATTATTAACACCATCATCGCGATCTCTGCTGCTCTAACGATTGGTCTTATTTTCCAACCTGGTGCTGGTGCAAACCTAGCAGGTACGGTTTCTGAGACGATTGCACTTACAACAACAGAAACACCAGACATCTTCTCTCTTGTTGTGAACATCGTTCCTAGCAACCCAGTACAAGCATTCGCAAGCGGCGATATGCTACAAATCATCTTCATGGCGATTCTGACTGGTCTTGCTATTCAAGCACTTGATTCTCGTGGTGGCCCAGCTATCAAGACATTCAAGATGGCTAACGAAATCATGATGAAGCTTATCGGCCTAGTAATGAGCCTAGCGCCATACGGTGTATTCGCTCTGATGATCCAACTAGGTGCAACACTGGATGCAAACACGCTAATGTCAGTAGCTGGCTACGTGGCGCTTGTTGTTGCAATGCTTGTGTTCTGGATCTTCTTCTTCTATCCAATGATGGTGGGTTCATTCACTGGTATTTCTCCAAAGCAGTTCCTACGTGCAACTCGTGAGCAAGTTCTATTCTCACTATCTACTGCAAGTTCGAACGCGACAATCCCAGTAACAATGCGCACTCTTACTGACAAGCTAAACGTATCTAAGTCAGTAGCGGGCTTCGGTGTACCACTAGGTGCAACAATGAACATGTCTGGTGTATCTATCTACATCGCACTAGCGACTATGTTCGTAGCAAACGCATTTGGTCAGCCAATCAACACTGCTGATATCTTCACTCTAGGTCTAACTATCCTGCTACTGTCTATCGGTGCTGGTGGTGTTCCAGGTGGCGGTGTAGTAATGGTAGGTGTTCTATTGCACCAACTAGGTCTACCACCAGAAGGTCTAGCTATCGTTGCTGCTGTTGACCGTATCTGTGACATGTTCTGTACTACTTCAAACGTAGTGGGTGACACAGCGGTAAACACTATCGTTGCTAAATCTGAAAACGAAATCGGCGTTGAAGCAGACGAAGAAGTTGAACTGAAGAAAGCAGAAGCTTAATTAAAAGCTCTTCCTTCTATAGACAATGTCTATGTTGAAAGCCTTGATTGAAAACGGAGCCCAAGTGGCTCCGTTTTTTTTTGGGGTTGATAAAGATAAATGTTATTTGGAGTGCAGTGGGGCAGCATGGTTTCGGCTGTGATGAGTTTGTTTCTTTACGCCTTGAGTATTAACCATAAGGCTTGTACAAGCAGTAACAGATGTCATCCACACAAGATAAAATGGGGCTTTTGAATCGAATTACGGGTTTATTAGCGTGTTAATGATATGCATTCTTACCCAATCATTCCTTTTATTAAAATAAATGTAAAAAAATCCCTTTTCACCCTTGAAAAGGCTTCGTGAGCCCTTATCTATGGTGCATACGAAAGCAAATTACATTTGCACTTAAATTTTGTGTATTAGGGTTGAATCCCTGATTACCGCCCCCCACATATGTGGGTATAGCAAAAACTAATATAGATTATATTTCGGAGATAGCCTGATGGGTCGAATCATTGGTATTGATTTAGGTACTACTAACTCTTGTGTTGCTGTTTTAGACGGCGACAAACCACGCGTACTAGAAAATGCTGAAGGCGAACGCACAACAGCATCGGTAATCGCATACACTGACGGCGAGACGCTAGTTGGTCAACCTGCGAAACGTCAAGCAGTTACTAACCCTCAAAACACGCTATACGCAATTAAGCGTCTAATCGGTCGTCGTTTTGAAGATGAAGAAGTTCAACGCGATATCGAAATCATGCCTTTTAACATTGTTAAAGCTGATAACGGTGATGCGTGGGTTGAAGCGCAAGGCCAAAAAATGGCTGCTCCTCAAGTATCTGCTGAAGTTCTTAAGAAAATGAAGAAAACAGCTGAAGACTTCCTAGGCGAAGAAGTAACTGGCGCAGTTGTTACTGTTCCTGCTTACTTCAACGATGCTCAACGTCAAGCAACTAAAGATGCTGGCCGTATCGCTGGTCTAGATGTTAAACGTATCATCAACGAACCAACTGCTGCTGCTCTAGCTTATGGCCTAGACAAGCAAGGTGGTGATCGCACTATCGCTGTATACGACCTTGGTGGTGGTACATTCGATATCTCTATCATCGAAATCGATGAAGTAGAAGGCGAGAAGACTTTCGAAGTTCTTTCAACTAATGGTGACACTCACCTTGGTGGTGAAGATTTCGATAACCGCATGATCAACTACCTAGTAGATGAGTTCAAGAAAGAGCAAGGTATCGACCTTAAAGCTGATCCACTAGCAATGCAGCGTGTTAAAGAAGCAGCAGAAAAAGCGAAAATCGAGCTTTCTTCTACTACTCAAACTGACGTAAACCTACCTTACGTTACTGCTGATGCGACTGGTCCTAAGCACATGAACATCAAAGTGACTCGTGCGAAGCTTGAGTCTCTAGTTGAAGATCTAGTTCAACGTTCTCTTGAGCCACTAAAAGTTGCTCTAGCAGATGCTGACCTATCTGTAGGCGAAATCACTGACGTTATCCTAGTTGGTGGTCAAACTCGTATGCCTATGGTTCAAGCAAAAGTAACTGAATTCTTCGGTAAAGAGCCACGTAAAGACGTGAACCCTGACGAAGCAGTAGCAATGGGTGCTGCTGTTCAAGGTGGTGTACTAGCTGGTGACGTTAAAGACGTACTACTTCTAGACGTTACTCCTCTATCTTTCGGTATCGAAACGATGGGCGGCGTGATGACTAAGCTTATCGAGAAAAACACAACTATCCCTACTAAAGCGGATCAAGTGTTCTCTACAGCTGAAGACAACCAAAACGCAGTAACTATCCACGTTCTTCAAGGTGAGCGTAAGCAAGCGACTTACAACAAGTCTCTTGGTCAGTTCAACCTAGAAGGTATCCAACCAGCACCACGTGGCATGCCACAAATCGAAGTAACTTTCGACCTAGATGCTGACGGTATCCTAAACGTATCTGCGAAAGATAAAGCGACTGGTAAAGAGCAGAAGATCACTATCCAAGCATCAGGCGGTCTGTCTGAGGAAGAGATCGAAGCAATGGTACAAGAAGCAGAAGCTAACAAAGAAGCGGACAAGAAGTTCGAAGAGCTAGTAACTGCACGTAACCAAGCTGACCAAATGATTCACGGTACTAAGAAGCAAGTAGAAGAAGCTGGTGAAGCTCTACCTGCAGACGAGAAAGAGAAGATCGAAGCAGCTATCGCGGCACTAGAAGAAGTTAAGTCTGGTAACGACAAAGAAGCTATCGACGCTAAAGTTCAAGAACTTATGCAAGCAGCTCAGAAGCTAATGGAAATTGCTCAACAACAAGCTCAAGCACAGCAAGCTGGCGCTGAAGCTGGTGAGCAACCTAAGCAAGACGACGATGTGGTAGACGCAGAGTTCGAAGAAGTTAAAGACGACAAGAAGTAATTTCGTCACAGAGTAGCCTGATTTCGTTGTCGGAAGTGCTCACCTACTAGCGTAGGCTGCGCGCTTCCTCCTAGAACTCAAGCTATCTGCTTAGAAATTTGTCTCGAAGACTTATTAATACGGGCGTCAGAGGTAACTCTCACGCCCGTAAATTTGTATTTAGACTTGTCGATCTAGATAATAGCTTTATTCGGTGATTCAGCCGGCAGAACTTTTATCTAGATTGATACACAGACTACTGAAATTACTTTTCGGTAGTAGCAATTATTTTGGTGACCTAGAACATGTCAAAACGTGATTTTTACGAAGTATTAGGCGTAAGCCGCGATGCATCAGAGCGCGATATTAAAAAAGCGTACAAGCGCTTAGCAATGAAATTCCACCCGGACCGTAATCAGGGTGATGAGAGCGCAGCGAACAAATTTAAAGAAGTAAAAGTAGCGTACGAGATCCTAACCGATCCTCAAAAGAAAGCAGCTTACGACCAATACGGCCACGCAGCTTTTGAACAAGGTGGCATGGGTGGCGGCGGTTTCGGCGGCGGTCAAGGTGACTTCGGCGATATCTTCGGTGACGTATTTGGCGACATCTTCGGCGGCGGTCGTCGTGGTGGCGGTCAAGCGCGTGCACAACGTGGTTCTGATTTACGTTACAACATGGAGCTTTCTCTAGAAGAAGCGGTTCGTGGTGTTTCTAAAGAAATCGAAGTTCCAACACTTGTTGAATGTGATACCTGTGACGGAAGCGGTGCGAAGAAAGGTTCTTCAGCGCAAACATGTGGCACTTGTCATGGCCACGGCCAAGTACAAATGCGTCAAGGTTTCTTCGCGGTTCAGCAGACTTGTCCTACTTGTAATGGTAAAGGCAAGATCATCAAAGACCCATGTAACTCTTGTCACGGTCAAGGCCGTAAGCAGAAGACGAAAACACTTAACGTTAAGATCCCTGCTGGTGTTGATACTGGTGATCGTATTCGTCTATCTGGCGAAGGTGAAGCGGGAGAGCAAGGCGCTCCAGCTGGCGACCTATACGTACAAGTTCACGTAAAAGAGCACAACATCTTCGAACGTGACGGCAATAACCTTTACTGTGAAGTACCAGTAAGCTTCTCTATGGCTGCTCTAGGTGGTGAAGTTGAAGTACCAACACTGGATGGTCGTGTAAATCTTAAAGTGCCAGAAGAAACACAAACGGGCCGTATGTTCCGTATGCGTGGCAAAGGCGTGAAAGGCGTTCGTGGCGGCGGTGTAGGTGACCTAATCGTTAAGCTAGTGGTTGAGACGCCAGTTAAGCTAAGCTCTCGTCAGAAAGAACTTCTACGTGAGTTTGAAGAGACATGTGGCGGCGAAGCGGCAAGCAAGCACAAGCCTAAGTCTGAAGGTTTCTTCAGCGGCGTTAAAAACTTCTTCGATGACCTAACTAAGTAATTAGATTATAGAAATATTAAGTTATCGATACTTTAACTTAATGACGAAAATAGAAAGCCTGCTCTTGTAGCAGGCTTTTTTGTGACTATAGAAAAGAGAAAAGAGAAAAGTGGTCACACATGGGCTTGATTGGCTGACCTCATTATTTCCAACACGCTGATGGCTCTGAGATACCAGAGTGGTGTAACTCTAAAATATCAGTTGTCGAGTCTAAGCAGTCATCGTTTGTCTGTGGGGAGTGCGGCTCAGCTTGGACAGTATAGGTGGTGGTGCTTGCTGAAATAGCGAGTGTGTATCGGCTTGTATCGGTATCGCAAAAACTGCATGTCCCGGCGGAAATAATCCCTTGCGCTGCGGATGCATAATCGCCCGTATATAGGGTTTCCATCTCTAATTGTATCTTGGTTATGTCGGCCAGCGCAGTCACACGATGCGCCTTCATTACATGATTAGTATAACTCGGGTAGGCGATTGCCCCAAGTATTCCCACGATGACTACAGCCAGCAATAACTCGATCAATGTCATCCCTCTCATGCTTATGTTGTTGCTGTTGCATATAATTTTTCGAATCATCGCGAGTAGTTTCCTTTCATAACTCCGTACATTCTTCTCCGGTGGTAGCATCGCTGCAAGATTAAATACGGTTACGCACTGAATTACATAGGAATTTGGGAAATGACTCGCGGGTTTACTTTATTAGAGCTGTTAATAATGGTATCGGTACTGTCGATACTGATAGCGACGGCTGCCCCGAGTTTTAGTTCGGTGACTCAATCCGTTAAGATGCAGCGGTTGGCAGGGGAGCTCAATGGTTTCTTAATTCAAGCTAAGTCTGAATCGGTGAAAAGGAATCAAGACCTCTGGGTGCATTTCTCTACCGCAAAAAATGAAGTGCAATCTACTGGTGACTGGACGGTATGGTTGAAGCCGACTGAAGATCTCACTGGCGAAACTTTGCTGCAGTTGTCGGGCGAACCATTTCGCGATGTCTCATTTTCTCACAACTACACAGGGGAAAGAATCAGCTTTGAGAGTGTCAGGGGAAGACCTGCCAGAGGTACGATCTATCTTTCTCCCAATACATCTTCAACCGACCGTTTATTGATTAAATTATCTAGCCCTCCTGGGCGCATAAAAGTGTGTGGTGAGTCGAGTGCGCAGTATGGCTATGATGCGTGTTAAGCCTGTTGTGGTAGGACCTAGCAAGCAACAAGGCACCTCATTGGTTGAGTTAATGGTGGCCTCTGTGATTGGTATCTTCGCTATCTCGATTATCGGCAGTGTTTTTATTACAGGGCAGAGAATAGCCAAGGATAAAGGCATTGAGTTACTGTTGCTACAAAACCTAACCAGCACCATGCAAGTGATGAAAGAAGACATTCAACGAGCGGGTTACGACGGCTTAAACGGTTACTCAATCAAGTTGTCTGGCGCAAGCAATACGATTCAAGTGAGTGGTGGCGTTGCGGTCGGCTTTGTTTATTTCAGAGAGGGTTCTAGCGACAATAAAAACCACCGCAATATTGTTTACCAAAAAAACGGCACCAAGCTGCAAATATGCGAAAAGGGCACCACAGTATCAGAGGCGATCCCCACGTTTGAACAGGTTACTGGCTGCTATTCACTGTTTGATGACACCATTATGGATGTCGATGAGTTCAACATTACGTCTCGGGTATTAGAGCAAAACTCGATAAAGAGCACGCTTACGGATATCAGTATTACCGCATCAATTCCAACTGCAGGTATTTCCAAATCGGTTTCGGTTTCCGTTAAACAAAGGAACTGGCAATGATGATATTTAGAAAGCAGCGCGGCGTGGTGACCTTGTTGGTGACATCGGTTCTTTTAGTTGGAGCTTTAGTGGTGATGTTAGGCACGTACCGCAGTGTTTTCCATCAAATTAAAGTCGCACAGAATGAAGTACAGGGCAGACAAGAACATTGGCGCTCGGAAGGGGGCTTAGAGTGTGGCTTCACTTACATCGTTGAAAATGATCTGACTACTATCCCTAATGATCTAATGGATTACTGTCAGCAGTCGAAAGTTGTTACGTTGGGATCAGAAGCACTCACGCCGAATATATTGGTGTCGAGTTCTGAGTCTTTATCGTTGAACAAAGAGATTAGCTTTGAAGACGCTTCGGGATTAGGAGTAATGCAAACCAATTCGAGTTTAGAATTTATTTCTGATCACAATATCGATATCAATCCTGATATTGCTCTTACTGCTGTTGATGGTATTAACGAGTGTGTATCTGTTCGATTTTTAGATAGTGTCATCTATAAGCAAAAGGGAGGGGGACGTTTAAAGACCATCGCTCCAGAGTCACCTCCTTTTCCCACTTTCGAGTCTTGCCAACAAACCACCAATATTAGCAGTGATGCATCCATCGATTCTACAGGGGCATTGCCTTCAAACTCTTTTCAATCAGACTTCAAGTTCGATCCTGATATAGATACGTTCTCTAATTACTTTGGAGTACCTAAAACGTTAGAGAACATTGACCAAATTAAGCTTGATTATCATGTTGTAGACCTTATTGATCGGACCGTCTCCCCCCCTAAGCATATTGATTTGGTTGATGGTGAATATGAAGGGAATAAGTGTAGCACAGCCATTAATGATGCCTTTTCAAGTGGAGAGAATAAGGTATGGGTTATAGGTGATTGCGTCGTTTATTCACCTGCGATTAATGTAGTTGAACCTATCCCAGGGGTTATTACGCCACGCTCTCTGGTGATTCAAGATGGCATCGTTGCGAACGGCAACGCGAGCGTATTTGATGGGTCTTTTTATCATCTAAATGATATGAGCGTATTCGATAACCCTAACACTCCCGATCCTGATACCGACCTACTTGGTGGTTTATGGGCTAAAGTTCCAGATACAATTCCTATCACTGATTTAGTACAGAGTAATTCGGTTTATATTGGATTTGCTTCTTTTTTTCCTAAAGGAGGGATGTTCTTTGATTCCGTTGGTGGGGTGTCGACAATTCAGGGTTCAATCAATTTGGATTATACCGGTGAATATAACCCTCATAGTGCTCCTTTGAAAGCGAAGTGGAAGCGAGGCTCATGGAATGACTTCTAAACAACAAGGTTTCAGTCTGATTGAGGTACTTATCTCTTTTCTGCTGATTGGCGTTGCGTCGTTAGGGCTGGTTAAATTACAGGTATATGCGGAACAAAAATCGGATCATGCGCTCCAGAGTGTGGAAGCTTTGCATTTTGCAGAAAGGCAGATGGAGTATTATCGAACTCGCGCGTTCAATGTCAGTGGCGCGGTAGGGCTTATTCCTTTTGAGGAACTAAGCGAGGCGAATCATTGTCTCAACATCGCGAGTTCAGATCCCTTATCCGGTTTATCAGGCTCTGCGTATTCGATGAAATGTGAAGTCACTAATGCGAGCGGAGCCTTATCTGGCGCCCTCAAAAACATTATTGTCACAATTGCATGGCAGGATCGTATGAACCGCGCACAAAGCATTTATCTCGAAACTATGCTCTCCAAATACAGTGAGTTTGACTGATCCCTAAGTAAACGTTTACTGCATGCCAAGGCTTACGCCACTCCATTTACGGACAATTTTCACCCCTCGGCCATTATTTGATTGCTGGTTAAATAAATGTGTATGGGTTTGTGCTTTTATGTTTTTATATTGTTTCGCTAGCATGATATTTTTGCAAAATATGTCTCCATTTATGAAATTTATGGTGGAACCTTGTGCTTTTTATGTGGGCTTTTAATAGAATATGTGTTGTACCAATAGGCCGTGGTAAAACTTATATTAGGCCTAAACAAACAACATCACATATGGAGTTACAATGAGTAACCAAGCCGTAAAAAAAGCACCATCGACTGATAAGATCAGTGGAATGGATCGCTTTCTAAACTTCATTGAACGCGCCGGCAACAAAATTCCAGATCCAGCAATCCTGTTCTTCTGGGCTCTAGTTATCGTATGGGTAGCATCTGCACTTTTGTCGAATCTTTCATTCGATCTAATCAATCCTCAAACGGGTGCTGCTCTAGAAGTAAATAACCTACTCACTGGTGAAGCGCTTGCTAGCTTCCTAGCGAATATGGTTACTACGTTCACAGGCTTCGCACCACTAGGCATCGTACTTGTTGCTATGCTAGGTGTTGGCGTTGCAGACTCTTCGGGCTTCATTACGACTGGTCTTAAGAAGATGCTGAACTTCACACCAGCTAAGCTACTTACGCCAATGCTAATCTTGGTTGCTATCGTGTCTCACACAGCAGCTGATGCAGGTTACGTTCTAGTAATCCCTCTTGGCGGTATCATCTTCCACGCTGCGGGTCGTCACCCCCTAGCGGGTATTGCTGCAGCATTTGCTGGTGTATCAGGTGGTTTCTCTGCGAACTTCATTCCTTCAGGTATCGACCCGCTACTAGCTGGCTTCACGCAAACAGCGGCAAACGTTCTTGACCCTGAATACGTGATTAACCCTCTAGCGAACATCTTCTTTACTGGCCTATCTTCCGTTCTTATTGTTGCTATCGGTTGGTACGTAACTGAGAAGATCATTGAACCTCGCCTAGCGAACACGCCAGTGGATGAAGATGCTGAAGAAGCACCTGATCTAGGTACGTTCACTGCAATCGAGTCAAAAGCATTCAAATACGCAGGTTGGGCAATGGTTGCTGGTATTGGTCTGCTTGTTGCGGCCCTAATCCCTGAGAACTCTGCTCTGCGTTCTCCTGAAGGTGAGCTAACAGCATTCTCTGCACCAGTTATGAAGTCAATCGTTCCTCTGATCTTCATCCTGTTCATCATCCCAGGTATTGTTTACGGCCGAGTAGCGGGTACATTTAAGAACAGCAATGACGTAATCAAGGCAATGTCTGAAACAATGGCTACAATGGGCGCGTACATTGTAATGTCGTTCTTCTGTGCACAGTTCCTATCGGCATTCGGTCAATCAAACATCGGTACTATGCTGGCACTTTACGGTGCTGAGGGTCTGAAAGCGATGGACCTTCCTGGTGAGGCGACAATCGTTGGTATGATTTTACTAACGGCTTCAGTTAACCTTCTTGTTGGTTCAGCATCGGCTAAGTGGGCGCTTATCGGTCCAATCCTAGTTCCAATGCTAATGGTTGTAGGTATCTCTCCTGAGCTATCTCAAGCGGCTTACCGTGTTGGTGACTCAGTGTCTAACATCATCTCTCCACTAATGGTGTTCTTCCCACTGGTTGTTGTTTATTGTCAACGCTACGTTAAGTCTACAGGTATCGGTACTCTAGCTTCTCTAATGATGCCGTTCTCGATTGCAATGCTAATCGGTTGGTCTATCTTCCTGCTAGCTTACTGGGCTCTTGGTATTCCACTAGGTATCCAAGCACCTTACACTTACACAATGTAAGATTGAACTAAGCAAAATTAAGCTTTATTCATTACTAAGCCCGCACCGAAATGTGCGGGCTTTTTTGTGCTATTTTTCCGCTCTATTTTCATATCCAAAAATTTTTATATCAAAAAGAAAGGTACTCAGCTTATACTCCGGATTACGGCTAATTGTTGGCCGGTAAAATTAGGAAATCCAAAACATCATGAAAATTCTGCTTCTGGTAGGGTTAATTGTTTTAAATGGTCTGTTTGCCATGTCTGAGATTGCATTGGTAGCAGCAAAAAATAGTCGGCTGAAACGCTTGGCCGAAAAGCACCGTTCTGCTCAGATCGCACTTGAGCTTAAAGAAAATCCAACTCGCTTCCTCTCAACCATTCAAATCGGTATTACAGTCATAGGCCTGCTCAGCGGTATCGTGGGCGAGGCGACGCTATCTGCACCATTAGCCGTTCAACTTGAACTGTGGGGCATGGATGCAACGCAAGCGAATGTTTTGTCTACCGCGGTCGTCGTTGTCGGTATTACTTACTTTGCCATTGTTGTTGGTGAACTCGTACCAAAACGCTTTGCTCAATCTCAAGCGGAAACCATAGCTGTGTTGGTCGCTATGCCAATCTATTGGTTATCTAAAATCGCGACGCCGTTTGTTTTTGCTTTGTCTGCTTCAACCGAAGGTATTCTTAAGTTGTTGGGCCGAGGTGGTGAAGAAGACAGTGTGACGGAAGATGATATTCATGCGCTTGTTAAAGAGGGCTCTGACTCTGGTGTGATTGAGCGCGGTGAGCAAGAGATGATTCGTAATATCTTGCAGCTTGATGACCGCTTGGTTAGCTCGCTGATGACGCCACGTCGAGACATCGATTTCTTGGATGTCGACCAACCTGTTGAGCATATCTTGAAGCAATTGCGCTCATCAAAGCACAGCGTATTTCCTTTGTGCCAAGATCACCTGAATAAGGTGGTGGGTACGGTGTCTGCCAAGGCTTTGCTGAATCAGGCGGGTAACCTAAGTATTCAAGTGATCATGGGGCTGTCTAAATCTCCGATTTATGTCCCGGAATCGATGAAGGCGCTACGCCTCCTTGGTTATTTTAAAGAGTCGGGCACTGAGATGGCATTCATTGTCGATGAGTATGGCGATGTTCAAGGTCTTGTTACTCACTACGACATTCTTGAGGCGATTGCGGGTGAGCTATCAAACAATCCGAACGACCTTTGGACTGATTCTTTGCCAGATGGCTTGATAGTGGATGGATTAATCCCGATCAGCGAGTTAAAAAACCGCTTGGAGCTTGCAGAGTTAGAAGGTGAAAGCGAGGGCTTCCAAACTCTAAACGGACTTATCACATGGCTGCTCGGTCGCTTGCCTGAGACGGGAGAGGTCGTTGAATGTCAGCAGTGGCAGTTTGAGATTATCTCGGTTGAGAATAACCGTATTGTGAGCGTGAAAGCGACGCAAATCGTCAATGATTTGGTTGAAGCTGAAAGCTAGACTGCTAGTTAATCATCGAGTCTATGGCTATTGGTGGGCATCTCTTTGTTGTCCATCATTACTAAGATTAGGTATGCTTCATCGCATACTTTTTGTTTCTATTGTTTGTTTTTGGAGTCCCCTTTGTCAGACCATCAATTCACCCCTCAAGATGAAATCTTCATGCGACGTGCCATCGAAGTGGCCAAAAAAGCGGAGAGTGAGGGAGAGGTACCCGTCGGTGCCGTGCTGGTAAAAGGTGGTGAGATTATCTCTGAAGGGTGGAACCGTTCGATTGGCAGCCACGATGCTACGGCACACGCAGAAATTGAAACTCTGCGTAAAGCAGGCCAAACCTTAGAAAACTATCGCCTGCTCGATACCACGTTATACGTCACGCTAGAGCCTTGCCCAATGTGTGCAGGTGCTTTGTTACACAGTCGAGTAAAGCGCATTGTGTTTGGCGCGCCAGATTTAAAAGCGGGTGCAGCAGGGACGGTGTTGAACTTGTTTGAGAGCCAAGCTTCCTATCACTATACCGACGTTGAACATGGCTTGTTAGAGGAAGAGTGCCGTGAGCAATTACAAGCGTTTTTCAAGCGTCGTCGAAAAGAGATAAAAGAGAAGCGAAAGCAAGAGCGTTTGTTGGAAGAGCAGCAGCTGGAAGCTGACAAGGCTCGTAAAAAGAAATAGCAGCGAGTTTAAGGCACTCTCATAGGTAGAGTGCCAAACAAACTTACTTGGCCCTAGTGTTTACTCGGCAATCATCTGCATGAAAGCACGGTTGCGCCAAATGATCTTCTTTTTGTTATTTGAAAGCATACGCTTACGACGGTTTGCTGCAACGGTCTTATCCAGGCGCTTCGATTTCAACTTCTTCATCATTTCAATGATTTCCTATTGGTCGTCTGACTGTGTCGTTTGGACTAACGACTTAATTATAGTGTGATTCGTTTGTTTGGTCTGTCGCGCAGAGGCTGATATAGAAGAGCAACTCTAGTCTCATGCCTCTAACTTTGGCCAATAGCCAAGTGCAACAGAACGCTAATCTTGATTGTGGTGTGTCGTTATAAGGTGCGATTGTTACTGTAATATGACACCGCCTTTATCACGGTCTTTTATCCGTATCTCTCCTTTGTGTAAGCGATAGAAAGCGCAATAAAAAAGAGCAATGCGGGAAGGCATTGCTCTTTTGGTTTCTATTTCGAAGACTCAGAACCACTTACTGTTGATTCTGCAGCGCTTATACTGGATTCAGCCCCAGAAGTCTCTAAAGGTGGAATAACGATCAACCCTTCAAGACTCTCTCCTTGTTCTTTATTACGCTTATTAACGTGGCCGATGATACTTTGGTAATAACGGCGAATGTTCTCTACATAGTTTCTAGCTTCATCACCACGGGCATAACCATAGCGAGTTTGGCTGTAGTATTTCTTCTGTCTCAGTAGAGGCAGTCTGTCTTTTACATCACCCCAAGCATCAGGATCTCCGCCTTGCGCTTTAGTGAGGCGACGTGCATCCATCATGTGTCCGTAACCGACGTTGTATGAAGCGAGTGCAAACCAGATCTTTTCATGTTGCGTGATTGAATCTGGTACTCGGTTCACGATGCGACGCAGGTATTCAACACCACCTTGTACCGACTGTTTAGGGTCGAGACGGTTGGTCACACCAACACTCTTCGCTGTCGGCAGTGTCAGCATCATCATGCCACGAACACCGGTTGGTGAGCGAGCGACCGGGTTCCAGTGTGACTCTTGATAAGCCAGTGCAGCAATCAAGCGCCAGTCAAACTCTTGCGAATACTTCTGAAACAGTGGCGACCATTTTGGTAGCTTGCTATCTAGAGCACGGATAAAGGCACGAGTATCAACGTAGTCAAAAGTCCCAATATGACCGATGTATTTTTCTTCTAGCGAAGCAAGTTCGCCAGACTGTTTTAGATTGCCGAAGAACTCAATCAGCAATGCGTAAAGGCTTTCATCTTCAGACTTCTCTAAGTACCAAGAGATAGGTTGGTCTTCAGTTAGCTCAAACGCCAACGCTACGTCTGGGTATAAACGTTGTGCTAGCGACAGTTCGATTGAGTCGGCAACCGTGAATAGGCGTTCGCCTGTTGATACTTCTTTTAGCAAGTCATTGATATCAGCATTTCCAACTGCATCGTAGATGAAGTCCTCGTGTGTGTTCTGTAATTGCTTAAGTGTTGGTTCGAAGTGCGAGTCTTTGACTACAACCAAAGAAGGCGTCAGAGTCTCGTTAGGTGACGCGTCTTCTGATTCAGCTTGAGCTTTGATGAATTCAGCCTGGCGTTTGTTCTCAAACTTGATCAGTTTATCTAGGCTTCTTGGACGCCATTGGCCTTTTTTGTACACCACCTGTTGGCTTACGTAGTAATAAGCAGGTGCTGCACGATAAGCACGAGTCAGCTTGTTATTTTGCGTTAATCCTGTAGCGATAAGGTCAATCTCGCCTTTCTTTAAAGCGGGGAATAGGCCGGATAGACGATAAGCCGGTTTAACCTCAAGCTTAACACCCAATTCTTGTGCAAACTCACGAGCCAATTCGTAATCGAGGCCAGCAGGGCCATCAGGACCAATATAATAAGAGAGTTGGTTATTTAGAGTACCGACACGAAGCACGCCACGCTCTCGAATCTGCTCTAGGACACTTTTAGGTTCAGATTCAATCTGGCATGCGGTTAGCCCAAACAGAGCGATAACCAGCAGAAAGAACTTAGACGAAAATATGAGAGAAAATTTAGGCATCAAAATGAAATCTCGAAAAGGGGAAGCCCCTTTATACCAAACCCCGCCAGACTGGCAAAGCAGGTTTCATTAAACATATGTAAAAGTGGTGATAAATGCAGCAAAAACACCATTTGCTCAGAAACATGAAAAAAAATAACGCAAACGGTTGCTTTTGGTGTTACGTCACAAAAAAAAATGCTTTATAATGCGCTCGCATTGAAGAGGTGGAATCGGCATAGGTTTTTAAACCTTCGGGAATAGCTTCGAAGAAAACAGTTAGGTTTTTCCTTTAACCCACTGAATTTATTCCAATATCACCTTAATCAACTGCATAAGAGACCTAAGCACATGAGAATTTTGCGTGGCTCCCCAGCTCTATCTGAGTTTCGTGTTAACAAGCTTTTAGAGCTTTGTCGTGAATTAAGCTTACCTGTAACAGGTATTTACGCTGAGTTTGCCCACTTTGCTGATTTAACAGCAGACCTAGACGCGTCTGAAGTTGAGAAGCTAGAAAAGCTACTGACTTACGGTCCAACGATTGAAGAGCATGAACCTGAAGGTTTACTGCTGCTTGCTACTCCTCGTCCAGGTACTATTTCTCCTTGGTCTTCAAAATCTACTGATATCGCACATAACTGTGGTCTAGCGAAAGTATCTCGCTTAGAGCGCGGTACGGCTTTCTACATTGAAACGTCTTGTGAACTTTCTGAACTTCAACTTGTTGAGCTGAAAGCGATTCTTCACGATCGTATGATGGAAGTGGTTTTCACTGACTTCGAATCAGCAGCAGCACTATTCACCGTTGCAGAACCAGCACCTTATACGGAAGTTGATCTTCTTACTGGCGGCCGTAAAGCGCTTGAAGAAGCAAACGTTACCCTAGGTCTTGCTCTTGCGGAAGATGAGATTGATTACCTACTTGAAAGCTTTGTAACTAAGCTGGAACGTAACCCGACTGACATCGAGCTAATGATGTTTGCACAAGCGAACTCAGAGCACTGTCGTCACAAGATCTTCAACGCTGACTGGACTATCGACGGCGTTAAGCAAGAAAAATCTCTGTTTAAAATGATCAAAAATACGTTTGAAGTGACACCTGATAACGTACTTTCGGCATACAAAGATAACGCAGCGGTTATGACGGGCTCTGAAGTAGGTCGCTTCTTCCCAGATCCAGAAACTCGTCAGTACAACTACCACCAAGAGAAAACACACATCTTGATGAAAGTTGAAACGCACAACCACCCAACGGCTATCTCTCCATGGCCGGGCGCATCAACAGGTTCAGGCGGTGAAATCCGTGATGAAGGCGCAACAGGTATCGGTGGTAAGCCAAAAGCAGGTCTAGTGGCGTTCTCTGTATCTAACCTTAAGATCCCGAACTTTGTTCAACCTTGGGAAACAGACTTTGGTAAGCCAAGCCGTATCGTCACTGCATTGGATATCATGCTTGAAGGTCCTCTTGGTGGCGCGGCATTTAACAACGAATTTGGTCGTCCAAACCTACTAGGTTACTTCCGTACTTACGAAGAGAAAGTAAACTCTCACGCAGGTGAAGAAGTACGTGGTTACCACAAGCCAATCATGCTGGCTGGTGGTCTTGGTAACATCCGTGACGAGCACGTTCAGAAGAAAGAGATCCCAGTAGGTGCAAGCCTGATCGTTCTGGGTGGTCCAGCGATGAACATCGGCCTTGGTGGCGGTGCGGCATCTTCAATGGATTCTGGTTCTTCTTCTGAAGATCTTGATTTCGCTTCGGTACAACGTGAAAACCCAGAGATGGAACGTCGTTGTCAGGAAGTTATCGACCGTTGTTGGCAGTTAGGTGATGCGAACCCAATCGCATTCATCCACGATGTGGGCGCGGGCGGTATCTCGAATGCACTTCCTGAGTTAGTAGACGATGGCGAGCGTGGCGGTATCTTCAACCTACGTGACGTGCCAAACGATGAGCCGGGCATGAGCCCACTTGAGATCTGGTGTAACGAATCTCAAGAGCGTTACGTAATGGCCGTTGCAGACAAAGACATGGCAACGTTCGACGCAATTTGTAAGCGTGAACGCGCACCTTACTCTGTGGTTGGTAAAGCAACGGAAGAACGTGAACTTAAACTTGAAGATTCACACTTTGACAACACACCAATCGACATGCCGATGGACATCCTATTAGGTAAAACACCTAAGATGCACCGTGACGCGAAAATGCTAAAAGCGAATAACCCAGCGATTGACCGCTCTGGTATCGAAATGAACGAAGCGGTTGACCGTGTTCTTCGCCTACCAACCGTCGCTGAGAAAACATTCCTTATCACTATCGGTGACCGCTCGGTAACTGGTCTTGTTGCTCGTGACCAAATGGTTGGCCCATGGCAGGTTCCTGTTGCTAACTGTGCGGTGACGGCAGCAAGCTACGACTCTTACCACGGTGAGGCTATGTCTCTTGGTGAGCGCACGCCAGTGGCACTACTAGACTTCGGCGCATCGGCTCGTCTAGCGGTTGGTGAAGCAATCACTAACATCGCAGCGACTAACATCGGCGATATCAAACACATTAAACTGTCGGCGAACTGGATGTCTCCAGCGGGTCACCCAGGTGAAGATGCAGGTCTTTACGAAGCGGTGAAAGCAGTTGGTGAAGAGCTATGTCCTGCACTGGGGCTAACTATCCCTGTGGGTAAAGACTCAATGTCTATGAAGACTAAGTGGGAAGAGAACGGCGATAAGAAAGAAGTAACTTCTCCGCTATCCCTTGTTATCACTGCATTTGCTCGTGTCGAAGATGTTCGTAAAACAATTACGCCTCAACTACGCACCCCGAATAACCTTGAAGGCCTAGGCGCTACAAGCCTAGTACTTATTGACCTAGGTAACGGCAAAAACCGTCTAGGTGCAACGGCACTAGCGCAAGTTTACAAGCAGCTTGGTGATAAGCCAGCAGACGTAGACAACGCAGCGCAACTAAAAGGCTTCTACGAAGGTATTCAAGCACTGGTTGCTAACGACCAAGTTGTGGCTTACCACGATAAAGGCGATGGCGGTCTATTCGTTACTCTAGCTGAGATGACATTCGCAGGTCACTGTGGTGTTAATGCAAACATTGAAGCTCTAGGCGAAGATACTCTAGCTGCACTATTCAACGAAGAGCTAGGTGCGGTAATCCAAGTTCGTAACGACGACCTAGACGCGGTTCTTTCTACGCTTGCAGCCAACGGCCTAGAAGCGTGTTCACACGTTATTGGTTCAGTTGAAGCTTCTGACGAGGTAGTGATTAAGTCTGGTGAATCTGTAGTGATTGAACGTAACCGTACTGAATTACGTACTATCTGGGCTGAGACAACGCATAAGATGCAAGGTCTACGTGACAACCCAGCATGTGCCGACCAAGAGCATGAAGCGAAGAAAGACAACTCAGACCCAGGTCTGAACGTGAAACTGAGCTTCGATGTTAATGAAGATATCGCTGCACCGTTCATCAACACGGGCGCTAAGCCTAAGATGGCAATTCTACGTGAGCAGGGTGTTAACTCTCACGTTGAAATGGCAGCAGCATTTGACCGTGCAGGTTTCGAAGCAACTGATATTCACATGAGCGATATCCTTACTGGTCAAGCGGTACTTGATGAGTACAACGGCCTTGTAGCATGTGGTGGCTTCTCTTACGGCGACGTGCTGGGTGCTGGTGAAGGTTGGGCTAAGTCGGTTCTGTTTAACGATTCGACTCGTGAACAATTTGAAAACTTCTTCAAGCGTGAAGATACCTTCTCTCTAGGTGTGTGTAACGGTTGTCAGATGCTGTCTAACCTGCGTGAACTTATCCCTGGTGCAGAATACTGGCCACGTTTCGTTCGCAACGAATCTGAGCGTTTTGAAGCACGTTTCAGCCTAGTTGAAGTTCAGAAATCAGATTCTGTATTCTTCAACGGCATGGAAGGTTCTCGTATGCCAATCGCGGTTTCTCACGGCGAAGGCCGCGTAGAAGTGCGTGACAACGACCACCTAAACGCGATTGAAAACTCAGGTACGGTTGCTCTACGTTACGTTGATAACCACGGTAACCCAACGCAGCAATACCCGAATAACCCGAACGGTTCGCCAAACGCTATCACAGGTTTAACTACGACGGATGGTCGCGTGACTATCATGATGCCTCACCCAGAGCGTGTATTCCGTACGGTGGCTAACTCTTGGTCTCCAGAAGGTTGGGGCGAGAATGGTGCTTGGATGCGTATGTTCCAAAACGCACGTAAGAACTTGGGTTAATCATGCCGCGCTAATCTGATTAGATTAAGCAGAAGTCAAAAGCGCAGATCGAAAGGTCTGCGCTTTTTAAATTCATTTGGCCAGTATGTTTGAAGGTTGTTCAATAATTAATTGTTATTATGAACGAGGAAATTGTTTTTTATCATTAGATCTATTTAATCTCAGATTTGATGACATCACTTTGGTTCAAATAATTGAATCGCTTGCTTCATTTGGTAAGGCAATTTTTGATAAAGACTCAGTCAGATCATCCTCCAATTTATCAAGTAGAGCGTACCTTTTTGAGTAAAGATTACGCTTACTTCTTTTTAAATGAGCCAGGTCTTTGCGTTCTAATTCAACTGGAATTTGATAAAAGAATTTACTTACTCTTTGTCCGCCCATTTCTTCCCACAAAGAGTCATAATCACTGCTAATAGCACCTCTTTTTGAACCCAAGTATCGCAAAGCCTGATATATATGGCCTTTATTTGATACTGCGATCACTTTGTTCACTTCAAAATACCTAGCAAACATTAAGCTCAAATTGAGCATTAGAGCTTTAGGACGGAGGCCGTGAAGTGTTCGAGTTATTTCTTTAATCTTAATCTGACTATCAATGACATGGCGGTTGGTTCCTTGTAAGCAACCTATGTGTAAAACTCTGTCACTTCCTTGTCTAGAGAGGTTACACGTAATTGAATATATGGTCTGGCCAGAATGCAATTCTACAAGCTTAATACCGATAGACCCCTCTCTTGACTCACCTGGATAAAGCTCAATCGTGTAAGATTGACCATTCCGATCTTTGAAGGTTGTTATCTCGAATGGCTTTTCGTAAAGGTTGATAACTTTGCTATTAAACTTATCAGTTAAAATTTGAAAATGTGATCGTATGAGCTCTAGCCTCTGTGTGGATGAGAAACAAGGAGAGATGAATGGTTTCAATGGCTTTTCAAAGAGCTTGTAGTTGTTTTCAAAGATTGCTGTTAGTTTTTTATCTTTCTGTAAATCGTACATTCCTTGAGTAACTTGACGATTGAGCAATCCCCACATAACAAATCGAATGTTTTTACGAAGGTAATCTACTCCATAACAATGCGGGTGAACTTTCTTTGATAGATGGTGTAGTTTTTTTAAACTGTGCATGAGAATTTTGTTCGAAATGAGTGGTTCAATTAAGGTGATTATATACAACAATAAAACACTGTTCAAAATTTCATGACCATTTAGTTAGTTGTTAGTAGGGAATTTGGTCCTCTGAGCTGTTTCTGCCACGTGTCACTGGATAAGATGAGTTTGTTAGAAAATGTGTATGTTAACAGGTATGTTGGTGGATTAAGGGGCGACATACTTTTGGACACTAGCAAAAGAATGAAGAAAGCCGCTGGATTTCACCCCAGCGGCTTCGTATTTTCTAGCATCGAGTACTTAGATTAGTTGTTGCTGTGTAGCTCGCTGTTCAGTTCAACAGCTGACTTGTTCGCAAGACACTCAATTTGACCAGTGATCGAGTTACGACGGAACAGCAGGTCAGAAACGCCAGCTAGATCGCGAGCTTTGATAATTTCTACTTCGTTGCCTTCTTTATCTAGCATGCGAACTTTCGTACCAGCCGTTACATATAGACCAGACTCAACAGTACAACGGTCGCCCATTGGGAAGCCAAGACCTGCGTTTGCGCCTAGTAGGCAGTTTTCGCCGATAGAGATAACCATAGTACCGCCACCCGACAGAGTACCCATGATTGAAGCGCCGCCACCGATGTCTGAGCCGTTACCTACAACAACACCTGCAGAGATACGACCTTCAACCATGCTTACGCCCGTTGTACCCGCGTTGAAGTTGATGAAGCCTTCGTGCATTACTGTTGTGCCTTCACCCACATGTGCGCCTAGACGAACACGAGAAGTATCAGCAATACGAATGCCTGTAGGTACAACGTAGTCCACCATTTTAGGGAATTTGTCTACGCAATCTACAGACAGGGCACGACCTGCAAGGCGAGCTTCGATTTGACGCTCAGCCAGTTCAGGAAGGTCGATTGGACCTTCGCTTGTCCATGCGATGTTGTGTAGTAGACCGAAGATGCCGTCTAGTACTGTACCGTGTGGTTGAACTAGGCGGTTAGAGATGAGTTGCAGTTTTAGGAAGCCTTCAGCAACAGATGCTGGCTTCTCGTCTGTCGCAAGAACAACAAGAACAAGTGGCTGTTCAGATGCTGCTGCTTTTTCTGCGAAATATGCGTTTGCTGCATCGTCGTTTGCTGCGAATGCTTTCGCTAGTTCTGCGCTTTGTGCAGCAGAGATTTCGATAGCTTGGTTGCCTTCAGTGTAACCTGCTACTTCACCAACAGCCGCTACTAGAGCGTCGCTTGGGTTTAGAAGTGGGCTAGGGAAGAACGCTTCAATGATTTTATTGTCGCGGTTTTTGGTTGCCGTACCGAAGGCTAGTGAAAAGAAAGCCATGTTGAATCTCCATGTGTTGAGTCTTGATTTTGCTATTTCATAACAGCGGCTCGAATAACCAGCGCTGTCGTTAGCAAAGTTAATTTAATTGCGTTCATCATAAAGAGAGCGCCCTCGTTATGAAAGGGCGCATTGGGATAAAGTCTGTAAAATGATATTGCTTGTCTTTTGAGAGATATTTTTCTGCAATGAGAAAACGCTGAAGATCAATACAAATGGTGGATATATGAGTCAATATTCCCTTTGAATGACCATTTAAACAAACAGTGCTTTATGAGCTTGCTCGATCCCTTCAATCAACATCTGCATACCGATAACTGCCAGTATCAAACCCATCATTCGAGTAATCACGTTCAGTGCGCTTGGCCCTACGGCTTTCACGAAGCGTTCGCCAAACACGAACAATACGTAGGTTAAGGTACACAACAGACCAAATGCGATCACGGTGATGACGGTTTCATAGATGCCTTCGGTGCTGGCAAAGTTCATCGCGGTGGCAATTGTCCCCGGACCTGCCAGTATCGGCATGGCCAGTGGTGATACTGCGATACTTAGCGCCGCGTCTTGTTGGGGGGCTGAGTTAACCTTCTCTTTCGCCTTCGAGTGTGTCGATTCACCTTGAAGCATGTGAAAGCCAATCAAGAAGACCAGAATACCGCCTGTGATGCGCAGGGCATAAAGCGTGATACCAAAAAGGTCGAAGATCAGCTTGCCAGAAATGGCAAAGGTACTGACGATGATAAATGCGATAAACACTGAGCGGAACGCGATCGACTTAACTGTCTCCCTGTCGTTGTTACCTGTTAAACCAAGAAAGATAGGCGTGTTAGCGATAGGGTTCATGATGGCGAAAAAGCCCATGAATACAGTGATGGTATGAATGATGAGCTCTTTCATATTATTCCTTTAAAAAGATGCAGTTAAATACACATGTTGAATAAGAATAGATACTAGAGCAAGTGTGAATAAAAAACAGCCAGCATAGGGCTGGCTGTATAGTTTAAGTGATGGGAGTAGAGTTTTGATTGTGTGTTGGTGTCGATTTTTCAACTAAGGTTCCGGCTTGAGCCGTTTGATGCTAACAATCACCTCTATCGTTATGCGCTTTGAGATTCACTCACTGCGACAGCCAGTGCAACCGTTGCACCCACCATTGGGTTGTTACCCATGCCGATGAAACCCATCATAGCAACGTGAGCAGGAACTGAAGAGCTACCTGCAAACTGAGCGTCTGCGTGCATTCTGCCCATGGTATCTGTCATGCCATAAGATGCAGGACCTGCAGCAACGTTGTCTGGGTGTAAAGTTCGGCCTGTACCACCGCCTGAAGCGACAGAGAAATAAGGTAGACCTTGGCGAGTGCGCTCTGCTTTGTAGATACCCGCAACAGGATGTTGGAAGCGTGTTGGGTTGGTTGAGTTACCCGTAATGCTCACATCCACCTCTTCTCTGTGCATGATTGCCACACCTTCACGAACATCATCGGCGCCATAGCATAGGATCTCTCCGCGAGGGCCATTTGAGAAACGGCGATGTTCTGTTTCAACGAGTTCACCGGTTTGGTAGTTGTACTGAGTGCGCACGTAAGTGAAGCCATTGATGCGTGAGATTAAGTAAGCCGCATCTTTACCTAAACCATTCAAGATAACTTTTAATGGATTTTTACGTGATTTATTGACGTTCAATGCGATTTTGATTGCGCCCTCAGCGGCTGCAAATGACTCGTGACCAGCAAGAAAAGCAAAGCAGTGACTCTCTTCATTCAGAAGACGAGCAGCAAGCGCGCCATGACCAATACCCACTTGACGTTGCTCCGCAACACTGCCGGGTTTTGTGAATGCTTGAAGGCCTTCACCAATGATGTTGGCTGCTTGTTCGGCGTTGCTCGCTTTGCGAAATAGTGCCATGGCTGTACCTAGGGTGTATGCATCGGCTGCGCTTTCAAAAGCAATTGGTTGAGTGTCCATCACCAAGGTTTTTGGGTCGACATTGTGTGCTTTACAGTATTGCTCTGCTTGCGCCAAAGAGTCGAAGTTCATTTCTGCCAATGCGCGAGTTACTGATTCATTAAATTGAGTGTTCATCATATCTTTCCTCTAAATTGGCAAAAACTACTGTTGGCGTGGGTTAATCGTGGTCACGGCTTCGTCGAAGCGACCATAAGTCCCTGTAGCAAGGTCGGCCGCTTCGTTCGCTGGCACACCTTGATTAATCGCCTTCATCATTTTTCCGAGGTTGAGATACTCGTAACCAATCACTTCGCTGTGGTCATCAAGTGCAAGTTTGGTCACATAGCCCTCTGCGAGTTCTAGGTAACGGACGCCTTTTGCTGCGGTTGAATAGCTGGTACCAACTTGGCTGCGCTGGGTTTGACCTAAATCTTCTAATGCAGCGCCAATTTCTAGGCCACCTTCAGAGAAAGCAGATTGAGTTCGACCGTAAACAAACTGCAGGAAGATTTCGCGCATCGCGACGTTGATCGCATCACACACCAAGTCAGTATTGAGCGCTTCTAGAATGGTTTTTCCGGTGAGGATTTCAGCGGCCATCCCGGCAGATTGCGTCATGCCTGAGCAGCCGATAGTTTCAATGAGTGCTTCTTCGATGATGCCGTTTTTCACGTTAAGAGTCAGTTTTGCCGCACCTTGTTGTGGTGCACAAGTGCCAACACCGTGGCTTAAACCTGAGATAGCGATAACATCTTTTGGACTAACCATGGCACCTTCAACTGGGATTGGAGCCGAGTTATGAAGATCACCCCTTTGAATAGGGCACATGGATTGAATTTCTGAAGAGTAATGCATAATGTTTTCTCACTAATAAAGTCGTATTGACCTAGGGCGTTGAGAAAACAGGACGTGTTGGAAGAGGTGTGGTTAATTCACTACAGATCTTGAGTATCGATAATCCAAAGGAGTCATGGAACCTAGCCTTAATAGACGCGGTTCATTTCAAAATGGAGGAGTAGCGATACATCCAACAGTATTACCTGTTTTCGATTCTGTAGGAGTCATTAGCACGGTTCAAAAGAACGGGCGGTTGAAGCAAAAGCTTAGGTGGAACCCCATCACCTGATAGCTATAGATTAGATCTTTATCACACTTTTGTGCAAGCGAATGTTTAGAGTGATTTCGACTATAAACAAGCATCATTATATTTCGATAAGTATAAAAAAACGCCAATGACTGACTCTGATTAGAGGTGTCATTGGCGTTTTTTAGAAAGCTTCAGCTAATTAAGCTGCATCTTCTTCTGCGTCTTCAACTGCTTCAAGCTTCTTCGCTTTTTTCGGAGCTGGTTTACGCTTCGCACCTAATGCGTAAAGAACTTCTTCTTTGTTCTTAGCTAGGTACATTGCAAGTTCTTCTTGCTTGCCTTCATCTTCAACTAAATCGCTTTTGCCTAACAGTTCAAAAAGCTCATCAGCCATATCCAGCATTTTGTCGTATGCGTCAGCTTCGGCTTTAGAGGTAAAAGTCATTTTCTCTTCTCCGTTGCGTTCCACCACGTACTTGACGATAACAGCCATGGTTAATCCTCTAAGTTTGATAAATTTTACTGGCTTTTTATACAGTTTCTGAGGCTGAAAGTCCAGTTGGAGCCCGCACTATGCGGCCTCAATCTTGATGTGTCGCCCAGTCTTCACAATAACTCATGAAAGATTTCAGTAACGGGCTTTGGTATTTGTCTTTATGGACCAGCATCCAGAATCGACGTTTCATATCGAGTGGCACATTAAGCGCTTTTACTCGGCCTGAATCGATCGCCCTTTGAGCAGCTAAACGAGACAAACAGGCAAAGCCAAGACCGGCAGAAACAGAGTTGATGATTGCTTCTGTGGTGTTTAGCTCAAATGATTCGTACCAGTGCTCGATTCGCGGTGCGACAGCGCGTAGGAAAAACTCACGGGTTCCAGAACCTGACTCACGCAATATCCAGTGGCTGTTCTCTAGATCTTGTAGTGCAATTTGCTCTTTTGCTACCAGAGGGTGTTGATTACTAACGATAATACACATCTCATCGCTACTAAACTGGCTTGAGATTAACTCCGGATGAAGTGTTTTTCCTTCAATTAACGCGATATCCAGTTCATAATCCACCAACTTTTGACAGATCAGGGCACTGTTTGAAATGAACAAGCTTTGGTCTTGGTGCTGCGTTTTTTCTCGAAAGCCAGACAAAATAAAAGGCGCAACCTGATTACCAATCGTGTCACTCGCACCAACCTTAAGATTGCCACTTAATGGCTGGTCGTCGCGGAACAGAACATCGATGCCTGCGGCCCGATGAAGAATCTCATCTGCTAAAGGAAGCAGCTTGTGCCCTTCTTGATTGAGAATTAATCGGTTGTTAACCCGGTCAAATAGAGAATGGCCTAGCTGTTTTTCCATTTCACCGAGTGCCATGCTAACCGCGGCTTTAGAGAGAAACAGAGCTTCCGATGCGGCGGTAAGTGTCGAATGCTGGGTAATGGTGACAAACACTTTTAGTTGTTTGATTGAGATATTAGCCATCAGGTTCCTAGTTTTACGCTGCTGGTGGAATTAGTTGTTCAGCATTGGTGAACGCTTGTTATATATAATTGGATATTACTTAACGAAGTGCAAGCGTATTATGGCTTCAACAAGCTGATGAGTTCACAAGTTTAGTGAATCAAGTTCAAGAGAGGCTCACATGATTCAACGTATTAAATATAGATTAACAGGAGCTCCAACACCCATGGCAGGGTTAGCACTAGCAATTGCAAGTTTAGGCTGGTGTTGGGATGGCGTTTTAGTCGCACAAGGTATTTTGCACACCCCAGGTTTAGTGCAATGGATCAGTGCTGGCATCGCGGCGGTCTTACTTCTTGTTTTAGCTGTGAAGTTTCTGATTCATGGTCATCTATTGCGTGAAGATCTTGCTCACCCTGTAGTGGGTAGTGTGGTTCCAACATTTGCGATGGGCTGCATGGTGGTATCAGCATCTTTAGCGCCGATTTCTCAATTCTTACAAGAGGCGATGTGGCTAGCGGCGGTTGCTTTACATGTTGTGTTCTTAGTGAGCTTTTTGTACCACAGAGCAAAACAGTTTGAGATTCACCACATGGTGCCAAGCTGGTTTGTGCCACCAATCGGTATCATTGTGGCAGACGTTTCTTTCTCTGGTAATCCAGTTTTGGAGCCTGTAGCGAACGCGACTTTGGTATTCGGTTTATTGGTTTACGCAGTAATGCTACCAATGATGGTTTACCGTTTGATCTTCTCTCACGAAGTGCCAGATGCTGCAAAACCAACGATCGCGATTATGGCGGCACCTGCAAGCCTATCTTTAGCGGGTTATCTAACCGTGACAGCGAGCCCTTCGCCAGTGATCATTGGTCTACTATTTGGTATTGCGGTGTTGATGACGTTTATTATCTATGCAGCGTTCTTCAAACTACTTCGTTTACCATTTAGCCCTGGCTATGCAGCGTTTACTTTCCCAATCGTGATTGGTGCAACAGCCTTGTTTAAATTGGCTGCGTGGATGCAAGCACAAGGCATCGAGGCGCATTATATTAACCAAGTATTTAACCTGGCTTATCTAGAGCTGATTGTTGCAACCTTAGTGGTAGGTTATGTCGCTGTTCGTTACTACATGAACTACAAACCTCATCGTGTTTTAGGTGCGGTAGCCGGTAGATTGTAAAGGTCGATAGTTCAAAAGATAAACGGACCTTAAGCTTTCGGTATTTCATAAGCTTATATTCCTCATCCAAACTCAGCACTTATGCTAATCTGGCAGTATATTGTGGCAAGATTAGCGTGAGTGCACTTTGTTTACTGTTTACCATTCCAATAAAGTTGATACTTTAAAAATTCTTCTCGTTCACTTGATCAAAAGTGACCCTTTAGCCAATCCCTTCGAAAAAGAGCAGATCTTGGTTCAGAGCCCGGGTATGTCTCAATGGCTTAAGATGGAACTCGCCAAAGAGTTTGGTGTAGCAGCAAATATTGATTTTCCTCTTCCAGCCACTTTCATTTGGGATATGTTCACCCAGGTGCTTCCTGATGTACCGAAACGCAGTGCTTTTAATAAAGAGGCGATGACGTGGAAGCTAATGAGTTTGCTACCTGCGAAACTTGACCACCCTGATTTCTTACCCCTACAGCGCTATCTTGAAAATGATGAAGACAGCTCTAAGTTGTATCAATTAGCCGAGAAAATTGCCGATATTTTCGATGGCTACTTGGTGTATAGACCTGAGTGGATGGCGATGTGGGAAGCAGGCGAGCCCGTTGCAGAATTGGTTGATAGTGAAGGGCAACAAGAGCACCCTTGGCAGCCAATTTTGTGGAAGGCACTCTACGAGCAAACACTGTCTCAAGGCCAATCAAAATATCACCGTGGTAACCTGTATCACGACTTCATTGAAGCGTTAGCTAATCAACAAGGGCAATTACAACACCTGCCGAAACGCCTGTTTGTGTTTGGTATTTCGTCACTGCCTCCTCGTTACATGGATGCTTTGAAAGCGCTTGGCGAACAGATAGATGTCCACCTGATGTTTACCAACCCTTGCCAACATTACTGGGGCGACATCCGCGACCGTAAATACTTGGCAAGAGTAGAAGCGCAGCGTCGTAAGCAGTTTGCCCTGGTTGATGGCTCACCTCAGCTAGAAGGCGAAGTCTCGCCACTGAAAGATGGTATTGAAGCCAATATCGAAGATGAGCTGCATACCAGCCAAGCAGTCGGCAATAGCTTACTCGCGTCTATGGGGAAGTTAGGCAGAGACAATTTGTTCTTGCTGTCTCAATCAGACAGCGAAGAGCATGAATTCTTTATTGATGTCGAGAGAGATAGCCTGCTGCATCAGCTGCAAGCCGACATTCTTGAGTTAGAAGAGCACCAAGACGATCACATCTTAGACTCCAGTAACCACAAACAAGTGGTTGAGCTGGGCGATCGTTCATTGACGGTACATGCTTGCCACAGCCCAATGCGTGAGGTTGAAGTTCTTCATGATCAGCTGTTAGCAATGTTTGACGCTGACCCAACATTAAAGCCACGCGACATCATCGTGATGGTGGCAGACATCAATGCTTACAGCCCTGCGATTCAGGCGGTATTTGGTAATGCTCCGGGTGAGCGTTATATCCCTTACTCGATCTCGGATCGAACGGCAGACCAAGAGAGCCCTATTCTGACCGCATTCATGCAGTTGGTCGCGCTACCAAACACGCGCTGCTTAGCTTCTGAACTTCTAGAGCTACTAGAAATCCCAGCGATGATGGCACGCTTTGGTATTGATGAATTTCAATTTGAGCAAGCTAAGCAGTGGGTTGAAGAAGCGGGTATCCGTTGGGGGGTCGATTCTTCTACCGCAACCGAGTTTGATTTGCCTGCCACGGAGCAAAATACCTGGCTGTTTGGTATTCAGCGCATGCTACTGGGCTACGCGATGTCGGATTCTGTAGGTTTGTTTGAAACTGAACATTCTCCAATTGCAGCTTATAACGAAGTTCAAGGCATTAACGCCGAACTTGTGGGTAAGTTAGCGCACTTTATTGATCGTATTGCCCATTACCGTCAACGTCTTGCTAAGACACAATCCATCGATATGTGGCGTGAAACCTTGCTGCAAATGATTGATGATTTCTTCGCCGTTGAGCTAGAAGGCGAGGTGGTGCTTAAGTCGATTCGTGATGCACTTTCTCAACTGAATGAACAGCTTGATGATGCCTTGTACGAGCAAGAGCTATCGCCAAGCATCATCTATCAGTACTTAAACAATAAACTGTCAGGCGCGCGTATCAGTCAGCGTTTCTTAGCGGGGCAAGTGAACTTCTGTACTCTGATGCCGATGCGTTCTATCCCGTTCAAAACTGTTTGTCTATTAGGCATGAATGATGGGGTTTACCCTCGCTCAATGCCACCAGAAGGGTTTGATTTGATGAACGGACGTACTCGACCTGGTGATCGTTCTCGTCGAGATGATGACCGCTATCTTTTCTTAGAGGCGATGTTGTCGGCGCAAGAGTGTTTGTACATCAGTTATGTCGGCCGCTCGATTCAAGATAATACTGAGCGAGTGCCGTCGGTATTGGTTTCAGAATTGATTGAGTACTGCCAGCAGAACTACTGCCTAAGTGACGATCAAGCGCTACCAAGTGATAATTCTGGTATCAAGCTGACTCAAGCGATCAGCTTTGAGCACACCATGACTCCGTTCAGCCCGGCAGCTTTTACACAAGGTGATGAAAGCCATGTATTGAGCTACGCCAAAGAATGGCTTCCTGCGGCTAACCGTTCTGGTGAGCGCAGTGGCGAATTCAATCGTGCCTTGGATGACTATTTGCTTGGTGCGACTTATCCATTGGAGCTCGATCTGGTTGAGCTACAGCGTTTCTGGCGCTTGCCAGTGCAATACTTCTTTAATCGACGCTTAAAGGTAGTGTTTGAGCCACCGCTTCCGGTAATGGAAGACGACGAGCCATTCGTGCTTAATGGCTTAGAGAGCTTCCAGCTTAAAGATGCTTTGCTCCAAGTACTACTCGATTACCCAGAAGGGGCAGATGAAGCGGTTCGCTTGTTTGTTTCTGAACAAAAGGCACAAGGTCGCTTACCGGTTGGTGCTTTTGGTGATATCGAGTTTGAAACCAACCGTGTTCAAGCGGAAGATTTAGCCAAAGAGATTCGATTTGTAAGTGGGCAGCCACAACAAGATCTCGAGGTAAATATTGAATTTGACGTGCTAGGCGAGGGCAAGCCGGTTCGTTTGATGGGTTGGCTGACTCAAAATTATCAATCGGGCTTAGTACGCTTCCGTAGCGGTAAAATTCGTTCGCAAGATTACTTGGCTGCGTGGATTGATCACTTGTGTTGCGCGGTGATGGGGCACGGCAAAACGACTCATATTATTGGCTACGACAGAAAAGAAGGTGTGGTGCACCAAACGCTACAACCTATCGGCGATGTGCAGCAGGCGAGGGGTCTATTGGCTGAGTTAGTACGACTGTTTTATCAAGGCATGACTGCACCATTGCCGTATTTCCCGAAAACCGCCTTGGCCGGCGTTGAAGCGGGTTTTAGCCGTGGTAAATGGGTCGATGATGAAGAGAAGTCTCTCAAGAAAATGGCCGATACTTTTAATGACAGCTTCGCTTTCACGGGCGAGGGTCGAGATACCTATATCTCGCGTATTTGGCCTAAGTGGGACGATGAGCTGGCTGCTGAGTCGCGTATGTATTCAACACTTGTGTTACAGGCGGTAAGGTTGGCTGCTGCCGATCTGGAAGATCAGGAGTAAGTGGCTGTGATCGACAAGATCAGTAGCGTATGCGCTGACTTAATGAAAGACGAAATAGAGTCGCTGGTAAGCATTTGGGGTGCTTGCTTTCAGTGTGAAAGGAATCAAGGGAAGAGAAGCAAGGTACAGGAAATAAAGTGGCCGCCAGTAAATCATTATTAGTGTAGGGCGTTCGCTGTACGGCCACAGGTCAGAGGGACCATTATTCTGTGGTTCTAAGTAGGCAATGAGTATAAAACTCGAATCGCGCTCCTGAACTCGTGGGCGCATAGTAGCGAGGCGATCCGAATTGATCCGTGAGAGAGATCGCACTAACTATTAACAAATCAGCGTAGGACGTAAATTGAATGACGTTTTCCACGCTAGGTCACATTTGTAACAACATATTTATCAGAAGGCAGTAAGGCATGACGACCACAAGCAGTGTTCAGGTAATTGCTCCACAGACACTCAACACCATGACGTTTCCACTTCATGGCGCGCGTTTAATTGAAGCATCGGCGGGTACAGGTAAAACATTTACCATCGCTGGCTTGTACTTACGCCTATTGCTTGGGCACGGCACGGCTGCACCGCAAGGTGAACTCGCGGAAGCTACCCGACACCATGAACCGTTGACCGTAGACCAAATTCTGGTAGTGACCTTTACCGAAGCGGCAACCGCAGAGCTGCGTGACCGTATCCGTGCTCGAATTCATGATGCTCGCATTGCGTTTTCTCGCGGGCAAAGTGACGACCCAGTGATTGCTCCTTTGCTGCAAGAGATCGAAGACCATGCTGGCGCTGCGAAAACACTGCTCAATGCCGAAAGGCAAATGGACGAAGCGGCGGTGTACACCATTCACGGCTTCTGTCAGCGAATGTTGACTCAAAATGCCTTCGAGTCTGGTAGCCGATTTGATAATGAATTTGTGACTGATGAAAGCCATCTTAAGGCGCAAGTGGTAGCCGACTATTGGCGTAAGCAGTTTTATCCGCTGCCGATTCAACTGGTTGGTGAGGTTCGTAATATCTGGGGTTCACCGGCTGCATTATTAGCAGACGTCAATCGTTATCTGACGGGCTCTCCATTGAAGCTAACCGTCGATGCGATGTCGGGGGATTTGCAAACACTGCACAACCAAAACCTAGATAAAGTAAAGCAACTTAAAGCGCTGTGGTGTGAATCCGAAGCGGACTTTTTGGCTTTGATTTCAGGTTCAGATGTGAACAAACGCAGCTACACCAAGAAATCTCTGCCGACTTGGTTAGAAGCGGTAACAGCATGGGCGCAGAGCGACACTCATGATTACCAGTTTCCTGATAAATTAGAGAAGTTCTCACAAGCAACGTTAATTGAAAAAACACCAAAAGGTAGTGCGCCTCAACACGCGGTATTTGAGGCTATTGAGAACTTCTTAGACTCTCCTTCAGATCTGAAAGCTCCGTTATTGGCGCATGCGATTACTCATTGTCGAACTATGCTCGCCAAGGCGAAACAGCAGAAGCAATGGTTATCGTTTGATGATTTGCTGACTCAGTTATCTGCGTCTATTGATGTCGATGAGCAATCACTGCTGGTGGAGAGAATTCGTACGCTCTACCCGGTGGCGATGATCGATGAATTCCAAGATACCGATCCGCTGCAATACAGTATTTTTAGCCGAATCTATCTCGATAGCCCGCAGTGTGGTTTGTTTATGATCGGTGACCCGAAGCAGGCTATCTATGGCTTCCGTGGCGCAGATATCTTTACCTATATCAAGGCGAGAAACCAAGTTAGTGCTCACTACACCTTAGGCACCAACTGGCGTTCGAGTGCTGATATGGTTAGCGCAGTAAACCAAGTGTTTATGAACTCGGATAGCCCGTTTATCTATGACCAAGACATTCCATTCCTGCCTGTTGCAGCCAGTCCATCGGCCGACAAACGCCAATGGGTGATGAATGGTGAAACTCAGCGCGCACTTACCTTTTGGCTGCAAGAGGCTGAAGACAAGCCATTACCAAAAGGCGAATATCACAAGGCAATGGCCGAGGCGACAGCGAGTCAAATTCAAACCATTCTGACCGCTTCTCAAAATCAGCAAGCCTATTTTGATAACGGCAAAAAACAACATGCCGTGAATGCGGGTGATATTGCTGTCTTGGTTCGAACCGGTAGTGAAGGGCGTCTGATTAAAAATGCGTTGTCGGAACAAGGCATCGCGAGCGTGTATTTGTCTAACAGAGATAGTGTGTTCACCAACTTGGTCGCACAAGATATTCAACGCCTATTGCAAGCGGTGCTGACACCTGAAAACGATCGTGCATTGCGCGCGAGTTTGGCCTCCGAGTTGTTTGCTATGGATGCGGCTTCATTGGATGAACTCAACAACGATGAAGTGGTGTGGGAAAACGTCGTTAACGAATTTCGTGAGTATCGTAAGTTGTGGCTACAGCGTGGCGTGCTACCAATGCTGCGCAGTGTGATCAGCAAACGACATCTCGCGGAACGCTTACTGGAAGAAGAAAATGGTGAGCGCTCACTGACTGATTTGATGCACATTGGCGAATTGCTGCAGCAGGCAAGGCAGGAACTCGACAGCGACTACGGCTTGTTACGTTGGCTAGCAGAAGCAATTTCCGATGCTCAAAATGGTTTAGGCGGCAGTGAAGATGACATTCAGCGTCTTGAATCAGAGAGAAACTTGGTTCAAATCGTTACTATTCACAAGTCGAAAGGTTTGGAATATGACTTAGTATTTCTGCCATTTGTTGCGAGTTACCGAGAAGCGAGCGAAGGCAAGTTCTACGATCATGATTCAGATACCACAGTACTGGACATTACTGGCAGCGACAGTGCCTTAGCACAAGCCGACAAAGAGCGACTGGCGGAAGACCTACGTTTGATTTACGTGGCGCTGACTCGTGCTGTTTATGGATGTTTCATTGGCATGGCACCGCTGCGTAAAGGGCGTTCAACCAAAGAACCAACTGGCGTTCACTTGAGTGCCATGGGCTATTTGGTTCAAAACGGACAAGAGCAAGGCATTGCCGAGTTACATCAAGCTCTGTCAGCAATTGAGAGTAAGAATTCAAGCGTATTACTGTCTGAAACGCCGACCGCTCACGAACAAATTTTTGTGCAAACAGAGCAAGTGAGTGACAACTTACAGGCCAATGAACTCAAGGCTTCAATTGACCGAGCTTGGCGTATTACCAGTTACTCGGGGCTTGTAAAGCAAGGCAGTCACGGTGCGAGCCATGACGCGACTATTGAGGTGTCTGGCTTTGATATTGACTCGGCTGATGAGCAAGATGAGTCTGAGTTGATTGAACCTGAACGCTCTATCTTTACGTTTCCTCGTGGTGCTCGCCCAGGTACTTTCTTGCACACCTTGTTTGAGGAGGTTGAATTTACCGAGCCAGCAATCAGCGAACATAATACGCAAGTAATCACTCACTTATTAGAGTCTGAGCAATACGAATTAGAGTGGTTACCTGTGCTTCAGCAACTGGTCGATACCGTTCTTAACACCGCATTGGATGGTAAAAGCTTAAAGCTAAGCGAGAAAGATTCAACACAACGCTTGGTTGAGATGGAGTTCTTACTACCGATCGAAGTATTGGCCGCATCGGAACTGAATCAAACCATTCAATATCATGATCCGTTATCGGCTAAAGCGGGTGACCTAGGTTTCCAAACCGTGCAAGGTATGCTGAAAGGCTTCATCGATTTGGTGTTCGAGCATCAAGGTAAATACTATGTACTCGACTGGAAATCGAATCACTTAGGAGATGATGTTGCCGTTTACCATGGTGAAGCATTGAAATCGGCGATGGCCGACCATCGCTATGATTTGCAATATCAGATCTATGCATTGGCGTTGCACCGTTTCTTACGTAGTCGTGTTGCCAATTACAGTTACGAACAACATTTTGGTGGCGTGTACTATTTGTTCTTACGAGGAATGGACGGCCAATCTCAGCAAGGTATTTTCTCCGCGAACCCAACGCTGGCTTTACTTGATGAAATGGATCAATTGATTGACGGAAAAGTGATAGACAGACGTTCAGCACAATTGAATGACGATGAAACTGGACAGATGGGGCTTTTATAATGACAACAACGACTACTAATACCAGCATTGATACCGCGAACACAGTAAAGCCAGTTTCACTTATTCCTGAGCAACTTATGGATGTACTCAAGTTTCTTGCGGATAAGGGTTCGATTCGCCAGTTGGATTATCAATTTGCCCGCTTTATTGCCCAGCAAGCCACGAGTCACTCTCAAGAGATCGGTTTTCTTGCTGGGGTGGTGAGTCATGAATTAGGCAAAGGGCACATTTGTACGCAGCTTATACAAGCTCAAACAGCAGACCTTGCCCAATTACTCGGTTTGTACGGTGAAACGGCACTGCAGTTGAACCAGAAATTGTTAGGCATTGACTGGGTGACGGTACTTAAATCGTCAAACCTAGTAGGTACAACCAATGACTGTGTTAAGCCGCTGATGTTTGATGGGCAGCGTGTCTACTTACAGCGTTACTGGAACTATGAGGTTGTGCTGGCAGATACATTAAACCGTTTAAGCAAGCCTGTAGAATTCAACATTGAACAGAAAAAGGCACTGACGGAAACGCTCAATCAGCTCTTTGCTCGCAGTTATCATTTTCTGTTTAACGCTTTAGCCAAGGCTGAAGCAAACCAACAAACGTCTCAGGTATTACGCCAACAGCTGGTGTGCGATCATCTTGATATCGTCGATGAGCAATCTTTGAATTGGGGTGCAATCGACCAAGCGATTGTACAAACCAAGCAAGTGACGGACTTAGATGTTCTAGACAGTTTGGTACCGTTATCTGCATGTTTGAACTGGCAAAAAGTGGCGGCAGCGGTGGCATTGAGTCGTCGCTTTGCAGTGATCTCTGGTGGGCCGGGTACCGGTAAAACGACCACGGTAACCAAATTACTGTCGGCGATGGTCGAGCAATCACTAAGCCAAGGAAAAACACCAACGATTAAGCTAGTAGCACCAACGGGTAAAGCGGCGGCACGTTTAACAGAATCGATTGGCAAAGCGATTGAGCAACTGCCATTAGCGCCTGAAGTGAAGGACAACATACCAACGGAATCGAGCACCTTACACAGATTACTCGGCGCGATTCCTAATCGAGCGGAATTTAGACACAACCGACGTAATCCACTTCACCTTGATATCTTGGTGGTGGATGAGGCATCGATGGTCGACTTATCCATGATGTATAAGCTGGTGGATGCACTCCCTGAACATGCAAGGCTTATCTTGTTGGGTGATAAAGACCAACTGGCTTCCGTTGAAGCGGGCGCGGTGTTAGGTGATATCTGCTCATTCAACTCTGCTGGTTATAGTAGTGCGCAAGGCAACTTGATTGCGGAGATGACAGGCTTTGATGCGATAGCGAATACACAGCAAGCAAAAGTAGGAGCTGTTAATCCTCCGGCAATTGCTGATAGTTTGTGTATGCTGCAGAAGAGTTATCGTTTCGATGCGCGTTCAGGTATCGGGCAGTTAGCAAAAGCAATCAATAACGGGTCTGCGAATCAAGTAGACCAAGTGTTTGCCAAAGGGTTTGGCGATATTGAGAACCATCCTCTATCGAGTGACAGCTATAACTTGATGCTGCGTACTTTAGTCAATGAGTATGGTGCGTATCTGAACCGAATGAATGTGCCATTGGAAGAGTTAGAAACTCAAGAAGCGAGAGCCAAATCTGTACTCGATTTGTTCAGTCAATGCCGACTGTTGTGTTCTATTCGTGAAGGTGACTTTGGTGTTAAAGGCTTCAACCATCGTATTGAAAGAGCGCTTGCTGCAAGACGTTTAGTGAATCCGCACAACGATGAATTGTGGTATCACGGGCGACCAGTAATGGTAACGCGTAACGATCATGGCTTGGGGTTATACAATGGTGATATTGGTATCTGTATGCTCGAGGCGGATTCAAACCAGTCAGACTCAACTCCTCGCTTGAAGGTCTATTTTGAGTTGCCCGATGGCAGCGTGAAAGCGGTGCTACCAAGCCGAGTGCCTGATCATGAAACCGCTTATGCGATGACGATTCACAAATCTCAGGGTAGCGAATTTGATTTGACCTTAATGATCCTGCCGCCAGATTTCAGCCCAATCTTGACGCGAGAGCTTATCTACACAGGTATTACGCGTGCGAAGAAACGACTGATGATATTCAGTGATACGAATGTATTGAAGCGTGGAATTAAGGTGAAAACAGAACGAGTGAGTGGTTTAGGAAGTCGCTTAACTCATTAGAAATAACTGAGGTATATGTACAAAGCAACCATCCCTGGTTGCTTTGAGCGTGCTAGGAATCAGTGCCTAAAAACGCTCGAGTAAACGATATGTGGTTTATCTTGTATTTTGCTTGGCAATTCAAAATAAACTCTTTTAGATTTTCGCTCACAGGGAACACGCAATGTACGTCTAGCCCTTCTAAGAATTGGTTATCAGCCATATCCCAAAAACTTTGCAGCGAGTTACAAACAATGGTTCTCATATCAATGTTGCTCTTTTTGCTGTTTATATTAACGAGCAGAGCTAATGTTAGCGTGCTGACCGTCAACGGGTATAGCAATCCGTGCAGTGACCACCTCAATGCATGTGATATGACAACCGAGATGGTAATTCCAATAAAAACATTTGTTATTTTGTTAAGGCGACCAAATTCTATACAAATTTACTTGTGAGTTAAAGTGCATACCTAATAAATCTCATATAGAAAACGATTACATTTGCAATTATTTTTCTTTTGAAGTGAGATTTCAGTCGAAAACTTAATTTACACATTTAACGCTAAGATCTTTGAGTTGCGTTGGTAGTTGTATAGCCCCTGTTTTTCCATCGGTAGCTCATCAACTCCGATCTCGTAAAACCCTTGTTCACGAAACCAATGCAGGCTATGTGTGGTTAAAACGAAAATTTGGTCGATATCACGAGACTTCGATTGATGACGCATATAGTCCAGTAATATTTGCCCACGGTTTCCATCACGATAATCAGGATGAATAGCCACGCACGCCATCTCCGCCATATGATCTTCCGGGTATGCGTAAAGCGCTGCGCAGCCGATAATCAGCCCATCTTTTTCAATAATGGTAAAGCGATGGATCTCTTGTTCGAGTTGCTCTCTTGAGCGACGTACTAAGATGCCTTGCTCTTCCAATGGACGAATAAGATCAAAGATGCCGCCAATATCATCGATTTGAGCTTGTCTTACTTGCTCGGCACTCGCCATCACTACTTGAGTTCCAATTCCATCGAAAGAGAACAGCTCTTGGATCAGCGCACCATCAACCTTATAGCTGATTAAATGGCAACGGGGCACACCTGCACGACAAGCGGAGATCGCACCTTTCAAGAAACGTAGTGTTCCTGTGCTCATGTCTTCGGCAGGTTTTTGAGATTCCGTTAAGCGTTCTAGAATTTGCTTGGCGTCTTTAGGGAAGAGTTCGGCGAGTACAGTGCCGCTTTCATCTGTTACCCCTTGTTCGGAGCAAAAGCCAATCAGCTTGTCAGCCTTTAGGCGAATCGCAACTTGGGTGGCGACCTCTTCAGAGAGTAGGTTAAAGCTTTCGCCAGTAACGGAGCTTGCAATAGGGCCAAGTAACACGATAGAACCTTGGTCGAGCGTGCGATTAATGCCTTCTATATCGATTCGACGAATACGTCCGCTATGGCAATAGTCGGTGCCATTATCCACACCCAGTGGCTGTGCTGTAATGAAGTTGCCACTCATCACGTTAAGTTGAGTGCCCGCCATTGGCGTGTTGTTTAAGCTCATTGAAAGGCGTGCGGTGATGGCCAGTTGAAGCTGTCCAGCAGCCTGCATAGCCACACCCAGAGCATATTCATCGGTGACTCTAATGTTTTTATGATAGGGTGTGTGACAATCTTGTTTCGCCAGCAGCTGGTTGATCTGTGGTCTTGCACCGTGAACGAGAACAATCTTTACTCCAAGACTGTGGAGTAAGGCTATATCATTAATAATGTTACCAAAGTTCTTATCGGCAACGGCTTCGCCTCCCAGCATTATGACCATGGTTTTGCCACGGTGCGCGTTTACATAGGGGGTTGATTGTCTAAAGCCTTTTACTAGCGCTGTACTTCTTAGTTTCACAGAATAAGTCCAATTTGTTTATTTATTCGATAATTTAGCATTTAAATTCAAATCTAAACAACATCTTTTTGGAATAAAGCGCAAACAATTCTCATCTAGGCTTCATTATATAAAGTGTCTCAGTGTAGAATGCGCACAGTATCTTCATGAGTAGTAACCGAATGCCACAAGCTTCAGCACAAAAGAATAAAATCGATGAGATTACTAAAGGCCTCTACAGTGAGGCTGAGCAGCGCAATCAATCTCCATTGAAGCGCAAGATCATAGAGCGTTGCCTGATGGTGCTGGCTCTTGTCGGTTCGTTTGCTGTCGTATCGCTTTATGGTGATGTCATCACTCGTTTGCAGGAGGCTGCAACGCCAAATCATTTGCTTTATGGCACTTGGGTTGAGCAAGATGTGGCTCATTATGCGACAGATGAGTTTGTGTTGAATGCCAATGGAGTGTCTGTCGCTGGTTCGATTATCGCGACCAGTTTTGAATTTGACGGCAACCACTTCGAGTATAAAGCCGGAGATAAGACATACCGCTTTCGTATGACCAATTCTGACAACACAGAAATGACGCTGGATTCAGAGAGTCATTACAATCCCGTCTTTCGTTTAAAAGGCCACACTGATAACTCCGTCCGATAGGTTATCTTCTTGTAAACTCTTACAAACTAAGATTGTGTTATCTGATCGTTTTTGTCATCCTCAAAGCATAGAATTTTTAGGATGACTCTTGTGATTAAAAAATGGCTTCCCCTTGTCGCTGCCTCTGTTTTATTTGGCTGTGCTCAACCCACCGATCTCGCTCAACAACACCTTGATGACGAATTTCCCCGCACCTTAAATAAGGTCGATCAGGTTGAATCCAATAAACCAAGAGACTACACCGCATTTGCAGAGCAAGCTGAAATGGTGGTTTCTAAATCCCCTTCGATGGCTAAAATCTATGAGCCGCTTTATCAGCAACTCAATGAGTGGGCGATGCAAAGTGGAGATCCAAGCGAGCTCGCTAACTTTGGCGTTCAAACAGCTCAACTTGGTGGTGGTGATAAACAAGGCAATGTTTTGTTCACGGGATACTTTTCTCCTGTAATGGAGCTACGCCACGAAGCGAGTGAAGAATACCGTTTCCCGGTTTATGGACTTCCTGAGTGTGACAAAGAGTGTCCAACACGCGAAGAGATCTACAACGGCGCATTGGAAGGCCAGGGCCTTGAGTTAGGTTACTCGGCGAACCGTATCGATCCATTTATGATGGAAGTACAAGGCAGCGGTTTCGTGCACTTTGGTGATGACGATACCTTGCAGTATTTTGCGTACGCAGGAAAAAACAACAAAGCTTACGTGAGCATTGGTCGTGTTTTGATCGAGCGAGACTTGGTTCCTCGTGAAAAGATGTCGTTGAAAGCGATTAAAGAGTGGGTGTTGGAGAATGACCCTGAAGTCGTTAAAGAGCTGTTAGAACAAAACCCATCTTTCGTTTTCTTTGAAGCAAGAGACGACCTATCAGTCATGGGGAGCGCAGGTATTCCACTGTTACCAATGGCCGCAGTCGCTGGTGATCGCTCTATCTTGCCAATGGGAACGCCGATTCTTGCAGAAGTACCACTGTTAAATGCTGACGGTACTTGGAGCGGAGCACACCAATTAAGATTGTTACTGGTCCTAGATACGGGCGGCGCGGTTAAGCAAAACCACTTGGATCTTTACCATGGTATGGGGCCACGTGCAGGTACTGAAGCGGGTCACTACAAGCATTTTGGCCGAGTATGGAAATTGGGCTTAGACGGTAGTGCGACTGAAGCACCGTGGGCTTTACCACCTGAAAAGGTCGAGTAAACGACAATAAAATAGGGCATTGAAAGCGAATCGCTAATCCCCTAGACTTTTTATTCAAGAGTGCGTATAAAACGCACTCTTTTCTTTTTCTCAGAAATAAATTGGCGGCAACAATGCGTGAATTGACCACTCCAGCTTCAGAAAACTATGACCAACGATTCGGTGGCACTCGTCGCCTGTATGGTAATAGTGAAGTCGACATACTTAGAGCGGCACATGTGTGTGTGATCGGTATTGGTGGCGTCGGTTCATGGGCGGTTGAAGCGCTTGCACGTACTGGCGTGGGTGAGCTGACATTGATCGATATGGATGATGTGTGTGTTACGAACATCAACCGTCAGATTCACGCAATGTCGGGCACGGTAGGTAAGAGCAAAATCGAAGTGATGGCCGAGCGTGTTAAGCTGATTAACCCTGAGTGTAAGGTTAACCTGATTGATGACTTTATCGGCCCAGACAATCAGGCTGAATACCTATCGAAAGAGTTCGACTTTGTGTTAGATGCGATTGATAGCATGAAAGCGAAGGCTTCACTGCTGGCGTACTGTCGTAGCAACAAAATCAAGGTGATCACTACCGGTGGCGCGGGTGGTCAAATCGATCCGACTCAAATCAAAGTGGCCGATTTGACCAAGACGATTCAAGATCCGCTAGCGAAGAAGCTAAAAGATACCCTTCGTCGTCATCATAATTTCCCTAAGAATCCAGCGCGTAAGTTTGGTATCGACTGTGTGTTCTCAACTGAACAGCTGAAATACCCTCAAGCTGACGGCAGTGTATGTGCTGCGAAAGCAACAGCTGAAGGTCCAAAGCGCATGGATTGTGCAACGGGCTTTGGTGCGGCAACGGTTGTAACCGCGACGTTTGGCTTTGTGGCTGTTTCACGTATCGTCGAAAAGCTGATTCAAAAGCACGCTAAGTAACGTCTACTATTCAATTAACAATCGACTGGATATTAAAATGACCACATTCCCAAGCTCTCCATACGGCACTGAAATTACCAGTGATGATATTGTTGCGAAGATGCAGACATTCAGCGGCTGGGAAGACCGTTATCGCCAAGTGATTCAATGGGGTAAGAAACTGCCAGTAATGCCTGATGAACTGAAAAGTGAGCAGGTTATGGTATCTGGTTGTGAGAGCCAAGTGTGGTTAGTTTCGCAGAACATCGATGGTGTTTGGTACTTTTGCGCCGATTCAGACGCACGTATTGTACGCGGACTTATTGCGTTAGTCATGGCGGCATATGACGGTAAAACATCAGAGCAGGTACAAGCATTCGATATTGATAGCTACTTCGAAAAAATAGGTCTAATCACCCACCTAAGCCCATCTCGCGGTAATGGATTAAAAGCGATTGTTGCTCAAATCCAAGAGTTCAGTGCTTAACATCTCTTAGATATACAGAAACAAAAAGGGTTGACGCTAAACGTCAACCCTAAATAATTTAGCTACTTGGCTGTTCCCTAAAGCATATCAACGGCTTTTTCTATTGCTACTACGAGCCTTTCAACATCATCCATGTTGTTGTAAATGCCAAATGAAATTCGAACTGTTCCTTTCACTCCAAGTGCATCCATTAATGGGTGAGCACAGTGGTGCCCTGCACGTACCGCGATACCTTGCTGATCCAACAGCGTAGCAATGTCTTGGTGGTGAACGCTATCCATCACAAAAGTAATCACACTTGAGTTTGGTTTGTAGCCAAGGATTTGGATGTCATCCAATTGATTGAGTGCTTGGTAGGTTTTCTGTTGTAGCTGGTGGATGTGTTGTTCGACATCTTGTTGATCAAACTGATGCAACCACTCTATTGCGGTACTTAAAGCAATAGCCCCAGCGACATTGGGTGTGCCAGCTTCGAACTTGCCCGGTAACTCTGAAAAAGTGGTACCAGAAAATGATACTCGCTCAACCATCTTGCCTCCACCGTGCCATGGTGGCATCGCTTCTAGTAATTCAAGCTTGCCGTAAAGTACACCAATGCCCGCGGGAGCATAGAGTTTATGGCCTGAGAAAACGTAGAAATCAGCGCTTAAAGCAGCAACATCAATAGGCTCATGAACGATCCCTTGCGCACCATCGACTACCACAATTGCATTCATTTTGTGTGCTTTCTCGATGACGGCTTCAATCGGCTGACGAGAACCTGTTACGTTGGTTATTTGAGCTAATGCAACAATTTTGGTTTGTTCATTTAAAAGTACATCAAATGCAGTGAGGTCAAATTCGCAATCCGATGTCATTGGTACTTTAACGACTTTAGCGCCGGTTTGTTCTGCAACAATTTGCCAAGGCACTATGTTGGCGTGATGTTCCATTTCACTCACTAAGATCTCATCGCCAGGTTGAAGGGTACTTCTTGCGTAAGTTTGAGCAATTAAATTGAGTGCTTCGGTGGCACCACGAGTCCAGATGATCTCTTTTGATGAGGCTGCGCCAATGAACTGAGCGACCTTATCTCTAGCAGCTTCAAACTGACTGGTCGCATTCGCTGTTAAGCTATGACTACCACGGTGAACATTGGCATTTTGTTTGGAGTAATATTGGCTAATGGCATCAATAACTACCTGAGGTTTTTGTGTTGTTGCTGCGCTGTCTAAGTAAATCAATGGTTGTTGATTGATGGTTTGTGATAGCGCAGGAAACTGCTCTCGGATGTGATTGATATTAAACATCTATTCTTACCTAAAATCTTGGAAATTGGTGCTAGCGTTGTGCTTAGTGGTATTGTTATTTTATCGCGACTTGTTAACCGTTGCTGATTAATCTTGATGATTCCAGCTATTTTCTTGCTCTTTGACCTGATCGAACAGCTTTTGGTTAACGGGAACTTTTATCTGATGCTTAAGCGCTGTTTTTATTAGGTGCCCAGTGATGAAGTCGATCTCTGTCTTGCGTTGGTAAAACATATCCTGCTTCATGGATGAGTTGTTCTGCGCTGTGGCTTGGATTACCTGTTTGACGCTGGCTTCTAATTCGTCGAATGAACAAGCGATCTCTTCGGCTTGCATAACTTTTGTGAGCTCTTCAACGATAGAGCTTAAAGTATCCCCAAACTTTTGGTCTGCAAGTTCGCCATTCTTGACTTGTTTCAACCCAGTCAGTGGGTTGATAGCACAGTTGATGGCGAGCTTAGTCCATAGTGCGGCTTTTATCTTTGGGTTCCAACTCACCGCGGGGAGAGCATTATCCAATACATCAACTAAAAACGTGCACTGCTGACCTGTTTGATTAAAAGCACCCAGTTGAGTTTGTCCTAACCCTGTATGACAAACATTATTCTTGTCGGGCTTGAATGCGGCTTGGGTGGTGGTTGCCAATACTATCGGGTGAGCATTAATTTTAGTGGCAATGTTGTCGACCGCGCCCATTCCGTTATGCATGAACATCAGGATCGTATCGGGGTCGAGATATTGAAGTAACGGAGTGGTGGCTTCTTCTACTTGCCAAGCCTTAACCGTGACGATTACTAAATCACTCGCTGATAGCTTTTCGATATTGTTATTACTGAAGGCAATCGAAGTTTGTTCGTCAAGAGATAAGTCAGCAGAGGGGCCAGAAGAGCGACTCCATAAAGAGACATTATGACCAGCTTGAAGCAGTTTTATCGCCCATAAAGCGCCAATTGCTCCAGGTCCAACAATCGTGATGTTCACAGCAATACCGAGATAAGAAAGTGATGCTGCAAGGATAGCGAGGCATTAAATGAAAGCAATAAAAAATGGCACCCGAGGGTGCCATTTAGGAAACTTTCTTAGAAGTTCGATTAGAACTTGTAAGTTAAAGCGAAGTAGTGACCTACACCTGATGTAGAAAACTTACCGTATTGTGGGTGTGCTGAATCGATAAGTGCACCATCTTTAAGACCGTATACGTCTTGGTATAGTTTTAGACCGTAACCAACTGCAAATTGGTCATTGTGCCAGTAAATACCATTAAACATTGCGCCGCCATTGCTAGATTGGTTGTATGAACTGTCACGACCAAATTCGTAATCAATGTAACCTTGGTAAGCAATGAATGAGCCATTGTCAAAGTTTACAAACGGCTTAAACCAGTTTGTAGAGAATTGGTAACCGTTCCAATCTTTTGTATTTAGATCGTATGTAGCGTAAAGGTTGAACTGCATTTTGCCAAACCATGGAACCATTACGTCAGAACCGATACCAGTTTTAGTCGCGTAGCCACCGTCAGCTTTGCCATCGATAGTTGTGTAGTTTGCGACATATAGTTCTGTAACTGGACCGAAAGAAAGATCTTTACCAGTTAGGCCATCGATAGACATACGTGGTGCAAATTTAACAAATAGCTGATCATCTTCTGCTTTGTCACTGCCGCTATCGTTAGTTAGGTTAAATACATCAATGTAGCCATAAAGGTCGAAGATTCCAGAGCGACCGCCGAATTCCATTTCAAGGTAAGTGTGGTCTTTATCTTGTGGCTTCTCGTCGATAGTGTGCATGATATTAAACTGCATCCAGTTGTAATCATTTTTGTGAGTATCGCCGTCAGAATAATCTGCTGCCATTGCTGGAGCCGAAGTCGCTGCAAGTAGGCCAAGAGTTAAAAGTGATTTACGCATAATGGAACTCTCTATATTTGAAATAAGTAACCCGCTAATCCGTGCGTGTTTATGATGTCCGAATGCCGAGCATAATAGCGATTTTGTTCTCAAATAAAAGTGAGAAAGAGTGAAAACTATGATTATTATGGTGAGGTTTGTCACACTAATGATCTAAATGATGGAACTTTAATGTAGAAGTGCATGTTGATGCATTTCTTTTTCTATTGGTCTTGTAAGATTCGATTTTTTGGTGGATATATCGGTGAAATACCGCGCTAAGCAAACGATTATACTAAATAGAGTGACATGTATATCAAAATCAACAGTATTCCTTTCTATATAATATCCCTTCAAAAACGGCTAAATCACTCCTCGGTCAGAACATGTTTTTGAGCTGTTTTTATCCATTCCATGCTGCTACCGGAGCAATTAACGAATTACCTGAGACTAAATATGGTTGGTCGCTCCACAACAATCGTTCGGCGAGCCTTTCGCTAGAGGAGACTTTGGCTTTATCAAGTAGCGGAGGTTGAGGAGTTGGTGGCAAAAGGTTTCGATCTTATTGTGCTTGATAGAGCCGATTAGCGCTTGTTAGATTATTGCGACAAAGAAAAAGAGGGTAGCTCAACGCTACCCTCTTTCTATTACTCTTGGTCATTTTTGGCTTTTTCTAATAAATCAGTGAAAAAGTGTCGTAACGAGTAGAGCATGATCAAACTTGGAATCACCATGAGTGCTGTCAATATAAAGAAGGTTGGCCAATCATTGAGGTAATCAACCAGCTCACCACTGAAGGAAGCTAAAGTGGTACGGCCTAAATTCCCTAAAGAGGCAAGTAGAGCATATTGAGTCGCTGAAAATGCCTGTCCAGTTACCGCCGTCAAAAAAGAAACGAAGGCTACAGTTGAAAAAGCAGCTGTAAAGTTGTCAACCATAAGAGTGGCAACAAATAACTGTTCATTCGGGCCCACATGAGCGATCCAAGCAAACATTAAATTACTTGATGCCATCGCGACTCCGCCAATCATCAGCCCACGAACAATACCAAATTTAACATTGACCATGCTGCCAATTAGCGTAAACAACATGGTCAGTCCCCAGCCTACTAACTTTGAGTAGTAGCCAATCTGTTCATTGGAAAAACCGACCTCTTTGTAAAACGTAATCGACATTCTCCCTAAGAAAGCTTCACCTATTTTAAAGAGAAAAACAAAGAGTATTAAAGTGAGAGCGACTCTCACTCCATTGCGTTTAAAGAAATCCAGGAAAGGTTCTACGGTCGTAACCGTTAGCCAGGCAAAAATGGGGTTTCCTAAAAGTCGGTTGTGACGGATCTCCGCTTCAGCTTGTAGGTTACTACGTTTGGTCTTAGGCTCCACCACTAATAATGTGAACATCATGAGAACGACTACGATCCCAGCCATGCCGTAGTAAACACCATTCCAACCGATTGAATCTGCATTAATAAAGGCAAGGTAACCAGGTAGAGAGTAGCCAGTCCACCAACCAACTACAGCCATTGCAGAGGCTTGTGGCAGTTTTGAAGCTTCTGATTTTGGGAAGGTATCGATACGAAATGCATCAATCGCGATGTCTTGAGTGGCTGAGGCAATGGCAATAGTGAGGGCTAACATTGAGGTAAACGCCAAATTCTCAGCAGGATTGACGCCAGCAATGAATAAGGTGCTAACTAAGACAATAGATTGGCAGAAAAATATCCAGCTACGTCGTTGCCCTAAAATCGCGTGTAGCACCGGTAATTTGACTCGGTCTACCAGAGGTGCCCACAAAAAGTTAATGGCGTATACGGCAAATACACTACCAAAGTAACCAATTGCTGCACGGGTTAAACCTGCGTCTTTAAGCCAGCCAGACATGTTGGAGCCAATAAGAACCCACGGGAAGCCGCTTGAGCAGCCGAGCATGAACACCCACAGTAAGCGCTTATCGAGGTAGCTGCGGAAAGTTTGCATCCAGGAAAGAGAGGAAGTGCCTGATGACATAGAGTGTCCTTGTATAGAAAAACGCCCTTAAGAAATAAGGGCGTTGCTTTAGATTACTTTAGAAGAGTCACTTTCGTGATGATAATTGGATCAACAGGAATGTCTGCCATGCGTCCCATTCGCTTAGTTGGAATGGTTGCCATCTTTTGAATAACGTCAAAGCCTTCGGTTACTTTGCCAAATACTGCGTAACCTGGGTTGCCGCCTTTCGCGTTTAGGAAGTCGTTATCTGCATAGTTAATGTAAAACTGACGAGTCGCAGAGTCGGGTGCATTAGTACGAGCCATTGCGATGGTTGCTGTGTCATTTTTCAGACCATTGCTGCCTTCATTTTTGATCGGAGCATACGTTGCTTGTTGCTGCATGTCTTGATTGAAGCCGCCACCTTGCGCCATAAAACCAGGAATAATACGGTGGAAGATAGTGCCTTCGTAACTGCCGTCTGCTACGTATTTAAGAAAGTTCTCAGAACTAATTGGTGCTTGCTCTTGGTTTAGCTCGATTGTGAAGTTGCCTAGCGTCGTTTCCACGTTCACTTTAGGGCCAGCCCATACGCTCAAGTTCACTAACATTAGTGCGATAGAAGATAGAATACGACCCATTAGAAACGTTCCTTCATGTAAGTTTGCAGTTCTTGATCATTGGCGATCTCTTTAAGCACTAAGTCGATAACATCGTTAAGTACCATTGCGATATCGTCGTTTGATGCGCTTAATGCACCAGTGCGAGTTGCTGTACCATTGAATGTCTTGACCAGTTTACCCTCTGGTGTTTCAGCGGTAACTTCAAGTGTTACTTTACCGTCCATTTGGTTTTCCATAATGGTGTGTTCTACGGTAACTAAAGCTTCTTGAATCTCTAACACAACAGAGTTTTCGCTGTTTACGCTGGCACGAAAGCCTTGAGACTCAAATTGCTGTGCGATGGCGTTTTCTAGAGAAATGCGCATGTTTTGCTTAGCGTGAATTGGCTGAATGTTAGCGCGGCCGCTATCAACAAGTGCAACATATTGAGCAGCGCGAACATCTTTACTGGTTAGTGTGTAGGTTTTGCCTTGTACTAGGTTGCTTGAGCTTAGTGAAGCTTCTGGCATTACATTGATCTGTTCTTGCTGAGGGGCTGAACATGCTGTCAAAGCCATGATAGAAGCAGCCAAAATCAGTTTTTTCATTCCGTTATCCTTTCTAAATTCACACCAGAAGCTCGGTATTTTAAATTCTTATAAAGCAGTCTACTGCCTATTTGTTAAAATTAGCAGGTTCTCTTGTTGCTTGTAATATCTCAAATTTTTGGTTTAGTTCAAGCGTTTCAACGTTCGCTTCACCAAATAATCTTGCTAGTTTGACATCGTATCCGAGGTGTCGGTTGCCAATAACAATTAATTTGCCTCCATTGCTAAGAACATGCTTTGCATCACAGAACATTTGCCATGCAATGTGATCGGTAATCGCTTGTTGTTGATGGAATGGAGGGTTACACAAAACTAGGTATGTGCTGTTTTTCTTAAAACCGTCCAAACAGTTGTTAGCAATGAACTGGAAGTTGCCTTCTTCCCCAAGGTTATCTTTTACGTTTTGGCGCGCTGACTCTACGGCCATAAAGCTTTCATCGACACACGTAATACGAGCTTGCGGATTCAGTTGACCAGCTTTAACACTCAGTACACCGTTACCACAACCAAGATCGATGATATGACGTAATTCCGGATCTTGAGGGATATGCTCTAGCATATAGCGAGCGCCCTGATCGAGTGCTTCCCCTGAGTAAACATTTGGTAAATTTTTCAGGCGGATATCTTCACCATCAACGTCCCACTCAACGAATGGTTCAACTTTGTGAATAGGTTGACAGTTTGGAGATGAGAACACCAAACGGTGCTTTTTCTTCGCCAGTGATGTTTTGGTTTCACCCAAGTACTTTTCAAACAGATTCAGTGTTGATGTGTGAATCTCTTTTACCTTGTTGACACCGATCACTTGGCAGCCTTCCGGCAAAGCTTGGCGCAATTGACTCAGTTGCCACACCAAATGGCGGTTGGTTTTTGGTAGTTGCATCAGTACAAGATCGATACCGTGAGGGATATCATCCATCGTGTTTAAAAAGTTAACGCGATTGCACTGATTACGTTGTAAGTTTTTCAGGCCGCCACGATGAGAGATAAATGAGTCGCTCATCATGGTCACATCGTGATCTTTTGAGAACCAAGCGGATAGGGCACCAAAGCTGTCGTTTAAGATCAGAATGTGTTTGCCAGGTTCAAGGTTCATCTCTTCAACATGGTTAATAATGTATTCGTCGCCCGCATCCCAAGCTTGAAGCGTTTCATTTGAACGTTTAGGGAAACGGTTTAAGGTCAAAGTTCTATCGTGAAGGGTAAGTTCAGTTTTCATTACTTGGGATACTTATGTGAGAAATAACAAAGATATTGTCTCAAATGCGGGCTGAACAAGATAGGGAAAACTCGATTAAACCTATGCTGTTCGTTATTAAATACTCAGACAGCAGCCTTGTTAGGGTTTATACTCACCCCACAGATAATGCCAACCCGTTATTAAGGAATCACAATGATCCAAGAAGTTATCGAAACAAAATTGCACAATGAGTTTTCACCAAGTCACTTGAATGTGGTTAATGAGAGCTATATGCACAATGTTCCGGCTGGTTCTGAGAGTCATTTTAAGGTGATTGTTGTGAGCGATGCGTTTGAAGGCTTGCGTCTTATTGCTCGTCATCGAGCGGTAAATAAAGCACTTTCAGAAGAGCTAGCGAACAATATTCACGCTTTATCTATTCACACTTATACAAAAGATGAATGGTTGAAGCAGCTAGATAACGTGCCAGACAGCCCAATGTGTATGGGTGGGGGCAAGTAATAGATTTAATACATATAAAAAGAGGTGGCTATGCCGCCTTTTGTATCGCCCAAATTATCTGTTTTTTGCCGTTGTATCACTCAAACTGATGGCAAATTAAATGTCTAAAAATACCTACAATGAGTAGTGTTTTTATTAACAGTGCTTCAACATAACTCATAAAATATAAGTTTGTGACAGAGTGTTAATCTCTTGTTTAAAACACCTTTCATAAGCCAATTTATCTGTGCGGCTCGTCAAATTTATATATATTTAAGAGTCCATACGCTTCAATTCTCACCAAATAAACGTGCTATTCAAGTTATTGGTCATGGCATCAAGATGCCAAAAAATGCTAGAATACGCCACCTGATAAATCTCACATGATTTTTGTGAGAGTTTTATTGAGATAATGTTGCGATTTTGGTATCTCAAATTTACCAAAACCGGACACTGTAATGTCGTGTCTAAGGGCGATTTTAAACGTCCTGAATTTACGCAATTAAAAGAATCTTTTTCCCGATAAAGTAGTGCAAGTGCGTATGATTACAATAAAGAAGGGTTTGGATCTTCCTATCGCAGGAACTCCATCCCAGGTGATTAATGATGGTAAGTCCATCACTAAAGTCGCCTTGCTTGGCGAAGAGTACGTTGGTATGCGTCCTACGATGCATGCTCGCGTTGGTGATGAAGTGAAGAAAGGCCAAGTTCTTTTTGCAGATAAAAAGAACCCAGGTGTTGTATTTACTTCTCCAGCAAGCGGTAAAGTTATTGAAGTTAACCGTGGTGCTAAGCGTGTACTTCAATCAGTAGTGATTGAAGTAGCAGGCAATGAGCAGATCACGTTCAATAGTTATGAAGCTAACCATCTAGCAAGTCTTGACCGTGAAACGGTTAAAAATCAGTTAGTTGAGTCTGGCGCATGGACCGCTTTGCGAACTCGTCCGTTCAGCAAGGTTCCAGCAATTAATTCTGAAACTCAGGCTATTTTCGTAACTGCTATGGATACAAACCCGCTAGCAGCTGAGCCAGAATTAATCATTAACGAGCAGTCTGATGCTTTCGTTGCTGGTTTAGATCTTCTTTCAACTCTGACTAACGGTAAAGTGTACGTTTGTAAAAAAGGTACTAGCTTACCTCGTTCAGCTCAGTCTAACGTTGAAGAACATGTTTTTGATGGCCCACACCCTGCAGGTCTTGCAGGCACGCATATGCATTACCTATACCCGGTAAATGCACAAAATGTAGCGTGGAGCATTAACTACCAAGACGTTATCGCATTCGGTAAGCTTTTCCTTACTGGTGAGATTTACTCTGAGCGTGTTGTTTCTCTGGCTGGTCCAGTAGTGAACAACCCACGCCTAGTTCGTACTCAAATTGGTGCTAGCCTTGAAGAGTTGACGGACAGCGAGTTGATGCCAGGTGAAGTTCGCCTGATCTCAGGTTCAGTATTATCTGGTGTTCACGCTTCAGGTCCACATGCTTACCTTGGCCGTTACCATCAACAGGTTTCGGTTCTTCGTGAAGGTCGTGATAAAGAGCTATTCGGCTGGGCTATGCCTGGTAAGAACAAGTTCTCTGTTACTCGTTCATTCCTTGGTCACGTGTTTAAAGGTCAGTTGTTCAACATGACAACGACTACAAACGGTAGTGATCGCTCTATGGTTCCAATTGGTAACTACGAGAAAGTAATGCCATTAGATATGGAGCCTACTTTGCTGCTTCGCGATCTATGTGCTGGCGACGTTGATAGTGCACAAGCACTTGGTGCGCTAGAGCTAGATGAAGAAGATTTAGCACTGTGTACCTTTGTATGTCCTGGTAAGTACGAGTACGGTCAGTTACTTCGTGAATGCCTAGATACAATTGTGAAGGAAGGGTAATTTTCATGGGCCTTAAAAAGTTTATTGAAGACATCGAGCATCATTTTGAACCAGGTGGTAAACACGAAACGTGGTTTGCGCTTTACGAAGCTGCAGCAACACTTTTCTACACACCAGGTACAGTTACAAAGAAAAGCTCGCATGTCCGTGATAGCGTTGACTTAAAACGTATCATGATCATGGTTTGGCTTGCGGTATTCCCAGCAATGTTCTGGGGTATGTACAACGCAGGTGGTCAAGCTATTGCAGCACTAAACCACATGTACTCAGGTGCAGAATTAGTTTCTATCATTGATGGTAACTGGCACTACTGGCTAACCGAAATGCTTGGAGCCTCCTTAGGAGCCGATGCTGGTTGGGGCAGTAAGATGCTCTTGGGTGCGACTTACTTCTTACCTATCTACGCGACGGTCTTTATCGTTGGTGGTTTCTGGGAAGTACTGTTCTGTATGGTGCGTAAGCACGAAGTAAACGAAGGTTTCTTTGTTACTTCTATCCTGTTCGCGCTTATCGTTCCGCCAACACTTCCTCTATGGCAAGCGGCACTAGGTATTACCTTTGGTGTTGTGGTTGCGAAAGAGATCTTCGGTGGTACGGGTCGTAACTTCCTAAACCCTGCACTTGCTGGTCGTGCGTTCCTTTTCTTTGCATACCCTGCACAGATTTCAGGTGACGTAGTTTGGACTGCTGCAGATGGTTTCTCTGGTGCAACTGCTCTTAGCCAATGGGCTCAAGGCGGCGGTAGCGCACTAATGAACGTAACATCTGGTGAAGCAATCACTTGGATGGACGCTTTCATTGGTAACATTCCAGGTTCTATCGGTGAAGTATCAACGCTTGCACTTATGATCGGTGCTGCAATGATTGTATACATGGGCATTGCTTCATGGCGCATCATTGCTGGTGTTATGATCGGTATGATTGCTGTATCAACATTGTTTAACGTGATCGGTTCTGACACGAATGCAATGTTCAGCATGCCTTGGCACTGGCACCTAGTTCTAGGTGGCTTCGCATTTGGTATGTTCTTCATGGCAACAGACCCTGTATCAGCGTCATTTACCAACGGTGGTAAATGGTGGTACGGCATCCTAATCGGCGCAATGTGTGTAATGATTCGTGTAGTTAACCCTGCATACCCAGAAGGCATGATGCTTGCGATTCTATTCGCAAACCTATTTGCTCCTCTGTTTGACCACGTTGTAATCGAGAAGAACATTAAGCGGAGACTAGCGCGCTATGGCAAGTAATAACGATAGCATTAAAAAGACGCTGTTTGTTGTTATCGCATTGAGCTTAGTGTGCTCAATCATCGTTTCAACAGCTGCAGTTGTTCTTAAACCTAAGCAACAAGCTAACGCGGTTCTGGATCAGCAAACTAAGATCCTTGAAGTTGCAGGCATTGAACTTGCGGGTAATATTCCAGCACTGTACGCAGAGAACATTGAACCTCGTCTAGTTGATTTCGCTACTGGCGATTTCGTTGACGGCGATGCTGCTGCATACGACCAACGTAAAGCGGCAAAAGATCCAGCTCAGTCAATCAAGCTTTCAGCTGAAGATGACATCGCTAAGATCCTTCGTCGTGCTAACACGGGTACTGTATACCTAGTGAAAGATGGCGCTGAAACTTCTAAAGTTATCATCCCTGTTCACGGTAACGGTCTATGGTCAATGATGTACGCATTCGTTGCGGTAGAAACTGATGGCAACACAGTTTCTGGTATCACTTACTACGAGCAAGGTGAAACTCCTGGACTTGGTGGTGAAGTTGAGAACCCAACTTGGCGTGCTCAATTCGTTGGTAAGAAATTATTCGACGAAAACCACAAACCTGCTATTCAGGTTGTTAAAGGTGGCGCTCCTCAAGGTTCTGAGCACGGTGTAGATGGCCTTTCTGGTGCGACACTGACTAGCGTTGGTGTTCAACATACATTTGACTTCTGGTTAGGTGATATGGGCTTTGGTCCGTTCCTAGCAAAAGTTCGTGACGGAGGTCTGAACTAATGTCTAGTGCAAAAGAAATTAAAAAGAGCATCTTAGCGCCGGTGTTGGACAACAACCCAATCGCGCTACAGGTTCTTGGTGTGTGTTCTGCTCTTGCGGTAACCACTAAGCTAGAAACAGCATTTGTTATGACTATCGCGGTAATGTTCGTTACTGCTCTGTCTAACTTCTTCGTTTCTTTGATCCGTAACCACATTCCTAACAGTGTGCGTATCATCGTTCAGATGGCAATTATCGCATCGTTAGTAATCGTGGTAGACCAAGTGCTTAAAGCATACCTATACGATATCTCTAAGCAGCTATCTGTATTCGTAGGCCTAATCATTACTAACTGTATTGTAATGGGTCGTGCTGAAGCATTCGCAATGAAGTCTGCACCAATCCCATCTCTAATCGATGGTCTTGGTAACGGTCTTGGTTACGGTTTCGTTCTTATCACTGTTGGTTTCTTCCGTGAGCTTCTAGGCTCTGGCAAACTATTTGGTATGGAAGTACTACCTCTAGTGAGCAACGGTGGTTGGTATCAGCCAAACGGCTTGATGCTTCTAGCACCTTCTGCATTCTTCCTAATTGGTTTCTTGATTTGGGCGATTCGTACGTTCAAACCAGAGCAAGTAGAAGCGAAGGGGTAAGGTAGTCATGGAACATTATATTAGTCTGCTAGTTAAATCGATTTTCATCGAAAACATGGCGCTTTCTTTCTTCCTAGGTATGTGTACATTCCTAGCGGTATCTAAGAAAGTTAAAACTTCTTTTGGTCTTGGTGTTGCGGTAGTTGTAGTACTTACAATCGCTGTTCCTGTGAACAACCTTGTTTACACAAACATTCTGAAAGAAAACGCGCTTGTTGAAGGTGTCGATTTAAGTTTCCTTAACTTCATCGCATTCATCGGTGTTATCGCGGCACTTGTACAAATCCTAGAGATGGTTCTAGACCGTTTCTTCCCACCTTTGTACAACGCACTAGGTATCTTCCTTCCACTGATCACAGTTAACTGTGCAATCTTTGGTGGTGTATCTTTCATGGTAACTCGTGACTACAACTTTGCTGAATCTGTTGTTTACGGCTTCGGTTCTGGTGTGGGTTGGATGTTAGCTATCGTTGCTCTTGCGGGTATCCGTGAGAAGATGAAGTACTCTGACGTACCTCCAGGTCTACGTGGCCTTGGTATCACGTTCATTACTGTTGGTCTGATGGCGTTAGGCTTTATGTCTTTCTCTGGTGTTCAACTGTAGGGTAAGCACCCAGTAATAAGGAATAACAAATGCAAAGCATTATTCTTGGCGTAGCGATGTTTACCATTATTGTATTGGCTCTAGTACTAGTGATTCTTTTCGCTAAGTCTAAGCTGGTACCATCAGGTGACATCACTATTTCAGTAAACGGCGACCCTGAAAAGGCGATCGTTACTCAACCTGGTAGCAAGCTACTTGGTGCCCTAGCTGGCGCTGGTATCTTCGTATCTTCTGCTTGTGGTGGCGGTGGCTCTTGTGGTCAGTGTCGTGTAAAAGTTAAGTCTGGTGGTGGCGACATCCTACCAACTGAACTTGACCACATCACTAAAGGCGAAGCTCGCGAAGGCGAACGTCTTGCATGTCAAGTTGCTATGAAAACTGACATGGAGATTGAACTAGACGAAGATATCTTTGGTGTTAAAAAGTGGGAATGTACTGTTATCTCGAATAACAACGAAGCTACTTTCATCAAAGAACTTGCTCTAGCAATCCCTGAAGGTGAAGAAGTACCGTTCCGCGCGGGTGGTTACATTCAGATTGAAGCTGAACCACATCACGTGAAATACGCAGATTACGATATTCCTGAGGAATACCGTGGTGACTGGGATAAGTTCAACTTGTTCCGTTACGAGTCTATCGTTAAAGAGCATTCGATCCGTGCTTACTCTATGGCTTCATACCCAGAAGAGAAAGGCATCATCAAGCTTAACGTGCGTATCGCAACTCCGCCGCCAAACAACCCTGACGTAGCTCCTGGTGTGATGTCTTCATACATCTGGTCTCTTAAAGAAGGCGACAAATGTACTATTTCTGGTCCATTTGGTGAGTTCTTTGCTAAAGACACAGACAATGAAATGGTATTCATCGGTGGTGGTGCAGGTATGGCGCCAATGCGTTCACATATCTTCGACCAACTTAAGCGTCTTAAGTCTACTCGTAAGATGTCTTACTGGTACGGTGCACGTTCTAAGCGTGAGATGTTCTACATTGAAGATTTCGATGGCCTAGCGGCTGCAAACGAGAACTTTGTGTGGCACTGTGCACTGTCTGATCCTCAACCTGAGGACAACTGGGATGGTTACACAGGTTTCATCCACAACGTATTGTACGAAAACTACCTGAAGGATCACGAAGCTCCTGAAGACTGTGAGTACTACATGTGTGGTCCACCAATGATGAACGCGGCTGTTATCGGCATGCTGAAAGACCTTGGTGTAGAAGATGAAAATATCCTACTAGATGACTTCGGTGGTTAATCCACTTAAGTGATTGATATTATGGCTGACTCTCGCGAGTCAGCCATTTGTTTTTCTAAGACTATTTTTGACAACATACTGGCTTATATAAGAAAGAGTAAGGCATTCAAAATACCTATTTTTTACTCTTATTTTTCCTTATATAAATCCTTAACATTAGACAGGAGTAAGCAAGTGAGAATTTGGCTTGTTGCATTAACTTCTTTGATTTTTCTTGCGGGCTGTGAGCAGGCAAGAGAGCAAGTGCATTTAAGTGGCCCAACAATGGGCACGAGTTACAATATTAAATACATCAATGGTGATGAATTTCCTGAGTCTAATGAAGTTCATACTGAGATCGATCGTCTACTTGAAGAAGTGAATGATCAAATGTCGACTTACCGTGAAGACTCAGAGCTGAGCCGTTTTAACCAACATAAAGGTGCAGACGCATTCGAAGTCTCTGAACAAACGGCAATCGTTGTGAAAGAAGCGATTCGTTTGAACGGTCTTACTGAAGGTGCGTTAGATGTTACGGTTGGTCCATTAGTTAATCTGTGGGGGTTTGGTCCTGAAGCTCGTCCGGAAGTGGTTCCATCAGATGAAGAGCTTGCTGCTCGTAAAGCTAAGGTTGGTATTCACCACTTGAGCGTTGAAGGCAACAAGCTAACTAAAGACCTGCCTAATTTGTATGTCGACCTGTCAACCATTGCAAAAGGTTGGGGCGTTGATGTTGTTGCTGATTACCTTGATTCAATTGGCATTCATAACTACATGGTAGAGGTAGGCGGTGAGATCCGCTTGAAGGGCCTTAACCGTGAAAGTGTAGGCTGGCGTATTGCCATTGAGAAGCCAAGTGTTGACGAGCGCAACATTCAAGAGATCATCGAACCTGGTGATATGGCGGTCGCAACGTCTGGTGACTACCGCAACTATTTTGAGCATGATGGTGTTCGTTACTCACACATCATCAACCCAGAAACAGGAAAGCCTCTTCATCATAAAGTGGTTTCTGTGACTGTTTTAAACCCGTCTTCAATGACTGCAGACGGCTTATCTACGGGCCTTATGGTCTTAGGTGAGGAAAAAGGAATGGAAGTCGCAAACCAACATAACATCCCAGTGTTCATGGTGGTAAAAACAGCAGATGGCTTTAAAGAAATTGCTTCTGAAGCATTTAAGCCATACTTAGGTAAATAAGGTAAGCGAGATAATTATGAATACATTTCTGATTACATTTGGTGTTTTTCTTGCAGTAATCGCAGCGATGTCAATTGGCTACATTATCCAAAAGAAAGTTGTGAAAGGTAGCTGTGGTGGCTTAGGGGCTGTTGGTATTGATAAAGTATGTAACTGTCCTGAACCTTGTGACGCGCGTAAGAAGCGTGAAGCACGTGAAGCTTACCGTGAAGAGAAGCTGGCTGAGCGTCAGCAAAAAGAAGCCGCTTGGAATAAAGATCGTATTGCTTAATCAGCGATACTGATTGGGAGCGAAATAAGCTCTCCAAGAACAAAAGCCCAAAGCATATGTCTTGGGCTTTTTTGTTTTACGCTAATTGGATTCATGCTTAGAAAGGTTCAGCTACTCGTTAACTAACTGAAGATTATTGCGAGCGCACACTAGCTGGTTTCGACCTTGTTCTTTAGCGGTATAAAGCAGTTCGTCGGCGGCTTTTATCTGTTCATCTAAAGAGCCCACTTGATCAGTTACCCCAATGCTCATGGTTACTTTAATGATTTGTGAATCATGCATCACTTGGTGACTTTCAATTGCGTCTCTCATGGATTCCAACGCTTCCACAAACTGTTCAAATGGGCCGCAAGATTGAATGCAAAACTCTTCTCCGCCAAAACGAACGGGTAAGTCATCTTTAAAGTGTTGCTTGATAATTTTTCCAACTTCAATCAACACCGCATCACCACCATCGTGACCATAGGTATCGTTCACTTTTTTAAAGAAGTCGATATCCATCATTGCAATATTGCGTTCTTCACAACCCTTGCTCGTCTGGTTAAAGAGATAACGACGGTTCCATAGGCCCGTAAGGGCATCCTCGTTAGCATGGCGAAACAGCTCACTCGTCGCTTCTTTCATATCGAGGAGTTGATGAATTCGACAGAAGAACTCTTCTTGATTAAAGGGCTTATAGAGGAAGTCATTGGCACCAGCTTTCAGGAAGCGAGCGGTCATGGTACGGTCATCGCTGCCTGATAGGCCAAGGATAGCGAGTTGGTTTCGGTCGTGGTGCACTCGAATATCGCGGGTCATCGCGATACCGTCTTTGTTTGGCATATCGTGGTCAGTGACCACAACAGTGATATCAGGATCGTTTTTCAGAAGTGCGAGCGCTTGCTCTCCATCTTCTGCCTGAACGGTTTGAATATATTGGTGTTCAAGAAGTTGAACGACATATCGACGAACCACTGCAGAATCGTCAACAACCAGAGCTTTATGGTGTCGGTTATTCGAGATTCGTTTTACAAGCGGTAGTAAGTAACTAACCGATGACATGCTGTCTTTTAGGATGTAATCCAACACACCTTTAGCCAGTACTTGTTCTCGTAGGGTGTTGTTGAACATGCCGGTAAGTACGATGATCTTTTGCTGATAGCCGAGCACCAAATCAATGATCTCGCCATCTTGGCCGTCAGGTAGGCAATAGTCGAGTACGGCACACAAGAAGTCTGTCTCTTGCTCTAAGATAGCTTTGGCTTCAGCCACCGATTCTGCGAGCGCAACTTCATAGCCATCGTTTTTAAATTGCTGGTAAAGGTAGTTTCTGAATGCGCGACTGTCCTCTACTACTAGTATTTTTTCACTCAAAAGCTATCCCTACTTATAGACTAAATACTCCTAACAATACTATCAGAAGAGTAGGTGGCGATTGAAGCTAAACCTGTTAAGTTGGACTCCAGATCATTTTAAAACCAACAATTATCCATTATACTGTTCATAGATACAGTTGTAAGGTTGAGTTACTGGTTAATGTGTAGTGCGGACCAAGAGAAAGTGAGAAAAATAATCCATGTCGATATGGACTGTTTTTACGCAGCTGTAGAAATGCGAGATACCCCGGCTTACCGTAATCGACCGTTAGCCGTAGGCGGGCATGAAAAGCAGCGTGGTGTGCTCAGCACATGCAATTATGAAGCGCGTAAGTTTGGTGTTCGCTCGGCCATGCCGACAGCTAAAGCGCTACAACTCTGTCCTAACTTGTTAGTGGTACCGGGAAGAATGTCGGTTTATGTCGAGATCTCTAAAAAGATCCGTGAGATTTTCTCTCGGTATACTTCGGTGATCGAGCCGTTGTCGTTGGATGAAGCATTTCTTGATGTGACCGACTCAAAGCAGTGTCATGGTTCGGCAACGTTGATAGCAGAGTCTATTCGTCGTGATATCTGGAATGAACTCAATTTAACAGCGTCGGCCGGTATTGCTCCGATAAAGTTTTTGGCGAAAGTGGCTTCGGATATGAATAAGCCCAACGGGCAATTCGTTATCCCTCCAAAAGACGTGCAAGCGGTGATTGATGAGCTACCACTTGAAAAGATCCCCGGCGTCGGCAAGGTGAGCATTGAAAAGCTTCACCAAGCGGGTTTTTTTACCTGCAAGGATATAAAAGAGTCTGACTATCGCGATCTATTACTTACATTTGGTCGCCAGGGTGCCTCACTGTGGAAGCGCAGCCATGGTATCGATGAGCGAGAAGTCATTGTCGAGCGTGAGCGAAAGTCTGTAGGGGTTGAGCGAACCTTTACCCAAAACATATCGACTTACGCCGAGTGTTGGCAGGTGATAGAAGACAAGCTGTTTCCTGAGCTTGAAACTCGATTGGAAAAAGCGAGCCCAAGCAAAGCGATCATTAAGCAGGGTATTAAGCTCAAATTCGCTGATTTCCAACAAACCACTATAGAGCATATTCATGCTTCTCTAGACCGTGAACACTTCAAAGAGCTGTTAAGTGAAATACTCAAAAGACAGCAAGGACGAGAGATACGCTTACTGGGTTTGAGTGTGATGTTGCAACCCAAGGATCAAATGCGTCAGCTGAGCTTTTTCTAAAGACAGAGATTGGCGAGTGCTTTTCATAAAAACCGACTTAGCTTTGCGGCCTAGTCGGTTTTTATCGTTTAGGGTTATCTTGGAAGCTGTTTTACGCGCGCTAAGGTGTCGGCGAAAGGTTGTTGCTCTAACTTTCCGTAGCCAGCCATTTTGCTTGCTTTAAGCTTGGTCGAAAGTGGTGTGGCGATTCCACAAAGAAAACGAGTGATGGCTTCATCGGTTATCAGTTGTTGGCTTGCAGAAATAAACTCATGAATCCATGTCATGACTGTCTCATCATCGACTGATTCAACATCAACGCTTGGCAAGGTTGCTACTTGACCGCGGCATACGGAGCAGTGACCGCAGGCTTTTGGCGCTTCGTTGTCTGCAAAGTAGCTTGCTAGGCGCGAGCTTAGGCAGGAGTCAGCCTCAAAGAAGCTCAGCATTTGATTAAGACGATTTATCTCGCTGTTCTCTTTTGCTTTAAACAAGTCAGTGAGTCGCTCAGACAACTGCATCATCTCTTCAGAAGTATTGTGGATCGCGTAAACATCGGTGATCTGTTTACTTTCGAGTTCAATCCAGCCCTGCTCATTAAAGTAATCGATAGCAGCAATTACGCGTTGACGATCAGCTTGGAAGTGAGTCCAAAGTGCTTCGAAGTCGACCTGGCACCAAACTCTCGCTTGCGGTGAACACTGGAAGATCGCTTCAACAAAGTTACGACGTTCGCCTTGGAATTGCTCGCAGATCTGCTGTTTAGGGCGAATGAACTTAAATTTGTAGTCCGCAAAGTAGCTGTACTTCGGCTCAATCACGCCTTCAATTTCGAGGTAAACCAGCAGTGTTTTAAGCGGCAGCTGGCGAATGTTAGATTCACGCGAAAGTTGGTTAAGCATGATTTCCCATTGATTGGCACCAGATGGCCCAATGTTTTGGTTTTCGTAGATCTCTTTCAATACTGCTTGGATGGATATGTTGTCCGGTGTATCGCCAAACACGAAGTTCTCAAGTGTGCTCAAGCCATGTTTGTTAGCTAGTAAAATACACTCAGAAGCTTGTCCATCACGACCAGCTCTTCCTATCTCTTGGGAGTAGTTCTCTATCGATTTTGGTAAGTCAAAATGAATCACTCGGCGGATATTTGATTTGTCCACACCCATGCCAAATGCAATCGTCGCCACAATACAGTGCACGTCATCATTCATGAATTGCTGTTGAATGGCATCTCTGTTTTCTGGTTTAAGACCGGCGTGATAAGCCACAGCGTTAACCCCGGCATTGCGGAGCTGTTGAGCAACCATTTCTGCCGTTTGTTGCAGAGTGACATAGACAATTGTGGGTGCTTGCGCCGCTTGGTTGACCACATTACACAAGCTTTCTAACTTGTTAGCTTGTTCGCATGGCTGAATAGATAGGTCGAGGTTTTGACGATAGAAGCCAGTGACCACAACCCGATCTTCATCGATATCGAACTTAGACTTCATATCTTGAATAACAGATGTTGTGGCGGTCGCTGTGAGCAGCAGCACCTGTGGAATATTAAGCTGCTTTTGATATTGAGGCAGCTTAAGGTAGTCTGGTCTGAAGTTGTGGCCCCATTCCGAGATACAGTGCGCTTCATCGACCACAAGCAACGAGATAGGCACTTGGGAAATAAACTGGCGAAAGCGTTCGTTCTTTAGTCGCTCGACTGAGATCATCAGGATCTTTGTGTCTCCGTTGCGTACGGATTGCATTACTTGCTGGGTGGTTTGCCTGTCTTGGCTTGATTCGATTGCAGCCGCGCTGATGCCTTTGCTGTGTAGGAAAGCGAGTTGGTCTTTCATCAAGGCGAGCAGTGGCGATATCACCAAGGTAAGGTGGGGCAACTCTAAAGCGGGTAGCTGATAACAGAGTGATTTCCCCGAACCTGTCGGGAATATTGCCGCTGTCGAGTGACCAGATAGAACATTATCAATGACTTGCTTCTGTCCGTTTCTCAGTGAATCGAATCCGAATACTTGTTTTAGCTTCTGCTCAATCATTTGTGTTCTACCTGAATTAATAAGTGTTGTCTTGATGCTAAAGCGAGCACTGATTGATGATAGCGTCACTTGAGGTATCAAATCTCTTGCACCTGATTGTACCTAATTCTATTCTGTAGCTCCTATAGAAAAGCACCCCAATAGTATGAATAAGTCTGAGCTCCGCCAAATAATCTTAGATCAACTTGAATCCCGACTACGTATCGCGCAGTCCGCTACACAGCGCGCCATTGATGCTGCGACTGATGAAGAGACGGTCCCTGAACACAAGTACGATACGTTGGCGTTAGAAGCCTCGTACCTTGCTCACGGACAAGCGGTTAGGGTGCAAGAGTGCGAAGAGGATATTCAGTGTTACCGAAACCTAGTTTTACGTGACAGTGAGAAGGTAACAGTGAGTAGCTACGTTGTGGTGATTGACGAGCACGATCAATATAAGCATTTTTTCATGGGGCCAAGGGTCGGTGGGCTTTCTGTTACCTGGAACGGTAATGAGGTATCTATTGTGACTGCGAATGCGCCTTTTGGTCGGGCTCTTATGGGGAAAGAAGTCGGCGACGAGATTGAGTTTAGCGTTGCTGATAAACCGTTTTGTTACGAAGTGGTTTCTATTGATTGAGCTCTGAGTGAATTGATATAAAACCTTGCCCTGACAAAGAAGCATAAACTCGGGGTATAGTAATCTGGCAGATTGATGAGAGGATGTTATGAAAAGCAATGTATTTATGAAAAACAGTGTATTAATTGCATCGTTAACAGCGGCGATCTCTGTTGTGAGCCTGCCAACATTTGCAGCTCAATGTCGAGTTGATTTGAAGAATGAGTTGCGAATCGATGACCAAAAAGTCGAAATTCATCAGGTAAATGGTGATACAGCCGTATTCGATGATAACAACGATCTCTATATCCATGGCGAGAAAGTCGAGCTTGATGCTGACCAACAAGCGGCGATTGAAAAATATCGCGAGAGTATGAGTGAGTACATACCGCGAGCTAAGCAGATGGCGAGCGAAAGTCTCGCATTAGCCAATGATGTGATTGATGATATTGCTGTCAGCTTGGACTCTCCAGAATCGTTTGATAACGTAAAAGAGTCGATGAAAACGTTTTTCGCAGACCTAGAGGCCCGCTACTACAAAGACGGCGAGTTGGTTTTGCCTGCAGACAGCTTTGAGTCGATGGCCAATGGTTGGTCTGAAGACTTCGAAAAAGCTAAAGAGATCTTTAACCAAGAATTTATTTCTAGTGCTTTTAATGCCATGTCAGAAAAGATGAAGCAAGAAGGCGGACTCAACCTGACGGAATTGACAGACAGCATGGCTGAACTCAAGCTGAAAGTTGAAGAGCGAATGAAGCAGCATGCCAAGCAGATGGAAGAAGAAAGCGCAGAGTTCTGTGATTCTCTTGATGAGATGGCAGAACAAGAGCAAGAGCTACATGAAATCATTCCGAACCTAAAAGATTATCAAGTATTCACGATTTAATTCGAGTCTAGTGATGAATAGCAAGAGCACCGATGGGTGCTCTTTTTGTTTGTATTGTTTGCCTCACGATCAGTATCCGATTTGATGATGGGGGGTACTGATAATCCTCATATACCCGCTTGTGGTAAATTATTGAACTGGATTTTTGTTAATTTTGTGGTTCTAAATGGTGCATTGATTGTAAAAATTAGAGAATTGTTCATTTATTGGTTGTGTCTATCATTGCTTTTTATTACTGTACTACTCAACTAGTTCACTGATTCTTTATGCGAGCAATATGGACCAACAATCTTCCTCTTCAAGAGAGCTGTTTAGTTCTCGTTTAGGCTTTATTTTAGCTGCGGCTGGTGCTGCTGTTGGCTTAGGTAACATTTGGGGTTTTCCAACTCAGGTAGCGAGTAACGGCGGTGGTGCCTTTCTACTGGTTTACCTAATCATGATTTTCGTGGTTGCGTTCCCTATGCTGGTGGTTGAAATGGCGATTGGTCGTCATGGTCAAGCCAACCCAGTTGATAGCATGCGTTCACTAACGAGTAACCCTTTAGGAAAGAAAGTCGGTGAATTTGTTGGTTGGATTGGGTTAAGTGTCCCAAGTGCCGTATTGGCTTTTTACAGCATTGTTGGTGGCTGGTTGATCTGCTTCCTAATTGGTGCAGTCGCTGATCTTATTGGTCTAGAGGCGGCTGCTGATTGGTTCAAAGGCTTCAGTGTTGAGCGTAATGTATTTGGTACTGTAGCGTTCTACGTACTGACCATTCTTATTGTACAGGGCGGTGTTAAGCAAGGTATCGAGAAGTGGTCGACGCGCTTAATGCCAGCACTGTTTGTTTTGTTCGGCTTATTGTTCGTGTACATCATGACTCAAGCTGGCGCAATGGAAGGCTTAAACCATTACCTAGTTCCTGATTTTGAAAAGGTGTGGGACAGAAAACTGATTCTAGCAGCGATGGGCCAAGGCTTCTTCTCGCTAACGATTGGTGGCTGTTCAATGTTGGTGTATGGCTCTTACTTAAGTAAGAAAGAGAATCTGCCAAAAATGGCGATGAACGTGACGCTTGTTGATACCGCAGTGGCTTTTATTGCCGGCTTAGTGGTTATGCCTGCGATGTTTGTTGCGATGCAAAAAGGCGTTCAAATCTATGCGGAAGACGGTTCACTATTGAGTTCTGACACACTGGTGTTCACGGTTCTACCTTTGATGTTTGATAGCTTAGGTGTGCTCGGTCAGATTTTCGCAATTGTTTTCTTCTTGTTACTAACCATTGCTGCGTTGACGTCTTCTATCTCAATGTTAGAAGGCCCGGTAGCGTTAGTGAGCGAGCGTTTTAATACTAGACGCACGCCAACAAGTTGGGTGATTGGTGGTGCAATCGCGCTGTTTAGTGTCGTGATTGTTTACAACTTTGCTGCGATGTTTGGCATGGTTGCGATGATAGCGACACAGTACCTGCAGCCAATTGCAGCATTGATGTTCTGTCTGTTTGGTGGATGGGTGTGGAGCCGAGCGTCAAAAGTAAAAGAGCTTGAGCAAGGCTGCCCTGATTTTCAACTTGGCTGGTTTGGTAAGGTTTGGCCGATGTATGTGAAGTTCGTGTGCCCAATCTTAGTGGCAACGGTAATCTGGGCTTCTTTCGGCTAATTCGCCATTATTGTTCACTTGTCTATTTTTTAGACCTGAATTTAACAAAGCCGCTCTCATAGAGCGGCTTTGTTGTATCTGAATGGCAACGTTACGGTTTGTTGATAAGAAAAAGGCGCATCCCCGAGAGGATGCGCCTTTGAAACTGAGGAGATAAGTAATCGCTTACTTGATTTCCATACCTTGTGCTTGCAAGTCTGCATGGTAAGAAGAACGTACAAACGGACCACATGCTGCGTGAGTGAAGCCTAGCTCAAGAGCAATCTCTTTTAGCTCGTCGAACTCTGAAGGCGGCACATAGCGTTCTACTGGTAAGTGGTGACGGCTTGGTGCTAGGTATTGACCAAGAGTCAGCATAGTTACGCCGTGCTCACGAAGGTCTTTCAGTACTTGAATGATTTCTTCTTTGGTTTCACCAAGGCCCATCATAACGCCAGATTTTGTTGGGATATCTGGGTGCTGCTCTTTGAACTTCTTCAGTAGATCAAGAGACCACTTGTAGTTCGCACCTGGACGCGCTTTACGGTATAGGCGTGGTGCAGTCTCTAGGTTGTGGTTGAAAACATCTGGCGGATTGTCTTTCAGTAGCTCAAGTGCAACGTCCATACGACCGCGGAAGTCTGGAACCAGCGTTTCGATACGAATGTTTGGGTTTAGCTCGCGGATCTCACGGTTACAGTCTGCAAAGTGCTTAGCACCACCGTCACGCAAGTCATCACGGTCAACTGAAGTGATTACTACATACTTCAGTTTCATGTCTTGAATTGTCTTCGCTAGTTTCTTCGGCTCTTCTGCTTCAGGAGCAACAGGACGACCATGGGCAACATCACAGAACGGGCAGCGACGTGTACAGATAGCGCCAAGAATCATAAACGTTGCCGTACCGTGGTTGAAACACTCGGCTAGGTTAGGACAAGACGCTTCTTCACAAACTGAGTGCAGGTTGTTTTTGCGCATTGCTGATTTGATTTCTTGGATACGATGACTGTCTGAAGGAAGTTTAATCTTCATCCATTCTGGCTTACGTAGTACTTCTTTCTGTTCAGCAGGCATATTCTTTACGGGAATTAATGCCATTTTGTCAGCGTCACGATATTTAACGCCTTTTTCCATTTGGATTGGTTTGCTCATGATTTTATGCTTCTGCTGTAATGTTACTGGTGGCTTGAATGTCTACTTGGTCATAGCCGAGCAGCTCTACGAGCTCTTGTATTAACTGTTGCTCAACGTTCTCTAATTCACTTGGTCCGCCTAGCTGGCTTATCTGTGCCATTTCCATACCTTGGTAACCACATGGGTTAATGCGTAGGAATGGGGACAGGTCCATATCAACGTTCAGTGCTAGCCCGTGGAATGAGCAGCCACGTCGAATTCGTAATCCGAGTGAACAGATTTTCTTGCCATCGACATAAACACCAGGAGCGTCAGGTCGGGCAGCTGAATCTATATTGTAAGCTTTCAGAGTGTTGATTACGAGGTTCTCGATATGAGTAACCAAATCGCGCACTCCAAACTTCTTGCGGCGGATGTTAATTAGAAAGTAAGCAACTAACTGACCTGGGCCGTGGTAAGTCACTTGGCCACCGCGATCGCTTTGTATGACAGGGATATCGCCAGCATTTAATACATGCTCAGCTTTGCCTGCTTGTCCTTGAGTGAAGACGGGATTGTGTTCAACCAACCATACTTGGTCTACGTCTTCTTCTGTGCGTTCGTCTGTGAACTTATGCATGGCTTTCCATACAGGTTCGTAATCCTGACGGCCTAATTTTTTTACGATTAGCTTATTTTGCAAAGCGGCACTCCCTCAAGGATTAATAAAGTGAACGCATTATAAACGCGAAACATGATTCTAACTACAGATGGACTGCAAGGTTTTTCAACTTTCTTTGTATTTATTTAAAATTAAGTTGAATGAATTTGACCGCAATAGGGTGCTATAAACAAAAACAGCGGCAATAAGCCGTAATGCTTGTAAGTTAAGCATCGTTTAGCGTCTTCTTGGAGGCCTTGTCGCATAGCGACAAGGCCTCTTTTTTACTGCTCTTGGATAACTTCGTTCTCGTCTCTCTGGTAAAACAAAGCTTTCCGACATATCCATTATGTAATTTAATACTTCTGGGATTCGTCCCGGTGCAACTGCTGGTAACAATTGAAGCTGTCCAACCAGGAACAATGAAGCTTGTTTAAAGCCGATTTGATAAGGCATCACTNGACAAGGCCTCTTTTTTACTGCTCTTGGATAACTTCGTTCTCGTCTCTCTGGTAAAACAAAGCTTTCCGACATATCCATTATGTAATTTAATACTTCTGGGATTCGTCCCGGTGCAACTGCTGGTAACAATTGAAGCTGTCCAACCAGGAACAATGAAGCTTGTTTAAAGCCGATTTGATAAGGCATCACTGACTTCTGGTGGTAGGCCATTTGACACATCATGAACCGCAATAGATTGTAAGCAACCACCATTCCCCAAAGCTCTTGACTCACCAACTCTGGCTTTTTGCTTCTTAACGTAAGTTGGTTCTGGAGCATGTACTGCTTCATCTCACGATACCCCAACTCTATCTCCCAACGATGGCTATAAAGTTCGGCGATATCTGCACCTGGATATTTCATCGTGTCTATCATTGACGTTAATAGTCGGACTTCTTTTCCTTTAATCGTCTTTGTGATTAAACGAGCTTGGAGAGTTTTGGGGGCGTCAACCCACTTCTTTTGAGCTTGAGGGGATAGCTTAAGCTCTACGAGCTCTTGTCCTCGACCTACTTTCGATATCACTGTGTATTGAGCCCCTTTTCTTAATGGGATCAGCCAATGTTTCTCTTCGCCACTGGTTTGCCACTTATTCAGTAAGCCCAAGGCGTAAAATCCGCGGTCAAAGATAGTTAAGCTGTTTGAGGGTGATTGTTCGATAAGGGGGATCGTAAGGTCGACTTCACTTTTAGATACTGAGTCGAATGAAGCGCTGTTGAGTATATGACTGGTCAGCTCCATATGGCAGACCATTCTCACTTGAGGGTAGTCAGATATCGTTGTTTTATTGCCTGTTCTACCAAAAGACTCATCATTACTTTTAGTATCTGGTGTTCTCCACACAACACCATCTACAGCATGAAGTGTTAACCCATGCCAATCTGGATGGGGAGTCTTGTGGTGCCAAAGTCGTTGAGTGTGCTTGAACACGGCTTCCATAACGTCGGACCCAAGTCGCTGGCGAGCCTGAATGACAGCGCTAGGTGCGACAAATGGCTTCTTACCTGGTAGGAGAATATCAAGTTGCGAGACGACTTTATCCATCGATANAACCATCATTTCCATTGGTAACCTACGCTTTCGAATAGTCGCAACCCCAGATTCTTGGAGGCACTGCTCGATGAGTTCAGGGGACAGCAGATCTGATAACCCTGAGAGCTGTTCTGGAGAGAAGTTATGGACTTGGTTTAGGGCTTGTCTAAGAAACATAAAAAAATCCGAGTGTTAAAGAAACACTCGGATTTTGACATCCTTGGAGGATCGTTCAACCAGTCATTTTTACTTAACTGATCGGCATTAGGCAATAAGCCGCTGTTTTTCATGCGTAATCGAGGATTACAGAACCATACGAACGATTTCGATCTCGCCTAGTTCTTTGTATAGCGTTTCCACTTGCTCAATTGAAGTCGCAGTGATGTTGATAGAAACAGAGTGGTAGTTACCCTTTGCACTTGGTTTTAGTGTTGGGCTGTAGTCACCAGGAGCATGACGCTGGATCACTTCTAGCACAAGTTCAGTCAGTTCTGGCTTAGCGTGGCCCATTACTTTGTAAGTGAATGAACAAGGGAACTCTAAGAGGTCTTTTAGTTTTGCATCAGAATTGATGTTCATGATTAGCTCCAAAAGGCTAGACTCTCGCAAATTGGCGGAAGTCGATAAAAAGCGTGTTCGGTCAGTGGACTCGAGTAATAAGGCGGAATATTACGTGTAAATATCACTGAACTCAAGATCAACAAAAGCCGCACATGGCGGCTTTTGTTTCACTAAAGAGTAAATAATGAACTTACTCATTAGGTTAGCTTTCTAGCAAATCTAGATTTTGTTTAGAACAAAACTTTGGAACTACTTAGAACAAGCCTTTGAATAGCAGTACTAGGTAATCCCATAGGCGGCTAAATAGGCTGCCTTGCTCTACGTCTTCAAGTGCTAGTAGTGGGTATTCCGCAACGTCTTCACCATCAACTTGGTAGAAAAGTTTACCAACGACATCGCCTTTGCTGATTGGCGCTTCTAGCTCTTTCTCAAGTACAAAGCTTGCTTTAAGGTCTTTAGCTTGGCCGCGAGGCAGAGTTACGAAAGTATCTTCGTCGACACCTAGAGCAACGGTGTCTTTGCTACCCATCCAGATTTTTTCTTCTACGAAAGTTTCACCAGCAGTGTGTGGTGCCACTGTTTCGAAGAAGCGGAAGCCGTAGCTAAGCAGCTTTTTGCTTTCTGTTTTACGAGCGTTCGCATTTTTAGTACCCATTACAACCGCAACTAGGCGCATTTTACCTTCTGTTGCTGAGCTTACTAAGCTGTAACCAGCATTGCTTGTGTGGCCTGTTTTAATACCATCAACGTTCATGCTCTTATCCCACAACAGACCATTACGGTTGTACTGGGTGATGCCGTTGTAAGTGAATTTTTTCTGTGAGTAGATACGGTACTCATCTGGAACGTCACGAATTAGCGCCTGACCAAGCAGTGCCATATCGTAAGGCGTTGAGTATAGGTTCGGGTTGTCTAGACCGTGCACGTTAGCAAAGTGCGTGTCTTTCATGCCGATAGAGCTTGCCCATGCGTTCATTAGGTCAACGAATGCGTCTTCTGAACCTGCAATGTGCTCAGCCATTGCAACACAAGCATCGTTACCTGATTGAATGATGATACCGCGGTTCAGTTCTTCAACTTTAACCGTTGTGCCAACTTCAACGAACATTTTAGATGAGTCTGGGAAGTTTTTAGCCCAAGCATTTTCACTGATTACAACATCGTCGTTTAGGTTGATGTTACCACGCTCAAGTTCTTGACCGATTACGTAGCTCGTCATCATCTTGGTTAAACTTGCTGGAGAAAGTTGAGTATTCATCTCTTTCTCTGCTAGTACTTTGCCTGAATGGTAATCCATCAGAACAAAACCTTTAGCGGCGATTTGTGGTGCATCAGGAACAACAATTGGAGCAGCGAATGACGATGTAGCTATTGTTGCTGAAAGCGCAACAGAAGTAGCAAAAATCGTTTTAACAAGTTTATTAGATTTAATCATTTTGAATGCAATTATTTGGTGAACTATTCATATCTTACCAGAATCACTCTGTCACACCAGAGCGCTGATTACCAGAGGTTACTATCAGATTAATTAGCGAGTTAGCGAGTGCTTCTTGATATAAGCAGAAGGGTAACCCATCAGCTTAACCTGTTCTAATTTCTCTTGAGTCAGAGCATAGTCATGAAATGGCCCAAGCATTAGTCGGTATTGACCATCATTTGGCTGCAAGAAGCTTGCTACTGCTAGCTTTTCGCTGAGGTCTTTGGCTAACTTCTCCGTTCTATCTTCATGTTGCGATGTTGCGACTTGAATAATAAATTGTGGCAAAGCTGCCTTTTTCTTAGCGTCAGTTGGCATCGCCACTTTGATTACTTGAATTTCAACATTTGCAGTGCCAGTCCTTAAGACATCAAGCTTGTAAGCTGCCGCATAGCTGAGGTCAATGATTCGGCCTTCATGGAATGGGCCGCGATCATTAATACGCACAATCGTTGTTTTGTTGTTGTCGGTATTAGTGACTTTTACATAGCTTGGAATAGGCAATGTTTTGTGCGCTGCCGACATCGAATACATGTCGTAAATCTCGCCGTTAGACGTCAAATGACCATGAAATTTTTTGCCATACCAAGACGCTTTGCCTTTCTCGGTGAAGCCTTCGGTTTCTTTTACGATTTTGTAATCTTCACCACGCAGAGTGTAGTCACTGTTACCGCCTAGGCTGTATGGCTCATATTGAGGGTGCGCGTCCTCTAGATGCTCGACCGAGATAGGGGCATCAGGCGCGATATCTGAATCGATATCGTAGCGACCAGTTGGTTTCTGAGAAGCACAGCCATTGATTAAGATCGCTAAGCCCAGAATTGAGACTACTTTTTTGATTGGCAGCTCATCAACCAAGGATGCTTTTTTTGAAAACGTTGTAATAGACATCGATTAGGTCGCCTTTGAGAATGCTTTTCTATGTGTGTGGATCGACATTAAAATACCAAAACCAGCCATTAGGGTAACCATAGAGGTACCGCCATAGCTCACTAAAGGAAGAGGTACACCTACAACCGGTAGAATGCCACTTACCATGCCAATATTTACAAAAATATAAACGAAGAAGCTCAGTACAATACTGCCGCCCATCATTCGACCAAAGGCCGTTTGCGCTTGGCTTGCTAAGTACAAACCACGTCCAATAATGAATAGGTAGATCGCAAGTAAGAACAAGATACCTATCATGCCCCATTCTTCAGCGATAACCGCAAAGATGAAGTCAGTATGGCGCTCTGGAATGAACTCTAGTTGAGATTGAGTCCCTTGTAGCCAGCCTTTTCCGGAGATACCGCCTGAACCTATCGCAATCTTACTTTGAATGATGTGGTAACCCGCACCTAATGGATCGGATTCAGGATCAAAAAGGGTTCTCACACGCACCTTTTGGTATTCACGCATTAAAAAGAACCACAGAATTGGGATAAATGCGCCTAAGGCGACAGCAGCACTGGCAATTATCTTCCAGCTAATACCTGCTAGGAATATCACGAAGATACCCGATGCTGCGATGAGGATAGAAGTACCTAAATCGGGCTGCTTGGCGATCAGAATAGTCGGTACAAATACCATAACCAGCGAGATTGCCAAGGTTTGGAATGTCGGTGGTAGTGAACGCTTACCAATAAACCTCGCTAGCATCAAAGGCACGGCGAGCTTTAAGAGCTCTGAGGGCTGGAATCGGACAAAACCAAAATTCAGCCAACGCTGTGCACCTTTAGAGGCTTCGCCAAAGAAGAGTACGCCTAATAGCAGAATAACGCCGCCAGCGAATAACACAGGGGCTAAAGTCTCGTAGGTACGCGGTGATATCTGAGCTAAGAAGATCATTACGCCCAAAGACAGTGCCATACGCATCGCCTGGCGATCCATCATCGCTAGGCTTTGCCCACTCGCGCTGTACATGATTAATAAGGCAAAGCCCATTAAAACTAGAATGCCGAGTAAGAGTGGCAGATCGATATGGAGCCTTTCAAATAAGGCTCTGTTTCGTCCTGTTGAAGGATCAAGTTTCATTATTTTATTGGCTCGCTTTGATAATCTTCTGCAAGGATAATGTGGTCTAGAATTCGTCGTACTACTGGGCCGCCATTCGATGAACCACCGCCAGCATTTTCGAGAACGATAGTGACAACGGCCTCTGGATCTTCAAGCGGTGCATAGCCAGTAAACAATGCGTGGTCACGTAGGTGCTCAGCGATTTCATCGGCGTTGTACTCTTCATCTTCTTTCAGACCAAAGACTTGTGCTGTACCTGACTTACCTGCGGTAACGTAAGACATATTTTGGAATGAGCGTCTGGCTGTCCCTTTTTTACCGTGGTTAGCCAGCTTCATACCTTCTTGAGCGATATCCCAGTACTTCTTCTTAACGCCTGTTAGTGGCGGGTAAGTTTCAATGTCCGACATCACTTGCTCGTCGAATGGGTGACCGTTTTCAATGGTGGCACGCAATAGGTGAGGTGCTGTTACCTCGCCCTTATTGACCAGCACAGAGGTCGCTTTTGCAATCTGCATTGGTGTGGCCGTCCAGTAGCCTTGACCGATACCTACAGGGATCGTATCACCTTGGTACCATGGCACACGGTGTCTGGCCATTTTCCAGTCTCGGGTTGGCATGTTGGCTTTACTTTCTTCGTAAATATCGATGCCCGTGTAATCGCCAAATCCAAACATCATCATCCATTTGGATATGCGGTCTATACCTAGGTCATAAGCGATCTGGTAGAAGAAAGTGTCCACCGACTCTTCGATGGCTTTTACGATATCGACTTTACCGTGTCCCCAACGTAACCAATCTCGGAATGGTCGAGTTTTTGAATTAGGGATCTTCCAGTAACCAGGATCGTTACGAGTGGTGTTTGGAGTTATGACACCTTCTTGTAAAGCTGCAACGGCCATAAAAGGTTTGATCGTGGATGCTGGTGGATAGATGCCAAGTGTGGTTCTGTTGACCAGAGGGCGGTTCTTATCCTGAAGTAGTGCGTTATAACCTTTAGAGGAAATGCCATGTACGAACGCATTAGGGTCATAGCTCGGGCTTGAAACCATTGCCAATACGCCATTATCTTTTGGATCCAATACAACTGCTGAGCCACGGCGTCCATCGAGTAGCTTATGAACGTAAAGCTGAAGGTTGATATCCAGGTTCAATACAATATCTTTACCCGGAACAGAAGGGACAAACTTTAGCGTGCGGATAACTCGCCCGCGGCTGTTTACTTCTACTTCTTGGTAGCCGGCTGTACCGTGTAGCAAATCTTCGTAATAGCGCTCAATACCTAGCTTACCAATATCACGGGTTGCTTGGTAATTGGCGTCTTTTTCTTCTCGCACCAATCGCTGCATATCACGGTCGTTGATACGAGAGACATAACCGATAACGTGGGTAAGCACATCACCGTACGGGTAAAAGCGCTTTAAGGTACCTGTCACTTCAACGCCTGGGAATTTGTGTTGATTTACCGAGAAGACAGCTACCTGTTCTTCTGTCAGCTGATTAAGAATGGGTACTGATTTGAAGCGTCGTGAATTACGGCGCTCGCGGTTAAATCGTTCAATACGCTCTGGTGGGATCTCAATTAACTCTTGTAGACGGACAAGCGTGTCGTCCATGTCTTTGATTTTTTCGGGGGTGATTTCTAGGTTGAAAACCGGACGGTTCTCGGCAAGAAGTACACCGTTTCGATCGTAAATCAAACCACGGTTTGGTGCGATTGGCACTACCTTAATACGGTTGTCGTTAGAGCGAGTTTTATAGTCTTGATATTGGTTGACCTGAATGTTGTACAGGTTAACAACCAACAAGGACATCATGACTATGATGCCTGCAAACGCAACAAAAGCACGACTAGTAAATAGTCGTGCTTCTGCTTTGTAATCACGGATTTGGCTACGTTTACGTAACATTAACGCTTATTCTCGATGATAAGGGTGGTTAGCAGTGATGCTCCAAGCTCGATACAAGCTTTCAGCCATGATAACGCGTACTAATGGGTGAGGGAGAGTAAGCGCAGACAGAGACCAACTTTGGTCTGCGGCCGCTTTACATGCCGGTGCTAATCCTTCAGGCCCGCCAATCAGGATAGAAACATCACGTCCATCCAACTTCCAACTTTCCAATTGCTCAGCAAGTTGTGGTGTGTCCCACTTTCTTCCTGGGATATCTAGCGTGACAATTCGGTTGCCTTTTGGCACCGCAGCCAACATGGCTTCGCCTTCCTTTTGAAGAATACGAGCGATATCAGCGTTCTTACCACGCTTGCCTGCTGTGATTTCAACGAGTTCTAACGGCATGTCGTGAGGGAAGCGGCGTTTATATTCGTTAAAGCCTTCTTCAACCCACTTCGGCATTTTCGTGCCAACCGCGATTAACTGGATCTTCAACGTTTAGCCCCAAAGTTTTTCTAGTTGGTACAGTTCACGATGCTCTTCTTGCATAACGTGCAGCATGCTTGTGCCCATATCTAGTACAACCCATTCGCCTTCTTGCTGGCCGTCCATACCAAGTGGTTCAAGACCGGCTTTCTTTACTTCGTCAGCAACATGCTGAGCAATCGAAGCTACGTGGCGCTTAGATGTGCCAGTACAAACGATCATGTAATCCGTCACACTTGATTTGCCTTCTACATCGATGGTCACAATAGATTCTGCTTTCATGTCGTCAGCTTTGTCTGCAAGAAAGTCTTTTAGTTCTTCACGTAACACTGGGTGTTCCTTAAATCTGAATTTGGTTCTACTAAGATCATAACACGCTTTTATGCGTGAGATGGTATTGAAGCTGAAGGGATACAAAACTCAACGCTCAACTGATGGATTAGTGGCCAAGGCGACTGCTCATACTGCGTTTTTGTTATCAATTCTGCTTGGGTCAGCAACGCAAACAGTGAGTGTAATTGAGAAATCGAAACTCGTGTTAGCGCGGCGTTATAAAGCGGCTTTTTCGATTGCCAGATACGATGTTTTTCGAAAACTTGACCGATCGGTATGAGTTTCATTTGTTGCTGCATTTGCAGTAGTAACGCAAGCTCTCTTTGCACGCTTCGCAGCAGAATAACCGGTTCGACACCTTCAGCTTCGAGTTGTCTGAGAATCCTCTGTGCTCGATTCCCTTTCCCTGCCAATAGGGCATCACTCCAATGGAATGGAGTAAAGTGGTTGTGGCGGCTCAGAGACTCTTCTAAGCGTACTAAGGTTAGCTTTCCATCGGGATACTGAAGTGCCAGCTTTTCGAGGCTTTGTGTGAGTGCAAACAGGTTGCCTTCATGCCACTGCGCCAGCATCTGGATAGCTTCAGGATCTGGCGACAAACCGACTTGACGGCAGCGTGCTTGAACAAACTGAGGTAGCCTGCTGACATCAGGCGTCAGGCAGTTTACCCAATGCCCTTGGTTAGAGAGTGCTTTAAACCACTTAGCGTTTTCTTGAGCTTTTGTCAGTTTGGTGCCAACAAGAATTAGCAAGATATCGTTGTGGATATGCTCAGAGATAGCCAACAGTTCTTTGGCTATTGCGGCATTCACGCCTGACTCTGGTAGCTCAAGCTCAATGATTTGACGGCTAGAAAACAGGCTTAGTGCTTGAGTACAGTCATAGACTTGGTTCCAGTCCATACTGTTATCAATCGCAAAGCGGTGACGCTCCTCAAAACCTTGTTGTTTAGCCGCTTTTTGAATCGCTTCTCGGCTTTCTTGCAATAGTAGTGGCTCGTTACCAAAAATCAGGTAAACGTTACTCAGTTGTTTAGCAAGTTGTTCAGGTAAGCGGTCAGCAAAAATACGCATCAAATAAACCTATTATTGAGCAGATTCGCTGAGCTCTGATTGTTCTTTTGTGTTTGGTTCGATTTCAACGTCGTCAATCTCAACATTCTTGATGTTGTATTGCTTCTCAAGCTCTTTAACTTGAACGTGTTCTAGCGCTTCAAGATCCATACTGTCTGCAGCAATATTAGCTTTTAGGCGAGCCATCTGGCGAAGGATTTGGCTAGTTGCTAGCTTGCGCATTTCGTCTTCGATCATGTCGCGTTCAACCGACTTAGCGAGAGCTGTTAATGGGTTATCTAGGTAGCTGCGGGTAACACTCGTTGAGAAAGTTTTTGACCCAAGATCAGGAATCGTTACACGGTATGATGCGTAGAACGTGAGCTCAATCTCAGCGGCACGAGTATTTTGGTATAGGGATAGTGTTCTTTCACCAACGCTTTCAGTAATGATATGCAGGTTAGGGGTATTTTCTGCAGGTGGCACAATTTCTACATCACTCATACGAAGCTGGCTCTTCATCATACGCGTGAACGTACTGTATTGGTCGTAACTGGTTACCGAGATCTTGTTGAGTTCTTCTGGTACCGAGTAGTCACCGCGCAGGTGAAAACCACAGGCACTGAGTAGGCTAACGGTTAGAACAACAATAGTAACTTTCAATGAAGATAGTGAAATCAGGCGCATTATTTGATGGCTCTCATGAAGGTAGAATACTTATTTAAAGGCTTTAGCTTGTTGAAGTGAGGTTAGTCACTGAAAGTAAAGCGTTTAAATAAGTAGACAGGGTAATGTCATTACCCTGTCTAAAGACTGCAAAAAACGAATTAAGTTCGTTTTAGTCTACAACGATTAGTTAGCAACGATGTTTAGAAGCTTACCAGGTACGAAGATAACTTTACGGATCGTTAAGCCATCTAGGAACTTCTTAGCATTCTCATCGTTCAGACCAAGCTCACGAACCTGCTCTTCTGTTGCATCAGCTGCCACAGTTAGCTTCGCACGCAGCTTACCGTTGATCATAACAACGATTGTCTTCTCGTCTTCAACTAGTGCTTTCTCGTCAAATGTTGGCCATGTTGCTGAGTCAACATCTGATTCACCAAGAGCAATCCACATTTCGTAAGAGATGTGAGGAGTCATTGGGTAAAGCATGCGAACCACTGCTTTCAGTGCTTCGTCAAGGATTGCACGATCTTGTGCTGATTCTTGAGGCGCCTTCGCCAGTTTGTTCATCAGTTCCATGATCGCAGCGATCGCCGTGTTGAAAGTTTGGCGACGGCCGATATCGTCCGTTACTTTCGAGATAGTCTTGTGAACATCACGACGAAGTGCTTTTTGGTCACCAGAAAGTGCTGCAACGTCAACAGATTCAGCTGCGCCCTTAGAAGAGTGAGCGTGAACCAGTTTCCAAACACGTTTAAGGAAGCGGTTTGCACCTTCAACACCAGACTCTTGCCACTCAAGAGTCATGTCTGCAGGTGATGCAAACATCATGAATAGACGTACTGTGTCAGCACCGTACTTGTCTACCATCTCTTGTGGGTCGATACCGTTGTTTTTCGACTTAGACATCTTGATCATGCCTGAGTGAGCAACGTCACGGCCTTGGTTGTCTTTCGCAGAAGTGATACGGCCTTTACCGTCACGCTCTACAGCAACATCAGTAGGAGCAACCCACTCTTTAGTGCCTTTCTCGTTTTCGTGGTAGAACGCGTCTGCTAGTACCATGCCTTGACATAGTAGCTGCTTGAATGGTTCGTCAGACGTTACGTAACCAGCGTCACGTAGCAGTTTGTGGAAGAAACGAGAGTACAGTAGGTGCATACAAGCGTGCTCGATACCACCGATGTACTGGTCTACTGGTAGCCAGTAGTTCGCTTTTTCTGGATCTAGGATATCGTCAGCTTGTGGTGAACAGTAACGAGCGTAGTACCAAGAAGACTCCATGAACGTATCGAACGTGTCTGTTTCACGTAGAGCAGGTTCGCCGTTGAATGTTGTTTCTGCCCAAGACTTGTCAGCCTTGATTGGGCTAGTCACACCATCCATTACCACATCTTCAGGAAGAATCACTGGTAGCTGGTCTGCTGGTACTGGGTGAACTTCACCATCTTCAGTCGTTACCATTGGGATTGGCGCACCCCAGTAACGTTGACGAGATACACCCCAGTCACGTAGACGGAAGTTTACTGTTTTCTTACCTTTGCCTTCAGCTTCTAGCTTCGCAGCAATTGCGTCGAATGCTTCTTGGAAAGCAAGACCATCGAACTCACCAGAGTCGAACAGTACGCCTTTCTCGGTGTAAGCTGCTTCTGATACATCTAGCTCAGAACCATCTTCTGGCTTGATTACTGGAATGATATCGATGCCGTACTTAGTTGCGAACTCGTAGTCACGCTGATCATGAGCTGGAACCGCCATTACCGCGCCTGTGCCGTAATCCATAAGTACGAAGTTTGCTACGTATACAGGAACAACACGACCGTTAAGAGGGTGGATAGCCGTTAGGCCAGTATCCATACCCTTCTTTTCCATCGTTGCTAGTTCAGCTTCAGCAACTTTAGTGTTGCGGCACTCTTCAACGAATGCAGCAAGCTCAGGGTTGTTCTTCGATGCTTTCTCTGCAAGAGGGTGACCTGCAGCGATACCAACGTAAGACACACCCATTAGCGTATCAGGACGAGTTGTGTAAACTTCTAGCGGCGCTTCTTCACCGTTAACAGCGAAAGATAGCTCAACACCTTCAGAGCGACCGATCCAGTTGCGTTGCATGGTTTTAACCATTTCAGGCCAACCGTCAAGGTTGTCTAGGTCATCTAGTAGCTCTTGAGCGTACTCAGTGATCTTGATGAACCACTGTGGAATTTTCTTTTGCTCTACTGGAGTATCACAACGCCAGCAGCAACCGTCTTCTACTTGCTCGTTTGCTAGTACAGTTTGGTCGTTTGGACACCAGTTAACAGAAGAGGTCTTCTTGTACACTAGGCCTTTTTCGTAAAGCTTAGTGAAGAACTCTTGTTCCCAGCGGTAGTATTCAGGTGTACATGTTGCGAATTCACGATTCCAGTCGTAACCAAAGCCAAGAAGCTTAAGCTGGTTTTTCATGTATTCGATGTTTTCGTAAGTCCATGGTGCAGGTGCTGTGTTGTTTTTTACAGCTGCGTTTTCTGCTGGTAGGCCGAATGCATCCCAACCGATTGGTTGCATTACGTTTTTGCCTTGTAGACGTTGGAAACGAGATACCACATCACCGATGGTGTAGTTACGCACGTGACCCATGTGCAGTCGGCCACTTGGGTACGGGAACATAGAAAGACAGTAGAATTTTTCTTTGTTTGGGTCTTCACTTACAACGAAAGTTTCGCTGTTATCCCAGTGTTGTTGAACCTTTTGTTCAATCTCTTGCGGGTTATATTGTTCTTGCATCGATGGTATCCGGTTATCTTGGAATTTGTGAGTTCGGTTAGAACAGAATCTTACAGATCGTCATAGAATACCTAAAGGAGCTTAGTACAACAATAGTTATACCCTTCATACTTGCAGTTGCTGACTTGTAGATGGCGTAATTTTCACTGAATTTCGCAGGGCAACTATACTTAAGAGTATGAATTGCATTTGTTTGTGAGCGAGGGAGCGTTGTAGAACTTCGTTTACTCACTATAACGTTGGTTATCTTAAGGAGGTTGTTATGCCGAAGAAAAAAGCACTCTATGAAGAAGTGGTTGAAGAGGTTATTGAAACGCTGAAGCATAGTCCTGAAGAGCTCAACAACAAAATCGAAACATCAGGCAAATATGCGAAAGCCGCCAATGACATGACCAAAGATGAGCTATCGCTGATCTCGGCCTATGTGAAGTCAGACTTGAAAGAGTTTTCTGAGAGCTACGAAGAGAGCAAAAGCGGTCCATTTTATCTGATGATTGCTGACTCTATTTGGCAGGGGCTGCTCGATATTACCGATCGCACTAAAGTAGAATGGGTCGAGCTGTTCCAAGATTTAGAGCACCAAGGCTTGTACCAAGCAGGCGAAGTGATTGGCTTGGGTACGCTTGTCTGTGATGAGTGTGGTCATCAAACTGAATATAACCATCCAACGACTATCATCCCGTGTATTAAGTGTGGCTCGAAAGGGTTTAGTCGCAAAGCACTGAAGCCGTAAACCTCCCCAAATACGACATAAACAAAAAGGGTTGACCAAACGGCCAACCCTCCAAGTTATTTTACGTCGAACTTGAACCTAACTTTTTGGTTTTCTCACAATCCAGCCAATTACCAAGCTTAGTAGTATCCAAATATACAATGGCCAAGTACCGACCACGCGGTAAGGAGTTTGGCCATCTGTTGAAACAAGCTCGGCTTTCAGAACTGCCGTTTCAAACTGAGGTATTTGCTTGATGATATTGCCTTTGTAGTCCGTCACCGCTGTCACACCGTTGTTGGTTGAGCGAATTAGCGGCTTACCAAGTTCTAGGGCACGCATTTGCGCGATTTCCATATGTTGTAATGGTCCAATTGAACGGCCAAACCATGCATCGTTAGAGAGCGTTAGAATAAAGTCCGTATCGTCTGTCACATTCTGTCTTACTTGATCATTAAAGATGATCTCATAACACAGAGCTGGCGCTAGATGACGACCGTTAGCAACAATGTTTGGCTGGATGAAATCGCCACGACTGAACGATGACATTGGCAAGTTAAAGAACGGTGCTAATGGGCGCAATATATCTTCAAACGGTACAAACTCACCAAATGGTAATAGGTGATGTTTGTGGTAGCGCTCGTCTGGGTCGTAGCTGTATTCACCATATGGGTTAACACCAAGAGAAAGAATGCTGTTGTAGTATTTCTTATCTTCAGACTGGTTCAGTACACCTGTGATGATGGAACTGTTGTTCATCTTAGCTGCGCTATCTAAGTTGCGTAGGAAAGAGGGTATCTCGACTTCAAAAGCAGGGATCGCGGCCTCTGGCCAGATGATGATATCTGCATCCCAGTTTTCCCTGCTTAGGTCAGTGTATTTCATCATAGTCGGCCAGCGGTGACTTGGCAGCCATTTGCTGTCCTGGTCAACATTACCTTGAATCAACACCACGGAGGTGGTTTTTTCAGGATTCGGTGTTACCCAATCGATGTTGCGAATACCAAAGCCAGTACTAAATACGACTGCAGGAATAACAGCGATGCTCCAGGCTCTGTTAATAACCGCATAAGCAAACGCGGATGCTGAAACGATAATGGCAAGAGTCACTAACTCGACACCACCAATTGGTGCGAAAGAGCCTAACGGAGAGTCGATTTGGCTGTAGCCCAACCATAGCCATGGGAAGCCTGTCATTACCCAACCGCGAAGCCAATCACTGATCAACCATAGTGCCGGAGCGGCTAGGAAGAATCGGCTTAAATTATTAGCAGGGAAGAACTTGTTCAAACTCCAGGTAAATAGCCCTGAATAAACAGCTAGGTAGCCAACAAGCAGTGCCATCAAAAATAGGTTGGCTGCTAGTGGCATACCGCCAAAGCCGTCAATACTGACGTATACCCAGCTGATTCCTGTAGTGAACTGACCTAGGCCCCATGCATAGCCAATCCAAAGCGCGCTTTTAGGAGAGCGGTTGTGAACGAGTAGCAGCAATAAAGCAGGGCTGAGAATGGCAAGAGGCCAAATTGAGTATGGAGCGAACGAGAGGGTGGTTATAGCGCCAACAAAAACGGCCGCAAGCGGCCGTAATAGGCGATGAATAAAAGTCTTAGTCATCTAATTTCTGTCATCTCTTTAGAGAGAAGTGGTTATTCTTCGATAGTCGGAAGAGGCTGCTCGTCAGGGATGGTTACCTGTAGCTGAATCACGCGACGATTATCTGCTGATGTTATTTTGAAATGGTAGTTTTCGATTTCTACAATTTCGCCACGAACTGGCAGATGACCGAGGGCTGTCATAACCATGCCACCTACTGTATCCACTTCATCATCACTGAAAGCAGTGTCAAACGTGTTGTTGAACTCTTCAATGGTGGTTAAAGCTTTAACAGAGAAGGTATGCTTACTCAGCTTACGGATATCCAACTCTTCTTCATCGTCGAACTCGTCTTCAATTTCACCAACGATTTCTTCGAGGATATCTTCAATGGTTACTAGGCCAGAGACACCGCCAAACTCATCAACAACGATAGACATGTGGTAACGCTCTTCACGGAACTCCTTAAGTAGACGATCAACACGCTTACTTTCAGGAACAACAACCGCAGGGCGAATCACTTGTTCGATATCAAATGGGGCACTTTCTGAACCCAAATACTTAAGTAGGTCCTTCGCTAATAGAATGCCTTCAACATGGTCTTTATCTTCACTGATCACTGGGTAGCGAGAGTGTTGAGCATCAGTAATAAGCGCAATCAATGTATCTAAATCATCGGTGCGTTCTACTGTAACCATTTGAGAGCGAGGCAGCATGATATCGCGCACTCGCATCTCTGAAATTTCCATAACACCTTCGAGCATGTCGCGAGTGTCGTGGTCAATTAGGTCATTAATTTCTGAGTCGCGGATTACATCGACGAGCTCTTGGCGGTCTTTTACCTCGCCTTGAAATAGTTGGCCTAGGCGTTCAAAGAAGGACTTTCTACTCGGACCTTCAGATTTTTTACTTCCCTCAGAAGTGGGGGGGTTACCTTCGTTCATGATTTCTCAAAAAATAACGCTATCAGAAGTGTGATAGCACACATCACAACTCAGATTCCTGAAAAATACAGGTTCGATGAGTTATTGTTTCTCTGCAATCTACGTAACTAGAATCGATTTACTTTTCTAGAATATATGGGTCTTCAAACCCTATAGCTTGCATGATTTCTGTCTCGAGTGACTCCATCTCTTCAGCTTCATCATCTTCGATATGATCATAACCTAGCAGATGCAGACTGCCATGTACAACCATATGAGCCCAGTGTGCTAGCAGAGGCTTATTTTGCTCTTCTGCTTCTTTTTCGACAACTTGGCGACAGATAATGAGGTCACCTAGAAGATCTAACTCGATCCCAGGAGGAGCCTCGAATGGAAAAGAAAGCACGTTAGTTGGCTTGTCTTTACCACGATATTCATGATTTAGTTGGTGGCTTTCTTCTGTATCTACGATACGGATAGTAAGCTCAGCGCTCTTTTGAAACTGAGGTATAGTCTTGTCCAACCAAAGCTGAATGTCCTGCTCTGTTGGAAGACCTTGCTCATTTTCGACCGCTAATTGTAGGTCTAGCTCTATAGACATCTATTTATCACCTTGTTCTGCAATCACAGAACTATTTTGTGTTGCTAATTGTGTCGTAACCGCTTGCTGAGCCTCAAGAAGTTTTGCTTCGCGATCTTCACGTTTACGTTTCTCAAACTCTTTACGCTCTTTTTGGTCTTTCGCTTCCCATTTTTCGTAAGCGTTAACAATACGAGCAACCACAGGGTGACGAACTACGTCTTCAGACATAAAGAAGTTAAAGCTGATGTCATCGACTTCACTTAGAACCTCGGTCGCATGACGCAAGCCAGATTTTGCACCGCGAGGTAAATCGATTTGCGTGATATCGCCTGTGATTACCGCACGAGAGTTGAAACCAATACGAGTTAGGAACATCTTCATCTGTTCAACAGTTGTGTTCTGGCTCTCATCAAGAATGATAAACGCGTCATTCAGTGTACGACCACGCATGTAAGCAAGAGGTGCAACCTCAATCACGTTACGCTCAATCAGTTTCTCAACACGTTCAAAGCCCAGCATTTCAAAAAGTGCATCGTAAAGTGGACGCAAGTATGGGTCTACTTTTTGGCTTAAGTCACCAGGCAGGAAACCTAACTTTTCACCCGCTTCAACTGCAGGGCGCGTTAATAGAATGCGACGAATTTCTTGGCGCTCTAATGCGTCTACTGCAGCAGCGACAGCTAAATACGTTTTACCGGTACCAGCAGGACCGATACCAAAGGTGATGTCATGCGTCACCATATTCATTAGGTATTGTGCTTGGTTTGGTGTACGCGGCTTAATGACGCCTTTTTTGGTCTTAATGAACACTTCTTTGCCGTGTTCAATATCAGACTCTACATTCTGTTCTAAAACACCAGACTCTTTGATAGCCAAGTGAATTTGTTCTGGCTCGATGTCTGGAATCGTGCCTTTGACCGGAGCAGATTCAACATACAGGCGCTTAACAATATCGAGTGCAGCAGCAGCCGTGTGAGGCTTACCAACAATAGTGAAGAAGTTGCTGCGGTAGTTAATCTCGACACCTAAACGGCGCTCAAGGTGTTTGATGTTGTCATCGAATGGGCCACAAAGGCTTGCAAGGCGATGGTTATCTGCGGGTTCTAGATTGATTTCTAGGGTAACGATTTTATTGCTCAAATTAGCCTCTCATTTTGTGCCACCACTCTTTTCGACAAACAAAGAGCAAGAAGCCCGATTGGGACCGGGCTTCTAGTGGCGATTTCCCTATTTCTAAGATGGTCACTTAGTTAGGTAATTTCAAGCTTTGTTGGTCAGCTTTTTGCTGAACCTAGATGTTTCGCTTATGGCGTAAATGTCGCTACACCTAGCTCGTCTTCACGTTTTGTGTTCGCCATCATTTGAGTTGGCGAGATCACGCTGCGAAGATCCATGTCTTTCTCAGTACGCACTACTTCACCACGTAGTGAGTTAGCAAATACTTCTGTGATTTTCACGTCTACGAACTGGCCGATAAGATCAGCAGAACCTTCAAAGTTAACAACACGGCTGTTTTCAGTGCGAGCGCGGAGCTCCATTAGGTTCTTCTTCGATGGACCTTCAACCAATACGCGTTGCTCTGTACCAAGCATTAGGCGCGAGTAGCGCATTGCTTGCGTATTCACCGTTTGTTGTAGTTCGTATAGGCGATCTTTCTTCTCTTGCTCAGGCACGTCACATGGGTAGTCTGCAGCAGGTGTACCCGGACGAGGAGAGAAGATAAAGCTGAAGCTCATATCGAAATCAACGTCTTTGATCAGTTTCATAGTGTCTTGGAAATCTTGGTTAGATTCACCAGGGAAACCAACGATAAAGTCAGAACTGATTTGAATGTCAGGACGCGCTTTACGAAGCTTACGAATAATCGACTTGTACTCGATAGCAGTATGAGGACGTTTCATCATTGTAAGGATACGGTCACTACCACTTTGTACTGGTAGGTGAAGGAAGCTCACAAGCTCAGGTGTATCTTCGTATACTGCGATGATGTCATCACCAAACTCAAGCGGGTGGCTTGTGGTGAAACGAATACGGTCGATACCATCGATAGAAGCCACAAGACGAAGCAGCTCTGCGAATGTGCAGATATCACCTTCGTGAGTTGGACCACGGTATGCGTTTACGTTTTGACCTAGCAGGTTAACTTCACGTACACCTTGCTCTGCAAGTTGAGCAACTTCGAACAGTACATCGTCCATTGGACGGCTAACTTCTTCACCACGAGTGTAAGGTACCACGCAGTAAGTACAGTACTTAGAACAGCCTTCCATGATAGAAACGAATGCCGTTGCACCTTCAGCACGAGGCTCTGGTAGGCTATCGAACTTTTCGATCTCAGGGAAAGAGATGTCCATCACTGGCGCTTCGTTTGATAGAGAAGATTTGATCATCTCTGGAAGACGGTGCAGTGTTTGTGGGCCAAAGATAACGTCTACGTAAGGTGCACGTTGACGAATGTGATCACCTTCTTGAGTCGCTACACAGCCACCCACACCGATCACCACACCTTCTTTTTTATCTTTAAGCGTTTTCCAACGACCAAGCTGGTGGAATACTTTCTCTTGCGCTTTTTCGCGGATAGAACAAGTATTCAATAGTAGTACGTCTGCTTCCTCAGGTACTTCAGTGAGCTCATAGCCATTTGCAGCGTTAAGCAGGTCGGCCATTTTTGATGAATCATATTCATTCATCTGACAGCCCCAAGTTTTAATTAGCAGTTTCTTACTCATTATATGTTCGCTCGATCGTTAGTTTAATTTAAGGGAGCAAATCGCCCATTATTCATCCACTAGCCCTGTTTGTCATAATTCGGTATTCAATTTTATGACAGGCTCTAGCGGCAAGCGGCGTATTGTACTGGTTTCAAAACCGACTGACTAGTAGTCTGAACAAATCTCTTATGTAGTGGTTTTTATTATCGTGAACGCCATATGCCATAAGGGATAACCCTTTTTTAGAATAAGGTTTTTGGTTACAAGTTAGTTATGAAAAAGTACAATCAAAAACAGTCAAAGAATCAAACTGATAAGTACAAAATATGAACAGTTACGATATTGTGGTAGTCGGTGGCGGCATGGTTGGTGCAGCAACAGCAATCGGTTTTGCGAAGCAAGGGCTGAGTGTTGCGGTGATCGAAGGTTTTGCCCCACAACCTTTTGATGAGTCGCAAGCGATGGACATTCGTGTGTCAGCGATTTCTCAAGCGTCAGTCGATTTACTTGACGATCTTGGTGCATGGCAAAGTATTGCAGCGATGCGAGTGTGTTCTTATAAGCGTTTAGAGACGTGGGAACACCCAGAGTGTCGTACTCGATTTGATGCTGCATCACTGAACCTCCCTCGTTTGGGCTATATCGTTGAGAACAGACTCATTCAATTAGGTTTATGGTCTCAATTTGATGCCTACGACAATCTTGAACTGTTATGTCCAGAAAAGCTCGATGAGATTGAGTTTGGTGAAACCAATATCGTTAAGCTTCAATCTGGTGTTGAGTTATCGGCGAAATGGATCATTGGTGCTGATGGCGCTAATTCTGCTGTTAGACAACAGGCTGGAATTGGTATTACGGCTTGGGATTATCGACAACACTGCATGCTTATCAATGTCGAAACCGAGCTTTCTCAGCAAGATATTACTTGGCAGCAATTTCTACCAAGTGGCCCTCGTTCATTTTTGCCTTTGTGTTCTCTAACCTCTGGAGATCAAGAAGTCGGGCAGGGGTCATTGGTTTGGTATGACTCGCTATCTCGTATTAAGCAATTGTCAGCAATGTCCCCTGAAAAACTGCGTAACGAAGTACTTACTCACTTCCCTAAAGAGTTAGGTTATATCAAAGTCTTGAATTCGGGCTCTTTTCCACTGACACGACGTCATGCTCAATCATACTCGAAGAACAACTGTATTCTAGTCGGGGACTCTGCACATACGATCAACCCATTGGCAGGGCAGGGTGTAAACTTGGGCTTCAAAGATGTATCGGTATTGTTGGATGTCACTCAAGAAAAGGGTGAATTAAATCATTCTGTAGCAAGACGCTACGAGGTGATGAGAAGAGGTGACAACTTAGTGATGCAAAGCGGTATGGATTTCTTCTATAAGACGTTCAGTAATGATATCGGCCCACTTAAGTTTGTGCGTAATGCTGCACTCAAGCTAGCAGAGAATTCAGGGCCGATTAAAGCCCAAGTACTGAAGTATGCCTTAGGCCTTTAATTGACTGTTTCAGAGAGTTTAGAAAGAGAAGGAGAGCTAATGCTCTCTTTTTTTGTATTCGATGAGGTCTATCGCTGCTGTGTGACACAAACGGGCTTATCTAGTTCTAATGAGTAGCCCGTGTAAACCAGAGAGCCGTCTTCAGTATTTCGTTTGAATGACGTGATGTTATTAGAGTGCTGGTTTGCGGCGATAAGCCATTCACCATCATGAGTAATATGAAAATCACGAGGGAAATTGCCTTCGGTATCATAGCTATTAATAAATATAGGCATTTTCGTTGTTGGCTCGATTCTGAAGCAACTGATCATTGATTGATGTCGACAAGAGACATAGAGGAATTGCTCATCCGGTGATAGTTTTATTGCAGCGGTAGCCTCTCCTTTTTCCATATTTGGCAGCGCGTCGATCTCTTCGACAATACTCCAGTTCCCAAGAGTTTTCTCCATCATCAGTATCGTTTCAGAGAGTTCACAGATCACATAGGCTTTGTCTTCATCTTTGTTGAATACAAGATGACGAGGTCCATTGCCCGCAGGGACTTTAACGGATTGCATCGGTTCGTCTAGAAACTCTTCCTGCTCTTCATCAAAGCAATAGAAGTTGATTCGATCAGCGCCAAGGTCGACGGTGACAAATTGTGGTGAGTTTTGTAAGAACAGACATTGATGAGCATGTGGCGCTGTTTGACGCTCTTTATTTGGCCCTGAACCCACCATAGTAATCGTTTTGAGTCGCTTATCGATATTGCCATTGATACTTAAACTAAAAATATCGAATGAGCCCGATGAGTATTGAGACGTAATAGCAAATTTGTGGCTAGGATCAATTGCGATGTGGCAAGGGTGATCGCCAGCGATAGTGCCGGAGTTCTTAACCGTCTTTGAGTTAGGGCTAGGTATATGAATCAGCTGTGGTTTTTTGGGCTGATCAACTTCAGACGCTGTATAGATACCAAGCTCTGTTGCTATGACAAAAGATGGGTTAGCACACTCTGTAACGAGCTCTATAGGTAATAGTTTACCGCTTTCCAAGTCTAACTGAGCCAGATACACGCCTTGGCTTTTACTGGGAGTGTCTGTGTAGCAACCGATCGTTAAAGTGAGGTTTTTCATAAGGCGTCATACTCAATTAGAAAATGGAGCAGACATTGTCTTATAAAAAAGTCATGAAGTGATTAAATAGGGAGAAATACTTGGTGACGTGGTTATCAGATTTACATATTCCAGATAAAACAAAACCCAACTAAAAAGCTGGGTTCTATTTAATGATGGTGCGGTCGGAGAGACTTGAACTCTCACACCTCTCGGCGCCAGAACCTAAATCTGGTGCGTCTACCAATTCCGCCACGACCGCAGCAAATCTTTGTAGTCATACTGAATATTGGTGATTCAATAAGACGTTGTGTTTCTATTTCAAAAGAAAAAGGTGGTGGCTACTGCGGGATTTGAACCTGCGACCCCATCATTATGAGTGATGTGCTCTAACCAACTGAGCTAAGTAGCCAATAATAAATCTAATCTATTCATTATTAAATAATGGTGCGGTCGGAGAGACTTGAACTCTCACACCTCTCGGCGCCAGAACCTAAATCTGGTGCGTCTACCAATTCCGCCACGACCGCAGCAAATCTTTGTAGTTATACTGAGTATTGGTAACTCAATAAAACGTTGTGCTCATTGCTATTAGCAAGGAGTTATAAATAGTGGCTGGGCTACCTGGATTCGAACCAGGGAATGCCGGCATCAAAAGCCGGTGCCTTACCGCTTGGCGATAGCCCAACAATGACATCATTTAAGACATCTAAATAATGGTGCGGTCGGAGAGACTTGAACTCTCACACCTCTCGGCGCCAGAACCTAAATCTGGTGCGTCTACCAATTCCGCCACGACCGCAGCAAATCTTTGTAGTTATACTG